>CAZFZN010000001.1:0-156863 GCA_964523105.1 uncultured Akkermansia sp.
TACAGGGGACTTGAACCCCATTTGGACTGTGCCCATGCCGGGCACACACAAGCCGGCGCTGGACAACCCCTGACTCGCTCTGAGTTCCATGACCACTGGTAGCATCACCCTCAACCCGCAGTCGAAGCCGCGCTCTCGGTCAGGGGTGCCAGGCCTTTGACGTTCGGCCAACTAACATGCGCACCGCTGTCCAGCCAATTCTTGTCGGTCTTGCCACTTTAGCCGCGCTTGCTATCGGCGTTTATTATCTGTTCGCTGCCTTCGTTGATAAGCTGAACTCGATTAATGGCGACCTTGGGAAGACCCTTATCACAGCAGCCGTAACTGTATTAGTGGCAGTCCTTACGCTGGTATTGGGCAAGATCTGGGACACCAAGCTCAAGATAGCTCACGATATACGCGAGAAAAAGATTCCCGTTTATGAGGATGTCTTGTCACTGTTTTTTGAGGTGTTGCTCGGAGGTAAGAACGGACGCCCCAAACCCAGCGAGGATGAGATGTCAGCCCGTTTTGCAGACTTTACTCGCCGCCTTACCACTTGGGGCAGTTCAGACGTGATTCGCTCTTGGATTGCTTTTCGCAGCCATCCGTGGACAGCATCCGAGCCCACAGCAGGATTCGAGCGGATGGAGGCAGTATTGCTAGCTATCCGTAAGGATGTCGGCAATGAAGTTGCGAGCTTGAAAAACCATGAACTGATGAGGCTGTTCATCAACGATCTTGACGAGCATTACGACAAACTCAAGCCGACTGCATGACCGAACTACAGCTTCCACCAAGGGCGAACATAACGCTTGTGCCAATCGCCGGGGCTGCTCTGTCGGCCATGCTTTCCGTAACCTTAACCCGCCATTCCGTTTCAATGCTCACCCCCGCCATGGCGGTCGGCACCGCTTGATCGCTCGCACGCTCACCAACCCAACCACCCAAAATGAATACTAAACAACCGATGCAACTCACCGAGGAGAACCACCGACTGATTGGACATCTCACCGAAAAGTATTTTGTCATCTCGCGCGATTACACCAAAGGACTCATAGGCGGAGCTATTGCATTCATCCTCGCAGTCGGTGTCGTGAGCTGGGGTGCCGCAAAGGGTGCGCTCGAGACCGCAGTCGCCAAGAAGGCGACCGATGAGATTCATGCTCTCCGTACCGCCGCTGAGCGCGATAGCCAGGAGATCGCGGCGATCAAGTCCCGCCTTCCGAACGCCGTCAGTTACGATGTGCCAGTGTCGCTAGTCACTGACGCATTTGGGAGCCAAGACTACCTTAACATTCACCCTCCAGAACGCTTTGCCAAGGCCAATAGCGAAAAACCCGTTCCTACACGCTGGATTATCCGAGCCGCTTCCACTCAGCAATGAGTCTGATTCTGCCGCTCAGCCTTCCAGCCATCTTTCCGGCGCATTCTACGTTCGAACGAAACGCCTAACCTCTTGCCAAGCCCCACAATGCCGCACGCTATTTCACGCCGCGTTTGTCCGGATAGGGCGGCGCGGGTGGAACCGGGCGCGGGTCTTTGGCGATGAGTTCCTGGAGGTGCTTGATGGCGGTGTCGAGCTGTGTGTCTTCGCCGCGGAAGGTGGCGTGGGGGAGATTGTCCACGCGGATGTCGGGCTCGACGCCGTGGCCTTCGATGAGCCATGCGCCCTCGGGTCCATAGACGCCGATCTCCGCAGCGCTGGCGATGCCTTTGTCCACGAGCCAGTTGTCCATGCTCAGCCAAATCTCGCCGCCCCAGGTGCGGGTGCCGATGACTTTGCCGAGTCCGAGCCGTCGGAAGCCTTCGCTGAAGGCCTCGCCGTCGCTGGCGGTGAATTCGTCGCAGAGCACGCAGACGTGGCCGCGGAAAGCATACTGCATGTTCCACTCCGGCGCGCCGGTGCGCGGCTGCCAGTACATCCATGCTTTGCGCAGCAGGCGCCCCAGCAGCCAGCTGTCAATGTTGCCGCCGCCGTTGTGCCGCACATCGATGATGAGCCCCTGCCGGTTGAAGACGGGAAAGTAGTCGCGCACCCACGCGGCGATGTCGTCCTCGGTCATGGCGCGCAGATGCACGTAGCCGATGCTGCCCCTGCCGTCGGTCTCCACCTTGCGGCGGCGCGTCAATTCCCACTCGCTGTAGCGCAGATTGGCGGCGGCTTTGCGGTCAATGGGCCGCACGATGGTCTGCCGCGGGGCTTCATTGCCTGACAGAACGTGCCATTAGGGTCGGTGTGCATCTTTTGAAAAAGGCAGCCTTCGGCTGAGACTGCCTCATCCTTCAGTATCTTTGAGAGCCTGCTGGAGAAACTCGCGCAGCGGCGGCGGCAGGCTTCCGCGGGGCGGTTTTGTTTTGGCCGCGCGCCGCAGCAGCTGGCTGACATTGGCGGCGCTGCGCAGGTGCAGGCGCTGCGCGAGCCACGATTGCGGGACGGTGGTGTGCCGCCACAGCAGCGCCGCCAGCGCCACTTTCCGCGGATCGGTGCTCTTGAGCGCGGGCAGATCCTGCGGAGTCAACGCCGCGGCGGCCAGCCCCTCCCGCAGCCATTGCTCCGCCTGCTGCAGCCCGTGCGCCCGCCGCTCCGCGGTGCGCGCGTAGGTCCGCGATTTGGCCGCCGCCGCGCGCGGGCGGAAGGTGTGCAGCATTTTCTCCGCAAATGTCTGCGTGCCCCAATACCAGCCGCGCCGCAGGTGACTGCACCGGGCGTCCACTTCCGCGTCCAGCAACGGCACGCCGCAGCGGACGGTGGCCTCCATGACGGCGCGCCGGTCGAGCCGCTCCACAAACTTCCGCCGTCCGGCGGCCGTGTCCTCCACTCCGCAGGCGCTGAACCCTCCGGTGGTGGCCAGCCATTTGGCCCGCTTCCCGGGCGGCAGGGCATACCCGCCGGCCACGCTGCTCCACGGAAACTCCAGCAGGCTCTGCCCGTCACGCGGACGGACCAGCCGCGCGCGCACCGGATTGAGATGGATGTAATCGAGGAGCGTCTGGTAGTGATGGGCCGAGCCGCCCTCGACGAGTACGGCCTTATAGCGGTCGCCAAAAACGCGGCCCCACTTCCGGTGCCGCACGTTGAAGCGCCGGGTGAGCGTGTTTTGCAGCCACTTCATGCCGGCAGAGAGGTTCGCCTCCGGAGTTTCCAGGAAGAGGTGATAGTGATTGCTCATCAGCACCCACGCGTGAACCCGCCAGCCGGTGCGCTGACAGGCTTCGCCCAGGGTGTGAAGAAAGAAGCGCCGGTCGTCGTCGTCGAGGAAGATTTTCTCCCTGCGGTTCCCCCGCGCCATCACGTGATAGAACGCGCCGGGATACTCGATGCGGATGCTGCGGGCCATGCCTCTGTCGGTACCGGATCGAGGCGCTGAGGTCAATTGTAAATTTTTGCACACCGACCCCTTTTTACTTTTTACGGCGGGGCGGGGGCTGCTTCACGGCTTGCGCAGCCGGCGCGGCGGTCTTTGGATGCGGGCATGGGAACACATTTAATACTCACTGTGGCGGGTCCGGACCGGCCGGGCCTTGTAGAATGCGTGGCGGCGGCGGTGGCGGCGCGCGGCGGCAACTGGCTGGAGAGCCGGCTGATTCATCTGGGCGGCTATTTCGCCGGAGTGGTGCGCGTGGAGGCGCCGGAGAGTGAACAGGCCGCACTGCGGGTGGATTTGTCCGGCCTGAGCGGCGCCGGGTTGACGGTGCAGGTGATGGAGGGAAACCCTCCGGGAGCGGCGGCGGGGCGTGAAGTCGTCCTGCACGTGACCGGACTCGACCATCCGGGCATCGTGAGCCAGATCTCCGCGGCGGTGGCGCGGGCCGGGCTCAATGTGGAGGAGTTTCGCAGTGAAGTGACCAGTGCGCCCATGAGCGGCGAGCCGCTGTTCACGGCGGAACTGCGTTTGTCAGGCCCGGCGGAGGCGGACCTCGCGGCGCTCCGCTCCAGCCTCGAAAGACTGAGCGCGGAGCTGATGGTGGAGACGGCCCTGTCCGAACCCTGACGCCGCGGCAATTCCGCACATCCGCGGTGAAATCCGCTGGCCGGAGCCGCGGTGCGCATGTTACCGGGGAGCATGAGACTGATGCGTTCACTGCTGCCGTTGTTCCTCTGCCTTGGCCAACTCACGGCTCCCGCTGCGGAGGCGGTGCGGGTGCTCACGTTCAATCTGCGCTATATCAATCCGGGCGACACGGGCGACAAAGCCTGGACGGCGCGGCGCGAAGCCGCGGCGGAGATCATCAAGAAGGATGCCCCGGATTTCGTCGGCACGCAGGAAGCCTTTCGCGTGATGCTGGATGACGTGAAGCAGCGCGTGCCGGGCTATGCGGAGATCGGAGCGGGGCGAGACGACGGAAAGGAAAAGGGCGAATACAGCGCCATCCTATACCGCGAGGCGGCGTGGGAGGTGAAGGAATCCGGCACCTTCTGGCTCAGCGATACGCCGGAGGCGCCGGGTTCGATGTCGTGGGGCAATAAAGTGACGCGGGTGTGCACGTGGGGCCGGTTCCGCCACCGCAGGACGGGGCGCGAGATTTACTTTTTCAATACGCACATGGACCACCAGTCGCAGCCGTCGCGGGAAAGAAGCGCGGCGCTGATCGTGCAGCGTCTCGCGGCGCGGAAACCTCTGGCACCGGTGATCGTGACCGGTGACTTCAATGCGGCGCCTGACAATCCGGCTGTCGCCGTGATGCTCAAGGGGCCGCCGGTCCTGACGGATGCGTGGGCGGCTCTGCACCCCGGGGCGAAACCGGGGGAATCGGGCACCTTTCACAACTTCTCCGGCCGGCGGGACGGATCGCGCATCGATTACATCCTGACATCCGGAGAATTCGCGGCGGCGGAGGCGGCGATTCTGAACGAAGCGGCGGACGGCAAGTGGCCGTCGGATCACTATCCGGTCCGCGCGACCCTGACGCTCAAGCCCTGAACCTTAAGAGGAAAATAGAACCACGAATGGACCCGGATGAACACCGATGCTCAGCAGGTTGTGATCACGTGAATCCTCCTGCGGCAAGTGAATCCGAAGTCATGCGTATATCCGTGTTAATCAGCGTCCATCTGTGGTTTTCTGCTTCTCCATTTTCCCTTTTGGGCTGAATTCGGGCGGCAGCCAGGGGCGGAATTCCGGCGGCACCGGCGCGGTGAAGGCGAGTCGTTGTCCCGTGGCGGGATGAGTGAAGCCGAGTTTCCACGCGTGGAGCATGAGCCGGGGGACGCGGGTCTGCCGAGCGGTGCGGGCGTAGATTTCGTCGCCGAGCAGCGGATGACCGAGATGCTTCATATGGACACGAATCTGGTGCGTGCGGCCCGTGTGGAGCGTGCACTGCACCAGCGCATCCGCACCCGTGACGTGGAGCACTTCGTAATCGGTGACCGCATGCTTCCCTGCCGGCGGGGCGACCACGGCCATGCGGAGGCGATTGTGAGGATCGCGGGCGATGTGTGAGGTGACGGTGCCGCGGCGCGGGGCGGGAATGCCCTGGACCACCGCGAGGTAGATTTTCTCCACACTGCGCCCGGCGAACTGCTCCGTGAGGCTGTGATGCGCGGCATCGTTGCGCGCCACGACGAGACAGCCGCTCGTTTCCTTGTCCAGCCGGTGGACGATGCCGGGCCGGGCGACGCCGCCGACGCTGCTCATGGCGCCGAAGCGATGGAGCAGCGCATTGACGAGCGTGCCGTCGTCATTGCCGTGCGCGGGATGCACGACCATGCCGCTGGACTTGTCGAGCACGGCGAGGTCGGCGTCTTCGTACAGCACCGTGAGCGGCAGGTCCTGCGGCAGGGCTTCCGCGGGTTTGTCAGGGGGAATGATGCCGGTGACGGCATCACCGGTTTCAAGATTCTGGCTGGCCTTCGCGGTCCGTCCATTCACCGTCACGGCTCCCTCCTTGATCAGCGCCTGAATGCGTGAGCGCGAAAGCCCCTCCAGTTTTGCCGCAAGGAACTTATCCAGCCGCTGGCCGGCGTGTTCCTCGGCGATGGTGAACTGGAATTCCATGCGGGCTCAAGTCAGGCGATTAAGAAGCCACAGATGAACACAGAGAGTCACGGATTTTCCCGGGTCATCGGAATGCACGGCGGCAAAACTGAGTCGGCAGCGCCTTTGAATCAGCACTTCCGCCATCTCATCCGTGTTCATCTGTGTCCATCTGTGGCTCTTTTACCGTCCTGGCGACTTCTGCCGGGGACGGTGCTGGAGGCGGAATTTCCCGGGCGGGATGCCGACTTTCTGCTTAAAGACGGCGCTGAGATATTCCACATAACGAAAGCCCGTGCGGTCGGCGACATCGCTGAGCGGCAGGTCCGAATTGGCCAGCAGGTCCTGCACCCGGAGAATCTGCACACGGGTAATTTCCTCGTGCGGGCTGCGTCCGAGGAGCTTTTTGAAACGCCCTTCGAGCAAACGGCGGGAGATGCCGCACTGGGAGACCACATCGTCCACGCAGATGCCGTCGGTGGCGTGCTCCCGGATGTATTGCACGGCTTTGGCCACATGCGGATCTTCCACGGCGAGCACATCGGTGCTTTGCCGCGTGAAGACGCCGGTGGGCGGAATGTAATGGCACTCGGGCCCGACTTTTTCGCCCGCCATCATCCGCGCCAGCAGAGCCGCAGCGTCATAGCCGGTGCGCATGGCGTTGGGAATGATGCTGGAAAGCGGCGGATACGCGAGCGAGCAGAGCAGTTCGTCGTTGTCCACTGCCAGCACCGCCACGCGGTCCGGCACGGGAATGGCGGAATTGCGGCAGGTGTCGAGCACGAGCCGCCCGCGAATATCGTAGCAGCAGAACACGGCCACCGGTTTTGGCAGGGATTTCAGCCAGTCGCGAAGGGCGTGGATTTCATGATCCCCTGCCCCGCCCGCGCCGGGGGGCGCCTTGTAATGATGCACCGTGTGACCGGCGGCGGCGAGGGCTTTGGTGAATCCCTCGCCGCGCGCTTTGGACCAGACGAAGCGGGCATCGCCGCAGTAGGCGAAGTTCTTGAAGCCGCGTTCGAGAAAGTGGTCCGCCGCCGTCTGACCGATGGCGGTTTCGTCGATCTCGAAGCACGGCAGCAGCGGCAGAATGCGCCCGGCGCTCATGTCCACGGTGGGCACGCCCAGCGCGGCGATGACTTTGGCGATCGCGGTGTTTTCGATGCGCGCGATGATGCCGTCGCCTTTCCAGTCCCTGAGCCACGGCGGCGGCTCATCCCCGCGACCCTGCTCGGCGAGATAGACCGACCACGGCTTGTTTTCGCGAATGTAGGCCTGAACGCCGCTGAGCAGCCCCCGCGCGTAGGCATTGGAGGTCTCGATCAGCAGGGCGACTTTGGGCAGTGGCATGGCGGCTTATCCCAGCGTGAACGCCGGCAGCTTCACGATCTCGCCGCCCTTGAGTGCGGATTCGTGCGCGCAAAGGCCCACACAGGTCCAGTTGGCGGACTGCACCGCATTGGGGAACGGATCGCGCCCTTCGCACAGCGCCGTGAGAATCTCGTGGGAGAGGTGCGGGTGGCTCCCGCCGTGCCCGGCACCCTGGGTGAAACTCAAGTGCGTGTTCTTGGCCAGATCATAGACACCCTTGGTGGTGAACTGCTGGATCGATTTCGGCAGACGCTTCGCGTAGTCCGGCGCCTTGACCTGCTTCGGAATCTTGTCCTCCGGCAGTTTGGCGCGGTGCATGATGAGCGCCTGATGCTCCACCAGCGGCCACTCGATACTCACCTTGCTGCCATAGACGTCGATGCTCTCGCGGTACTGGCGCGCGGTGTCGAACAGACTGCGGATGATGCGCGCGCAGACGTCGCTGCCCTTGAACTTGATGTGCGCGGTCTCCACGGCAAACGGGCTGTTGTACTTCTTGATGAGTTCCTTGCGAATGGTGCCGCTGCCGAAACAGCTGACATACTCCGCCGGCGCGCCGACGAGGCCCGCCACCGGACCCACACAATGCGTCGCATACCACATCGGCGGCAGACCGGGCCAGTAATTCGGCCAGCCGTCCATGTCCTGCTGGTGACTCGCCTGCACGAACTGAAGCTTTCCGAGAATGCCGCGGTCGAGACACTCCTTCATGTAAAGATATTCCCGCGCATAGACCACCGTCTCGGCCATCATGTACACGAGCCCGGTCTTCTTCACGAGTTCCACGATCTGTTTGCACTCCTCGATGCTGGTGGCCATGGGCACGGTGCAGCAAACGTGCTTGCCCGCCTTGAGCGCGGCGATGCTCTGCCAGCCGTGATCCGGAATCGGGGAGTTGATGTGCACCAGGTCGATATCCGGATTTTTGAGCATCTCTTTGAAGTCCGTGTAGCGATGCTCGATCCCGAACGCGTCCCCGATCATGTCCAGCTTCTCTTTGGTGCGCTGGCAGATGGCCATCATGTTGGCCTGCGGATGACGCTGGTAAATGGGGATGAATTCTGTGCCGAAGCCGAGGCCGACGATGGCGACGTTGACGCGGCTGTACTTCTTCCTTTTCGGTGTAGCGGGCATGGTTGTGTATTTGGTGTTGGTGGATGGGGATTGAGAAATTGCGCGCATCCTGGATGGCTTTGACTAAAGAAGCCAGTCATTCTTGCGCATTTCTCGTATGAAATCCAGCCGCCGGCCTGACGAGAACCGCCGGCGCTGCCTCGCCGCCTCGCCGCCTCCCTGCGGGCCGCGGGGGCAGAAGTAAAACGACTTTTCCTTTGCGGGGGGCGGAGGCGAAGAATAGACGGGGCGCCGTGTCAGAACAAATCGACTCCGCGGAGGCACCGGAAGCTCCGGTGCCGCTCTTCTCCGAACTGGGCCTCTCAGAAACCGTCCTCGCCAATGTCAGCGAGGCCGGCTACGAACGTCCCACGGGCATTCAGGCCCAGGCTATTCCCATCGTGCTCTCGGGGCACGACGTGGTGGGCTCCTCTCAAACCGGCTCCGGCAAGACGGCGGCCTTTGCGCTGCCCATTTTGACCAAGCTGGCGGCACCCGGTGCGCTGCGCTGCCTCATCCTCGAACCCACGCGCGAACTCGCCGCCCAGGTGGAGCATCAGTTCAACAAGTACGGTGCCAACACCGGCCTGCGCAGCCTGCTCATCCACGGCGGCGTCGGGTTCGGTCACCAGCGCGAGGGGCTCAAGACTGGCGTGGACATCGTCATCGCCACGCCGGGACGACTGCTCGACCTCATGCAGCAGCGGGTCGTGAACCTCGACAGCATCGAGATCCTCGTGCTCGACGAAGTGGACCGCATGCTGGACATGGGCTTCCTGCCCGACGTGCGCCGCATCGTGACCCGCTGCCCGGAGAAGCGCCAGACACTCTTCTTCTCCGCCACCATGCCGCAGGAGATCGCCAGCCTCGCGGGCTGGGCGCTCAAAGATCCGCAGAAGATCGAAATCGGACGCCCGCGCACCGCCGCGAGCACCGTGAGTCATTATTTCTATCCCGTGAACCGCATGCAGCGCGAGGAACTGCTGCTGGCCTTGCTGAAGGAAACCAATTTCGACAGCGTCATGGTCTTCACGCGCACCAAGGCCGATGCCGACGCGCTCGCCGCAAGGGTGAAGCGCGATGGCGATCACAAGGTCGCACTCATGCACGGCGACATCCCGCAGAAGGACCGCACCAAGGCCCTGCTCGGCTTCCGCACCGGCGAATACGAAGTCATCATTGCCACAGACATCGCCGCCCGCGGTCTCGACATCAGCGGCGTGACGCACGTCATCAATTACAGCGTGCCCGAAAATCCGGAGGACTACGTTCACCGCATCGGCCGCACCGGCCGCGCCGAGAAGGAAGGCGATGCCTTCACTATCCTCAGCGCCGACGAACTCCCCGCCGCCGAAGCCGTGGAGCGATTCATCGGAAAAAAAGTCCCGCGCCGGAAACTGGATAACTTTGACTATCTCTACACCACCCTGCTCGACGACAGCCGCGCCGCGCAGACCCACTTGCGCGACAACCTCAGCCGTGGACGAAGCAAGAAGCGGCGGCGGTAGGGGACGGCAGCGCTTCAGCCGTTGAACTTCGTGATGATGGTGACCAGCGGCTGCTGAAGCGCATAATAAATCACAGAGCCCACCAAGATGTATATTATCACACCTGCAGTGCCGGAGTAAATGACCTGAGACATACTGCGCCCGAAAAACCATACACCTGCAAGAGCCCCCAGACCACCCAATGCCGCAACGGCGGCAACTGAGTTGCTGTGATTGACAACCAATTTGGTCAGCGTGGGCATTGCGTCGAATCCGCCCGAAACCATATTCTCGAAGATCTGCACTGACTGACCAATGGATGCATGTTGCAGCCAGCACCAGGCTGCCGCGAGCAAGGTGAACACTGTAGCTGAAATGCGCGCCGCCAGCAAGGTGCGGCGATATTCTCTCTGGAGGTCAATAGCGGCAAAATTTTCCGATTCCATGACCTCTCAATCAAACAAAGCCCCTCGACTGAAAGCGAAAAGTCAGATTGCCGCGCCAAACTCCACCCGCTCGTAAATCTCCGCCAGCGTCAGGGTGCAGTTGAGCGTGCGAAGCGTGAAGCTGTCCGCCGGCTCGTTATAGACCACAGACGACCAAACGCCTTCACCGCCGCGCGTCCAGACTTCCACCTCCATCCGGTCCTGGCAGACGAGCACGTATTCGAAGATCGAGTCCAGCATCCGGTATAGCGTGAACTTCTCGCCCCGGTCGTAAGCTTCAGTTGATGGCGAGAGAACCTCAAAGACCACCGCCGGGTTGCAGTAGGCGTCGTGGTGCTTGTCGTGATGGAGGATGGGGCCGCAGAGGCCCGAGACATCGGGATACCGGAACACATTCGCCTTGTCTATCCGCACCTTCATATTGGCGGTGAAGACCCGGCAGGGACGGCCTTGTAGTTGCCTCCACAACGATGATTGCACTGCGGCGCAAATCGCATCGTGGTCAAAAGTGCCCCCCGCCACGGCCACGATTTCGCCATTCACATACTCGCTCCTGGTTTCAGCCAAACGCTCCAGCCGGAGATACTCTTCGGCGGAGACCATGGAGACAGGTTTTCTGAGCGCGGACATGCCGGGAGAATAGCTTCGGAAGCCACTGCCGCAAGTTGTCCCTTACGCCTCCGCAGGGTGCGTGAGATCTCACAGCCCTGCGGTGACTTCCGCATTCAGCGCTTCATAGGCCGCGACCATCATGACCCCGCTGGGCGGCAGGATGGGAATGGGATAGCCCTCCAGCCAGACGCACGCGTCGCCGTGGGCGTAGCCCATATCTATCTTGCGCGTGTAACTCGCGGGGACGGTGAATTCCGGACGGGGATTCTCTGACGTGATGAGCAGCACGCGCTGCTGCTTCTTTTGGAAAAGTTCGTCCACGCTCTGGTGCAGGCCGTAGGCGTCGAGGCGGAGGACGAGGCTGCCGTCGGGCCTGTCTTTGGCGAAACTCTCCATCTGTGAGGGCACGTTGTCGTGGACTTCGTGATTCACGCCCCATGCGGCGTCGTCCCAGCGCCCGATCCAGCTCATCGCCATGTGGCCGGAGGAGGCGACGGTCGTCTTCCTCCCGGCGCGCTGTTCCGAGGCGATGTCGGCGGCGAAGCTGCGGATGTCGGCCAACTCCGTGCGCTGGAGACGTTCCAACAGGTAGCGGATGCGCTCCAGGTAGCGCGCCGCGAGTTCGCCGGCGGGCACGGGCGGGACTTTGAATTCGTCGTGGAACTGCGTCTTCTGAAAATACTTCCCTGACCAGTCCTTGCCGTCCTCCGTGATCCACGCCTTCCACATCGCGGGCATTTTGCCATGACGTGTCAGGGCGGCGACGAATTCGGCGATGAAGCACCAGCCGTTCACGGCGTTGGTGAAGTGATTCGTCTTTCCCGCGCGACGGCCATTCGGGAGCGACACCACGCGGTCGTCGTCGCCGGCGCCGGTGTCTATCCAGGCATCACACGCGGCGATGTGCGGCGCCAGTGCGGCGGCTTTCTTTGGGCCAAAGCCCAGCACGTAGCGGCCTTTGGCCTTGTCGTCCTGGACGCGTTTCAGGTCATTCGGCGCCGGCGCGTCGTCCCAGGCGTAGATCACCACGTCTTGCGCCTCCTCCTCTTTGGTGCGTTCCGTTTTCCAGCAGCGGTCGAAGCCAATGTGCATCAATCCGCCGGCGCGACCCATCAGTTCCTGCTCCAGCGTCGTGCCGATCCATGGAAAGCCGATCAGTCCGCCGCGTTCGTGACGCGCCGCGATGGTCTCCGCGATCTTCGTGATCTCCGGCAGCCGCGCGGCGGTCTCGTCGAGTTTCACCTTGAGCGCGTCGAGATACTGCGAAGCCGCGGACGGCGGAGGCGGCGGCAGTTTGTAGCCGTCCATGCGCATCAGCGTGAAGGGATAGATCGTGGTGCCGTAAAGCGTGCCGTCGCGCGTGGCGATGAGCGCCATGTGGACGTGCAGCGGCGTCAGCGTGCCATCCGGCAGTTTATGAAACCCGTGGCTGTGATGCGGCGTTTTGCCGTCCTTGTCCGGACCGAAGTTGAAGAAGTCGGGATTGGTGATTTTCAGCACGCCGAGGTCCTCGTGCTTCTTCGCCGTAGGATCGTAGCGGCACAGGTGATGCAAATACCCGGTGCCGAATCCCGTCTCGTTGTCCGTGCGCACGAGCGCGTAGATTTTGCCGTCGGGATGAAGTGTCAGGGCACAGCGTGAGTCGGGATTCCTGCCGTCGATCATCTTTCCGCGCCTCTGCGCCGTCGCGGTGTGCAGGTCGATGCGCAGCAGCGTCACGTCATTCATCAGAATGAGCCACGCGTGCCGGCCGTCGGGATCAAGTACCCACGTGGGAATGCTGTTCCCGTCCTTCCGCGACCACGCCTGGCCATCCGCCGTAATGGACCGCGTGCTCACCTTGTCCGTCTCCGGATCGTACTGCGCGAGAGCGAAATCCTTTGTGATGGCACTCGCCATGCCGCGCGAATCTACGAGTGTCATGGCATAAGGCGTGAGCATCGGACCGAGTTCCCGCCACGGCGCCCCGGCCAGCGTGCCCAGCATCCAGTGCTGATCCTCGCAGGTCACGACGTAAAGTTTCCCGCGCGCCTCGTCCGCCGTGACATCGATGACGCCCTGCTTTGCCAGCGGCATGCCCAAGTTGTCCGTACGGCCCATGCGCGGGTCGTAGGTCATCACATAACCGCCGGGATACTCCTGCTTGTCGCCCTCGATGGGGTAGCCCTGTTTGCTGCCCACGTAGATCTTTCCGCTCGGGCCGACGAAGTTCCGCGTGTGCAGCTTCGCCTGCGCGGCATAACCTTTCGCCGTCAGGTCGCAGGTCTTATGCACGTCGAGCACGATGCGCTGCTTCTCCGTCTGCGGATCCAACTCCACAAGGTAGGAATTGTGCCCGTACTTCGCCGAGCCCACGTGGATGCGGCCGTCGAGCGACTCATTCAGAGAGAAGTATCCCGACTCCTCGCTCGTCGTCTCCGGCAGAATGTAATACGCCTTCGCCGGCACATACGGCGGCGGCTCCGCGGCGGGCGCGGCAGTCAGGAGCAGAAGAGGAAGAACGAATCGCAGTGGGTGCATCCATGTCACCTGCCCGCTGGACGGCGGGGCTCCAGTGCTTTTGCCCGCCGCAAACGAGTGGCGGATCACTCCGTCCTCGCCTCAAGGGAACTGCACGTCGCCAATCCTGCCGCAGCAAAGCCGTCCGGCCTTGAAAGTAAACAGTCGGCCGTGTTCGCGACAAGGCCGGGACGGCCTTGCTACGGGTGCTGCGCGCATTCATGCGCAGGCTCTGCCATGACACCGAATCCCCCTCTCCGGCCCGTTGCGCGGCGCGTTCACTCGTTTAGGGACCGCCCTCCATGGAAAAATTCACCTCCCTCCCCGGCTTTCGCGACTTCTACCCTGACGCCTGCGCCGTGCGCAATTACGTCTTCGGCGTGTGGCGCGACACCGCGCGCCGCTATGGCTTCGTGGAATACGAAGGCCCCGTGCTCGAGCCGACCGACCTCTACCGGCGCAAGAGCGGCGATGAGATCGTGAAGCAGCTCTTTCATTTCCAGGATGGCGGCGAGCGCGATGTCGCCCTGCGCCCGGAGACCACCCCTTCCCTCGCCCGCATGGCCGCCGCCCGGCAGCGCGACTATCGTAAGCCCATGAAGTGGTTTCAGATCGGCTCGTGCTTCCGCTATGAGAAGCCGCAGAAGGGCCGCGGCCGCGAGTTCTATCAGTTCAACTGCGACATCCTCGGCGAGAAAAACCCCGCTGCCGATGCCGACCTCATCGCGCTCGCCGTGGACGTCATGCTCGGCTTCGGCTTCCGCGCCGGCGACTTCCGCGTCCGCCTCAGCGACCGCAATGTCTGGCCCGAATTCCTCCGCGCGCAGAATGTGGAGGAGTCGCAGACCGCCGCCTTTCTCCAGATCATCGATAAGCTGGAGCGCGAGAAGGAGGAAGTCACCGCCGCCAAACTCGCCGACATGGGCACCACGCTCGAAGCCGTGCGAAACTTCATCGGCGGCAAAGCCGCTGGCTATGCGCCGCTGCAAAGCATCATGGCCGACCTCACCGCCCGCGGCCTCGCCGAATATGTGGACATAGACCTCAATATCGTCCGCGGCCTCGCTTATTACACCGGCACTGTCTTTGAAGTCTTCGACTGCGGCCGCGGGATGCGCGCCGTGGCCGGCGGCGGACGTTATGACAACCTCTGCCAGCTCATCGGCGGCACCGACCTCGCCGCCGTCGGCTTCGCCATGGGCGACATGGTGATCGGCGACCTCATCAAGGAAACACCGCACGCCAACGACAGACTCCAGGCGTGGCTGCGCACCGCCGGCAAAGTGGACCTCTACGTCATCACCGCCAGCCCCGCCCGCCGCGCCGAGGCGCTCGCTGTTGTGCAGTCACTCCGTGCCGCCGGCCACAGCGTGGACTTCAGCTACACCGCCGACAAAGTGGGAAAGCAATTCCAAACCGCCGAGCAACTCGGCGCCCGCCTCGCCATCATCATCGGCGAAGAGTTTCCGCAGGTAAAAATCAAAGACCTCGCCGCCCGGGCCGAGCAGTCGGTGGATGTGGGGGAATTGCCGGCTGCTTTGACGATTGCGCCGCTTACGGGCTAATCCTGCAGCGGGACTCCACTTAGCAGCAGCAGTGGACAGTAGGGGAATAACATCCAGATCAGATGACCAACCCAGGTAACTGGGAGCAGACGAACTGCGCGACTGACCAACGGTGCTCCGAGGAAGAAGGGCTGGAGTCCGAGAAACACAAAACCCAGAATAGGAAAGCGGTCGGCGTCCCATTGCTTGTTTCCCGGATATCGAATTGGAACGCCATCCGGGTGTGCTTGCATGTAGGCATCAAGACTCAGCACCCCATCCAGATTGCCTACGAGCAGCAGGATGATTGGCAGAGGGATGAAGACGCGTTTCGAGAGAGGCAGGGGTCCGCCCGCAAGCCGTTCTGCACGGCGTTCGATGGCACGGAAAAGAATCCAGGTCGGCACAATCCCAACGACCGCAATGATGAGGGGGTACAACATGACAGCCAATCACATTACCACGTTACCCGCCCGCGCGAACTCCTTCCGGTGGCTCCTAAATTCGTTCATCAGGAACTCCGCGTGGTCGAGAAACTCCCTGCGGCACGCGGGAGGACTTGATGCATCGAGGCGGCAGCTGCGGGTCGAGACAAGCCGGGGCTCGGTGAGCGGTTCGGCCCGGGCGTCGAACTTCTCGTGAATGGTCTCCACGACCAGACACGGCGCAGCGCCGTCGAAATAGTACTGGCGTCGCATCAGCCTGGTGCTCGTCTCCATCGTCCAGTCGAGATGACGGATCGAATCGCCGCTGAGATAGACCGCCACACCTGTGCCGCTGCATGACGGTTCGGAAGTCGGCCCCTCGAAGCAAGTGAGAGCTGCGCGCTCGCGCTCGAAACGCGATGGCAGCGAGGCATCATCGGAACTGGAACAGGCGGAGACCGCAGCGATCGAAACGACCAGTAGTGTTCGTATCGACAACTGCCGACAAGGATGCCAGCCATCCCGTGATCCAGCCATCAAGCCCGGAGGAATCGCTTCGTCGAACCTCCCGGGGCTTCGTATTTCCCGGCACTGGGAACGGCTTGACTGCAGAAGCGGGGACATTCAACGCCGTATAGCGGTCCGCGGGCCGCCAAGCAAGGCATTCCGGCAGTCAGACAGGCTATAAACGGTGGGGCGAGGCTCCCGCCGAGTCCATGCTTTCTGGAAAAGCAGCCCAATAATGCGGTGCCCCGCATTCGCTCGGAAATCGGGGTTCGGCAGGAGCCTCACCCTACCTGGTTCTGAAGGCCTGCGCTTCGCTCCGGCCGACGCCTCGCTGGCACGGATGTGGCTGTATTCGGGCGACCCTTCGCACCGATGTCACAACCCATTCCTCCGTTTCCACCAGAGGCCGGAACCTTCACGGCCGTGCAGCAGCGTTACCTTGAAGGGTTCTTCGCTGGCATTCAGGCGGGCGGGATTACGTTTGGCGATCTGGCACCGAAGCCGGGGGCGGCGCCGCCGGTGGAGGACGACCTGACCAAGGAGGAGCGGATCAAGCGGGAGCTGCATCCGTTTGATGCGATCGAGCAACTGGTCCTCGATGCGCGCTGGAATGCGAAGCCGGAGCCGGAGAGTGTGTTTCGCTACAAGTGGAACGGGCTGTTCTGGCTGAATCCGGTGAAGGATGGCTACATGTGCCGCCTGCGCATCCCGGGGGGCGTGGTGAAGTCCTACCAGTTGCGCGAGCTGGCATCCATCGCCCGCGAGCTGACCACCGGCTACATCCAAATCACGACGCGGAACAACTTCCAAATCCGGCTGATCGAGCCGAAGGATTGCCCGGAGGTGCTGCGGCGCATCCAGGGCTGCGGCTTGCACAGCAAGGGCGCGGGCGCGGATAACATTCGCAATATCACGATGAATCCATGCGCGGGCTACGACCCGCATGAGATTGTGGACGTGCGGCCGTTCGTGCATGAGCTGGCGACGCTGATCATCGGGACGAAGGAATTCTACGACCTGCCGCGGAAGTTCAATATCGCCTACGACGGCGGCGGGCTGATCAGTGCGGTGGAGGACACGAATGACATCGGGGCAAGCGCGGTGCAGATCGGCGAGAACAGCGAGGGCATCGCGCCCGGGGTGTATTTCCGCATCGCGCTGGGCGGGGTGACGGGGCACCAGACGTTTGCCAGCGATTGCGGCGTGCTCATCGAGCCGGGGCAGCTGAATGAATTCATCGTGGCGCTGCTGCGGGTGTTCATCAAGGAAGGAGACCGGACGAACCGGAAGAAGGCGCGCTTCAAGTATGTGGTGGAGCGCATGGGCCTCGACGGCGTGGTGCAGGCGGCGGAGGCGCTGCTGAAATGGAAGCCGCGCCGGCTGGCGGCGGGGAGCGCGCTGCATTTGCCGCGGAGTTTTTCGCAGCAGGGGCATTCGCATGTCGGCGTGTATGCGCAGAAGCAGGAGGGGCTGCACTACATCGGTGCCGGCGTGCCGGTGGGGCAGCTCACGGCGAAGCAGTTGAATTTGATCGCGGACATCGCGGACAGCTACGGCAGCGGCGAAGTGCGCCTGACGGTGTGGCAGAATTTCATCGTGCCGAATGTGGGCGCAGCATTCATCGCCACGGCCTGCAAGGCGCTGCAGCGGGCGGGTTTCTACACCGAGCCGTCGCCGCTGCGCAGCGGGTTCGTGGCCTGCACGGGCAACAAGTACTGCAAGTTCGCCGCCACCGACACCAAGGGCCACGCCGTTCAGATGATGGAATATCTGTCGAAGAAAGTGCCGCTGGACCAGCCGGTGAATATTCACTTCACCGGCTGCGCTCACAGTTGTGCGCAGCACTTCATGGGCGACATCGGCCTGCTGGGGACGAAGGTGAAAAACAGCGCCAGCGGCGAAGGCTATCACATCACCGTGGGCGGAGGCTTTGGCGAGAACCGCATGGTGGGCCGTCAGATTTTCAGCGGCGTGCCCGCGGAGTCACTCTCGACGACGCTGGAGGCGATGCTGCGCGGTTACCTGGCCAAACGCGGCGAGGGCGAGAGCTTCCACGCGTTCTGCAACCGGCAGAGCATCGGCGAACTCCAGGAGGCCTTTGCCTCAAGTTAGGCGACCCCGCCTGGCACCGTCACTTCCAGCGCAGAGCCAGTCCGGGGGAATCGTAGCCGGCGGGCATGATGAAGCGGCGCCTCTCGGCAAAACCGGCACGCGTCACGGCGGATTCCGCCGGAAGGCGAATCGCCTGCTGGAGTTGATAGAACGGAACCAGCTCCTCCGGGATCAAATTCGGCTCGCCGGTGGCGACATCCAGACCGCCGACGAAAACATAGCCGCGGTCCAGCTTGTTGCGGTATTTCGGCAGCATCGGCATCGGTTCCCATGCAATGGCCGGCGCGGGTTCATTGGCGACAGCCACTCCCGGCCGCGTAGTGCGGCGGGTGCCGTCCATGTTCATCACCGCCACGGCGGCGGCTGCGGCGGCGGCCGGTGCCACCATGCGCCGCCAAGGAAAGGCCGCGAGGCGCGGCGGGACGGGCTGGATGCGGCGCGGCACAGGCTCCATGCGGGCCTTGATGGCCTGCACCAGTTCCCGGCTCGGTGCGGCGGGCGTGAGGCTCTGCAGTTCACGCTCCAGAGCGAGAATGTCCATGTCGTCGGAAAAATCGGAGTTCATGACGCGAGCTTGGCGGGAGTGAGAGTGCGGCGGAGCTTTTCCAGGGCGTAGCGATAGCGGCTGGCGGCCGTATTCATGGGAATATCGAGCGTCTCCGCGATTTGCTCGAACGTGAGTTCGCCCCAGATTTTGAGAATAATGACCTCTTTGTAGTAGTCCGGCAGCCCCTGAATGGCGGTTTCGATCTGCTGCGAGCGCTCGTCCTGCTCCAGCGTGTCCTGAAACCAGACGGCTTCGCTGGTTCCTTCGAGTTCGAGCGCCCGGTTCTCGCGATTGGCGCGCCGGAGATTGCGGCGGGCCTGATCGATGGCCGCGCGGCGGATTTGCGTGAAGGCGGCCGCAAGACAGGGCTCCGGGGTGCCGTCGGCGGCGGTATCGGTCATGCCGCTCTTCCACAGGCGGAGCATCGCTTCCTGCAGCACATCTTCCGCGTCCTGCTCCGTGCGGGTTTGCTGCCGGGCAAACAGCAGCAGCCGGGAGCCGTGGCTGCGAAACCACTTCTGCCAGGAGGCCGGGGGTGAGGGATGGACGGTGTTCATCGGTCGGGTGGAGGATATCTTCATGGCGGAAAGCGCTTCCGCGAGGGGAATTTGTCTCGGGAATTCGCACAGAGTGCAGAGACCCTTGCCATTTCACATGTTCGCGACTGTCTGGACTTCAATTCTGCCCGGACGACGTGCTCAACGGCTCCTCATCCGCTTCCCAACGACGATGACCGCGTCTTGCAAAGGAGCCGGCAATTCGGTCGAATTCAGCATCCCACGTCCATTGCAAATCATCTGCCTGGCGTCGGATCTGTTTACAAACAGGGTGTTGACCAAGGTCCTCCGGAAAGGAGAACCCCTCGCTGCAAATATTTTTTCTATTCGTAAATGATTGATTATATGTCCGTTACAAACCAAGAACAATACTCATGGCATGAGCCATGCTTGACTCGGTCGGCAGCGTCAACCTGCGACGTTCACACCCAAGTAAGAGCAGTTGCGCTCCAGAACTCAAATCCCATTAAGAAAACCATGAAACACATCCTCAAACTTCTCGCCATCCTGATGCTGGCTTCGCCCGTATCCAGTCGGGCGGCCACCCTGCTTGGACTCGCCATTGACCGCTCCGGCAGTATTTCCGTCGGTGATTTCAACCTCCAGAGACAAGCATACATCAACGTGCTCAATGATATCAACGTCGTGCCGCGGGATGGCTCCGTGGCGATCGGCGTTTACAGCTTCGGCGCTACGGTGATTACCGAATTTCCCGCTGCCTTCATTACAGCAGGAAATCATGCTGCTCTCATTGCTGCCGTAAGCGGCATGACTCAGGTAAACTCAGGCGCGACCGCCCTCGGTCCCGCTATCCAAGCAGCGGCAGCCGATCTGTTGGCTCTAGTGCCCGCCAACAACACCGACCGGCACATCATTGACGTTTCCACAGACGGCGCAGGCAATTCGGGGATCAACCAGGTGACTGCAAGTGCTAACGCTATTGCCGCCGGGATCGATCAAGTCAACGGACTCGGAGTTGGCGGCTCGGCGAACCTGAACTTTGTTGCAGGCGTCGGCTCATTTGGCGTCCAGGTTGACTCCTTCGACGACTTCGAAACCGCGATCGAGCGCAAGATCGTCCGGGAAGTGCATGGCACTCCCGAAGGCGGTTTCACCGTCCTGATGCTGGGCGGTGCAATGCTGGGCCTCGCCTGGTTCCGTCGCCGCCTTGCATAACCGCTGTTTAAGAGTCGCAGTAAACTTTGACGTGCAACAGGCAGGGCTTAACGGCCCTGCCTGTTTCGCTGTACTGCCGGCCGCAATGGTCCCACGCAGTCAATCAATACCGCCCACACGTTCCGCTTGATGAGAATCGACTGCTGCTGCCGGGGGCTCCACGATTGTGCACACATCGGAATAATGCGCCACGGTATCAGGAAAGGACTACCCCATCACGACAGCCCTGGCTCACGCTCCCGGTCGAACATCTCCTCCAGCGCGGCGAATACCGGCTCTTGGCGCTGGTTGCGCGCCGGCCCTCAAGCCGCGGCCACCGCCCGTTGACACCCCGCAGGCCGCCGCCACTGTCGCCGCCCCTATGCGCATACTTTCAGGCATTCAGCCCTCCGGCAGGCAGCACCTCGGCAACTACTTCGGCATGATGGAGCCGGCCATCGGTCTCCAGAACGAAGGGGAGGCGTTTTATTTCATCGCGGACTATCACTCGCTGACCAGCCTGAGCGACGCCGCCGCGCTGCGGGCCAATGTGCTGGACCTCGCCATCGACTTTCTCGCCTGCGGACTCGACCCGGCCAAAGCCACGTTTTTCCGCCAGAGCGAGGTGCCGGAAGTGACGGAACTGACCTGGATTCTCAGCACCCTGACTCCGATTCCGATGCTGGAGAACTGTCACAGTTACAAAGACAAAACCGCGCGCGGCATGACGCCGAATGCCGGGCTCTTCACCTATCCGGTCCTCATGGCCGCCGATATTCTGATCTACGACAGCGACATCGTGCCGGTGGGAAGGGACCAGAAGCAGCACATCGAAGTGACCCGCGACATCGCCGCCAAACTCAACAACACCTATGGCGAGGTGCTGCGGATTCCGAAGCCGTGGATCAAAGAGGCCACTGCCGTCGTGCCGGGGCTCGACGGACAAAAAATGAGCAAGAGCTACGACAATTACATCGGGCTCTTTGAAGAGGAGAAGTCGCTGCGGAAGAAAATCATGGGCATCAAAACCGATTCCACGCCCGTGGAGGATCCGAAGGACCCGGAGACAAGCCTCATCGTCACGCTCTACCGGCTGGTCTCAGGTCCGGAACACGTTGCCGCCATGGAGGCCGACTTCCGCCGCGGCGGCACCGGATACGGCGACTTCAAAAAGCGGCTCTTCGAGGCGACATGGGAGCACTTCGCCCCCATGCGCGGCAAGCGTGCCGAACTGGAACGCAACCTCGACTACGTCCACGAGGTCCTCCGCCGCGGCGCGGAGAAGGCCCGCAACATCGCGCAGCAGACCATGGACCGCGTGCGTCGCGCCGTGGGGCTGCGTTGATCCCGGACCGGCGCTATTTGTCCGCTGCCTCCGCGGCCTTGCCGGTGCTCACGACGGTGACGGCGGAGGCGGAGTCCGACTTCAGATACTCTGCGGCGAGCTTGTTGAGTTCGTCGAGCCCGATGGAAGTGTAGTCTCCCATCATGCTGCGGGCCCACTCGATGCGTTCCGGGCGGGACTGGGAGGGACCGACGATGGTGCCCAGCCACCATGTGTTGTTGCGCATCTGTTCTTCGAGCGAAGTGAGCAGCGGCTTGCGGGCGCGGTCGAGTTCATCCGCACCGGCGCCTTTGGCGGCGAGTTCCGCGCCGATCTCCCGGGCGATTTTTGCAAGCTGCGCCGCGTCTTTGGCTTCGGCGAGCATCACCGCCATGACCTGGCCATAACCGTTCCAGGTGTCGCTCATGAGGCTGTGCACATTCGGGCTGTAGCTCTCGCCCAGTTCCTCACGGATTTTTTTGCGAACGCGGTCGCTGAAGATTTCCGCCAGAAGATTGAAGCGGCGGGAAAGCTTCACGTCTTCGATGCGGTCGGTGGTGGGCCAGAAGACGAGCGCCATGCTGCGCGTGATTTTGGAATCGAAGGCGAATTCCTTTTCCGGCGTGCCTTTGGGAAAGGAAACCTGGCGCAGCGCCGCGGTGTCAGGCTTTTCTTTGGCGCGGGGCGGCAAAGCACCGACCGTGGCCGCTGCGGCGGCGATCACCTCCGCGACATCGAGGTCTCCCACGATGCCGATTTCAAGATAGCCGTTTTGCAACTGAGGTCCGATCCACTCCTTCATTTCGGCGATGGTACGCGCGGCGAGTTCCTCGCGGGCGGGAAATGCGAAACGGTAGTCTCCGCCGTGTGTCCACGCGTCCACTTTTCCTTTCATCACGCCCTCCGGGGTGTGCTGGACCTGCTGATAGATCATCGGCAGCGCCATCTTGAGCCGTGCCAGTCCGTCCTCCCGCCAGCCGGGGTCGCTTAGAAATGCCGCGAGCAGCTCGAACTGCAGCCGGACGTTCTTGCGGTTCGTCTTGCCGGCAAAGGTGAAGGATTCGTCGCCGATGCCGAAATTGATGTCCACGAGCTTGCCGGCCAGGACGCGCTGCAAGTCGTCGATGCTGAGTTTGCCCAGCGCGCCCATCTCGAAGTTCATCTGCGCGAACATCGGCAGGCCAGGCTTGTCCTTGGGGGCCGTGAGACGACCTTCCCCGACACTGGCGCTGTATTCGATGGTGTCCTTCTTGAAATCGGTCGCCTTGATGTTGAGGCGCACGCCGTTCTCGAACTGCACCTGCGTGATCTTCAAATCATCGACCACGCTCTGCGCGGCCACTTTTCCCGGCACTCCGAAGCTGGTGTAGGCCCATGCGGCGTCCGCTTCCTGTTTCGGCGGCTCCACGCTCATCTCCCGGCTCTTTTTCCATGCCGCGATGATTTTATTCGCCGCATCTTCGAGCACGAGATTGCCGCCGATGAAGATGCGGATGTCCTCCGTGGTCCAGTCCTTCTTGAGCGCTTCGTGGCACTGTTCGGCAGTGATCTTCGGCAGCTCCTCTTTGGCGCGGGCCAGGGCGTCGGCGGGATGCACGAATACCCGGCCTTCGGAAAGCCCGGAGGAGATGGCGTCGGCCAGGTCGCGGCTCTTGCGTGTGGCTGCGGTGCTGGCGGCATTTTCCACCGAGGTCATCAGATTGGCTTTGGCCTCGGTCAGCTCGGCGGCGGTGAATCCGTGCAGCACGGCGCGGCGCAATTCCTGTTCGCCGGCGGCGAGCGCCTTTTCCCAGTTCTCCGGCTTGGCCGTGATCTGCAATTCGGAGCTCTCCACAAAGTGCAGCCAGTCCTCGTTGCTGCTTTGCGCGGCGAGGAACGGGCTGTCCGGCTTCCGCCCGAGAATCTCAAAACGACGGTTCAGCATGGCGTCGGCCAGACCGCGAATCACCCGCTCGCGCCGCACCTCCAAGTTGTCAGGCAGATTGCGCGACGGACGGCTGGCACTGACGCTGATCGTCACCTGCGCCCCCTCCTTCTCCGTGTGCAGCTTCGCCTGAAGTCCGGTGCCGGACGTCACCTTTCCGAGCCCGGGATCCGGCGCGGCGACCGCCGGAGCTTTGTACGAGGCGAAATGCTCATTGATCACCTGCTTCACGCCGTCGGGCTTCACGTCTCCCGTCACGATCACCGTCATGCGCGACGGCACGTACCACTTCTTGTAGAAGTCGAGAAACCGCTGCCGCGGCGCCGTCTTGAGCACCTCCTCGGTGCCGATGGGCAGGCGGTTCGGGATCAGCGAATCCGGCAGACCGAACTTGAATCCTTCGATCATGGTGCGGAACTGCACGGAATCCCGCGCGCTTTTTTCGCTGAGCACCACACCGCGCTCCTTTTCGATTTCCTGCGCCCCGATGATCATGCCGTCCGCCACGTCGCGCGCCCAGAGCATGCCTTTTCCCAGCAGTTCCGCGCTGTTGTCAGGCAGTTCCAATTTGTAAACCGTCTCATCGAACGAAGTGTGCGCATTGGTGTCCGCGCCGAAAGCCATGCCCAGCCGCTGAAAGAACTCCACCATCTCGTCCGCCGGGTAGTTTTTCGTGCCATTGAACGCCATGTGCTCCATGAAATGCGCCAGCCCCTGCTGATCGTCCTCCTCCATGAGCGATCCCGCCTGGAGATGCAGCCGCAGGCTCACGCGCTTCGGTGGTTCCGCATTGGGGAGAATCACATAGCGAAGCCCGTTTTCGAGCGTGCCGAAAACGGCTTTGGAATCCGGCTTCAGGTCACTGCCTTCGTGCGCCCACTTCGGCGCAGCGGCCCGGGCGAAAACTGCGGTGACAGCCAGGAGGGAGAGGAGAAATTTATGCATAACGCGGCGTGGATGGCCCAAAGCGCCGCCGGAGGAAAGGATTATTCCCGGGATTTTGCAGCACTTTCCGGGCGGCTCATTTATAATCTTTCAATGAATGCCGCTCAGCATTCCCGCGCCGCGCTGCGCGCCTAATCGCGCAATCGGAAAAACCGCCGGGGCACGCCTTGAGTGATGATGACTTCGAAATTCGCTCCGACAATTGTCGGCGGAGGGGTAACGGGGGTCCACGCTCCGGCGAGATTATCGTTGTACTCAAGGACGTACCCGGCGCCATCCGCTGCCGGCCAGCTCAGCCGGAACGTTCCTTCGGCTGTGCCCGTGTTCGACGCACTGAGCGTGGGCGGAGCAAGAACTACGCTGGCGACTCTGAGTCCCACCAGGTTGTTCCCGCCGTCGGGAAAGAATCCATTGCGTGTGGACACCCGAAGATTGAACTCGGAACCTGGATAACTTCCACCCCGGAACGTGCGGCCCTCGGCGGGGTCATCGTTGACTCCATCCAGCGCACTTTCGGTCCATTCCCAGACATTGCCGTTCTGTCCGCTGGTTCCGTAAGGCCCCAGCCCTCCGGATTCCGTCACCATCGCCGGCGCCACCAGATTCGATTGCGCATAGACCGCGGTCCCTGAGGAGGTGCCGCCGGTGACGGATGTCGGAATGGTGTCGCTCCCGGTGGCGTAATCCCAGTAGTCACCTGTGGCCCCGTTGTTCTTGTGATAGCCGGCCTTGAGCCATTCGTCTTCGGACGGCAGGAAGTACCGCGCGTTCTTATGCCGGTAGAGATTTTCTCCACCCTGTTGCCATGCCTGGTCGGACGGCCACAGGAGGAACGTGAACAGCTCCCCATTCCAGGTGAGGTTATACGCTGCCTGATGACCGCTGCTCGTATTTAGCCAATTGACGAAAGCGGCCGCTTCCAGCCAGGTCATCTCCGCTGCCGGACGATTGCCGGTCCATGGTCCCGAAATCACCCCGTTCAATCCTCCAGCCGTGGCCTTGACGACCGCATCGTTCGGGACTTCGTGGGTTCCCATGCGGTAGGAGTAACCGACTCCGCCGTGAAGGGAGAAATAAGCTCCGCCGCCAGCCGCCGAATCGTCCGGGTTGAGGGGATTGCCAACGGAGACAAATTCGAGTGTGAAGGAGTTGTCGCCGGTGCCGAAGACGTCGGCGCGCAGACTGCCGGAGGAGGCGGCAAATGAGACGATAACAGCGAATCGCAGAAAGAGGGCATCCATAATCAGGAAACAGGCTTCGAAATCCGTAACACTCCGATGGAAAAACAAAAGCAAAATAGCAACCGGTGCCGTTCGCCCAGGCGAAGAGCTGCGCGCCCGGAGAGAGATGGTAACGCGACACCCGGCGTGTTTGGCAGGTCCGGCCTTCCGGAGCTTCGCTTCCGGTCCGCTTTATGGGGCTTTCCCATTAGTGAGGAATGTGGTCGGGCTGGCGGGATTCGAACCCACGACCTCTTGCACCCCATGCAAGCGCACTACCAAGCTGTGCTACAGCCCGAAAAATCCGCGAATCGCGTGAGCGGGTTCTAGTGGCGCCAAAATCAGAATGCAAGGGCCGGTTACGGCGAAATCCCTGCGGCCTTCTGAATGGCCGTGTGCGCGGCTCTGACGACGGTGTCCTCTGTGGCGGGAGCGAGGCGGCCGGGGCGGTTGTAATACCAGAGCGAGGTTTCGGCTTCGTAGCCGCCTTCCTGAAGAATGCGCCGGCTGGGGATGTAACACGGCACCCAGTTGCTGTAGGCGTTGATCCAAAGCGGCACGGTCCCGGCCTCCTGTTTCAGCCGCAGACTGAAATCCACCACCACTTCTCCGGGCAGGAAGAGCATGTTCAATCCGTCGCCGAAACGCCATGCGGTAACTTCGTAATCAAGCTCCAGGGGAAGCGTCTGGCCCGCGGCCACCAGTGGGAGCCAGTGCCGGGCGTGGCGGCCGGCGATGTCCGTGGCCAGGGCGCGCTGCTCCCACTGTTCCCGGGTGAAGTGCGTGTCGTAGGGCAGCGGCGCGCGGACGAGGGCTGCGGTGAGCGGACCGTGCAGCGGCCGAAATGGTTGGGCCAGAAGCCGGCGCACCTCGGCAGCGAGCGATTCGCCGTGCTGCCTCGCGAATTCCACCCCGCCGTCCGGACCGCCCCGCGGAAATGGGTCGGCATCTCCGGCGCAGCCGATGGTGATCATGGACTGCACGCCGGGCGAGTCGCGTTCCATCGCCGTCCTGGCAACACCGGCCCAGTCGCCGCCGACCTGCATCACGGCACCGGTGCAGGCCGTGCAGTGACAGGCATAGGAAACCACCAGGGCACGCAATTCGCCGCGCAGGCCGGTGATTTTGAGCACCGGCAGGGCGTGATCCACCGGCCCGCCGCGGGGCCGGCGGTTGGCGGCGAAACCGGCGCTGCCTTCACTCCATGACAGCAGCGCCGGGAACCTCCGCGACAGCGCTTCGGCGGCGACGGACTCCACCTTGTCCAGCAATTCGTGCGTGTAGGCATCGATGGCTGCCGCCTCGTCGGCGGAAAGATCCTCCGGCTGAATGAACGGAGCCCATCCGCTGGTCGCCGGGGCGTTGTGCGTATGTGAAATGGACAGGACGACGCGCTCCGGCAGTACTCCCGTGCGGCGGCAGATCCGGTCGCGCAGCATCAGCCAGACTTCGCGGGTGATCCCGCAATTCTCCATCGTGAGCCAGAGCGCCGGCGGGTCCCCTGCCCCGCCGATGGCCAGGGCGTCGGCCCACAGCCGCTGCAGGACGCCGCGGTGAGGGCCGGGCCTGCCGCCATAACCGGTGAGTCGAACCGGATGCGCAGGTGTGATGTCCACCCGCGCGAGTCCGGCCCAGCGGGCTTTGGACCCGGCCTTTTCCCGCTGCGGAAAGAACACCGCGGCGAGCAACGCCAGCACGAGGAGCACTGGAACACAGGGCAGCAGGGAATGACGGAACGGCGGCATGGGAAGAGGCGTGTCTTATCATTCAGCAAAATGCTTCTGCCAGGGCGCGAGCGCGGGCTGCGGCGCGCCGGTCAGGGCAGCTGCAGCAGCCGAAGCATGGCCTGCTCCTCCTCCGCCCATGCCGGCAGCAGCCGCAGGGCATCGGCCCCGGCGCGAAAGATTCGGGAAAGCGACAGCAGCCGCGTCGCGGACGGGGCACGCCGTGCCGGACCGCTCCACACGGATTCGCTGGCCTGCACATGCAGCTGGCCCTCGTGTTCCAGCAGCCCCCGCGCGGCACTTGCGGCGCGATAACCTGCGGCGCTCAGCAACATGGCCGCGGCCGACCTCCAGGTGTCGAGCGCTGGACTGTTCTGCGACCAGACCACCGCGGGAGTCTCCGGCGTGGTCCGGCGGGCTGAGGTGATGACCGCGTGATCACGTCCGCCGCAGAGTTCAAAGAACCCGTCCACCGCCCCTGTGACCATGGTGGCGTGATTCAGATAGAGCGAGAGCTCGAACGGCGACCAGTCGAGCGCGTAGAGCGTTTTGAGATCAACCGGATACACGTCCGCCACCGACGGCACGTTGCGGAATGCGATGCCGAGCCGCGCGCAGGCGACCCGCAGCGGCCCGATCTCGTCGCCGGCGTTCAGGACGCAGACAGGTCCGCTCCAGTGCCGGCGCAGCGACTGCAGCGAAACGAGCAGCGGCTCCATTTCCTCCGGTGCGGCGGCAACGTAAACGACGCCCCGCGCCGTTCCCTGAAGCGGCGCCGGAAAAACCCGGGCCAGGTGCGCGGCGGGATCGGCCAGTTGCTTGACCCACTGCAGGTCATGGAATTTGTGATCCGGCACGCCGAGAAAAAGATGCACCAGCTGAGATGACCCGGGAAGCAGTTCCGGCTCATAGAAGCCGCCCACAACGGCGCCTCCGGGACGGAGTTTCGGCAGCCACAGCGGCAGTTGGTGCAGCAGGGAATCGTACTCCGGCTCCGCCGTCAGCCATAACACATCGAGACTCGCATCCGGAATCGACCGGAGGGTGTCGGTCGAATGTTCCAGCGGCCGGGAAAGCGTGCTGAGCCCGCGGGTTTCCGCGGCGTAGCTCGACTGGAGCAGGCGGAGATCACGGTCCATCGCCGGGGTGATCGAGCGCAGATAGAGCCCCCAGTGATCCACCGCGGTGACGCTGCCGAAGTGTCGCGCCAGCGCGGGCGCCGGGCCGCCGCGCCAGCAGCCGAGCAGGGCCGCCCGCTTGTCAGGGCCACCCCGCTGCGCGGCGATCCGCTCCGTACTCGACGCCGCACCTTCGTGAAGTTCTCCGGGATGATCGAAAAACGGATCGGTGGTGCGCCCGCGCCAGTTCTTCGACGCATCGCCGGCGTGCAGACACACCATTGGAAGGTAGTGACGCTGCGCCGGTGGAAACGCCTCACTGAACAGCACGTCGTAGGTGGAGGCGTCGTCGCTGCCGTGGTCGGGATAGCGGTTCCGCTCCTGACCGAGGTGAAACAAATTGAAATAGCCGATGACGAACGTGGTGTAGATGAGATTGTCCGCCCACGGTTCCCTTGCGGCCAGCGCGCGGAATTCCGCCAGGGTGGGACAAACGCGGCGCCCGGCGAGCCCGTAGAGTCCGGAGGCGTCGAGTTCCTGCGCCTCGAGCCGCTCCCGAAAATCATGCGGCAGCAGGATGTCGCTGTCCATCACGGCGACCCACGCATCCTGATCGAGGGCCGCGAGTCCTTCGTTGAGCGCCGCCGCTTTGTGAAAGGCCGCTCCCTCTTCGTAGAGCCTTTTGGAGAACAGCACGTCCATGCCGTGCCGGCGGCAAACCTCCACGGTGCGCGTGTCCTTCTCATCCGTCACCACCAGCCAACTCTCGAAATGCCGCCGGTTCGGCGCGATGCATTCGAGGAAGTCGGCGTAGTTGACCGAAACTGTCAGCGCCTGGACTTTCCGGCGCGGCGGCGCGGGATCACCAGTCATAGCGGTAGCGGGCTTCGTTCACAAAAAGTTCGGGACGCGCGAGCGGACGGCCGCCGATCCAGCCGCAGCCATAGGGACCGGCGCAGTGGCTTTGTTTGCGGGAGGTGAAGGGATCAAGCGCGTAGATCTCCTCCGCGGAGGACAGGAATGCGGCCCACCAGTCCGACGGATGGCAAAGTGTCAGGGCCATGCGACGGCAGGTGCGCAGCCAGTTCCACGCCGCGAAACTGTCCGCCGCGAGAATGCGCGGCCGGCGCTCCCGCAGGGCGGCAACTTCGGCGCAGTTTGCATTGTCGGTCAGCACCGTGAGACGCCGGTGCGGCGCGAGTTCGAGCAAACGCGCGAGGTCGGCGGAGTTTGGAATCGTTCGCGGCCATGCCGGGGCGCGTCCCGCATGAATGCCGGGCTCGTGCCATGACTCCGGACGGCTGGTGCGGATCACGACGGCGAAATCGTCAGGCCCGGCGGGCTCCGCGGGCGGCTCCGTGCTCAGCCAGGTCCGGATGCGGTCCGCGCTGGAGCGATAATATTCCCACCGGTGGAACCAACCGAAGAGCACGAGCCGGGCATGCACAGGCTGTGTCATCTGTTCGCCGCGCAGCAGCGTGCCCAGTTGCCGTTCCTCCGCCGCCATGCCGCCCCATGAAATGAACGGCGCGAGGCAGCACCGGCCGTCCACCTGCTCCGCAGTGGCGGGAAACCGCGGCAGCGGCAGGGCATGAAGCCGGTGTCCCCACCGCTCTGCGAGGATGCGTCCGAAACAGTACTGAAAGAGATTGTCGCCGAAGGTTCCCCGGTAGCGCACTTCAACCATAGCCGAGGCACTTAGCCGCGCCGCCGCAGCGTGCAATCTCAAGCACAGATGCTTTTGCGGCGCGATGATTCCCTGGCCGGACGCGCGGACTGTGGCAGCATCCAGAGAATGCCAGGCACCACTTCCCAAAGCCGCAAGCGTGACGACTTTCTGCGTCACTCCGCCGGCGTGCTGGTGTGCCCGCGCTGCAGCATCCCTTTGCGGGGCGGTGATCACGATCTCGGCATCGCGTGGCGGTGCAGGGCCTGTGGCGGACAGTCGCTCAACTTCTCCCAGTTCCGCCGCATGGTGCCGGAGCACGGGGCGAACGAAATCTGGCTGGAGGCCGCCACACGTCCCGTCGCTCCGAAACACCCTGCAAAGTGCCCGGAGTGTCTCGCCGCAATGGATGCCGTGCCCATTTCTTTCCGCGGCGGATCGGTGGAACTGGACATCTGCCGCCGCTGCCAAAGGCTGTGGCTGGACCGCCAGGAGGTCAGTGCTGTGCCATCCCTCCCGGCAGCGGACCGTCCTGCGGCGCTTCTGGCTGCCCCGAAATCTGCCAGTCCGACTCCGCAACAGCAGCGCGACCGGCTCTTTTCAATGCTGGAGAACTTCGCCGACTACAGCGACAACCGCAGGGAGAGAAGAAGCGAACGCGATGCACTCGTCCTTGCCATTCCTGCGGGTATCGTGGCTTATCTCTGCCTCCTGCCGATTCCGTCCCTGTTTCGATTCTACATCGCTTTGGGGGTTGGCTTCGTCGTCTATGTTCTGCGAAAGTTTCGCAGGTAACTCCTCTGCTCACACCGTCCCGCAGTAACGGTCCCCCGCATCGCCGAGGCCCGGCAGGATGAACGCCTCCGGCGTCAGTTTTTCGTCGAGCGCACCGGTGATGACCGGCACGTCAGGGTGCGCGGCGTGAAAATGCTGCCAGCCCTCCGGCGCGGCGATGATGCAGAGAAAGACGATGTGCTGCGCGCCGGCGGCTTTGAGTTGCATCACCGCCGCCGCGGCGCTGCCCCCGGTGGCGAGCATGGGATCCACGAGGATTACGTCCGCAGCAGCGAGGTGCGGCGGGAATTTGCTGTAATAGCTCCCCGGAAGTTTGGTGTGCTCATCGCGCGCGAGCCCGATGTGCCCGAGGCTGGCCTCCGGAAGCAGCGAGAGCACTCCCTGCACCATGCCGAGACCGGCGCGCAGGATCGGCACCACCACCACGGGCCGGGCGAGGACTTTCGAGCGCGTCACCGCCAGCGGTGTCGGCGTTTCGCAATCCCGCAGCGGCAGTTGCCTGGCCGCCTCGCCCGCCAGCAGCAGCGTGATCTGGTGCATGCAGCGCCGGAACTCCTCCTGAGATGTCCCGCGATGCCGCAGCCGCGCGAGGCGGTCGTGAATGACAGGGTGGTCGAGGACGGTCATCGGATTTAGGATTTAAGATTTAGGATTTAAGATGCGGGCTGAGGAGGGATGATGCGAGGCGCGGCAAATCCTAAATCTTAAATCTCACATCATAAATCCTCTCACATCACCATGCCGCCGTCCACCACCAGCACCTGACCGGTGATGTAGCGTGCCTCTTCGCTGGCGAGGAAGAGCACCGCGGCGGCGATGTCGTCCACGCTGCCGAGGCTGCCGAGCGGGATTTTCTGCTGGATGGCGGCCTTCTGATCATCGGTGAGGGCCGCGGTCATATCCGTGGTGATGAAGCCGGGCGCGACGGCGTTGACGGTCACTTCGCGTCCGGCGAATTCACGCGCGAGGCTTTTGGTGAAGCCGATGAGGCCGGCCTTGCTGGCGGCGTAGTTGGCCTGGCCGGCATTGCCCATCAGTCCGATGACGCTGGCCACGTTGATGATGCGGGCGTGCTTTTGCTTCAGCAGCGATCGCTGCAGCGCCTTCACGGTATTGAACGCCCCCTTCAGATTCGTGTTCAGCACCGTGTCCCAGTCCTCGTCGCTCATGCGCAGCAGCAGACCGTCGCGGGTCACGCCGGCGTTGTTCACCAGAATTTCCACTTTGCCGAAGTCGGCGACGATTTGTTTGCCCACCGCCGCCACAGCGGCGCTGTCCGCCACATCCACCGCGTAGGCTCTGGCGGCATCGGGGCGTTCGGCATTGATCAGGGCGGCGGTCGAGGCGGAATTCGACTCCGTGCGGCTGACGACCGCCACTTTGGCACCGGCTTTGGCCAGCAGCATGGCGACCGCCTGACCAATCCCGCGGCCGGCTCCGGTGACGACGGCGACTTTATCGTTGAGTGAGAACATGCCGCTCCGTATCACGCCCCGGGCGCGGATGGCAAACCGGATTTGTCTTCAGTCGTGCTTGCGGAATTCCTGGCGCGCCTCCTCGACGGCACCGCGCACGTCCTCCGGCAGCCGCTCCGGCACCGGGGCGTCGAGCATCAGCCAGAAAATAAGCCCGGTGAAGACCGCGAGCAGCAGCGCGATGCCGGCCATGTGCCAGCGGGTGAGCAGCGAGGCCTGCACCGTCGTTTTGGCGGAATGATCCCACAGGGTGATGCCGCGCGTTTGCAGACACCACCAGCCGTAAATCCACTGTACCATCGGCAACAGGTAGCCCGGGTGCAGTCCGAGGCCAATCCCGCCGGCCCACACCAGCACCGAGCGCTGCAGCGCCTGCAGGGGAGTGACGCGGCCCCCGTCCTGACGAATGACGCGCAGCCCGAGCAGAAATCGTCCCGGCGTCCACCCCAGCAGCGTCAGCATGACCGATTCGATCAAAATCCACACCACCGCCGGCACGAACATCATGTACCACGGATGCGGGACGAGCACGGACCAGATGTCAGTGAGTTGAAAGGCGGTCAGCACGGGAACGGTGAGGACGATCGCGAGGTGCAGGTCCATCTGCCGCGCGAAAAACCGCCGCCATGCCATGGCCCGCCGCGCACGCACCACCGCAAGGGTCAGTTCGGCCTGATTTGGTGAACTCCGGGCCGGCGGCGCCGCAGCGTCGGGTTCCGGCGGCGGCGGCGTCTCCTCTTTTCGCAGCACCCCGCGCAGGGATTCCGTCTCACCCAGCGCCTGCCAGTTTTCCATGCCTTCGTGCCACACGGAATCCAGCGGCGTCAGTGCGCCCTCCTCCAGCATCTCGCGAAGCCGGAAGGGCTGATACGGCCCCTCACGGCGCCCGTCCTTCATCACATAAACATCCATGCCCCGCCGAAACACCATGTGCCGCACCCGCGCAAGCTGACTCCACGCACTTTACCGGAAAATGAACGGCACTCCCATCTCTTCGAGCAGTTTGCGCTCCTTGACCAGATAGCGGTCGGCCAGTTGATTGAGGCCGCCTTTGTCCCGGAAATCTTTGATGAACGCATTGACCTTGAGGCGCAGTTCATCGTTGCCCTTCTTGATGCCGATGGCCCACTGCTCCTCACGGATCGGAGTCAGCAGCGCGCGGGTGGTGTCCTTGTGACGCTCCCAGTGACTCTGGATGGAAAGCTGATCGTAGATGAACGCGTCCGCGAGATTCGTGGCAACTTCGAGAGCGCACGTTTTTTCGTCATCGAGCGTGCGCAGCTGCGCCTGCGGAAGGTGTGCGCGGATGTAGCTCTCGCCGGTGGTGGCCAGTTTCGCCACCAGCCGCAGTCCCGGCTTTTTCAGGTCCTCCGCCGACTGAATGGGCGCATCCTTGTGGACCATCATCGCGATGCCGGTGAAGACGTAGGGATCGGAGAAATCAATGGATTTGCGCCGCTCGTCCGTCGCCGTCATCGCGGAAATAATGCAGTCGATCTGACCTCCCTGGAGCGCCGGGATCAGGCCCGGGAAGGTGTATTCCTCAATCTTGAGCGGCAGCCCGAGGTGCTGCGCCAGCGCCTCGGCGAGTCGCACATCCACGCCGTCGAGTTCACCTTTGTCGTTCTTGAATTCGAACGGCTCGTAACTCGCCTCCATGCCCACGCGGAGCTTCGGCGAATCATCCTTGCCACAGCCGGCGAGGAAGGCAGCGGGCAGGACGGGGAGGAAGTGGCGGCGGGTCATGGGCTTCGGGTTCGGTTCAAAGTTCACAGTTCACAGTTATTGGTTCCAGCGACTGAGCACTGAGCACTGAGCACTTTCTTCCACAGATCACTGCCGCTGTCCATCCACCAGCCGCGCGATGCCGAGCGGATTCGCCTCTTTCAATTCCTCCGGCAGCAATTCATCTGCGAAGTCCTGCCAGCACACGCTGCGCACCCAGCGGAGAATGGCGGCGGTGCCCACGCTGGTGCTGCGGCCGTCGCTGGTGGCGGGATAGGGTCCGCCGTGGACGATGGCGGGGCAGACTTCGAGGCCGGTGGGGAAGCTGTTGAAGATGAGCCGGCCCGCGCGGCGTTCGGCGGCGGCAAGCAGTTCGCCGGCGGCGGAGAAATCGTCAGGAGTGCCGTGGAAACTGGCGGTGAGCTGGCCCTCCAGCGCATTCATCAGTGCCGACATGCCGGCGATGCCGTCGCAGCCGATGAGCAGCGTGCAGGGCCCGAAAACCTCCTCCATCAGCGAGTGATCGGCGAGCACAGCTTCGGCGGTCGTTTCAAAAACCGCCGGTGTCGCCGTGTTGCCTCCCGCGGGTGTGGCGCTGGCGATTTGCTTCACTGCGGAATGTTCCGCAAGCCTCTGCCGGCCCTGGTGATAGGATGCGCAGATGCCTTTGGTGAGCATCGTGCCGCAGGCGGCGGCGGACATGAGCCGCGCGAATTCATCGCGGAACGCGGAGGCATCGGCATTGCGGTCGAAGAGCACGAGTCCCGGATTGGTGCAAAACTGCCCGACGCCGAGGGTGGCCGAGCCGTGCAGTCCGGCGGCGATCTGCGGGCCTCGTTGCGTCAAAGCCCCTGACAAAAGGCACACCGGATTCACACTGCTCATTTCGGCATACACCGGAATCGGGGCCGGTCGCGCCGCCGCGGCGTCCATGAGCGCACGACCGCCGGCACGACTGCCGGTGAATCCGACGCCGGCCATGACCGGATGCTTCACCAGCGTCATCGCGGCCTGACGCTGGCTGTCGAAAAGGCACGAGAACACGCCCCCGGGCAGGCCGCAGCCTGCCACGGCCGCGCGCACCGCACCCGCCACCAGTTCTCCCGTCCCCGGATGCGCCGCGTGGGCTTTCACAATCACCGGACATCCCGCCGCCAGCGCCGACGCCACGTCTCCGCCCGCCGTGGAATAGGCGAGCGGGAAATTCGACGCGCCAAAGACCAGCACCGGGCCGATCGGCCGCAGCATGGAACGAACGTCAGGCTTCGGCAGCGGCTGGCGGTCCGGCTGCGCGTGGTCGATGCGCGCGTCCACCCACGAGCCCTCCTCGATGAGTCCGGCAAACAGCCGCAACTGTCCGCAGGTGCGCGCCGTTTCACCTTTCGCCCGCGCCTCCGGGAGCGCGGTCTCGGCCGTCACTCTGTTATAAAGCGTGTCGCCCAGCGCCTCGATATTCGCCGCGATGGCCCGCAGCAAAGCCCCGCGCTGCTTGCCGGTCGTGGCGCTGAAAACAGGAAACGCCGCCGCCGCCAGCTGTGCTGCGTGCTCCACTTCCGCCGCGGAGGCGCTGTGAAACGCCGGCGCAAGCGCTTCGCCCGTCGCGGGGTTGATGCCGTGAAATGTCGCGCCGCCGGTTTGCCCGCGCTGCGCCCCGATGAAAGATTGTCCGGTAAGGTCCATGCCCGGCGCGTAAACCCCGCCGGGGCCGGCCGCAACCGGCGCAAACTTTTTTAAGTCCGTGTGAATGAATTTGCCTTTCATCCGTCTGCGGCGAATCTGCGCCGCGGATCACTCCGGCGTTCAACCACCATGCTTATGAAATCAACGCTGCTCTCGCTCGCCCTGCTCACCGGTCTCGCCGCCGCCAAAGAGCCCGTCAAATTCAGTGAACTGAAACTCGCCGACGGCACCGTCCTTCAGGCCGCCACCGTGCTCCGCACCGACCCTGAGGGCCTCCACATCGAACACCGCGACGGCGTTTCCAAAGTGAAGTTCGAGAACCTGCCGGCGCAAGTCCAGGAGCAGTTCGAGTTCGACCGTGCCGCCGCGGAAAAGTTCCGCCTCGATCGCGAGGCCGCCATTGCCGCGAAGGAAGCTGCGGAAAAACAGGCGCGAGTGGACGCTCTGCTCGCCAAACAGCGCACCGATCAGGAGGACGACGTGCGCCGCGGCCGCGAGGAGTTCTTCGCCCTGCTCGGCACCGGTGAATACAGCTATCCGCAGCTGGAGCGCATCCTGCTCGACAGCATCGCCGCCCTCCAGGCCGCCGGTCGCGACGACCTTGCCGCCATTCTCGAAGACGACCGCAAGCTGCTGCGCGAACGCGAAGTCACCCGCCCCGCCGAAAGTCTGCGCCGCGAGCGCGATCAACTCGCCGCACGCGTCCGTGATCTCGAAAATCAAATCGCTCAGCTCAATAACCGCCCCGCCGATCCGCCGGCCGACCCCTATACCGGCGTCATCTGGCCGATCTATGTGGACCGTCCGGTGATCTATCCGGTGCCGGTGTCGGTGAATCCCCCGCCCCAACCCGTCTGTCCTCCTGGAACGACGCTGCCAGGTGTCAGGCCCGCGATTTCCCCCGCCCGGCCCGCCATGCGTCCCGCTCTCCAGCCCGCTACTCCCGCCATGCCGCGCACCCCGGCGCCCGCGCAGATGCGGCCCTCCACGGTTTCCGTGCCGCGCGTTCCGATGATTCCTCCGACGCCGCGCATCGTGCCCCCCGCACGGACCAGTGGCGCCCAGGTCTCGGGGGCGCACCTTTGGAAGAAGTAGCAGGACCGTTTCTTCCTGACATTTCGTAAGCGCAGCCCAAACGGAGAGCGAGTGTGCCGCAGGCCACCCGCCTTTCGCATGAGGCGCTTCTCTATATGCGCTCAGCGGCACGCTGCACCTGTAGCAAGGCCGTCCCGGCCTTGTCGCTGCAGCCGGAAAAGGCACCTGCTTTTCGAGCTTCGGCAGTTCACTCACAAGGCCGGGACGGCCTTGCTACGGCTTTCCGCGCATCGTGGCATTTGCTGGAATACATCCCCCGGGGCAGTTGCGGATCAACGCGAGTGGGCCATAACCACATACACGGTGCCGCCACTGGGGCCGCGGGTTCGTTGAGCGTCTGAATTCCCGCACTGCGGGATGCAAGTCACGCTGGCATTTCGCCGTCCGCCGCTCCAGGAACTGCGTGATCTTCCCTCTGCAACCACACATGAAGCGCCTCGCCCTTCTCCCGCTCCTCGCCTCCACCGCGCTCGCCCAGCGCAATCTCAAGGAAATCCCCAGCACCGATCCCGCGGTGGAGCAGGCTTCCTTCCAGCTCGCGCCCGGCCTGGAGGTGAATCTCTTTGCCAGCGAGCCGATGATTCATAAACCCATTCAGATGGCGTGGGATGAAAAGGGCCGCCTCTGGGTCGCTTCGAGCGCCATTTACCCTCACATCAAGCCCGGGCAGACGGAGACGGACAAAATCATCGTGCTCGAAGACACGAACGACGACGGCAAGGCGGACAAGAGCACCGTCTTTTACGAAGGCCTGCTCATTCCCACCGGCATCCTGCCCGGCGACGGCGGCGCGTATGTCGCCAACAGCACGGAGCTGCTCTTCATGAAGGACACCGACGGCGACGGCCGCGCGGATACGAAGGAAGTGCTGCTCAGCGGCTTCGGCACGGAGGACACGCACCACATTCTCCACGGCTTCAAACGCGGGCCCGACGGCTGCCTCTACCTCATGCAGAGCGTCTATATTCACGCGCACATCGAAACGCCGTTCGGCGTGCGCCGGCTCATGGGCAGCGGCATCTGGCAATACCGTCCGGAAACGGGACGGCTGGAAATTTTCACCATGGGGCAGATCAATCCTTGGGGCCACATTTTCGACAAGTGGGGCCAGAGTTTCACCACCGACGGCGCTTACGGCGAAGGCATCAACTACGCCTTCCCCGGCGCCACCTTCCGCTGCCTGCCCGACCAGCGCCCGCGCATTCTCAAAGGCCTCAATCCCGGCCAGCCGAAACACGCGGGCCTCGAAGTCATCAGCGGCCGCCACTTCCCCGACGACTGGCAGGGCGATCTCATCACCAATGACTTCCGCGGCCACCGCGTGAACCGATTCAAAGTCTCCGACCAGGGCAGCGGCTTCGCTTCACGGCAAATGGAGGACGTCATCAAGTCGAACCACGGCTCCTTCCGTCCCGTGGATGTGAAGATGGGCCCGGACGGCGCGCTCTACCTCGCCGACTGGTACAATCCCATCATCCAGCACGGCGAAGTGGACTTCCGCGACGAACGCCGCGACCATGTGCATGGAAGAATCTGGCGCGTCAGCGTGAAGGGCCGCGAGAAGTGCCCGAAGGTGGACTATACGAAGAAGAGCGTGAAGGAACTATACGCGCTTTTCAAAGAGCCGGAGCAGTGGGTGCGGCTGGAGGCGAAGCAGGAGATAAAGAAACGGCAACGCAGTGGAGAAGCGAGCTTGTCGTTAAATGAAGCGATACCGTCCGATTTTGGCGAAGCGATGTCCATTTTTGCAGCAGACCCTTCGTTTGGGTTAGAGTGGGCTTGGTGCCTCGAAAGCTGTGTTCATAACCCTCCCCCACCCAATCCTCACCCGGGTTATGGCCCCGCCATTTGGCTTACCTATCTGATCAACCATAGTGATCCGAGGGTCAGGGCTGCCGTCATAAGAATAGTGCGGAACTCCATTCTCTTCAGCAACCCAAGCCCATTACCCCGCGAAGAACTTCTCAAATTGCACGCGCGGGAGTTACAGTTGGCAGCGAAGCTCGTTAATGACGAGAATGCGAGAGTGCGCCTTGAGACGGTCAACGCGCTAAGGGTTCTCAATTTCGCGGGTGCTGTCGAACTCGCCTGCCAGGCCCTCGACCACCCGATGGACGAAAACCTCGACTTCGCGCTGTGGCTGACGTGCAGCGAACTGGCGGACGTGTGGCTGCCGGCGTTTCAGAAGGGCGAGATCACCTTCGGCGGCAACGTGGCCCACATCGCCTACGCCCTCAAAGCCGCCAACAAGCCCGAAGCGGTGGGCGCGCTGCTCACGATGGTGAATGAAGGCAAAGTCGCCGGCGATCGTGTGAAGGATGTGATCAATATCGTGGGGGCGCTGGGTTCATCCGGTGACCTTCAGAAGATGACTGAGATGATTCATGACGGGGCATTGAAACCTTATGCAACGACGGTGCTCGATGCCCTCGCCAACGCGGCCCGGCAGCGAAAGGTCATGCCTCCCGGAGACGGCAAGCCGCTCGTTGAGTTCCTGCAGCATGCGGCCACCATGAGCGAGGCCGCCAACCCGAACGGCGATCCGGCGAAGGCCCTCGGCCCTGAAGTCGCCGCCATCAACCTCGCCGGCGCCATGAAACTGGCGGCGGCCATTCCTTCGCTCAAGCAACTGGCGAAATCATCGAATACCGGCGTGAATACGCAGGCCGTAAAATCTCTCGCCGAAATCGGCGGCGACGAAGTGAAAAAATTCCTGCGTCAGCACGCCGCGGACGACATGGTTCCAGCGCGAAAAGCCAACACCCTCGCGGCGCTCGCCGGCATCGATGCCGCAGGCACGGCGGAAGCGGCCGCCACCTTCTTTGCCAGCCTCAAAGACGTCGCCGCTGCATCCGCCGTTTTCGATGCCTACCTCGCCCGTAAGGACGGTCCGGCCATCCTTGCCGCCGCGCTGAAAGCCTCGAAACTCCCGGCCGCCGTCGCCACCGCAGGCGTGCAGAAGGCCAGCATCACCGGTGGAGACACGAAAGCCCTCGTTGAGGCCCTCACCATCGCCGGCGGACTTCAGCCGGTGATGGCGCTGACGCCTGAGCAGCTCACGCAGATGATGGCCGAAGTGAAATCCGCCGGCGATCCCGCGCGTGGGGAGGCCGTTTACCGCCGCGCCCATCTCCAATGCCAGGTGTGCCACGCCATCGGCGCCGTCGGCGGCATTGTCGGGCCGGACATGGTCAGCCTCGGAGCCAGCGCGCCGGTGGATTACATCATCGAGAGCCTGCTGGAGCCGTCGAAGAAGATCAAAGAGGGCTACGCGACGACGATGCTGACGACGAAGACCGGCGGCATCCACAGCGGCTTCCTCGTACGCGCCGACGACCGCGAAGTGTTGCTGCGCGACGCGACCGGCAAAACGGAATCCATCCCCGCCAACACCGTGGCCAAGCAGGAGAACGTGCCCGTTTCCCTCATGCCGCCCGCGCTCACCGCCACCCTGCGCCGCGATGAATTCGTGGACCTCGTGCGCTTCCTTTCGGAGTTAGGCAAAGAGGGCGGCTACAAAGTCCAGGAAGACGGCACCCTCCGCCGCTGGCGCACCGCCCAGCCGCCCGCCGAGGCCTGGCGCTGGATGAACCTCAACGGCAACAAAGGCTTCCATGAGAAAGCTGGCGAACTCACCTGGACGCCGCTCTACAGCCGCGTGGACGGCACCGTTCACGGCGAAGACGCCGCGCTGATCGGCGTCGGCCAGAGCCAGTGGCGCGCCATCGAGAGCGAAATCGAAGTCAGCGCCGCCGGCAAAATCGGCCTCAAACTGAACGATCCGGCGAACGTCCAGGTCTTCATCGCCGGCAAAGAACTCCCTGCCGCCGCCGACATGCAAACTGAGGTTCCTGCCGGCAAAGTGCGCGTCACTTTGCTCTTCGACAGCGCTGTCAGGAAAGCGCCGGTGAAAGTGCAGGTCTATGACGTGCCGGAAAGCCCGGCGAAAACGAAAGCCGTGCGAGGAGCTTGAGCGATTCTTACCACGAATGGACGCGAATGAACACGGATGGCTCGCAAAGCCCGTAGCCAGGCCGTCCCGGCCTGATCGTCTCATCCACCCCGGGGCTGTTCGCTCCAAACTTGATGTTTTCCGACAAGGCCGGGACGGCCTTGCTACGGCGCTTCCAGGAATCCGTGTTCATTCGTGTCCATTCGTGGTTCCTTCTCTCCCATGATCCTCATCGCCGGCTGCGGTTATCTTGGTCAGGAACTCGCCCGTCAGGCGATCTCCGCCGGACACCGCGTGCTGGGTCTCACGCGCAGCGTGGAGTCCGCTGCGTCCCTTGCCGAGGCCGGCATTCCGGCGCGTGCGGCGGACCTCTCGGCCCCGCTGGAGGAGCTGGCCGCGGAATTCCCTGACATCACCGCCGCGGTCCACTGTGCCGCCGGCGGCAAGGGCGGCGGGCCTGACACTTACCGCGCCGTCTATCTCGAAGGCATGCGGCAACTGCGCCGGGCGTTTCCCCGGGCGCGCCTCGTTTTCACGTCCAGCACGAGCGTCTATGCGCAGATCGACGGCTCAGTGGTGACGGAGGAATCGCCGGCGCACCCGGAGCGGGAAACCGGCAAACTGCTGCGTCAGGCGGAGAACGAAACCTTCGCCGCCGGCGGAACGGTGCTGCGCCTAGCCGGTCTTTACGGCCCGGGCCGATCCGTTTTGCTGAAGCAGTTCCTGCTGGGGGAATCGGTGATCGATGTGCGCTCCGAAACGCCGGCCACGCCGGACGGACGCTGGGTGAATCAAATCCACCGCGCCGATGCCGCCACTGCGCTGCTCATGGCCGCCACCGGCGCGCTCGCTCCCGGCATTTACAACGGCGCCGATTCCACGCCCATGCTGCAGCGCACCATTTACACCGAACTCTCCCGCCGTTTCGAGCGCCCGTTGCCGCCGGAGGCCGCGCCTGATGCGAATCGCAAACGCGGCTGGACGCACAAGCGCGTGGACAACTCCCGACTCCGCGCCGCCGGATGGCAGCCGCGCTATCCGTCGTGGTTCGATGCGCTCGACCACGATCCCGCGCTGGTGCCGTCCATTCTTCGCGCTATTTCCGCCGCATGAATTCCTCCCCTTCCCTTCCCGATGAGGTGCTCGCCCTGATCCGTCAGGCGCTGCGCGAGGACGTGGGCGACGGCGACATCACGGCGCGCTGCTTCGTCCCCGCAGAACGTCAGGCCCGAGCCACCATCCTCGCCAAGGAATTCGGCATCGTCGCCGGCATCGGGCCGGCGCTGGCCGTGTTCACCGTGTTCGATCCCGCCATCAGTGCCACGGCTTTAAAATCCGACGGCGATCCCGTGCAGCGCGGCGACGCGGTCATCGCCCTGACAGGTCCCGCGCGTTCCATTTTGACGGCGGAGCGGACCGCGCTCAACTTTCTCCAGCGCCTCAGCGGCATCGCCACGCAGACGCGTCGCTTTGTCGATGCCGTCGCCGGCACCCGCGCGCAAATTCTCGATACCCGCAAGACCACGCCGGGCTGGCGCTGGCTGGAAAAGCAGGCCGTGCGCGCCGGCGGCGGCACCAATCACCGCACCGGCCTCTACGACATGGTCATGGTGAAGGACAATCACCTCGCCGTCGCCGGCGACCTCACTGAACTCCAGGCCGGCATCGACCGCGCGCATTCGCTGAAGCCCGGCATTCGCATCGAACTCGAAGCCGATACCGTGGAGCAGGTGAAACAGTTCCTCACACTGCGCGGCGTGGATGTGATCCTGCTCGACAACATGTCGCTGGCCGACATGCGCGCCTGCGTCGATTTGGCAGCGGGTACCGGTGTAAAACTGGAGGCCAGCGGCGGCGTGACGCTGGAACGCCTGCCGGAAATCGCCGCCACCGGCGTCGATTTCATCAGCAGCGGCGCGCTGACGCATTCGGTCAGGGCGCTCGATCTCTCGCTCGACTTCGAAGGCACCGCGCTGTGATACCAAACCCGCTCGACTGGCAGCGCATCGCCGCCGAAACCGGTGCGGAGGTCGTCTGGCGCAGTGAAACCGGTTCCACCAGCGATGACGCCCGGGCTCTCGCCGCGCAGGGAGCGGCTCACGGCACCATGATCCTGGCGGATTCCCAAACCTCCGGCCGCGGCCGCCGCGGCGCGCCGTGGGTGTCGCCTCCCGGTCTGAATCTCCTGTGCTCCGTCATTCTGCGGCCACAGATGCCGCCGGAAAAATGGCCGCGGCTCACCCATGCCTGCGCCTTCGCGGTGTGCGAATTGCTCGAATCGCTGCCCGGCCTTCCCGCGCCGCACATCAAATGGCCCAATGACATCCTGCTCCGCGGCCGGAAAGTCTGCGGCATTCTGCTTGAGAGCGTCCTTGCCCAGCGCGGTGGATTCGCCATCGCCGGCATCGGCGTGAATCTCAATCTGCCCGCGGCGGCCATCCCTGACGAATTGCGCGGGATCGCCACCTCCGTGCTCGCCGAAAATGGCGGACGCGCCGTCTGTCGCACCCGGTGCGCCATCGAACTCCACCGTCGCCTCATGCTGCAGGCGTCGCGCGCCGCGTCCGAATTCCCCGATATTCGCGCCGGGTGCGATGCCCGCAGCTTCCTCGCCGGGAAACGCGTGCGCCTGTCCATTCATGGCACCACCCGAGAGGGCACCGTCACTGGTTCCGGCCCCGAAGGCGAACTCCTGCTGCTCCACGACGACGGCTCCGAAGAACTCATCGCCAGCGCCGACCTCGTCCGGCCCTGCGGTCCCGCAGAGGCGGAGTTTGCGTGAAATGCCGGCAAGGCGCCGCGGATACAGGGCTCCCCCCCCCTTCCATTCCTCGCCGACACCGCTCCCTGACCTCTGCCCTCCGGAATCCCGCCTCCTCCCACGGGTTTGCTGCTTGGGTTCGCTTTGCCATTGTAGAAACTTTAGATTTCTGTAATTTCTACAATAATTAGCTTGATAAGGCACTTAATTGCATTAAACATAATTTCCAGAATCCCCTCACCCGGAGTTTCCATGACCGAAGGCCGCCACCTCGAAGAGCATCCCATGCAGGACCTGAGTCAGGCCCCGCTGGAGCCGTGGGTGCGCGGGGAGATGCCGGCTGCTCCGGCGAGCCCGGAGTGGACGCACCGACTGCGCAAGCGGGTGCGGTTCACCGACATCTACAGCGAGTGCCGCAAGGAGGTCCGCTACCTGACCAATCTGCGCGAGCGCGCCGAGGCGGGCCTGCCCGGCCCCGGCCTGCCGCCGCGGGAGGGCGGCGAGCCGTCGAGCCAGGACTGGCTCATCGCCCAGTTTCAGGGGTTTCTCCAGCAACTGCAGGAGAAACTCGCGGCCGTCCCGGTGCGTCCGGAGCCGCTGGAGGACGCGGCTGAAGCGCCGCGCCCCCGCATCCGCCCGGTGCGCACCCCGCGTTCGGACGTGCCGATCCAGTCGGTGAAGCCCGCCGAGCTGCTCCGTCCGGAATTCTCCAAGCGACGGCTCTATTTCAGCTGCCCGTGCTGTCACTTTCCCGCGGTGCTGCCTTCGTGGCTGGCGGGAAAAAAGGCCCGCTGTCCGCGCTGCTACAGCGCCCTGCGCGCCCCGCATCCCCGCAAGGGACTCAATACCCGCGTGCTCGAAAACGACGTCGAGTCCATCCTCCATCCGGAACGCTTCGCGCAGTATTACCGCGCGCACCGGCTCATCCCGTGGTTAGGAGTTCCGATGCCGAAATTCCATCCCGCGTTTCACGGTGCCGGCATTGCCGTTCTCGTCCTGCTGCTCGCCTTCTGGATTCCCTCACTCATCGAACGCGCCACGATGCGCATGCAGGGTTCGATCGCGGTGATGCCCGACGCCGCCACCCGTCAGGGTCCCGGGTTCAAGCAACGCGCCCGCGACCTCGTCGAGCAGTTCCTAGCGGCGGAGAATGTCCAGTCCAAGTCCGTCTTCGTGCGCGATGCCACCCGCGTCATGCCGCTTATGTCCGACTGGTACCGCCGCCACGACGGCGGCTCGCCTGTTACGGCCCGCACCATCGAGGTCAGCGGCACCGGATTCTATTCCGGCGAAAACACGCACCCCGTCAGCGAAGTGCGCGTCGATCTCCCCGGCGGCCGCACCGCCCATTACACCGTCGAACACCTGCCCGAGGGCGACTGCATCGAGTGGGAATCCTCGGTGGGTTACAGCGCCCACTTTCCCACCATTCTCGAACGCGGCCCCGGCGCCAGTCCTCAGCCTGTGCGCGTCATGGCGGCGCTCGACGACTACTACAACTTCTCCTTCACCGACGCCTCCACTCACATCTGCGTCCGGCTCCACGACCCCGTCACCATGGAACTGCTCGGCTTTGGTTATGTCCCCGCCCGCGCCGACTTCGCCCGCGCCCTCGTCGAAGCCCTCGCCGGCAGCGACGCCGACAACCTCCGTCCGCTCATGCTCGAGGTCAAAGCCGCGCCCAATGCCCGCCAAAGCCGCCAGGTCAACATCACGCGTCTCATCCAATCCGGCTGGCGCTCCGGCTCCGGACTGGTGAACTCCGGCGCCCGGAAGTGAGCCCGGGGATAAAATGGTGAGGAAGAAATCCTCCGAGGGACACTGACAGATCCGGATTCACGAATGCATTCGGCTTCACTCCCGGGCGGAGGCTCATTCTGAACACAACCTGCCGGGCATCCGTGTCCATCCGTGTCCATCCGTGTCCATCTGCGGCTTTCCTCGTCACCAGTTTTCCAGGAGGAAATCGACGACGTGACGCTCCCGAATCCCTAGCGCACGCTGCGGCGCCCGCTGATTGCCCGCATCAGCGTCAACTCATCCGCCGACTCCAGCCCTCCGCCCGCCGGCAGACCCTGCGCCAGCCGCGTGACCTGCACCTCCGGATGGCCGCCGCTCAACAGCGTGCTCAGATAATTCGCCGTCGCCTCGCCCTCCACGTCGCTGCCTGTGGCCAGGATCACCTCGCGCACCGACCCGCCGGCCAGCCGCTGCACCAGCGCCCCGATCCGGAGGTCCTCCGGCCCGATGTTATCCAGCGGGCTGATCCGTCCGTGCAGCACATGATAGGCGCCGTGAAATGCACCCGTCCGCTCCAGCGGGAGAATGTCCGTCGTCTGCTCCACCACGCAGATCAACCCTGCATCGCGCGTCGTGTCCTGACAAATCCGGCAGCCCGCAGACCGGCTGGCAAAAAACCCGCACTCCCCGCACAGAACCACCTGCTCCGCCGCTTCCGTCAGCGCGCCCGCCAGCACTGCGCCCGGACTTTGGGGCGAACGCAGCAGCCACAGCGCGATCCGTTCCGCGCTCCGCGGCCCGATCCCCGGCAGCCGCTTCAATTGCAGAATCAGCGCCCGGATTTCCTCCGGATAGTCCACTCTCGTCATGGCCTCGCGATGCGCCGCGGGGAAAAACGCGCCCGGGGACGCGACGGCGGCGGCGGCTTGCGCCCGTCCCGCTCGATCTGATCCTCCGCCTGCGCCGCCAGCCGCTCCAGCGCCGCATCCTCGTGGATCAATCCCTCCCGCGCGTGCTCAAACCGTTTCAGCGCATCCTCGGCATGACCCGCCCGCAGCAGCATCACCGCATCGCGGAAGGCATCCCGCCGCGCCAGCGCCTCACGGCTCAGACCTCCCCGCGTCGCCAGGAGTTGATAGACCTCCACCGCCGCCCCTTCCGGCGGATTCAGAATCTCCAGCGGCCGGTCCTCCACATTCTCCGCCATCACATGCGCCGCGCCATCTGTCAGGATGTGCGTGTGGTATTCCGCATTCAGCCCCGCCAGCCAGCGGCTCTGCTCCACCGCATCGCCTGCTGCCGAATACCCCTCGCCGCTGATCCCCGCCGTCAATGTCCCGCACGTGATCCCCAGCCCGCATTCCACTGTCGCCCGGTCCCGGTGCATCTGCTCCACCGCAAACTTTCGCATCGCCTCCGACAGCGCCAGTCCCGCCGCCGCCGCCGCGTCCGCATGATTCTCCACCGCCAGCGGCAGCCCGAAAAACGCCCGCACCATTCCGCTCTCCGGCGCATCCAGCAGCGCCCCGTGCCCCAGCAGCACCCGCGACGACACCGCACGATACGCCTCCATCAGTTTCAAAAACTCCCGCGCGCCCATCTGCTCCCGCAGCGCCGTCTCGTTCAGCATCCGGCACGTCAGCACCGCCGCCTCCCGTTGATCCGGCAGCAAAAACTCCGCACTCTGCGCCGCCCCCAGACGCTCCACCTGCGGCCGCGCCAGCCTCCCGCCGAAGAACCGCTCCAGCCCGGCTCCCCGCGGCGACAGCAACCCCGCCGTCAACAACCCCGCACACAGTGCCGCCCCCAGCGAGAACGGCTCCCACGCCACATCGAAATTCCGCGCCAGCAGCGCACTCTGCGTCCCCGCCAGCACCAGCGCCGCCCCCAGCAGCACCAGCCGCCGCCGCCACGAATCCACCGCCCACCCCACCCACGCCGCTCCCACTCCCGCCACCGCCGCCACTGCGAAAGTCACTCCCGCTCCCGCCTTCGCATCGGTCTCGCTGAACATCGCCGCCGCCTCCCCCGCTCCCGGCACCCACGCCAGCCCCGCAACCGCCATCGCCGACACGACGCCCGTCACCAGCCCCGGCCACGATCCTCCCCGCGCCTGCAGCGGCACGGGCGGATTCGGAAGGACATTCGTTTCGCTCATCTCAGGATTATCGGGCGCGATTTATAGACGCGCTCCTCCACGGAAACAACTCCCGGTTTTGCACCGGCGGCCGGCTTCTGCGAAGCCGCACGAATCCGCCAGCACCTGACTGAAAAGCATCCTGACCTGAATACGGCCGAAACCGAACGGGAAGCTGCACTGACCGCGTTGATGGGTTATGGAGGAAGCACCAGCCTGGGAGATTCCGCCTGGCGCGGGGCGGCGGACGGGTTTTTCTGTGCGGCATGCGCATCATTCACCTCACGCCGGGCACGGGAAATTTTCACTGCGGGAGCTGTCACCGGGACAATCACCTCGTGAAAGCCCTCCGGGCGCAGGGTCACGACGTGACGATGGTGCCGCTGTATCTGCCGCTGGTGACGGACGGGGAACCGGCGAATCCGGAACTGCCTGTGCAGGTCGGCGGGATCAATTTGTTCCTGCGGCAAAAGGTGCCGTTCTTCCGCCGCGCACCGCGGTGGCTGCAGCGCTGGCTGGATTCTCCTAAAATGCTGCTGCGGGCGGCGAAGCGGGCGTCGATGACGAGCGCACGGCAGCTCGGCGAAATGACGGTGGAGAGCCTGCGCGGCGTAAGCGGCAAGCAGGCGGAGGACTGGCAGCGGCTCATGGATTGGATCGGCCGCGAGGGAAAGCCGGACGTGCTCTCACTTTCCAACGGCCTGCTCAACGGCCTCGCCGTGGCGGCGCAGCGCGACCTCGGCGTGCCGGTGGTGTGCAGCCTCCAGGGTGAGGATTCTTTTCTCGATACCCTGCCGGAACCCTGGCGCACGCAGAGCTGGGACCTGCTGCGCGGCAACGGCGCCGCCGTAGCGCGGTTTGTGGCCGCGAGCGATTACTACGCGGCGACGATGCAGCGGCGGCTGGGGCATCCGGTGGCGTGCGTGAAGAACGGGCTCGATTTCACCGGCTATACGCGCCAGACTCAAACGCCGCAGCCACCGGTGATAGGGTTTCTGGCGCGCCAGATCGCCGGCAAGGGGCTGCACACGCTGGTGGACGCCTTCATCCTGCTCGCGCCGCGCCTGCCGCAGGTGCGCCTGTCCGTGGCGGGCACGGCGACCGAGGCTGACCGCAAGTTCATTCTGCAGCAGCAGAAGAAACTGCAGCAGGCGGGCCTGTGGGACCGTGTGACATGGCGGGGCGAATTGAGCGTGGCGGAGAAGATCGCGCACTATCAGTCGCTCACGGTGCTGAGCGTCCCCGCGGCCTATGGCGAGGCGTTCGGGCTGTATGTGGTGGAGGCCATGGCGTGCGGCGTGCCCGTGGTGGAACCGGATCACGCCGGACTCGGCGAACTGGTCCGCGCCACCGGCGGCGGTTTGCTCTGCGAGCCGGACAATGCGGCGTCGCTCGCGGAAGCGCTGGAGAAAGTCCTCACCGATGCCCCGCTGCGGGAACTGCTGGCGGAAAAAGCCTGGCAGTCCGCGCACCGGGACTACACCGCCGAACGCATGGCGCGGGATTTTGCGGCGGTGTGTGAGGATGTGCTGCGCGGGGCTGGTGTCTAAATCGGTGGGGCGAGGCTGCTGCCGAACCGAAGCTGATTTAAAGTGTCGGCTCGGCGGCAGCCTCGCCCCACCTGGTTCTGATCTGCCCTGTTCCAGGTGCTGGCGTTATTTCCAGGAACAGATGTTGTCGTCCCACGTATCGGGATTGCCGTCAGGGCCGGCGGACCAGACCAGAAACTTGCTTTCGATCCATGCTTTCTCACCTGGACGCGAAGGGTCTCTAACGCGGCCGTCGTTGTTATGGTCGAGAAGTATTTGGTAGAGACGGCCCCATGAGTCATAGAAGGCTATCTCATCCTCAGTGAGACGAAAAGAGCCGCCCACGGGCTCATCGCGGACCATCTTTGCTTCAGGCAAGTCCGGCAGGAAGTCATGCCTTCTATAACTGCCTACAAGATCAATTCCCTTTAACAGGGCGGCAAGCGCCTCTTCAGCTGAGCTATCTGTCCGGCTGTCATGCCCCTTCTTTGAGGACATTGCGGGCGGTGGATAACCGAATTTCGCTGTAAACCCACTGATGCCCTGCGCCAAATAGCTCACCTGAGCGCGTTCCCGCACGATGATCTCCCGGTGTTTGCTGCTGCGATAGCCCCAATACAAAGCGCCACCCAGCAGGCCGAGGATGCCAGCGATGTAAACAGGCAGGAGGTCTCGCTTCATCCCGGTAATCTATTCGGTTTTCTCCTGCGCAGGCAATGACTTTCCGGAATGGCCGCGCCATTCCCGCGCTGCGCAGACTCTTCCGAGGCTCCACCGCCGCTGGTTTCCCTTGCCGCTCCGGCAAAGTCTGGAATGGATGCCGCCCTAATTTCCCGTCATGTCCAACCCTCCCGCCTCCACTGAACGCGAATCGCTCGACTTCATCCGTGAAATCGTCGCGCAGGATCTCGCGTCGGGGAAGCATTCCTTTGTGGTGACGCGGTTTCCGCCGGAGCCGAACGGGTATCTGCACATCGGTCACGCCAAGAGCATTTGCCTGAACTTCGGCATCGGGCTGGAGCACCCGAACAGCCGCACGCACCTGCGCTTCGATGACACGAATCCGGTGAAGGAGGACATCGAGTACGTGAACAGCATCATGGAGGACGTGCGCTGGCTGGGGTTCGACTGGGGCACGCATCTCTATCACGCGAGCGACTACTTCGATCAGATTCATGCGTGGGCTGTGGAGTTGATCCAGAAGGGCCTTGCCTACGTGTGCGATCACACGGCGGAGGAAGTCAGGAAAATGCGCGGCACACTCACCGGGGCCGGGCAGCCCAGTCATTTCCGCGGGCGCAGCGTGGAGGAGAATCTCGACCTCTTCGCGCGGATGCGCGCCGGGGAGTTTCCCGACGGCTCGCGCACGCTGCGCGCGAAGATCGACATGGCGTCGCCGAACATCAATCTGCGCGACCCCGTGCTTTATCGCATCAAGAAGACGCCGCACGACCGCACGGGCGATAAGTGGTGCATTTATCCCACCTACGACATGGCGCACGGCTACAGCGACGCCATCGAGGGCATCACGCACAGCATCTGCACACTGGAATTTGAAGACCACCGCCCGCTCTACGAGTGGCTCATCAACAATGTCAGCACACCGCACCAGCCGCGGCAGATCGAGTTCTCGCGACTGAACCTGACTTATACGGTGATGAGCAAGCGCCGGCTGCTGGAACTGGTGGAATCGAAGGTCGTGGACGGCTGGGACGATCCGCGCATGCCCACCATCTCCGGCCTGCGCCGCCGCGGATATTCGCCCGCCGGCATCCGCAATTTCTGCAAGCGAATCGGCGTGACCAAATACAACAGCACCACCGATGTCAGCGTGCTGGAGGAAGCCGTGCGCGACGACCTCAACAAAACGTGCCCGCGCTACATGGGGGTGCTGCGGCCCGTCAAAGTCGTCCTCACCAACTGGCCGGAGGGCCGCGTGGAGGACATCGAGGCCGTGAACAATCCGGAGGATCCCGCGGCGGGCAGCCGTGTCATGAAATTCAGCGGCGAGCTTTACATCGAGCAGGAGGACTTCACCGAAAACCCGCCGCCGAAATACATGCGCCTGGCACCCGGCCGCGAGGTGCGTCTCCGCTACGCCTACAATGTTCGCTGCGACGAAGTGGTGAAGGACAGCGCCGGTAACGTGACCGAACTCCGCTGCACCTGCGACCTCGACAGCCGCCACAGCGGTCCGAAAAAAGGCAGCGCCGTGATTCACTGGATCAGCGCGCCGCACGCCGCGAGCGTGGAAGTGCGGCTCTACGACCGGCTCTTCACCATTCCAGACCTCGGCGAAATCCCGGAGGGCAAGGACTACCGTGATTTCCTGAATCCTGACAGCCTCGTGATTCTGCCGGATGCGAAAGTGGAGCCGCTGGTGAAAGACCTCGCCGCCGGTGCGCGGTTTCAGTTCGAGCGCATGGGTTATTTCTGCGTGGATGCGAAGCACAGCAAACCCGGCGCACCGGTACTCAACCGCACCGTGACCCTGCGGGACACGTGGGCGAAGGTGCAGGCGAAGTCGTAATCGTCCATGTGCTCGTGCTCGATCGCGAACTCGTCCTTCGGATTCAATCGAGCACGAGCAGGAGGACGACGACGAGTAGGATGGCGAGGGCTCGTCCTCGTCCCCGGTTTTCAGTTCGCCTTTCGGATTCAGTCGAGGACGAGCAGGAGGACGATGCCGGCAGCGATACGGCGGCAGACCGTCATGTCTCGCACCATGGTGGAGAGAAACCGGCGGGGACCCGTGCAGAAGGTTTCGCTAGGCGAAGACCGATACCAGAGGCTTACCCTTGTTCCCGACCTGGAACGGACGGCCGGTGGTGCTCATGGCGGGTGTTTCCAGCGGCAGGCCAAGCGCATGGCCGATGGTGGCGTGGAAATCGCCCACTTCGACGGGATCGCTTTTTACATCGCCTCCGTTGTCAGTGCTGGCGCCGTGAACGTGGCCGCCTTTGACGCCGCCGCCGGCGAGCGCGCAGCTGAACACCAGGGGATGGTGACCGCGGCCGCTGCCGTCGAAGGACGGTTTGCGCCCGAACTCCGTGGCCACCACGACGAGCGTGCTCTTCAGCAGGCCGCGCGACGCGAGATCGCTGACAAGCGCGGCGAAGGCGGCATCAAACTCCGCGCCGCGGTCCTCCATGCCGCCCTGGATGTCCTTGTGCATGTCCCAGCCGCCGCTTTCCACCTCCACAAAACGCACGCCGCCCTCGACGAGCCGCCGCGCCAGGAGGCAGCCCTGACCGAAACGGTTCTGGCCGTACTTGGCGCGGGTGGCGGCGGATTCCTGACTGAGATCGAAGCAGGCGAGGTCCTTGCCTTTCATCAGATTGAGCGTGCTCTGGTAGAACTCGTTGTAAGCGGTGACGCTGGTGTCCTTGACGCGGCTGTTGAAGTCGCGGTCGAGGGAATTGAGCAGCGCGAGGCGTTTGTCAGTGGTCGCGGCGTCCGCGGCGGGGCGCGAGTTTTTCAGACCTTCGTTGGGATCGAGAATGGGCAGCGGGCTGAGCGTGGCGGGGAAAAATCCGTTGCCGGAACGGGACGGGCGGTTCACGCAAACGCTCGACGGCAGCGTGGGATGGCTGGCGCCGAGATAATGCTGCGCCCACGCGCCGAGCATGGGATGCACGATGGTGCCGCGCTTCTCGAAGCCCGTGCGCATGAGGTATTGCGCACCTTCATGCACCCCGGTCTTGGCGGTCATGCTGCGAATGACACAGACCTTGTCCGCCACTTTCGCCGTCTCCGGCAGAAAACTCGTTAGCTGATAGTCCGCGCTGGTTTTGATGGCGTCGCCGGGGCCTTTCGACGGGCCGCTCTTCGGGTCGAAGCTGTCGATGTGGCTGAGACCGCCGGTGAGCTGGAGCATGATGACGGCTTTGGCCTTCGCGGCGGCGGCGGGCTTCGCTTCTTCGGCACGCGAGGAGGCGCCCAGAATGGTGAGGCCGAAGCTGGTGAAAGCGAGGCGCTCGATGAACGAGCGGCGGGAGAATTCGTCGAGTTTGAGCAGTTCGTGGTTCATAAGGCAGCGGGGACTTTCAGTCCCGGACAGTGAAGTGTTGGACGGATGGAAATGAAGGTGGAACGGAGGTTCACAAATCAGTTATTGAACAAAGAGGAATTCCCGCGAGTTGAGCAGCACCCATGCGAGATCGGCGGGCGTGAGGCCGTCCTGAAGCACGGCGACGGCGTTGTCGGCCTCCGCGGCGGTCGGCGGACGGGAGAGGAAGGAATGATAGAGCGAGGTGACCTTGTCACGCAGTTCACTGGTCTTCGCCGCGGCCGTCAGGGCGCGGCTTCCGGCGGTGACGACTTCCTGGACGGGGCCGTTCATGAGCTGGAGCATTTGCGGCACGCTGCCGTCGGTGGTGCAGGTGTCGGCGACGAGGCGGTCGCTCTGACCGAAGAGGCGGAGGAAGTGATTCTCCGGAGCGGGCTGGGGCAGCTCACTGGCGCGGGCGAGCACGAGACCGGCGCGCTGCTGCGGCTTGCCGCCTTCGTAAAAGAAGGCGAGGGCGCGCGGATTGAACTGGCCGCCTTTCTTCGGATTGCCGCCGCCGGCGGCGCCCACCATGCGCGTGCGGGCTTGCGCCTTGCTGAGCACTTCCTCGACCTTCTCTTTGGTCAGACTGTCGAAGGGCAGCACGGTCTCGCGCAGGTCATCGCCGCGGCGCAACAGAATGTGATCGGCGTCGTCGCCGGAGGCGAGCGTGACGATGGAATCCCACGCCTGCTCGGCACTGAGGCGGCGCAGCAGCGGCCCCGGGAAGAGGTATTTCTTCGGATCCTCCGGCGCCGGGGCGGCCTGACGCTGATAGGCGGCGGTATTGAACAGAATGCGCTGAAATTCGCGCAGGTCGAATTTCGCCTGCACCATGTAGGTGGTGATTTGCTTCAACAGGTCGGGATTGGAGGCTCCGGCGGGATTGTCGAGATCGGCCACTGGTTCCTGCACCGCGAGACCGAAGACCTTCTTCCACACCCGGTTGGCAATGGCGGTGGCGAAGCGCGGGTTTTCGGGATGCGTCATCCATTCGGCGAATTCATTGCGCAGCTGCGAGGGCTTGACGTCGTCGAGCTGATAGGCGGGATTGGATTTCGCGGTGTCCTCCCAGCGAATGAGCGAAGGCGCCACTTCCCCGCCAGGTTTGGCGTTGTCGTATTTGTAATCCCCCGGGAATTTGAGGCGGTTCTTCGGCAGGTCCACCATGTCGAAGGCATTGCTCGTGAGCAGCTGATTCACGGCGCCCTGTTTCGCTTTGCCGTCAAGGCTCTTCGCGATCTGCCTGATGCGGCGGAACGTGTTCTCATGATAGCCGTCGGACGCACCGAAGAACGCCGCCATGCCGTAGAAATCCTTCTGCGTCCACTCGGCGAACGGATGGTCGTGACACTGCGCGCAGCTCACGTCGGCGCCGAGGAAAGTGGTCAGCATATTGCTGACGCCGTCGAGCGGCATCTGGGCATCGCGCAGCAGGAATCCGGCGGCGCCGTTTTCATTGAGCTTCCCGTCGGCGGTGAGCATATCGCGCACCATGGCATCCCACGGGCGGTTCATGGCGATCTGATCCTTGAGCCAGTCCTCGTAGAGGAAGGCCCTCGCACCGCGGCCGTAGTCGTCCTTCACGCGCAGCATGTCCGCGAGCCAGTTGAACATGTGCATGGCGTAGCCGGGCGAGTCGAGCAGGCGGTCGATCAGAGCGGCACGTTTGTCAGGTGACCGGTCCGAGAGAAACGAGGACGCTTCGTCCGCGGTGGGAATGCGTCCGATGGTGTCCAGATAGACGCGGCGCACGAACACGGCGTCGCTGACCGGTGGATTGACGGGCGTGCCGGCCTTCTTTAGTGCCTCGTTGATCGATTCATCGAGACGGGCGGCGGCTTTGACGATGATCCCGTGCTCCATCGGAGGGCGCGGCTGCTGCGCCTTGAGCGCCTGTGCGAGTTTTTGATCCTCCGCGCTGAGACGCGCGAGCGGGAAGCGGACGGTGCGCCGGTCTTTGGTCTCGACCGTGAGGATGCCGTTTTCGAGGGCCTTGAATCTGGCCTCCAGGGTCTTGCCGCCGGCGGCGGTCCACTGGTGAAAAGCCGTGCGGGAAACCGCCGGAGCGGCGGGGCGGTCGGCGGGCACGGCTGGCTCCTCGGCGGGGGGACGCTGTTTGTTCTTTTTGGGTTTCTTCACCGGCACGGCGGAGACCACAAAGGGCACGAGGAGCAGCGGAAGCAGGAGGTGTTTCATGATGGAACGGATGGATGGTTTAGAAAGGCTAGGGCGCGGCGACGATGACGCGGAGTTCGTCCCATTCGGCGGTGGCATGGAGATTGAAGAAGACGCGCCGGCCGTCCGGGCTGATGCGCACGACATCGCGCTGGCCGGGCTTTTTTCCGCGCTCGATGCCGCGGCGGGGCCTGTCGCGATAGATCACGCGCGGATGGCCGAAGACGTCATCGCTTTCCACCAGGCGGGCGGTGTCGCTGATGATGCCGAGGACGGGCTGCGCGAAGGTGATGCTGCCGCTGATGTCAGGCCGGCGCTCCAGCGAGCCTTCGAGCGGGCGGTAGAACAGCAAATAACTGTTCACCCGGCCGCGGTGCTTGAGGGGCAGGCCTGGCGCATCCTTCTTTCTCATTCCGGGCGGAACGCCGGGTGCGATATCCACTTCAAGGGGTTCGCGGAGCTGCACGCGCTGGCGTTCCGGCATGAGATAGAGCCGGGAATCGCTGCGGAACTCCATCCATTTATGCCGGGGACGGGGGACAACGAATTCCACGAGATGCGAGAGATCATCCACGCCGAGGGTGAGCGGCCAGAGGTCCTCGAAGGCGCGCGGGCCTTCGCCGGCGGGTGTCAGGACGCGTTTTCCTTTGGGCCGGGCGGTGACGCTGTCCCCCTGATGAATACGCTGCATTTCCCGGCTCCCCGGCTCGGCGACATCCACCATGCCTTCGAGCACGGAAACCAGCGCCTCTCCGTCCGGCTGCACGTCCACGCCGAAAACGGTGCCGCGGTCGAGCACGGTGAGGGCATCGGTGTGGACGGTGAATCCTTTGTCCGGCTGCGAGACGCGGGCGCTGAGCCGTCCTTCGTGGAGGCGGATGTGACCGGGGGCGATCAGATCGAACCGCGCCGGCGCGGCGAAGGTGGTGATCGTTTCATCATGTGCGAGCAGCAGGCGGACCGTGCCGCTGGTCAGCGAGTAGGCGCCCTCCGGCAGCGCGCCGGAGGCGGTGGGCGCATGCCCTTCGTCCCACTCCACGGCTTCCTCGAAGGTCACGGTGGCCAGCGCTGCAGGGCCTTCGCCGGGCGATGCCGGCTTTTTCCAGAGACCGGCGGCGAGAAATGTGAGGGCGAGCACTGCCGCTGCGGCGAGTGACCAGCGGAGGAGGCGGACGCGGCCGAATTGGCGGACACCGGGGGCTTTTGTCAGGGTCACGACACGGGAACCGGAATCCCCCGCCACGGCGTATGCCTCCCGCCGCAGTGCCTCGTTGAGCAGCATGGACTGCATCTGCAGTTCCGCGAACTGCCGGCGTTTTTCCTCCGACGCCATCATCTCCGCCTCCAGTGCGCCGAGTTCCTGCTCCGACAGCGCGCCGTCCTGCCAGCGCATGACGCGCTGGAGGAATTCGGTATCGGGTTCGGCGGGAGACATGGCGGTGAGATTTTGAAAAACTACTGCGGCACGGCGAGGCGCTGCCGGACGCACTCGGCGAGCGAACGGTGGATGCGGGCCAGCGCCTGATAGACCGTTTCGATTTTGCGCCCGAGGGCATCCGCGACCTGCTGACAGGGCCGGGCTTCGAAATAGCGCAGGCGGACGATCTCGCGGTTGTTGTCGGTGAGGCGGCTGAGGCACTGGCGGAGGGCCTCGATGCGGACGCTGCCCTGCGCGGCCTCGCCCTCCGGCCACACCGGCTCCAGCGCCGCGAGCATTTCCTCGCTGAGGCCAACGACTTTGCCGTCGCGGGCCCGGAGTGCATTGATCGCGCGGTTTCTGCCCGCCACGCGCGCCCAGTTGATGACGTGCTGCGGCGACTCGAATTCGCCCCCCTTCCCCACCGCCTTCACGCAGACGTCCTGAAAGATGTCCTCCGCGAGATGAAAATCCCGTGTCACCGTGGCAATGTAGGCCGTCAAAGCGAGCCGTTCGCGCAGCAGGGTGCCGGTGATCTGTTCGGGGGGGAGCATGGTTTCCCCTACATTACCGCGTTCCGGCCAAAAACTCGACATCCCGATTCACGGGAAATTGAAGGACCAGCCTGAATCACACGGGCGAGCACTCCGCTCTGCGGGCGTTTTGGCGCCGAACAAGCCGTTCCCCCAGTGGATGCGGAAACGATCCAGGTGCGCCCGGCCTGCCGCTCAGCGTCTGCGGCGGCGGAGCATCAGGGCTCCGGCGATCAGGGAGAGGCTCAAAGTGCCGGGCTCAGGAATGCGCTCCAGGGTGAATCCATTGATGATGGGATTCTTGTCCACAAAGGCGGTCGCATAGCCGTCGAGCATGATATTGAAGGTGCCGTCGCCGGCCGTGAAGGTATGCGTGATGACGGCCCCGGTTTCGGCACCGCCGCTGGCTCCGAGCGCATCCGCGCTGAAGTCCCGCACCGTCAGGACACCTTCGAAGCTGACATCGAATCCGCGGCCGACGCAGCAGCCTTCCATGACCATGAGTTGAAGCTTGTATTCCTGACCCGGGGTGACGTCGAGGTCGATGCTGAGGCCGTCGTGATAGCTGAGCGTTTCGCTCCAGCGGATCGACGAAAGCGCCGCGCCGAGCGCCGCATCGTCGGGGCTGCCGGAGAAATCGACGCCGGGAATCCAGCCGGGGATGGCATTCTCCGCACCGACCCTGACGCCGACGACGTTTTCGGACGTGAAGGCCGCACTGCCAACCGTCTGACCGCCGCTGCCGCCCATGCTGACGGCGTAGTCGAAAGTGCCGGAAAAGTCGAGCTGCGTGGCGGAATTGAAGGTGCCGGTGGTGGTCATTCCGGTGACGCCGCGGTCCTCCACGGTGAAGCCGTTGAGCAACTGATTGAGATCGCCGCCGACGAGGCCGAGGCTGTGCAGGGTGAAGTTGAGCGTGTCGTCCCCGGCCACGAATTCATGCACTACCGCGGTGCCCAGGGCCGTGGGATTGTCCGTGCCGCGGTGCGCGCCCTCCGCGAAGTCCCGGATGAGGTCTTTCCCCTCCACCTGGACCGCGTGGTGCCGCGTGCTGCCGGCACCGGATTCTCCAAAGAGCAGCTGGAGCTTATAAGTGTTGCCCGGTGTGAGCCCCGGGATGCTGACCTGAATGTCTTCCGGGCCTCCGTTGCCCACTCCGGACCATCGAATGGAATCCATCACCGTGCGCAGGCTAACATCACCCGCCGAGGGCGTGGCGCCGCCAAAGGTCGTCGTCTGCCATGACGGAATGTGGTTCTCCGCCGTGACGCCGGTGTCCGAAGTGAATGCCGCATCGCCAATGGTGAAGCCACTGGCACCGCCCACGTTCACCGCGGCGATGAAATTCCCCTGGAAGTCCAAACCCTCGCCCGCATCGGCCCCCGAGAAAACAGTGCTCCTCGTGGAGTGAGCCCGCGAGAGGCGGAACGGCTGGTTGTATTTCGTGCTCAGAAAATCCTCCACCTGCCAGCGTTCGGTATCGGTCAGGGCGCGGTTGAAGGCGATGACATCCCCAATGTCCGCCTGACTGGCCTCATTCCATGTGCCCACACTGTCCTCGCCGATGATGAGGTTCCCGCCCGGAGCGAGCCAGGCAGGATTGTTGTTTTGACCGGAGCCCCGGTCTTCGCGGAAGAGGTAATTGGAAGTGCCCGTTCCGATGGCGGCGGAAACGAGCGGATTGTTCGTCCCGGCGCCGATATTGGGACCGAGGAATTCGCCCGTGTAGTGGGATTCCGCACCATTCCAATGCCCAAGCAGCCAGTTGTTGTTTGGGGAGAAACTCGTCAGCGTGCGTCCCTGGGCCGCCGTGCCCCAGTATTGATCCACCAGAAACACCGTGTAGGCGCGGTCGAGCGAAAACGCGGGATTGATCAGCAGGCCGTCATCCGTCGCGCTGCTGGTGAAATTCCCCACGCCGGCGGCATCGAGTCGAATGGCGTTTTGCCCTCCCAGCACGCCCACCCCCACCACCGGCTGCCGGTTCGGATCGGTCTGCGTCGCATGATTCCCGAAGCCGCTCTTGTCGTCCCACTGCGTCACCAGTCCACCTGAAGTTTGGATCGTGCTGGCGTCCGAAGGGTCGAGCCAAAGTCTGAGGCCGTTAATCCCGGCGGGGTTCGCGCGGGAAGCGGCCAAAGTGACGAGCAGCGAGGCGGGGATCAGGGTGAGCTTGGACATCGGATTGAGTGAATTTTGGCCTCTTCTATCCAATGACCGCCCGTTTGGGCAAACTTAATCTTCAAGCATCTTCTCCCGCATCGGCGGATGGCTCTCCTCCCAGACGGCACCGCCGCACGAAAAAGCCGGCGATCGCAGGAGCGGCCGCCGGCTTTCCGGTGGGTTGAGGATATCTGCGGGCGATGCGCCCACGGCAGTCGTCAGACGAGGTAATCGTTGAGCACGTTCTCCAGCATTTCCTGGCGGCCGCTGCCGGGCATGGGCGGCTTTTTGAGGCCGAGCACGTACTTCTCCAGTTCGGCGAAGTTGGTTTTGCCCTGCTCGATCTTTTTTCCGATGCCGCTGTCGTAGGACTTGTAACGCTCGGCGACGAATTTATCGAGGGCCTTGTCCTTGATGAGATTCGCGGCGGTCTTGAGGCCGCGGGCGAAGGCATCCATGCCGCCGATGTGAGCGTGGAAGAGGTCCACGGGCTCGAAGCTTTCGCGGCGCACCTTGGCGTCGAAGTTGAGGCCGCCGGTTTTGAAGCCGCCCATCTTGAGTACCACGAGCATGATCTGCGTGGTCATGTAGATGTTGGTGGGGAACTGGTCGGTGTCCCAGCCAATGAGTTCGTCACCGGTATTGGCGTCAATGCTGCCCAGCGCGCCCGCGGCCGCGGCGACCGTGAGGTCGTGCTGCACAGTGTGACCGGCCAGGGTGGCGTGATTGGTTTCGATGTTCAGTTTGAAATCTTTGAGCAGGTCATGCTCGCGCAGGAAGTTCAAACAGGCGGCGGAATCGCTGTCGTACTGGTGCGTGGACGGCTCGCGCGGCTTCGGCTCGATGTAAAACTGGCCCTTGAATCCGATCTTCTTTTTATAATCCACGGCCATGTGCAGCAGGCGGGCAAGGTGGCCCACTTCGCGCTTCATGTCGGTATTGATGAGGCTCGCATAACCTTCGCGCCCGCCCCAGAAGGTATAACCCTGGCCGCCGAGCCTTTTGGTCACATCCATCGCCTTCTTCACCTGCGCCGCGGCGTAGGCAAAGACGTCTGCATTCGGCGAAGTCGCCGCACCCTGACAGTAGCGCGGGTGGGCAAAGAGACAGGCCGTGCCCCAGAGCAGCTTCTTGCCGGTCTGCTTTTGCAGCTTGAGCAGGTGATCGGCCACTTCATCCAGCGCGTCGTTGCTGGCCTGAAGGTCGCCCAGTTCCGGCGCCACGTCGCGGTCGTGGAAGCAGTAGTATTCCACATCGAGCTTGGTGAGAAATTCAAAGCAGGCATCGGCAACGCGTTTGGCGTTCTCCACCGACTTGCTGCCGTCGTCCCACGGGCGAATCGCGGTGCCCACACCGAACGGATCGGCCAGCGAATTCTTCATCGCGTGCCAGTAAGCGACCGCGAAGCGGAAGTGATCGCGCATCTTCTTGCCGGCGATGACTTCGTCAGGATTGTAGTGGCGAAACGCGAGACGGTTCTTCGTCTTCGGGCCTTCGTATTTGATTTTGCTGATCTTGGGAAAGAATTCCTGGCTCATGATTTTGGGTGTTGGGTGACGATGTCGGGTGAGGAGTGGGCCGGAGAGATGGCAAGCCCGGGAGAGCCGGCAAGGTGGAATTCAGCCCTGCCAGCCACGGCACCGCGATGCACAGCACACGCAGGCGGAACGAGTTCGCCGTAACGTCAGATTGCGCCTCCTAAAAAGGCGTGCCAACCGGCAGCAATGCAGCTAGCCTGCGCGATCTCAAAATGAAACCATTGTCGGATCTCTCAAAACCGCTCTACGCACCACTCATCCGCAGCTCTTGAAAACGAACCACTGCTCTTCGCTGCCGGCCTTTTTGCTGGGCCTCCTGCTCCTCTGCGGCTCCGCCGATCACCTGCGCGCAGATCAGTTCGGCCTGTTCACCTACCAAGTGGTCGGAGGCACTCAGGTCACGATCACGGATTACCCCGACAACGCAGTCGGTGATGTCGCCATACCCGCGGAGATCGCCGGCCTGCCGGTCACCTCCATCAGCCCCTTTGCGTTCCACAATTGCAACGGGCTGACGTGCGTCACCCTCCCCGCCAGCGTCACCAGCATCGGCCACACTGCGTTCGCCGGATGCACCGGGCTGACCAGCGTCACCATTCCCGCCGGCGTCACCACCATCAGTGAATACGTGCTCTACGGCTGCACCGGGCTGACCAGCGTCAACCTCCCCGCAAGCGTCACCTCCATCGGTGCCTACGCCTTCCAGGGCTGCACCGGGCTGATCAGTGCCACCCTCCCCGCCAGCGTCACCAGCATCGGCCATACCGCATTCGCTGGCTGCATCGGGCTGACCAGCGTCACCCTCCCCGGCAGCGTCACCTCCATCGGCAGCTACGCGTTCTACGGCTGCACCGGGCTGACCAGCATCACCATTCCCGGCAGCGTCACCACCATCAGCGAATGGGCGTTCTACGGCTGCACCGGGCTGATCAGTGCCACCCTCCCCGCCAGCGTCACCAGCATCGGCCATACCGCATTCGCTGGCTGCATCGGGCTGACCAGCGTCACCCTCCCCGGCAGCGTCACCTCCATCGGCAGCTACGCGTTCTACGGCTGCACCGGGCTGACCAGTGTCACCCTCCCCCCCAGCGTCAACTCCATCGGCGACTGGGCGTTCTTCGGCTGCACCGGGCTGACCAGCGTCACTATCCCCGCCAGCGTCACCTCCGTCGGCTCCTCCGCGTTCTACGACTGCACTGGGCTGACCAGTCTGACACTCCAGCCGGGCCTTGCGACTCTCGGCTTTGTTATGTTCTCCGGCTGTACCGGGCTGACCAGCGTCACCCTCCCCGCCAGCCTCACCTCCATCGGCAACGGAGTGTTCTCCCGCTGCACTGGGCTGACCAGCGTGACCCTCCCGCCGGGCCTTGCGAATTTCGGCAATGGTATGTTTTCCGAATGCACCGGGCTGACCAGCGTCACCCTTCCCGCCACCGTCACCTCCATCGGCGACGGCGCATTCTACGGCTGCACCGGGCTGACCAGCATCACCATTCCCGCCGGCGTCACCTCCATCGGCAACTCCGCATTTTCCGGCTGCACTGGGCTGACCAGCTTCACCATTCCCGCCGGCGTCACCTCCATAGGCAACTCCGTGTTTTCCGGCTGCACGGGGCTGACCAGCGTGACCCTCCAACCGGGCCTTGCGACTCTCGGCTATGGTATGTTCTCCTACTGCGCCGGGCTGACGAGCCTCACTATCCCCGCCAGCGTCACGACCATCGGCCAAAACGCATTTTACTGCTGCACCGGACTGACCAGCGTCACCCTGCCCGCCAGCGTCAACTCCATCGGCTCCTCCGCGTTCTACGCCTGTAGCAGGCTGAAGTCGGCGGTCTTCCAGGGCAACGCACCGGCCAGCTTCGGCTCCAGTGTGTTCACAAACACCACCACGGGATTCACGGTCTATTACTTCACAAACAGGACAGGATTCACCTCCCCAACGTGGCGGGGCTACGCTGCCGTCGGAATAGACCCGGCGGCTTGGCCGGCGGCCACGTGGCTGCTCGCGTATGGCCTGCCATACAACTCCAGCCTCCAGCAGGACCCGGACGGGGATGGCGTGTCCCTCTTGATGGCCTATGCTCTGAACCTCGACCCCCGGCAGAATCTCCAGGGCCATCTGCCCGGCCAGATGCCCGGCGGAGATTCCTTGAGCATCCGCTTCCACGCCGCCGCGCCGGGCATCACCTACCGCGTGGAAACCAGTGGCGACCTGACCCATTGGACCACCACCGGCGTCACCCTTTCCGCCCTGGATGCGGAGAATCAGCGCACCGCCTCCGTGCCGCGCGATGCTGCCGGACGTTTCCTGCGCCTGGTGGTGCAGTAGCGGGAACTGTGGTCCGCACAGTCCTCTGTGCGGCTGGCTGCCTGACCGCACAGAGGACTGTGCGGACCACATGGCAGCAGCACAGAGGACAGTGCTGGCATCCGCGCCGGGTTGGTGCATGATGCGCCCGTTCCATGAAACGACTGCTCCTCCTCGCCCCGCTGCTGCTTTGCTCCCCTGCCCTGGCCGACGACTGGCCGGATTTCCTCGGGCCGAAGCGGCGCGGGATTTCTGAAGAGACGGGCTGGAACACTGACTGGAACAGCAAAGAGCCGCGCGTGCTGTGGAAGGCGCAGGTTGGCCCGGGTGTTTCGTCCTGCACGGTCGCGGGCGGGCGGGTTTATACCATGGGCTGCGATGGCGATGAGGAATCGGTCGTCTGCCTCGATGCGGCGACGGGTCATGAAATCTGGCGGCAGACCTACGAGTGTGAATTCGACAAACGGTCGTTCAAAACCGGCGGCCCCGCGGGCACTCCGGTGCTGGACGGCGACCGGGTTTATACGCTGAGTTTTCGCGGGCAGCTGTTCTGCTGGAATGCGCCGGACGGCGCGAAGCGCTGGGAACTGCACCTGGAAAACGATTTCAAAGGCGTGATGCCGCGCTGGGGCTGGGCGGGCAATCCGCTGGTGCTGGGCAACATGCTCATCGTGGAACCCGGCGGCAACGGCAGCAGCCGCGCGGCGGTGAACAAGCTCAACGGCGAAGTCTTCTGGCAGAGCGGCAACGATCCGGCGGCGTATGCGAGCCCCATCATTTTCCGCGGCGAGACCATGCGTGGCGCGGCCCTGTTTCACAGCAACGGCCTCACCTGCGTCAACCCGCGCAACGGCGCGGAACTCTTCCGTCACGAATGGAAAACCAATTACGGAGTGAACGCCGCGACCGTGATTCACCGGAACGGCCGGTTTTTCCTCGCTTCGGGCTATGGCAGAGGCGTCGCTCAGGTGGATCTCGAAGGTGCGGTGATCTGGGAGAATGACGACATCATGATGCAGTTCCAGAGCCCCGTGCTTTACGGCGACCATCTGTATTTCATCAGCGGCGACAACAATCAGCCCGGCCGGATGCAGTGCGTGGAGTGGGACACCGGCGCAGTGAAGTGGACGCAAAGTGCGGGAGGCCAGCGGGGTGGTGTGATTGTCGCCGGCGGCAAGCTGATCGCGGTGACGGAGAAGGGGGAAATCCTGCTCGCCGAGGCCACGCCCTCCGGCTATGCCGAACTGGGCCGCACCCATCCGCTGCCGGGCGATGTCTGGGCGGCGCCGGCCTTCAGCGACCGCCGGCTTTTTGTCAGGAACAACGCGGGCCTGCTGGTATGCCTGGACCTGTCGCCCTGAGCCATTCCACCAGCTGCGCCAGCGCCCGGGCGCGGTGGCTGAGCGTGTTTTTCACTTCCGCCGGCAACTGGCCGAAGGTCTCGCAATAACCGTCAGGGATGAAGGCGGGATCGTAGCCGAAGCCGCCGCCGCCTTTCGGTTCGTTGGCCATGACGCCCTCCACGGTGCCGTGAAAGGCGCCGAGCTTTTCCCCGCCGCGCGCCGGAACGAGCACACAGCGGAACCGGGCGCTGCGGGCCTTGCCGCGCACGCCCGCGGCGGCGAGTTCATCGAGCACTTTGCGCAGATTGCCGCCGTCCCCCGCCCCGGGACCGGCATAGCGCGCCGAGTAAATCCCCGGGCGTCCGTCCAGCGCATCCACTTCGAGTCCGGAATCATCCGCCACGACGAGCCATTCCGGTCCCAGCGCGAGGCTGGCGGCGCGGGCCTTGATGGCGGCGTTCTCCTCGAACGTCGCGCCGTTCTCGTCAGGCGCGGCCAGGTGCGGATGCGCCCTCAAGTCCTCCACACTCCATGCCCCGCCAAGCAGGGCGCGGAATTCGGCCGTTTTGTGCGAATTGTGCGTGGCGATGACAAGCCGGGGGACGGACATGGCGTCGAGCGGTTACGGCAGTGCTGCGCGCAGTTGAGCGGCGCGCGCGGGATTCTCTTTTTGAACCTTGTCCACCAGTTCCACCAGTCCGGCCGGGTCGTTGGGCAGGTATTTCAACAGGCGCGCGCACGTGGCTTCGTCCATGTCGGCGACGATCTTCGGGTTGGCATTGGCCATTTCGTAGAACCGCTCGCCGCCCCGCGGAGTTTCGCGTCCCACATTCATGCGCTCGAGGAAATCGATGGCCTCGCCGACATTTCCCTTGAGGATGTTTTCATTGAGCGCCCGCGCGATGAAGCGCGAGGGAAGATAGGACGCATCCTTCTGCTCCTCCAGCCACGGCAGCATTTCCTCCGGCGTGCCCAGTGTCCAGTACTTGTGAAAGAGCGCGTCGCCCAGGGCGCCGAACAGGCCTTTGAAAACCGGTGATTCCGGTGCGCCCAGCGGCGCCGCATCCAGCGCCTTCTGAAACGTCTCGCGCGCCTTTTCCACTCCGGTGCAGTTGATCGCCTGCTTGAGCAGCGCATCGCCGTTCGCCCCTTCATACTTGCCACTGAGCGCGAGCGTCAGGGCTTTCTCCGGATCCTTCACACAAATGCCGTTGAGCCATGCCGCGGTGAGCCGGGGATCGTTCAGTCCGGCCTGACTAATCGCCGCCAGCGCCGCATCAGGATCGCGGGCGGCGAGGCCTTCCACCGCGAGGCCGACGTTGAACATTTCCGGCATCAAATCCTTCAGACCGTCGGCCCCGCGCAGCGCTCCGTACTGCCGCAGCATTTGCGCCCACTCCGCGTCGTGCTTGCGGCCGGTTTTGACGGTGATGTCCAAAAAGCCCTGGAGCACCGCCCGCGCATTCTCCGGCGTCATGTTCTCGATCAGCGCCATGATCGCGGACATCCGGGCCACCGGATCCGCCTCCTCCAAAATGCGAAAGGTGACCGGCGTGGCGTTGGCGGCGGTGATCGGTTCGGAGCCCAGCAGTGCACTGGTGCGCGCAGAAAGGCGCCCTGTCCCGGGAGGCGGCAGCGCCGGACTGACGGACACCGGCCGGACCGCGGCCCGCGGGGTCTCCGTTCCGGCTCCCGGGTCCGCCGGGTTGCGGGCTCCGATAAAATAGCCGGCCGCGCCGGCGACGGCGGCGGCGAGAAGCGGCGGAAGGATTCGTCGTGGGTTCATGCGGGTCGGTTATTCACGGAATCTGCCCCCGTGCGGGCCGGAAATCCAGCGCCATGCGGAGGCAATCATTTCGCGCGGGTCGGGCCGCGCGGCGGTCCAGTGCAGAACGTCGCGGGCCCGGGACGGATCGGCCACCAGCACCGGAGGATCGCCGGCCCGGCGCGGACCGGCGCTGCGCGGCAACGGCTTCCCGGTGACCTCTTCGACCAGTTCGATGATCTCCTGCACACTGGCGCCGCGGCCGGTGCCGAGATTGCAGGCCGTGGAGGCCCCGCCGTCGCGCAGAAAGGTCAATGCCTTCACGTGAGCCGCCGCGAGATCGAGCACGTGAATGTAATCGCGCACGCAGGTGCCGTCGGGCGTCGGATAATCCTGACCGAATACCGTGAGCGGCCCCTCGCGGCCGGCGGCGGCGAGCAGAGCGCGCGGAATGAGATGCGTCTCCGGCGTGTGATCCTCGCCGAGGCGCGCGTCATCCGAACAGCCGCAGGCATTGAAATAACGCAGCACCGCCGTGCGCAGTCCCCATGCCGCACCGCAGTCCGCCAGCACGCGCTCCAGCGTGAGTTTGCTCCAGCCGTAGGGATTGACCGGCACCTGCGGATGCGACTCGTCGATGGGCGTACGCAATGGATTGCCGTAAGTGGCGGCCGTGGAGGAAAAGATGAACTTGTCGCAGCCGTGCCGTCGCATGGCATCGAGCAGCACGAGCGGCGCCGCGGCGTTGTTGCGGTAATATTTCAGGGGCTCGGTCACCGACTCCCCGACGAGTGAATACGCCGCGAAGTGCAGCACCGCCTCGATCTTCTCCGCCTCGAATACCCGCTCCACCGCAGCGGCATCACCGAGGTCCGCCACCACCAGCTTCACCTCCGGGCTGATGACGGCGCCGCGATGCCCCAGGCTGAGATTGTCCAGCACCACGACATTCTCTCCGCTCTCCGCGAGCATCCGGGTAACGTGGGATCCGATATAACCGGCGCCGCCGGTGACGAGCAGAGACATGGAATCAGGGCGTGGGTGCCAGGGAGTGCGCCGCGGAGCGAAGGTGAACCCCGGCCCGCGGCTGAATGGTTAGATACGCGGACAGGGCCCCGGGACGAGCCGGCTGTGGTGCGCGCGCACGCGGCTCAGGAACCACTGCCACTTGCGGCCGGGGCGGCCGTTATCGAGCAGAAAGTGCGGACAGTCCTTGTGCGCAGGATCCACGCCCCGGCGCGGCCAGTGATAGTGCGGGACCACGTTTTGCAGTGGAATGTTATGCTCGTACATGAGATAGGCCGCGAGCTTGGCGGTGCGTTCGATGGTGGCGGTGCGGTCGTTGCCGCGGTGCTCGCACATTTCCAGACCGATGGAGTAACGGTTGCCCGGACCGTCGAAATCGGCGTGCTCGCCCTGTTCGGTGGTGGGCAGGTGCTGGACGGCACAGTTGTCCTGGATGGTGAAGTGCCATGTGAGGAATCCGATGCGGTTGCCGCCGGGGCGTTTCCGGGCGCGCAGCTTGCCGTTTTTCAGCGCCGAGGCGTGGGCGAAGGCGTCGCCGCTGTAGTTCTGCGTGGAGTGGATGGTAATGTAGCGCGGCTTCATGGGCCGGTCATAACGCCGCCCGTAACTGCCTTTGGGGATGAGCCGCGGGTAGAGCTTCACCTCCTGCTGGAGCAGTTGCACCGGCGTGATGCCCCCGGACGGGACGGGGGGCGCAGCAGCCTGCCATGAGGCGCGCGGAGGAGCGGGAGCACTGCACGCCGCGAGCAGCATCGCGGCAACGAGGAGAAGGATGGTCGGTCGCATGGCCCCCTGACTACTCGACCGCGGCCCTGTTTTCAAGGTTCGATCTCGGTCCCGCCCCGGTTTCACCCGGTGCGCAGGGGGCTGGAATTTTTCGCGCCGCGTCTTGAAAACCACCGGGCCGGGCCGATACTTTTCCAAAATGTCCAGCAGCATCGACTCACCCGAAGACCGCGCCCGCCAGGCCGACAAGATCGTCAAGAACCCCGCCAACTACAAGATCTGCGAGGGTTGCGACAGCATCGTGCTCGCCAAAGCGCACACTTGTCCGAACTGCGCCGGCTATCGCTTCCAGGAGGGCCGCGCGGTCGTCATCCGCCAGGCCCGGCTGCTCGGCGGGCGGGAGCGGAAGTCCGTGCTCGCCTCCGATCTCGAGTGAGCGCACCGCGGCTCGTTTTTCTCGGACCGGAACGCACCGACGCCCGTTCGGTGAAGCGCATCGCCGCCCTCATGGCGCAGGGCTGGCAAGTCACCGGCTTCACGTTTCATCGCGACCGCGGCCAGCCCGGGGCGCCGCCGGCATGGGAAAACATCCACCTCGGCACCACTTACAACCGCCGCTACCTGCACCGCCTGGGGGCCATCCTGCGCTCGTTCGGCATCGTCTGGAAACACCGCCGCCGGTTTCGCGAAGCGCGCTGCCTCTACGCGATCAATCCTGACAATGCACTGCTCGCGCTGTTTGGCCGGCTCGTCTGCCGGCGCCGCGTTCCCCTCGTTCTTGAAATCGCGGACATCCAGCCCGTGATGACCGGCAGCGGCCTGAAGTCGCGGCTGCTGCGCGCCCTCGAGCGCTTCGTCCTGCGGCGCAGTCAGCTGCTGGTGACCACGTCCCCCGGCTTCCTGCGTCATTACTTTGAACCCGTGCAGCGCTGGCAGGGACCCGTCTTCCTGCTGGAGAACAAAGTCTGGCCGGCCGCCTCACTGATCGCCGGACGCCAGCCCCGCAGCGCGCCGGTGCATCCCGGATCATGGACTATCGGTTATTTCGGCGTGATGCGCTGCGAGCGCAGCATCGGGCTCATCTGCCGCCTCGCCGCAGCTTTTCCCGATCGGCTCCGCTTCCTCCTTCGCGGCGTGCCCTCCGGCATCGATGCCGATGACTTTCACCGCCGCATCCGGGCGCAAGAAAACATCGCATACGGCGGACCCTATCGCTATCCGGACGATCTCCCGGAGATGTACGGCTCCGTGGACTTCAACTGGTGTTTCGACTTCTCCGCCGCGGGCGCCAATTCCGCATGGCTCCTGCCGAACCGCATTTATGAGGGCGGCCTGCTGCACTGCCCGGCGCTTGCACTGGCGGGCACGGAGACCGCCGCATGGATCGAGGCCCGCCGTCTCGGAAAGGTTTTCGCAGAGGACTTGTTCGACAACCTGCGCGCCTGGTTCGAGTCGCTGACTGTGGAGGAATGGGACGCGCTCCGCGCCGCGTATGACGAAGCCCCGGACGAACTTTTCGCCGGCGAGGCCGACTGCGTCCGTCTGAGTGCGGCGCTCACGGAACTGTCCGCCGGCCCGCCGTCCTGACAGGTCAGGAATTGCAGCCGCCGCGCGACTCCGGGCTCAGCGCCGGCGTCCCGGACCGCCGGGCGGGCGCGGGATTTCCACGGGGGCCGTGGCGGGATTCTTCAGCGCCTCGGTGGTCTCCTGACGCATGGTGGCATTGGTGATGCGCGCGGCCCATTCAGCGGCGGCGGCGGCGTCTTTCTGCGCCATGCCCCTGGCATAGGCGGCGACGGCGGCATCGCGGGTGTCGTTGGGCTGGGCGGTTTCCAGCCAGCGCTCCAGGTCGCCGGCCCGGCCGTTTTGGGCAAGAGCCCCGCCAATGGATCCGGCGGTGGCTTTTTGCAGTTCCGGGTCCCTGATGCTGTTGAGCTGATTGAGTCCGTTCACCGGATTGCTCCATGCCTGGGAGTTGGCCCACGCGGCGTGGAGTTTGTCCTTCTGTGTTTGATCGGTGAGCTGCCGCGCAGTGTCGTTGATCTGCTCCACGGTGGCCCTGCCAAATCCCCAGCCAGGGCCTTTGTTGTCGCCGGTGTCGAACAGTTCCTTCTGCACGTCCTTCGACTGCGAAGTCATCCACTTGAGGGCCGCGGCGGGATCCTGCTCGCCCCACTGCACCAGGGAATTGCGCATGTTCTCCCGCGCCTTGCTGCCCGGCGGCTGCGCGAGCGCGAAGTCGAGCGCCTTGTCAGGATAGCGCATCAGAAACCCCTGATACACCCGCTCCCCGGCTTTCTCGCGTTCGTCAGGGTCCTCGATTTCCTCCAGCTTTTTGAAGGCGGCCTCGGGGTCGGAAAATGCGAGGGCGCCGATGCTGTCGAGCAGCGCCTTGCTGCGGGCCTCGGGATCGTTGATGGAGGCGCTGAGCTGCTCGATGAGTTCCGGATCGCTGCCGGCGTTGGTGAACGACGCGATCGTGAGATACTGGCGCTTGGCGTCCATGTCGTCGCTTTGTGCGAACCACGCGAGCGCGCCCTGACGGTCTTTGGTCAGCCACTCGTTCATCACCGTGAACATGCCGATGTCCCGGTTCTCGCCCTTTTGCTGCATCACGCGGGCCATCGCGCCGGCGGGGTCGAGTTCCGCGAGCCGGGCGTAGGCGGCCATGAGCGTCACGCCGGAAATGGGCGATCGGATGCGGCCGCCCTTTTCCAGTTCGGTGAGCAGTTCCTCCAGCTCGTCGCGGTCGAGGTCGAGAATGTGCTTGGCGCGCTCGAACAGCGTGCGCATGCCGTTGCGGGTCGGGCGCTGCCGGGCGTCGAGCTTCGCCTGCGCGGGACCGGCGGACTTTTTCGCGGCGGTGCGCGGGGCTTTGTCAGGGCCGGGAGCCAGTCCGATGACGGGCGCCTTGATCTCCGCCTCCAGCTGCTCCATTTGCCCGCCTTTCCATGCATACAGGGCGCCCGCGGCGGCGGAGGCGCAGACGAAGGTGACGATGAACGGCCGCCACTGACGATAGGGGAAACTCATTTGGGCTGGAGGAGTTTGGTTTTGAGTTCTTCGCTGAGAGTTTCGGAGTTGGCGATCCACTCCGCGGCGGCGTCATGATCCCGCCGCAGCCAGACCCTGGCATTTTCGCTCACGAGCCGTTCGCGCATGCCCTCATCCGAAATGGAGGCCGCCCAGATGGTGCTGCTGTCCGGTTCCTTGCTCTTCAACACCTGCACCATGCCCTGGATGGCGTGGTCCTTCTCCTTACCGGACTCCAGATCGTAAATCCACTCGCTCGCGGCCTGCGGATCCTTCTTGGTCCACTCGTTGGCGATCTCGTTGTAACTGAATTGCCGGCGGTCGTCCGGCACATTGGGCAGGTATTCGAGGGCCGCCTGCGGGTCCTTGCGCGCCTTTTCGTTCAGCGCCGTGACCCACGCCTCCTCACCGGCCTTGCCCTCCAGCTGATCCGCAAACCGGACCGTCTCGTCGTAACTCATGTCATCGAACTGCCCGCGCATGCCGCGCACCGCCTCCGTCTGCACGCCCTCCGGCTGTCCCGTGATCCACTTCATCGCCTCCGCCTTGTCCTTTTTGACCCACGACTCGAACCCCGCCTGGTAATAATTCCCCCGTTCGTTCTCCGGCAGCGTGCCGGCATAACTGATCGCCTCCTGCGGGTCCCTGCCCGCCAGCATGCGCGCCAGACGCCAATGCACACTGTTCCGCTGCCCGCTGTTTTCCCCGGCCTCCGCGAGCGCGCGGGTGGCCGCCTCCCGCGGATCGATGTTCGGATCGTGCTCCGCCATGTCCATGATCATCCATGCCCGGCGGTCCTGCGGCGCGGCGGCGATGAGACGCTCCGCGGTGGCCGGGTCCACATTCGCCATCCCGACCAGTGCTGCATTGAGCATGGTGTTGCGCATCTCCTCGTCGGCGCGGGTTTCTCCCTCCTTCTTCTCCGACACCCATTTGATGAACGCGTCGGGGTCCTTCTCCATCCATCCGCCGGCGAGCGCGGCGGCTCCGGCGAATTTGAAAACCGGGTTGCCGCTCTTCGACGCATCCTCCAGCGCCGTCTTCGCGGCCTCGGGATTGAGTTCACCCCAGCGGGAATACAGCGCACTGGCGAGGAAGCCCGTGAGCACCATGTTCTTCGACTGCTCGATCGCCGCGCGCGCCTCCTCCATGTGGGACTCCGGCAGCTGCATCACCTTGTCGAGCAGCTCCACGATGCGGCGCGAGGACAGCATCTTCCCATCCAGCGCGGCCAGTTCCGCAATCGTCGCGCTCGCCGCCGCCGCCGAGACCCCTTCCGGAATGCGCACCTCCGCGGACGCCGCGGCCGGATCGTCCTTCTTGTCTGCGGCACCCCCGGGCGCCATGCCGGCGGCGGACTCCGCACCTGCCCTCGCCGCACGCTTCTCCGCCCGCTCCGCCAGCAATCCCGCCTCCTGGAATCTCGTGCCCAGCGGCAGAAAAGCGATGGCGCTGACGGCGGCCAATGCGGCAATTATTTGAGAAGGGGCTTTCATATTCGCAGCACGGTATGCACGCCGGAGAAAGCGGCACGCGCTTTTTTCAGGCTTGCCGGAAAGGTCATCGACGCCACCCCGCCCGCCCGAAGTTACACCAACTTCCCCGGAATCCCCGCACCCCGCCAAGTTGTCACAGCCTGGCGGAATCCCTGACATGCCCGCGCGGCGTCTAAACTCTGTCAGCATTTGAGAAAATGCTGGCCGATCGCGCCCCCATCTGGCAGGGTCCATGCGATTTTCCTGCCGACTCATTCACAACGCTTATGTAATACCTCCAATACGAGACATCACCCTTTGCGACCAACCAAAGGGCTTCTGGGCTGCGTCGAAACCGCTAAATCCAAACAGCCATCTCAAAGAATCAAAGCCTGTCGCGCCACCCGGCGCGGCTTGGCCGCGCTTCTTTGAGGGGCGCTTAGCGGTGCCCGACGCGGGGCGTGGATCAAGTCCGCGCCCTTTGCTGTAGAGACAGCGAGTTCAGCAGCCCCTCCCTCTCTCTGACTCACCACCCTGCTGAACACCATGATACCCTACCCCACCCCTGGAGGATTTCGCATCCTCATTCTCGCGGCCTTGGCTGCGGCTGCTCGCCTATCCGGCCAGGACACCGCTCCGTCAGCCGCCGTCGCGGAAAGTCCCGCGGCTGCCGTCCCTGCTCCCCGCGTTCTCAATTCCCGCACCGTGCCGCTGCCGGACGGGCGCACCCTCACCATTCAACGGGTCAGTTCGCTGCCCCGGCCCGTCGTGGCCCCGGCCCCGCCGCCGCTTCCGCAGCCTGCGACGGTCCGGCCCCCGCGCCTCGTGCCGCAGGAATCCCGCCTGCTCATCATGTATGTCACCCGCTTTGCGGACAACCTCAGCTACCTCGAGTGGTCCCCCGTCGCCGGCGGCGAGCCATTTGGGGCATGGAGCAATGCCGATCTCGATGCGCTGCGCATGGTCTGCGAAGTCGCTGTCACCCCTGACAATGTCCGCTGGACCATCTTCCCGCTGCTGCCCTACACACCCGGGCAGCGCACCCTGCCGGGACCGCTGGCCGCCCCGCAGTTGCCTGCCGACGGCCCCGGCTTCCAAATCGTCAAAGGAAACCCCGCGGACACCGCCAACATCGCCCCCGTCGCCGCACTTCACAAACTCTACAAGGAACACGGCGCCACCCTCAAGCTCGCTTGGGAGCAACGCGAAGCCCAGCGTCTAGCCGACGAAGCCGCCCGCGCAGCGCAGCCGCCAGCCAACATCGTCCTGAAGTTCTCCCCTGTGAAGCCCGGCAAAAGAGAAGGAGGTGACCAATGAGAAACTTTCGCCTCCTCTGCATCTGGCTGATCACTGTGGGAGTCTTGCCAGCACAAACACCGCAACCTATTCGCGTCACGGTCACCGGCACACCTGCAGATCACACCGTGCGCTGGAACACTAATACGGGGTACTGCTATCTACTCGAAGTCAGCCCCGACCTCGCCACCTGGGAGGCAGTCTCCAATGTCACCCCGGCTCCGGAAGACAGTTTGGAATGCCGCTGCACAAGCGCAGCCCCGCCGGACCGGCTCTATTACCGCGTGCATGAAATCAACTACGGCTTCGTCGAACGTCCCATGCCGGATGAGGTCTGCATCAAAGAGGGGGGCGTCGTCTTTGCCTTCAAGATGGCTGAAGCGCCGGCAGGCACCGCGAAAATCTGCATCAGCAAGCGTCAGGTAACGACGCCAGCCTCGGACTGGACACTGATTGGAGCGCTCACTGACTTTGCCACGCTTAGAGGCGTGCAGACAGTTCGCGGCCCTTCCGTATGGATTCCGAACGAGACCGGTGACTTTGAAGTAAAGGTGGAAGCGAAAAACGGAGCGGGAGTCGTGTGCTGCACCGTGATTCGCCAAATCAGCATTATCGCCAATACGCCACCTGTCATTAGCGTCACCGGTCATTCCATCAGCCCCGAGACCTACCTTCCCAACTACACCATCGCCAACGGGCGCATCAACTTCACTACCACCACCGAGGACCCTGACGCCGACCTCAATGACAGAGTCACCCGCGTGGAATATTTCGCCAACGGCGCGCGGATCGGAACGGACTTCGTCCCCGACGACAACAACCGCTTTGGCACGCCCTCCCCTGATGAGAACGTCACCTACGGCCTCGTGGACATCCAGGGAAAGCACCAGTTCACTCCCAACAAACTCCTTCTGGGAGACGCTCCCATCTCCGCCCGGGCCTACGACACCTACGGAGCCGCCAGCGATATCACAGCGGCCACGGGCATCACCATTACGGGCACCGTCGCCCGCCCCACCCTCAACTTCCCCGCGGATGGCAGCTATCTCATTCCTCAGCAAACGTCTGGGAATCCTGTGATTTCTCCCTACACAGTCGATGATCAGAACGGATTTGATGACGTATTTTTCGTCGCCGTGAAAAGCCTCTTTTGGGCTCCCGAAACTCCTGAAGCCTATTTCTATCCAAACACCGCTACGCACGGGGGGAACATCAACATTTTCACTGCCAATGAGATTCCCGGCATGCACACCTATTATGTCCGGGTGCATGACCGTCCGCCGATCCACAACATCAGCTTCATGCGCACCTTCCATGTCCTCATCAACAGCCCCTCCCTCCGCACCGCCCAGCAAATGGCCATGCACACCTACAGCGCATCCAATCCCGCCGAGCCCTGGGAGGGCATCGCCGATCCCGCCTCAGCCCCAGTGGAACCGGACACCATTAAATTCATCGGCCGCTACGCCGCTGCCCAACCCTACATCAACGGCAACGCCGCCGGCCTCGATGCCCCCAGCTACGACGCCAACGGCAATCCCGTCTCTCCCGCACCCCCGCGCTACATGGACCGCGGCGTCCTCTTTACCACAGGCCAGTTCTCATTTTGGGATGATAATGATGTTTCGGAGGAAACTGGTTACTCTTGGGACGGCCCCGGTGATTCGCATCTGCACGACCGCATCCCCGGCACCTACAATCGGGATGCGTCCGGCATCGAGTTTGATGTGGACTGTCAGCATGGCCAACTGGAACTGGAACTCCAGTTTGGAAGTGAGGAGTATTCTCAACTGCTGGGTGATCCCGCTGGGTTGTCTTATGACGCCTTCTCGATCACAGTGGACGGGGTGCTCATCTCTCTGGTCCCCGACGGAACTGCCCCTATTTCCGCCAAGACCATCCGACCTGCCGTGCTTGGTTCTCAGACAGTTTGGCCAGGGGACCCGGACTTGGCCGCTCTGCGGCGACATCTATACTTGGATGATGACGGAGAAATAAACGCTGCTTCCAATTCAAGCACTCAGGCAGAGTATAATGGAATGACTGTTCGTCTTCGCCTTCATGTCTTCCTGACGCCGGGTTTACATAAGGTCCGCATCGTCATCGCTGACCGGGATTACCCCGCCCATGTCGAAGTGGGACAGGGAAACCGTGACTGCGGCGTTTTCATCCGAGGCAATAGTCTGCGTACCATCGCCCCTACACCCTGATCCTGACAGGGCCATGAACTATGAAACCCATCCCTCCACTGCGAATTTTCGTAAGCTTGATCGTTATTTCCCTGGCTGCCTGCCGCATGAGCCATGCCGCGGTTCTCATTGTGGACACCTTCAACCAGGGCGGATTCACGAGTTCACTTCCGGATACAAATCCCATAATTGAAGAAGTTAGCTTACCTTTGGGAAATTACCGTCAGGTCGCCTACGGTAATCCAGGGTTAGGCATCAATGTCACCGCAGCAAACAGAACCATTGATCCTGTGGCGGGCACGCTGGCCTTCCTCATCAGCGGCACAAGTTCGCTACCCCAATACCCTCCGCGGCTGAACCTTATTTACCGCAGCACTGAAGAACTCAACGACATTAGCAGTTACAGTGAACTCATCCTTGGATTCAGGGAACTCACCGGCGTGGGAACTCTGTACGTGGAACTGGGAGGCTCCGATGGACTGGAAGGGGTGTTTCGCGTGGACCTCAGCGGTCCAGGCGAAGTGCGCTACCCGGTCTCCGCCATCAATGCCAATGTCGGGCATACCCTCGACGCGTTCGCCAGTATCAAGTTCACATTCGAGTCGCGGAGTGATTACTTCTACTTCACCCTCGACGAAATCCGCCTGGTACCGGAGCCGTCCGGGACGGTGTTGGTGCTGGCGGCGGGCGGGCTGTTGCTAACTCGGCGACGGAGGGCAGTGAGGGAAGATTGAAGCGCAAGTCGCTGAAAATGAGCCGTGTCCAGCCAAAACTTTTCACCCCTTTGGACCGACTTTTCGCCTCCCCGGGCCGACTTTTCGCCCCCGCGGAGGGACTTTTCGCCCCTGCGGGCCTACTTTTCGCCCCCGCGGAAGGACTTTTCGCCGCCTTGGGCCGACTTTTCGCCCCGGCGGGCCGGCTGATCGCCCCCGTGGGCTGGCTTTTCGGCTGCGCGGGCCGGCCTTTCGGCTGCACGGGGCGGCTTCCTGGCTGCGCGGGCCGACTTTTCTGCTCTCCGCACCCGCTTTTCAGCGCAGGCGGGGCACGGTGCCGGAGTCGGCGCGCGGGCAGGTGCGCAGCGGTCCCGCCCCTGCGGACCGGAGGCGATAAAAATATCGGGCGGGAGTTGACGTCAGGGCGGCGGATTTGCTATGTGCGTGCGGCGGCGCAGGCATGGTGCCTGGCTGCCGGAAATCCCTACCTGTTATAATCCCATGGCCACCTATGCACAAATCGTACTTGCCCGCGCCGCCGAAACCCAGGGCGTGTGGGCGCTGGATGACACCTTCACCGGAGGCGGTCTCACCAAGGAGGAGCACAACGACGTGCTCGCGGACGTCACGGCTGCCATTCTGGCCAAAGACACGGCCGCCGGTGAACTGGCCGCCGCCCGCGCGGACATGAAGACAGAGCACGACTTTTTCAAAACCATGAATGTGGCCATCGCCTCGCGCCTCGACAGCGAAGTGCCGGACGATGACCCGCTGCAAAAACGCGTGGATGCAGCCGATGACATCGCTCCGAGTTCCGAGGCGAACATCGAGCGCCGCGCCGAAGTCACGCTCGTGATCTGGAGCGAGGTGAACGCCGCGCGCGCGGCCAAAGTGCCGCCGCTGCCCGCCATCACCGTGCGAGGCACCACCCAGGCACAGTATGCCAGCCGCTATAGCGCGCTGGCACCCATGCGCATCGTGCGCGATGAAAAGGAGGGCAAGCTCACCTCCCGCCGCACCCTGGAAAAACGCGAAGCGCGCCGGTTGGATAAACATAACAAGGACTGGTATCAGGCATGGAAGAGTGAATTCCCCCCCGGCACGGACAAAGGCGATGCCCTGGTGAACGTGCACACGGAGGAGAGCACGCCGCCGCCCGGTATTCTGGAAATAACCGGCGTGACGCAGACGGGGCTCAGCCTGGAGTTGGATTACGATCCGGAAAGCGGCGAGCATGCCACCGTGCTGGAGCTGCTCTATAAGGTAGTGGGCGTGCACGAGGACTACCAGCGCATACCCGCCAACCGCGCAGACGGCAATACGATAGGCCCCTTCGTCCAGGGGCAGGTGGTGAAGCTGCGCACCGACGTGGGCAACAGCCGGGATTTCTCCGAACTGAGCCCGGAGCAGGAGATAACGATAGGGCCGCCGGTGTAGCGGCGGGCGCTTCCGTATGTTGCCCTCCCGGGATCGCGTGGTGCCATGCGGACAACAATACTGTCCCCCCTCTGGCCGCTCGCGGGATTGTGATTCCAAAGTTACACTATCTCATCATAATCCCGCGGACCTTAACTGTAACCCAAAACGCAGCAGCGAACCACTACCACTATGCCAGCTCCCAAGAAAGTAACTGAACGACTCTCCGCCGGCCTGCGGCGCTATCAGCCTATCCTCGCCTCAGCCAAATCCCGTGATGTGGGTGAGACCGATACTGTCACTATTGTCAAAGACATGCTGGCTGACATCTTCGGTTACGACAAATACACGGAGCTTACCAGTGAGTTTGCTATCCGGGGCACCTTCTGCGATCTTGCAGTGAGGCTCGATGGGAAGCTTTGCGTGCTGATCGAAGTGAAAGCCGTGGGTATTGACCTCAAAGACATGCACGTGAAGCAGGCTGTGGACTACGCCGCGAACCAGGGAGTGGATTGGGTAATCCTCACTAACGGCCTCAAGTGGTGCATCTACCATGTGTTCTTTACGCGCCCCATCGAACAGGAACTCGTGGTGGATATCGATATCACCACTCTCAATCCCCGCAGCGAGTCCGACACGGAAACACTCTGGCTCTGGTGCAAGGAGGGCTGGCAGAAATCCGCACTCGGCGATTTTCATACTCAGAAGCAGGCACTCAGCCGGTTCTGCCTGGGCGCTGTGATTCTCTCCGATCCCGTTCTGGATGTGGTTCGCCGGGAACTCCGGCGCATTTCACCGGACGTGCGAATCGACAATGAACAAATCCGCGCGGTCCTTTCCGCAGAAGTCTTGAAACGGGATGTCATGGAAGGCGAAAAGGCTGATGAAGCACGCCGCAAGATTTCCCGCGCGGCTGCCAAGGCGCAGCGTGCCAAAGCCACACGGTCCGAAACTCCTGCCACTGGTACGACAGTCTCCGGCCCGGATGAAACCCCCGCCCCGGCTACGGATTGCTCAGAGGGAACCACAGCCGAATGAGTTACTAAGACTCGCTATGATCGATGTCGTCGTTTCTGCCATCGCCGGGGTGATTTCTGGCGGAATAGCTTCCCTGCTGGCCCCCTGGGCGACGTGGGGTGTTGAACAAAAGAGGAGCAGGCAGGATCGCCGAATGGCACTGATCGCAGAGGCAAGGAAGATGCTGAATGAACCTCCATCGAATGCAGAATTCCGCATTTCGGAACTCTATTCCCGGCTTCGTCCGCACCTTTCTCCCCGTTCGGTACAAGCCATCGAAGGCAAGTCTGACCGTTTCGGAAATGAAATCATCAACGTCGTGATCGGCGAGTCGAGGGGCGCGGGGGTGAATCCTTATGCGCATCTGGTTCTCGATGAACTCGCTGAACTGGAGCGGAAGTGGGGTTTGATGTGAAAGTGGCCTGCATGTGACCGTGGCGCGCCCGCACCGGGACGCGGGAGGTTTTTGCTCGACAGGCGGACCGGCCCGGGGCAGGAAACGGGCATGAAGTTTCTCCCCGCTCTGTGCTGCAGCGCCGCGATGGTGCAGGCGTCTGATCCGGTGCCGATGCCGGATTTTTCCGCGCCGGATGTGAATTCGACGAGCGACCGGCGGAAGGTGACGGCGCTGGAGGTTTCGCCGCGGGACTATCTGCACCAGGTGAGTGCGTGGTATGTTTCGCACGAGGGGTGAAGTTACTGCCGGGACCAGTTTGGGGTTCTGACCACTATCTACAATGAGCTGAAGGGGACGACGGTGCTGCCGGTGGAGATTCTGGGGGTGAATGAGATCGGCGGGGGGACGAATGCGCTGATGTTTGCCGGCAAGCCGCTGTCGTGGGTGCGGGATACGCCGGAGCTGGGAATCAAGGACGCATGGGGGGCAACCTACCGGGATGTGGTGATCCTGCTGCCGCAAAACGAGCCGCTGGAGGACAGCCGTGATCCGGAGGTGCTGGTGTTCAATTTGACGCTCTACGATCTGCGGATCGAGGCCAACAAGACGGCGCTGAAGAATATGCTGATCACCGCGGCGACGCCGGTGGATACGGACAATGACAAGCTGCCGGACTACTGGGAGCGGATGAACTACGGCGATCTCTCGCACAACCGCGCGAGCATCCACGCCGGCAATATCACGACGCTGATGCACTATGCGCACTGCGGGCCGGTGCCGGGGCGGGCGCGGCCGGAGGGGTTGCCGCGGATCGTGGGGTTTCCGGACGGGAGTGTGTCGGTGTATTACACCCGGCGGCGCGGGACGGCGTTTGGGCTGACGTGTTTGCCGGAATTCTCCGCCACGCTGGGCTCGTGGTCCGCTTCCGCTGCGGGCTGGGAGGAGTGGAGCGTGCGCACGTTATACGACGGCAGTGCGGGGGAAGTGGTGGAGTGGAAGATTCTCCAGCCGGGCGAGGCACGGTTCGTGCGGGTGCGGAGCGCGCTGCCCTGAGTGCGCCCCCTGGATTGACAAGGCAGGGCCGGGCGCGATGGGTGCACCCCCTTCAACCCCCAATCCCTTACGTTCGTGAATCGCCTCCCGCTATTCGTCCTGTGCGCCCTCACCGCCGCCGCCGGCGCCGCCCCCATCGCCCTCACGGGCTCCATGCAATACACGCAGAGTTTTGACGTGCTGGACACGCAGGACAATGGCAGCACTTCCCTCAACCCGTGGGATGACGACGGTACGATCCCGGGCTGGTATTTATATAAGGCGGGAGCAACGGCGGCGGGACCGGTGGGCACGGGCTATATCTACCGCGTGAGCGACGGGATCCCGGGCGTGGGCAATGCCAACGGACTGGTGAACACGGGGCATTTTTATTCCATCGGCGCGCTCGGCAGTAACGATCGCGCGCTGGGCGCGGTGCCCATCACGGCGCAGGGAGAGCACTCGGTGATCGCGGTGTTTCAGAACGCGGGCCTGGTGCCCATCCGGCTGCAGACGATCGCCTACAACGTGGAAATCCGCCGGACGAATCAGAACGCCAACGTGGTGGAGACGCTGGCGGTGTGGTGGAAGACGGGACCGGACCCGGCGGCTTTCCTGGTGAATACGACGGCCACGGCCACGGCCACCGACTGGCCGGCATCCGTCTCCACGGGCCCCAGCGGTCAGTACGTGACCGGATGGAATCGCGCTGCGGAGGCGGACTTCACCACGAGCAGCCCGGACGCGAATCTGCAGGTGGATGTCCTGACACCTGTGAACGCGCCCGTGCTTTCGGAGATCAAGGTGAATCCGGGCGAGTACCTCGCGGTGCGCTGGGGCAATATCAACGACAGCGGCGCGGACGCGCTCATGGGCATCGACGATGTGGACCTGACATTCGTGTCCGACGACGGCGGCATCTCCGGCGCGGTGAGCAATGTGGTGCGCCACGACGCCGGCACGCCGCGCGATCCGGCCGACGACACCGTGAGCTTCGACCTGACAGTGAGCGGCGCCGGCGCCGTCGGCCCGGGCTGGAGCATCACGTCGCCCGCCGCCCTCGCCGGAACCGGCGGCCCGTTCGGCGTGCCGGTCAGCATCCCCGCGCAGCCCATCGCGTCCTTCGCCGGAACTTCCCACGTGCTCAGTTTGGTGGTGGCCGATCAGTCGAACCCCGCCATCACCGCACCGGTGCAGGTGGTGGCTCCGTGGTGCCAGATCACACCCGCCGCCGCCGCGGGATTCAGTTATGACGACAAAGGCACGGCCAGCCTTGCGGACGATGAGGTCACTTACAGCCTGTTGGCGGACGGGGTGTTCACGGGGGACGGATTTGATATCACCGTGGCCGGTCTCCCCATCGCCGCCGGCTTCTACGGCGTGCCCTACAGCTACACCGCTCCCGCTCCCGGGACCTACACGTCCTTCACCTTTGTGGACCGGGCCGATCCCGCCTGCACGGCGACCCTGGAGGTTTTCCCGCCGGCCATCCTCGGCACGAATGCGACCACGCTCTCGCCGCGTCCGCTGTTCTCGCTGGCGGCGGGGCAGAACGGAGCCACTCAGTGGAATGTCCTGACAACCGGCACGGTGCAGCAGACGGCTGTCACTCTCCAGATCGACCACGTGCTGTTTTCGGAAACGGTGGATCTCAGCGCGGTGAGCGAGGATGTGGAGTTCACGGCGACGCTCGCCGCAGTGACCGGCACTTCCTCCGGCTTCGAGGCCGCCGACTCTTTCGCGCTGGACCTCATCATCGACGGAGACACTGCCAATCCGGTGAGCGCGCTGGGCCTCGCCAACGATACCGACGGCGACGGACGGCTGCGCGGAGCCCTGGAACTGCAGACCACCGTCAACACCACCCGCACGTTCGACTTCAGTTATGTGATTCCCGCCACGGCCAGCAGCGTGCAGATTCGCATCACCGGGAACAGCAACTCAGCCGCGGAAACTTTCAATCTCACGGCGCTGAGCCTCGCCATTCCCCAGCCGGGCATCAGCCTCACCCCCGCCTCCAACATCATCCGGAACTTCAACAATCCCGGATCCGCCGACGACACCGTGAGCTTCGATGTCACCATCACCGGAGTGAACGGCGGCACCGGCTGGATCACCAGCGATGCCACGCCGGCCAGCGGCGCGTTCGGCTTCGTCACCCTGACCGTTCCCGCCGGCGGCACTTCCGCCACGGTCCGAATCACGGACAACACTTTCCCCGGGGCCTTTGCGGACCTCACCGTTCCCCTGCCCGGCCCTTACATCATCGGCAGCTTCGATCCCGGCACCGGCCCGCTCCCCGTCTTCACCGATGAAGCCACGCCGCCGGACGCCGGCTGGGTCATCGATGCCGCCGCCGGCACCCTGAACATGACCAACGGCAACGCGGCCTTTCCGCTCGACAGCATCGTGACCTCCGAAGTCATCGACCTGACGACCGCCGCAGGCCCCCTGACATTCTCCGCCAACCTGCACGTGCAGGACCGCACCAGCGGCTTCGAGGACCCCGACACTTTCCTCGCTGTGCTCGTGCTGAACGGAGACACCGCCAATCCCATCCGGCTCACCGACCCCTACGACACTGATCTGTCAGGCCGGATGAACGGCGCGGAACTGTGCCCGGTCCCGGCCGTCAATCCGACGGTGCAGGATTTCGACTACCCGCTCTCCGCCGCGATTCCCGCCGGGACACTCTCGGCGCAGCTGATCGTCACCGGCTTCAACAATTCCGCGAACGAAACCATGATCGTGAGCGGCATCCGCTTCGCTGTCGCCGCCGCCGACACGGACGGCGACGGCATGAGCGACGAATACGAGGACGACAACGGACTGGATAAAACCAGCCCCGCCGACCGTGATCTCGATGCCGACGGCGACGGGCAGTCGAACTACCTCGAATCCGTCGCCGGCACCGCCGCCAATAACGCCGCCTCTCTGCTGCACATCACCGGCGGAACCTTCGACGCCGCCTCCGGCGCCGCCGTCACCGAATGGTCGAGCGTCCCCGGCAAACGCTACCGGCTGCAGTTCTCCGACACCCTCACGGGATGGACGGACACCGGCAGTGTCATCACCGCCACCGGCCCGGTCACTTCCGCGTCCTACACCGTCCCCGGCGCTCCGCTCACGGGCAAGGGATTCGTGCGCGTCAAGGTCGTCCCCTAGCATTCGCCCTCCTCCGCATGCCATGCCGGTCAACTGGCTGCGTCTCCTGCCCGACGAGGACTATCGTTTTCAGATGGGCCTCAAGCCAGGCAACGCGGGCCAGTTCTTCGCCCCGACGGACGATTCCGCCGGGCTCCTCGCGATGCGCGCGGCGCTGCTGGAGTCGGCGCCGGAGAGGTATCTGCTCGACCGCCCCGCATCGTCCGCGTTGCAGGCGCTCTCGCTGTGGTGCGGCGAGCAATTGGACGATGCCATGACCGCGGGCCGCCGCTGCGAAGCGGACTGGGTGCTGCTCACGCCGGACGCCGCCGGGGATTTTCACGTCACGGCCGGCGCCGTATGCTTTCCGTCCTCATGGTCGCTGCCGCAAAAGGCCGGGCTGCGCCTCACTGAAGTTCACGCTCCGGTGCCCGGGCTGAATGACTCGCTCGCCCGCAGCATCGACACTTTCCTGACCAAACTCGCTCCCGGCGCGGCATGGGAGCGGGAGAACTGGGGCCTCAGCGCGGACGGCGCACTTGATCATCATCCGGATCATGCCCTGCCGGCTCTGGCGGGTGCGGCGAGCCTGACAGATACATGGCTGCGGCTGGAGCGTCAGATTCTCCTCCGGCTTTCCGGCGGCGACATTCTCTTTGGAATCCGCGTCACGACGCATCGCCTCGATGCATTGACGCGGGAGCCTGCCATCGCTGCTCGACTCGCGCGCGCCCTGGAAACGATGCCGGAAGCGGTGGCCGTATATAAAGGCGTCGCCACAGCGCGATCCGGCCTGGCCGCGAAACTCCGGGCTCTGCGGTGAATCCAAAATTCCATTTGCATTCATGTCCGCGGCGCGAATGAAGTTCCACATCCCACCCGATGCCTCGCTAGCTCAATGGTAGAGCAGTTGACTCTTAATCAATTGGTTTCAGGTTCGAGTCCTGAGCGGGGTACCAGTTTTGCAGCCGGTTTCACGGTCATCTCCGGCAAGGCGCATGAGGACTGGCGGTGGTGAGTCGTTCAACTTACGGCGGCGGGAGTTGCGGGCCGGCTGGAATTGAAGACGGATTCGCGCCGGATCACAAAATGCAGAAAGGTTCCGGCGGAACGGGCGAATAGCGATGACCAGGGGCCGATCCAGTGGATGGCCCGTCATTCCAAACCCGCTCCGCCGTATGAAATGGATCCTCGCACTATCCGCCGTGCCGGTGCTTTGCGCCGCGCTCCCGCTGTTCCTCAATTCCTCTCCCCGCCATGATTCGCCGGCTGCGCAGCCTGCAGGTCCAACGCCGCTGATGCAGGCCGCGGTGCAGGACCCTGACAAACTTCGCGCACTGCTGGAATTGCAGGAGGATGTCCGCGCCCGCACCGCACTGGGGAACGACGCGCTCCTGCTCGCCGCCCGCAAACCAGGGAATGCCGCCGCCGTGAAACTGCTGCTGGAACACGGTGCCGATGCCAACTCGCGCAACGCGTTCGGCGCGACGCCGCTGATGTGTGCGGTGGCCGCCGAAGACGCAGACAGCGCCGCGCTGCTGCTCGCCGCGGGCGCGGAAGTGAACGCTGCGCCGAATCCTGACGTTCCCGGCATTCTCTTTGGCGGCGGACGCACGCCGCTGATGTGGGCAGCATGGCGGAAGCACCCGGAACTCATTCGCACACTGCTCCGGCACGGCGCGAACGTCCGGGCGCAAACCGGCCTCGGTTCAGCCCTCACTCAGGCGGCATGGACCGGAGACGCCGCCACCGCCCGGCTGCTGCTCGATGCCGGCGCGGACGTCAATCAGCGGGACTTGAAGTGGAATTTCACCGCGCTCCACTGGGCTGCCGCGAGCGAATCCACTTCCACGGCCCTGGTGTCGCTGCTGCTGGAGCGCGGGGCGGAGGTGAATGCAGAAGGCGGCCAGCCGGTGGATAACTATCTCGGTGTGCCGCAGACGCCGCTCATGCTGGCACTGCAGCGCGGCGAGACTCCCATCGTGGCCGCTTTGCGCAAGGCCGGGGCCAAACTGCCGGCTGACACTGCAACAGACAAGTCCCCGCGACCGGTCCATGACCGCGGGAGTTCCCGCGCCGCCGTGGAGGCGGCCCTCGCTCCGCTGCTGCACTCGGCTGTCGAATCTCCGAAACGATTCCTCGCGCACTCCAGCAAACAGAACTGCGCCTCCTGCCACCAGCAGCACGTGCCCATGCTGGCGTTCCATGCCGCGCAGGACCACGGGTTCACGCTCGATCCCGGCGCGGCGCAATCCGTGCAAAGTCAGATCGAAAACTTTCACACCAATGACTTCGGAGCCGAGGCGGTATTTTATCCGGAGCCGGCGATCGAATTCGGCTATGCGCTCATGGGCCTGCATCAGCAGGGTAAACCCCGTTCCGCCCTGAGTGACGGACTGGTGCATCACCTGCTCGTCATTCAAGGCCGCGACGGCCGCTGGCATTACAATTTCCAGCGCCCGCCCATGGAGTCGAGCGATGTCACGGCCACCGCGCTCGCCATCCGCGGCCTGACACTTTATCCCATCCCCGGGCGCGAGCAGGAAATCGCACGCAGCATTGACCGCGGTCGTGCGTGGCTGGAGCATTGCCGCGCGGAAACGAACGAGGAGAAATCCTACCGCCTGCTGGGTCTGGCATGGGCCAAAGCATCCGGTGCGGCGCGGCAGCAGGCTGTGGCCGCGCTGCAGCGGGACCAGCGCGCGGACGGAGGCTGGAGCCAGCTGGAGCATCTCTCATCCGATGCCTATGCCACAGGCCTGACACTTTACGCGCTGATGACTTCCGGCGCGGTGCCGGCCGGCGACGCGGTGGTCACGCGCGGCGCACAGTTTCTGCGCCGCACCCAGGGCACTGACGGGACATGGCATGTGCGCCGCCGCGCCGTGCCCTTCCAGCCGCCCATGCAAAGTGAGTTCGCGCACGGCAGTGATTCCTGGATTTCCAGCGCCGGCACCAGCTGGGCCGTGCTGGCCCTGACCATGGCCACGGATTCCGGCACGGCTCCGGTCAAAGTCACTCCGCCGGCTTCTCCATCCGCGCCCGCCTCCGGTGTCAATGTGCCGCCGGCTTCCGCGCCGAAGTCCACCGGCGTTGACTTTGAAAAAGACATCGAGCCGGTACTCAAACGGTCCTGCGCGGGCTGTCACAGCGGCGCAAAACCGCGCGGAGACTACGTTGTGACCAGCCGCGAGTCCCTGCTGAAACCCGGCAACCGCGGCGAAGCGGTGGTGGATTTCGATCATCCCGGCGCGAGCATCTTCCTGCGCGCCATTCGCGGGGAGATCGAGGACATGGAAATGCCGCCGCTCGCACAACGCGCCAAATATCCGGCCCTAACCAGCGAAGAGCTGGCGAAATTCGACGCGTGGATCGCGCAGGGCGCCCCATGGCCGGAGTCCGGCATCGCTGTCAATGCCGGCGAATCGAGGCACCGCCAAAGAACCTCAGGCGAGTGACCCGGGCCGCCCCGCACGGGAAGGGATGGTTCGCCTTGCCGGGGCCAGGGCCGGGTGTTTCTGTAGCGCATGACCAGGATTCCCGCCCTGCCGCTGCTCACCCTCGCTTTGTCTGCACCACTCCATGCGGCCGTGGACTTCAATCGCGAGGTGCGCCCGCTGCTTTCGGACCACTGCTTCGCCTGCCACGGCCCCGATGCGGCGACACGTGAGGCCGGGCTGCGGCTCGACGACCGCGCGGCGGCGCTGACCCCGGCGGATTCCGGCAAGCCGGCTATCGTTCCCGGAAAGCCTGACGAAAGCGAGATGATCAGGCGCATCTTCACCGGCGATAAAGACGATCAGATGCCGCCGGAGGAGTCGCACAAAAAGCTGAGCGCTCCGCAGAAGGAAACGCTCAAGCAATGGATCGCGGAAGGCGCGGAGTATCGCGGGCACTGGGCGTTCATCGCACCGGAGCGTCCGGCGGTGCCGGAGATGAGTGCGCAGTTCACAGTGCTCAGTTCTCAGTCAGCTGCTCCACCGGGCACTGCTCACTGGGCACTGAGCACTAATCCCATCGACCGCTTCCTCGCCGCGCGGTTGGCCAAAGAGAACCTCCCCGCGCAGCCCGAAGCGCCCAAAGAAACCCTCATCCGCCGCGTGTCGCTCGACCTCACTGGCCTGCCGCCGACGCTGGCCGAAGTGGATGCCTTCCTCGCCGACACTTCGCCGCAGGCTTACGAAAAAGTGGTGGACCGTCTGCTCGCGTCGCCGCGCTACGGCGAACACATGGCGGCGCAGTGGCTCGACTTCGCGCGCTACGCCGACAGCAACGGCTTTCAAAGCGATACCAAACGCGAGCAGTGGCTCTGGCGCGACTGGGTGATCAGCGCCTTCAATGCCAACATGCCGTTCGATCAATTCACCATCGAACAGCTCGCCGGTGATCTGCTTCCCCATGCCACTCCGCAGCAGCTCACAGCCACCGGCTTCAACCGTAATCACCGGCTCAACGGCGAAGGCGGCCGCATTGTGGAGGAATGGTTTGCCGAGACTGTCATCGACCGCGTGGAGACTACCGGCCTGACATGGATGGCGCTCACGCTGAACTGCTGCCGCTGTCACGATCACAAGTACGACCCGGTTTCGCAGAGGGAGTTCTATCAATTGTTCGCCTACTTCAACTCCATCGAGGAAAGCGGCGTGATGGATGACTTCGGCGGAGCCGGCCGCACCCGGTCGGGAGGAAATTCCCGGCCGGTGATTTTCGTCCCGTCCCCGGATCAGGAACTGCAGCAAACGAAGCTCACAGCGGCGGTGCAGGAGGCCGAAGCGAAACTCGCCGCGGCGGAAAAGGAACTGCCGGCGCTTCAGGCGAAATGGGAGCCCGGGTTTGCCCGGCAGGCCCGCTCGCAGCCGCAGGCATGGCATCCGCTCGTGAATGAAGCGGTGAAAAGTGAGGGCGGCGCCACGTTCACAAAACAGCCGGACGGCACCTGGCTGGCCGGCGGGAGGAATCCGGACCACGATGTCTATGTCATCACCGCACCCCTGTCTCCCGGAACCTTCACCGGCGTGCAGATTCATGCGATGCCGGATGCCTCGCTGCCCTCGCAAAGCCTCGGACGCTATCCGAACGGGAATTTCGTTCTCTCGGACATCGACGCGGAAATCACGGCGCCTGGATTGAACGAGCCGCTGGAGGCGCAGTTCACCGCCGCCGATGCCGACTACGAGCAAAAAGGCTGGGAAGTGGACTTCATCGTGAAAGACAAACCGAAACGCGGCAAGGGTTCGAAAAACAAACAGGGCTGGGCCGTGGACGGACCGACTAAAAAGGAGCCGCGCACCGCCGTTTTCGCCTGCGTTCCGGTCACGGTTCCGGGCGGTGCCACGATCCGGATTACGCTGCGCCACGACGCCCTCGCCGGTCACAACATCGGGCGTTTCAAAATCGCCACCACTTCCCTGCCCCCTTCGCTGGTGAAAGTGAAAGGCAGCGCGGTTCCCGCGGAGGTGCTCGCAGCGCTGGAGCTGGAATCCTCCAATCGCTCGCCCGCGCAGCGGACCGCGCTTGCCAAATTCTTCCGCGAAAACACCGCCAACCCTGCCAAAGAAGCGGAAGCCGCACTCGCCTCAGCGAAGAAGGCTCTCACTGCCCTCGAGGACGAAATGCCCGGCGTAATGGTCATGAAGGAAGCCGCCAAGCCGCGCGATGCCTTCATTCTGAAACGCGGCGAATACGACAAACCCGGCGACAAAGTCACGCGCGCCCTGCCAGCCGTGCTCCCCCCGCTGCCGCCAGGAGCACCCAACAACCGTCTCGGGTTCGCGCAGTGGCTCGTCTCCGGACAACACCCGCTCACGGCACGGGTCTGGGTGAACCGTCAGTGGGAGAAGTTCTTCGGCACGGGACTGGTGAAGACCTCTGAAAACTTCGGCGTGCAGGCCGACTTCCCCAGCCATCCCGAACTGCTCGACTGGCTGGCGACGGAATTCGTTAGTCTCAAGTGGGACATGAAAGCGGTGCAGAAACTCATGGTATTGAGCGCCGCTTACCGGCAGTCGTCGAAAGTGACTCCGCAGGTTCTCGAGCGCGATCCTGAGAACCGCCTCCTGGCCCGCGGACCCCGTTTTCGGCTCAGCGGTGAAACGCTGCGCGACCAGGCACTGGCACTCAGCGGACTGCTCGTGAACCGGATCGGCGGGGAAAGCGTCCGCCCTTACATGCCGCCCGGCGTGTGGGATGAAACGAGCGTGTACGGCGACCTGCGCAACTACCAGCCTGACAAAGGCGACGCGCTCTACCGCCGCACGCTTTACACCATCTGGAAACGCACCGCCGCGCCGCCCACCATGCTGCTTTTCGATTCGCCCACGCGGGAAATCTGCACCGTCAAACGCAGCCGGACCAACACCCCTCTCCAGGCCCTCGCCCTGCTCAACGAAGTCACCAGCGTGGAAGCCGCGCGCCAGCTCGCTGCGCGCATGCTCAAGGAGGGCGGCACCAATCCCGCCGCCCGCATTGCCTGGGCCTTCCGCACCGTTACCGCGCGCCGGCCTTCGCCGGAGGAGCTGCATATCCTAACCGCGCGTTATGCAGAGCGCCTCACCCGCTACCGGACTGACGCCGACGCCGCAAAAAAACTTATCACCCACGGATCCTCCGTGCCCGACTCCTCACTCGATCCCGCGGAACTCGCCGCCGCGACCGTCACCGCCAACGTCCTGCTGAATCTCGACGAAGTGGTGACGCGGGAATAGCAGCAATCGAATCTTGACCGGAACCCCGCCTCTGCTAAATGCAGGCTACGCCGCGCGGGTGTAGTTCAATGGCAGAACACGAGCTTCCCAAGCTTGATACGTGGGTTCGATTCCCATCACCCGCTCCACTTCGCTCACCGCTGCGTTGACCGGCGGCTGCACCGGTAATGACTCACGGAGGCTGCAGGGACGGCGCCTGGCCTTGAAGACGGACCCGGCACTCTGTTATCGCCGGCCCGCACCCCATGCGCCGCGGCGTTTTGCTTTGGCTTCGCGCTCCAGTTCGAGCAGGCGGCTGCGCTGCGCGCGGTTGGTGGTGCCGTCCATACGCTCCACTCCTTTGGTGTAAAGACGCGCCAGACCGTGACCGATGAGGGCCTCTCCGAGATCCTGCCCGCCCGCACTGACAAAGGCGAAGTAGCGCCCGCTGTCATAGACCGGCTCCCAGCGGGTTTCGACGGTGACGGGACCTTTGCCGAGCAGTTTCATCGTGAACGCCTTCGCCTCGACGCCTGCACCGATGGTTTCGTCCTCGGAAAGTCCGCCGAAGTAGGCACCCTGTTCGGCGATGCGCTCACCGTTATACTGATGCCGGTATTTCTCCGGACAGTCGGCATAGTAGAGCCGGAAGGTGTGCGTTTCCGTGCCGCTGCGCAGCACGAAGCTGTCGCCGTCGTTGGTGTTGTCCTCCACCAGCGTGCAATTCGTCAGCCGCTCCCACCGGCCTTCGGATTTGGGGACGCGTTCCGTGGTGCGGGGACGATCACCGGCAGTCCGCGGGGTTCCGTGCTTTCCGTACATTCTCAGCAAAACGACGGCCACCACGGCGACGACGAGAACGATGAGCTGCCAGAGATTTTGCGGCGGATTCATGCGGGGCATGACCGGTGTGTGCCATGAACCGGCTCCCGCGGAAACGGGAAATCTTTGTCGGCAGGCGCCGGTGATTGTGCATATTCCGGCATCATGCCCCGCCCTCAGCCATCACACAAAGACGCCGACTGGTTTGCCTGTCCGGAGTGCGGCGCGGAAGTCCGCGTCGGTTCGCGCGGCTGCACCGCGTGCTCCGGCAAGTCATGGGAACAGGAGGAATACCTCGACGGACTCGATCTGCCGGAGGATCCGGCGGAGTTCGATTACGACGAATTCGTGAAGCGCGAGTTTGGCCGGGGATCCGCGCGGCTCAAGCCTGCCGGTCTTTCGTGGAAGTGGTGGATCACCGGCCTGATCCTGCTGGGAGCGCTGGCTGCGGGATGGGTGCTGCGGATGCGTTAGGGCCGGCAGTGCCGGCGCCGGCCCAGACGTTGATCGAGCCGTCCCACAGGAGCGCCGCAATGCCGCGCCCGCCCAGCACGAAGCCCGCGAGTTCACGCGGCGCCATTTGTGCCGCGGGCAGGCGCCCCAGCGGCTGATAGGTCGTCAGGTCCCAAAGGCGGATGCGGCTGTCTTTGGCTGCGGAAGCGAGCCTCCGGCCATCCGGCGAAATGAACAGAGCGACGACGGCGGCGGCATGGCCATTGAGCGTGGCGGAAAGCGTCAGGGCGCGGTCCTCGTGGAGCCGGATGCTGCCGTCCCGGCAGCCTGCGGCAAGGATCGCGCCATCGGGCAGCCACACCACGGATTCGACAGGCGATCCGGCGCTGGAGGCGCGGCGTTCGACTCCGGAGGGCCAGTCGAAGAGGCGCAGCACTCCCTTTTCATCTCCGGCAGCGAGGCGTGTCTCGTCCGGAGCCAGCGCAGGGTGGATGCGGTCCCATTGATCAGAGGCCGACCAGACGAGCGCCCCGCTGCTGCGGTCGTAAATCCTCACATGGCGGCCGGCGTCGCTCCAGACCGTCACCCAGCGCGAACCGGTGAGACGTGCGCGTTCGATTTTCAGAGCACCGGTCCCGGCGAGAGCCGTTTCACTATGGAATGCGCCGCCGGTGTGTGCGGTGCGCAGCTTCCAAACCGCATCCTCCGGCCGGCGCGCCAGCAGAACCGGCGCCCCGCCGTCGAAACCGGCCGGCAGTGCGGAGTTTGTCAGGAGATGCTCCGTGATTTGCCCTGTCTCCAGATTCACCATGCAGCATCCTCCGTCGCCGCCGCCCGCAAGGAAACGTCCATCCACCGAGGGCACGAGCGATCCGGTGGCCGGCACGCTGCGCAAACAGTCCCAGAGTCCGGTCGCGGAACCCGGCTGCCAGAGCCGCACGCTGCCGTCCTCCTCGCCTGTGGCGAGAAGGCCGCCCGCAGGCGCCCATGCCATGCAAAGGAGCGGCGACCGCTTTCCCCGCAGCGGGCTGAGCATGGCGCCGTCGCTCAACTGATGCATCCGCACCCGCTGCTCGTGATCCGTGATGGCCACGAGTCGATTGTCCGGCGAAGGCGCGAAGCGTCCGGTGTCGCTGTAAGAACCCTCTCCGAGGCTGCGGAGCCAAAGGCGGCGGCGCCAGTCCCCCTCCATGATGCGGGGCAGTGCAGCGGATTGAAGCAAAAACTTGTCAGGGGCCGCAAGCGGCGTCACGCGGAATGTCTTTCCGAACGCCTCGTCGCGCCATTCCGCCATGAGAGCGCCGCCGGGCAGTGAGAATACCCGCAGAGTCTGCTCTGCGTCATGAACGGTCATGGCCAGACGCAGGTCCGGCGAGACGGCCAGCATCCGGCCGGCGCCGGGGAAAAGCACTGACCACGAGCCGGAATCGAGATCGAACACTCCGAGATCATGCGCCGCCTCCTCTTCAGCGACGAGGTAATGCGTGCGATCCAGAAAGACGCCGCGCCCCGCATGGCCGGGGAGCCAGTCGAACAGCCAGCGGTCCCTGAGACGCCAGAACTTGGTGCCGTCGTTGTCGGCGGTCGCGAGCAGCGCGCCGTCCGGTGAAAAAGCCATCCCATGAGCGGCGGGCGCGCGGGTGGAATGAGGCAGGCGCCCCTCCGCGTGCAGCCCCACCACCGCGAGCAGCGCCCCGCCGGAACCGGCGCGGCCCTGCGCGACCTGGCGGGCCGCATCGCGCACTTTCCACGCATTGAGATCCCATTCGTTAGGCACGGAGGGATCGGGAATGCGCGCGAGAAGTTTGCCGCCCGGCGAGTGCCAGAGCGTCACCCGTTCGTCGGTGGAAGCGGCGGCGAGGAGCGAACCGTCGGGCGACCATGCCAGTTCACGCACCGGCCCTGACGATTTCATGAGCTGGACCTGATCGCCGGCGAGGGCGCGCTGATAAATGTCCCACTCCATGCCCCGGTCGCGCGAGGCGCGGTGATATTCGAGCTTTTCGGCGGCGATGCCATAATCACCGTTCTCCAGCGCATCGGCCACGGCATCCATGTCCGCGGCGTAATGACGCGCCCGCGCGGAGGCCCAGCCGGCTTCGGCGCGGTCGCGCTCGAGTCTCACACGCCCCTCTTCACGCCAGCGCTGCCACAGGAAGGCCGAGGCGCCGGCGGCGAACAGCAGCATGAAGGAAGCCAGCGCGGGATGGCGCCGGAGCCATTTGAAAGTGCGTTCGACCGTGCCGGGCCGGCGTGCAGCGATCGGCTCATGCCGCAGCCAGCGGTCGAGATCGTCGGCGAGCGCTCCGGCGCTGGAGTAGCGTCGCGAGGGATCCTTGGCGAGACACTTCAATGCTATCGTTTCGAGATCGCGGTCCACCGTCCGCACCACGGTGGAGGGGGAGGCCGGCTCCTCCTCCAGCACGCGGCGCATGGTCTCCAGGGCATTCGCGCCGCGGAAGGGCGGCCGGCCGGTGAGCATTTCATAAAGAATCGCGCCCAAACTGTACACGTCAGACGCTGTCGTGACGCGTCCGCTCTGTCCGCCGGCCTGTTCCGGTGCCATGTACTGAGGGGTGCCGAGCGCGGCGCCGCTCAATGTCAGGCTGCTGTCGCCTTCGAGGCGGCGTGCGAGCCCGAAATCACACACCCAGGGCTCACCCGCGGCGTCCACCATGATATTGGCCGGCTTCAAATCGCGGTGCAGCACGCCATGGCGGTGGGCGAAGTCCACGGCGCGGGCCACCTTGATCAGCAGGCGGATTCTTTCCTCCTGCGGCCAGCCGGCATCACCCAGCCGGGCGCTGAGCTGACCGCCCTCCACGATCTTCATCGTGTAGAAAGCCTGTCCGTCCACCTCGCCACATTCATAAACCGGCATGAGATGCGGATGGTCGAGGGCCGCCATCACCTCGATCTCCGCACGAAACCGCCGCGCCGCCGCTTCGCCGGCGAGCACCGGGGAGGCGATCATTTTCAGGGCTACCTCCCGCCCCAGCTGCAGATGCCTCGCGCGATAGACCACTCCCATGCCGCCGCGTCCGGCGACGCCGGTGATCTCATAGTCGCCGAAGCGCCCGGTGACCGGATCCGCCGCAGCGACTTCCCCTTCCCCGTCACTGAGAGCGGAGACAAGGCAGCGCGGACACACGCGCCCCCGACGCGAGGGCGGCATGGCTCCGCCGCAGCGCACACAATGCCGGGCGGATTGCACGGGAATCTGCATCACTTCCCTACTGAACGCTTTCTTATGGAATGTCACGCCTCCCCGGGAGGGAAATCCGGTGAAATCCGGGGATTGACCAGTCCGGCACCGGCATGTAATCCGGAAGGAATTCCGCGTAATATTCATGGACCGTTTCCTGATCGTCGCAGGCATCTGGATCGCCGGGAGCGCGTTGCGCTCGTTCGGAGTGGTGCTGCTGCGAAAAATCGGGGCGCTGCTCTATCTTACCGCTTCGTACTTCGCGGGCTGGTATGTCAGCGGTTCCCACATCGGTGGCGCTTGTGCCGTGGCGGCGTGGTTCATGCTGCCGTGGGTGGAGATCATTTTCCGCGTCCGGGCTCTGCGGCTCCCCATCAACAAGTCACTCACCAGCCGCTATCCGCCGAGCCGGGATGAGTTTCCCAATCTGCGCGAACTGACTGGAGAACTGGAGAGTGAGGAATTTGAAATGGTGGAGGATGCCGGCTGGGAAGCGGGGGACGTGAAGCAGTTTATCCGGCTGCTCTATCATCCGGAGAAGCGCGTGCAGGCGGCGATCAGTCAGAGCCAGCAGCGCGGTGCCAGTGTCATCTATCTCAGCATCACCTCCCGGGGCACGGACGGGACAACGTGGATCACCACGGACTATCCGTTTTCCAACACCATGGAACAGCCGCCCGGCGTGCAGGTGCAGCGCCTGCCCTGGGCACAGAGCTTCTCGACCTTCTTCCAGCAGCACCTCGACTGGATTGCAGGGCACGGGCTGAAGGGACCGGACAACTGCGTGGAAGTGGAGGCATCCACCCTGACCGAAAGGCTGACGGGCGAACTGCAGCATCAAATCCGGCACAATCTGAGTCGCGGCCTGATCAAGGAAATCGGCGGCGGATTCTTTCGCTATTCATGGCGCGGCTGCTTTTATCTCTGGCGGCAGTTCATCAAGGACCTCGTCAAGCTGGCCTGACAATCAACCGCCTCCGGCAGTGCAGGCTCCGGCGGCAGCAGCATGCCGGCCGAAGCCCGGCCCGCAGCATTAAAACCCGGTGCAACGCCGCGGGCGAATCGCATTTCCGGTCTTTGCGGCCGCGGGCCGCTGTGCTTTGTTCCCGCATGACCCTCCGACCATTCCTCCCCCTCTGTCTCGCGGTTTCCTGCGTCACTGCGACGGACTTTCCGCTCCTGAACACGTCCGCCCCCGCGAGTGCTTTCGTCCCCACATCGGCCGATGCCGGTCTCGTATGGAATCAGGAGGCGGATCCGGCTAACATCACCTCCTGGACCACCGGCACCACGGGTGTGGGATTCGACACCAATATCAACAGTGGCGGCAATTACCTTCCTCACATCGGCATCAACGTCCAGTCCGGCATGTCCGGCAACAACGGCGCGGTCTATGTCCGAGTGAAGTTCAATGTGTCAGCAGTCCAGCGTCCGCTGTTCCGCTCCCTGATGCTGCGCATGCGCTATGACGACGGCTTCGTCGCCTGGCTCAACGGCACGCGGGTCGCGTCGAATTTGGAACCGGCCACGCTCGCGTGGAACAGTCTGGCCACCAGCGACCACGGAGCCGATCTTTCCGGCTGGGAGGACTTCGACATCACGCAGCACCTTGGATTGCTGCACGACGGCGAGAATACGCTAGCCATCCAGGGGCTCAACAGCGGCATCAACAGCAGCGACCTGCTGGTGGTTCCAACGCTGCTCGCGACCGATGTCCCGCCGCCGCCGCCACTGTGCTGGCCCACTCCCGCCTTCGTCGAAGTACCTTCGCTGACAGGCGGCTCGCCCATGACGCGGCCGGTCGCCATTCGCAATGCGGGCGACGGTTCGGGCAAACTCTATGTGAACGAACAGCGCGGCGTCATCTCCGTGCTCAGCGGCGGCACGCGCACCACTTTCATGGATATCAGCGCGCGGGTGCGCGGCAATAATGACGGCGGCAACGAGGAGGGGCTGCTGGGTCTGGCCTTCTCCCCTGACTTCGCGCACAGCCGTCGATTCTACGTGGTGTACAACAATGCCTCCACCACTGTCGCGACCCCCACCGCCCCCTCGGTGGCCGCCGGTTCGCTGGTGCTCTCGCGGTTCCGCACCCAGACCGGCAATCCCGCGCTCGGCGATCCCGCGAGTGAGCAGATTCTCTTCACCATTCCCCATCCGACCAACACAAATCACAACGGCGGCGACATTCACTTTGCCAAAGACGGCCTGCTCTACTGGGGCACGGGCGACGGCGGCAGCGGCGGCGATCCGCCCAACAACGCCCAGAATCCCAATGTCCTGCTCGGCAAAATGCTCCGGCTCGATGTCGAAGGTCACGCTGAGGGCGGGGCGCTCATTCCCGCCTCCAATCCCTGGGCCGCCGCAGGCGACGGCGTCGCGGATGCAATTTATCACCTCGGACTGCGCAATCCCTGGCGCTGGAGTTTCGACCGCCTCACGGGCGACCAGTGGATCGGCGATGTCGGTCAGGACATTTCCTACGAGGAAGTGAACTTCGCGGCCGGGAATCCAGCGGGCCTCAACTTCCAGTGGAAGCGTCGCGAAGGACTGCACGACTACAGCGCCGGAACCGCCTATGGCCCCGGAGTGATCACCGAACCCATCCTCGAGAAGAGCGGCTCTGACATTTCGGTGACCGGGGGTTACGTGTATCGCGGGCGCGCCTACCCCCGCATGAACGGCATCTATTTCTACGGCGATTACGGCAGCGGACGGTTTTACGGGGTGCAGCAGGATGCTTCCGGCGCATGGCGCAGCAATACCTTTGCGACGACGCCCACTTCGTCCGTCACGACTTTTGGCGAAGACGAGGCCGGCGAGATTTACTGGGCCAATGGCACCACCGGCCGAGTCTATCGCCTAACCGACAGCGCCAGCGACAGTCTGTATCTGAGCATCATCAGCCAGAGCATCAGTCCCGCCGGACGGCTCACCTTTACATGGGGCACCGCCAGCGACTGCAGCTATGTGCCCGAGGTCTCCAGTGACTTGGTAAACTGGACTCCGGCCGGTCCGGTACAGGCTGGCAACGCCTCATTCCGCCTGACTTTCTCGGAAGGAGCCGACCCTCCCCCCGGCACCGGCAGGCGCTACTTCCGGGCGAGAGAGCTCTGACATTTCCCGCGCTCACGGGGAGGAGGATGATTCCGAAACATCCTTCCGTTCCTCCCGAAACAATTTCAGGATTGTGCCGGGTTCAGTTCGGGCCATCCTGCCATAGCCACTCACCACCGAAATTGACGTGGGCGTTGAATTAGTTTAGGGGTTTTAGAATTACTGTAAGTATCATTATTTACTATTGCTGTATGGTAATTATGGAAGTAGACTGATGAATGACCCAACCATCCTCATTCACGCTCAGCCGGGGACGCTGCCTGCTCTTCATCGCGTTGGCGGCGTTGCTGGCTTACTGGGGCAGCCTCCGGGCGGATTATTACATGGATGATTACGAATTCGTCCTCAACGCCCAAGGAGACGGTCCGCCCGCCCGACACCTGGTGCTTCCAGGACTCGGTGCGGTCACCACACCCACGGCCCCGCTGTCCCGGGCAGTTCCCATTCACGAATTGCTGCCGACTGCACTTTGGGTGCTGACGAATTCCCTCGCCCCGGACCCGGACAGCGCAGGTCCACTTTATCACTTTTGGAACCTGCTTTTCCACATCGCATCGGGACTTGCCGCGTTTGCTGCGGGCAAAGTTCTTTTCCGGATCATCGGGTGCTTCAACGATGAGAAGGCCCGTACCAAAGCAGCCTTGCTCGGAGCGTTGCTTTTCGTCTGCCACCCGCTGTGTTCCGAGCCGGTGCACTACGCCAAGTGTCTCAATCACATGATGGCCGCCTGCTTCGGCCTGGTCGCAATTTGGCAGGGAACCCTGTGGCTGGAGACCAGGCACCGCCGGAATGCCGCGGGTTGTTTGGCCGCGATTTTGCTGACCTCGCTTTCCTACTACCCGGGCCTGATGATCACTTTCGCAGCCCTTGGCCTTATCGCCGTGGCCCGCTGGCGCAGCAGCGGCGAACTGTTTTTTCCCGGCGGAGGCTGGAAGTGGAAAGCGGCCCTCGCCGCCTGCGTGGCTCTCGGAGCCTGCCTCTACGTCCCCGCCCTGCTGAAACAAATGGAAGCGTGGCACGCGTGGAGGGAAAGCCATATCTATACGCAGAGCCGGGTTTTCTGGGACTATCTGCGCATGGCCGTGTGGCCGGAGGGACTGTGCAGTGATCACCTCATCGCCTGGAGTACGACATGGAAAGATCCGGCGGCACTGTTTGGGATGCTTGGAATTGCCCTGCTGCTGGGGATGACCGGCACGCTGCTGTGGCGCCGCAGCACCGCGCCGGCATGGCGCACGGCAGCGCTCCTGCTGCTGCTGGGAGTCGCCCCGCTCCTCGTCCGCCTGCTTTATATCAATCAGGAGGTGATGGTGGAGTATCGCGCCTACTACGCCCTTCCCTGGCTGATGCTCCTTGCGGGATTCGGGCTGACGCTCCTCGGGAATCTCCACCCGCGTCTGCTGCTGCCCGTGGCTGTGACGGCTGTGGCATCTTTTGCAGTATTGAGTAATGCCCGCTCCGTAACCTGGTCCAGCCGCGGGCAGTTGGCGGCGGATGTCATCGCGCGTTATCCCCTGCACCAGCGCGCCCGCGTGCAGTTGCAGGCCTATTACGAACAAACAGGTCAAATCGAGCAGGTGGCGGCAGTGCACGAGGAACTTCTCGCTGCGGTTAAGGCTATCGATCACCACAACGCCACCTCCAGCAGGACCTACGATACTCACTGGATTCCCATCTGCCTGGTCCAGTCGAGCAAGTATATGACTTGCGCACTGGCTGAATTTATGAGCAGCCAAAGAGCCCTCGCATGGGCCGAGCGCGCCATTTCCGAGTTGCAGGAAACCTACCCGAATTACTTCACGGGCGATCTGACGCTTCAGAACAAAGCCGCACTTCCCGCAGCATGGCCGCTGTTGATGGCGCGGGACACCGTGCGGGATCACGGTGCGGAAATCGACGCGGTGCGCGAGGCCCGCCGCAAAGAAGCGCTGAACATGCCCTGAGCCGGATGCCGTAATTCTCCGGGAACGCAGTTTTCGTTTTCCGCCGCAGCAAGGCCGGACTATCGGCAGGCATGTCCATTGCCGAACTCACCAACCGCATCCGCGCCTTTCGTGACGCGCGGGACTGGATACAATTCCACAGCCCCAAGGACCTTTCCGTCGCCATCGTCGCGGAAGCCGGGGAACTGCTGCAGCATTTCGTATGGAAGTCGCCGGAGGAATCCTGGCAGCGGGCGGAAGTGAAAAAACCGGAAATCGCCGATGAAATCGCAGACGTGGGCATCCTGCTGTTTGAACTGGCCGACAATCTGGGAATCGACCTCGCAGCGGAAATGAACGCCAAAATCAACCGCAATGAAGCGCGTTACCCCGTGGACAAAGCCCGCGGATCCAATGCAAAATATAACGAACTCTGATGCGGCAACTTTCCGGTGTGCCGTGTTCAGGATTCAGTATGACGAAGCGGCACGCCTTGTGAACTCCAAATCCTTCCAACCGAAAACTGCTCCATGAAACTCGCCTGTCTGGGTACCGGCAAAATGGGCACCGCATTGCTCAAAGGCATCGTGGACCGCGGTGTGTGTGCGGCTTCTGACATTTCGATCAGCGATCCCTCGTCCGCCGCGATGGCCGCCGCGGAGGCGGCTGTTCCCGGCGTCCGCACCGCAGACTCGAATGAAGCGGCCGCCCGGGATGCCGGCGTCATTCTCCTCTGCGTCAAGCCGGCGGGCATCGTGCCGCTGATCGAGAGTTTGCGCGACCTGCCTCCGGCGCTGCTCATTTCCATCGCTGCCGGCATCCCGCTGGCCTCCATGGAAGCGGTGGCCGGGGCTCACAGGATAGTGCGAGTCATGCCAAACACTCCCTCCCTCATCGGCCAGGGGGCCGCAGCCTACGCCACCGGCACCAGGGCCACCGCGGCGGATGCCGCCCTGACGGAGCAACTCCTCGGTGCCGTTGGCACCGTGACCCGCGTTCCGGAGAATTTGCTCGATGCCGTCACCGGCTTGAGTGGCAGCGGCCCGGCTTACATTTACACCGTGATCGAAGCGCTGGCCGACGGCGGAGTGGCCGAAGGCCTGCCGCGCCAGCAGGCCCTGCAGCTCGCGGCGCAAACCGTCGCCGGTGCCGCCGCCATGGTCCTCCAAACGGGACTGCACCCTGCGGTTCTACGCGACCAGGTCACCAGCCCCGGCGGCACCACGATCGCAGGACTCGCTGTCCTGGAGTCTAAAGGCCTCCGCACCGCCATGATGGAGTCGGTTCGAGCCGCCGCCCGGCGCGCGCGGGAACTGGGAAAAGATTGAGGGGCTGAGCCCGAGGGCTGACTTCCCGGCTGGTTAGCATTTCGGTGCCCCATTGCGCCGCTGAGCAGCGATTCCATGTCGGTACTGCAAATGGCGTAGCGTTCATCCGTTGGCAGGGCTTGAAGGGCCGGGGGTGTTGTGAACTTGATTCGCTCAATGCGTAGGGAAATCCCCAAAACAATATAATCTATAGAAATTATATTGACGCTGGAAAATATGAATCTAGAATTCGCGGTATCCATACCCTACATAACAACAACAACCAACAGAACATAACCAAATGAAGAACAAGAAAATCGCCAAGAAGAAGGGCTTCTCCCTCGTCGAACTGCTCGTCGTGATCGCCGTCATCGGCGTGATCGCCGCCATCGCTATTCCGGCACTGAGCAACGTGCTCTCCGGCAGCCGCGATGCGAAAGCCCGTCGTAACGCCCAGACCGTCGCTGCCATGTACAATGCCGCGCTTTCCGCAGGTGCCTCCGTCACGAGTTCCAGTGTCGCTGACATTGTCACGGCCCTTTCGGCAGGCGTCTCCCCGACGACCGGCGCTTTCGCCGGCCAAACGTTCCGTATTTCCTCGATGACCGCGGGTGAAGTCACCGCGCTGAGCGCTTTCCTGAGCCTCGGCGGCAACGGAGTGTTGAACTACAACGGCGGCAACGACCTCTAATTCGCAGGCCCTTTACAGGCTTCAACCTTCGAGGGCCTTCCCGACAACGGGAAGGCCCTTTCTTTGTCCCGGACGAAGTTCAAGGGCCGAGAAGCTGTTATGTGAGTCGTCCCATGATCCTTGTGTCATGCATTCGTTCCCTCTTCGATACATCCTCAGGTGCCTGCCGGGAAAGTTGCCGCCCCGTACTCCGTCCAGGCGGCTCGACCGGTCTGGTTTCACGCTGGTGGAAGCCATCATCACTTTCGCAATCGTTGGAGTATTCGCAGCGTTCCTGATCGTAGCGCTTTCACCGATGCAACAGGGGGCGCTCGACGCGCGCAATGATGACGACTTGCAGAACGCTGTCAGTCTCTACAACCAGGCTGCCGCCCTTGGAGGAGGCAGCGCCAACGACCCCGCCGAAGCCCTCCAGCAACTCGCGAGCGGCCTAACCGTCCGTCACAACGGTCAGGATCACCACATTCGCCTGAATATTTCGCCGCAGCAGCAGGCGGTGCTCGTTCCCAAACTCGCCATGGAACACGGGGTGCTTGTCAAGACCTCGCGCTTCACACCTGAATAGCCACCCGGATCAATCCCCCGATGAGCTGCCGTTCCAGTTCGACTCCCTTGGGAGAGGGGCGATGCTAACTGGCCTTAGCATCCAAAACGCCATTAATTATATGGAAATCCTTGAAAGTATAGATAGTCCCGCTATAATCCCTAGAACGGGACTCACAATTCCTGCCCAACTCACCAGCCCACGTATCTCATGAAGCCACCCCAACTCGTCCGCGCCTTCACTCTGGTTGAGATGCTTCTCGTGATTGCGATCATCAGCATTCTCGCGGCCATGGCGATCTCAAATTTCTCCAATGCCTCGCAGGACACTCGCGCTGTGGTCGCACGCCAGCAACTCGCTGTCGTCCAGGAGGCGGTGAACCACTGGGCCAACAAGGAAATCGGACGCGTCACGGCCTCGGGCGGTACCGGACGCACGGTGGCTCAGGTGATGACAGAGTACAACAACGCCTCTGATGCACAGACGCGGTTCGACCTTTTTAAGGGATACCTCGACGATGCGGCCCTGGATGCTTCGCGTGGCGGGTTTCAGGTGGACAACACCACCGGCCGCATCACGACCCAGGTTATGCGCGACGTCGGCATGTATCTCACTCTGCCGGCCTGGGCCGGGAATTCCTATCCGAAAGTTCAACTCCTCCCCTGATTCATTCCACATTCGAAAAAGTTATGAAATCCCTTCTTTCTCACCGGCGTGCCGGGTTCTCTCTGGTAGAAGTGCTTGCCGCTGTCGCGATTGTCGGCATCCTTGTCTTCATCGCCATCCCGAACGTCATTCAATCCCGCCGTGATGCCGAGGAGCAGTTCGCCATCGGCCGTGCCGAAGCGCTCAACAGCTCGATGAGCAACTTCATCCAGGCCAACGGCCGGGCCAATGCCGGCAGCGCCTGGGCGGGCAAGAGCAACTCCGAGCGTTACACTCTGATCCGCGGATACCTGGCCTACGCCCCGAACAGCATCGGTGACTATCAGCCCAGCGGCTATGCCTTCACCATGCCGGCCACGCCTGATGCCAGGGTGGTGATCACCCGGGACAACGGCACCACCAGTCCGGACATTATCCATTACTAGAGCCGGACACGGAATAGACTGCCGCCATGAAACCTGGGAACCAATCGCACCGCCGGGCCGGCTTTTCCCTGCCCGAAGTGGTGGTTACCATCACCCTCATCGGAATCCTCGCGGCCATTGTCATTCCTATCTACAGTGACGTCAGAGAAACTTCACAGAAGCGTGTAGTGGAGGACCATGTGGAGGCCATGAATCGAGCGGTGGCTGATTTTTCCCACGCCTGCTGGAAACTGCCGACTGCGGCGGACAACGCCACAACGGCCGACGAGTTTGTGGTGCTCCGCAGTCTTCAATGGAAGTTCCCGGCGTCCAGTTTGAAGCTGGGTTCGCCTTACTTCGATCCGAAATACGATCCGGCCTCCTCCTCCGATTCCGATACCTACCGTATCCGCTGGAATGGTCGCACCTTCGAAGTGATCGCCAGGGGCGAAGCCGGAACCGGCCTCCGGTACCGGGGCGTGGCGGATTACAAGACTTCCCCCTATTCGTTCCCTAATGGTTATACGCCGGCGGGCGCCTGAATGGCGACGATTACTCTTTCCATGCCCTGAATCATGCGCACCGACGCCCCATCCACACCCGCACCTCTGTCCCGTGCCCTTTCATCGCGGATGTCCCCCGGGGCCTCCGGCATGGAGGATGATTTCTGGAGTCAGATGCAAGCGCCACAGCCCGCATCGCCTGGCGTCGCTGACATTGCAGCCTCCCCCGCCACCGTCCCCATCAAAGGCTCCGGCGACGGAGCGGATCTTGAGGCTCTGGCCAGCGCGGCTGCTGTCCTCCCGGTGAAGCTGCCACGCGGCACCTGTTCGATTCCCGCTGAAACCCTTCTGCGTCTTCTCGGGCGCAGTGCTGTCAGTTCGGATCCCTGGGTTCCCGTGGGCACGCTGGGGCCGCTGCTGATCATGGGTCACCGCCGCAGCGAGTCCCCGGATTACTGGGGAGTACCCCAGGCGCTCGTGGTTCCGATCATCATCGACGAAACGCAATACGATTCCATCCTCAAGGATCTCCACTCACGCATCAGCTACAAGCCGCTGGCTTCTTCCAACCCCGTGGAGAATATGCCCGCCCCCCCCTCCGGGGATCCGAGGGCAGTGCTCAAGTGGTTCGTCGAGCACTACCCCATGAGCGGAGAGGAGCGGGAAAAGATGACAAGGCTCTACGAGGAGAACGAAAAGAAACCTCTGACATGCCTTGATGATCTGAAGTTCCTCCCGCGGCACTATGGCGTTGCCATCATGCGGATTGCCACGGGTCAGCTCGCCTACAATCCGGAGGAGGCACCGGGCCAGTCCATGTTCCCGGACACTCTGCTGGACAAACACTGTGTTTTCCCGCTCTTTTGCGGAAAGCAGCACATCTATCTGATGTCTGCGTCGCAGTCCAACTATGCGTTCGAAGACGAGTGGCTGTCCGGCGGCAACGATCCCGTAAAGATTCTCCCCGTTCTCGCGGATCCGGCGGGCATACGGGCCGCAATCGCCCGGAACCGCAGCCGAAACGCGCGGGACAACAGTTCCTCGATGACCACAGGGGAACTGAGCTACTCCGACACGCAGCAGATTGTCGAAATCGACCCCGTGGACGTGGCGCGGATCAATCCGGCCAATCCCAACAATACCGCCGAGCAACTCGTGCAGTGGGCGATTTACCGGGCGCTGACCCTGCGCGCCTCAGACCTGCACATCGAAAAATTCTACAATACCGCCCGCTTCCGCGCCCGCATCGACGGAGAACTGGTCGTCATCCACTCCTGCTCGGAGGAAAGCCTGCCGCGCTATATCGCGATGATCAAGAACTGGGCCAATCTCGGCCAGGAGCGCCAAACTTGTCAGGACGGCCGCTTCGCCATGCGCATCGGCCAGCGGCGCGTGGACGTTCGGGTCGCCGCGGTGCCTCATCGAAAGGAGTTCCAGAAGATCATCATGCGCTTTCTGGACAAGCAGGACGGCATCCGGAAGCTCAGCGAACTCAATCTCGGGCCCCGCCAGATGAGCATCATCAAAAACATCATGGGTCGCGACCAGGGGCTCGTGCTGGTCACCGGCCCCACGGGCTCGGGAAAAACCACGACGCTCTATGCCTTCCTCAACTCGATCAACGATGACAATATCAACATTCAGACCATCGAGGATCCGATCGAGTACGAAATCGAAGGCATCAATCAGACGCAGACCGACCCGTTCCACGACTTGACGTTTGCCGCCGGCCTTCGCTCCCTGCTTCGCGCCGACCCCGATGTCATTCTGATCGGTGAATCCCGGGACGGCGAGACCGCCGGCGCTGCGATCAACGCCGCGCTCACCGGCCACCTCGTGCTCACCACCCTGCACGCCAACGATTCGCTGCGGGCCATCTCACGGCTTCTCAGCATGGGTGTGGAGCCCTATCTTCTGGCCGATGCGCTCTGTATGAGCCAGGCCCAGCGTCTGGTGCGCAAGCTCTGTCCCTACTGCAAGCATCCCATGCCGGCGAATCAGGAGGTCCAGGAGTTTCTCTACTATCAGGGCATCATCACCGAGCCGCTCAACGATCCCATCTATCAGAAGGTCGGCTGCGACGAATGCAACGGCACGGGCTACACCGGACGGATCGCTCTCATGGAAATCGCTCTGATCACCAATGAAATGAGCGGGCTTATCGCCACCGGGGCGCCGGTCAATGAATTGCGCCGCGTCGCCGTCCAGGACGGGTTCAAGTCACTTTACCAGGAGGGCCTCGTGCAGGTCATCGGCGGCAACACCACCTTCGATGAGATCAACTGTCTGAGCTACACGGCGATGGCCTGAAGCGTCCATCACGCTCAAACACCCGTCACCGGCTCAAACCATCCCGCCGCCCGGTTTTTCCGGACTGCATGCCAAAGGAAAACGCTGCCGTTCATGGCCACGTAAACTCCGGCAGGCAGCAGCCGCACCGCCGCCAGAGCGAAGCCGAAATTGAACAGCGCATCGGACTGGCTCACCGAAAACGGGACCATCGCTCCCGTTAGGACGATGGTGCGTTCCGCGACTCTGGCCGCGAGGAAAGCAGCCGTCTCCACCATCGTGTCCGTGCCGTGCGTGATCAGGAGGCGTTCCTCCGGCGCGGCCAGACAGGCGGCGGCCACGATCTCACGGTCGGCATCCACCATTTCCAGACTGTCCTTGAGCAGCACGGTCTGGACACTCGCCTCCGGCAGCGGCACGCGGCTTTGCCGGAGCATTTCCAGCACTTGAGTACGCACAAACCCCAGGCGCCCCTCGGTGGCGTCATACACTTTATCGATAGTGCCGCCCGCGACGAGCACCCGCACACCCGTGAGCGGAGACTGACCGGCGCAGGACATGAGGCTGTCAGGCGGGGATCAGTTCCTTCACTGCATCACGCTCTTCCCTGAGTTCGTTGATCGTGAGCGCGATTTTGCCTTTGGCGAAGTCGTTGTGCTCCAGCCCCTGGACGATCTCATAGCTTCCGGCGTCCGTCCGCAGCGGAAATCCCACGATGAGACCGGATTCGATGCCGTAGCTGCCGTCGGACGGAACGCAGACGCTCGTCCAGTCTCCCGCCGGTGTGGCACCGGTCAGGCTTCTGACCGTGTCCACCACGCCGTTGGCGGCGCTGGCGGCGCTGCTGAGGCCGCGCGCCGCGATGATCGCGGCCCCGCGTTTCTGGACCGTTTCGATGAACGGGCCGCGGAGCCATTCATGGTCACTGATCACTTCGGCGGCCGGCTTGCCGCCGATCCTGGCATTGTAGAAGTCCGGATATTGCGTCGAGGAGTGATTGCCCCAGATGGCCATGTTCGTCACCGCACTGACGTGACAGCCGGCTTTGGCGGCCAGCTGGCTTTTGGCGCGGTTCTCATCCAGGCGGGTCATGGCAAACCAGCGGTCCGCCGGCACATCCCTGGCATTGCTCATGGCGATGAGACAATTGGTGTTACAGGGGTTTCCCACAACCAGCACCCGCACGCCGGAAGCGGCATTGCGCTGAATCGCCTGCCCCTGTCCGATAAAGATCTTTCCGTTGATGTTGAGCAGATCCTTCCGCTCCATACCCGCCTTGCGCGGCACACTGCCTACCAAAAGCGACCAGTCCACACCGCGGAAGGCTTCATCCAGACTTGCGGTCGCCACCACCCCCTGGAGCAGGGGAAAGGCACAGTCGTCGAGTTCCATCACCACGCCATTGAGGGCGGGCAGCGCCGGCTCGATTTCCAGCAAATGCAGAATCACCGGCTGGTCCGGACCGAACATGGCGCCGGAGGCGATGCGGAAGAGAAGTGAATAACCGATCTGACCGGCGGCACCGGTCACCGCCACACGAATGGGAGCTTTGGACATGATGAATGAATGGAAAGGAGCGGGCCACTGGCACGAAGCCCCGCATCCGGCAAGAGAAGGATGCCGCTACCTTCCACCGCATGCCGCGATCATGCGCGCCGCGCTGCTGACCAATCAATTCAGGCGGCCAGCACTTCGCTCATCACCTGGTCGAACTGGTCCACCGTGAATGGTTTTGGCAGAAACCCTGCAAACCCGAGGTTTTCGTACCGCTCAAGGTCGCTGTCGGTGAACTGTCCGCTCGTCGCGATGATCGGGACCGCGGGAGCGAGACGGCGCATGTCTGCAAAGACCTCCTCGCCGCTTTTTCCGCCGCGCAGATTGATATCAAGCAGCACCGAATCGAACGGACGACTTGCGCGGCAGCGATCACGATAGTGCTGGAGCCCCTCCTCGCTGGTCGATGCCGCGGTCACGTCGAACCCGCAGGCGGTGGCGATTTGTTTCAGGGCGCGCAGCAGCATGTCCTCATCGTCCACCACCAGGAGCGACGGCGGCGTCTCCGGTGTGGTCACGACAGACGGAGCCGCCTCCGCCGGCGTGACTTCAGGTTCAGGCGGCGCCGCGGGTGCCGGCACGGCCATCTCCGGCAGGGGCATTTGACTGAGCGGGGATTTCGGGGCGAGCGCAGGCAGGAAGATGAGAAAGGCGGTGCCGACATTGGGCTTGCTCTTCACATACATGTCCCCGCCGTGATCGCGCACGATTTGATAACAAATTGGCAGCCCGCAGCCGTTGCCGTTGTCCTTGGTGGTGAACCGGCTGCTGAAGAGATGCTGGAGGTGCTCCTCCGCGATGCCGGGGCCCCAGTCGCGCACGGAAATATGAACATACGGCCCCGGGGCCAGCGGGTGTTCAGACGAGGCCTCCACCACCGCGTTGCTCGCCTTCACCAGCAGCTTGCCGCCGCCGGGCATGGCCTGACTGGCGTTGCGCACCAGATTGAAAATGACCCGTTCGATTTGATTCGGATCCACTTCCGCATCCAGCAAATCATCCGCCACTTCCAGCGACCAGTTGATATTCTGCGCGCAGGTTGCCAGACGCATCGCCCGGCCCAGCAGACTGGCGATGCGGCAGCGCTCGCGCACCGCAGGACGCGGTCGGAAACAGTCGAGAAAGTCCTTGGCCAGATCCGCCGCGCGCCGGGCGGATTCGTAAGCGACCTGGAGTTTGGCGTGCAGGTCGCTGCCTCCGGGAACTTCACGAATCGCCACCTGCACCGGCAGCAGGATCGCCGTCAGGGCATTGTTGAATTCATGCGCCACATAGCGCGCCGTGTCGCGAATCGTCTCCACCAAATCCGCCTGATAATCGCCCGGCGCCGGCGGCGGTTCCTCATTGATCTCCGTCTTCTCCGCAGCAGGCGGCAACGCCTCTGTTTTGTCAGGCGACTCCGGAACCAGCCCCGCTGCCGTGAGGTCCGGGGCGGCGGTGAAAATGTAATTCAGGGTCACGCCGTGACCGTCATGCACACGCACCGCCGACCAGCGGCAGGGCGTGGGCCGGGCGTGGAGGTGCTTGAGATGAGCCCGGCACTCCACCGCGCCGCCGGTCGATTGATTCAAGGTGACCAGCATGTGCAGCAGCACCTCACCGTCGCACAGCGACGCCAGCGGCAGATTCACCAGTTGGGCCGCCGGCACTCCGGTGGCTTCAGCCATCGCTTCATTGGCATAGAGAACCCGCGGACCGGGGTGCTGCAGCGGGCCGTTCTCCACGACGATGACCGCATCGCTGACCTGGTCGAGCGCCAAACGGAGATGGTGATTGACCGCCATGACGCGCTCCAGCGACGGCGCAGGCGGTGGACTTGAACTGGTCTGGTGCAAGGCGGCAGTGAGTTCGGGGTTGGGGAACCTGAGGTTGAGCGGCGCAATGCTTAAGCTGTCTTAAATAAACAGGCGAGAACTTTTTTGGAGAATCTCAGCGCCGCGCCACCTGTCCGCATGCCACCTGACCGTGATCCTCATGAAGTTACCCGGCTCTAAAAAAAGCGGCCCCGCATCGCTGCGGGGCCGCTCCGAATACCTGTTCAAGGTTGCTACGCCTTCTGCTCGTCAATCGTCACGGCCTTGTAGCCGCCGATGCTCTTAAAGTAGAGCAAGAGTATAAGGTAGATCGCGGCCATTCCCATGGGCAGAATCGCGTCGTAGCGCAGCAGCTTTCGACTGCCGGCTATTTCCGCTTCCACCATCGCTTTCTGCTCGGGCGTTCGTTCCTCCGGTTTGGCCTCTTTGGCTGCATTGATCTTCTTGCCGTCGAGTGCAGTGACTTCTTCGAAAGTCAGCCATTTACTCTGCTTCTCCGCCTTATTAGCCTCGAGAATTTCTGCCTGCCCGTTTTCCCTCATATGTTCGGCGGTAAACCGGTCCTTTCCATATCCCAGGCCCGGCCCCCCCAGTTGCCCGACGGAAAGCATGCCGATCCCTCCCATCATGCTCATGGCAACAGCACCGGTGCGGGGAAAACGGTCAGAGGCGACCGCCAGCATCGTGGGCCAGAAGAACGTCTTGCCGATGCTGTAAATGAGCATCGCTCCGAAGGCCGCAGTTAGCGTCGTCACGCCCGCGGCGAAGTAGAGACCCACGATGGCGAAGATCGAGCAGACGAATAGAATCGCCACCGGCGAGAGCTTGAGCTTGCTTTCGATCCAGTGGGAACAGAACCGCAGCGCGAACATCATCGCAGAGGCGAAGATGAACAGCAGCGTGCCTTGCTGCGGGGTAAGGATCGTGCCGTTGATGTTCTCGATCCAGGAATCTGTCCCCAGTTCCAGCGAGCCCAGAATCGCATGGGCAACGAAAAGGAGAAACAGGATCGGATGTCCGATCGAGAAGTTGGTGATCACAGCCACCCATCCCACGAAGGCGACGCCGACGGCCATGGAGATATAGTCCCAGGCGCTGCCGGTGAAGAAGTCGCTCCCGGTAAAGCCGAACAGGAGATTGCCGCCCAGCGCATCACGCGTGAACAGGTAGAGCAGGAATCCGGCGACTGCCGCTCCCATGATACCAACTTGCTTCATCATTTCCCCGAGTGAGAAGCCCTTGGCCGACGCTTCGGACTTCGGGAACTTCTGACCAAAGAACATGAAGCCGTAGATGGCTGTCGGGATGAGATAAAGCGCGAGACGTTCTTTCCAGCCCCAGCTGTCACCGAGGAAATAAGTGATCGTCGCGCCCAGAATCATTCCTGCGGGCCAACTGGCATGCAGGATATTGAGATAATGGGTGCGATTATGCGGGAACAGCGTGGCCACGAGCGGATTGGCCACCGCTTCGAGAGTGCCGTTCGCCAGCGAGAAAATGAAGGTCCCGGAGAACAGAAGCAGAAACGCCGTCTGCTGGTTCATTGCCCCCGTTGGAATCAGACTAATCGCGGCAGAAAGGATGTGGAAAATGAACGCAGCGATAATCAGCTTACCATACCCGATCCTGTCCACGATAATGCCGCCGATGATGATGCCGAAGCAGAACCCTGAGAAGCCGGCACCGCCGATCAGGCCGGTCTGTAGATTGGTGAATCCGAATTCTTTTCCCCAGGCGGCGCCGATCCCGTTGCGGATGGCAAATCCCAGACCTGCGGCCAGAATGGCCATGAATCCCGCGAAGAGAAGCCTTTTGGCGTTCGCAGTAGCTCCCGACCCGGTCGGCCCGGCGTAGCTGTTTTCAGCAGTAGTGGATGACATAATAGAAGTGTTGGTTGCGCCGGGAGGATGATGGAACGGTCCCGGAATGGGCGCGGAGAGTGGCGGTTTGCGTGTTGCGCGGCAAGATAAAAAGTTACGCGGGCGCGGATATTTCGGATGGCTTGCAAAGCGGCGGTGGATTCCGGTCGCGGCTTTTCAGCTACCTTGGGCTCTGCGCTGCCCAATTCTTCCGCCACAAGTGCAGAAGGTCTCGACATAGATGCTGTCATCCCTCTTCACCCGCTCCGCTGCATGGCACAGCGTCTGCTTTTTCCGGGCTGGAAATGCCAGTTCCCATGTCCCAGCCAGGAGTCGCGCCGTGATGAGCCGGCGCGATCCAGATTTCCTGCGCGCGCTGCTCGAAGACCAGCGGCAGTTGCAAACGCCGGTGGCCGAGTTCTCCGGATGGCATGACACGACGGAACCTCACCAGGCACGCTATTACAAATCCCTGCTGCCGCTCACCCGGCCCGCCGCGGGCGAACAGTATGCGTTCGAGGTCAATCTCGACGCCTGCACCGGCTGCAAAGCCTGCGTCGTGGCCTGTCATTCGCTGAACGGACTGGATGAACACGAGTCCTGGCGCGACACCGGCACGCTCGCCGGACCGGACTATGTGCAGACAGTGACCACCGCGTGCCATCACTGTGCCGACCCGGCCTGCGCCAACGGCTGCCCCACTCTGGCTTACGAAAAAGATGCCGCCACTGGCATCGTGCGGCATCTCGACGACCAGTGCATGGGCTGCAGCTACTGCATTCTCAAATGTCCCTACGACGTGCCGAAGTATAACGCGAAGCGGGGAATCGTGCGGAAGTGCGACATGTGTCAGTCGCGCCTCGCCGAAGGCGAAGCCCCGGCCTGCGTGCAGGCGTGTCCGAATGGCGCCATTGCCATTCGCGTGGTGAAGCAGGCGGCCGTGCCCGCGCAGGGCGCGCTGCTACCGGGCGCATTTCCCTCCAGCTATACCCTGCCCGCCACGCGCTATCTTTCCGCCCATCCGGTGCCGGAGACGGCACGCGGAACCGAAGAACTTCGCCTCGACCACGCCCACACTCCGCTGGGCTACATGCTCGTCCTCACGCAAATGGCCGCGGGCATGTTCCTCTTTGCCGCCCTGGGAAAGGATGCGCGCGCCGGCGCGGTGGCCGCAGCGATTCTCTTCGCCGGACTGGCCGCGGCGGTGCTGCATTTGGGACGACCCTCCAAAATGTGGAAGTCTTTTCTCGGCTGGCGGAAATCGTGGCTCTCGCGCGAAATCATCGCCTTCAACGCCACCGCCGCCCTGGCGACCGCCGTGATCGCCGCAGAATTCCTGCCCGCACTGGCAACCTGCCTGCCGCTCCTGCTGTGGGGCGCCGCAGTCACAGGGGCTGCCGCGGTGTTCACGTCGATCATGGTCTATGCGGACACGCGCCGTCCTTTCTGGAACATGGAACTGACCGCCGGGAAATTCACCGGCACCGCTCTGCTGCTGGGCGCGGCGGGTGCGGCGGTCACATGGGCATGGACCGGCCATCCCGGCGCGAAACCCGCCGCCTTCACCGCCTGGGGCCTGCGACTCGCTTTGTCAGGCTGGGAGTTGTTCAAATATCGCGCCGCACTGCGCAATCCCGCCGCTTCATGGCACCGCAGCGCGCTGGTGATGTGCCGGCTTCAGCCGCAACTGCTGCGAACGCGCGCGGTGTGCCTGCTCCTCACCGGCCTGCTGCTGCCAGTCAGTGCGCTGGTGGTTCCGCACGCGGCACCGGTGCTGCTTACCGCGGCACTGCTGATCACCGCCGCGAGTCAGCTCATAGAGCGCCGTCAGTTCTTCACCGCCGCCGCCGGTCCGGCCATGCCCGGCTGCCGACCTGCATGAAACCGCCCTCGTTCCAACTCCGCGAATTCGACGGACCGCTCACCCGGGAACTGGTGCGCGAGCCGGGACGCTTCGGACTGGGGCAGTTGCCGAAAGCCGCCCTGCCCGTCGCCGTGAAGAAAAGCATCTGCGGCTTCTGCTCGACCGGCTGCGGGCTCAAACTGCACCTCGACGACCTCGGCCACGCCATCAACGTTACGCCCGATACGGATTACCCTGTCAATTTGGGCATGGCCTGCCCCAAAGGCTGGGAGGCGCTCTCCGTGCTCGACTCTGCGGACCGCGCCACCACGCCGCTGCTCAATGGAAAACCGGTGGACTGGGACGAGGCGCTCCAGGTTTTCTGCCGCCGCTTTCAGGCGATCATGGACCAGCATGGCCCGGAATCCGTCGCCTGGATCGGCACCGGGCAGATCGTGAATGAAGAACTGGCTCTGCTCGGCGCCCTCGCAAAATTCGGCATGGGCTGGATTCACGGCGACGGCAACACGCGCCAGTGCATGGCCACCGCCGTCGCCGCCTACAAGGAGTGCTTCGGATTCGATGCGCCGCCGTTCACCTACGCCGACTTTGAGGAAAGCGATGTGCTCGTCTTCGTCGGCGCGAACCCGTGCATCGCGCATCCCATCATGTGGCAGCGCGTGCTGCGGAACAAACGCCACCCGCGCATCGTCGTCATTGACCCGCGCACCACGGAGACGGCAATGGCCGCGACGCTGCATCTGCCGATCTCCCCGAAGTCGGACCTCGTGCTGCTCTACGGCCTCGCGCGGCAGTTGAACAAAGACGGCGCGCTCGACCGCGATTTCATCGCCGCCCACACCACGGGCTTCGATGACTTCGCCGCGCATGTGGAAAGCTACACGCCGGAAGTGGTGACGCGCGCGACCGGACTGAGCGCGGAGCAGTTCAACGAATTCGCCCGCACCGTGCGCGAGGGCGGGCAGCGCGTCAGTTTTTGGTGGACCATGGGCGTCAATCAAGGCCACCAGGCCACACGCACCGCGCAGGCGATCATCGCCCTGACATTGATGACCGGCAACATCGGCAAGCCCGGCACCGGCGCGAATTCCATCACCGGGCAATGCAATGCCATGGGCAGCCGCCTGTTTTCCAACACCACCAACCTGCTCGGCGGTCACGACTTCACCAATGCCGCCCATCGTGAAAAAATCGCGCGCGCTCTCGGCATTCCCGTCGAGCGAATCCCCGACCGGGGCAGCCTCCCCTACCACAAAATTCTCGAAGGTGTGGAGCGCGGCAAAATCAAAGGCTTGTGGATCATCGCCACCAATCCCTTCCATTCATGGATCGATCAGAACGCCGTGCCCCGCCTCGCGGACAAGCTCGACTTCCTCGTCGTGCAGGACCCCTACACGACGACCGAGACCGCGCGTCAGGCCGATCTCCTGCTGCCCGCCGCGGCGTGGGCGGAGAAGGACGGCACCTTCATCAACAGCGAGCGCCGCATCGGCCTGAACAAAAAAGTGCGCCGCGCGCCGGGTCAGGCGCTGTCGGACTTCCGCATCTTCCAGCTCATCGCGCACTACTGGGGCTGTGGCGAGATGTTCGCCCGCTGGTCGAATCCCGCCGCCGTTTTCGAGCTGCTCAAGGAATGCAGCCGCGGTCAGCCGTGCGACATCACCGGCATCGAGAACTGCGCCATGTTGGAGGAACTCGGCGGCGTGCAGTGGCCCTGCCCGGAGCGCGTTGCTATACTTCGCCCCGAAGAATCCCGCAAACCGGAGCGCGAAGTTGCACTTCGCCCCGAAGAATCCCGCGAACCTCCCCGACAGGAACGCCGCCTCTTCGCCGACGGCAAATTCTTCACGCCCGACGGCCGCGCGCGCTTCGTCTTTGAGAAAGAGGAGTCGCCCGCGGAACTCCCGTGCGCAGAGTATCCACTGACTCTGCTCACCGGCCGCGGCACGTCCTCGCAATGGCACACCGAGACGCGCACCGCCAAGTCCGCCATCCTGCGCAAGCTCGCGCCCGCGGAACTGCTCCTCGACATTCATCCCGCCGACGCCGCGCTGTCAGGCATCGCAGACCACGCGGCCATCCGCGTCGCCTCCCGCCGCGGCGAACTCACCGCCCGCGCCCGCCACAGTGAGACCGTCGCGCGCGGCCAGGTCTTTTTCCCCATGCACCATCCGGCGGTGAATCGCCTGACATACGCCGCGTTCGATCCGCTGAGCCACCAGCCCAGCTACAAACACTGCGCCGTGCGCGTGGAGCCCGCGTAGCGTCGTCTCTTGCGCGCGCCGCGTCGTGGCGGAGACTCGCGCGCCATGCCCCGCGTTCTCCCTGTCCTTTCCGCCCTTCCGGTCCTCGCCAGCGCCGCGCCCGTGCCGCCGGAGTTGTTCCACTGCATTGATCCGAATCTGGAGGTCACCGTCTGGGCCGCGTCGCCGCTGCTGCGGAATCCGACGAACATCGACATCGACCAGCACGGCCGCATCTGGGTCGCGGAAGGCGTGAACTATCGCAAGCACTTCGACCGCGAGCCCAGGGGCGACCGCATCATGGTGCTGGAAGACACGGACGGCGACGGCAAGGCGGACAAGTCATGGCCGTTCGTGCAGGAGCCCTTCCTCCGCGCGCCGCTCGGCGTGGCGGTGATAGAGAACAAAGTCGTCGTCAGCATGGCGCCCGATCTCCTGGTCTATACCGACAAGGACGGCGATGCCGTATTCGATGCGGCGAAAGGCGACACGCGCGAGGTGCTGCTCACCGGCTTCAACGGGCGCAATCACGACCACTCGCTGCACAGCGTCACCGTCGGCCCGGACGGGAAATGGTATTTCAGCGCCGGCAACTGCGGCGCGAAGTTCACGGACAAGAGCGGCAAGACCTTCCGCATCGCGGCGAAGCAGAACGTCTCATGGTGGCCGAAGGATCCGGAGCGCCCCGACTGGGATCCCAACGAAATCGCCGGGCAAAAAAGCGACGACGGGCGCGTCTATGTCGGCGGCTTCATCGCCCGCATGGACCCGGATGGATCGAATGTGGAAATCCTCGCCCACAACCTGCGCAATTCCTATGAAAACTGCGTCACCAGCTTCGGCGACATTTTTGCCAGCGACAACGACGACCAACCCGCCTGCCGCGTCTTCTGGGTGCTGGAGGGCGGCAACTACGGATTCGCCAGCGCCGACGGCCAGCGCACCTGGCAGGCCGACCGCCGCCCCGGCCAAAGCATCCAGACGGCCACATGGCGTCAGGAAGACCCCGGCGTCGCCCCCGCCGGCGACATCTACGGCGGCGGCGCGCCCACCGGCTGTGTGTTCTATGAAAATGGTGCTTTAGACACCGGTAGAGATGCGCTCCCGCGCGTCCCTGACTCCTCTCCTGGGACAGAGAAAGGCGAGGGACGCGCAGGAGCGCATCCCTACCAAAATTGGGAAGGCACCCTCTTCGTCTGCGAATCCGCACGGAACACCATCTTCGGCTACAAGCCGCAGCCTGACGGCGCCGGCTGGAAGCTGGAGCGATTCGATTTCCTGACGACCAACAAAGCGGGCGAATTCGCCGGCACCGATTTCAAAGGCGGCAACAAAGGCATCAAAGCCGACGACACCAAAACCCTCTTCCGCCCCAGCGACATCGCCGTCGGCGCGGACGGCGCACTCTACATCTCCGACTGGCTCGACCCGCGCACCGGCGGCCACGCCGACATGGACGATGCGCTTGAGGGAACCATCTACCGCGTGGCGCCGAAGGGGTTCAATAGTGTGGTGCCGAAGATTGATCTGACGACCGTGGAGGGAGCAGCGGAGTCTCTCATGAGCCCTGCCGTAAACGTCAGGGCACCTGGCCGGGAAAGGCTTGTTTCTCTGGGTAAAGACTTGAGCATCCGATTGATGGAAATCCTTCCCGCCACCGAGGGTGTGCAAGAAAAGACCCTCGCTCAGAATCTCGCATCCGTTAGATTCTCGCGTGCCATGAGCATTGCTGCGGACAGTAAGGATAATCCAAAAATCGGCAATTACCCAGGACCTCCACCTGCCCATGTGCGCAGTTTGGATGCCGGCCGACGTTTGGATTCGATTCTGAAGCGGGCCGGCAACGTGACCCGCAACAGAGTGCCCGCAGCTGATTGGATTGGAAACTGGGCTTTGGGTTGCGAAGGAATCGAGACCGAGGTCTTCAGCGCGATTCTTAAGAAAGCAGGACAACCCCAGCCGGAACATTGGCCGCAAATGTTCTCCGCCCTCGCCTTCCAACTCCATCCCCCGCAAAGCATCCCCGCCTTCCAAATCCGCGCCCTATCCCCTGCCCTCCCGTTAAAGGCACGACTGGATGCGCTGACGGCCATCGGGTTCAACGACACGAAGGAGGCGGCGGCGGCGATGCTGGAGGTGGCTGTGAAATTGAACGCTGCTTCCTCTGAGCCCCAACGGGGCGGGACAACGAAGCCCGGGGCCAGCGAGGAACGAGCGCAGCCCCGGGAACCAGCCCCGCAGACAACGGAGCCCCAACGGGGCGAGACACCCTCCGGCGACGCCACCCGCGTCAGCGAGACCGCCCTCTGGTGGCTGCTCAACCGCAAGGACAGCACCTGGAAATCTCACAACCTGAACGCGGCCCTCAAAGAGCGCGACCTTTACGATCCTGACAAGATCACCCTCCTCCCCGCCCCGCTTCCGCCCCCGGTGGCGTCCCCCTTTTCCACCGCCGACGCCGCGAAACTCACCGGCGACGCCCAACGCGGCGAGGCGGTGGCCGCGAAGTGCTTTCTCTGCCACAGGATCGGCGACCAGGGCGTGGACTACGGGCCGGACTTGAGCACGTTTGGCCGCACGCAGACGACGGAGGCGCTGCTGCGCAGCATCATCGAGCCGGATGCGGACCTCGCGCACGGGTTCGCCGGCACACGCATCGAGACGCAGGATGGTTTGATAATCGAGGGCCTGCTGCTCAGCGAAAGCGATCCGCTGGTGATCCGCAGCGCCGGCGGCCTGACACAAATGGTGCCCGCTGCGAAAGTGAAATCAAAATCCGGCCTGACGCGCAGTCTGATGATGAACGCGGCGACACTGGGCCTCACCGCGCAGGAAGCCGCTGACGTCGCGGCGCATCTGCGCGGGCGGTGACAACGAAAAGAGCGGACGACCGTAGCAAGGCCGTCCCGGCCTTGGGAGTTGACGCCGATTCGACAACTGCGCGCCAAGTTCGGGACGACCTTGCTACGGCGATCCTTGCAGTCGCTTACTTTTCATTGTTGGCAGGGAAATTTCCATGAACCGGTGCGACTGAGGCCGCGCAGCGTTCGTTCACCGCCGCGCGGTGCTCACCACTTTGCCATCAATAATGACGCCGGTGCAGTGCGCGGTGATCTCCAGGGGATCGCCGTCGTAGAGCGCCAGATCCGCGTCCTTGCCGGCGGCGAGCGAGCCCAGCCGCTCTGACAAGCCCAGGATTTCCGCCGGACGGATGGTGAGGGCGGCGAGCGCCTGCTCTTTGGTCAGGCCGTGCGCCGCGGCCATGCCGGCTTCGAAAAGCACCACGCGCGTCTTGGGCACATAGGCTTCGTAACCGCTCTGGAAGGCGAACGGAATGCCCGCCGCCTGGAGCTTCGCCGGCAGCGTGAACGTGAGGTTCTCCTTCTCGTCCGACGCGCGCGCCATGGCGGGATGCACCAGCACCGGCACGCCCGCGGCTTTGATTTCTCCCAGCAACTGATAAGCCTCCGCCGCGCTGTCGAGCACCAGCTTGAAGCCAAACTCCGCCTGCAGCCGCAGCGCCGCCGCGATGTCCTGGTGCCGGTCCGCGGTAATAATGAGCGGCGCCTCCTTCTTCAACACCGCGACGAGCGCCTCCAGGTGCAGATCGCGGTCAGGCTGCTTGTCAGGCTCGGCGCGCTCCAGCTTCTGCTGATACTCCCGGGCCTTGATGAGCTCCGCGCGGAGCATGGCGACGGACTTGGCGCGCGTGCCGGGAGCTTTCTTCGCCTCAGCGAATCCGTCAGGCCCAAGCGTCACCGCCACGCCGGCAAAGGGATTGAGGACATCCGCCGCCTTCGTCACGGACGCGATGTTCGTCTTCAGAATCATCGTCTGCCCCGACACCAGCGCGCCCGCGGCGTGGCCGGTGTGAATCGTGGTGACGCCCAACTCGCGCACCCACTGTACCAGCGGATCGCGCCCGTTGTAGGCATCCACCGCACGCAGTTCCGGCTGCACCGGCGCGGAGTTTTCCAACTGCTCCTGATCGCGCCGGTCCCAGTTGAGTAATCCTGTCAGGCCCACCGCCGTGCGCGCGTCAATGATCCCCGGCATCGCCACCTCCGCCTCCATCACCTTCCATCCGTCCGGCACCGGCGTGTCCGCCGCAGCGCCGACGCGCTGGATTTTTCCGTCAGGCCCGCACAGCACCACGGCATCGCGCAACGGCGCGAGGCCGCCCGTCATCGGATAGAGCAGGCGCGCCTTCACCGCGAGCTGAGCGTGCGCGGCAGTGGCGGCGAGGAGAAAGAGCAGAGCGCGGGTCATGAACGGAAGTGTTCCGCGCCGCGCCGGGCCGTCAACGCTTTGATTTGGAATCCTGCGCCGAGGGTGGAGACGGTTGGTGCAAAACCGCGCGCCTGTGGCAGAATGGCGACGGTATTCCACCCCGACACGCCCATGAAACCAATCTGCGTCCCCGTCCTCGCGGCCCTGTGCCTCCCCGCCGTCGCACAACAGCCGGACTCTGCGAAAACTCCCGGCTCCGCTGAGGTCCAGGCCGCGGCCCTGCTCCCCGCGGAAGCTCTCGTGCGGATGGAGGTCTTCTCGCTCGCGCCCGGGGAGGCCCGGCGTGCGATGAAGCAGTTTCCCAAACAGGCCGACCTCTATGCCTGGCTCGGCGCGGAGCTGGAAAAGGAAAAGCCAGCCGCCACGCTGGAACTGCTCACGGTTCTGCGAGTTCGCAGCGGGCAGCGGTCGAAGCTGGAGCAAATCGCGGAGTATTCCTACGCCACGGAGTTCGATCCGCCGAACATTCCGCAGCACATCGGCATCGGCTTTCCCGTCTCCGGCGGCATTACCACCCACATCACCAACAAGAACCCGGCGCCTGCCCCTGCGCCCACTCCGCCGGCACCTGCTCCCAAGCCCGGCGCACCGGGTGATCCCGGCCCGCCCGGCACTCCCGCTCCGGTAACGGCACCGGGCGCCTCACCTGCTGGCCGGGTCTTCGCTCCCTGGCCTTACACTCCGACCACGCCATCCGCCTTTACTTTCAAGAACACCGGCTGGACCGCGGAGATCGAACTCACCATTGGCGACGATGGCCGCACCGTGGACCTGAACATGGCGCCGCAATTCGTGAAACTTTGCGGCCTCGTCAGTCAGAATCCCACCGGCGAGATCATGCAGCCGACGTTTGAGACCAGCAAATACACCGGGCAAATCCTCACCACTCTCGGCCAGCCCACACTCGCCGGCACCTTCAGCCCTCCGGTCGCCACCGGAGTCGAGGGCAGCAACAATGAGCACGTCACCCGCCTGCTGTTTGTAACGGTCACTGATCCCCGATGATCCTTTCTCCGCTGCTGCTATGAAAACGAATTCACTCTTCGCCGCCGCGCTGTTGGCTCTAAGCACCGCCGCAGCCTCCCTTGCGCAGGAAACACCGGCCGCGCCTGCGCCTGCTGCTGCCGACTCTGTTGTTCTGGAGACGCGCGCCTTCCGCGTGCCGCCTGACTTCATGAGTCGCGGCAAAGCGGACTCCGCTGATCCCTTTGCCGACGGAAAACTCATCACCCGCTCCGCAGTGGAGGTACTCAAGTCTTACGGCGTCAATTTTGAGGCAGCAGACTCCTTGGCCAGTTTCAGTGCACACTCCTCACGCCTCTTTGTAAGGAATACTGCGGAGCAGTTGGCACTCGTGGCAGCACTCGTGGACAGCATGGTTTTGGCCACATGTGTGCAGGAAGGCCTCGTCCATCTCGAGGCCTTCTCCCTCCCGCCGCTCGCCGCGCGAAAGGCGCTCATCGCTCACCCGAAGGAAGCCGCGCTCTACGCCTGGCTGGATGCCGAGATGGACAAGAAAGACTCCGCCGTGCGCCTGGAGCGCCATTCCGTGACCCGGGTACGCGGCGGGCAGCGATCGAAGACGGAAGGCATCGTGGAGTATGCCTATCCGACGGAGGTTGAGCCTGCCCAGGTCCCCCAGACGGTCAGCCTGCCGGTGGCGGCCACAGGCACGTCCGTTCCCGGCGGTGAAAAAATCTTCGCTCCCTGGCCCGTCACTTCCACGATTGGAAATGCCTTCGTTGTTCGCAACTTCGGCTGGACCGCGGAGATGGAACTCACGTTTTCGGAGGAGGCCAAAGCCGTGGACTTGAACCTCGCGCCTGAAAACAGCCGTCTCGCGGCCACGGTGCCGTGGGGCCTCACGGGAGAAGTCCCGCAACCCGTCATCGAGACTCAGCGATGCACCGCGCAGATTTCCATGCTCACCGGCCAGCCCGCACTGGTGAGCACCTTCAGTCCGCCCGTGAATACCGGCGTGCCCGGCGGCAACAAAGACAACCGCGTGTGGCTGCTGTTTGTCACCGTGCAGCTGCCCGAGTAGCCCTGAAGCGAAGTGTCAGTGCGGCGCAGCCGCCTTGGACTGCGGAGACTTGTCTCCGCCTTCGGTCTGCGGCGACGTGTCGCCGGGGTTGGACTCCCGGGCGCCAGGACGTCCGACCCTGTACTCCGCTCTCCCTCGCTGCGCACGCCCGCGAAGCGCGGACAAGTCCTCTTTCGGAAGGCGGCGACAAGTCGCCGCACTCCATGGTGCTGCGCACTGCCGCCCCGTTTATGGCGCAAACTTGCATGCTATTTCGAGAAGCAGCAGGTGTTCGACAGGCGCGCGGAGCCGGCGCCGGGGCCGCCTTCGGCCATGAGTTTGTCCTCCGGGCGGGCGAGATCGAAGACTTTTGCGCCGTCCACCCACGTTTGCTCCACGCGGGTGTAAGTGGAGAGCGGGTCGCCGCTCAGCAGGATGAAGTCCGCGTCTTTGCCAGGCTCCAGGGACCCGGTGCGCTGTTCAAGGCCGAGAAGTTTGGCAGCGGCGAGGGTGACGGATTCGAGGGCTTTCTCGCGGGACATGCCGCCGCGCACTGACAGGGCGGCGCTGCGGAGGAACCAGCGGCTGTCGGTGATCGGATCGTCGGTGTGGACGGCGGTGATGACGCCGCGCTTCTCCAGCTCCGCGCCGTTGCGCCAGTCAATGTCGCGGGCTTCGAGTTTTCCGCCGGGGGAGTCTAGGTTGATGATGGAGCATCCGACGCCCGCGGCGGCGATCTCGTCGGCGACTTTCCATGCATCGGAGACGTGATGGAGCACGCACTTGAAGCCGAACTCCTCTTTCAGCCGCAGCACCGTGAGAATGTCGTCGGCGCGGTGCGTGTGATGATGCACCACGCGCTTCCCTTCCATGACCTGGACGAGCGTTTCGAGGCCGAGGTCGCGGTCGGGGAGTTTGGCGGGATCACCGCCGGCGGCGGCGATCTTGCGCTGATAGTCGCGGGCTTTGACGAACTGCTGGCGCACGAGCGCGGCGGATTTGCCCCGCGTGCCGGGGAAAGGCGCCTCACGGATACTGTTGGTGCCGTTGGCCATCTTGAGGCCGCCGCCGAGCGAGCCGTCGTCGTTCTTGATGGCGAGTTCCTCGATAGTGCGGCCGTCGCGGAGTTTGAGATAGACAGTCTGACCGGAAATGAGATGCCCGCTGCCTGGCATGATGTTCACCGTGGTGAGGCCGCCGGCGCGGGCGCGGGCCAGCGTGTTGTCTCGAATGTCGATGGAGTCGAGCACACGCGCCTCCGGCTGAATCGGTGCCGACATGTCGCCGCCGCTCGGCGCGCCGATGTGCGAGTGCGTGCAGATGAGCCCCGGCATGATGACCTTGCCGGCGCAGTCGATGATCTCCGCGTCCGCCGGAGGCGTCACTGAGGCCCGCGGTCCGACGGCGACGATGCGTCCGTCAGCGACGACGAGCGTGCCGTCTTCAATGACCGGCCCGGACACGGGAAAAATGCGCGCCCCGGTGAAGGCGCGTGGTTTTGCCGGCGGCGACGGACTGTCTTGCTGCGCGAAAGCCATGACGACGGCGGCAAGCAGTGCGGCGGGGAGAATCCAGGCGGGGCGTTTCATCGCCGGCACTCTACAGTCGGGCCATAACGGATGGCAAAGGTTGATTTGCGGCGGCGGTGCACCAGTCGCGGGACGCTGCACTTGCGCGGGTCTGCGAACTGCCGTTGATGGAGGCTGATATGCAGTCCCTCGCGCTGACCGGCGGCATCGCCACAGGCAAGTCCACGTTCGCCCGGCAGTTTCTCGAACGGGCGCCGCGCACGGTGTTCTTCGACTGCGATGCCTGCGTGCGGGAACTGCAGACACAGCCTGGGGTGATCGCCGCCATTTCCGCAGCGCTCGGAGAAGTACAGGCGGCGGACGGAACGCTGGACCGCGCGAAGCTCAGGGAACTGGTGTTCGACAATCCGGAGCGCCGCCGCGTGCTGGAGGGCATTCTGCATCCGCGCGTGCGCCATGCCTGTGCTTTGAAGCAGGAGCGGGCGGCGGCGGAAAAGGCGGAGTTTTTCCTCATGGACGTGCCGCTGCTGTATGAGTCAGGGTTTCCCGTGCCGCGCGACGTTGAAATCGTGGTCGCCTGCACGCCGGCGGCCCAGCGCGCGCGGCTCATGGCGCGCAGCAGCCTGACAGAAGCCATGTCGCAGCGCATCATCGCCGCGCAGATGCCGCTGGAGGAGAAAATGCGCCGGGCCGCGGTGGTGCTGTGGAACGGCGGCGGGCCGGCAGCGCTCCAGCAGCAGACAGACCTCCTCCTCGCCTGGCTGCGCAACGCCTGATTCACAGCCCGGCCGCCCGCAGCCGGGCGAAGAGTTTTCCGCCGGGCGGGAGGTCGAATTCATAAACGAGTTCCACGGTCGCGTTGTCCGTCGGCAGAGTCGCCACGGGCGAGGCGTCAGTCCATTCGCCCAGACTCTGGGAAACCTGCAGGGCCAGTGAGAATGGCGCGGTGTCGCCGGCGCGAAGTTCGCAGGAGAAGCGCACCCTGCCAGGAGCGGGAAATCCGATGCGGACCGGCGACTGCGTGGCGCGGCGCGGGTTCGACTTGGTGAGATACTCGAAGATATTCTCCAACCGGTCCCCATCGGGATCGGCGCGCGGCTCCGCCAGTCCCGCGGAAACTTCCTCCGCGCTGAAGAAGTCGCTGCGCCAGGTTTCATAAGTCAGGGAGAAAGCCACGGGCGAGAAGGGCGCGGGACTGTCAGCACGCCAGTTGCCGGACTCCCCGGGATCGGTGCCGCTGCCGGGCCCCAGCAGATGCAGCGCGGCCCCTGCGCCATCGGCGGCGGCGGGCCAGACGCCTTTGTCATTGTAGGAGAAATCGAAAATCACTTCGCCATCGCGGCGCACCAGTTTGAGCCGTTCACCACCATTGGAAAGACGGGTGTCATTGGCGAAGACACCGTGCGCCGCGGCGCCGTAGCGCAGCTGGAAGGCCGCGGCATGCGAAGCGATAAGCACGCTGGCGCCCGCGGGGAGTTCGCGCAGGCTGGAGTGGACGGCGAAGTCGAAATCCACTCCTGCGGCGAAGCGCAGGCCTGACAAATCGAGCGTGTCGCCGGAGACATTGGTGAGCCGGAGATATTCGAAGGCATCCGCGTCGGAGAATCCCAGCGCCGCCTCCTCGGCGGGTGTCGGAGCCGGCGGATGATAGTGCAGTTGCGTCAGGACGAGCGCGGCGGAGGACGGCGGCATTCCGGAGATGAACGTGACTTCGGTCAGCGGCGACCAGCCGGCGGCATAGGCGCGCGCCTTGACAGTCAGCGGAGTCAGGCCGCCGGTGGTGAGCGGCGCGCTGTAGATTTGTGCCGTGCCTGCAATGGTCCCGCTCAGCGGCACGCGCGGGTCGGTGCCGTCGGTGGTGTAATAGATGACGCCGGCGGGTGCGCTCATTTCCACAGGGTCGCCGGGCGCCACCTGGCCTCCGAACGGACTGATGCTCACGGGTTCGGTGAGGGGCCAGAGACTGCGGGCGGCGAGCTGATTCTGCAGGATCTGTCCCCGCTGCGCGGCGAAGGTGTCGCGCAGCCATTCCACCTCCGGCCGCCAGTGGGTGTCGCGCTTCAGCAGGGGATTGTCCCAGGTGCGGTGGAACACTCCGTTGACGCTGCGGAATCCGATTCCTGACACTCCGCCCCAGCGGGCGGATTCAGCGACCATCGCGGTGTCGAGTTCGTCGATCATGGCGTCGAGGCGCGCGGCGGCCGCGGCGGGTGAGAGCGGCCCGTCATTGTGCAGCAGCCGGTGCGCGCGGTCCGCCACTTTGCTGCGAAATTCCGGATGACCGCGCAGCGCATGCCACATCGCGGCGGGGGTATCGGCCCGGGAAATTCCCGTCGTGTCGAGATTAAGCTCGCGCAGGTGCGGAAATCCGAGTCCCGCGGGCGTCGGCAGTCCGTCGAAGAACCGGAAGAGCAGATGGTTCCCCATGCTGATCTCGCCGTCCCAGGTGAAAAACTGCCAGAATCCCGGAGTCGCGTCTCTGGAATCACGCACCGCGTACCAGTTCTTGCCGGAATAGACCGCCACATCCTCCGTGGTGCCGAGGGTGCTGCTGGGCATGTAGGCGGGCCCCAGCCAATCGTGATCGCCGGCCCACATGCGAATGAGCAGGTGATCGATATAACGGTCAGGCCCGAGCAGCGCCGCAAGCTGCAGATAGGCGGCATCGGTAACGACCGGAACAGTGCTGAGGGCCTGCATGGCCGACCATTCAGTGAGATCGCCATCCACCGCCTGCGGGCCGAGTGATGTACTGACATTGTTGTGGTGCAGCACGTCCCACGCGGCCTCCGGGCTGCCGGCGTGCGCCGCGGTCCACGCGGCATTGGGCCGTTCGTGAAGATCGTAAAGTCCCCAGTAGAGCCCGTTGATGCAAAGATGCACCCAGCGTCCGCGCGGCGAGAGCAGCCCGGCGGCGATTTCCGTGCGGCGAAGAAACTGATCGCGCACATAGGCCGCATGGAACGCCAGATCGTTGGCGTCCGCCGCACCGCCTCGCGTCTGGACTGTCCAGCTGTCATGCCCGCCGGAGCGCAGCACGAGTTGATCGAAGGCCTCCACCGGCGAGCCGGCGAAGAGCGGATACTGCAGCGGCCCGTCGCCGTGTTCACCGGTGAAATCGAGCCGGAAGCCCTTTTTGGCGTAGTTCCGCACCGCGCCGCCGTGGGCCTGGAATCCGGCACGCGCCGTGAACGTCTCCGCGGGCGCGAGCGGATTGAAGTACTCCACCGCCACCGGCACTTCGCTGTCGGTATTGCGCAGATTGCCGTGGATGCCGTTGTCGCCGAAAATCTCCTCCGCTCCCCCCGAAACGCAGAGCACCGGAAAGGTCTGCGTCATCGCGGGAATCACGAGCGGGCCGTATAGCGGATCGTTCGTGATTTCGGGATTCATGCCATAGTCCGCCAGCACTTTGAAGGAGGCGTCGAACGAGCCCCATGACTGGGAGAATCCCGCCGGGAAGTCCGGCTGCGATTTCCACGACTCTGCGAAAATGTAAGTCTGCGTATCCGCGTTCGACGGCACCATGCCGGCCTTGAACGCACGCACGCGCAGGGACGTGGTGGCCGTGATCGTCACGGGTCCCGTATAAGTCAGGCTGCTTTCCTCCGGCACGCTGCCGTCCGTGGTATAGTAAATGGCCGCGCCGGGTGTGTCGCAGGTCACCGTCACGCTGAACGGACCGCTGAAGAACCCGCGCGACACGCCGAAATGGGTATCGCGCACATAGTCCGTGAGCACCTCCGGTTCGTTGGTCTGCCCGGGCGTCGGCACGGTGAAGTAACCCGCGGCACTTCCGCCGGCGGCCGTGCCATAACTGATATCGCCGAACTGCCGCGGATACGGCTGCCACTGCGAACTGACCACGCTTGCCGGTGAAAACATCGCCAGATACTCCCCGTCGCCGGACAGGGAAAAATTTGTGTGCAACTCCTGCCCCGCCGTGCGCCGGTCGAGGCCCGAGGCCCGCACCACCAGAAATTCCCCCTCCGCCAGCGTCACCGCCGGAAACACCCACTTGCCAGGAAGGTCAGGCTCATCCGTGAGCGACCACCCTTCGAGTTCCACAGTGCCGGGGCCGGGATTGAGAATCTCGATCCAGTCGGTGGCATTGCCGTCGCCGTCGAAATAAGCACGGTGATTGACCGCCATGAACTCGCTGATCACGGGCGGCGCGGCGGCGCACCGGAGGGCGACCGCGAGGAGAGCAGTGAGAAGGGACGCTTTCATATCAGGGAGTCTGCGGAATTATGCAGGTTCCGCGCGGCGGTGGCAATGCCTGATGCCGGATCAACTCCGGCCCTGACAACTAACCGGACCGGCCCGCCTCAGAGTCCTCTGGCGTAGGAATCGCAGCGGCTGAACCAGCCGGCGCGCCAGCGGGTTTCGTCCTTCGGGGCGCTGGCAATGCGGCGGCCGAGCACGCGTTTGGCGGCGGCGGAGAAAGCGGCGGGCGCAGAGGCGGGAGTGACGGCGGGCATGTCACTCAGCACCTGGAGCAGTCCCCAGCCCTGACCTTTGTAACGCTCCGCGGGATTGGTGCCTTCGCCTTTGAAGTTCACATAATCCATCAGGCAGTAAAGTCCGGAGCCGGTCGCGGCGAGGGCGTGAAATTTCGCTGTCAGAGCCGCGTGCTCCCTCTTCGGCGCCGCGGCGAGGATTTTGGGAAGCGAATTCACGCTGCGCTGCGCGGCATATTCCGCCTGGAGCGGCACGGTGTTGGCCAGGAGTGTGCGCAGTTCCTGCATCTGCGCGGAGTTTTTCGCGGCATGGAAAGCGGCGCGGTCCGGCCACGGGCAGGCGCGTGCTTTGGCCAGCCATGCCGGCACCTTCACACCGCGCGCTTTGAACAGTGCGACCAGCCCCGGAAAGCTCTCCTGGTAGGTTTGCTTTCCGCCCGCGGGATACCAAATGAAATGCCCGATGCCCAGCGAGGCGAAGGCTTCGCCGGAATTCCAGCTTGTCAGGCCGGCGACGGTGCCGCCGCATTCATTCTGCCAGAGGCGCTGCCCGATTTTGGCCGCCGTGGCGGGAGGGATGTTCACCTGCGCCGCCGCCGTCAGGGCGGCGGCCAACAGCAAGGCCAGCAGTCGCAGCAGCATGGCAGGTCAGGCCACGAAACGGATCGGCGCGGGAGCGGCTTCGGCTGCGGCCTGCGCGGCATGCAGTTCCGGCGAGCAGGAGGAGCCGGTTGGCGCATCGGCTTCGCGGTCCACGGAATCGACCAGTTCATGCTGCAGCAGGTAGGCCTCCACTTCATCACCGCTCACATCAGCCAGCATGGTGTCGTTGATGATGACGCACGGGCTGAGCGGCTGCCCGCTCTTTTGCTCCATCTCCCAGCGGAACGCGGGGTTTTTGATGATGTCCTTCTCCTCGAATTCGAGTTCGTATTTGCGCATGATGGCGCGCACGCCTTCGCTCCAGCCGCACCAGGTTTTCAAATAGGCGGTGATTGCAGGTTTCGGTTTGCTCATGGTTTGTGGGGGATTGTTGGGCGGCGAGCGTAGGGGCGCCGCGGGGGAATGCAAGGCGGCGGTGAACTTACCCGTTGCCACGGCGCAGCGGACCATTACGGACGCGGCGACCCACGCATGAAAGCCATTCTCGCCCTCGAAGACGGAGTCCATTTCTTCGGCGAATCCTTCGGTGTAACCGGCAGTTCCACCGGGGAGATTTGCTTCAACACCTCCATGACCGGATATCAGGAGGTGCTCACCGATCCGTCCTACCGCGGGCAGATCGTGGCCATGACGTATCCGCTCATCGGCAACTACGGAGTCAACGAAGAGGACAACGAAAGCACGCAGCCGCATGTGCGCGGGTTCGTGGTCGGGGAACTTTGCAAAACGCCGAGCAACTGGCGCAGCGGCGCGAGCCTCGATGAATACCTCCGGAAATGGAATCTCATCGGCATCGAAGGCGTGGACACGCGGCGCCTGACCAAGCACCTGCGGACCCGCGGCGCGATGCGCGCCTTTCTCAGCACGGAAGTGCTCGATCCCGCGGAAGCCACCGCCCGCGCCGCCGGCAGCGCACCGATGGAGGGCAGCGATTACGTCAGGGAAGTGAGCACCGAAAAGGGCTACGTATGGGATCCCTCGAGCACGGAAAGCCGCGACTGGGTCCTGCCGAACGGCTCGCATGACATCGATACTTCCCTGCCCCCGGCGAAGTACCGCATCGTCGCCTACGACTTCGGCATCAAGTACAACATCCTGCGCCGGCTGCGTCAGGAAGGGTTCGCCGTGGAAGTGGTCAATGCCCGCACCACCGCGGAGGAAGTGCTGGCGCGGAATCCCGACGGCGTCTTTCTGAGCAACGGTCCCGGCGATCCCGCCGCGCTCGACTACATTCACGCGGAGACGCGCCAGCTGACCGGAAAGAAGCCCATCTTCGCCATCTGCCTCGGCCACCAAATTCTCGGCCACGCCTTCGGCGGCAAGACCTTCAAGCTCAAGTTCGGTCACCGCGGCGGCAATCAGCCGGTCAAAGACCTGCGCAGCGGCAAAGTCGCCATCACGAGCCAGAACCACGGCTTCGCCGTCGATGCCGACAGCCTGCCGTCGAACGTCGAGGTGACGCACATCAATCTCAACGACGGCACCGTGGAAGGCCTGCGCCACAGGGACGCGCCGGTCTTCAGCGTGCAGTACCACCCCGAAGCCGCACCCGGGCCGAACGACGCCAAATACTTCTTCCACGAATTCGCCGCGCTGATCGAGTCGGCGCGCTGAGTCCTGTAGATGGCCGTCCCTTCACCAAGTCGCGGCTTTTTGTCAGGCTCCGGCTCACGCTTCCGTAGGCATTCCCCTTTTGCAAGGCACCGTCCGGTGGTGCAGCAGCAGGCCAGCATGCGATTTTTTCCGCTCCTGCCCCTGCTTTGCGCCGCTCCGCTCGTCGCCGCTCCTCCGGCGGACCTGCAGCCGTTTCTGGGGAAGTACTGCGCCGACTGCCACGACGCGGAAGTTAAAAAGGGCGGCCTCGATCTTGCCGCTCTCCCCTGGGACGGCGCCGAATCCAGCCTGACCAAATGGATCCGGCTGCACGACCGCCTCGCCACGGGTGAAATGCCGCCTGCGGACAAGCCCCAGCCTTCCGCGGAGGACAAGGCGGGCGCACTGCAGACGCTGGGTGCGGCCATCACTGCGGAGGAGCGGAAGGCGGGTTCGCGCACCGCGCTGCGCCGGCTCAACCGCATCGAGTACGAAAACACCGTCTGCGATCTGCTCGGCATCGAGGTGCGCCTGCGGGACATTCTGCCGCCGGATACGCCTTCGCACGGATTCGACACCGTCGCGGACGGCCTGCGTTTCTCCCAGCTGCAGATGGAGAAATACCTCGAAGCGGCGGACACGGCGCTGGATGCCGCCATCGTCCTGACAGAAGAGCCGAAGCGGTTCCAGCGGCGCCTGACATTGAAAGAGGAGAAGGAGGTGCGCCGGAACCTCGACACACCGGAGGGCAAAATCACCGATCCGGTTTCAAAGGACAAGCACCGCGTGCTCTTCCGCGAACTGCCCGACGCCGTGGTGATGTTCAGCGCCGGATGGCCACCGGGCGACTTCCGCACCTTTTCCGCGCCGGTCACCGGCCGCTATCGTCTGCGCGCCTCGGGCTTCGCCTATCAAAGCGGCGGCGAACCGGTCACCCTGCGCCTCTACGCACACCGCTTCAAAGAAAAGCGCCTGCTCGGCTTCTGGGAAATGCCTGACAAGCCGCGCGAAGTCGAGGTGATCGCGCAAATCGAGCGCAACGAACTCGTGCAGGCGGTGCCGCACGGAGTCGTCGCCGGCCCGGACGGACAGGGGCTCTGGAATGCGGGCGTGAAGGACTACAAAGGCAGCGGCCTCGCCCTCCAGTGGCTGGAAATCGAAGGCCCGCTCGGCGACTGGCCGCCCGCCAGCACGGGCCGGCTGCTGCCAGGCGTGACGCTGCGCGAAATCCCCAGGAACAAACGCCAGTGGCGCGAACAGGGAACGCTGGCATGGGAACTGGCGCCGGAGCATCCCGCCGCCGCGGCACGCGAGGTGATCGAAAAGTTCGCGCAGCGGGCTTTTCGCCGTCCGCTTGAGAGCGGCGGCGCCGAGCCGTTCGTGAAACTGGCGCTCGCCGTTCTGGAAAGCGGCCGCCCGTTTGAACACGCCGTGCGCACGGGCTTGCGCGCCGTGCTCACCGCCCCGCAGTTTCTTTTCCTGGACGAACGCCCTGGCAAACTCGACGACTTCGCCCTCGCGGCGCGGCTGGCGCTCTTCCTTTGGAGCCGCGCCCCGGATGACGAACTGCTCCGGCTGGCCGCCGGGCGCAAACTATCACAGCCTGACATTCTGCGCGCACAAACGGAGCGTCTGCTCGCGAGTCCGCACTCCCGCGGGTTTGTGCAGAACTTCACCGGTCAGTGGCTCGACCTCCGCAATATCAAAGCGACATCGCCGGACATGCAGCTCTATCCGGAGTTCGATGAAATGCTCGAAGGCTCGATGGTGGCGGAGACGGAGGCGTTCTTCACCGAGATGCTTGTCAGGAACGAAAGCGTGGCCGCTTTCATCCATTCCGACTGGCTCATGCTGAACCGCACCATGGCGCGGCACTACGGCGTGCCCGGCGCCGCCAGCGAGCAGTTCCGCCGGGTTGCCCTGCCCGACGGCAGCCCGCGGGGCGGCGTGCTCACTCAGGCGGCGGTGTTGAAAGTCACCGCCAACGGCACCGTCACCTCGCCGGTGATGCGCGGCGCGTGGGTCATGAAACGCCTGCTCGGAAAGCCGCCGCAGCCCCCGCCGCCGAATGTCGGCAGCGTGGAACCCGACACGCGCGGCGCGACCACGATCCGCGAACTGCTCGACAAGCACCGAAACTCCGAGTCCTGCGCCGCCTGTCACCGCGTCATGGATCCGCCCGGCTTCGCGCTGGAGAGTTTCGACGTCATCGGCGGCTGGCGTGACCGCTACCGCAGCCTCGGCAAAGGCGACCCGCCGCCGTGGAAATTCGAGGGCCGCGACGTCTGGCAGTACAAACTCGGACCCGCGGTGGACGCGAGCGGCGCCCTTGCCGACGGCAGAACGTTCAAGGACATCCGCGAATTCAAGCAACTGCTCCTCGCAGAGAAGGAACAGGTGCTGCGCTGTGTGACCGGCAAACTCCTGACCTACGCCACCGGCGCCGGGATTCGCTTCTGCGACCGCAGCGAAGTGGAACGCATCGTCGCCGAAGTGTCGCAGCAGGGCTGGGGCCTGCGCACGCTCGTCCACTCCATCGTCCAGTCGGAGCTGTTCCAGACCCGTTAGCTCAAGCGGGAAATTGAACCACGGATGGACCCGGAGGAACACGGATACTCAGCAAGTTGTGTTCACGGGAATCCTCCTCCGGGGAGTGAATCCGAATTCATGAGTAAATCCGTGTGAATCAATGTCCATCGGCGGTTCGCTTCCTCTCCATTTTCCACTTCAGGGTTGGCGCACCGCGCTACCCGGGCAGCTTCCAGCCTTCGCGATAGGATTTGCGGATCAGCGCCGCGGCTTCGGGGCAGTTTTTGGCTTTCAGGCCCGCCGCATCCCATTCGATGCGTTTGCCGAAACGGACCGGCAGGAGCCCGACGAGCAGTGCTTCGGTAAAAGGACCGCTGTACCAGAAGCCGCTCATGGAATCCTGCGGCTTGCCGGCAAGGGCGGCGCGCACCCACTCGATGCGATGGCCCGGCGAGCGCGGCAGTGACTTCGGCGGGTACTTGGTCTGCTGGTGCTTCTCGTTCGGGAAGACGCGCGGCGGGCTGGCGTGACTGCCGCCCATCATGCCGGCTTTGTCGCCAATGAAGATGAGTCCGTTGTCGCCGATATTGCGCTCCGGTTCCATGCCAGGGATGTTCTGCGGGCGCTTGCCGCCGTCGTACCATTTCATCTGCACCGCCGGCCGGCTGCCTTTGGCGGGGAATTGCCAGGTGACGATGCTCCAGGTGGGAAAGGTCTCGTCGTTCGCGTCGCCGCATTCCGCCTCGACCCAGTCGGGCTGGCCCAAATCCAGCGCGTAGAATGCAGGGTCGGCATTATGCACCGCCATATCGCCGAGGGCGCCGCAGCCGAAATCCCAAAACCCGCGCCACTGCATGGGATGATAGGACGGATGGTACGGCCGCATCGGCGCCGGGCCGATCCAGAGATCCCAGTCGAGTTCCGCGGGCACCTTGTGATCGCCCTGCGGCCGCGGCTTGCCCTGAGTCCCCCACCAGCCGCCGGGGCGGTCGCTCCAGACATGGATTTCCTTGATCGTGCCGATGACGCCGGCGTCGTAGTATTCCTTCCACAGGCGCAATCCGTCTCCGCCGTGCCCGTTGTTGCCCATTTGGGTCACGACTTTGTATTTCGCCGCGGTTTCGGTCATGAGACGGGCCTCTTCGATCGTGTGAGCGAGGGGTTTTTCGACATAGGCGTGCTTGCCCAGCGTCATGCCGGTGAGCGCGATGGGTGCGTGCTGGTGGTCCGGCGTGGAGACGACGATGGCGTCGAATTCCTTCTCCGCCTCGAAGAGTTTGCGCCAGTCGCGGAACGTTTTGGCGGAGGCATGCTGTTTCGCGGCCCCCGCGAGGCGACCGCTGTCCACATCGCACAGCGCGGTGACCTGCACTTCCTTGAAGGAGGAGATTTCACCGAGGTTTCCCCCGCCCTGCCCGCCGACGCCGATGTGCGCCGTGCGCAGTTTTTCAGAAGGCGGAACCTGCCCGCCGCCGGCAATGACGTGACGCGGCACAATCAGCGGGGCGGCGCCGGTGGCGAGGATGTTGCGGAGCAGATGACGGCGGGTGAGGCGGGATTTCATGATCCGCCGAGCGTGCGTTGAGGCAGCAGCGCGTCCAGGTTCATCCGCTGCGCGAGTGCGGAAGTGGTCGCGTCACTGATTGTAGGCGGACTCGCCATGGTCGGCGGCATCGAGGCCCTCGCGCTCGGCGATTTCAGTGACGCGCAAGCCAATGGTTTTCTTGATTCCCAGCAGCAGCGCCGTGCTGATCCCCGCGGAATAGGCGATGGTGACGAAAGCGGCGAGGAATTGCTTCGCGATGTCGGCGTCGTTGCGGAAACCGCCGAAGGTTTCATGCGCGAAAACGCCCAGGAGCACCGTGCCCACAAAGCCGCCGACGCCGTGGACGCCGAAGACGTCCAGCGAGTCGTCGTAGCGGAACTTCGCCTTCACTTTCACGGAGACGTACCAGCAAAGTGCGCCGCTGCAGGCGCCGATAACCAAAGCGCCGGCGGGCCCCACGCTTCCCGCCGCCGGAGTGATCGCCGCGAGCCCGGCAATGCTGCCCGTGGCCGCGCCCAGCACAGTGGGCTTGCGCAGCACCATCCATTCGATGCCCATCCACACCAGCGTCGCGGTGCAGGCGCTGATGTGGGTGACGATGAGCGACATCCCCGCGGCGCCGTTGGCCGCGATGCCGCTGCCGGCGTTGAATCCAAACCACCCGACCCACAGCATGGCGGCGCCGGTGACAGTCATGGGCAGATTGTGTGGCATGGTGGGCACCTTGCCGTGATCACTGCGCGGCCCGACGAGGACGCACGCGACCAGTGCGGCCACCCCTGCGGTGATGTGAACCACGATGCCGCCCGCATGATCGATGACTCCTTTGAAGCCGAAGTATTCCCCTTTGTACCAAAGCATATAGCACACGGGCAGATACACGAGCAACGCCCACAGCGTCATGAACAGCAGCAGCGCCGTGAATTTCATGCGCTCCACCACCGCTCCCACGATCAGACCCGGCGTGATGACGAAGAAAGTCATCTGATAGGCAAAAAACACCAGTTCCGGCACGCCGCTGCCCTGACTGTTGGCGTGAAACGAGTCCGGGCTCACGCCGCGGAGGAACGCCTTGCTGAGGTCGCCAAGGAATGCGCCCTCGCCGGCAAAGGCGAGCGAATAACCGCCGGCCAGCCAGACGAGACTCATGAGCGCCGTGAGCGCGAAGCACTGCATGAGCACGGAAAGCACATTCCTTGAGCGCACCAGTCCGGCGTAAAAAAGCGCCAGCCCGGGAATCATCATGAACAGCACCAGCGCCGTGGAGGTCAGCATCCACGCGGTGTTGCCGCTGTCAGGAACGGGAGCCGCATCCTGTGCAGAGACGATGCCGGGAACGAGAAACAGACCGGCCAAATGGAGGGCCGGGCGCGGGAGAAGGGAGCGGCGGGGCGAGGGCATAAAGAATGAGCAGGATGAATCTTTCTGATGAATTCGGCTCATCTCTTAATGTCCCGCCGTGCTCCGGGGGAAGAAAAATCCGCCGGATGCCGTCAGGAATTTTAGCCCCGAAGTTCCCGTGGTCCCGCCGGAGCCCGGCGCGGGCGTTCAGGGCAGCAGAAAGTCGCACACCACCATGCGATGGTCGGAATGCGTGGTCTTCGCCACCACGGCCCGGACGGGCTGCACGCGGTCATTGACCCAAAGGTGATCGATCCGGAGCATGGGAGTGCCTGCCGGATAGGTGTTGGGCCAGCCGCTGCCGCACTCCGCAAAGGCGTCGCGAAATCCCGAGTCCCTGAGAAGATCGAACACGGCATCGCCCGCGGGGGCGTTGAAATCCCCACCGATGATGGCGGGATTCTGCCCGCTGAGAAGCCGCTGCACGGTGAACACCCGCGACAGTTCCGCGCGCCGGGAGCGGCGGTTGTCGCGGTGCTCGCGAAACGCGTTGCGGCTCCAGAGGCGGACGTTCGTTTCCGCTCCCTTGAGGTGCACGCAGCAGACTTCGAGCAGTTTGCCAGGGGCGATCTCGATGGTGGAAAGCAGCGAGAAGGGCTGCCATCCGGTCATGGTGTTGAGAATGCGTCCGCGCGCCAGCAGGCCGCAGTGCGCGCCGCCGTCGAAATGTGCGCCGGGGCCGAATACTTTCTCGGCGTACTGCTGCAGTTGCCCGGTGTAGGGCGCCTCCTGGAGGAAAACGATGTCCGGCTGCCAGGGTGTCAGGTTGTCCAGCGTCGCCGGATTGTACATGCCCGCCTTGCAGTTGAAAGTGATGATGCGCACGGGCCGCTGGCCGTTGACCGGTGCGGGCGCCCCCGGCTCCGGGCGCTCTTTGGAAATCCGCAGCAGGGGCCGGGTTTCATCCGATCCGGCCACGATCGTCACCAGCCAGAGACCCAACACGAGGACCGCCGCGCGCCGGCGTGCCGCGAACCATGCCACGGCCGCCATGCCCGCGCCGGCGAGCCCCCACGCCCAGAAAGGAAACACGGTGATCGCCGCCATCGAGTCCCAGCGGCGCAGATAGCACGCGCAAATCACGGGATGCAGCGCGAGCGCGGCTCCTGTCAGGCCGGTCGTAAGGAGGAAGCGCAAAGTGGAAACCATGCCGGGGGGGGAAGTGTCGGTGCCGGAGGATGCCCCTCACTGACAGGTGTGCAAGCCGGGGCGTTCAAATGCCGCCGCGGCACTGACGGCATTTCCCTCACGCCACCGCACAGCAGCGCAGCGCTCCGGTAAAGACGAGAACCGCCTCGACTGGAAGGCCGGTCAGCTTTTCCAGAGCCGAACGGTAAAGCGTTGTCTGACGCGCGTGCCTCTGCGTCGCGGCCGCGAGGTCGCCGGGCTCATCCTTGAGATGGTCCGTCTTGAACTCCAGCAGCAGAACGCGGCCGCCGGCGATGGTCACGCGGTCGAACACTCCGCTGATCCACTCTCCCCCGATCACCGCCTCGAACGGCCGCTCGCGCCACAGCACCGCCTCCGGCGCGGGCCGGGCGAGCCGATGCGCGATTTCCGCGTCCTGCAAACAGCGGCGCACGGTTTCCAGCGCGGCGCGCTGCCATTCGTCAGGCTGCGGGAGGGTGCGGTGAAAAAACTGTTCCACCGCCTCGATGGCGCCGGGGCCGGACCATTCCACGCAACTGAACAGCGCATGCACCAGCGAGCCAAACCGCCGGCCTTCGCGGTGCGCGGCATAGCGGGACGCGGAGGCGCGCGCCCTCACCCGCCGGGGGGCGGGAGATGGCAGCGCCGGTGCCGGCGCCGCGGCGGCAAACAAGTCGGTCTCCGGCGCAGGCTCGGCAGAAACCTGCAGCGTCTCAGTGCGCCACCAGTCCAGATCCCCCTCACAATCCAGAATCTCACAGGCCTGATCACCGGCCTGCAGTTGCGCGGGGGAGTCCGTGGCGCTCTGCGCCTTGCCGTCCTCGCACACCAGCATGTGGCGCACAATGCGGGGAAAGGTTAGGGAAGACTCCTTTTCCGGCGGAGGCGGCAGCAGGAGGTAATTGGCCCGGCGCGCCCGGGTTACCGCCACGTAGAGCTGCGCCAGCCGCTCCCGCCACTGCCCTGCTTCGTGCTCCTTGAGCACACCGGAAAGGACTTCATCGGCGGCCGCGATTTCCCGGCGCGGCAATTGCGTCAGCCATTCGATTTCCTGCTCCGGACCGCGCTTCACCCCGACTCCGTTGCGCCGCCTCAGTGCCGCGCTGTCGTGCAGGTCGGGCAGCAGGACGATGTCGAATGTCAGGCCTTTGCTCTTAAAGAGCGTCATCACCTGCACGGCGGCGGGAGAGGCGGATTCGCGCACCTTCCACGACTCGCAAAACGCGGTGAATTCGTCCGCATCGCGGCTGCCGCCGGCATCGAATTCCTGCGCCGCCCGGCACAGTTCCTCCAGCCGGCCGCGGCTGAACGAATCCAGCGCCGGCATCCGGCGCAGCAGCCGGTTCTGCCACGTGCGCAGCGTGTTCTCGAAGCCCTGCGCCGCGATCTGCCCCAGCACTGCGGCGGTGAAGGCGCCGCGCCGCGCCATTTGCCGCCCGTGCGCAGTGCGGCCCGCGACGCCGGGCCAGGTCTCCGCGATGACTTCTCCCAGCGGCGACATCAGCACCTGCTCCCAGGAAAACAAATCCGCCGGATGCGCCGCGGCTTTGATGAGAGCGAGCAGCGCTGCCGTGGCCGGGTTGTCGCCCGCAATGCTGACGTCACTTTCGCACACGACCTCCATGCCGCTGTGCCGGCGCAGCAGATCGGCGATTTCCGTGGCCCGGTCATTGCGGCTGCACAGCACCGCGCAGGTCAGGCCGCGCCTCAGGGGCTGAATTTCCTTGAGCAGACCGGCACAGGCAAGCCAGGCGGCTTCCTCCGGAGAACCTTTGGTCGGGGGAACCTGAAGAACGGCGGCACAGCCTGTGCGTTCCGGATGCGCGCTGGTGTGTTGCTGCCAGTTCCAGCGCGCGGCGGCTCCCTCGAGTCCTTCGAGCCGCGCGAGTTTCGCCGTGTCGCCGCAAAGGCGGTTCACCTGCGCGATGATCGCCGGTCCGCTGCGCTGCGAATGCGACAGCGGCCGCACCTGGATGGCCTCACCGTAATGCCGCTGGAGTTCACCCAGAAGCTCCGGTTCCGCGCCGCGCCATGTGAAGATGCTTTGCTTCTCGTCTCCCACCGCGAAAAACGAGCGCGTGCCCGCGGTGTCCTGGATCACTTCATCGCAAAGATTCCGGAGCACCCGCCACTGCACGCGGCTCGTGTCCTGAAACTCATCCAGCAGCCAGTGCGCGCAACCGGCATCCAGCCGGTAATCGATCTCCTCGCGCGACGCTCCGGCGGGCCGCCCGCCCTCCCGCACGGAACCGCCGCCGAGCAGGTATTGCACATCCTGAAAAGTCAGCCGCCCCTGACGGCGCACCGCGGCGTCGTATTGATCGTCGTAAAGACGGACAATGCGGTAAATGCCGCGCGTTTGATGCAGACACACGAGCAGGGTGTCGTGAATCATACGGGATGTCAGGGTGTACAGCGCCTGCGTCAGCGGCGGATGCAGGGTGGCTTTGACGCGGTTGAGCGTGATGACGGCGCTTCCCGCCGCGAGGCCGGGCAGCACTTCCAGCAGTTTCTCCAGCGGCCCCTTCGCGTCCTTGTCCACCGGCGTGCCAAAAGTGTGCGTCTCCAGTGCCTTCAGCATCCGCTCCAGCACCGGCTTCTGCTTTTCCGAAAGGTCGGGCGAACTTTCCACGGCGCGCCGCGCAGCCGCGATAAGGTCAAGCCACGACTCTCCCGCCGCCGGCCGCTTGAATCCACCCGGCCAGATGACCGCGGGATCTCCCCAGCAGGACAAATCCGGCGCCTGGTAATAATAGTTCTGCCAGTTCTCCAGAAACTCGCCGATCAACCGCTTCAGCCGCACTTCCTCTTTACCGAACGTCGCCTGCTGAAACGCCGTGAGAAACTCTTTGCGCCCCTCCTCCTGCAGGCGTCCCGGTGCGAAAACCCGCCGCAGCACGCGCTGCTGCTCGATGCCCTGCTGGTGATCGTCGAGAATGGAAAATTCACCCGCCAGGCCCAGTTCGAGCGGAAAACTCCGCGCGATGCGCACGAAAAATGAATCCATCGTGCCCAGCGTCAACATCGGCATGTCCCGCACCATGGCAGCCAGCAGCGCGGCGAAATCATGGCGCGTGAGTTCAGTCCGGCCCGCATCACGCGCCAAAGCCGCCGCCGCCTTGTCTGTCAGGGCCGCCGCCGCAAGCCGGTGCAGGATGGCGCACAGAAACTCCCCCGCCGCCTTGCGGCTGAACGTCAGCGCCACGATCGTCCGCGGCTCCGCCCCCATCGCGAGAAGGCGAATGTAGCGCACCACCAGATTCCACGTTTTTCCGGAACCGGCGGAGGCGGTGATGATTTCGTGAGGGAGCATGTGACGCACGACACGAAGCCCGCCTCCCCCGCCTCTGCAACAGTCTCATCGGCACACCGCGTGCAACCTGACTCCGGCCATCCCTTCCCTGGACTCACTCGAAACCGCCCCCTGCCCCACGGAATCATAGCGGCAGCCAAATACGGGCGACATGCCGGCTGCTCCGCGACCGCCACGACGTGGCGTGCATGATTCGCGACCAACCGGTGGACCTGGCGTACCTGACGGTTCTGTTCCAGGAGATCGAGCCGCAACTCATCCGCTGTCCGGCCGTGGATGCCGCCTCCCTGAAGGAACGAGTGCTGGAAATCGGCCGGCGGCGGGTTCAACGCTTGGCTGCCATGAACTTCGACGGACTGCCAGCCGTTGAACTGCTGCAGCAGGGGCTCGCCGATCTCGCCCATCGCCGCGACAGCGTCGCCGCGTGCCTCGTCAAAATCGCGAGTCCACGACTGCGGCGCTGCGGCAAAACCGTGGACCTGACCGACGACGAAGCCCTCGCGGCCGGTTATGACCTGTATGCGTTGCCGGGAAACGAATACGGCAGAGAAGCCCACAGCCGCTACAACGCGCTGCGGCGCGAACTGGTCAGCTTCGAGCGCGCCCTGGAAGCGCGGCGCCGGAGGGGGCGGATGGCGTGAGAACTGCCGTCCTGGGATAATCTTGACGGCTGGAGGTATCCTTTCCATATCCCGCCCATCGGGTTATATTTTACCTGAGAACTTGCAATACTATGCTGTTATCCACTCATGTTCCAATGGCTGTTCAAACGACGTGACGACGATCCTGCTTTAACGGCTTTTCGACAATCGAGCGACGCAGTCGAGCCGGCACGGAAGTACTTCTTCGAACACGCCCCCAAACACCTGCGGAGCGAACATTGGCAACTCGTCTCGAAAGACCCTGTAAGGCACCTGGCCAATGGCATTCGCGCACCTCATCCTGACGATTGGCCGGGTATTGTCGGCGACACTGTGGCGTATGGCACGTTTGTGGAGATCCTGTTTCATGTCACCGGGATCGAGCACCCTGAATTGCTCGTGCGACTACTTGTTCCGTTGAACCGGTTGAACTCGCCCATCCACGAAAGTCTCTGGTACCCTGAAGGCGACTTAGAAATTGACGCCAAACGTTCAGTCGTGATTCGACACCAGTCACGCCTTCCAGTGGGTGAAGTGCGGCCTTATTTTACGGAATGGCCACGTATGGCCAATTGGATGGCCGGTGGTTGTCGAATTGAATCCGTCGGGCCTGATGTATCATGGTTTGGGGTTGGCCAGGATCACGATTTCGAGCTGTCACGTATTGAAACGACGGCCAATACCATCGTGTTTGACCAAGTGTGGATAGGGAAATACCATTGCAGGGTTACGGTGGATCTCAGAGAGAACGCTCACGGAACGATTATCACGGTGACATTCTTCGGAATCATCTCGATTCACCTTGAAGAAGAATACGAGGAGGACTGGTGTCTGACAGGCATTCCTTAACACAAATACACCTGAAACAAGTGCCCAGCCTCGTGATGGGAGATTGTCCGCAGGATTGACAGCACTGGAGCCGGCGATGTGAGTGCGCAACAATTGAGCCGCGAAGTGCGGGCCCTTCTCCTGGTGGAGAGAGTGATGCTGGCGCAGACGCTGCGGGCCAGTCTCGCGGAAGGGGTGACGGAGCCCGATGACCGACGCCTCATGAAAAAGGTGGCGCGCCGGGACGTGGAATTGAGCGATACCAAGAGCGATTGCGGTAAGGCTTGGCCCCGCGGCGCTTTGAGGGAACAGAGTCGTTGACGGAGCAGCGGACGTTTCCTACTTTGATCCCATGAAGGTCATTACTCTCAATGTCGCTGATCCTGTGTTCCAGGAGTATCTGAAGCACTCGCAGCGTGTGAACCGTCAGCCGGTGGAGTTGTTCACCGAGGCGGTGGAGCATTACCGGCACACGTTTGGGGGACGGCGGACGACTCTGCGGGATCGTCGCCCGGCGGCGACGGGGGGGACGGTGGCACCGCTGCGACCGGAGGACGATCTCCTGGAGGAAATGGGTCATGCTGCACGGGATTGATACCGACTTCCTCGTGGCCGTGGAAGTGAGCGATCATGTGTTCCATGCGTGAGCGGAGGCGTTGCTGGATCAGGTGCTGGATGCGGGAGCGCAGTTCGCACTCGCGGCGCAAACGCTGGCGGAGTTCATCCATGTGGTGACGGATGCGAAGCGGCTGGTGATTCCGCTGACGATGACGGAGGCTATCGAACGGGCCAATCGCTGGTGGAATGCCGCGGAAGTAGTGCGCGTTTTTCCCACGGGCAGCAGCACGACGGATTTTCTGGAACTGCTGCGGCAGCACCGGCTGGGGAGAAAGCGGCTGCTGGATACGCAACTGGCAAGCATTTACCGGGAGGCAGGGGTAACGCGGATCATCACCAACAATGAGGCGGACTACAGGGTTTTCGGATGCTTTGAGCTCATGGGTTACAAGTGAAGCGCCGCGGATCTTTACCTGATGCCGGTTGAGATGCATACGTGCAGCGCCGTCCGCAAACATGGCGGGCGGCGCAGTGGCGGGCGCTGGCGGAAGGCGGGAACGAATGACCCGCGACAAACCACCGGCACCATGAAACACACTCTCAACCGACGGGAATTCATTCACAAAACGGCGGCCGGCTCGGCGGCCCTGACTTGTCTGGGCGGGTCCGCCTTTGCCGCCGGCGGCGGGAAGCCGGCGCTGCTGGGTGGCGAGGCGGTGCGGAAGGCGGGGTGGCCGGCGTGGCCGAAATGGAGTGAAGCGTGGGAGCCGAAAATCCTCGAGGTGCTCCGCAGCGGCAATTGGTTTCGCGGCAGCGGGACGCACGTCGCGGAGTTCGAGAAAGGTTATGCCAGTCTGCTGGGGGCGAAGCGCTGCGTGGGGACGGCGAGCGGCACCACGGCGCTGTTGGTGGCGTTGCATGTGATGGGCGTGGATGCGGGCGATGAAGTCATCGTCTCGCCTTACACTTTCGTGGCGACCTACAATGCCGTGCTTATCCATAAGGCGCTGCCGGTCTTTGCCGACACAGATCCCGCGACTCTCACCATGGATCCGGCGACGATCGAGAGCCGCATCACGGACCGCACACGGGCGATTCTGCCGGTGCATATCTTTGGCATGCCCTGTGAGATGGACTCCATCAATGCCATCGCGCGAAAGCACCGCTTCGGCGTGGTGGAGGACGCCTGTCAGGCATGGCTCGCGGAGTACAAGGGCCGGAAATGCGGCACGCTCGGCGATCTCGGCTGCTTCAGCTTTCAGAACTCCAAACATCTGCCGGCGGGCGAGGGCGGCGCAGTCACGGGCAACAGCGAGGAACTCATGGACCGCTGCCTCGCCTATCACGACGTGGGCCGCGCCACCGGAACTTTCAGAGGAGACAAACAGTGCTTCACCCGCGGCAGCAACTACCGCATGCAGCACTTTCAGGCCGTGCTCCTCATGCAGCAATTCGACAAACTGGTGCAGGAGACGGCGCACCGGCGCGGTAATGCGGACTATCTGTCAGCGCATTTGCCGGAGATTTCCGGCATTCAGGCGGTCCGGCTGCCGGAGAACAGCCGCGCGGTGTGGCATCTCTATCCGTTCCGCTACGACGCGGAGAAATTCCACGGGCTGTCGCGTGACAAATTCATCCGCGCGCTCAATGCCGAGGGCATTCCCTGCTCCAGCGTCTATCACGAGCAGTATTTCGACGGTATTCTCGACGAGGCCATCAACTCCCGCGGCTTCAAACGGCTCTTCAGCGCGGAGCGGCTGAAAGCCTGCCGCGAGAGCTTCCACGACCTCAAAGGCAACCGCCAGGTGTGCGCCACCACTGTCGCCTTCCCGCAGACCCTGCTGCTCGGGGAACGCGGGGACATGGAGCAAATTCTGGAAGCCATCCGCAAGATCCACACTCACAGCGCGGAACTGGCCAGGGCAGCCTAGCACTCCGCGCCGGCCCGACTGCGTTAGTTGGCCTGATCTGTCTCACAGCAAAGCACCACCACCTGCGGCGGCGATGCCGTCCGGTCACTTCGCAGGCCGGCGCTGCTCCAGCATCCACTCGTAGAGTTTCCCGTCACCGTAAGCGGCCGTCCACGAATCGTGACCGGCGTCGGGATACACCGTGTAATCGGGTTTGCCGCCGGCGGCTTTGAGGGCCTCGATCATTTCATCGCTCCGCTTCTGAGGGACGGCAGTGTCTTTCGCTCCGTGGTAGCAGCGGATGGGAACGGTTTTGAACTTGTCCGCTTTCGAGGGGTCACCGCCGCCGCAAATGGGAACAGCGGCCGCAGCCAGGTCGGGATGCGCCGCGAGCAGACCCCAGGTGGCGAACCCGCCCATGCTCAGTCCGGTGATGATGACGCGGTCCTTGTCAGCCGGCTGGGTTTTCAGAGTCTGGTCGATCAGTCCTTTGAGGGCGACGAGGTCCCACCAGCGACCCTCGGGACACTGCGGCGAGACCACGATGAATTTGTTCAGTTCCGGCGTTTTCCCGATGAGTTTCGGGGGCCCGTGCTTCTTCACCACCTCCAGATTCGCCCCGCGCTCGCCGGCACCGTGAAAGAAGAACATGACCGGCCAGCCGTTGTCAGGTTTTTTCTCCGACTCCGGCGGCAGCGCGAGCCAGTAATGCAGAGTGGTTTTGCCGCCCTTGTCGGAATCCACTTCCACCGACTGCGCGGTTTGGGTGCCGGGTTTGGCATCGTCCCCGGCACGGGAGGCCAGGGTGAGGATAACGGCGATGGCGGAAGTCAGGAGGATTTTCATGCACCTCAAGCGTAGGAGTGCGAATCCGTAGCTGACCAGCAGAATCTGCCTGCGCATCGCCGGGCCGCGTCACCAGCCGGGGCGCCTACTTTTTCTCCTCCTGCTTTTTGATCACGCCGTGCATCAGGCCGCCGTGGTCGCCGCCGCTCCAGGTGCCGGCGTAGGTGTCGCCGTAGATCATAACGCGCGCGGAGTATTTCGCCGTGCCGGGAAAGCCGACATTGTCCACGATGATGACCGGCGTGTCGCCGGCCCACTTCACCTGCACGGGCACGGGAGCATTGAAGCTGAGGCCGCCGTATTCGATCTTGGCGGTAATGGTCCACTGCCCCTCGGCGGTCTTTTCCACGCCGGAGATGGTGTATTTCTCCGCTTTGTCAGGCCCGAGTTGTCCTTTTTCCAGCATGCAAAAGCGGCCGTCCATCACGGCGCTGGTGAGGGTTTCCTTGAATTTCGCCTCCAGTTCGGCGGCACTGACCGCGGGCTTGGCGGATTCGCCCGCGGGAGCGGATTCCTTTTTCGTGTCCTGGGCGTGCAGAGTGAAACAAGTGAGGAGGAGCAGAGCGGTGGTTTTCATGGTTTGGCTGGGAGTAAGGTCATTGGCCGGCACGGGCGAGGTCGCGGACTTTGAGATAATTCTGGCGGAAGGCTTCCGAAAGTTCACGCGCCAGCCGCGCCGCGGATACGGCGTCTTTCGCCTTGAGCACCGGGGCGATGTTCCTGCGCACCGCCTCATAGTTCACTTCCGGCGGCAGGCTGTCGAAAAGGGCCGTCGCCGCCGGGGGAAAACCGTGCGCAATGAGTTCGTGCCATGCCTCCTTGAGTTCGTGATGCGGATCGATGCACATGGCGCGGATAAGGAAACGAATACTGGCAAAGAGATCCGCCGTGAATTTGGGCTCGTATTGAAAGGCCATGCCCGGCTCCAATGGCCGGAGTTCAGGGTCGGCGGCGTGCTTCAGATTTCCCTCTATGTAATAGTCCCGGCGGATCGGCATGTTGCGCAGCGCCATTTTTTCCGGGCCGCCCGGTGCGCCGGCTTTGAGGCCCCAAAGTTTCTGGCCTTCTGGCGAAATGAGGTATTCGATAAAGCGCGTGGCCAGTTCCGGATTCGCCGCGCCGCGGAACATCGCCACCGGCTGGGGACTGATCGTCGTGCCGCCCGCCGGCGCGATGAAGCCGAGCCGGCTCGCGCCGTTCGCTTTGGTCAGGCGCTCCATAACATTGCGCCCGTAAAAATCCACGCAGATGCCCGCCAGCGCTTCGCCCTCCGAAACATCGAGCGGAATCTTGGTGCTGCTGTCCGTCCAGTAACGGGTATTGGCTCCAATGCGGCGGATTTGTCGGAGGCCCGCCGCCCAGCCTTTGGCGGCTGTATCCTGCGACGGAATCCATCCCTCGGGTTTCTCTATCAGGCTTTCGAAGCCCTCTAGGCGTTCGTTCAATTTCGCGAGTCCTTCCGGCGGCAGATCCGGACGGTTCGCATCGGGGGGCCGTTTCGCGGCCAGAGCCGTTTGCTGTTCCACCGCAATCCTTAGCGCTTCCGCCATGCTGATCTGCAGCATGCACTCAAACATCGCCGTCACCGTCCCGCTCTTGGTCGGATCGGATATGGCCAGCTGGTTCTCATAAACCGGATTCGCGAGGTCCGCCCACGTCTGCGGGGCCTTGAGTCCGCGGCGTTCGTGATTCTCTTTGTTCCAACAGATGCCGAACGATGACAGACAGGTGCCGATCCACGTCAGATCGGGATCGAAAAGCTCCTGACCGGACAGCTTCGCCGGAATGGTTTCATCCGTGAACCAGTCCGGATGCTCCGCCTTCACCGCGGCGGGGCCGAATTTCCCTGACTTATCAGCCGCCACGATGTGCCCGCTTTTTTTGAGCCCCAGATAATCGATCGGCCCGCCGCCCGTCATGATGTCCAGCCCGATGCCGCGGTCCGGGCCGAGTTCCTTCGCCGCCGTGAACTCGGAGTTCACCACTTTGATGATGTCGGAGGTCCCGCCGGGCACGCGCCAGTCGATCACCACGCGCCGCCCGTGTTTCTCCTGCATCCAGCGCGCGAACCCGCGCTCCAGTTCATAGCGCAGCGTCTCGACATGCGGTGTGATGACGACGAGCCGGTCCTGTTCCGCATAATCCTCCGTGCGCACACTTGCCGCCGGGCGCAGAATCATGGGCGCGGCGATCACCGCGATCATGGCAATGAGGACGATGAGATAGCGGGTCATGAAAGTCAGGGGATGCCCCGGCGGAGCATAGCCCGAGCATTTCAATCCCGGCAAGCGCCCCTTTCGTCAACGACAGCGGTTGCCCTTGAGTCCGGGCGTTATCGCGAGCCATTCCCCGGCAACGCCACCTCACCGCCCGTCATGAAACTCTCCCTGCTGAATTCCGTCGCAGTTCTCCTCCTGCTTGTTGCGGCACCCTTTGCCACAGCAGCGGATGACGCGGCGCGGCTGGCCGAACTGGATCGCCTGTGGCATGTCATTTCGCAAAGCGTGCAGGACGGCGACTTCGCGGCCTACAAGGCCACCTGTCATCCCGAAGGCGTGCTGGTCAGCGATAAGCTGCAATCATCGCAGCCCCTGACCAAAGCACTCGAACGGTGGAAGGCGGGATTCGACGACACCAAAGCGGGCAGGGCTAAAGCCAGCGTGGAATTCCGTTTCGCGAAACGCCTCGGCGACGAAACGACCGCGCACGAGACCGGCATCTTTCTGTACTCCTTCACCGACGCGCAGGGCCAAACCAAACAGGACTACGTCCACTTCGAAGCCCTGCTGGTGAAACGCGACGGCTGGCAAATCATGATGGAGTATCAGAAGTCCCCCGCCACCGCCGCGCAGTGGGCCGCGCTGAAGCAGGTGGAGGGAAATTAGACGGACGGATGCCGCGGGGGGGAATCGTTCCCCAACAAAAAATGCCCGCCGCCATGGCTGGCGACGGGCATTCGATTGAGACAATATTGGGACGAGCCGGCGTTACCAGCGGTTGCGCTTGTCGCCGCGGTCGCCGCGGGGACCGCGGGAACCTCCCCCGCCCATGGGACGCTCTTCGCGGGGGCGCGCTTCATTGATGGCCAGAGTGCGTCCGTTCCATTCCTTATCGTTCAGTCCGGTGATGGCGTTGTTCATGGCAGCCGTGCTGTCCAGGCTCACAAACGCAAATCCGCGGGGACGGCCGCTTTCACGGTCCATCGGCAGGTGAATGTCGGTCACCTCTCCATACGGCGAGAACAATTGGCGCAATTCGCTTTCGCTCGCCGAGAAGGGGAGATTCCCCACATACATTTTCGTATTCATTTCGTTGATTCCTTTTTCTATTTCGACTGCCCGGCGGAGAACGCAGACTCCAGTTGCTTTACCGGATTTCTCTCACCATTGAATCATTCGACCCCCAAGTGTTCTGCCATTCCCCACCACGTTATTAGCGGCAGCCGGGGCGGCTATCGTGGCTTGGCCCCGCTGCTGCAAGCGGTATTATTGGTGTGGCGCGGCCGGCCGATGCCAGTGATGACGCCGCCCCGGACCGTGCTGCCGCGCCGGCAATGAATGACGCTAGGCTCTGAGGATCATCACATCCTCCGGCGCCGCAGCGAGCACGCAGGGGCCGCCGGAATCGTGGAGCGCGGCGGGATTCAGTTCGGCCATGCGGATGGCGTTGGCCCCGCAGGTGACCGTGTATTGCGCGAGTTCGCCGAGGTAGATGGCTTCGCTGATGCGGCCGGTGAGATTGTTCTTCCCCTCCGCGCGCTCGACGAAACGCAGCGATTCCGGGCGCACGCAAAGCTGCACCTTTTCGCCCGGCTGCGGACGCCATGCGGTGTCGGTGACGCGGCCCCACCATTCGCCGCCGGCGGCGCGAACGGTGGCAAGACCGCGGCTGTTGATGCCCTCATAGGTGCCTGGCAGGAAGTTCGCCTCACCGATGAACTCCGCCACGCCGCGGCTGAGCGGGCTGCGGTAGATTTCGCGCGGCGTGCCCACCTGACTGAGCACGCCCTTCTCCATGATGGCCATGCGGTCGGCAAGGTGGAGGGCTTCCTTCTGGTCGTGCGTCACGTAAATGCTGGTGAGTCCGAATTGCTTGCAGATGCGCCGGATTTCGCCGCGCATTTCAAGGCGGAGCTTGGCGTCGAGATTGGAAAGCGGTTCGTCCAGCAGCAGGCAGTCGGGCCTAACTGCGAGCGACCTTGCCAGCGCCACGCGCTGCTGCTGCCCCCCGCTGAGCTGGTTGATCTTCCGCGGACCGAGCGCGCCCATTTGCACCATGTCGAGCGCCTCCTGCACGCGCTGGGCGATTTCCGGCTTCGGCAGTTTCCGCTCCTCCAGACCGAAGGCGACGTTTTGCGCGACGGTCAGGTGCGGCCAAAGCGCGTAGCTTTGGAACATCATCGCCGTGTTCCGCTTGTGTGCCGGCACGCCGCTCATGTCGCGCGCATCAAAGAGAATGTGCCCGCTGTCCTGCTGGTAAAATCCCGCGATGTGACGCAGCAGCGTCGTCTTTCCGCAGCCGCTCGGACCGAGGAGGAAAAACATCTCGCCGCCCTCGATTCTGAGGTCGATATCCCGCAGCACCGGCGTGCCGTCGAAGCTCTTGTTGAGGTGGCGGATGTTGATGGAAACCATTGGGCGCGGTGTAGGCGGATTGTGGGGGAAATGCAAGGCGCGGGGTTGGGGGAGTGCGCAGTGCTCAGTGCTCAGTGGGAGAACATCGAACATCCAAAATCGAAAATCCAAGCATTGAAGGACGCAGCGCGTGGAACAGGGGGCGTTCAGATTCTGGATTTTGGATGTTCAGTGTTCGATGTTCTCTCGAACCCATCCTCGCTGGAACACTTGACACTTCATGCTTCATGACTGCCGCAGCCAATCTGCCCAGCGCCGGCCATAGGCCTCGACGGTGTAATCCCGCTCATAGCGTGACCGGTTCCAGGCACCCATGCGGAACCGCAGCGGGGCCTCGGCCAGCAATGGAGCCAGCGCGGATTGCATCGCAGCGGCATTACGCGGCGGCACAATGAATCCGCCCTCGCCATGCGTCACGGCATCCGGCACACCGCCGACATCCGTGGCCACGACGGGCAGACCGGCGGCCATCGCTTCGAGCACGGCGAGCGGAAATGCTTCGTGGAATGACGGAAAAGCGAACACGTCGGCGTCCGCCAGCGCCTGCCACTTGGCTTCACCAAAAACGGGTCCGAGATAACGAATGCGTCCGCCGCCATCATCCGCCGCGATCTTTTGCCGGATTTCCTCTTCCGTCAGGCCAAAAGCCGGCCGGCCGTGGAAGACGAACTCGGCCTGCGGAAACTCGCGGCACAGCGCTCGCGCCGCATCGAGCAGCACCTGCCAGCCTTTGTCCTCCTCCAGGTTGCTCAGATAGAGCACACGGACCCGGCCGTCTTGTGCGCGGGCGCGTTCCGGCAGCGGCGCCGGGATTCCGTTGGGCAGGGCGACGACCTTTTCCGCCGGCATCCATTCCGGCAGGAAGGCGCGGAGGCGTTCCGCAGGTATCACAAAGTGCCGGCAGCGCCGCAGGGTGGTGCGCACGAACCATTTTGTCAGGCGCCCCAGTTTCTCATATCCCATCGCGCGAAAATCCATGTGAAACCACGCCGCCGTGCGCCGGCGCAGCAGGAGTGTGCTCCACCAGATGAACACGGCATCTTTCAAAAACGGCCGGATGTAAAACGTCGGCGTGAGCACCGCGAGGTCCACGCCGCCGCGCAGCGTGTGCCGCAGCATTTGCCAGAGGTAGCGCGGCAGGCGCAGCAGTTTTCCGAAGGAAAAACTCCCGATATCATCGAGCGAGCCGGCGAATTTCGAATCCACGTGAAGCACCTCCAGATCACCGGCGCTGCGCAGTTCCTCCAACAAGTACTGCATGGCCAGCGCGCCTCCGTGCACCGGCGGCGGCACCGGCGCGACAAAGAGGATGCATTTGCGGCCCTGACGCATGACGGCGGGTGCGATGGACGCGGGCGGCGGTCAAGGGAGCGTTGCCGCGGACCTTCAACCCGACCTGGCGAACTGAAGAGGTGGCCGGGGCGCAAAGGCTTGATCTTCCAACACCGGCGTCAATAGGTCCTCACGACAGTGACGGCGGTTTCATGATGGCGGCGCTGCGTTCGCGGGCAACCGGGCGGAGCGAGACAGACTGCGACAAAGTAGCAGCCCGCAGGGGTGAGGGCCGCGAGGCGGCTTGAATCAATCCATGATCCGGATGCGCTGCGCCTTCCCGGACGCGCTTTCGATCCTGGTGAGGAAGTTCAGGAGCGTGGTGTTGTCGGCGGTGTTCCCGGGCGGCACTTCACAGGCCAAAGGAAGGCCCTCCGGCGTAACCGACAGTTTGCACGCAGTCGCTGCGGTTGTCTGCCTGCGGTCGCGCTTCGCGCAGGCTCCGGCTTGGCTGTCTCCCTGCGGTCGGCTGTCGCGGCTGCAGCCGAAGCGGCGCAGGCCCGCTGCGGCGCCCCGTCGTCCGCACCGAAAAGCGCGACGCTTTTGCGCCCCGAAGCCTCCTGCCGTCCGTTGCATTCGCCCGGACAGAGCATGTGCCGCTGCACGATGCGGCCCTCACAAAAACGCGTCTGCAACCGCCACAGTCTGCACGACGTTCAGTTCTCGCCTCGTGTTTCACGTCTCTTGTCCCATGCGGGAGTGGCGGGGGGCGCCAGTGCTTCGACCGTCGATGCACAATTGGCTTCTTTCCCGTCACCGGCCCACCACCAGCCTCAGGAAACGCCGAGGGTGCGCCGGATCGGCTAGTGATGCGACATCTGTCACTTCCACCTGACGCAAGGCTCCGGTGGCGGGTTCGGTGACGGTCACGCCCGGGGCGACCGCTTCCACGGGATTGCCGGCGACGCTGCGGGCGAGTGTCATCCAGGGGCCGGTGAGTGCATCTGCGGCCTCGATGGAATAAGTGAGGTCGGCGGCGAGGGCATGGCGCTGGAACCGGAAAACGAGGTTCGCGCCCTCCACCGACGCCGTGGCCCGGGCGGAGTCGCCGGTACTGTCAGGGCGGGAGCCAAGGGCATACTCCAGCAGGTTCACGCACGCGTCGTTGTCAGGATCGGAGAGTTCCCCGGCGAGGGCGGCATTGGCGGCATCGCTGCCGAAGTGCACGGCCTGCCATTCCGCGAACGTGCCCGGAGCCTGCGCGAGCCCGCTGAGGCGCAGGTCGAAGCCGATGTCGCTGCTGTTGGGCGCGGACTGGTGCAATTGCACGGCGAGGAGATTCGTGCCGGTGACGAGTGCGGACGAGGAGACGTGAAAGCTCCGCCATTCCTGCTCGCCGGTGCCGCCGATCGCCGTGGTGGCGAGCGTGGTGGAATTGAGGGTGCCGCTGCGCAGGTTGTCGCGCAGGATTTCCACGCCGTTGAGCCAGAGGACCGCGCCGTCGTCGCGCTGGAGATCGACTTTCAAAGCGTCGAAAGCGGCCGCATCGGCGACGGTGAAAGTGTGACGCAGCCATGTGACGGGAGGCACATTCGCGGGATCGCCGCCGTTGCTCAGCAGGGTGACCTCGCCGTCGCCGCCGTAGCCGAGCCGCGCGGGTCCGGACGGCCATGTGTTGTCCAGGTAGGCGGCGGTGTTCCAATGACCCGGCGGCGCGATGCCCGTGTCGCGATAGCGCCACACCGATCCCGAGGGCACTAGCACCGGCGGTGCGGACTGCGCTCCACCGAGTTCGAGATCGAAACTGAGATCGCTGCTGGCCGTGCCGGCCTGGTGCAGTTCCACGGCGAGCAGGTTGACGCCGGTGCGCAACAATCGCACGTCGCCGGGCAGCGTGAGGAAAACGTTTTCGTCCGCGCCGCCGACGGCGGTGAGCGCCTGCGTGGAGGGCAGAATCGCGCCGGTGTCAGGGAGATTGCTGCGCACGAGTTCACGGCCGTTGAGCCAGACGACCGCACCGTCGTCGCGCAGCAGCCGAAGGCGGAGGGCGGTGTAAGCACGGGCGTCGGCCACATTGAAGCTGCGGCGAAACCAGGTGGTGATGCGCGCGGGATCGTTCACCAGCGCGGTGGCTTCGTCATTCTCCCCGAATCCCAGCTGCGCCGCACCGGCGGGCCATGCGGAATCGTTGTACGAAGCGGTGGCCCATGCCGCACCGGGCACGGCGCCGGTGTCGAGATACCGCCACGCGGAGCCGGCGGCGACCAGGATGTCCGGCGCGTCGAGGAACTCCAGGGCGCGACGCATCAGTTCCGCGCGCACGGCACTGCCGCTGATGGTTTCAAAAGGAAGCCCCAGATAAACCACACGCCCGCCACCCGCGGCGCCGTCGTATTGCAGCGCGGCGGCGCCGGGTGACACGCCGGCATACGTCAGGGCCGCGACCGCTCCGCCCAGCGGCGTGAGCACGTCCGGGGACTGCACGGGATAGACACCGCGCGTGCCGTCATCGAACGTCATCGATCCCATGCCGGCAAAGATGCCGCCGGCCGCGGCATTGAGCGTGTAGCTGCCGGAGTCGTCGCTGGCGTCGCTGGCGAGGTCGGCCTTGAGTTGCGTATTGAAGAACGTGCGGTCCGCCGCCACCGGCCCGCTGGCACGGTCCAAATCCCATGCGATTTCCGATCCGGAAACGAACAGGCTTCCGCCCCCGGCGCGAAACGCCGTCACCGCATTCTGCTCCGCGGCGCTGAAAGTCTCGTCGGCGGTGGATTCCTGACCGCAGGCCCAGATCACCACGGGGTAATCCGTCAATGTCACCGCGCCGGACGCGATGTGCTCGTTTTGGCAGGAGTCGAACGCATAACCCGCCGCGCTCAGCGCTTTTCCGTGCGGGACGACATAGTCCGACGAGTTGTTCCGACGCGGCAGCACGCGCTCGGCCGCGCCGGTGGCATCCGGCGGAGCATAGCCCTGACGCGTCAGATCCTGACGCAAATTGAGCGTCCGGTCGAAGCGGTCGAAGGCATTCACAAACAAGACCTGCCGCGCACCGGCGGAGGAAGTGCGGCAGCCGGCGACTTCCGCGGGAAACGACTCGCCGCCCGCATTCGTGGCCGCGACGCGAAAATACCAGTCAGTATCCGGTGCGAGTCCTGTCAGGGTGTAGCCCGTCACGTTGCCCACCGTGACCGGCGCGCCGAAGCCGTAGCCGTTGGCGGAGCGGTAAATGACATAGCCGGTTGGCGCACCGCTGCCGCCTGTGCTCAGCGGCGGCGTCCAGTTGAGCACGACGGCGCCGTTCGCACCGGCGCGGGCCCGCAGTCCGGTCGGCGCCTCCGGCGGGAAATTCAGCGGCCCGCCGGCGAACTCGTTCATGTACTTCACCACCGCGTGCATCGCGGCCTTGCCCACGGCGCTGCGCGCTTTGGGATCGCGCATCAACCCCGCGTCGTCCGGGCTGTCGTGGAACGCGACCTCGATGATGGTGGCGTCCATTTCATAACTAAACAGACTGCCGTCGATTTCCGAATACCCGCCGGTGTAAGTAATGTTGCTGCGGTTTTGCCAGGGAAGTTCCAGCGGCGGGGAGCCCAGGGCGACGAGGTCGTCGTTCACTTCACGTCCGCAGAGCTGTGCGAGCCGGGTTTGATTCGGCGTCGGGTCGCCGGTGATGAGCGCCAGCGTGCCGCGGCCGCCGCCGGCATTGGAATGAAAGCTGATGTGCATGCGGTCGAAAAAACTGCCCGCCGACTCGCGATTCATTTCGGCCGACATCTTGGACGGCGCGCTCCAGCTGTCGCTCTCGTCCGCTCCGCCGCCGTCATAGAGCGTGCTGCTTTGCCCCTGGCCGAGATTGGCCTGAAACCAGTAGCGGCAGTTTTCCTCCTCACACGGATAAGTGCTCACTCCCGTGCCGCGGTCCACCGTGCCCATGCCGTTTCCAAACCGGATGGCGTCGGCAAAGGTGTAATCGCCCTGCGCGGACGAGCGCAGATTGCTCACCACCACCGAACCCGTGGCGGCATTCGCTCCGGCTTCGAAGTAGTATTCGCCCAAATAGACCCAGCCGTTACCGACCATGTGATGAGGGATGCGCACCTGTGACTCTCCGCCGGTATGACGAATGCGGTACAGCTGATGCGTGCGGTCCGATCCGTGCCGCACCCAGGTATAAACGGGGTAGTAACCGCGGGCGGGAAGATTCGGCGTGTAGGTCGCGGTGGCCGTCTCTGCATTGGCCAGTGCCGCATAGCGATAGGGCACATCGCCTACGCCGCCGAAGAAGAGCGTGGACGTGCTGTTTGCCCAGGTGCCGGTGTAAGTCACCGCCGCGTCGTCGTTGTCCAGCACCACGGCATTGTTCTGCTGACCCAGAGGACGCATCGGCACCACCACTGCGCCGGCATTGAAACACCATGCGGCGAAGAAATTCATCTGGTCCAGATTGCCCATGTCCTCATTCATCTCCTGCGTCACACCGCGCTGCACGCGCCAGTAATTCGGGTCCCACGTCCAGCCGTGCCCGCCGTTGGTGAAAACAATCTTCCCACTCAACACCCCGGATGGCTGCCGCGCCGCCGGCACCACCGGTCCGCGCGGAAGCGACACCGGCGGAGAAGGATCAACCGGTATCGTCTCGGCAAAGTCCGGTGAATACTTTGTTGGCGGCTCGATGGATTCATCGATGAGCCGGTCCATGCAGGCATCGCACGCCCGCGTCGCGGCGGCGGTCAGCAGAAGCGCGATTCCGGGAAGAGGGAGCAGTGTGATTCGCACCGGGGGAAGGCGAAGTTTTGTCATGCCGGGGAGCTTCACCGGAGCGGAGCGTTCGCGCAAAGCCGCTTTGGCGGGCCGGCTCAAGCCTCCAGCCGCTTTGTGGCCGCGCGGTCGTGCATCACCTCGGGTTCGCGTTCCACTTCGCGGGCGGGGGCGTCGAGCAGTTGGGCGAGTCGTTCACGGAAGATGGGGACGGTGAGGGCCTGATAGAGTTCCCCGCCGGCGCAGATGGAGATTTGGCCGGTTTCTTCACTGACGATAACGGCGATGGCGTCGGTCTGTTCAGTGATGCCCATGCCCGCGCGGTGGCGCAGACCGATGCTGCGGTCTGACAATTCCCGCTGACTGACGGGGAAGACGCAGCCGGCGCCCTGGATGCGGCCGTTGCGCAGCACCATGCCGCCGTCATGCAGCGCCGTCTTGGGATGGAAAATGGTGAGCACGAGTTCCGGCGTAAACTTCGCGTCCATTTCGACGCCGGTTTCGACAAACTGGTCGAGGTCCATGCCGCGCTCGAAGGCGAAGAGCGCGCCGAAGCGCTTGGCGGAGAGCTGCCGCACCGCCTCCTCCATGAGGTCGAGCATTTCCGTGCTGGCACGCCGCGCCGAGAACAGCCGGTGACTGCCGAGACTGACAAAAGCCCGGCGCACTTCCGGCTGAAAAATGACCACCAGCATCAGTCCGCAAAAGAGTGCGAAACTGCGGATCAGCTGCATGTTCAACAGATGGGAAATGATGAGCAGTCCGCCCACGATGGCGGCGATCACGACGAGCAGCCGCGAACCGCTGGCCTGCCTCAGGTACCTCCACGCCACAGCGAAGGAGCCCACCATGAGAAGAACCTCGATGACGGGACGCCACTGCTCTGTGAGAAAGTCGCCCATTCCTGTGTGAGTGCTGAAAATACCGCACCTGGTGCGGCGTGCCACCAATAGATGCGCGGGAGTGAAAAAAATTCAGAGCCCGGGAACTTTGCGGCCCCGCCTCCGACCTCCGACCTCCGACCTCCGACCTCCGACCTCTGACCTCTGACCTCTGACCTCTGACCTCTGACCTC
>CAZFZN010000001.1:156963-401905 GCA_964523105.1 uncultured Akkermansia sp.
GACCTCTGACCTCTGACCTCTGACCTCTGACCTCTGACCTCTGACCTCTGACCTCAGTCCCCTGCGTCCCCTGCGTCCCCTGCGGCGCGCGCGCGTCTTTCCATGAGCCCTTCCACGGCCCTGCGCAGGAGCGGACGGGCGCGCAGGGGCACGGGATCGAGACTGATGATGACCTTCGAATCCTGATAGCCTGCGAGCGTCAGGACCAGCAGGCGGTCGTCCTCCGAAACCTCCGCATGGCCGACTTCCCCCCACGAAAACAACTGCATCTGCTGCGCCGGACGGAAGAAGGGAAAAATTTCGATGCCGATGGGTGAGAGCAGCAGATAGGCGTGGCGCGTCAGGTGGAGCGCCACGCGCAGGCAACCCCATGCGGCCAGCAGCGGGAGCAGCAGCCACAGCAGCGTGAGCCATGAATGCCAGCGCCACCAAAGAAGTATGCCGAGTCCCGCCGCGAGGCAGAGAAACAGCACTGCCACGATGACAAACGTCACAGCCTGGCGGCTCCGCGTGAACCGGAGTTCCTTGAAAGGCTTGTCTTTGGACGAAGGAACAGGCTGGCCGGCGTCGCGCATGGGAGAGTCCGGATTTTCGGCACGGGCGGTGGTCATGGAGCGAAGGGTTGCCCGGGCAGAATTGCCGCGGGTCCTGCAGAGGGTTCTACAAATCCCGATCATGCAAGCCCGCGAATGTCGCGGCTGACCTGATCCAGCACAGCATCCCTGAACGAACGCCGTCGCTCATGACAAACCGCGGACGCCGGCTGCCGGCAGGCCAGCGTCCGCCGGCGGAGTACGAAACGGCAGAGCCCATTTCAGCAGTCCGCGATCACGGCCTCGCCGACCCGCGGAGAATGCTTCCCACTCAAAGCTGTGTCTGTTCACGCTTTGAGAATTGCCGTCGCCTTCGCCCTGCCGCCCTCCGTCCATGCTTTGACCGGAGCAGCGGAACCAGGTGCGGCGACGGATCGGGTGATTCGTTTCGAGGAGGTCACAGAAAAGGCAGGGCTGCGGGCGCCGCTGGCGGGACTGCTGGGACATGGCGGGGCATGGGGCGATTTCGACGGGGACGGACGGATCGACTTGTTTGTGGGCGGCTTTGCGGACCGGCCGGACGCCGAGTACTCGCCGGCGGCAGGGCCGGTGCTCAATCAACTGTTCCGGAATGAGGGCAGCGGGCGGTTCTCCGTCGTCAATCATCCGGGCCTCCACACGCCGGCGCGGACGAGCGGGGCCGTGTTCGCCGATCTGAATAACGACGGCACGCTCGAATTGTACGTGGCGAACAACGCGAAGTCGAAAGCCGGCAGGGGCGGCCCGGTGCAGCAGGCGGCGCAGGTGCAGCACAGTCAGTTGTTTCGCAATGACGGCGGCAAACTGGTGGATGTCTCCGCCGGGAGCGGCGCCTGTCCGGAGTCGCTCTTCACGGCGCGCAATGTGGGCGTCTTTGACTACGATGCGGACGGCTTGCTCGATCTCTTCGTGGTGGAGGACAAATTCACAAAGGCTCCCCGCTCGACTTTGCTGCGCAATCTCGGCGGGCTCGGATTTGCCGGCGCCAACGAAACAGCGGGGCTGCCACCTGACATCTTTGGGCTCGGCCTCGCCGTGGCGGATGTGAATGGCGACCACCGGCCGGATTTTTTCACAGGTCACAGCAACCGCCTCTTTCTCAGCCAGCCGGGGAATCGTTATCGCGAGGCAGTGGAACTCGCGCCGGTATTCCGGCATGAACCGTTCGATGCCGAGGACTGGCCATGCGGCGCGGCGTTTGGCGATTTGAATCGTGACGGCCTTCTGGATCTCGTGGTGAGCGCCCACTGTGTCAAAGCGCGGAACCGTGTTTTCCTGCACGGCGGGATGAAGGACGGCGTCCCGCGATATCGCGAGATTACCGCAGAGGCAGGGCTGGCCGACATAGTGCCGGCGCGCTGTCCGCACGTGGAAATTCAGGATTTCGACAACGACGGCTGGCCGGACATTTATGTTTCCGCTGCATGGATCGACAATGGCTCAGTGATACCGCTCATTTACCGCCACAGCGGCGTGCGGGATGGAGTGCCGCGCTTCACGCCGCCGCGTCAGATCGCGATGCCCATGGTGTATTATCCCGCGGGGCCGTCGGCCGATTTCGACGCCGATGGCCGGCTCGATCTCTTTCTCATCAATTGGTTTTCGGGAAACCACTCGCGGCTGTTGCGGAACGATTCCCCGGTGAAGTCCTGGCTCGATGTGCGCGTGAAGGGGCGCGCGTTCAATTCCATGGGCGTCGGCTCCCGCGTGGAGGTGTTTGCCGCGGGACACATGGGCGAACCGTCGCACCGGCTCGGTGCCGGGGAAATCAGCACAGGCTACGGATACGCGAGCGGTCAGCCGGCGGTCTGTCATTTCGGACTTGGCGATGCCGCCGCGGTGGATGTGGAGATTCGGCTCCCGAATTCCACGGTCGTCAAAAGGCCTAACGTGAAGGCAAACCAAGTCCTCATCCTTGAAGAACCATGAACTGTCTGCTCCATCATTGCGCGTTCGCTTTGGCCCTGGCGCTGACCTGCGCCGCTGCGGACAAGCCCGCCAGGAGTGGCGAGGCGCAGCCCGTCTTTCCCCCCGTCCTGCCAAACGGCGCTGCCAGTGTGACGGAATGTTCGCCCGACTTTATCAAAGCCCCCGCAGGATTTCCCGCGGATGTGCCCGTCGCGAAAACCGCGCCGACCGTGGACTTCGCGTTCTTTCCGGGCCAGAATTATCCAGGAAAACCGTGGTCCGCGTGGGGCGACAGCCTGGCGGTAAACGGAAAATATTACGCCGCCGTTGGCGACCACCTCGCGCCGGGCAATGCCTTCGTGTACGAATACGACCCTGCGACCAAAGGATTCCGCCAGCTCGTCGATTTGAAAAAACTGCTGCAGCTGCCGGACGGACATTACACGCCTGGCAAGATTCACAGCCGGCTGGACCTCGGCAGCGACGGCTGGCTCTACTGCTCGACGCACCGTGGATCCACCCGCATCACGACCGATGAAAATCACTACCAGGGCGACTGGATCATTCGCTGCCATCCGGCTGACGGGAAATCGGAGATCGTCGCGCATGCTCCGGTTCCCAAGCATTGCATCCCGTGCAGCGCGCTGGATCCGGAGCGGCTGATTTTCTATGGCGGCACCGCTCCGGGCAGCGACAGCAACGTGCAGGACATCCAGTTTTTCGCTTACGATATCCGCAGCCGGAAAGTGCTCTACTCCGGTGCGGACGGTCCGGCGCGCTGCATGATCTTCGCGTCCTCCACCGGCCGCGTTTACTGGGCGGGAAGTCAATCGGGAGCGCTGCTGCGCTGGGATCCGGAAACTCGCGGCGCCCCGGCGCGGCTCGAGGGCACGATTGGCATCCGGGCAGCGACGGAGGAAACGCGCGACGGGCTCGTCTATACCGTGTCCGAAGGCAAAGCCGGCGCGATGCCGCAATTGTACGAGTTCCACACCGCGACGGAGAAGATCACTCCGCTGGGCACGGCATCGGTGGGCTCCCAGGGATACATCACTTCACTGGATGCAGATCCGTCAGGACGGTATCTCTATTACGTCCCCGGCGCTCACGGCGGCAGCGACCAGGACGGCGGCGCCGTGGTGCAGTTCGATGTGAAGACGAAGTCGCGCAAAGTCATCGCCTTTCTCGCGCCGTTCTTCGCCGCAAAATACGGCAGCACGCTCAAGGGCACCTACAGCACCGCCCTCGATCCCGCCGGCGACAGGCTTTACATCACCTGGAACAACAGCCGGGGCGCCAAAGCATGGGATTCGGTGGCGTTGACCGTGGTCCACATTCCGGAATCCGAACGGAAACCCTGACCCCGGGGCCGCCGGGAATAAAACGCGCCGGTCCCCGGCCGATGCGCCGCTTCAATCCGGGAATGTCCCTTGCCCCGGCGGGCGCGGCCATTATCTCGCGCGCTCCCATTCTCTATGAAAGTCTCCCTCTCCTGGCTCTCCGAACACCTCGACCTCACCGCACGTCCCGTGGCGGAACTGGCGGACTTGCTGACGTTTGCCGGTGTGGAGGTGGAGGGAATCACGGAGCGCGGCGTCGCGTCGGAGCGTATCGTGGTGGGGCAGGTCCACTCCTTTGTGCCGCATCCCAATGCCGACAAACTCCGACTTTGTCAGGTGGATGACGGCAGCGGCACGCTGCGGCAGATCGTCTGCGGCGCGAAGAATTTCGAGCCCGGCGACAAAGTTCCCGTCGCGCTGCCCGGGGCGGTGCTGCCGGGGAATTTTGAAATCAAAGAGAGCAAGCTGCGCGGTGAGTTGAGTCAGGGCATGATGTGCAGCGGCCGCGAACTTGGTATCGGTGAGGATCACGAAGGGCTGCTCATTCTCGCCGGGGATGCGCCGGTGGGGCGGCCGTTCAAAGAACTGATCGAGAGCGATACCATGTTCGAAGTGGAGATCACGCCGAACCGCCCGGACCTGCTCTCGCATCTCGGCATGGCGCGGGAACTGGCGGCGCTGGCGGAGATTCCGCTGAAAAGTCCCGCGCGCTGCCTTTCCGAAACCCCGCAGCGTGCCGCCGCGGCGGACGAAGTGCGCCTCGATGACCTCAGCGGTTGCCCGCTCTACACCGCGCGGCGCATTCGCGGCGTGAAAGTGGGGCCGTCGCCCGACTGGCTGCAGCGCCGCCTGCAGAGCGTCGGCCTGCGGCCTATCAACAACGTCGTGGACATCACCAACTTCGTTCTCATGGAAACGGGCCAGCCGCTGCATGCCTTCGACATGGCGCATCTCAGCGGCGGCATTGTGGTGCGCAGGGCCGCAGAAGGCGAGAAGTTCACGGCGCTCGACGGCAAGGAATACACGCTGGATGCCGGCGATCTCGTTATTGCCGATCACGCCAAGGCTGTGGCCATTGCGGGCGTCATGGGCGGCGAGCACAGCGGGGTGACGGAAACGACCACCGACGTGCTGCTGGAGTCCGCGTTTTTCCAAACGACCACCGTGCGCCGCACAAGCCGCCGGCTCGGCCTGGTGAGCGACAGCAGTTATCGCTTCGAGCGCGGGGTGGACCCGCATCAGGTCGCGGGCGCGAGCGCCCTGGCGGTAAAGTTGATTCTGGAACTCTGCGGCGGCACGGCGGAGGACGTGCTGCTCGTGGGCGGCGCGCCCCCGGCACCGCCTGCGGCTGTTGCTTTGGACAACGACCGCTGCCGCGCGCTGCTCGGGGCGGACATTCCCGATGCGGAAATCGACGGCATCCTCACGCGCCTCGGCCTGACAAAGTCAGCCGCCGGCTGGCTGCCGCCGACTTACCGCCTCGACCTCGTCAGGCCGGTGGATTTGATCGAGGAAGTGGCGCGCGTGTATGGCATCGCGCGACTCCCCGCGGCCGGGGCGGCGCTGTTCGCCGACGAGAGTCCGGCGGACGGTTTCTATGATTTCCGCATGGCGCTGCGTCAGGCGCTGGCTGCGCGCGGTGTCTGGGAGGCGCAGACGATCAAACTGATCTCCGCTGCTCAACTCGCCGACGCTCTGGGCACGAACCCCGCGCCGCTCGCACCGCTGCCGTTGAAAAATCCGCTGAGCGACGACCACACGCACATGCGCCCCAGTGTGCTGCCCGGCCTGCTGGCCACAGCGGAGCACAATATCCGCCACGGCTCGGCTTCGCTGCGCTTTTATGAAATGGGCACCATCTTCACGCGCACGCCGGACGGAAAGGCCGTGGAGAAAGACGCGCTCGGGATTCTGCTCAGCGGTCCGGTGAACAGCACCGCGTGGAACTTGAAAGAACCCGCCGCCGCCGATTTGTCAGACCTGCGCGGCCTGGTGGAGAGCCTCTGCCCCGGCGCGCAGGTGAAGTTCAAGCCCGGCAAACACGCGGCGCTCGTGCTTGCCGCCAACATCACCGTGAACGGCAAGAGCGCCGGCATGGCCGGCCGCCTCTGGCCCTCCCGCGAACGCGCGCTGGATGCGCGGCATCCGGTCTTCGTCGCTGAACTCGATACCGCCGCGCTGCAAAAGGCGCTCAGCAAAGAAGTGAAGTTCGACGAACTCCCGCGCTTCCCCGGCATCAGCCGCGATGTGGCCCTCGAAGTCGCCGCCGAGGTGCCGCACGCGAAGTTCGAGGACTTCTTCGCCGGCGTGAAGGAACCGCTCTTCACCGGCGCGGAGTTGTTCGATGTTTTTCAGCTCGGCGAGGGGAAGAAATCCGTCGCGTGGCGCATCGATTACCGTGCCGCCGACCGCACGCTGCAATCCGCTGAGGTGGACGCCGCGCACGGCCGCGTGCTGGAAGGCTTGAAAAAGGCACTGCCGGTAAGCGTGCGTTAGAGCGTTAGAGCGATTTAAAGCGATGTTGCAGCTGGAGAACCGTAGCAAGGCCGTCCGGGTCTTGTCGAAAACCGCGGCTGTCTCCCCCAGGGCCGGGACGGCCTTGCTACCGGCCCTGCCCGCATCCGGCTGCGATTTCAAGCAAACCGCTCCAATTTACCTTCCGCTCCAAGCGGTGAAGGCCATCACGAGCAGCAGCGCGCCGTAGCCGGCGCCGGCGAGGGAGAGGGCTTTGAATCTGCCGGCGCTGCGCGTGGCCCACGAGATGTTGTCCCGCATGGTGTAGGGCATGCCGATCCAGAAGAGGCCGAGTGTGAGATAGACGTAGATGCCGAGGTTGAGCACCCAGCGGGTGTCGGCCTTCATCCATGCGGCGTCCAGCACCGGGCAGCAGGCGAGCAGCAGAAAAATGCCGATGGCGCGCGCGCCGAGGTAGTCGTTCACCCAGAACAGCATCGCCACGTAGATGACCGGCACGGAGAATTGCGCGAGCCAGCGCAGTCGCTCGAAGTCACCGAGGTCCACGGCAGAGGCGACGACGTAGGCCCAGAGGAAATCGAGAGTCAGGACCACGGTGCCGATGTTCTGGGAACGCGGCACCGTTCTCAGCTTCGCCATCGCGGCCGCCGGTTTCATGAGCGCCACCACATGCAGCGCCAGGACGATGAGCCCGACGATGATCGCCGCAGTTTGCAGCGTGCCGCCTTCGTAGAGGGCGTCGTAGATTTTCTTGCAAAGCTCCTTCATGTCAGAACGGCGTGCCGGTGGTGCGGGTGAGTTCGCGGAACGCGGCGATGACGCGGTTCGTCACCGGGCCGGGTTTGCCGGTGCCGATAAGGCGCTGATCGAGTTTGGTGGCGGCGATGACTTCCGCGGCGGTGCCGGTGAGGAAGCATTCGTCGGCGGTGTAGATATCGTGCCGGCTGATGTCGGCCTCGCGCATCGGGATGCCGAGGCTGGCGGCGATCTCGAACACCGCGCGCCGCGTAATGCCATCGAGCGCGCCGGCGGCAAACGAAGGCGTCGTGATGGCGCCGTCGCGCACCACGAAGACATTGTCTGCCGTGCATTCAGCGACGAGCCCGCGCTCATTGAGCAGCAGGCCCTCCTCGGCACCGGCCTGCATGGCTTCCACTTTGGCCATGACGTTGTTGAGGTAGTTGAGGCTCTTCACCTGCGGGCTGAGCGTGTCATGCGCGGGCCGGCGTGTGGCACAAGTGGCCACCGTGAGGCCGTCGCGATAGGCTTCCTCCGAATAAATGCTCAGCGGGCTGACGATGATGATCACCGACGGCCGCGGGCACTTGTAGGGGCTGAGGCCCAGACCGCCGGTGCCGCGGGTGATGACGAGGCGAATGTAGCCGTCCGTGAGTTCATTGGCGCGACAGGTTTCCAGCAGCGCGGCGCTCATCTCCTCCGGCGTGACGGGAATGGTGAGCAGGATGCTGCGCGCCGAGTCGTAGAGACGGCGGATGTGCTGTTCGAGACGAAAGACGCGGCGGCCGTAAAAGCGAATGCCTTCGAAAACGCCGTCGCCGTAGAGCAGGCCGTGATCGAACACGGAGATGCGCGCATCGGCTTCGTCGTGGAGTTTTCCGTCTATGTAAATCTTCATGGGGAGGCAGAGACCGCGCCGGACGGGCGGAGAAAGGGGCTGAGCAACCGCAGCGCCGGGGCGGTCCCCGGTCAGGTTTCCAGCATCCCGTCGCGCAGCACCAGCTTTCGGTCTCCCTGCCCGGCAAGGCGCGTGTCGTGGGTGACGACCATGAGGGTTTTCCCTGTCTCCGCAACCACTGAGAGCAGCAAATTCATGATCTCGCCGCCGGTTTTGCTGTCGAGGTTTCCGGTAGGCTCGTCGGCAAAGAGGATTTGCGGGTCGTTCACCAGGGCGCGGGCGATGGCGACGCGCTGCTGTTCGCCTCCACTCAACTCGCTGGGCAGATGCTGCAGCCGCGCGCCGAGGCCGACCTGATCGAGCAGACTAGCGGCGCGCTCCCTGGCCTGACGTCCGCCGATCATGGCAGGCAGGCAGACGTTTTCCAGAGCGGTGAGTTCCGGCAGAAGGAGGTAGTTTTGAAAGACGTAGCCGGTGTAGCGGTTGCGCAGTTCGGCCTGACCCGAGTTCGAGCGGTCGTAGAGCGACTCGCCGCCGAAGAGAACGCGCCCGGCGCTGGGAGCCTCCAGACCGCCGAGAATGTAGAGGAGCGTGGTTTTCCCGGCACCGGAAGGGCCGCAGAGAAAAACCCGCTCGCCGGGGCTGACGGTGAGGCTGACACCGCGCAGCACTTCGAGGGTCGTGGAGCCGAGAGTGAAGGAGCGGCGGATGTTTTCCGCCGTGAGGGTGCCGTCCATGTGATGCGCTGGGGAGTTCGCGCGAGTGGACCCGATCCGGCACCTGAGTCAAGCGCCCCCTGGTGCGCTGCGCTTTCTCTGTTCTCCCGCCCGGCGGCCCCTGGCCTGCCATATGGCGGCAGACGTCAGGGGCAGGAACCGCCGGGCCTCGTGGACAACCCGCCGCGGGGGCGGGCCGGTGAGGGCTTACTTCTTGCCCTTCTTGCGCGAGTTGGCGCGCTTGCGGGACGCAGCCTCCTGCCGGTTGGGCGGGAGCAGCGTCACGAGATGATCGCGGTGCGCCTGGGCGGCTTTGAGCGCCTTGGATTTTCCGCCGTTGGATTTGTCGGCGAAAAACTTCTGCTCGGTCTTGCCCTTGTAGGTGACGCGGACGTACCAGCCGTGGTTTTTCTTTTCGGGCTGGTCGATACGGCTGACGCCGTACATGGGTCTGGGTGGCGGTATTGGCATGGTTGGTTCCTGGTTAGTGTTGTTGAGGCCCGGCGTCTGCGGTCTGTCTGTTCTCACTGTCAGGCACGATCGCATTTTCCGGACGGCTGCGAGAATACCCGACACGCTAGTTTGATGGCAAGCAGCAAATGACAGGAATTTTATGCAGGTCTGCTATGCAGATTTTGCGTCCCCGGGACGTCATGGCAGGGCGGCGTGAGGGCGGGAATCCGCGGGAGACTGGAAGTTCCGGCCCGCTTCCGCGTACGTGCGGTTGTCAGCACCGGCCTGCGACCGAGGATGCCCGGCGTCCTTTCTCATGAACCTCTCCCGCCTCTCACTGATTCTTTTCGCCGCCGGAGTTCACGCCCAGACATGGAATGATTTTGAAACCCCGCCGCACAGCTACTGGACGGCGCCGGCGGCGGATCCGGCGACGGAACTGCACCGGAAAATGGAGCGCCGGGAAGTGGCGCTCGCGGCGGATGCCGATCCGAAGACCTTTCTGCGCGCCTATCTGGAGGCGCTGCACGTGCCCGTGTCCTCCCAGATTCTGGTGTTTTCCAAAAGCAGCCTGCAGCGCACTTTCGTCCACGGACGCAACCCGCGCGCCCTGTATTTCAACGAGGACACCTACGTCGGCTGGATGCCGGGGGGATTGATCGAGGTGACCGGCATCGATCCCGTGCTCGGCGGCGTGTTCTACATTTTCAATGTGCCTGACAAACAGGAAAACGTCCCGGTGTTCGAGCGCCGCGCGCGCTGTCTGGGATGTCATGCGGGCGGCCCCACCAGTTTTCTGCCCGGACTGATGGTGCAGTCGCTCTACACGGCGGAGGACGGTCGCACTCTGGGCGAGGCCGGTGCGCACAACGGCGGGCATCACACGCCGTTCGCCACACGCTGGGGCGGCTGGTATGTGACCGGCGCTCCGGCGGAAATGAAGCACCTCGCCAATGCCTTCACTGCGCGCGGGCGGCAAAGTGTCAGGACCGGCTCGCTCGATCAACTGATGCCCGCCGGCACCCACCTCGCGCCCGGCAGCGACGTCCTGGCCATGATGCTGCACGATCATCAGTGCAAAGCCGTGAACGTGCTCATGGAGGCCAATTACCGCCTCCGGACCGTGCTGCATCAGGCCGGCGGCGAAAAGCCCGTGGCGGAGCGGTCCATTCCGTCCGACGAAATGGAGATGGCGCGCACCCAGGCGGAGAAAGTCGCGCGCTTTCTGCTCTTCGCCGATGAAGTGGCGCTGCCGGCACCGGTCACCGGAGACGCCGCCTTCAAGAAGGATTTCGCCGCGAACCGCCGCCCTGACAAATCAGGCCGGTCTCTGAAGGATTTCCATTTGAAGACGCACCTGATGCAGCACCGCTGCAGCTACATGATCTACAGCGCCGCCTTCCGCGGACTGCCGGCGGCATTTCAGGATCTCGTGTTCGCGGAACTCCGCCGCGCGCTGACCGTCAGCGGCGATGAAGGCCTGGCTGCCCACATGCCGGTGCCGGAGCGTCAGGCTGTGCATGCCATTCTGACGGAAACCCTGCCCGGCTATGCTGTGGCCCGATAATCGCGTCCGGGCGTCTCACGTTTCCACCAGCCGGTAGCCGATGCCCGGCTCGTTGACGATTTCCAGGCGCGAGCCGCTGAGTTTTTTGCGCAGGTGATTGGCATAGACGCGCAGGTACTGGCTTTGCTCCCCGGCCTGCGGGCCCCAGACGGCGCGCAGGAGATGCTTCAGCGTGACGACTTTCCCGGCGTGGCGCACGAGCTGGGCGAGCAGGGAGTACTCGGTGGGTGTCAGTTTGAGCGGCTGGCCGTCGAGCGTCGCCTCGTGATGCACGGGGTCGAGAACGAGTGGGCCAGCCTGGAGGTTGGCCGAGGCGTCTGTACTCTGGCGGCGCTGGATCGCGGTGAGGCGCGCGAGCAGTTCGGCGGTGCTGAAGGGTTTGGTCACGTAGTCGTCCGCCCCGGCGTCGAAGGCGGCGAGTTTGGCGGATTCCTGATCCCGCACACTGAGAATCAGGACCGGCACCTGATTCCACTCGCGCAGGCGCCGCAGCACCTCTACGCCGTCCATGTCAGGCAGGCCGAGGTCGAGGATGATCACGTCGGGCTTGTGATGCACGGCGGCCTGCAAACCGAGCGTGCCGTTTTCCGCCTCGCGCACGGCGTACCCTTTGGAATCGAGCGCCAGCCGGAGCAGGCGGCGGATTTGCACTTCGTCGTCAATGATGAGCGCGGTCATGGCGGAGCGGCGGAGCCGGGATCGTGAAAGACACCGACGTGCGGGAAATGCAATTCAAACTCCGCGCCGCCGTCAGGGTGATTGCGCGCCGAGATGTCGCCGCTCATGGCCTGCACGAAGCCCCGCGCGATGGCGAGGCCCAGTCCGGTGCCGCCCGCCGGTGCTCCCGCGGCGCGATAGAATTTCTCAAACACGCGCTGCTCCGTGCCCGGCGGCAGCCCGGGGCCATGGTCGCGCAAGGTCAGGCGCAGCGTCTCGCGCTCCAGGCGTGCGCGAATGACGACGCGCGTGCCGGCGGGCGTGCAGGTGGCCGCATTGTGCAGAATATTGGCCAGCGCCTGCGCCAGCAGCGTGTGATCGAGCCGCACGAGCGGGAAGTCGTCCGCGATTTCCACCTGCACCGGATACTCCGCCAGCGGCGCGCCCGCAGCCTGACGCGCGGCGGAGATGACGTCGCGCAGGTCGCACCAGTCGTAACGCGGCTGGAGTACTTCGGATTCCAGCCGGTTCATGTGCAGCAGGCTGTCCACCACGCGCTGGAGCCGCTGCGAGGCGGTGGCGATCTCGGAAAGATAGGGACTCGGCGTGCCGCTCAGTCCTTCGAGCGAGGCCCTGATGACGGCGATGGGCGTCTTGAGTTCGTGCGAAACGCTGTCGAGCAGCGTGCGGTGCAGCTTTTCCGAATGGGCCAGCAGTTCGGCGCGGCTCACGGCCTGAATGAAGTGCTCCTTCTCCAGCACGAGTGCGAGTTGGAGCGCGAAGGCTTCGATCATCTGCCGCGTGGCGAAGTCGAGCTTCTGGTCCTGTTCCAGTCTCACGCCGAGCACACCCATGGTGGCGGTGGCGGTTTGCAGCGGAAACCATGTGGCCGCGGACTCGGGCAGCGTGTCGGTGTCGCGTCCCGCGCACTGTTTGTGTTCGTAGGCCCACGCCACGACGCCCCATTCTTTGGGACTTGGCTGAAAGGTGCTCGCCTTGTGCGGCGATTTGGGCAGCGAGCGGTCGCTCTGACGCACCACGAGCGCGGACTGGGCATGGAGCAGTTCATTGATGGTGCGCAGGGCTTCGGCGAGTCCCTTCTCCGGCTCCGCGGCGAGCGCGGCGCTTTGCGTCACGCGCAGCAGGGCGCTGGTCTGGCGCACGCGGCGGCGCTCGGCGGCTTCGCGCATCCGCAGCCGGTTTGTCAGGCTGCCCATGCTGATGGCGACGATGAAGAACATGCCGAACATGATTACATCCTCCGCCCGGTTGATGTGAAAGGTGAACTGCGGCGGGATGAAGAAGAAGTTCCAGGACAGCGCGCTGAGGGCCGCCATGAGCAGGACCGGCCCGCGGCGAAAGCGCAGCGCGGTGATCACCACGGCGAGCAGAAACACCAGCGCCACGAACATGTAACCGGTGTAGCTGACAAATCCGCGGCAGACGCTGGCGATGATGAACACGGCCATGAGCACGCTGCTGTATTCGCCGATGGTGCTGACGGAGACCGGCTCCCTCGCCGGAGCCGCGGCTTTGGCGGAGGCGGAGGCCAGCGGCCGCACGACGCACACATCGATGTCGCCGCTGCCGAGGATGAGCTGATCGGCGAGCGACTTGCGCCACACGGACGGTTTGTCAGGCTTGCCGACGACGATCTGCGTCACGTTCCGTTCCCGCGCGACGCGCAGCAGGGCTTCGGTGACGCTCTCACCGGTGACGGACACGACTTCGCCGCCGAGTTTGCGCGCCAGTCCCAGCGCCTGCGTGAGCCGCTCCTGCTGCTCCGGCGTAAGTTCGCGCGGGCCTTCCACCCACACGACGAGCCACGGGCAGTTGAGCCGGGTGGCCGCGCGGCGCGTCCAGCGGATCAGGCTCTCCGCATACGGACTCGGACCGACGCCGACCATGAGCCGCGCGTTCGTTTTCCACGGACTGCTGACACGCTTCGCCCGGCGGATGTCTTCCAAATCGCGATCCACCTGTTCGGCGGTGAAGCGCAGCGCCATCTCGCGCAGCGCCGTGAGGTTTCCCTCTTTGAAAAATCCGCTCACGGCCTGTTCCGCGCGCTCGCCGAGATAGACTTTGCCCTCGCCCATGCGCTCCAGGAGCTTCTCCACGCTGAGGTCAATGAGCTGAATCTCGTGCGCGCGGTCGAGGATGGAGTCGGGCACCGTTTCCATGACGCTGACGCCGCTGATCTGCCGCACGATGTCCACCTGACTTTCGATGTGCTGCACGTTGAGCGTTGTATAGACATCGATGCCGGCATCGATCAGTTCCAGCACGTCCTGCCAGCGCTTCGCATGGCGCGAGCCGGGAGCGTTGGTATGCGCGAGCTCATCCACCAGCACGAGTTCCGGGCGCAGCCGCAGCACGGTATCGATGTCGAACTCCTCCAGCGTGTGCCCGCGGTGCTCCAGCTTCCGCCGCGGGAGAACATCCATGCCCTCCAGCAGCGACGCGGTTTCAGAACGTCCGTGCGTCTCCGCGATTCCCACCAGCACGCGCACGCCTTCCGCCTGCCGCTGCCGCGCCGTTTGCAGCATCGCGTAGGTCTTGCCCACGCCCGGGCACATGCCGAGGAAGATGAAGAGCCGGCCCGATTTCGCAGCCGCGTCCTCCAGCCGCACCTGCGCAAGCAGGGCGTCGGGATCAGGGCGGTCGTCGTCGGGATTCATCGTAGTGGGAGTGGGTTAGCCACAAGGAACACAGAGGGCACAAGGATCAGGAGGATAAGATTACACCGGCGAAGTTTGTGTCCTTTGCGTCTTTGTGGCCGTTCATCTAAGTCAATTCAACGCATCCAGCGCGCGATTGAGCAGCAACACGTTCACTCCGGCTTCGCCGAGAATGCCGAGGCCGGGCTCGTCGGTGTTCGCGGTGATGAGTTCCTGCACCTTTTCTATGCTGAGGTTGCGCGCTTTCGCGACGCGCGGGGCCTGCAACCCGGCATTCTTCATGCTGATGTGAGGGTCAAGTCCGGACCCGGAGGCGGTGACCGCATCGGCGGGGACTTCCTCGGCTTCACTCAGTCCGTTCGAGGCCCGGTAGGCGGCCACACGCTCTTTCACCTGATCGAAAAGCTTCTGCGACGTGGGGCCGAGATTGCTGCCGCCGGAACTGGTGGCATCGTAGCCGGCGCCGGCGGCGGACGGGCGCGGATGGAAATACTGCGCTCCGGTGAACCCCTGCGCGAGCAGCGCGGAGCCGCGCACGGTGCCGTTGGCGTCCGTGATGAGGCTGCCGTTCGCTTTGTCTTTGAAGGCGAACTGGCCAATGCCCCAGACGACGAACGGATAGGCGCCGCAGAGAATGACCGCAAAGACGACGATGGAGACGATGGCCTGACGGATGTCCTGGAAGAGTGCTTTCATGGCTTTAGACAAGGTGGAGGAGGGAGACGATGACATCGATGAGCTTGATGCCGATGAAGGGAACGACGAGGCCGCCGAGGCCGTAAATAAGCAGATTGCGCCGCAGCACGGCGACGGCACCGACGGCGCGATAGGGCACGCCTTTCAGCGCCAGCGGGATCAGCGCGACGATGATCAGCGCGTTGAAAATGATCGCGCTGAGGATGGCGCTCTGCGGCGACGAGAGGCACATGATGTTGAGCGCATTGATGGCCGGGAACGACACCATGAGCATGGCCGGGATGATGGCGAAATACTTCGCGACGTCGTTGGCGATGCTGAACGTGGTCAGCGAGCCGCGCGTCATGAGCAGTTGTTTTCCGATCTCCACGATCTCGATGAGCTTGGTGGGATTGCTGTCGAGGTCCACCATGTTGCCGGCTTCGCGTGCGGCCTGGGTGCCGGTGTTCATGGCGACGCCGACATCCGCCTGCGCCAAAGCAGGCGCGTCATTCGTGCCGTCACCGGTCATGGCCACGAGATGGCCGGCAGCCTGCTCCGCGCGGATGCGTTTCAGTTTATCCTCGGGTGTGGCCTGGGCCATGAAGTCATCCACGCCGGCCTCCGCGGCGATGGCGGCGGCGGTCATCGGATTGTCGCCGGTGATCATCACCGTCTTGATGCCCATTTTGCGAAGCTGGGCGAAGCGCTCCTTGATGCCGCCTTTGACCACGTCCTTGAGTTCCACCACGCCGAGCACGCGGTTGCCTTCGGCCACGACGAGCGGCGTGCGTCCGGCGCGCGACGCGGCCTCGACAGTTTTGGCAACTTCAGCCGGAAAAGTGCCGCCTTTCGACTCGATGTAAGCCTTCATGGAATCCGCCGCGCCCTTGCGAATGCTGCGACCCTCCATGTCCACGCCGCTCATGCGCGTCTGCGCGGTGAAGGCCACGAACGCCGCGTGCGGTGCCGCCAGTTCGCGGCCGCGGATATTGAACTTCTCCTTGGCGAGCACCACGATGCTGCGGCCTTCCGGCGTTTCGTCGGCGAGCGAGGCCAGTTGCGCCGCATCCGCGAGATCATGCTCGGTCACGCCGGGCGCAGGACGGAAATCGGAGGCCATGCGATTTCCGATCGTGATCGTGCCCGTCTTGTCGAGCAGCAGCACATCGATGTCGCCCGCGGCCTCCACGGCGCGTCCGGAGGTGGCCATGACATTGCGGCGAATGAGGCGGTCGATGCCGCTTATGCCGATGGCGCTGAGCAGGCCGCCGATGGTCGTGGGAATGAGGCACACCAGCAGCGCAATGAGCACCGGCAGACTGAAAACGGTGCCGGCATAAATGCCAAACGGCTTCAAGGTCACCACCACGAGCAGAAAGATGAGTGTCAGCGCGGCGAGTAAAATGGTGAGTGCGATTTCATTCGGCGTCTTCTGACGTTTCGCGCCCTCAACCATGCTGATCATGCGGTCGAGAAACGTGTTCCCCTTTTCCGACGTGATCCGGATGACGATGCGGTCGCTGATGACCTTCGTGCCGCCGGTGACCGCACTGCGGTCGCCGCCGCTTTCACGAATCACGGGCGCAGACTCCCCGGTGATGGCGGCCTCGTCCACGCTGGCGATGCCTTCGATGACTTCGCCGTCCGCGGGAATCACATCGCCGGTCTCGCAGACGACGACGTCGCCCTTCTGAAGCTCCGGCGCAGCGACGCGTTCTTCACGCCCATCGCGCAGACGCCGGGCCATCGTGTCCTTGCGCGCCCGGCGAAGACTGTCCGCCTGAGCCTTGCCCCGGCCTTCCGCGACGGCTTCTGCAAAGTTCGCAAACAGCACCGTGAACCACAGCCAAATCGCGAGCTGGATGATGAACCCGCGGTGTTCCGTCGCCGTGAAGATGGCCACGGTGGTGAGCACCGCGCCGACCAGCGTCACGAACATGACCGGGTTCTTCATCATCAGCCGCGGATCGAGCTTTCGGAACGACTCGCCGATGGCCGGCCTGACGATGGACGCATCGAAGAGAGAGGGAGCCTGGTGTGACATGGGAGTGGAGAACCGGAGTGTTCCAGTAATGTCCCACCAGACCTCAAGCTCCTCCACCGCACCAATAAACAGGTGGAGTCAGGGAGTAAAAAAGGTGTAAACGCATGCGCCGTCGCAGCCGGCGACAGCTCTGTGCCGTGCACCATCCTGTCCTGCGGGAATGACAGCCGCGTGGTGGCACCGGCCTGCGGCAAGATTCGTTCGAACACGCGAGTGGAAAGTGCCGCACGCCGATACGACCGGCTGTTATCCACCTGATGCATCACGATTTTGTTGCTTCGAGTCCGCGCGGACCCGGGTCCCGGGACCCGGGGACAGCGTGCAGCCGGGGGCGTCCCCGTTCCCTGAAAATCAGCCGCCATGCCTGCCCTCCCGCATGACCGAAGCCTAACGCGCTGCCATCAAAGAACGCATCGCCCGGTGGGATCGGGCCGCACCTGTGCTGCGGGCGGTGCGGGATGCGGGCATCCGCAATGCGGGCGGGCTCAGTGCCGGGGGCACCGGGACTGCGGATGACAATCTGTCATGGCGGGCCGGCAGTGACGCGATTACCGCCGGATCCGCACTCCACACAAGACCATGATCAAGCCTCTCATCCTTCTCTTAGTCACCGCGGCCGCCAAACTTCACGCGGCCGATGAAACCCTGACACCGATGTTCAACGGCCGGGATCTTTCCGGCTGGGTGCCCATGAATGTCGCGCCCGGCACCTTCACCGTGGCCAAAGACGGCACCATCGTCTGCACGGGCAAACCGGTGGGCATGCTGCGCACGGAGAAAATGGTGGAGAACTTCATTCTCGAACTGGAGTGGCGCCACATGACGAGCGGCGGCAACAGCGGCGTCTTCGTGTGGGGCGACGGCATTCCTGCGCCGGGAAGTTCGTTTCCGCGCGGCATCGAGGTGCAGGTGCTCGACAACGGTTATAACGCGAAGGGGAAGAACGAATGGTTCAGCACGCACGGCGACATCTTTGCCGTGCAGGGCGCGAAACTCACGGTGGCAGGGCGCATTTCGCCGAACGGCCAGCGCAGCTTTCCGATGGAGGAACGCAGCAAGTCCTCCCCGGACTGGAATCACTACCGGCTGGTCGGCAATAACGGCGACCTGAGCCTCAGCGTGAACGGCAAGGAAGTGACGATCGCCAAAGCCGCCTCCCCGCGAAAAGGTTATCTCATGCTGGAAAGCGAGGGCGCGGAGGTGCATTTCCGCAACGTGCGCTTCAGGGAATTGCCGTCCACGAATCCGAAGCCGGAGGAAATCGCGCGCGACGCCACCGGCTTCGTGCCCATCTTCACCGGCATCGATCTCGACGGCTGGAAAGTGCCGGACGGTGACAACGGGCACTGGAAAGTCGCAGGCGAGAACATTGACTACGATGCACAGAGCGAGGCCAAAGGCGACAAGCATCTCTGGACGCAGCGTGCTTATTCCAATTACACGCTCATCTGCGACTGGCGCATCAAGGAGACGCCTTACACGAATCCCCGCGCGCGCAAAATCCTGCCGGACGGCACCGAGGAAAAAGGCCCGGACGGCCAGCCGCTTTCCATCCCGCTGCCCGACAGCGACAGCGGGATCATTCTCGGCGGCAATCAGCGCTATCAAGTCAACATCTGGTGCTGGCCCGTTGGCAGCGGCGAAATGTACGGCATCCGCACGGACAAAAACACCCCGCCCGAACTGCGCGCCGCCGTCACGCCGCAGATGAAAGCGGACAAGCCGGTCGGCCAGTGGAACCGCTATGAAATCACGCACCAGAACGGCACGGTGAGCGTGATGCTCAACGGCCAGACCGTCATTCCCGGAGCCAAAATTCCGGACCTGCCGGCAACTGGTCCCATCGGCCTGCAGCACCACGGCGGCAAGAACGCGCAGGGCGAATGGAACAGCCCCCCTGCCCTGCTCCAGTGGCGGAATCTGTTCATCAAAGAACTGCCCTGAGCCGGGCGGTCCGGCGGATGGCCGCGCGGCGTGCCCTGCCCTTTTTCCTTGCGTCCGGGTTTCCGTCACGTAACTCGCCCGCCCCTTTCCAACCTAAACCCCACGCACACACATGGCTGACCTCGACGGACAAAAGAAGAACAAGGAATTTTTCACCTCCACCCCTCAGGAGGCGCCCGGATTCTTCCTCAAAGGCTCGCACCAGTACGACTGGGGTCTGAAGAACCGCCTCAGCCGCATCTTCAACCCGCAGAGCGGCAACACGCTCATGCTCGCGTTCGACCACGGTTATTTCCAGGGACCGACGACCGGCCTCGAGCGCGTGGATCAGACGATCCTGCCGCTGGAGCCGTATTGCGACTGCCTCATGCTCACCCGCGGCATCCAGCGCGCCGTCATTCCGGCGACAAGTCAAAAAGCCATCGCCCTGCGCGCCAGCGGCGGCACCAGCATGGTCAGCCCGTTCGATGAATACGAAGGCGAAATCGAAGGGAAGAAGTTCAAGCTTTCGCGCCCCGGCTACGAACCGCTCTCCAATGAGAGCACCGCCCTGACCATCGAAGAGGCGCTGCGTTTGAATGCCTGCGTGCTCGCCGTGCAGGTGTTCATCGGAGGACAGCACGAACGCCAGTCGCTCAAAAACCTCACCGATCTCGTGGACGCTGCCAACCGCTACGGCATCGCCGTGATGGGCGTCACCGCCGTCGGCCGCGCTATGGCGCGCACGCCGCAGTATTTCCGCCTCGCCACCCGCATCATGGCGGAACTCGGCGCGCACATGGTGAAGTGCTATTACACGGACACCGAGTTCGACACCGTCACTTCCTGCTGCCCCGTGCCCATCGTCATCGCCGGCGGCAAGAAACTGCCGGAGAAGGACGCGATGCAAATGGCATGGAACGCCATCAACGAAGGCGCCAACGGCGTGGACATGGGCCGCAATATCTTTCAGAGCGATGCTCCCGTGGCCATGATCCGTGCCGTGCGCAGCATCGTCCATGAAAAAGCCAGCGTCGAAGACGCATGGGCGATGTACAACGATCTGAAGGCGAAGTAAAGCCGCGGACGGACACCGCCGGCACCGGACGATTATCCGTCCTTGATGCCCTGTGTCCTGCGACCCCTGCTGAGACGCTGCCGTCCTTCCGCACGCGCCTGCGCTGTGCGGTGGCCATCACCCTGTTCGCCGCGCTGACCTACAGCGCGACCAACGAACTGGCCCACGCCCGCGGCGTGACGCAATGCATCGCCCTGCCCGGCGAGATGAACCTTCCCTTCGTCGGCTGGCTGGTGCTGCCCTATCTGGCCGTGGACGTGATGATCGCCCTCTGTGCGCTCTGCGCCACGAGCCACCGGCAGCTGCGCACCCTGCTGCGCCGCGTCTTCTGGGTTTTCACCATCGGCAATCTCATCTTCCTCCTCTGGCCGCTGCGCTGCGCATTCCCGCGCACCATCCCGGACGACTGGACGGGACCGCTCTATCAGTTGCTCCACTTCGCCGACAAGCCCTACAATCAGGCGCCGTCGCTGCACATCGCCGAAGCCATCGTCTTTGCCCCGCTCTACCTGGGGCGCTTCCCGCACCCGGCGGCCCGGGCGGCAACGCTGGGCGTGATCGTCCTCGGATCCGCCGGAACCGTCCTCACCTATCAGCATCATGTGCTCGATGTCGTGACCGGCCTGATCTTCGGCTGGCTGGTGATGAGAGCGGTGCGGGAGCAACCTGCTGTGCAGTGATTGCTCCGCAAGACTGCGTCCTTGCCGCCCTTTCGCACTTGTGGCAGCATCCGTCCCATGAGCACCACCATCACCATGGACGCCGAAGGCCGGCTGACGTTGCCGGCAGTCTTCCGCGACCAGCTTTCGCTCAAAGGCGGCGCTAAATTCAAAGCCGACCTCAACGAGGGAAAGATCCAACTCACGCCCGAAGGTGAAGAGCCTGTCCGCCTGATCAGGAAAGGCGGACTCATGGTCATTACCGGTATCAAAGGCCCCGTGGATGCCATCGCCGCCATTCAGGCCGACCGGGAAGCGCGCGAAGACAGTCTTTCCGGGAGCAACGGCCAGCCGTGACGACCTTTCTGGATGCATCCGTTCTGGTGGCGGCCCTGGTGGAGAGCGAAGCTCATCACGAGGAATGCCACGCGCTGGTGACACTCGGCGGACATGGTGTCCTGGCTCACGCGCTCTCCGAGACTTTCAGCACGCTGACGAGCGGGCGCACCTTTACCAGAGTTCCACAGCGATGTGGCGGCTGCCGCCATCGCAGGCTGCGCGCGCGATTGTCTCATCGTCGTGTACCTTGAAGCATCCGCTGTGTTGCAGGCTCTTGAGGAATGTGCCCCTCGCGGAGTCCGCGGCGGTGCCGTCCATGATTTCATGCACCTGAGAGCCGCTGCCTTGCACAGCGCTGCCAAACTCTACAGCTTGAACACCCGTCACTTTCTGGCTTTCCGCCGCCCGGGTGACGCGGAGGTGCTGCGCCCGTAAAATCAAGAGTCATATCCTGACGCTTGCATTGCCTTGATCTCCAGCTGCCGGCCGGCCGGCTGTTCAGGCGCGTTGCTCCATAGGACTCAATGCTGCTCAGTGCGAAAGTCACTGACACGGCCGGATGATTCACAGGAAATGTAGAGGATATCCGGATCGATTTTGAAGCCGGTGGGGAATAGCAGTTTGTCACGGCGCCCGGCTGGCGCGGACTTTCACGAAGATGCGGCGGCTGGCGCTGCCGCCGGCCTGCCAGGTGACGGTGGACTTGCCGTTCAGGGCGGGCACGTCGCTGACAAACGTGGCGGCCGTCCAGGTGGTCATGTCGTTACTGGTGACGGCTTCCAGCGCGACGTCCTCCGCACCTGGGTGGCGCTCGACGCTGACGGTGATGACGCCGTCGGCATCGCTGGCGGCGGTAAGCGCGGGGAAGGATTGCGCGTCCGTGTCGGCGGTGGCCAGGGCGTGCTCGATAAGAGCGGGCCAGCCGTCGTTGTCGGTGTCGGCGTTGATGTCGCCGGCGGGCGGAAAGGCAATAACATCGGTGTCGCCCGGATTGCCGCCGGGCGTGGTGCTGGCGCGCCAGTTGGCGGGGTCGTTGACATTCGTGACCGTATCCGCGCGCATGAGCACGAGGCTGGCGCCGTCGCCATCGGCGAGCGGAGTCCACGGCACATCGTCGGCGTAGGTGACGCTGGTAATGAGATTGCCGGCGATGTCCACGAGTGTCAGGGTGTCGGTGGTGTTGTTGAGTCCGCCGGTGAAGACGCCGGCGGGCGTGATGCCGGGATACGCGGCGGCGAAGGCGGCGGCGTCCTTTACAACGACAACGCGCTGGCCGGGCCCAAGCGTGATGTTCGGGAACGTGAAGACGATGCCGCTGGTGAAGTGGGCACCATTCAAAGAGACACTGCCGCCGCCGGTGTTCATAAGTTCGACGAATTCGGTGAGGTCGTCCGGGCCGGGCGGGTTGTAGTTGATCTCAGTGATCAGCACGCGCGGCGGCGGCGGGGCGAAGCCGGCTTCGGTGAGGGGACTCCATTCCGCGCCGTTGAGCACGCGGGCTTTGATGGTGACGGGCTGCGGCACGGAAAGCGGCCCGGTGTAAATGCCGGCGGTGCCTCCGACGGCTCCGCCCACGGCGCGCGGGTCGCTGCCATCGGTGGTGACGTAAAGAGTCCCGGCGCCATTCGGATTGGAAAGTGTCACGGTGCCGCCGGCATTCACCGTACCGCCAAACGGCGTCATGCCAGGCGCAGTTGTCACCGGCCACAGTCCCTGCGCGCGGCATTGCGTGAGGAACGTCGGCGTGCGGCTCAGCCAGTTGTTCCAGTGGCCTTCGTAAAACGCGCTGCCCTGGATGGCCTGAATCGCGTCGCGCACCTCGTCGCGCAAACTGTTCCAGCGGGCCTGGCCGTTCGCCTGCGTCATCACGCCGCCGTTGAAGAAGTGCTTCTGAACGCGGTCGGCGAAAAGCAGCCGCCATTCGGGACTCTGGATGAAGCGCTGGATGCACAGCTTCAGAATAAAGGTCTCGCTCGCGGGCGAGGTGTTGAGCAGGTCGGTAGTGAAGGTGTTGTGCGTGTTCGCCTGACCGAACATGCCCATCGCACCCTCGGCGTCCCACATGCTGAAGCGCCAGAGCCTGCCGGGCGCACGCTCGCGGCAGAAGGCGTAGTTGTTGCCCGGCCAGTCCTGCGTGGCTCCCCAGGCGTTGGTGATGTAATAGTCCGCGGCGTTTACCGGATCCCAGTGCGTCGTTCCCGTCTGGTAGTTGGCGAGCACCGAGAAGTCATTGCTGCGGAAGAAACTGAGCATGTTGTTGAACGCCGTGCCGTCGCCGCTCTCCCATTCGCCGATGACGTTCACGTCCCACTCGTTCGGCGTGTCGTAGAACTCCTGGAAGAACGTGTCACGCGGGCGCTCTGTGGGATTGAAGTAGCTCTTCAGACTGCCGTTCAAAAACACGGTGGCGAAAAATCCGACGGGCGAGGGATTATTCCCCATGAAACGATAGGTGCGGCGCATCCACTCGTCGATGATGAAGGGATTGTAGGCATCGTTTTTGCCCGCGCGCAGGCGCAGCGTTTCCCACTCGTTGAGGTGCGAGTCCGGGATGAAGCCATCCTCGCGCAAGCGCGACAGGCCGAGGTCGCCGCGGAAGAAGATGTTAAACTGCGGCTTCGTCGTCCAGCCGGCGTTCCAGTTCATGTTCTCCGCGTCACTGAGCAAATACTTGGGCCGGCTCCACGGACTGCCGGCGAAGCGCACGCCCAGCGTGGTGCGCAGCTTCACGGTGTTGTCCGTGCCGATCATCTCGAACTGCGCGGGCCGTTCCATCGTTTCGCCGCTTTGCAGGCAGAAGTTGTAGTCCGTCGCGGTGGAGGTTGGAATCCAGTCACCGCTCGGCCACGAGCCGCCGACGATGGAAAAGATGCCGTTCGGTTTGTAGAAGGTGCGCTCCGCCTGGCCGCTGAGGAAGATGACGGGAATGCTGCGCACGCCGGCGCTGTAGTTGAGCGCGTAGTTTCGCGTGAGAATTTCCGACGGCACCATGCCCGGCGCGAAGGTGCGCGCGCGCAGGCAGGTGCCCGCGGGCTGGGTGAAAACGTAGTTCGTGCCATCCGGAGGTGAGAGATGATTGCCGGGAATGACGGTGATCGAAGGAAAGCCCGGCCCCGTCCAGCCAACGGCGAGATTGTCGCCGCCGCCGCCCTCGGCCTGGCGCGCCTCAATATAATAACGCTGACCGGCCACGAGGTTTTGCGGCGTGCTCTGCTGCGAGGCAAGCTTGGTCCACTCGCGCACGTTGGCCCAATTGCTCTGGATGTAGGCGATGCGCTGACGCGATGTGGCCTGGTCGTTCGGACTGAGCCAGAGTTCGCCGTCGTCATCCGTGGCGATGTAGAAAGTGTAGGCGCCGCTCTGCGTCACCTGCACGTATCCGCGCACGCGCTGGCCGTACCAGTCGGCGACGTGCGAGGGCGACTCGAACAGATTGAGCGAGCCGACACTGGCCGGGGTGGTGCCCACGGGCAGACTCGCCGGCGGCACGAAGACATTCACCGGACTGTTCCATGTCTCGCGTAATAGCCATCCCGCGCCCGGGCCGGTGCTGGCGGGCGGAGGATTCGCATCCAGCGGCGCGGTGTAGAGCGGGCTCGACGGCGTGGGGTCCGAGCCATCGAGCGTGTAGCGAATCTGCGCGCCGGGCGTCGTGGTGTTGAGCGCGACGAGCAGCGGCGTGGTGTAGAAGCCGGTCTCTTTGTCCGCCGCGGGGCGATCCGCTTTGGCCGTGAAGACGCTGCCGGCATTCGCCGCGCCGGGCGTGGCGGTGTCAAAGAACCGCCACTGTCCGCTCGCGGCATCGAGTCCCCAGGTATGGAAGAGATTCTGGTCCGGCACCTGCGTCACTTCATGCACCAGCGTGCCCGACGCATCGCGCAGGCGCACGGCCTCGCCGTCCTGGTCCAGCTCGAAGTTCGTGTGCATCATTCCGCTCGACGGCTTCAAGTCGCGCCCGCTGCAGGCCACGGTGATATAGCCGTTTGCGGGAATGGTGGTGCCGGCGGGAAACGTCCACTTCATCGGCACGGAGTTGTCGTCCGTGAGCGCCCAGCCGCCGAGGTCCACCGGCGCAGCGGTCGTATTCTTCAGTTCGATCCAATCGAAGAACTGCGGGCCGAACGCAGTGGCCGGCGGCGGCATGGTGGCAAACTCGGCGTCGGGAATGAAGTAGCGCCAGAGCGAACCTTTGCCCGCGAAAATCAGCGGCGTCGCACCGGCGGCGGAGAATTGCACATCGAGCATGAGGTCGCTGCTGGCCACGCCGTTGTTGTGCAATTGCGCAGCGATGATGTTGGTGCCGGCGCGCAGGCGGCTCTTATCAATGGCAATGGTCGCCACCACGCCAGGGAGGGGATTGCCAAAGCGGCCGCCGTCGGTGCTCGCGCCATGATTGGACGCCGCCGTGTCCCACGGGATCAGCGTGCCCGGATTTCCCGTCAGGTTCGCCCGGGAGATCTCATAGCCGTTGAGGAAAAGTGCATAGCCGTCATCCCAGTCCACGGTGAGATTCAGCGTCGTGATGCCGTCCAGCTGGGCCTGCGTGACATCGAACGTGCGCCGCATATAAACCGACATGCGCGAATTGTACATCGTGCCCAGGTTGGTGCTGCACTGACTGGCGGCGACATTGGAAGCGCGGTAGTAGTCGCCCGTCGCGGTGTTGTTGTCATAACCGAGAGCACCCGGCGCTTCCGTCCATGCCGCAGCGGGTGCGTAGGTGAGCTGCGTCCAGTCCGGCCCGGGAATGAGCGGCGCGGAGAAGTCGGTGGGATCGAGCAGCCCGCCGCTGGCCTCATGCACGCCGACCATGTAATTCCACGACGCATTCGGAGCGATGAGCACCTCCGGCGCCGCGCCGCCGATGCGCAGCGTCGTCTCGCAGCGAAACCGCCCGCCGCCCGTGGCCGTCGCCGGCGGATCGAACACGCCCTCTGCCTTTGCGTTGTTTTGACATTGAATGGCGATGACGTTCACGCCCTCCACGAGCCGCGCATTCGCCGCGCCCAGCGCGATGGTTTCCGTCGTGCCCGCCTCGTGCAGATTGTAGGCCGTCTGGTCGTGATAAACGAAGCTGCCGGCCGCGCCAAGATTGCGCCGCGCCACTTCCACGCCGTTCACGTAGATGAGCAGGCCGTCCGCGTAGTTGGCCAGCAATTCCAGCGGCTCCGGACTCGCCGCCTGCACCGCCGTCAGCGTGATTTCCTTCCGCAAATACAGCCCAACGTAACTGCCCGGCATCCGCGACGAAAGATTCGTCCCTTCCCCTCCGACGCCAAAACCAAACGGTCCGCTCCCCGTCGCCGCGAACCCCGCTGGCAGCGGTCCCGGGTCGCACCACCGCGGCCCGAGCGGCCCGAGGCGCGGCGCGGAACCGGCGGGGAATTGGAGAACACGGTCCGACTGCGTGGCGGACAGTTCATTGATAACGACAGACTGCGCCTGCACGGACAAAGCCGCGAGGCCCAGCGCGAAAAGGAGGCGCGGGATGCACATAAGGGGACTTTCATTGTCCTCGAATTGAACCCACGCGTCGAGAGTCCATTTCTGACTGCAGAGAGTGCGTCCCGCCTGCCGCGGCCCGGATCCCGCCACGGAGGCTTTTCTCTTGTCGCCCATGTCGGCACGGCCATCGTCGCCGCAATTCACAGGAATGCCTGACAGATCACCCGCCCCCGCTCCCGAACCGCGACCTGCGGCGGCTGAGGCATGGCTCAAAGGCGGCGGCGGCGATTTCCATGCCGCGGCGTTTGCGGATCAGACTGCGGTGCCTGCCCGGGATGCGGTTAGTTTCTATGTCAACGATTTCGACCTGAGCGATCCGCTGCCGTGGCGCATCCCGGTGAAGACAGCACCGGTGAAGCCGGTGGCCGCGCCTGCCAATCCGCCGCGGATCGCATGGCGGGAGCCGTCACGGGAGGATTTCCGCACGGTCTTCGATGAAATCATGGGGTCGGTGCGGCGGCGTGACATTCTTAAAGCGGTTCCCGCCGCGTCCGCGTCAGGACAACTGCAAAGCGGGGACCTCGCGGCGTGGCTGCGGTTCATGCTCAGCTCGCCCGGTGAGGAGTCGAGCGGTCTGGCATTCTCATGGATCGGGGGTGACGCGGGGTTCGGCGGCTTCACACCTGAAGTTTTGTTTCAAATCGAAGGCCGTCGCCTAACTACCATGGCCCTCGCCGGCACCACCGACGACGCGCACGCCGCGGAACTCGTGGAGCGCCCCAAACTGGCGCGCGAACACGCCGTGGTCGTCGATGAACTGCAGCGGCGTCTTGCGAGCCTCGGCGATGTGCAGACCGGCCGCCGGGAAGTGGTGCGTCAGGGCAACATCCGCCATCTCCGCACTCCGCTGGAAGTCACCCTCGCCTGCGAACCGTCGGGGACCATGCTCAACGACATCATCCGCCTGCTCCACCCGACGCCGGCGCTGGGCATCATGCCGCGCACGGAGAAGACCATGGAACTGCTGGCCCGCTGTCGCGAACGCACCGGCACGCCCGCCGCCTTTGGCGCACCGTTTGGCGTCGTGTGGCCGGGCGGCGCCCTGTTTGTCGTCGCCATCCGCGCGGTCTTCTGGCAGGGGGACCGGCTGCTGCTGCCCGCCGGGGGCGGACTCGTCGCCGGCAGTGAATTCGAGGCCGAATGGGCGGAACTGGAATTGAAACGTGCATGGGTGCGCCGCGCTTTGCGGCTCGATGCTGGTCCGTAGCCGGGTTACGGCTTCCCGTTTTGCAGGCATCTTGCGGACGCCACAGCGCACTGCATTCACGCTCTTCCATGGCCCGGATTATCCTTTTACTCCTAACCGCGCTCGCCCTGCGCGCCGCTCCGCCTCCCAACATCGTCATGATCATCTCGGATGATCACGCATGGACCGACTACGGCTTCATGGGTCATGCACAGATCAAGACGCCGCATCTCGACAAACTCGCCGCCCAAAGCCTGACATTCCGCCGCGGCTACGTCACGAGCAGTCTTTGTTGTCCCAGTCTCGCCACGATCCTCACCGGACGCTACCCGCATGAGCACCGCATCACCTCCAATGATCCGCCGCTGGAGCAGAATGGAAATCCCGGGGTCCCGAAATTGAAAAACCCGGCCTTTCTCGCCGGGCGCGAACGCATGAATCAGCACATGGACGCCGCCCCTTCCCTGCCCCGCCTGCTCGCGGCGCGCGGCTATGTCAGCCTCCAGACCGGCAAGTGGTGGCAGGGCAATTTCAAACGCGGCGGCTTCACCGAAGGCATGACCAAAGGCGACCGGCACGGCGATGCCGGGCTCGACATCGGACGCAAGACCATGCAGCCGATTTATGACTTCATCGGCAAAGCGAAGTCGGAATCGAAACCGTTTCTCGTCTGGTACGCGCCGCTCCTGCCCCACGATCCGCACACGCCGCCGGAGCGGATTCTGGCCAAATATCGCGACCAGTCTCCGTCGCTGCATGTCGCGAAGTACCGGGCGATGGTCGAGTGGTTCGATGAGACGTGCGGACAACTGCTTGCGCACCTGGACGGGCAGGGACTGGCGGACAACACCATCGTCGTTTACCTGGCCGACAACGGCTGGATTCAAAACCCTGACAACCCGCGCTATGCTCCGCGCAGCAAACAAAGCCAGTACGACGGCGGCTTGCGCACCCCCATCATGATCCGCTGGCCGGCGCGCGTGAAACCTTCGCAGCCGGATGCGCTGGCCAGCAGCATTGACATCGCTCCGACCCTGCTGCGCGCCTGCGGCGCGGAGGTGCCTGATGGACTCAGCGGGATCAATTTGCTGGACGAGTCCGCCGTCGCTGCGCGCGACACCATTTACGGCGCCTGCTTCACTCACAATGCCGTGGACCTCGATGTGCCGGCGAAAAACCTGCGCTGGCGCTGGTGCATTCAAAAGGACCTCAAACTCATCGTGCCCGGTCCGAACGAACCGAGTGCTCCCGTGGAACTCTACAACCTCGCGGCGGATCCCGGGGAAAAATCGAATCTCGCCTCCGAACGTGCGGATTCCGTGGCCGCTCTGCGCGCGAAACTGGATGCGTGGTGGCCCGGCAAACCGTGAAGGCCACAGCCCGAAGACTCTCAGCATACACAGTCGTTGGTGTGCAGGCTTCAGCCGACACCAGGCAACTCACCAATGCTCCACCAGTTCCACCCTCGCCCGCAGCGTGGCGCGCAGGGCCTCCGTACTTTCGGCGCTCTCCGCCGGCATCAGGCGGTGGTGAAATTCGACGTGCAGCACGTCCATGAGACCAATGCTCCCGTCCGCCAGCATGGCCCGCAGCAGGCCGTACTCCGCGCCCTCGATGTCCATCTTCACCACCACAAAGGAATGCTCCCGCCCCGGCGGAATCAGCGCCCGCAGCAGCAGCGGGAAATCCACCCTCCACACTTCCTCCGTGCCGGCACCGTGCGCATCGAGTTCGAAACCCAGGCCCGTGAGATGCGAACCAAAGCTGTCCTCCGCGCCGCCCGGCCGCTCTGCCTCGCGCTGAAACACCGCCGGCCCGGGCGTCCTCGCTGCTGAAGACGTTCTTCACGGAGGACATTTTGGTCTTCCGCAACAGCCCGGCCCCGCTGTTTCTGGTGGAGCGGAAGGGACTGGAGGAAGTGTTTCTGGATACGCCGGATATGTATGGGCAGGCCCGGGCGGAGTTCTCGTGGTGCTGGAAGTACAGAGTGGCGCCATTGATCGAAAATGCGGCGGACTATGGCAAGGTTCTTTTTGTGGATTGCGACAGCCTCGCGCTGCGGAATATCGATCATTTGCTGGAGGGAGAATGGGATGTCCGCTACCAGCCGGAGCGCGGAAAGCAGGGAAACGGCAAAAGCTTCAATGCTTTCCTGACGGATGAGGAGATGGAACTGGCCGCGAAACGCGATGGAGCGAACAGCGGCACGCTGGCGGTGCGGGGCGCGATCTTCCATGAAGTGATGGAGGAATGGCAGCGGATCGATGAAGAGGTGGCGGTGCGGGATTCGGGGTTCCGGGATCAGGCAAGCTGGAATGCGCTGCTGCCGGGGAGATGTGAGGCCGGCTCGGCGGCAGCCTCGCCCCACCTGGCTTCAAGCCCGGCAGGTGGAGACGAAAGCGAAGTGCAACTTCGCGCTCCGTGGCGGGCGGAACCCTTCCCGCGCGGGGAGGTGCAGTTCCCCGGCTACCTCGATCCGCATTACACCAGCTACACGAAGGCGGCGCTGACGCACAACATTCTGCCGGACACGAAGGAGAAGATCGAGTTCACGTTCGGGCTCTACATGCGGACGTTTTACTGTGACCCGACGGGGCTGTTTTTCTCCATGCTGGAAATTTAGAGGAGAGTGAAAAGAAGGCCGGGCAGCCTGTGGGGTTCACGGCGCGAACGATACCACGACGCGAAAGCTGCGTCGGCCGGGGAGGGTGACCGGGACGGCGGCGCGCGCCTGCAGCGCGGCATCCACGGTGATTTCCACGCCGGGCACCTCCGTCCACGGTCCGGCACTGACGCTGGCGGCTTCCTCCAGTGCATAGTTGTATCCAGGGGCGGCGCCAAACGCGATGAGGATTTCGTTGCCGCGGAGTGACGCGTCCAGGTCACGCACAGTTTCCGTCAGGATGGGAAGGGGCTGCACGTCGAGTCTCACGAGCCGGTGGTCGCTGGCATTCGCATTGGTGACAAGGCCCGCCTGCGGATGCGGCGCGACGGGCCAATACACCGCGCCACCCAAAATGTGAAATCCGGAAACCGAGGGCAGCACATAGTCCACACGCAAATCATCGGGGCTGAAATCCGCGGTGTTGGTGGTGTTGTTGCCGAAGGCCACGGCGGAGGGAACCACCGAGTTGTTGATGAGCGGATGCGTCGTGAACTGCCGGGCCGCGCCGTTGACACTGTCGCCGCGCACCGGGTCGGCATTGTGGTCACCGGCGATGACGAAGCGGGCACCCGCGGGCAGCCCGCCGGGAATTCCGGAGTCATCGCGATGGTAGGTGGCGCGGCGGGGATCGATGTAATCGGCCCAGAACCGGATTTCGTCGTGGTTGCGTTTGCCATTCCGGTCTTCGGCCCCGTCGAAAACCGGCGGCGTCGGATGGGCGCAGAGAAAGTGGACCGTAATTCCCCCGAGATCCAACGGCACATCCCAGTGGCTTTTGGAGGACAGGCGGAAGACGTTCAACTCCGCGGCGCTGTACCAGTCCTTCGGCTGCAGAGTCACCGAATCATCCGGCAACAGGGCCGCCGGCATGTTTTTCCAAAGAAAATTCCGGAAGGTGCGGACGCCGGACGCTTCGATGGGAAACTTTGAATAGACGACCGTGCCATACTGTCCGGGGAACCAGCCGAATCCGAAACAGTCGTTGCCATAGGCATCGCTGCCGGGAGTGGTGGTGATGCCGCCGCTGTTGTCGAAGTCGAGACCGCTGTGGACGCCGGTGTTGGACGGCGCGGTGAAGCGCCAGGGATAGCTCTGCGCGGGAGCGCCGTTCTGGGAGACCGCGAGGAAGTTGTCGTGGAACAACTCCACCACCGTGCGTCCTCCGGCATCCGTCTGCGGATCGTAATCGAATTCATTCACGAGCAATACGTCAGGCGCATTGCGCTGGATGATTTCGGCGATGCGTTTGATTTGCGCCGCTCCGGGCGAACCGGGTGCGGAAAGATCGGTAAACAGCTGCCCCGCGGAGGAACGGTTCAGCGAGGCGTTGAAAGTGGCAAAACGCACCCGCTCCGGCGGCGCGGCCAGCACCGCGGCCGCGCAGAGGAAAGCGATGAACAGGTGCAGTCGCATAGAGGCGGGCAGGTCCCGCCGCCGGGTGACTTACACCGCCGGCGAGAGCTTAGGAGAAGCCAGCACGGGATCACTTGCAAGGATGGCCGGACGTCCCTGGCGGTAAATGTTCAGCAGGATGCCGATGCTCAGAAGCGCGCAGCAGAGATTGGAGCCGCCGTAACTCACGAAGGGCAGCGGCATGCCTTTGTTGGGCAGGCAGCCGGTGCTGACGCTGATGTTGATCAGTGCCTGAACGACGATGAGCAGCACCAGGCCGCAGCCCAGTAGTTTGCCGAAACGGTCCGGCGCATGCACGGCAATGAGCAGTCCGCTGAAGGCGATGCCGAGAATGAGCAGGATCACGCTGAGCGTGGCGATCACCCCCAGTTCCTCCCCGATTACCGGAAAGATGAAGTCCGTGTGGCACATCGGCAGATAGTGCTGCTTCTGCCGTCCGTCACCGACGCCGCGTCCGGTGACTCCGCCCACTCCCAGGGCGTAAATGCCTTCGCGCTGCTGCAGATTGAGTTCATCGATTTCGGGATTCGCTTTGGCGAAGGCCGCGTCCTCGATGTGCATGAACGCGGTGACCCGGGCCTGACGGTTCTTCGCGGTGCGGCTGTCACCCGTGAAGATGCCCAGATACAGCAGCGCGGCGCCGGCCGCAGCCATGGCGGCGATGTAAATCCAGCGTGTCCCCGCAAGATACAGCACCGCGGCGCAGACGATGAAGATGAGCACCGCCGACCCGAGGTCCACTTCCGCGGCGATCAGTCCGATGGGAATCGCCATCACGGCCAGAGGGAGGATGAGTCCCCATGTGAGGGTCGCGCGGCGGTCACGGTGCCGGGCACACCATGCGGCGAGGGCAATGACGATGCCGATGCGCGCGACTTCCGACGGCTGGCCCTGGACTCCGCCGATGCTGATCCAGCGGCTCGCGCCGTTTCGCGTCACGCCCACTCCGTGCACAAAACACAGTGCCAGCAGTCCGCAGCAAATCCAGAACAGCGGCCACGCGGCCTTCTGCAGCCGGTGGTAGTCCAGCTTCATCATCGCCCAGCACGCCGCCACTCCGATCCCCAGCCAGACTGCCTGACGTTTCAAGCCCGCCCATTCGTCCAGCGCAGACTCCGCGCTAAATCCGCCGGTGCTCATGAGCATGACGAATCCCAGCGCCGTGAGAAGGGTCACGCAGGCGAGCAGGATGAAGGCGGCGCGGCGCATGTAGTTTTCAGCAATGCGGCGGCTCCGGCTCTGGAAGCCCCCGCGGGTGGATCATCGTTTAACCGGCACCTTGAGCCGCTGGCCGAGCGTGATGCGATAGTCCGGCCCGAGGCTGTTGGCTTTGGCGATTTCCTCAGCGGTAAAGCCGTACCGTTTCGCCAAATTGTAAACGGTGTCTCCTTTGGCCACCACATGCACGCGCTGTCCCGCGGTGCGCGCCGGCTGTTTGACGGTCGACGCCGGTTTCGATGATGGGGAGGGCAGCGCGGCGTTCACGGCCGGTTTGGCGGATTCCGCCGGCTTCGGTTTCACTTCACGGGGCCTGGCGGTGTCCGCTGTCTTCGGCCGCTGATCCGTCTCCGGTTCCGCAGATTCCGTCACCGCCGGCTGGGCTGTCACGGGCTTCACGGTCACCGCCGCTTCTTCAGCAGCAGCGGGCAGCACATCGGGGACTTCGTCATCCTCCGGCACGGCAATGGCACGCGGCGCCACCGGCTCCCGCGAGGTAATGATGGCCCTGGGGTCGAAAATCGAGGCGGCGCCGGCGATCGGCGTGTTCACAACCGGGCCGTCGAAAACGCGGCCGGCGCGCGGCAGGATCAATTCCGTCCCGGGCACGAGCGCCTTGTCAGGATTGGCCTCGCGCAGCGCCGCCGTGGAAACTCCGAAACGCGCCGCAATGAGTTGGATGCTGTCGCCGGCGCGCCAGGTGTAGGTCTTCACTTCCGCCGGTGCGGACGGAACGGCGGGAGCAACGGGAACCGCCGGCGGCGCTTCGATGATGCGGCTGGCATCCTCCGGGACCGCCGGACTGACCGTTTGCGCCTCCGTTTTGGCCGGATCCTCTTCGCGTCCCCAAATGCGATAGGCAAAGAGCCCGCCCACGGCGATAACGTGCAGCACCAGCAGGATGGCGAAGGCGCGGGACATCCGGATCTGCGGCGTCTCCACCTCCCAGTCGCTCTCTCCGGTGACGCTGGCGGACAGGCGGTGGTGCTTCCGGCCGGTGATTTTGTCCCAGAATGTGGTTTTGCGTCCCGCGTAGAGACGGGCGAATTTGTGCCTCGATGGTTTCTTCATGGTCTGGTCGTTAGTTGTTGGACGAGTTGAGTAAAAACATGGCCGCGGTGCTCGTAGCCGGTGAACATGTCGAAGGACGATGTGCCGGGCGCGAAGAGCACGGTATGCCCCGGCCGGGCGGCGTCTCTGGCGGCCTGCACCGCCTCCTCAAGGCTCGTGCACGCGCGGCACTGCGAGTCGTCGCGCCAGCATTCCGCGAGCGCCTGACCGATCTCCCCGATGGTGAACACATGTGTCGTCTGCCGCCGGATGAGAGGGCGCAGCGGTGCGTAGTCGAGATGCTTGTCCTTGCCGCCGGCAATGAGCACCACCGGCGCGGCCATGCCGCGCAGCGCACTTTCCATCGCGTGGAGGTTGGTGGCCTTGCTGTCGTTGATGAACTCGATGCCGTCCACTGTGCCGGCGAGTTCGCAGCGATGACGCGGCGGCCGGTAGGCGCGCAGGGATTCCTGCATCGCGGCAAACGGTACGCCCGCGGCGTGTGCAGCACCCATCGCCGCCATGACGTTTTCCGCGTTGTGCAGACCGCGCAGATTGGTCTGCGCCATGTCCGCCACTTGGGCGCCCCGGTGGAGGATGGCGCCTTCACGATAGCTAAAATCACACCCTTCCCTCCACGCGCTGAACGTGACGCGCCGGGCCTTGAGCGGCGGATACTCCTCCGCGCCGTTGAGCACGGCGGTATCGTGTTCGTTTTGATTTTCGAAGATGCGCAGCTTGGCGGCGCGATACGCCTGCAGCGTCGGATGCCGGTCCAGATGGTCCGGGGCGAAATTCATCCACACCGCGACGAGCGGGCAGAAAGTCTCGATCAGTTCCAGCTGGAACGAACTGACCTCCACCGTCAGGACATCGGCCGGAGGGTCCTCCAGCACCACCTGGCTGAGAGCGTGCCCGATGTTACCGCAGGCGACCGACTTCATGCCGCCGCCGTTGAGCAGCGCCGCGGTCAGTTCGGTGGTGGTGGTCTTGCCGTTGGTGCCCGTGATCGCAATGTAAGGCAGCGCCGTGTTCTGCACCGCGAACTCGACTTCGCCGATCGCCTTCACGCCGCGCGAGGTGAGATTCACCGCCATCGGCCACGAGGGATCGATTCCGGGGCTGAGCACTGCGAGATCGAAGCGCGCGCCGCAGGTCAGCGCGGCATCTCCCAGCACACAGGCAATGCCTTCGCCGCCCAGTTCAGCCGCGCTCTTCGCGAGGGCCTCACTGCTCCCGCTGTCGAGCACGGTGACCGACGCTCCCAGCCGCAGCGCGAGCCGCGCCGCGGACATGCCGCTGCGCCCGAGGCCGAGAACGGCCACGTGCCTGCCGGCATATTTTTGTGAGGCGGGGATCACGGTTCAGCGGAGTTTGAGTGTGGCCAGGCCCAGCAGTGCGCAGATCAGGCTCATGATCCAAAACCGCGCGATGACCTGAGTTTCCTTCCAGCCCTTGAGTTCGAAGTGATGGTGAATCGGCGTCATGCGGAACAGCCGCCGCGGTTCGCCGTAGAGTTTGCGGCTGATCTTGAACCAGCCGACCTGCATGATGACCGACATGGCCTCCGCGACGAACACGCCGCCCACGATGATCAGTGCGATTTCCTGCTTGGATGAGATCGCGAGGGACGCGATGCAGCCGCCGATGGCCATGCTGCCGGTGTCGCCCATGAACATCCGCGCCGGATGACAGTTGAACCACAGGAATCCGATGGCTGCTCCCACGAGCCCCAGCGCGACCGGAGCGAGTTCGCCCACGGCAACGTCATGACGGATATTGAGATAGTCCGCCGCGATGCTGTTCCCGGCGACATAGCAGAAAATCGCGTAAGCCAGGCCCGTGCTGATGGTGCAGCCGCTGGCCAGGCCGTCGAGTCCGTCGGTGAAGTTCACCGCATTCGAGCAGCCGACGATGATCACGGCGAAAAACGGCACCGTGAGCCAGCCCATGTCCCAGGTGACGTCTTTGAAAAACGGCACCTGGAGTACCCGGAAGTAAATGTTATGCCCCGGAAGATAATAGAGTGCGTACCCGGCGGTGAATCCGATAATCCACTGCACGAGCAGCTTGCCGCGTGCGCTGACCCCCTTGCTGTTCTTCTTCGCGACCTTCATGTAGTCGTCCACAAATCCCAGCGCACCGAGCCCCAGGGTGACGTAGATGACGACGAGCAGCAGCGGGTTTTCCCACCGGCAGCAGAGGAAGACCGCTGTCAGCAGACTGCCGATAATGAGCACACCGCCCATGGTGGGCGTGCCGGCTTTGGCGCCGTGGAGTTCGAAGAGTTTATGAACCTCCTCTGCCGTGCGCACCGGCTGGCCCACTTTCAGGGAGATGAGTTTGCGGATCACCCGATCGCCCAGGAGCAGGCTCAGCCCGAACGCGACAAGGCAGGCCACGATGCCCCGGAACGTCTGATACTGAAAGACGTTCGTCAGCTTCGCGATCCAGAGGTCGCTGTGCTTAAGCTGTTGATAGATCCAGTACAGCATTTGTCAGGCGGCGATGAGTTCGATGACCCTCTCCATGGCGGCGGAACGGCTGCCTTTGACGAGGATGAGGTCGGCGGGAGTGGCGGTGGCGCGCAAATGGGACGCCGCGGCCGCCGGGTCGGAAAACAGATGGAGCGAAGCGGCATTGCCGCCCGCTGCGAGGAAACCTTCACCGATCAGCGGCGCATCGGCAGTTCCCACCACGCAAAGTTCATCCATGCCGGACTGCTGCACCGCTGCACCGACGGCGCGGTGATCCTGCCCGGCATGACTGCCCAGTTCCGCCATGCGTCCGAGCACCGCGATGCGGCGGCCCGCACAGTCAAACCCCGCCAGCGTCTCCAGCGCCGCCCGCATCGAGTCGAGATTGGCATTGTAGGAGTCATCCAGAAAAGTGAGGCCGGCTGCCCGGCGCACCTGGAGCCTGCCTTTGGTGAGGGAGGCGGATTCCAGGCCACTGACGATTTCCTCGATTCTCATGCCGAGGTGAAATCCGGCCGCCGCCGCGAGCGCCGCATTGCCCGCCATGTGGCGGCCCGGCACCGGCAATTGCACGGGCGAAAAACTGCCGTCCGGCAAATGCAGCACGAACCGGCTGCCGGCGGCATCCGCCTGCAAACCGGTCACCTGCACGTCGCCGGCTTCGAGGCCGGCCGTGAGCACCCGGGCTGCGCAGCGCCGCGTGATGGATGGAGTGTAATCGTCATTGGCATTGAGCACCACGCAGCCGTCCTCGTTCACGGCTTCCGCGAGCATGCCCTTCTCCACCGCGATGGCCGCGCGCGTGCCCATAAACTCGATGTGCGCCGTGCCGACGTTGGTGATAATGCCCACGTCCGGCGCGGCGATGGCCGCGAGCGGCGCGATTTCGCCGGGATGATTCATGCCCATCTCGCACACGGCGATCTGATCCTCCGGTTGTGTCGCCAGAATTGTCAGGGGCAGGCCGATGTGGTTGTTGAGATTGCCTTTGGTCGCATTCACCCTCCAGCGCCGGCTGAGCACGGCGCGCGTGAGATCCTTGGTGGAGGTCTTGCCGTTGCTGCCTGTCAATCCGACCACGATGCCGCCCCAGTCGCGGCGGTGATTGCGGGCGAGGCGCTGGAGACTCGCGAGGGTGTCGTCCGTGCGGATGACGCCCACTTTGTCAGGCCAGCCGTCGCGCGTGCTGACCATCAGCGCCTGCGCGCCGGCGGCCACGGCCTGCGGCAGAAAGTCGTGAGCATCGAAACGGTCTCCCTTCAGCGCCACAAACAGCGCCCCCTGCGGCATGTCGCGCGTGTCCGTGCTCACCGCCGCAATGACGGCATCGGCCGCGCCCTGCACGAGGACGCCGCCGCTCCAGTCTGCTGCTGTGGCCAGGGAAATCGGTTTCATCGGCGGGCGTCGCGGTCGGGGAGTTTCCATTCGCGCAGCACGGCCTGCGCGACCTTGACGTCATCGAACGGCAGGGTCTGGTCCGCGAAGGTTTGACCCTGCTCGTGGCCTTTGCCCGCGATGAGCACGATGTCTCCCCCTCCGGCCATGCCGATGGCTTTGGCGATGGCTTCACGCCGGTCCACGATGCTCTCGACGCGGTCGGTGGTCATGCCGGTGCGGATATCGGTCAGGATTTTCTCCGGCACCTCGCTCCGGGGGTTGTCGCTCGTGACAATGGACCAGGTGCTGTACTTTTCCGCCACGGCGCCCATCCTCGGACGTTTGGTTTTATCCCGGTCGCCCCCGCAGCCGAAGACGGTGATGAGGCGCCGCGGCTCGATGTCCTTCAAAGTCCGCAGGGCATTTTCCAGGGCATCGGGCGTATGCGCGTAATCGACAAACACGCGGAACGGCTTGTTCTCCGCGACGCTTTGCATCCGGCCCGGCACCTGCGGCGCGCGGGCGAGATTGCTGATCGTCTCGCGCAAATTGAAGCCCATCGCCCACATGGCGGAGATGGCGGAGAGGGTATTGAAAACGTTGAAGCGTCCGATGAGGGGCACCCGCACAAGGAGAGACCGGCCGCGGGCCGTTAGGGTAAACTGCGTGCCCGCGACGGAAGTGCGGATGTCCCCGGCGCGGAAGTCCGCCTCCATGCTCATGCCGTATTTCACGATGTTGAGTTTGCCCTCGAACATGCGCACCAGACGCCGGCCCCAGGTGTCGTCCACGTTGATGACTGCCGACGGTTTCTTCGGTCCTCCCTGCAGGGTGAGGTGCTCGAAAAAGAGCGCCTTCGCACGGAAGTAATTCTCCATCGTGCCGTGATAGTCGAGATGGTCCTGAGTGAGGTTGCTGAAAATGGCGGCATCGAACCGAATGCCATGCACGCGGCTTTGCTGAAGCGCGTGACTGCTGACCTCCATCGCGGCCCCTGCGCAGCCGTTCACTTTCATTTCGGACAGCAGCCGCTGCACGGCGATCCAGTCCGGCGTAGTGTGCGAGGAGGGCCGTGGTCCCTGACCGGTGTCGTAGTTGACGGTGCCGATGAGCCCGCAGCGGCCGCGCGCCGCGGTGATGAGATGATGCAGCAGGAAAGCGGTGGTCGTCTTGCCGTTGGTTCCGGTAATGCCGCACACGAGGAGTGCGTCCGAGGGCCGGCCGTAGTAGGTATCCGCCGCCTCCGCGATGCCGCGGCGGCTGTCCGGCACGCGCAGCCATGTGTCGCGGTAGTTGTCAGGCACATCGCGCTCCGCCATGATGGCCGCGGCGCCTTTCGAGTGCGCCGTCCCGATGAAATCGTGGCCGTCCGCTTTCTCTCCCCGAATGGCTGCGAAGAGAGTGCCCTCTTTCACCTCACGCGAGTCCACGGTGAGGTCGCTGATCTCCTTGTCGAGGGGACCGAAAGTGCTCACGCGGCTCACGCCATCCAGGATGTCGTTCAGCTTCATCTCGATTTCTTTTCAGGAACGGCGGTGCCCGCGAACTGTGCAGGCACTTCGTAGTAATGCATGGCCGCCTCGGCGATGCGCCGGAACAGCGGCGCGGCGAGGCGTCCGCCGTAGTTCATCGTTTCGTCCAGCTTCGGCTCGTCGATGATGACGATGCCTGCGAGCTGCGGCCCGGCGGCATTGGCGATGTATCCGAGGAAGCTGACGACCTGGCGGTGATTGTCATAACGCTTCGTCACCGGATTGAGCTTGTTGGCCGTGCCGGTCTTGCCGCCGATTTCAAAAAACTCGCTGCGGGCCAGTTTCGCCGTGCCCTTCTCCACCACCTGCACGAGCATCTGACGCACCTGACGCGCCGCTTTCTCCGTGACCGGCTGCGACACCGCCGGGGCCGGAATCTCCTCCAGCGTTCTTCCCTGTTCATCGGTCCATGCCTCCACCGTGCGCAGCGGGCTCCAGCGTCCGTCATTGAGCACACAGCCCAGCAGCGCGCACATCTGCGCCGGAGTCACCGAATAGGCATAGCCATAGGCGGAGCGCGACAGGCTCTGCATGTTCCAGACTTTCGGGAACCAGCCCCGCTGCTCCAGCGGAAGCATCACTCCGGTCCGTTTGGCAAAGCCGAGGTCGTCGATGTACTGGCGAAACCGCGTGAGGCCGATCTGCCGCGCCAGCTTGTAGGCGCCGATGTTCGATGACTTCACCATGATGCCCTCCACCGTCAATTGTGGATAGGCGTGCTCGTCCCGGATCGGCTCGATGTCCTCGTCGTCGTAGATCCGGTCCCCGTCCGGATCGATGCTCAGCGGCGTGGCGGGTGAAACCCTGCCATTTGTCAGGGCGGCCGCGATGGTCGCGATCTTGATGGTCGATCCCGGCTCATAGACATACTCGCAGAGGTCGTTGGTCAGGAGGGGACCGGCCTCCGGACTCCGCGTAAAATCACGCGTCACCACCGAACGCAGCGCCATCGTCGCGGGTTCGAACAGCACCACAATGACACGGTCCGGCTTCATTTCCGCCACGCTCAGTTCACCGGGCTTTTCCGAGGGCAGATCCAGTTCGCGGGTCACCAGTTCCTGGAGTCCGTTGTCCAGCGTGCAGCGCAAATTGGCCCCGTGCACCGGCGGTGTCACCTCGCCGCGGTAGGCCGCCAGTTCCTCGCCGCGGCCGTCCACCTCGACGATGCGCTGCCCAGGCACGCCCTTGAGCCGGTCGTTGAAAAATTTCTCCAGTCCGCTGATCCCCTCCGGCTCCCCGCCGGGCTTGTCAGGATGCTCTCCGAGCTTGCCGGTGAGATGAAACATGGGCAGCGCCGTGGGATAGCGGCGGGCGAACGAGTCCTTGAATATCACCGCACCGATCCGTCCGCGCAGTTCCTGGTAGCGGCCCAGTCCCTCCTTTTCGAGGGCGGCCCGCAGCAGGATGCCGCTTTCCACCGCCAGCTCCCGGACGATGATTTCCTCACCGGACATCCGGCGCTCCATGCGCGCACCGAGTTGACCGGCGATCTCCTCCCTGGATTTGCCGGTGAACTCCGCCAGCAGGGGCAGTACGCGGGCAAGATAGCGCGCCCGGATTTCCTCCAGCGTCAGGGCCTCCCGCAAGTCGCGGGACTTCATGCCCTCACACTTTTCGATGGCCGATGCCATCGCCTCCTTGTCATTCAGATAGCCGATGTCGAACACGATCCTCTGCACGGGCTCGTCCCCGGCCAGGAGGTGACCGCGCACATCGAAAATGCGCCCCCGGTGCGCGTCCAGGGCATCCGTGCGCTGGTGTTTGCGCTCGAGAATACCCACGTAGTGATCATGCCGCTCCACCTGCACGTGAATGAGCCGCCACGACAGCAGACTGAACACACTGAACAGTCCGCAGGTGGCGTAGAGCACGCGGCGGCGCAGCACGGCGTCGCCCGGCTCGATGCTGCTAATGGGGGCTTTGCGGCTCATGCTGCTTGCGGAATTCGGCGAGGGTGGACGGTGCCACGCTCTGCTTGACGGCGTCTGTGATGGGAATGAGCCCGAGGGCCATGCTGTCCACGCGCTGCTGGAGTTCGTTGGGGGTGAGGCGGGCATTCATGCGGACCTGCTGCGCCTGCTGCTGCAGTCCCAGCTGCCGGATGGCCTCTCGCGTGGCTTTGATCTGCTCCCCGCGCTCCTTCTTCTTCCAGCCCAGCCAGCCGTAAACCATGCCGAGAAATGCGAGAATCACGCCCGCGATCATCCCGTTGGCCACAAGCCAGGGCCTGACGGAATTGCGGTAGGTTTTGGATCGCCGGGGCGGCATGGAGTGTTGGTCAAAAGGTGTCAGGGAAGCCGTTCCGCCACGCGCAGTTTGGCACTGCGGGAGCGCGGGTTTTCCCGCTGCTCGGCCTCGCCGGCGGTGATCGCCTTGCGCACCGGCAGGCGGTAGAAGCAGTCCGGATTCGGACGCGGCGCCGGCCAGTTGGGCATGTCCAGAAGCGGTTCACTGTGCCGGCGCATGTAGTTCTTCACGATGCGGTCCTCCAGGCTGTGAAAAGTCAGGACCACCAGCCTCCCGCCCGGCCGCAGCCAGCGGTGCGCGCAGGCGAGCGCCCGCTCGAGGCACCCCAGTTCATCGTTCACCGCGATGCGCAGAGCCTGAAACACTTTCGTCGCCGGATGCGCCCCGCTGTGGCGGGGCACCACCGCCGCCACCAGCGCCGCCAGTTCTCCCGTGGTCAGGACCGGCTTGCGCTGCCGACGCTCCACAATGGCCGCAGCCACACGACGCGAAGCCTTCTCCTCCCCGTACTCAAAGAAAATGCGCGCCAGTTCCTCCTGCGGCCAGGTATTCACTATCTCCTCCGCGGTGAGCGCGGCGTCGCGGTCCATGCGCATGTCCAGCGGCCCGTCGTAGCGGAAACTGAACCCGCGGTTCGGCGAGTCGATCTGCCAGCTCGATACTCCGACATCCAGCAGGATGCCGTCCACCCCTTGAATCCCTGACTCTTCAAAGATCCCGGCAAAGCGATCAAACGTGGTCTTAAAGGCGACAAACTGTCCATCCCATTCCTCCGCCACCTCGCGCGCCTGCATCAGCGCGTCCGCGTCGCGGTCCAGAGCCACCACTTCAGCACCGCGCTCCAGCAGTCGCCGGGTGTGCCCCCCGCCGCCGAACGTGCCGTCGAGCAGCAGCTTGCCCGGCGACGGATTCAGCCATTGCACCACTTCATCCCCCATGATCGGACGGTGGTAAATCGCTTCTAGATCCTCCTCCGGGCTGCCTTCCGGTTCGGTCGCGCTGCTTTCGGGTTCGGTTGGGGGTGAACTGGACCAACGTATCCCCCCCGCCAGTCCCGGCCGGCCCCGGTCCAGCATCCAATCAACCGCCGGCGCACTCCAGCCTCCGGCAAGGTGATTCCAGGTCAGACCATTACCCCAGACCGGGCTTAATGCAGGGCGTGCCCCACTGGACAAGAGGGCTTTGAACCAGCTTAACCAGCCAGATTTGCCTCGAAATCCAAGAAATTCTAAATCGGTCTTTCGCATGGTTTTTATCCCTCCAATCTTGAGTGAAGTGGTCCAAAACTCTCTCCTGTCCCGAATTCCGGTGAATTCCACGAGACTGGCTTAAATAATTGGTTTTCAATATCCTCTGACGCAGTCCACCCTACGGAGAGCCCCGTCTGCCACCGTCGATGCCCCTGTGCAGCGAGGGTCCTCACTTCGGGGATGGCAGCGGCAGCGAGTGTCATTGGAAAGCAGGGAAACAATGGAAATTCAATACACGTACGAGATGTTTAGCCAGCTAAGTTTTCATGGTCAATATAATTCCTGCGGTTCATCCAAGATATTTTGGATGACTTAAATATTTACCAGCTTAATCAAATGGTAAAAAAACGCCAGAGAATCCTCTGAAAATTTTAGAACTTACCCGCTTTAACTTAATTCATGGTATTCCCGCGACGAGCGACTCCCCGGGCCCATCCTGGCGCCTACAGGAGGGGGAACGGCCGACGGCTCGCGCCACCGATCCGACCGCTTCGCGAGGAACGGATCTCCCGGGATTTCACCTCAAACCGTGAGCGGGGCTTCGGACGGCGCGGCGGATTCTGCCTGCACCGCGGGGTTTTCCGTTCGGTGGCGTTCCGCGCTGACAGCTGCCGCGGCCTTGCGGCCGTCGGTTTCCGTCAGTTTCATACCGACAGGTTTACTGACTCCGAACTCCTCCATGGTGACGCCATACATGACGTCGGCGCGCCGCATGGTGCGCTTGTTGTGCGTCACGATGACGAACTGACTCTTCTCAATGAACCGGTCCAGCATGGACAGGAAGCGGCCGATGTTGGACTCATCGAGCGGCGCGTCCAGTTCATCGAGAATACAGAACGGGCTGGGCTTCACCATGTAGATGGAGAAGAGCAGTGCGACCGCGGTCATGCTGCGCTCCCCGCCTGACAAAAGAGTGATGCTGGTGGGCTTCTTGCCAGGAGGTTTGGCGATCACCTCGATGCCGCTCTCGAGCGGATCCTCCTCATTCATCAGCACGAGATCCGCCTGCGCCGCGGGACCGAAGAGTTCCTTGAAGGTGTTTCGGAAGTTGTCGCGCACCTGGACGAAGGTTTCACTGAAACGCTTCTTCGCCTCGTCATTGATGCGCTGAATGACGCCGAGGAGTTCAGTCTTGGCGTTGTTGAGTTCGTTGAGTTCGTTCTGAAGAAAATTGTGACGCTCCTCCAGTTCCTCGTATTCCTGGATGGCGTCGAGATTGACGGGCCCCATGCTGTCGAGCCGCTGGCGGAGTTCCGCGACACTGGCCTCCACAAAGGCCCAGTCCACGTCCTCCTCGATGACGGTCATCATCTCCGCGGGATCCTCTTCTTCGATTTCGGCGATGAAGGCGGGGGCGTCGTCGTCTTCGGATTGTGAGAAACGGGAGTCAGGGGATTCATGGGATTCGGAGGTCCCTTCATTCTCATTGTTTCCATCGCTCCCATCCAGCACGACTGAGGCATCAGCCACCAGCCTGGCGGCGCGTTCTTCGCGGGCTTCCTCGATGGCGGATTTCCGGCCGCGCTTCCTCGCGCTTTTCTGCGCGGCGATGCTGCTGAGCAACGCGTGAATGTCCTGCTCGAAGGCGTTCAGGTCCACGCGATAGCGCTCCATGGTGTGCGCGTGGAGGTTCTCCATGCGCAGGCTGATCTGCGTGGAGCGGACCTCCTCGCGTCCGCGCTGGTCAGCGTAGCCGCTGATTTCACGGCGGGCGGCGGCGAGCTTGTTTTCGCGTTCGGTGACGGACTCCAGACGCAGCGAGCGGTCTTCGGTCTGGGTTTCGATGCGCTGCACCATTTCCTCGACGAGGCTGCGGACGGAAATGATCTCTTCGTGCAATTTGTCATTCTCGGCGCGGGCGGCGGCGATGCGTTCCTGATAGCTCTCAATGTCGCGGCGGCGGCGGGCGATGGCCTCCTCCAGTTCGCGCACGCGGCTGGTCATGGGGCCGCGCTGTTCCAGCATGGACTGTTCGGCGCGCTGTTCCACGGCGCAGGCCGTGCGCAGTTCATTGAGCAGTTCGATGGCATCGTTTTCATTTTTGCCGGCGGCTTCGAGACTGGCTTCCATCTGCGAAACCTCGTCGCGGCGGCGCTCCATTTCCTCCTCTGCGGCGGCACGGCGGGCGACGGCTTCCTCATTCCTCTGCATCACTTCCTCCCTGCGGCGGGTCAGTTCGGCCTGTTCCCACTGCAGCGCCTCCGTGCGGCTGGTCAGGGTTTGCAGTTCCCGGGCCAGCAGCGACAACTGCCCCTGCATCTGACTTTCCTCCACACGCCGTGACTGCAGCGAGGCGCGCTGCTCATCGAACTGCAGTTTGAGCGACTGATGATCGTCCTGCTGTTTGGCGCGGCCGGCCTCCAGCAAAGCCACATGCATTTCGAGACGGGAGGTCTCCTCCTCGAGGTCCTTCAACTCCGCCTGGCGCTGCAGCAGACTGCCGGTGCTCTCGCCGGCGCTGCCGCCGCACACCGTTCCCTCCATGCTGACAAACTCTCCGTTCAGCGTGGCAAAGGCGATCTCGGGATTCTCCCGCTTCAATCGCAGCGCCGTGCTGAGGTCGGAAACCACGAGCACATTGGCGAGGAGCTGCTGCACCATGGGCCGCACGCTGTCCCGGGCGCGCACCACGTCGGCCGCCCATGCGAGTCCGCCCTCCGGCATCACCAGCATTTGATAGCCACCGGACGTCCGCAGCAGATCCTCCGGCAGGACCAGCGCCTTGCCGAGACTCCGGCGTGTCAGCACGTCCACCATGTTCTCCGCCAACAGCGAGTTCGCGACCAGCACCGCCTGCAGATTCGCGCCCAGCGCCGCCTCGATCGCCGGAATGTACTCCCGGTCCACCTCGATGGACTGCGAGAGCAAACCGCGCGTGCCGTTCTGGAAAAAGTCAGGGTTGTCCAGGCCCTTGAGCACTTCCCGGGTGCCTTTTTCCAAACCCTCGCCCTGGGCAATGAGCTGACGCAGCACTTCGGCGCGGCTGGTGCGCTCGCTGTGCAGCCGGGAAACTTCCGTCAGGCGCCGCGCCGTTTGCGCCATGCCGATCTCCGCCGCCTGCAGTTCCCGCTCCCGCTGACCGAGCTGCAGTTCGAGTTCCCTGATTTCATCACACAATCCGGCCATCCGCTCCTGCAGTTCGTTTTCCTCGCGCTGCCGGCCCTCCCGCTCTGCGGCGAGCGCTTCCATGTCGCGCTGCAGCTGACCGTGCCGCGACATGGCGGCCTCCGCCTGACTCATGTGACCGGCGATCTCAGCCTGCGCGGAAATGATGACACTCTCCGCCTGGTGCATCGCCTGCCGGGAATCGCGCAGGCTGCGCTCCAGGCGCAGTTTTTCCTCGCGGGCCGCCTGCACGATTCGGGAGTGCTCCTCGATCTGCCCGCGCTGACGGGCGAGATTCTCACGGATCGCGTTCAGCGCACTGTCAGCGGATTTCAACTCCTCCTCCTGATGCGCGAGACGGTCCGTATTCGTTTCCACGTCTCCCTGATTCTGGTCGATGAGCTGTTCCAGTTCACGCTCGCGCTCGCCGTTGAAACCGATGCGGCCCTCCGCGGCGTGAATGTGATTCTGCCGGTCGTTGAGCTGGTGCCGCAGACTGGTGAGCATGTTCTCCAGCTCGCGCAGTTCCATGCGGTCGGCCGAAAGCTGCACTTCGTCCTCATGGATGCGGTCTTCGAGTTCCGTCTGCCGCGAGCGCAGGCTGGCAATGCTCGTGTCCAGTTCCGATTTCTCCGCTGCATGCTCATTGTAACGGCGAAAGCTCAGGTGCGTGTCGAGCACGCTGACATCGCGGTGCAGTTCCTGGTAGCGCCGCGCCTTGTTGGCCTGGCGCTGCATGGAACCGATCTGGCGCTTCATCTCGGCCAGAATGTCCGTCACGCGCAGCAGATTGGCTTCCGTGTATTCCAGCTTCCGCAGCGCCTCCTTTTTCTCCGACTTGCTCTTGGTAATGCCGGCGGCCTCTTCAAAAACCTGGCGCCGGTCCTCCGGCTTCGCGCTCAGGAGCATGTCGATCTTCCCCTGCTCCATGATGCTGTAGGCCGTGCGGCCCACGCCGGTGTCCATGAAGAGCTTGTTGATGTCCTTGAGCCGGCACGGGCTGCCGTTGATTTCATACTCGCCTTTGCCGTCGCGGAAAACGCGGCGTGAGATGCAGACCTCGTTGAACTCCATGCCGAGGCTCTCGCAGTTGTCGAACGTCAGGCTCACCTCGGCCATGCCGTGCGGCTTGCGCTTGTCGGTGCCGTTGAAAATCACGTCCGCCATTTCCCCGCCGCGCAGGGCCTTGGCCGAAGTCTCCCCCAGCGCCCACCGCACCGCATCCACCACGTTCGACTTCCCGCAGCCGTTCGGCCCGACGATGGCGGTGACGCCTTCATGGAAGTCAATGTGGGTCTTGTCCGCGAAGGACTTGAAGCCGTGCAGGTCGAGGGATTTGAGACGCATGAGTCTAAGGGTTGAGGAAAGGAAGTGGAGAATCGCCACGATTCCCGGTTTGCCAAGAACTTTTCCCGATAAGCACAGGATATTGTGGTGCGGGCGTTACTGAAACCTGGATGCTGTGGGGCTGCGGCAGGAGTAATCCACGTTCCAGACGATGCGGTTCTCCTCTTCCACCGTCACCCGGTGTAATGAGCGGGCGCATGAACCGGGCATCCGCGCAGCCGGCGCGGTGCCCGTTCATGGATGACCGCTCAGAAAGAGGCCTCGCTCCCTTCGATTTTGGCCACCGTTACGGCGAAGTGCGTTTCAAACGGTAGAACTGCCGGGGGGCCTCAGTCGTGTCAATGACGGTCCCGGTCTGGTGCGGTGCGCCGGGCAGCGCTTTCCAGCCGGGCGTCTCGCTGAGGTTATCGTTGGATTCCACGGTGTAGGTGAAGCCGGGGAGCACTGCAAAGGTCAGGGTTACCTGCTCCATGCCGTTCGGCAGCCGCACGGTGCTGGCGCGCAGTTCCGGTTCCGGGACCGGGCCTGCTCCGACGGTGGTCGCAGCCTGAGCCGAACCCGGGGTGGGCTGCACATTGCCGGTGTGGTCGCGGGCAACGCTGTAGAAGCTGTAGGTGTTGCCGGTCTGGCCCTGGAACAATGCCGAGGTGGCGTTGACCGCGGATTGCCATAACTCCCACGCGCCGCCGTTCACGGAGACGTAGATGTCGTAGCTGGCGATTCCCGCCCCGGTATCCGTGCCGGACCATGTGACCGGGAACTCCGCCGCAGGCGCCTGCTCAGGGAGTGTCGCGATGCTGCTGGATGGCGCGTCTGCATCCAGGGTGACGAGCGCCTGTTTGTTGGGATCAATGCCCTCAGAGGGATCCTGCGGGTTCACCTGATCGGTGGCGATGACTTCGTTGAAGTCGAATTTGATAACGGCCACGTTGCGGATGGCGGTGCTGGTGGGCAGCGCGGCTTTGCTGCGCACGGTGAAAGCCATGTGACCCTTGCCGCGGCCGGTTCCGTCCTCGGGCGGGAGAAAGCCCGTGAGCACATCCGGCGGCAGACTGGTCTCCGGATTGATGGACTGGTAACTAACCGAAACCAGGCCGGTGGAGAAATCAATCCCCGCGGTGATCTCCACGTTGAAGGTTTGATCGTTGTAAGTCATGAACGCGCTGCCGGTGAAGTGACTGCTGCCGCCAGGCACGGACACGATGGTGTCTCCGAATCCGAATTCCGTGAACCGGAAGGTCTCCCAGTCCAGCGTTGAGGCGAGTTGATCGGTGACGGTGACGCGCTGCGCCGGAGCGCTGGCGACTGTCGGATAGGGATCGCCGTTCGCATCGCGTGAGCCCGGCCCGATGTTCTCAAAGTTCACACGATAGGGAATGAGCGCATCCGCCTGAATCCACGCTTCCGGGCCGAAGCCGGCGGGACCGATTTTTTCGTTGGGATCGATGGCCCGCGGCGATCCCGCGCCGCCGCCGCCGCCGCCACCGCCGGGGCCGCCGGGGCCGCCGCCGCCGGGGTCACGCGGTTCGTCATCGGGCCGCGGCCAGCCACCGAAGCCGCCGGGAGGAGGGCTGCCTGCGCCCCCACCACCGCCACCGGGGCTACAAGGGCCCGCACCACCACCACCACCACCACCACCACCACCACCACCGCCCCCGCCACCGCCACCGCCACCGCCACCGCCGCCCCCCCACAGAAGCAAGCCTACCTTGATAGGGTTCCGCGTGAACATTAACCCACCGACATCCTGGGCCGCGGCGCCGGCGCAATCCACCACCCTTCGCTGACCGGCTTCATGGTTGTTCACTCCGTCCTCGAATTGCTGATTCGCGTCGCCCTGGTTCTTGGCTTCCATGGAATCCAGAATGCCGCCCAGACCAGCTCCATACGATTGATCGAGGCCGGCGGTGAAGCCACTGAACCCCCCGCTGCCGCACCCGCCGTCCTCGCACTGCAATCCGGATACGTCGAAGGACGAAACGGGGTTGTTGGCGGCGTAGCGATGGAAGTTCTGATCCCCCGAAAGGAGTTCGATGGGGTCGCTGTTGATGAAGCGGCCTGTTTTCGGGGAATAGAACCGCGCCCGCATGAACTCGAGTCCGTTGGGTTCGGAACTGATGCCAAACGAGCCGACGAACCCGAGCGAATGATCCGCGGGCGCGCCGCTGGTCGCCAGCGTTTCGCCAAAAGGCCGCCACGCGCGGGATCCCAGCACGGCACCGGCGGCATCGCGTGTGGCCACAACGTTGCCCATCGGATCGTTGTCGAAAAACTGGCGCTGGCCGCCCTGTTCTCTGGCGGCGAGGCCCAGACCATGTGTGTTCTGCGCAGCCAAAGCGCCGTCCCGGTATTCCGCGACCACATCGGCCAGGCCGATCGGGTCCAGCAGGTATTCGGTGCGCGTGCCATTGAGGATCGCCGCAGTGCGGTTCCCGAGTGCGTCGTACTCATACTGCGTGACGCCTTCCGGGCCGGTGACTTGAGTGAGGCGGTTGGCGGCATCCCAGGCATAAGTGCGCTCGCCGTCGGAGAGGAGATTACCGTCGGCATCATATTGCCAGGCCGCACCGCCGACCGCGCTGTATTGGTTGAGGACGTCCGGGGTATAGACGGTGGTGATGCCGTTGAGCACCGTGGCCGTGCGATTGCCGAGGGCATCGTAGGTATAGCGCAGATCCTGATTGGTAATGCCAGGATTCACGGAAACAAAGACGGCGCGCGTCAATTGGCTGACGGCGTCATATTCATATGTCCACGCCCCGTCGAGCGTCTCCATGCCGGTGCGGCGTCCGCGGGCATCATAGGAGTAATCAAAACGGGAACTGACCGCGCCGCCGGGGGCGTGATTGAGGTGGTGGAGGATCCTGCCGGCGGCATCGAATTCCCAGGTCGTGTAGGCGCCGTTGCCTTTGTTGAGACGCTGCAGGCGTCCGGCGGCATCGTAAAGGTACTCCGCCAGCATCGCATCGGCGCTGTCGGTCACTTTCCAGAGTCGTCCCGCCACATCGTACTGATAGCGGGCCTCGCCACCGGTGCTGTCGGTGAGACGGGTGCGGCGCCCGTGGGTGTCGTAGGAATACTCCACCCAGCGGCCCTCCGGATTGGTGATCCGCTTCACGCGGTCGCCGTCCTGGGCGGTGTTGTAAGTGTAGAGCGTGATGCGGTCGGGGCCGGTGGCCGGATGTTCGGTGATCTGCGTCAGGTTCCGGCGCGCGTCGTAATCGAAGTCATCATAGCTGCCATCGGCGAAGGTGCGGCGATCCAGCTGACCGGCCGGCGTCCATGTTTGGCTGATGACCTGCCCGCGGCGGTTGGTCAGGGTTTGGGGCCGTCCGGTGACGGTGTGATTTTCCAGGCGCTCGATGGAGCCGTCGGCCCTGGTGGTGTCGAGCCGGTTGCCTTTGGCGTCGTAGGTGTAGCGCGTGACGTTGCCCTTCGCGTCGGTGAATTGGGTCAGCCGCTTGAGCGGGTGGTTGTAGCCGAACCGCGTGACCTGGCCGAGTTCATCCGTGATGGAAGCGGGGCTGCCGCAGTTGCACCAGGTGAAGCTCTGCGTGTCACCGGTGGGAAACACGAGCCGGCGCATGCGCAGATTGCTGTCGAATTCCCTGGTCGTAAGGTTCCCCAGCGGATCGGTGATCCTCGCCAGCAGCCCGTGATGCTCGAAGAAGAGCGACGTCGTGCCTCCCGCGGCGCTGGCGGTGACGCCCCCGGCGCTGTCGTAGCCGAAGGTGACCGTCTGTTCTCCGCCGGCGAGCCAGGAAGAGGCGAGCCGCCCGCGGGCGTCCCACGCATAGTGGCGGGTGGTTCCGCCGCGGGTCACGGACTTGAGTGCGTGCAGGATGGCAGGTGCTCCCGTGGTTTCATATTGATAGGCGGCGACTTTGCCGTCGCCGGTAGTGGCGGACTCAAGGTACGCGCCATTGTAGGCATAGGTGACCGCATGGCCGGTGGAACTGCTCACTCCGCTGACGAATCCCGCGCCGTTGTAGGTCAGGGTAAGGCTGGCGCCGGAGGAATGCGTCAGGCCGGTGAGCTGGCCGGCGCCGTTCCACGCAGCCGTAGTGCGGTTGTTGTTCGCATCCTGAACGTAGTCGATCCGTCCATCGGAGCGGAAGCGCGTGATGATGCCGCCGGGTGTCTGCAGCTGATAGCCGCCGCCGGTGGCCACCAGCGTGGCGGCGTCACCGGCATCGGAGAAATAGCCGCCGTTGCGCGTGTCACGCGAGAACACCCGGGTGGAACCGCTTTCGCCCACGAGCATGACCAGAGCGCCGGCCCGCTCCACCGTCAGCCGCGCCTGCCAGGGCGTGAACCACCCGCGTCCGAACGGCCCGGTGAACTGCCGTGCGCGAAGATTCGCGGAGAACCGGCGCTCCAGGTTCAGCGTCGTGCCGGGCACCATGACGACGGCGTCCGTTGCATTCTCCAGCACCGGCGCGGGTGAATAGCCGTAGGCCTGCTGGACCTCGAAATTCCACAGCTCATCCACATCCGTCACCCGCAGGCCGAGGCGGCCGAGGAACTGCGCGTTGTCACTGAGCATCTGCACGTAATCCGAGGTCGTGGCCAGGCCGGAGGTGAGATTGGCATAGACCAGGTCCCACGTGGCCGCGTCCAGCGTGGGGGGCCGCAATGCCTCCTTGCGCGATGCCCAGTCGATCAGTGAGGGATGGTCCGCCGTCCAATAGCGGATTTCCAGTTCCACTGCGCTGTCACTGAAATTCCACGGCTGAAGCAGGCCGATGTAATAGACCGGCACCTGAAAGCGCTCGCCGGGATTGAGAATGCCGGGCTGCGCGCCGCTGGCCAGGATGAGCGCTTCGTGCGCCGTGCCAGGCGGCAAACCCGCGGTGCCGGACCAGTAGTTTTGCACCACGCGGCTTTGATCCATGGTGAGAATCGGCCGGTCGCTGCCGTCAGGATCGCTGCTCTGCAATTTCAATACCGGCGCGGGCATGGCGGCATTGCCGGTATTGGCATATTCCACGTAGATCGTCGCCACCGCATGACGCCCGAGGGCAGCCGGCAGAATAAGGCGCGTTTCCAGCAACGGCTGACCCGCGGAGAGAAACTCAAAAGCACCCGGCAGCATGGCGCTGGTGTTATCCGCCCGGCGCACCACCACGTCGTATATGCCCGGCGCGGCATTGCCGGCCGCGAAGGTGGCGCTCAGTTGCGTAAAGGAGTCCACCGAGACGCTGCCCGCGGCGACCACCGTGCCGCCGGAAACCAGTTCGACCAGCGTGCCGGCCTGAAACCCGGCGCCCGAGACCGTCATCGTGAACGAGGCTCCCGTGGCGTGCTGCGCCGGGACTGCGTTCGTGAGGGATACGCCAGGGCGAACAGCCTGAAGCGTGAAGGAACCGGGCGAGGGCACGAGGTCGCCATAGACAAGGATGTACCAGACCCCGGGAGAAGCGTTGGAGATATTCAGTGTACGGTCGGAGCCTGTGCCCCAGGCATCCGCATACTCAAAGCCCGCCCGGGTGGGCGGCACGCCGCGGGACGCATACAATTCCACGCGATTGCCGGCGCCGGCATTGAGCAGCGAAAGGGTGAGCGGTCCGCTTTGCGTAATCTCGAGGCGGAATAACTGGGCCTCGCCCGGGCCGGAGAGCGTGCCGGCATGAGCCGGACCTACTGCCAAATCCGTTTGCGAGGTCTCACTCAACTGGAACGCATAAGCCGCGCCGCCCGCCGCAGCGCTGCCGCCAAAAACAGTCAGGACATAGGGTCCGGAGGCCGGCAGGGTGAGGAGGGAGGAATCGCCGGTCAGCCCGGTGAAGCCGGTCCAGTTGTTCGGGCCGCGCAAAGAGAAACGCAGTCCAGGCACCGAAGCATTGATGAAATCCAACCGCACCTGCTGTCCAGCGGCAGCGGTGAAGGTCCAGCGGTCCAGGCTCCCGGCGCCGGCCAGCGCGCCATTCATGCGCTGGTTCATTGTGAGCGGATACACATCGCCGAATCCGGCGTCGTCGGTATAGAGAAAACTCTGCGGGATGACCTCAGCGGTGCCGCCGGTCAGGGCCGTCTTCCATGACCATTCCACTCCATTGATGGTCGGCGCAGCGGGCCAGGCCCGGTAGAGCAGAGTGAATGGATAGAGTCCCGGCTCCTCAAAACGGGTCTGGGTCCAGGTGTAGGCGAACGCGCGGCTCGGCGCATAGGAGAGAACCTCCTGACCGACGCTCAAATGGAACCCGTCATCGCTGCCCACGCCCAGTTCCACCTCGATGGCCGGCGTGGCGGGATCGAGGTCGAGGGCCTCGGTAATCTTTACAAAACCGCTCATCCGCAGCATAAAATTCAAGGCTGGCGCGTCGGCCAGATCCGGCGGCGGCGCCGTGGTGGAGCTGAAGAATTGCGTCAGGTTGCTGCCGTTCGGCACGGTGTCCCCGGGGCTGGGAAAATCCACGACCGGACTCGTGATGACGCCATTTGGAGCCACCGGGGCGATCTGCGAGGAAAACGGCACTGTGGACCCTCCAAGGCCCTGGAATATTTCTACCTTCACTCCGTTGCCGTCCGCCGCCGGCGCCGGGCCAGTCAGCCCGGCGGACGGAACCGTGCCGGCCGGGACGATGCGCGTGGCCGCAAAGTGGGTCTGGATTTCCGCCGGGCTTAGCTCGGTATCGTAACTGGCGAATCCAAGAATCAGCCCGCTCAGCAGATTGTCGAAAGTGCCGTTGGTCCGGCGCGCGGCCCCCAGGCCCGTCGGCCCCGCGATCCGCAGCGGCGCTCCGGTGAAGACATGCGCCAGCGCACCATTCACATAGAGCCGCGTGTCGGTGCCGTCACTGGTGAAGACGAAATGCGAATCGCGCAGCGGGATTGAACGAACCGGCGAATGAATATCCAGCACCACCGGGACAAGTTCGGTCAGGCCCATCATGCCGGTATTGTTGTATTGCTCGAATTTCAGCACCTGGGAAAACCAGTCGCCCAGCAGCACGGCACTGTTGTTGTCGGTATTGGCGTAAACGATGAATTCGAAGGAGCGGTCTCCGGTAAGGGCTCCGACATCGATGGTGAGCGGCGCCGCCCAGCCCATTACCGGATTGAAATGGGTCGCAGCCGGGACCACGCCCGCACCTGTCACCGCAGTGCGCCAGTCCTGGTAGGCGTTGATGCCCGTGGCGGCAAAATGCGCCTGGATTTCCGCAGGGCTCAGCGCTTCATCATAACTGGCAAATCCATAAATCGCCCCCTTGAGTAAATCGAAGAACGACCCGTCGCCGCCCAGCCCGGCTCCCAATCCGGTCTGCCCCTCGATCCGGAGCTGAACTCCGGCAAAGGTGTGCATCAGCACCCCGTTAACGTAGAGCAGCGTGTCATTGCCGACTGCGGTGAAGACCACATGCAGGTCGTGGGAGAGATTCGAGCCGATCGGTGACACGTGGTTCACGATGGAGGGCGAGAACCTGGTGAACCCGAAACGGCCGCTGTTGTTGTGCTGCTCGAACTTCAATAGATCCGAACGCACGTCACCGAGCAGGGCCGACGTCGTGCCGTCGAGCGTGGCATTGACGATGAATTCGAATGACCGGTCGCCCGTGAGCGCTCCGACGTTGATGCTGACCGGCGCATCACCGTGGACCGCATCAAAGCGGGTGGAGACCGGCGGAGTTCCAGCGCTGGTGACAGCGTTTCGCCATTCCGGAAACGCGCCGATGCCGGTGGCGGCGTAGTGGGCGCGGACTTCCTCCGCATCCAGCGCGGTGTCGTAACTGGCGAACCCCTTCACCGTGCCATTGAGGTAGTCGGTGAAGTTGATTCCGTCCACCTGCAGGCTCGCTCCCAGCGCTGCCTGCCCCGCCACCCGCAATGGCACACCGGTGAACGTATGGACCGGTTCACCATTGACGTAGAGCCGTGTATCACTGCCCGCGCCGGTGAAGACGACATGCGTGTCCCGTTCCAGCAGGGCAGTGACCGGCGCGGAGCGGTTCACAATCGAGGGCGTGAACTCGGTAATGCCATAGACGCCGGTATTGTTGTGCTGCTCAAACTTCAGGCCCTGCGAAGTCATCGTGCCCAGCAGCGCGGAGTTGGTGCCGGCCCAAAAGGTCATGCCTTCGCGGCTGGCATTGACGATGAACTCGAAGGAGCGGTCCCCTGAAAACGCCCCCACATCGAGGATCAGCGGATCGTCTCCCCTGACGGGCTGGAAGTGCGTCGTGACCGGCGGAGACCCAGTTTGAGTGACGGCCGCTTCCCATTGCGGGAAGCCGGCCCGGGCCGGCGTGATCCAGCAGAGAACCATGGCCATTATCACAGCACAGCCGTGGGCGGAGCCGGAGAGCACAAATGGGAGCAGGAGAGGCAGGGATCGTTGTTTCATGGGTTGAGTATCGTTGGCAGGGACCGGCAGTGGACCGGCTCGCTGCTCTTCCTCTCTGTTTCCCGCCCGCTATTACAGAATACTCCCAAATTCTTTTCGTAGATCCCCGATTCAAATGAAACCCTCTTCCGAGGTGACGGAAGTCCAGTCAGGTGACCGTAGGGAGCGGCATGAATTTTTGCAGAGCCGCATTTGTGTCCGCCCTCATCGGAATCATTCCGCCGGTTTCCGGCAGTATGCCAACCGACTGGCCGCAGGACGGCGCCAATTCAGGGCGCACGGGCTGGATATCGCAGGAGCCGCAACTCCCCTGGCGTTTCGCGTGGTCATGGAACGGTCCGGACGAACGCGGCGGGGCCGGCGGGCACCGCTACCATCAGCCAAAGCCACACGAACCATGGGAGGCCCGCATCTGTGCGGGTGGGGGAATGGTTTTCGCACCGGCCGGCAGCGAAGGGCTCTATGCACTGAATGCGGCGGACGGCAGGGTGGCGTGGCAGTTCACAAAAGGGACCATCCACGCCGCTGCCGCCTGCGATGCCGCCCGCGGCGAAGTCTTTGCCGGCACCGTCGAGGGCACCCTGGTCCGCCTGCGAGTGCAGGATGGATCGCTGTCAGGAAGTTTTGAAACCGGCGGCAGCATCCGCAAGTCGCTGCTGCTTGCCGGTGGCCGACTCTTCACAGTCACCACAACAGGTGCGCTCCATTGCCTCTCTGCAGAAACGATGCAGCCGGTCTGGCGTTATGAGGCCGGCATTGCCGCCGCCACGCCGCCGTCGTTTTCGGAGAAATCCCGGGCCATTGTGTTTTGTACGGAGGAGCTGCAGGTCCACTGCATCGAAGCCGCGACCGGCAGACTGCGCTGGAAAGTGCGCCCGTCGCCGCTGCCGCCTGACAAGGACGGCAACCGGGTGGAATTCACCGGCGGCTGGCCGGTCGTGGCGGATGCGCATGGCCTCGTGTTTGTCAGGCTCGGTCAGTCCAATATCGACAAAGTCCTCTGGTCCGGCGGCGGGCCGAAAGGGCGCTGGCCGGAAACGAATGCCGCCATCCGCACGCGCCTGACAGAGCACCCGGAGCTGCAGAATCTTTTCGCCCTGCGCCTCAGCGACGGCAGCGCGGCGTTCATTCCCGCAGTGGGACCGGCGGGTGTGGAGGATATGCACGAAGGCCGCCCGCGACTGCGCGTGCCCTGCATGCCGGTGGTCCGAATCGCCGGCGGACGTGAGGTCGCATACCTCCAGTGGCGCAACGGCGACACGCGCGACACGTCGTGGGACGCGCGCTGGGATTCGCATCTCGGAGAAATGGTGCTCGACGACGACACCGTGCCCGGGCTGCGCGCCGGTGATTTGCGGTTCGTGCAATTCGTGGAGCACGGCGGCTGGATGCACATCACCGATGAATCCTGTCCGCTCACCATGGCCGGAGACACGATCTTTTACGCGCACTGGGATGTCAGTGCGGGCGCCCGCATCATGGACCGCTCGCCCGGTCTCGGGCTCCAGCGCGATGCACCCGTCAGAACGCAAAAGCGCCCTCCGGTGGCGCGACACTTGAAACTGTCCCCTGACAAACTGAATGCCGCGACGCACTGGCACGAAGGCGGCATGAATCTGGTGGACGGCCGCTGGCTCGACGGCCCCGGCTGGTGGGTTTATGCCAACGTGCTCGATCCCCCCACGCCCGCCCGCAACGCCTACAGCGAAGGCATCCTCCCCCGCTGCACCATCGTCGCCTGCGGCCTCGTCATCGTGCAGGGCAACGGCGGCGATCTCTTCGCCCTGCGCCACAGCGGCCGGTGAGGCCCGGCCGCTGTTGTCAGGCGAAGCGGCCTTTCGCAGGAATCGCCGGCCACCGGTCTGTTCCGGGAAAACAGTTCCACGGTTCAACCTAAAAAGGAAAATGAGGTCCGCAGATTTCGCAGATGAGCACAGATTCTCAGGGAGTTGGAACGGATGGTGAACTCACCTGAAAGGTGAGCGGCATCTTCTGCGCAACGGCCTCATCATCTGCGTCAATCTGCGAAATCTGCGGAAACCATCTCCGCATTCAGGTTCAATGATGCGAAGGGATTGCCGTACATGAGTTGAGTGCGTATTACCTCTCAGTGAGTTGGACTGAGGCGACGTTGTCATCCCATGTCGCGGAATCCCCGTCCTTGCCCGCGGACCAGATCACGGCGAGTGCCTTAATTTTGTTTCCCGCAGCAGAGGGATTCTCCACATAACCATCGCCATCACCGTCAAATCTAACGTGATAAGGCCGGCCCCACGGATCGAACAAACCAACAGTGGTAGGACTATCCCGGAACAGACCGTTCAAAGGACGGTCGTTGACTGTCTTTGCGTCTTTTATGTCGCCGAGATAATCTACCTCCCGCGGGTTTGAGAGCCTGCTGATTCCTTTCAAGACAGCGACAAACCCGGCTGCAGAGGACGTATTGGCGTCAAAGTCCTTACTTGGCAGAACGGTTGTCGGAAATGGAAGGCGGTCATAGTCCTTCTCAAACTGCTCGACCGCATTGATGATGGTTTGGCACATCGAAAGGGCATCCGCTTTTTTGTGGCGCTCGGTGGGACGAGAACGCAGCAATTCAGCGATGGGTGGTATCAGGAGAAGGGCGAGCAGGATCAGCCAACATGCGCAGCCCCACGAGAAAATGGGGCGGGAACGCTTCTTCGAACGGGACTCGACACTCATCGCACGGAACGATACCGCAGAGTATCTCCCGCTGAACAGCACCGAATCACTCTTATTTCCCCTTTGCCGCCATCGCCTTGATGAGCGTCTCGCCCATGTCGGCGGGGGAGTCGGCGACGAGGATGCCGGCGTCCTGGAGCGCCTCCTTCTTCGCGGCGGCGGTGCCTTTGCCGCCGCTGATGATGGCGCCGGCATGACCCATGCGGCGGCCGGGAGGAGCGGTGGCTCCGGCGATGAAAGCGGCGACGGGCTTATCGCAGTTGGCTTTGATCCATTCCGCGGCCTCCTCCTCGGCGGTGCCGCCGATTTCGCCGATGAGGATGAAAGCGTCGGTGTCAGGGTCTTCCGTGAAAAGCTTCGCGCAATCGAGGTGGCTGGTGCCGTTGATGGGGTCGCCGCCGATGCCGATGCAGGTGCTCTGGCCGAGGCCGCGGCTCGTCAATTGCCAAACGGCTTCATAAGTCAGGGTGCCGCTGCGGCTGACGACGCCGATGCGGCCTTCCTTGTGAATGTAGCCGGGCATGATGCCGATCTTGCACGCGCCGGGCGTGATGATGCCGGGGCAGTTGGGACCGATGAGGCGGCTCTTGCTGTGACACATGGCCTGGTTCACGCGCATCATGTCGTTCACCGGGATGCCTTCGGTGATGCAGACGATGAGTTCGATGCCGGCGTCCGCGGCTTCCAGAATGCCGTCGGCGGCAAAGGCCGGCGGGACGAAGATCATGGTGGCATTGCAGCCCGTGGCCTCGCGCGCTTCATACACAGTGTCGAAAATGGGGATGGCGTCGTCGAATTTCTGCCCGCCTTTGCCGGGAGTGACGCCGGCGACGACGTTGGTGCCGTAGTCGCGGCAGCCGCGGGTGTGAAAGGCGCCGGAATTGCCGGTGATGCCCTGGACGAGGAGACGGGTATTTTTATCAACGAGAACGCTCATGGGGGCGGGACGTGTGGCCGGTGATTCCGGACTGGCAAGTGCGGGGTTGCCCGGCCGTGCGCCACAATCCCGCCAGCCGGAAGGCCCGCACGGCGGTTGACACTTTCCTTTCAAAACGCACCCGTCCGGCAATGAAGGCCGTCCGCATCGCTCTCCTCCTCACTCTCGCAGCACTCACCGGCTGTGCCACCCCGGAGCCGCCGCCCCAAAAGTCCCTCGCCTTTCCAGAACCCGGCACACTGCCAGGCGCGGAAAAAGCGGGGAAGTGGCACGCGCTCCCCCGGGACGGCGGCGCGGAGTACCTGCAAATCCGCGGCAGCATGGAGGATGTGGTCAGCTTCTATGGCTTCTACGCCGACACCGCGCCCAACGTGAAGTCGTTCGAGGACATGGAGAATGTCTTCCGCTCCAATCCCTCCATCGACACTACCAGCCTGGAGCGCGGCCAGATTCTCGGAGTGCCGGTGCTGTGGTTTTCCAAAGTGGCCGTGGAAACCGGCTCCGGACCCCAGCAGCTGGCGTCGCTCTACGGCGTCAATCCCCGCCGGCCGGACGGCGTTTACACTGTCCGCACCCGCGGCGCCTTCCTCTATCAAGCCGGGCCGGAACCCCGTTTCGTCACCATTGCCTGCTCGCGCACCAGCGGCGACGGGCAGCTCGGCTCCTACTATCTCAGCCTCTTCAACCTCTGGCTCACGAGCATCATCGAACGCAGTTTTCTCTGAACATTGTCCGCATTACCGACCATTCCCGTCATTCTCAATCCCAGTGCGCGCAGCACGCGTGCCGGGGAACGGATCGAGTCCATCCGCTCGCTCAGTCCCCGCGTGGCCATTCACGCCACGTCCGGACCCGGCGACGCGCGGCGGTTTGCCAGGGAACTGGCACGCGGGGGTGCGCCCCTCGTCGTCGCCGCCGGCGGGGACGGCACCGTGAATGAAGTCGTCAACGGCATCGCGCTCGCCGGACCGGAATGCGGCACCGTGCTCGGCATTCTCCCCAGCGGCACCATGAACGTCTTCGCCAACGATCTCGGGCTGCCCGCCGCGCGGCTCGACGACTGCTGGCGGCTCATCGAAACCGGACGCACCCGCACCATCGATCTCTGGATGGCCAACGAGGAATACTTCGCGCAACTGGCCGGCGCCGGTCTCGACGCCGCCGTCATCGCCGAAACGACATGGGAGCAGAAAAAGCAACTCGGCCCGATGAGCTATGTGATGAACATGATCCGTGTCATGCGCCGCGGCACGCCCCTGCTCACCGTCACGGCGCCGGACCGGGCTCCGTTGTCAGGCCGGCTCGTGCTCGTCGGCAACGGCGTCCATTACGGCGGCCCGTTCCGCGTCTTTCCCGACGCTTCGTTCACCGACGGTCTGCTGGATGTGCTCGTGGTGGAAAACCCCGGCCTTATCAGCACCGCACAAATGAGCCTCGCCGCGATGCGCGCCCGATATTCCCCGCAGTTGCGCGGCCTGACCTATTTCCAGACCTCCGCGCTCGAAGTCACCGCCGACGCGCCCGTGCCGGTTCAGGCGGATGGCGATCTCTGTGGACAGACACCCGTAAGATTTCGTCAGGCCCCCTTCCCGCTGCGGGTCATCGCGTGAGGCCTTCGCATCCCCTGCGCACCCTGGCAGCCTGATCGAACCTCTCCTTCATCCGCATCAGAAATCCGTGTTCATCCGCGACCATCTGTGGTTCTACTTCACCTCCAAAGCCACCGTCATGCGCCTCGTCCTTTCCATCCTCTGTGCCCTTCCCTCCCTCGCCGCCGCGCAGGAGGATCCCGCACCCGCCTCCGGCGGCTATGCGCAGATGGAAACTCTGACGCGCGTGATGGAACTCGTCCGCCAGAACTACGTGGACGAAAAGAAGGTCACCTACGAGCGCCTCGTCGCCGCGGCGCTGCGCGGCATGCTGGCGGAACTCGATCCGCACAGCCAGTATATCGCGCCCGAATTGAATGAGGCGCTCCAGAATGATGCCGGCGCCACGCCGGATGGTGCCGGCTTCACGCTCGCTCCGCGCGCCGGCGGCATGGTTGTCGTCACCGTGCGCGAAGACGGTCCTGCGGCGCGCGCCGGCATGATGCCCGGCGATCAGATTCTGAAAATCGGTGACACGCACACCGCCGGCCTGACTTATCTGGATGCCGTGCAGTTGCTCCGCGGGCGGCCCGGCGAACCGCTCCGGCTGACCACGTGGCGCGGCGCCAGTCAGGAGACCCGGGAACTGGAAATCGTGCGCGAGGCCGGACGCCAGGAATCCGTGCGCGACGCCATGCTGCTCGACGCCTCGCTCAGCGGCGACGCGAAAATCGGCTATGTGCGCGTGCTGCAATTCACCGCCAAGACCGCCACCGAACTCGCCGACGCCCTCGACCGTCTTGAAGACCAGGGCATGGGCGCGCTCGTGCTCGACCTGCGCAACAATCCGGGCGGCCTGCTCACCGGCACGGTCGAGGCCTGCGGGGAATTCCTTCCGCCGGGAACGGTAGTCGTGACTACTGAAGGCCGCGATCCTGCCAAGAATCCGCCGCCGCTCAAAACGCCCGCGCGCCAGCGCCGTGCCCGCACCTATCCGATGGCGGTGCTCATCAATCATGCCAGCGCCAGCGGCGCGGAACTCATGGCCGGCGCGCTCCAGGACCTCGGGCGCGCCGTGATCGTCGGCACCACGTCCTTCGGCAAAGGCAGCGTGCAGAGCATCATCCCCGGCGACAACAAAACCGCCGTGCGTCTCACCACCGCGCACTACTTCACCCCGAAACACCGCGCCATTCACGAGAAGGGCGTCGTCCCCGACATCATCGCGCCTCTGGCGCACGACGAGGAATCGAAGCTGATGGATTATCTGCGCAAGGCCCCGGACGCTGCACCCGATCCGGTGCGGTTTGCCAAACTCAGCGACCGGCAGCTGGAGCGCGCCGTGATGGCTCTCAAAGGCGTGCTCGCCTTCAAAGCTCTGCAGAAAAAGTAACCCTCCGCGACGTGCGACCCAGCCTGTTAGTACTGTCCGATCCGGCGCTGCGCTCCGCGGCGCGCACGGCCACGCCGCCGGCGGAGGAGTTGTCCGGGCTCGCACTGGAAATGCATCAGGCCTTTGCTGCGGACGGCTGGCTTTCCGTTTCCTCAGACTTTGAATATCGCGCCGAGCAGCAGCGCATGGCTGTGGAAGTCGGCCAGGCTCTGGAAAAGAAGCGCCCCGTCATCGTCGAAGCCGGCACCGGCGTCGGGAAGTCCCTCGCCTATCTCGTTCCCGCGGCACTGCTCGCAGTGCGGCAGAAGCGCAAGGCCGTCATTTCCACCCACACCATCAACCTCCAGGAACAACTCATCGCCAAGGATATTCCCATCGTGCAGCGCCTGCTGCCTGACACTCCGTTCACCGCCGTGTTGCTCAAAGGCCGCGGCAATTACCTTTGTCCGGGCCGGCTGGCGCGCGCGATGAAGGGCGTGACCGAACTCTTCACCACCGCCGAGCACGACGAACTTCAGGCGCTGTGGAAATGGCGGCAACAAACCCGGGACGGCACCCTGAGCGACCTTGATTTCTCCCCCTCGCCGAATGTCTGGGCCCAGGTATGCAGCGAACCGCACGCCTGCACGGGCAAAAGCTGCGGCCCTGACAGCGGCTGCTTTTACCAGGACGCGAGACGCCGCGCGGCGGAGGCTCACATGGTGGTGCTCAACCACACGCTGTTCTTCACGATGCTTTCCAGTCAGGAGGACATGGGCGTGGAGGGCGAAGGCTTTCTGTTTCCGAACGACTTCGTCATCATGGACGAAGCGCACACCATGGAAAACGTGGCGGCGAAACAACTCGGCCTGCACATCAGTCAGGCGGGACTGCGCTTCGACCTGGGCCGGCTCTACAATCCGCGCTCGCAGAAGGGACTCTTCGCGCTCGCCCGCCGCCCGGACGCCGTCACCGCCTGTGCGCAACTGCACGAACAGATCGACGAATTCTTCACCGCCGTGCGCGAGGCCGCGACATTTTCCCCCGCCGGCAGGGAGTTTCGCGTCCGCCGTCCCGGACTGGTGGAGAATACACTCAACGGTGCGCTCGTGGAAGTCACGCAGCACATCCGCAGTGTGGAGGAGGGAGAAGAACAGCCGGAGAACCTGCGCACCGAGATCAACGAAATGGGCCGCCGCCTCGGAGAAGTCCGCGCCGGGCTGGAGGAATTCCTGACCCAAAGCCGCGAAGGCCATGTCTATTGGGTGGAGCGCAGCGGCATCGAGGGCCGCAATCTCAGCCTCCATGCCGCACCGGTGGATGTCAGCCCGCTGCTGCGACAGTTGTTTTTCAGCGGACAGAAAACCTGCGTGCTCACCAGCGCCACGCTCGGCACCGGCGACACCAACCTCCGCTACTTCCGCCGCCGCTGCGGCGCAGAGAAGGCCCGCGCCGTGGAAATCGGCAGCCCGTTCGACTGGGAGCAGCAGATGAAACTCTATCTCGTGAGGAATTTGCCCGATCCCAACAGCCCGGGCTACGAGTCCGCGCTGGAGGAATGGATCAAGCACTTCCTGGAACTCAGTCAGGGCCGCGCGTTCGTGCTGTTCACCAGTTACAAACTGATGGAAAGCCTCGCGTCGCGGCTGGAGGGCTGGATGTCGCGCCAGGGCTGGGAACTGCTCGTGCAGGGCAAAGGCAAGCCGCGCCATCAGTTGCTGGCCGATTTCAAAAGCGATATCCACAGCGTGCTCTTCGGCACCGAAAGTTTCTGGACCGGGGTGGACGTGCCGGGTGAAGCATTGAGCAACGTCATCATCACGCGCCTGCCCTTCGCCGTGCCGGATCATCCGCTCACGGCCGCCCGCATCGAATTCATCGAAAACCGCGGCGGCAATTCGTTTGTGGAATACAGCGTGCCCGAAGCCGTGCTCAAGCTCCGTCAGGGCATCGGCCGCCTCATCCGGACGAAGAAAGACAAGGGCATCGCCGTCATTCTCGATCCCCGAGTCCTCAGCAAGACTTACGGCAAGACCTTCCTCGAAGCCCTTCCGCCCGCACCGCGGGAGATCGTTGGATGAAGCGTCTCAGCGCGATTCCGCCTTCGCATTCAGCCGCGCCAGTTCCAGCAGAAGCGGCTCCAGTTTCGCATAGTAATCGTCCTCCTTCATCGCCTCCTTCGATTCGCGCAGCGCCGCGATCCGCGCCTCAAGGCTTTCACGCTCTTTGAGCAACTCCGCGGTCCACGACTTCTCCTGCGCCGGTGGAATGAGGTAAAGGTATCGCGCGGCGGCGCCGTCGGTGGCGGCGCCTTTGTCGGACTTCTTCACCGCGCGCAGACCGCGGAACCATTCCGCAGGCGTGCCCATGCCGTCGCCGTTATCCTCGATGAGCGCGTGCTCCGTGGCGAGGCGATTCTCGGATTTGTAAAACTCCAGCGTGCGGCGCGACGCCGCCAGAAAAGCCTCCAGCAGGGACACCGCACCGTCGGTGTCGAGGTCCGCAGCCTCGTCCTGCCACGAAACGGCAAGGTAGCCTCCGAAGCGCGTCAGGTTCTGCTCGCTGCCGCTGCGCGTGGCGGTAATGACGATGCGTCCCGGCGCGGTGAGCTTTGCCAGAAACGGCGCGCTGGATGACGCGGTATTGATGATCACCGCCGGGCGCTTCACCGGCTTCAGCCATGCCGCCAGGTCATCGGCTGAAACGTCCGGCCCGCGCAGATTGAAGCGCGCCTGCTTCCCGTCCCAGGTGCCGTGGCCGTTGAACACGATCCACAGGGCATCGGTGCCATCGGGTTTCTCCGCCGCGAGAGCCGCGCGCAGCTTTTCCATGTCAGGCTCTTTCTCATCCTCCGCTCCGCTGCCGATCTCCACTACTTTTGCACCGCCCGCTAGAGCCGCTTCCTTCCACGATGCGGACTGTTTCGTGAACGTGTCCGAGAACTGCGTCTCCCCGGGCGCGCCGGTGACGACGATGACTGTTCCTGCGGCTCGTGCTGTGGTGGAAGCAATAAAGCACAGCAGCAGGAGCAGGAGAGAGAAAACAGCGCCCGCTCTGGCTTGGCTAAACGCAGAACGACCGGCCTTCCCCGATGGATGACCCGCGGAGCGGTTCTCCCATGAATAGCCGGGGGTTTTACCCCCCGGAACCGGCAGTTGAGAAAAGCCTCTACCCTGAAGGGGTAGTCCTGACTCCCAGGGCACCACATCGCGCATTGGCCTACCCCGCCGGGGTAGAGATTCGTTCCCGGAGGTTCCGGGGGAGCGCTCGTGCCTCGCGCACCCCCGGCTATTCTCGGGGAACCCCTCCGGGGTTCGCATGGCGAACTGGTTCAGAGCGCGGCAAGGCGGGATGTCGGCGTTCGGATTCATGGCATTCCGTGCGTTCGTCGCCACGCCCACTCGCCGCAGAGGAGCGCCACGGCGAGCAGGAAAATCCATGGCGTATCCCAAAGCGGCTGGCTCCGCGTTTCCATCACCGGCGCCTTTTCCGCCGGCAATTCCTTCGCCCATGCATCCAATTCGTCCTTCTCCAGCACGCGCCCGCCGGTGCGGCGCGCGAGTTCCTCCAGCGCTGACCGCGACGGCACCAGCGAGGAAAACTCCGCCGCCGCCGGATCGCTCACCCATCCGGCTTCCGCGCGGCCTTCCTCTGCGCCGGCAGCATTCAGCGCTACAGCTTTCGCGCGAAATGCCGCAGCACTGCGCGGCACAAACGTCGCTTCGCTCAACCCCGGCTCATCAGCAGACGGCTGCGCGGTCAGCTTCAACGGTGCAGGCGGCGTGCCTTCGGCGAGCATGCTTTCGATTTCCAGAGTCACCGTCGCGTTGTCCACCGGCTGCCATTGTGCATCGCGCACGCGCACCTGAAGCCGCACGGCCCCCGACGCATCGCCAGGCACTGGCTCGGCCGCGAGCGAGACGCGACCGGGGACATCGGCCACCATCCAGCGAATCAACTGCCGCCACGCGCGCTCCATGTCCTTGCGCGCGTCGGCGTTGCGCATCCCCCAGCGCCACACGTCCCCGATTGTCAGGGCCGCCGTGCGTCCCAGTCCGAACCGCTGCACCACCAGAGCGGGTGCCGCTGCGCCCTGTTCATCCAGCGCCATGGCGATCACACTCGCGCCGGGCTTCACATCGCGCACGCGGTTCATCACTTCAAACGCCGGCATCGCCGTGAGCCGCGCTTTTTCGCCGTCCTCCGTGCTGCGCAGACGCGCCCATGGTTGCAGCCAGCCTTCGCGGTCCAGTTCGTAGCGCAGCGGCACCGGAGGCTTCGCATTGCCGGCCTCCGCCTCTTTCTGGCCTGACAAATACACCGGCAGCATGTCGCCCACCGGCGTGCGCGCATACGCGCCCTCGGCGAACGATTCCATGCCGCCGAGCATCAGCATCCCGCCGCCGCGCTCGGACACGAACTTCTGCAGCAGCGTCATCTGCGCCGTGGTGAAAAACGCCGCCTCCAGGTCATCCACGATCACGGCATGCCATTTATAAAGATCCTCCGACGTCGCCGGAAAACCGCTGCGCAACTCCACTTCGTCCTGCGTATTCAGCCGCACCAGCACCGGCTGGTCGTAGCTGCCCGCTGTCTCGCGCGACTGATCGCCGAAGCCGCGGAAGAGCGGATTGCTCGTCTCGCCGGCACGCCCGCGGAAGTCGAACTTCGGTTCGCGCCGCGCCACGCGGATGAGTCCGGTCAGCTGCACCTGCGCGTCCGCCTCCACTGCACGCTGGAGAAACTTGTATTCCCAGTTGGGCCGCCCTGACACGTAGAGAATGCGATACGGTCCCTGCCCGCGGTCGGTCACGATGAGTCGCGAATTGTTTGCTGCGGTCGCTTCCGTGCCCTCCTTTTCCAGCCGTGCCTCCATCCGGTAAAACGCAAGTCCCGTGCCCTCCGGCTTCATCTGAAACCGCACACCGCCGCTCTGCCCCGGCGACGGCGCGCTGAGTTTCTGCTCTTCGACGACCTTACCTTCACGGTCCGTCATGCGCACCACCACGGACTCGCCGGCGCAGCCAAATGCCGTGAGCGCCGCCTCCACCGTCACCGGCGCGTCCTCAAAAGCACTCTGCGTCACACTCACTTTCCCCACCGCCAGATCCCGTTCCGGTCCGCTGCCGCCGGTGACGACCGGATAGACCGGCGGCAAATCCGGCAGCGCCGCGAATTCCGCAAGATCCGTGGCGTTGCCATCGGTGAACAGCAGCACGCCCGCGAACGGACGGCCGCGAAAGCGTCCCTCCAACGTCTCCAGCGCCGCGCCCAGCGCCGACGCACGACCGTCGAAGGTCAGCGCACCGAAGTCCTCCAGCGCATGCAGCCTCGCATCGAATCCGTAGCGCCGTACATCGAACGAATCGCCCAGCGTCGCCAGCCACTGGGCGCGCGACGCATCCAGCGTGTCGCGAAGCTGCGCCCCGCGCGAATCCTTCACATCGGCATCCGCCAGCGACATGCTCTGACTGTTGTCGGCGAGCACGGCGAACACATTCGCTCCCGGCCGCGCGCGCTGATCCGTCCACTGTGGCTCCAGGGCGCAGAGGCAAAGCAGAATCAGCCCCGAAAACTTCATCACCAGTCCCGGCCATCCGCGCCGCAGCCCGCCGTTCCGCGCATAGCCGTAAAGCGAAAGCAGACCCACCACCGCGAGCCCGCCAACGGCAGCGAGCACCCACGGTCCCGGGGAAGTGAATGTCAGGGAGGCGGTCATACTTCGTCCTCAGTTCGGCTGATGCGAGGCAGGCAGCCGCGCACGCTGGGCGGATGGATGGTCAAATTCGGGTCATCGCCGATCCAGCCAGGATTTCCGGCCTTGTCCACAAACGCCACACCCATCGGCACATCCGGCGTAAGGTCCGCCACGCGGGTGATTTCAAAGCCCGCCTTGTCGGACATTTCGATCCAGCGGGTTTTCAATTCTATTGGGTCCAGGTTGCGGGCCTTTATTTTATCGAGCTGCCCTGGATTGATGCGCGCGAAGCGCAGCATCATTTGCAGCAGTGAATGCGGGGAAAAACCCGGATCTTTGCCGCACGCCGCCCACACGACAGCGTGGAGAGGATAGGTCTTTTGCAGTTCTACAATGTCCACATAATCGCGCGTCACGGAGCGGGCTGACAAGGCCAGCGCTTTATTTGTCGCCATGTCGAACAGGTGGAGCCGCCAGCCCAGCAACGGATCTCTCTGGATCGGAAAGAACCGGTACGCGGAATCCGCCGCCCAGTCTATGTCCACCGTTTCGCCAGCCCTGCTCACCACCGCTTTGCGAAAGGTGGAGGGTTGCTTCCAATCGTCCCGCTGCGGCTCCACCGTAAAGCCGGCCGCACGCAGGGCGGCTGCATCCGCCTCGCTGGCCCGTGTTACTTCCTCTTTGGCCTCATGGAAGATGTCGAAGTCGTGACTGAATCGCGCCGAGTCCTCCGCGGCATTGAGCACCAGTCCGCCGGCGAAGTGGCTTTCTTCACTCCGGTTTTCGGCAATGACTGCCAACACGTCGCGCTGAAACGGGGTTAGAGGCATTTTTGCAGTTGTTGCGCCACACGCCAGGCTTTGTGCCCGCCGTATTCCCGCAGGTTCTCAACCACCGAACGGACATCCATTGCGGTCTTGATTTGGAAATCGGGATGCCAGAACCAAAAGCACGACGTGTAAAATTCCCGTGCCGCAGCACGCGCCTGCTCCAGCACTTCCTCGGAGACCGTCTCTTTCAGAGGACGGGCCGGGCTGCGCGGGTGATTTCTGGGTTCCGGGAACGGAAAGGGTTTCATGAGTTCAGCTTACTGAGGATTGGCAACGCGGGGAGCGAAATTACCGCCGATCATTGATCCTTGCCCAGCTGTTCATAATACCGCCGCACGTTCTCCGTGAACTGCGCAGGCACCGGGTCGCGGTCCACGGGGACGAGCGCTTTGTCGGATTCACGGCGGGCGAGTTCCTGACGGACGCGGTCGCGCACTTCCACCAGCGGTTTCACGATTTCCAACTGCACCACGGCCCAGTCGGGTTTCTTCTCCGCCTTGCGCATGTCGAGCCGCATCTGCCGGGCGCGCTCGCGGGCCTGCGCGATGTCGTTTCGCAGATCATTTTGATCCACGAGTTCCTCGGCCTCGCGCAGGCTGTCGGACCAGTCGGTGAATCCCTCGCCCGTGAGGGGATCGCGCACGGCGGGACGGCGGTCGCGCGGGCCGCGGGCGGTTTCGAGAAATTCCTCCGGACCGCCGCCGCGTCCGCCGTCATTGTTAGCAGCCGTCTGGCGCTGACCGGAGCGCGAAGTTGCACTTCGCCCCGGCTGACGAGCCTCACTTCCCTGCTGACCTTCCTGCTGGCCCTGCTGTTCGCCGGGTTGCTGGCCTTCGCCCTGCTGCTCACCTTCCTGCGGTTCATCTTGAGCAAGTTCCTCGTTCTGCTCGCCGGGCTGACGTTCTCCTGGCTGCCGCTCACCGGGCTGCTGTCCCTCACGCGGCTGCCCACTGCCCTGACGCTGGCCCGGCTGGCGTGAATTCGCCTGACCCTGCTGCGGCTGCTGACCTTCCTGCTCTCCCGGCTGCTGGCCCTCGCGCGGCTGACCTTCGCGCTCCTGATTCTGCGCCGTCTGCGGCTGGCCTTCACGAGGCTCGTTCTGCGACTGGCCCTCACGCGGCTCGTTCTGTGCCGTCTGAGGTTCACCTTCGCCATTGGGACACGGGCCGTTGCGCGGCTGCTGACCTTCCCGCGGCTGGCGCTGACCGCCGGCATTGGCCTGCTGATTTTGTTCGCCGGGCTGCTGGCCGCTCTGCTGCTCCATCTCGCGCTGCATGGCCTCTGCGGCCTGCTGGAGTTGCTGTTCAGCCAAACGCAGCGCCTCGGTGTCGTCGCCGAGCACGCTTTCGGCAGCCTGCTCGATGCCGTCGCGCAATCGGTTCAATCCCTCGCGGGCGCGCTCACCCGTGCGGGCGGCCTCACGATTCAGATTCTGCTGCTGGAGTTCGTTGGTCAGCCGCAGCGCGCGACCGGCCTGCTCACGCTCCTGAAGTTCACGCAGCTGGTCGAATCCCTCACGCGACAGCCGGCCTTCGCGCACAAGTTCCTGCTGCGCTTCCTTCACGGCGTTGGCGTCGCTTTGCGAAAACTGCCGCGCGGTTTCATAAATCTGGCGCGACAGCAGCGGCTCCGACGGCTCCGCCTGTTCTGAAAGCTCCTGCGCGCGCTGCACCAGTTCGCCGGTGCGCTGTTCCTGCTGCTGAAGCTGTTCGGCGAGTTTGTCCTCCGGCGGTTCGCTGCCGAGACTCGGGGCTTGGCGCGGTTTGTCAGCCGGGTCCGGCTTGTCCGGCGAGCCTGACTCTTGGGACTGTTGTCCGCGATTCATCTCCTGCGCGATCTCCTCCTGCTTGCGCGCCAGCTCACGTGCGTCGGCGCGCATTTGGCGCAGTTCCTCTTCAAATGCTCCCGCACTTTGCTTCCGCAGTTCCTCGCGCATCTGCTCCATCTGCTCCTGCGCGCGCGTGCCGCTCGCCAGTGCCTGGCTGGGCTGCCCCTGCGACGCGGCTTCCGCGGCCTGCTGCATATTCTCTCGCGCCTGATCCAACTGCTCACGCTGCTCCGCGTTCTCCGACTGATTCTGCTGCTGCTCCATGCGCTGCTTCAATTCATCCGCATCCGCCAGCATCTGGCGCTGCTCCTCCTCCAGCCGCTTCAACTCGCGGCGCGCGGCCTCCTTCTCCTCCTCGGTCTTCGCTTCATTCAGCGCCGTCTGGAGTTCCTTGAGCTTTTCATTCACGTCGCCCTGACGCTGCGCCAGTTCCTTCAGACGGTTGATCACCTGCATCTGCTCGCGGCGCTCGGCGCTCTGCTGCGCCTGAGCCTCGCGCTGCGTTTCGTAGCGGTCTTCGTTCTTCGCCAGATCGAGCTGATCCAACTGCTGCTGTTGCTGCTGCTCCCCCTGACTTTGTCCCTGCTGACTCTGCTGCTGCTGTTGCTGCCGATTCTGCCGCGAGACCTGAGCCTCGCGCTCTCTGAGTTTGAGCAGCGCCTGATAAGCCGCCTGCTCCGGCGCGAGTGCCGACGCGAGTTCCGGCGGCGCCTCCGTCGCTTTCTCCAGCCGCTCCAGCGCCTGCTGCATGTTCTGCAACGCGCCCTGCCACAGCGCCGCCGTGGCCGGTGAACTGCCAGCTTCACCCGCAGCCTGCTCCGCCTGGGAATGAGCGTCCTCCTGGGAATCGCGCACGACTTTGATGTCCTCGGGCTTCTTCGCGGCGTCCTGACGCTGCTGAATCTTCCACGTCGCGCTGATGATCTGCTTCTGCAGCTTCGCCAACTGCTCCGCCTGACCTCCCTGCCCCTGCTGCTGCTGTTGCTGATCCTGCTGTTGTTGCTGCTGCTGGCTTTCCATGCCTTCGCCCTGACGGAAGATCTGCTCAAACGCCCGCACCTCCGCGAAAAACAGATCGCCCTTCGTGCGGCGCACCTTGCCGTCGGGCCCGATGTCGTCCGCCCATGTGTGCCACGCGAACAACTGATCCGGCACCGCGCTCAGATCCTCCATGCTCAGCAGTTTCTGAAAGGCGAGCTTCTCCCTGGCCGGCACGTCCTTGCCGAATTCCACCGTCACCGACTCGCCGCCCGGCGTGGCCACTTCCAGCCCACAGGCCACGACGCCGAAGTCATCCCACACCGTGCCATCGAATGGAATCTCCTGGAGCGCCGACGGCGTTTGGTCGCCGCGCGGCGAAGCGAGCTTCATCTCCGGCACGCGGTTCGGCACCACGTCGAAGGAGAACGGCACCGACTGCTTGCTGCGGCGGCCGTCGGCATCGGTGAGCACGAGTTCGTAGCGCGCGCTCTGCGCCGGCACATGACCACGCAGCACGGCGACAGGTTTGTCCGGCGAAACTTCGAGCGCGATCTCCTTCACCTCGGCTGCGTCCTTCGCATTCTTCCCTGGCACGAGCACTGCGGAAGCCACCGGCTTGTTCAGCGCCAGTTCCAAATCGAGTTTCGTGCCTTCCACCGCGGACGTGTGCCGCGTGTCTTCGATGCGCTTCGGCGGCAGCTTCGTGTAGTCGGGATATGTCAGGGTAATGTCGCTGCGCTCCAGTTTTGGAAACTCGAACACGTTCACCCTGTAACTGCGCGTGCTCCCGCCGTCCCACACCACTTTATAAGTGAACGGCGTCTGCACCTCCGGCACCGCGCCTCCATAAACCGGATCGCTCAAACTGCGCGTCAGCGGCAGCCGGCGCTCCGACTCCGCCGACTCACCGATCACCAACTCCGCCGCGGAAGGCACCGGCTCAGCAAAACGCGCGAGCAGGATGAGCGCCGTGCCTTTCTCCAACTCAGTGTCGCCGGGGGTGACTTCGACGCCGTTCTCCGCAATGCTGCGCGGCGCAGTTCCCTGCCGGGGAGCAGCAGGTGGCTGCGGCAGCAAAGCCCAAAGGCCGACGAATGCAGCGAGTGAGATGACCGGCGCAACGCGCGCCCAGCGCAGTGATGCGTCTGGCACCGCGCTCTGCCAGTCCTGTTGCGTGCTGTGGTGAATCGTCTGCGCAAAGAGATGCTCCTGCAGAAAACTGAAGTCGCCACTCTCGCCGGGCATCTGCTCCAGCGCGGTCGTCAGACGCCCATCGAGGTCGGGAAACTGCCGCTCCAGCCGCCGGGCGAGCTTGCGCACATTCGGTCTGACCTTCATTCCCGCGAAAGCTCCCTTCAATCCCAGCAGCAGGCCGCCGGGCAGCAGGAAAAAGCGCGCCATCGCATAAGCGGAATCGGATGCCGCAGACAGCCTGTGGGACGACGGCAGCATGACCGCGGCAATGATTGCAGCGGCGGTCAGCCCGAGCGCGGCGCCCAGCCAGATGTTTCTGCGACGGCAGCGTTCGAGCGCGGGCCGGAGTCGAGCGAGAAGAGCCTTGTCAATCATAGCGATGGGCGCTGGAGGTTTGAGTGGTAGCACAGGCTTCCAGCCTGTGTGGAGTTTGCGCGGGCTTCCAGCCTGCGGAGGCGGGCCGGCAGGCTGGAAGCCCGCGGGCACGCCCCACAGGCTGGAAGCCTGTGCTACAGATTCGAAATGGTGAAGTCATGTCGTGGCTCCTCCTTCACCCGCAGAGTAGTTCCGGGCGGTGCGGATGCCCAGCAGAGTTTCGATGAAAAGCACGGCAAAGACGGCGGCCAGGAGCCAGCGCCAAAGTTTCTGGCGGCCTTCCGCTTCGGTGGCGGCGGCGAGTGATTCACTTGCGGCATCCGTCGGTGCGACGGGCTTGGCGGCGACGGCCACGGGCGCGCCGAGTTTTTCGAATTCCTCCACCGCCAGCGGCGCGGTGCGGGACTCGGCGGGGTCGAGATTCACGGCGACTTCGCGCGACTGGCCGTCTTTGGTCATCTGCTGCAGGCCCGGCTCTTTGAACTCTGCGCTGCCCGCGAAGTATTGCGCCGGCTGCAGTGCGCCGGCACCGGTGGAGGCGATCAGGCTGGCGATGAGCGCGGGAAACTTCGACGACAGGGCCAGCTGGCTCGCCGCCGGATGCCATCCGGACGTGAGAATGAAGACGCGGCCTTTTCCGACCGGCACTTCCAGCAGCGCCGGATCACCGGAGTCGAACTTCGCGGCGATGCGCGCGCTGGGCAGTGCCGCGGCGTCGAGGCGGATGTAATTCCAAAAGCGTATCTTGCTGAAGTCGCTGAAACGCGGCTCGGCGAACGGGGCGAAGAGCGGATGCGCGAAGTCTATCGTGCCGAGCAGGGCGTAGGATGACGGATTGGCGCGGTCGGTTTCCGACAAGGCCGGGACGGCCTTGCTACGGGCTATCGTTCTCAATGTGTCCGCCATGTCCGGAGAGTTCAGCATGATGAATGCCGTGCCGCCGTTACTGACCCATGAATCCACCGATTGCGCGACTTCCTCCAGCAGCGGTGCGGTGATGAACCAGAGCGGCGCGGCTTTCTGCAATTCCTCCGTCGGCACTGCATTTACAGAGTGATGCGAAGCCGTCGCCGTCAGCGCGCGGCTGGCGGGCAGTGCCTTCTCCAAAAAGAACAGCGGCCCGCGCGGATCATTGGCCTCGCCGGAATGCATCACGGGCACCGTGACCGACGGCGGCGGCGTGACGTAGACCACGTTGTCGAATTCCTCCGCATCGCCGCGCAACATCACCTTGCCTGACTTCCCTGCACCGTCCGGCCAGGGCAGCGTGACGATGCGGCTCTGGCCCGGCGGCACATAGACATCCTGCGCCGTGCCGGCAAAACCGTTGCCGGCGGCCTGCCAGCCTATCTGAAACGATTCGCCGGTGGCGTCGGCGGAATTGCTCACGCGCAGGCGCACGCCTTTGGCCGCATCGGCTCCCTCGCGCGACTCAGCGGCGAGTTGGAGGCCGGCGTTGCCTGTGCGCTGCGGCGCGATGGTTTCGATGCGCAGGCGCACGTCCTTCGGCCATTCATAGCCCTGGAGCGATTCCAGCCGGCTGCCTTCCTGGGCGTCGGTGATGAGAATGATCTCGCGTTTTCCTGAAACTGTGGCGGATTCCGACAGCATTTCCGCTGCGGTCATCAATGCGGCGGCGGCATTCGTGCCGCTCCACGACGGCTGCGCTGTGTCCACGCGCTCTTTGGCGAGGGAAGCGCGCACTTCCGCGGCGGCATGCGTCCATTCATCGAACGTGAGCAGCGGCGTTGTGGCGGCATCGAAAGCAAGCAGCGCCACGCTGCCGTCCGTGGCAGCGGATTCGATGGCCGTGCGCACGCGGTCTTTGGCGGCGTCCATGAGTCCCGCGCGCTTCATGCTCGCACTCGTGTCGAGCAGGATGACGGTGCGGTTTTGTGCCGTGGAGGGATCGGCGAGCGGCGACTGCGTGCGAAAGAACGGCCGGGCAAAAGCCAGCGCCAGCAGAGCCAGCGCCGCCGCGCGCAGGAGAAGCAGGAGCCAGTGTTCAATGCGGCTGCGTTTGGTCAGGCGCGGCGGCGTCGGTTCCAGGAACATCAGCGAGCCGAAGCGCATCCGGTCCTTCGTCGTGCGCCGGATGAGGTGAAAGATGATCGGCCCCGCGATGGCGAGTGCTCCCAGGAGAAAGAGTGGCGCGAGGAAGTTCATGGGTCACTGGGCAGTGGCGGCGCAGCCGCTTTGGACTGCGGAGACTTGTCTCCGCCTTTCGGCCCGGGCGACTTGTCGCCAGCGCTGCGCTGTCGCACGCGGAGGAAACGCGTGCTGATCGAGAGTGATTCCCGCCGCGTGTAATGTGTGGCGCCGTTGCTCCGCGCCACTGCCACAAGTGGCACCCCCGCGGAAGGCGGAGACAAGTCTCCGCAGTCCAGGGCGACTTCGGCGCGTGGCCATCTTCATCGCACACCTCCCGGTTGTACCGCGCGCCGCACCGGGCGGCCGCGGCGCATTCTTTCGCGCAGGAAGCCGGAAAGTGCGCGCTCCAGCGGTTCGTTGGTCAGCACCCGCGTGAAACCGATGCCGAGCTTCATGCACACGGCGCGCAGCGACTGCTCATGCGCGTTCACCTTCTCCAGATAGCGCGCGCGGGCGGCGGCGGGGTCAATGAAGAGCGTACGGCCTGTCTCGGCGTCTTCAAAGAGTACGTCGTTTTTGAAATCGAACGCCGCCTCGGACGGATCGAGCACCTGGAAGACGGTGACCTCGTGACCGCAGGCACCGAGTTGCGAGAAGCAGTGCTCCAGCCGTTCGATGGGCGCGAGGAAATCGGAGATCAGCACCATGAGGCCGCGCTTTCGCACGATCTCCACCAAACGCTGGAGAGGTGCAGTCAAATCCGTCGCCGCGCCGCCGGCGGGCTTTTCCAGCGCGAGCATGATTTGGCGCAGATGACCGGGGCGGTGTTTCGCCGGCAGCCAGTCGCGGATGCGGTCGTCGAAACTGAGCAGACCCGTCGCGTCACCCTGACGATAGAGAAACAGCCCCAGCGTGGCGGCGAGCGTGGCGGCGTAGTGCGCCTTGGTCCACGGGAGCGAGCCGGTATCCATGCTGCGGCTCTGGTCCACGGCCATGTGGCAGCGGAGATTGGTTTCGTCCTCGAACTTGCGGATGAAGAAGCGGTCGCTGCGGGCAAAGACGCGCCAGTCGAGATGCCGCGGGTCGTCGCCGGGTGAGTATTGGCGATACTCGGTGAACTCCGCGGAGAATCCATGCCAGGGACTGCGGTGCAGTCCGGTCATGAAACCTTCGACGACAGCCCGCGCGCGCAGTTCCAGCGAACGAATGGCCATGAGCGCCGCGGGATTGATGAATTCCCCGGGCCGCGGCGTCAGCGCTGGTGCGTGGGCGGTCATGGAATGATAGCGGCAGCCTCGACGAGCCGGCCAATGACGTCTTCGATGCGCACGCCTTCGGCTTCCGCGCGGTAATTCAGCAGCACACGATGCCGCAGCACGGGCACGGCGAGCGCCTTGATGTCCTCCGGGGTCACATGCGCGCGACCATGCAGCAGCGCGCGGGCCTTCGCGCCGAGCACGAGCGACTGCCCGGCGCGCGTGCCGGCGCCCCAGCTCACCCATTCGTTCACGAATTCCGGCGCGCGCGGCTGGCGCGGACGCGACGCGGCGGCAATCCTCACCGCGAAGGCGATCAGTTCCTCCGCGATCGGCACCTGCTGCACCAGCGTGTGAAATTGCTCCACGTCCGCACCGGAGAAGAGTGCTTCGATTTTCGATCGTTTGCCCGACGTGGTGCGACGCACGACTTCAATTTCGTCCGACTCCGGCAGGTAATCGATGACCACATTGAACATGAAGCGGTCCAGCTGCGCCTCCGGCAGCGGATAGGTGCCTTCCATTTCGATGGGATTCTGCGTGGCCAGCACGAAGAACGGTTCGGGCAGCGCATGACGCACGCCCGCCGCGGTGACCTGATGCTCCTGCATCGCCTCCAGCAGCGCGGCCTGCGTCTTGGGCGGCGTGCGGTTGATTTCGTCGGCGAGAATGATGTTCGCGAACACCGGCCCCGGAACGAACGCCATCTTCCGCGCGCCGCCGGCCTCGCTTTGCAGAATCTCCGTGCCGGTGATGTCCGCCGGCATGAGGTCCGGCGTGAACTGAATGCGCTGGAAACTCAGATCGAAAATCCGCGCCATGGAATTCACCAGCAGCGTCTTCGCCAGGCCCGGCGCGCCGGTGATGAGGCAGTGCCCGCCGGCAATGAGCGCGATGAGAATCTGCTCCACCACGTCGCGCTGGCCGACGATGACCTTGCCGAGTTCTGTTTCGATGGCCGCGCGGCCGGAGAGGAGTTTTTCAAAAGCAGCGCGCTCGGAGTTGACGGGAGATTCAGCGGAGCCGGGAGCGTCGGAGAGGTCGTTCATGCGGTCGGGGGGAGCGTTGAGATGGAGTGCGTGCATGATGCGTGCCGTACTCCCCGCGGCATCCATTCGATTTTACGGCGATGCGGAAGTCCGGTGCCCCGCCGCGAACTGGACTTCCCTGCCGCCTGCGGCCCTCCCCGGGTCCGCCCTGACGCTATTTGCCCTGGCGCGTCTTGTCGTCAGGCGGCGCCGGCGGCATCGGGATGATGTTGGTGGCGGTGGGCACCCGGGCGGTATCCGTGCCGGGCCGCGACGACTTTCCGGCGCGGCGCGGACGCTCATAGACCTCGGTGGCGTAACGCTCCTCGAGCCGTTCGGTGGTCGTGCGGGCCTCGTCTTTCCGCTCCACTTTTTCATCCGGATAGGGGATGCGGCGGTGCAGACTGGTGCGCAGGTTCTTGACGAAGGAGTCGCGCACGAGGTGCAGGTCGCGCAGCGTGAGGTCGCACTCATCGAGCTGGCCGTCGCGCAGCCGGCTGCGGATGATTTCGTCCACCAGGGCCTCGATTTTTTGCGGGGTCGGTTTTGTCAGGGTGCGGCTGGCGCTTTCCACGGCGTCCGCGAGACTGATGATGGCGCTTTCCCGGAAGCACGGGCGCGGCCCGGGATACCGGAAACTGGATTCCTTCACGTCGGGAATGTCCGATTCCGCGGCCCGGCCTTCCGCGACCGCCTTCTTCACCTCCTCCTGCTGATCGAGCGCGCGGCGGTAGAAATAGGTGATCAGGGAAGTGCCGTGATGCTGCTGGATGACGTCGAGGATCTCGCGGTTGAGCTTGTGCCGGCAGGCGAGGTCCACGCCCTCCTTGACGTGCGCACTCACGATCAGCGCACTCATGCTGGGCGTGAGATCATCGTGCGGATTCTCGTCTCCGGGCATGTTTTCGATGAAATACTCCGGCTTCACCAGCTTGCCGATGTCGTGGAAATACGAGCACACGCGGCAGACGGTGGCATTGGCGCCGATGGCTTCGGCGGCGGATTCCGACAAACTGGCCACCATCAGGCTGTGATGATAGGTGCCCGGCGCCTCAAGGGTCATGCGGCGCAGCAGGGGATGATTGAGGTCCGCAAGTTCCAGCCATGAGACGGTGGTGGTGACGCGGAACACAGCTTCGATGAGCGGCAGCATGCCGCCCACGAGCATGGCGGTGAAGAGGCCCGTGGCGATGGAGATGCCGCAGTCCATGGCCAGCGTGTGCCATTCCCGGGTGAGGACGCCGCCGGCGATTTGAATGAGCAGCATCGCAGCGTAGGGAGCGAGTCCGGCATACAGTCCGGCGCGGAGCAGCTGGCTGCGTTTGCGGAGTTTGCGCACCGACCACGAGCCGATGAGCCCGGCGAACGCGCTGATGATCGCGAACTGCAGTGCCTGCGAGAAATCGACAAAGAGCGCGCCCCACAGGCTGACATATACCGTGGCGAACTCCCCGTGGCGTTTGCCGAGCAGCACCGTCAGTGTCATCGGCGCCAGGGCGGCGGGCGCCAGCAGCAGCAGTTCGAGATTCGCCAGCCGGTTCCACTGCGCGACCTTCCAGACTCCAGCGAGCAGTGCGAGGTGCAGCAGCAGAAGTCCGTACACCAGGAGGAAGCGGCTGTTGCGCGCGTAGTCCGTCCGCATCTGGACGCGGAACTGCGCCATGCTCATGATCAGCAGCGTGAGCATCGCGGCCATGCCCAGCCCGTGCGGCAGCGAATGCACGGCGGCATCCTGCGGCAGGTAGCGCGTCAGCGTGCCGAGCGCGCAAAGAAACGCCGCAAGGATCAGCCCCCGCACGTAGGTGCTGGTGCGGAGGATATCCACCCACTCGCCGCTGGTTCCCTCGAGGCGTTTTTTGCCGCAGGAGTAGCCCCGGCGCTGAAGTTTCTGGCGTTTGAGGAAGTCGAACATGAAGGGAGTTCGAGGACGGCTGGTCTGCGTCTTCGACCTGCAGTCGCCCGTCTGAAATCCGGCGGGGCTGCATGCGGAGGCTACCGGACCGCCTGGGGCGCGCAACGGCGATTCATCCCCCGGGTTTGCCGCTGAGAGCCGGATTAAGGTCCCGCAGCACCGGACAATGACGGTGACTCCCCCGTTGATTTCCCATTTTCGCCGGAACACTGCCCCGCTCAGCACCATGCCCGAACCTCAAAAACTCAAACTCGGCCTGCCCAGCGGCAGCCTTCAGGAACCCACCCTCACGCTCATGGAGCGCGCCGGTTTCAGCATTCAGGGCGCCGGCCGCAGCTACCGGCCGTCCGTCGATGACCCTGAAATCGAAATCCGCCTCCTCCGCGCCCAGGAAATCGGGCGGTATGTGCACCAGGGCTTTCTCGACGCCGGCATCACCGGAAAAGACTGGGTCATCGAAAACGCCGCGGACGTGGAATACATCTGCGAACTGCCCTACTCCCGCGCCACCAACAAGCCCACGCGCTGGGTGCTCGTCGTACCCGAGGATTCGCCGGTGAAGTCGGTCCATGACCTGGAGGGCAAGCGCATCGCCGCGGAAGCGGTCGGGCTCACGCAGCACTATCTGAAAAGCAAAGGCGTCACCGCCGAAGTCGAATTCTCATGGGGCGCGACGGAAGTGAAAGTGCCGGAACTGGTGGACGCCATTGTGGACATCACCGAGACCGGCTCCTCACTGCGCGCCAACAAGCTGCGCATCGTGGACACCCTGCTGGAAAGCTATCCGCAGTTCATCGCCAGCCGCAGCGCGATGGCCGACGCATGGAAGTCCGCCAAAATTCGCCGGATCGCCCTGCTCATCCAGGGCGCCCTCAATGCCCGCGGCAAAGTCGGACTCAAGATGAACCTGCCCAAAGCACAGCTGGAAATTCTCGTCGCCAGCCTGCCAAGTCTCCGCCGCCCCACCATCGCTCATCTAACCGATGCCGACTGGCTCAGCGTGGAGACCGTCATCGATGAAAGCATCGTGCGCGAAATCATCCCGCAGCTCAAGGAACTCGGCGCCGAGGGCATCATCGAGTATCCGCTCAACAAGCTGGTGCATTGAGGTTTTTGAACAGGAGGAAGCGAAGGACACAGCGTTTCTCAGCAAATCAGCCTCTGCTCCCTCTGCGTCCTTCTGTTCACATATCAGAGTCCTGATTCCGCCGATCTCTGTTTCCTCCGTTACCTTCTGTTCAAACTCCAAGCCCTTATGCGCCTCTTCCTTCTCTCCGGTGAACGCAGCGGCGACCGCCACGGGGCAGGCGTCATGGAGGAAATCCGTGCGCTTCGTCCTGACACAGAATTCCACGGCCTCGGCGGCGCGGAAATGCACGCGCTTTCGCCGCACGTCACCGACTGGGTGGAGGAAGCCGGCGTTGTCGGCCTCGTCGAAGTTCTGAAGAAATACGGCTGGTTCAAAAAGAAGTTTGCGGAGACGCTCGCGCGCATCACCGAACTCAAACCGGATGCGGTGGTCCTCATCGATTACCCCGGCTTCAACCTTCGCATGGCCAAAGCCCTGCGGCAGCGCGGCTTCGCCGGAAAAATCATATACTACATCAGCCCGCAGGTCTGGGCGTGGCACCGCAGCCGTATTCCGAAGATGGGGAAAATGCTCGACCTCATGCTCTGCATCTTCCCGTTCGAAAATGAGCTCTATCAAAGCAGCGGTCTGCGCACGGAATTCACCGGGCATCCGCTCGTGGAATATCACCGCACCCGCCTCACCGGCGCGGCGCGTGAACCGGACCTCATCGGGCTCTTCCCCGGCAGCCGGCGGCGTGAAATTGCCAGGCATTTTCCCGTGCTGCTCCAGGCCGCGCAGCGCATGAAAGCGGAGCGGCCCTCACTTAAATTTGCGGCCAGCGCCGCGTCGGAAAGTCTCGCCGCCGTGATGCGCGACATGCTCCGGGAACATCCGGTCGCAGACCTCACCATCGAAACCGGCACTTCCGCCGCGCTCATGCAGCGCGCCTGCTGCGGCGCGGTGGCCAGCGGCACGGCCACGCTGGAAGCCGCCATTCTCGGCCTGCCCTACTGTCTCCTCTACAAAGTGAACGCCGGCACCTTCCTGATGGGCAAAATGCTCATCCGCGTGCCGTTCCTCGGCATCGTCAACATCCTCGCCGGCCGCGAAGTGGTGAAGGAACTCATCCAGCGCAACTGCTCGCCTGAAAAAGTCGCGTCGGAGCTGCTCCGCCTGCACGGTGACTCGCAGGCCCGCGCCGCGCTCGGCGAAGCCCTGGCCAAGGTAGTGGACGGTCTCGCAGGCACCGGCGCTTACACGAGGGCCGGCGCGGCGATTGTGGCCGCAGTCGCTGTTTGATCACTTCCCGGCGCTTGCGGTGGTGAAGTCACACTCAACGGCTTTTCGCATGATCCAGCGGTCCGGAACAGAGTCCGCCTTGAGCCGCAATTCCACCAGCAGGATGCCGTCGTTGCGGAACATGCCTTTGATATCGAATATCTGGTCGTCGAAATCCCCCTGCCGCGGACCGGCCTGAAATCCGTCCCGGGTGAACTCAATGGAGCGAATGACCGGAGCGCAGGGATGCGGCAGCATGAAAAAGGTTCCTGTCGCATTTGGAATCGATGTCAGGAAGCAGCCGCCGTTCGCCGCCTTCACCGGCAGGCTTTCCGGCACCGGTTCATTGCTCTCCAGCGTCCGTACTAAGTAGTAACCCAGCTGCGAGTCGAGTTGCCCTGATGGTGCTGCTTCCCTGCTCGGAATGAAAACCACTGCCACCATCACCGCCAACAGAATGCAGGCCGGTATTATTCTGGTGGCCGGTGACCGCGTCATGGCAGGATATCATTCAGTTTGTCAGGAGCTTACTGCCCTACCGCAGCCGCAGCCCGTGCCGCTGCCAGAAGGCGAGCAGTGAGGCCTGGGAGCCGCGGAAGACGTTGCGCTCCACGGGCCGGTCGAGATTTCCAAAGTACTGAGTGAAGCGATAGCGTCCGTGGCTGTAAACCTTGGGCTGCGAACGTCGATCTTTCCATTCCACGCCGCCATATTGCCACATCGTCCAGCCGGGCCAAAGATTGTACTGCCCGACCAGTCCCTCCGGGCTGCCCGGGGCGGGAAACACCGGGCCGGCGCCGCTTTCATGGGAATACAGCGCCGCCCAGTACGGCGCGCGGCCCAGCCGGGCGCGCTCTGCGGGCGAGGCGTTGCGTGTCTGCTGCTTGAGCTGCGTGCTGTTTTCCAAATAACAGACCGGCACCACGCCGGTGCGCGACTCCACGCGGTCCTGAAACCGCAGAATGCTGGAGATCGGGAGGTCGCCGTCGTAGTCGCCGCAAAGCAACAGCGCGGGAGCGTTCCAGTTGCGGCCGCGCGCGAGTTGCTGGGCGCGATTCACAAACTGATCCGCCTGCACCACGGGATCCACGTGCCGCTGCACGCGATAATAAACTCCCGGCAGCAGGCCGGCGCGGTCGGCACTGGCGATGAACGACGCGCACTTGGTGTCGAGATTGCCGCCCTTCCCCGCTCTGGCGATCAACGCACTGGCGCCGTTCGCACGCAGCGCCGAGACATCGTGTTCGGTGTAGCTGCGCCCGCCGCGGTGACGCTCCTTGGGATCGTAGGCGCTGACATTGACGATTTGAATCAGCCCGCCCGAGGAAGGCGGAGTGACCACCGGCACGGCATCGCCCCCCCACGGGGCGGGAGGAGCCGGAGCGCCCAAAGCGCCGGGAATGCCGGCAGGGCCGGAGGGCGCAGGCGAAGGACTGCTGCAATGGGCGAGGAACAGGACGGCAGGGAGGAACAGGAGTCGTTTCATGGTCGGCCTGGAGAATGCCTTAATTTGCGCCGCAGGCAAGTCCGCGTGCAGCCTACAGTCGCAAATATAGCCCCTTCGCATTGAGCCAGCGCACCATCCACCAGATGAGTCCGAAGTGCAGCGCCCCGATGCCCAATGCCCACCAAGCGGGCGAGTCTTTAGGCGAGAAGTTCATCAGCGCCGCCATGACCATGATATGAATGACGTAAGCCGCGAGGGCATTCGTTCCCAGATCGTGGAACAGCGTGAGCCGCCAGCGGCGAAAGTCGCAGAGCACGCGAAACACCGCGTAAAGCGAGAGCGAAAAGCCGGCGGAGAACAGCAGATAGGATGTGCTGCCGGCCTTCTGGCTCATGGTCCACAGGTCGTGCGCCCGGGTATTTTCAAAAAATGGCGGCACAGCCCAGCCGCCCCCGTTGCCCAGACACGAGAGCGCATAGCCGGCAACCATGCAGACTGCGCCCCGGGCGGCGAGCCGCGGCATTTTCCAACCGGCGCGCACGGCATCGCAGGCCAGCGTGCCCGCCACCGTCGGCAGCGTCCATGTGAGGAATCCGAGCGGCCCGCCGTCAATAACACCGCTGTGGATCAGTTTCTCGAACCAAAAGACATGCGACAGCCACAAATGCAGCCCCGCGCCCGCCGCGGCGAACACGATCCGCACCCACACGCCGCGCGCGAGCACGGGCAGAATCCACAGGCTCGTCACCGCGATGTGCACCAGCGCCTGAAACGGCTGCGCCCAGAGTTTAAGCGAGAAGAACCCGCTCCAGCCGTCCTGCACCAGCGCCGCCCATTCCTTCCATTGCGATCCGAAGCTGTAAAAGATGACGCCAAACACAAACAGCCCCACCCCGCGCTTCACCGCCCGCCAGTGTGCCGCCGCCGCGCCGGACTTCTCCGCATTCCGCAGATAAACGAGCCGCAGCGCGAATCCCGCCGCGAAGAAAAACTGCGGCATGATCGTGTCCGCATAACTGCACCAGGTGCGGTGATGCTTCAGAATCTCCGGCGTGATGGCGAACGCCCCGAGCCAGTTCACCAAGAACATCCCGGCGACGGTGTAGCCGCGGAATTGATCGAGCGAAATGAGACGCGCTGGTTTTTCCATAGCGCCATGCTGTCGGACGGCACGCCTGGAGTCAAAGCAAGCATTGGAGCGGATCGCGTGGGCGTTGGTGTGCAGGCTTTAGCCGACGGGCGAAGGAGGCGGAACCGCTTCTGTCTGGCCCGCCAGGAGGTTCGCACCGCAAGCGGCTAAAGCCTGCACACCAACGGGCTGATGTTCATAACAATTACTTCTGTCCGTGGATGCGAATCCACTCAATGCGATTAAACCCCACGGCACCCGGTTCGCCAAAGTCCTGCGGGCCGGCGCCGTTGGGCATTTTGCCGACGCGCATCACTGAGGGCTGCCCGGGAAACTGACTGCGCGGGAAGCTGGCGATTTCTTCTGCGAGGTCGCCCATGCCGGGGCCGGCGGCGATGATTTTTACAGAGTCCTTGTCCCAGCGGATGGTGAACTCTACGGGCGCGCGCACGGTAGCGGCGGCGTCGAGGTTTTCGCTGCCATTGGCGGAAACGGTGAGGCGCAGGTCTTTGCGGATGTTGGTACGCAGGGCTTTGCCATCGGACCAGACGAGGGCGAGGCCGGGGCCCCATTGCTGGCCCTCGTCATTGCCGTCCTGCCAAATGCGCGCGCTGACGGCGCCGGCTTCGGCGGGCACGGCGCGCTCAAGATAGCCGTGCAAATTGGCGGGCATTTGCAGCACGTAGCCGGCGTCGAGTTTGCCGGCGTCTTTGGCACGCGGGGAGATGACGGGCTTCCACGCGGCGTCGAGGCCTTTGGAGAAATCGTCGTCGAGAATCGTCGCGCCGAGTGCCTCCGCGGCGGCGGGGGCGGCGATGTCGTGAGGTTTTTCGTCGATGATGAAGACAGCGCCGGCGTAGGGCTGGAGCGGGACGACCGTGGCAGGGGAGTTGCGCGCTGGTTCTTTGGCATCCGACAAGGCCGGGACGGCCTTGCTACGGGCGTCTCGCAATGCCGGGCGTTGTCTCGGCTGCGTCATTGCCGGAAAGTAGAGCTTGGCCTTCGCGGGATCGCGACCGAGCGCTTTCCAGTCAATCGCCAGCGCGGCCTGCTTCGGTTCTTTGGCGAAATTGGCCACAGCCACGAGCGTCGCGTCCGCCTTCTTCCACACGGTGGCTTTCACGAGCCGATCAGAGCAGCGCACGGGGCATTCCTCTTCGGCCCACCAGCCGATGAACTCCGCGTCCTGCACGCCGAATTCATCCCAGAGCTGCCACACGCCCGCCGGCTGACCGCCCCAGCCTAGTCGGCCGGTCATGCCATGCACCAGGCCGAACCACGGATTGCCGCCGCCTTCCAGCATCTCGCCCATGAGTCCGAAGGGGATGCCGCTGAGTTCCACCAGGAAATGCTCCGCCGGCGGGCCGGTGTAGTGGTGCCCCTCACCGAACCAGATTCGGTCCACGAACGGGAACGAATCCATGAAGATATTCGCACAGTGCGCCCACGCGCCGCCTTCGTGAAATTCATTCCACGAGTGCAGATCAATGAGTCCGCCGCGCGGGCAGTAGCGATCCAGCACCTTGCGCGCGCGGAGCATGATGCTGCGGTCGTAGGCGATGTCGTCGAGGTAAATGCCGTCGCATCCGGCGTTCTCGCAAAGCCAGCGCAGGCCTTCGATGTAGTAGTTGTGCAGACGGCTCATCGGCTGTGTGAGGAAACTCACGTCCTGCGTCGCCGGCTCATACCACGCGCCCCAGTAGTTGCCGCCAAGATGCTCCTCGCCCCACGGATGCCCGCCGCCTTTGCCTGACATCAGAATCTCGTCGCCCATGCTGCGGAAGGCGAACAACTCCGGCGCCCAGTTCGACAGTTCGCGCACGGTGTAGTAATACTTCGCCCGCATCCCGCGGTCGTGCGCCGCTTTGGCAAACGCGCCCAGTTTATCCGCGGTGAGGAACGGGTAGTTGATGTAGGGATTCAGCCAGTTGCCCTGATGAATGTTGACCACGTTCGCACCCGCGGACTTCGCGCTGTCGAGATACTTCGCATAGTCCTGCGGCACGCCGCCGGTGTGGTAGTAGCGGTCGGCCCACTGCTCCTTCGTCCGCAATGTGTGGAACGGCGTGATGAGGAGATCGAAGTCGAAGTGGAGGGGCTTGCCGGGCTCCAGTTCCGCAAAGCCGCTGTGGGAGGCAAATTCACGCCTCGCAGGCAAAGCCCCGTCCGGGATTCTCGGTTTGGAGAGGATCATTGAGCCACCTCCGCCATTCCAGGAAGGCGGATCATTCAGCGGACGGCGCTTGTAGTGTATGTTCACACTGGGGCGGACATAGTTGTCCGATTTCAGCTGTACTCTAAGGCCCCCGTTTACAGATCCCAGCCACAGACTGTCCTGGTGCTTGTTGGCCACATCCCATTTCCAGTCAATCTGACTAACTGAATCCAGCGTGCCCGATTCCTCCTGGAGGCCCAGCACGTAATCGAGCGTGTCCACCGGACGGACGAAACTCAATCCGACATGCACTGCCGGCAGGGTGCTCTGCTCGGCTTCCAGCGCCACCCTGTATTTCACGGAACCATCGAACTCCATGCGTCCGGCAATGCTGCCTTTGATTCCCGTCCCAGAAAGCTGCGCCGTCCATTCCACGCTCCCGGGACTCTGTCTGACGATTTTCAATCCTGCACCTTTCAGCTCCAATGAACCGCCGTCCCCCTCGGCCGGTTTGAAGGCCGTCAGCGAAACCGGCCCGGCCAGCATCTCCACCTGCGGCGTCTCCATCACCTTCGTCACCGCCTTGTTGAAGTAGCTGCGAATCTGCACCGGCAGGCCGTCTTCGCCGAGTTCCAATTCGCGCCCAAGGCAGCGGATGGTGCGGCCCTTCACCTCCAGCGGCGTATAGCCCTGCACCGGCTCGTCGTCCACAGCGGTGGTGGAGTTCAGCCAGCGCAGGCGGGAAAGGCTCTGCGGGTCGGCGTCGCCGTGGTCGTTGGCCTCGCCTGCGACCTCGATGTGCAGCACCTGCGGGTCGGTGCTCACGCCGGAATCGTTCTCCAGTTCCATCACCACCGAGCCGCCGCGCGCGTTACCGCCGCTGAGGTCGAGGTGATACCAAAGCACCTGTGGCACGCCTTTCGCGACATCCACGGGCACCGTCGCCGTCTGTCCGTTCCAGTCCACGCGGTGCGAGTTCAGGCAAAAAAACGTCGTGCGCTCCAGCACCGGAGCCCCAGGCTTCAGCATCTTGCCGAACACAACCCTAACGTTTTTCAGATCCTTCTCCTGCGACCAGACAACGACGGGAAACACCAGCGACTCGCCCGCCTTCGCCTTCAGGGTGCGGGTTGGGCTCTGACCATTGCGGCGGGTTGAATCCAGCACCAACTGCCGCGGCAGCCGCTGCAGGTAACGCACCTCGCGGGGGACTTCCGGCACCAGCATCGCCGTGCCATTGCGCCATGTCGCCGCCATCGCCGCCACTTCCGCGTCGGTCGCGATCACCTCAAAGGCATTCCAGCCATCGTGCATCGAAATCGCCTCCCAGCGCGCGACCTCCGCCTGCGGCTTTTCCTTCGCGGCGGCGTGTTCCTTCAGCCACTTTTCCTCCGCCGTCTTCTGCGGCGGCTGGTATTTGCTGACGGGGAACGCACCGCCTTCGATCTTCACCGGCAGAAAATAGACCGCATACTCCCCTGCCCCGCTCACCGGCTCGAAGTGGATGACGCCCTCCTCGTTGGTCAGCTTCTCCACGGCGACATTCATCACCTGCTTCCCATTTTTCACATCGAACACCAGCACGGCCTTCTTCTCCGGCTCCTTGTCAGGGCGGCGCCATTCCATGTGCGCGGCGACGGCTTTGGTGTCCGCGGGGAGTTCGCCGACTTTAAGAATGACGCGATGCGAGCCGAGGCTGCGGTCCCACGGCTTGGCGACGGGTTCCCATTTCTCCGGCGGGCCATTGGCGATGGAACGAAGCGATGCAGCGAGAAGGATGCAGGCGATACAGAGGCGCATGAGGCAACCTGAGGGAAAAGACATGTCGGGAAAGCGCGGCATTCTCTGCTTTTCACGGTGCCCACGGAGGAGACAACAGCGGGATCATGGCATGGCAAAGTCAAAGACCGGACCGGGTGTGACCGCCCCGTAATGCAAAGCTGCTCCCGGTTGGTGTATAGGCTTTAGCCGATCACCCGCCTTTCCGCGGAGCGGCACTTTCAGAGGAAACGGCGGCTGCGCCGCGGGTTTAATTTTGATCGCCTGAAGGCTATACACCAACGGTGCCTCTACGGCCTGCATCGTGGCGCGGTCACAGCCTCCAAACCCGCGGAATTGTTTTTGAACCCTCGCTGCCCGCGGCTTCACTGCGGTCATGCACTCACCGGATTCCTCATCCAAATCGACCTATCGCTCACTGCACGGACTCCCCGAAATGGCCGGGCTGGGCGCGATCCGTGAAATGATGTCGCCCGGCCTCAGCGTGGCGGAGGTGGTGGACCGGCTGAAGCGCTGGCATTACGCCATGCACCGGCTGTGGCGCATCTTTCTGAGCCGCATTGCCGCGGAGCCGGTCTATGAACTGAAGATGGCGTGGAGTTATCACGCGTATCTCTGCGCGGAGCAGGTCACCGCGCTGCGCGACCGCGTAGCGGAGATGCGGCATCCGCCGCTCGGGCTGGAGAAGATTCCGCACGACGCGCTGCGGCTCTACTTCGATGAAATCCAGGCGTCGCCCTCGGCCGGTGCTTTGATCCATGCGATCTACCGCTCGGCGCTGCCGGCGCTGCGCGATTCCATGCAACGGCACCTCGCAGAGACGAATCACCTGGCCGACGCACCGACCTGCCGCGTGCTGAAGTTCGCGCTGCAGGACATCGAAACCATGTACCAGTGGGGCCAGGAGGCGGCACATTCGCCTTATGCCGACAGCGCGCCGGACTGGGAGTTGCTGTCCGACTGCCTGCTCGCGGCGGGTGGCATCGGCGGAAACTACTGCGAGCCACAGGAAAAGGAACTAAAGCCGAAGTTTTCCGCGCGGCCCTGGCAATACGACCGCACGCCGCGGCGCGACGAGCGCTTCGCCGATCCCTACAACATGGGCGTCCACGCGGAGGAGTTTCTCTACACGCCGGAATATCCGGCGCGGGCCAAGACACTGATGATGTATTACAAGCGGCTGCGGGAAATCGATGTGCCGGAGATGATGGCCAGCATCCTGGTGGAACTGCCGGACAAGCCGTGGGGATTCTACCGCGACATGACGCGGCAGCTTTGGGACGAAGCGCGGCACGCCATGATGGGCGAGGTGGGATTTGTCAGTCAAAGCATCGAGTGGCCGAAGCACGTGATGGTGAATTTCACATGGTCGAAGGGACTCAATGAACAGCTCACGCCCGTGGAGCGGCACGCCGTGCTCTGGTTCATCGAGCAGGGGCTGATGACGAAGACGGGAAAGCGCTACGAATGGGAAGTCGGCACAGAAAGCGGTGACCCGCTGGCGCGGCTGTTCCAGGATTACGACTGGGCGGACGAAGTGCTGCACGCCCGCATCGGGCGGGACTGGTATGTGAGTCAGTTCAACGACGACACAGCCAAAGCCGCGGAGTACGGCAGCGCCTGCTGGAGCAAGGTCATGACCGACTGGGAGCAGTGGCAGCGCGACGGGCTGACAGAACACCGCAACTGGTGGCCGGGCCTCTACGCAGAACACTGCCGCATCCATGGCCTGACACCGGATGAGCGGGCGATGTCGTTTTCGACCAACTACGCCGCCACGCGCGCCGACCTGCAACGCATTGCGGCGTCAGGATAAACGACCCGGCATTCGCCGGCCGCGGGCCAACACGGCCTTGCCCTCACAGATGCGGAGGGCTTAGGTCGCGACATGTCAGATATCGCCGTCCTGAAGCAGGTTTCCAAATCCTACCGCGCCGCGCCCGGAGCGCCGGTGCAGGAAGTGCTGTGCGGCGTGGATCTGAATATCGCCGCCGGCGAGACGATTTCCATCACCGGACCCAGCGGCTGCGGTAAAAGCACCCTGCTGCACATCATCGGCACGCTCGACCGCCCCGACTCCGGCTCGGTGACGCTTTTCAACGAGGACGCTCTCGCGCTCGATGAAGACGGCCTCAGCCGGATGCGATCCAACCGCATCGGATTCATCTTCCAGATGCACCATCTGCTGCCGCACTTGACCGCTCTGGAGAATGTCCTCGTGCCCACGCTCGCGGGCACGGCCCGGCCTGACAAACAACAGGCTGCCGAGCGCGCCCGCAAGCTGCTGGCCCGCGTGGGGCTCGGCACTCACATGGACAAAAAGCCCGCGCAGCTTTCCGGCGGCGAGCAGCAGCGCGTGGCCGTGGTCCGCGCGCTCATCCGCCAGCCGGGCCTGCTCCTTGCCGACGAACCGACCGGCGCCCTCGATGTCGCCAACGGCAAGGCGCTCATGGAACTCCTGCTGGAATTGAACACCGAACTGCAGACTTCGCTGGTGATGGTGACGCATGATCCGAAACTCGCCGCTCTGATGCAGCGACATCTGCGGCTGGGCGAGGGGAAGCTGCATTGAAAAGTCTGAAGGATGAAGGCTAAAGGATGAAACCGCCGGAACGAACAATTCCAACCCTTCATCCTTCATACCTCATCCTTCAGACTTAACTCAATGCCCCACGCCATCCTCCTCGCCCACTGCCCGGATCAGCCGGGCCTCGTCCGCGCGCTCGCTTCGTTCGTTTCTGAAAACCGCGGCAATATCATCCAGTTCGATCAGCATGTGGACAGCCTGGAGAGTGAATTCTTCATGCGGGCGGAGTGGGACCTCGAGAACTTCGTTATTCCGCGCGCGGACATTCCGGTGTTCATCCGCGCGCTGGCCGAACCGCGGCGCATGACGTGGAGCCTGCACTTCACCGATGAGCGCCACCGGCTGGCGCTGTTTGTCAGCAGGGAATCGCACTGCCTCTACGACCTGCTCAGCCGTCATGAGTCCGGCGAACTCGATGCGGAGATTCCGCTCGTGGTTTCCAATCACGACGACCTGCGCCCGGCGGCGGAGCGGTTCGGCATTCCTTTTCACCGCCTCGAAGTAACGCGGGAAAACAAATCCGCCGCGGAGGAACGCCAGCGCGCTCTGATGGAGGAGCACCGTGTGGACACCATCGTGCTGGCGCGCTACATGCAGATTCTCAGCGACGGTTTCGCCAGTGCATGGGCCAATCGCATCATCAACATCCACCACAGCTTTCTGCCCGCCTTTCCCGGTGCCAGGCCCTATCACAGCGCCCATGCCCGCGGCGTGAAGATCATCGGCGCCACCAGCCACTACGTCACCGGGGACCTCGATGAAGGCCCGATCATCGAGCAGGACGTGATCCGCGTTTCCCACAAACATACCGTGGGCGATCTGATTCGTCAGGGCCGGGATTTGGAGAAGATCGTGCTCGCCCGCGCGGTGAACTGGCACGTGCAGCGCCGCGTGCTGGCCTTCAAAAACAAGACGGTGATCTTCGCCTGACCGCCCTACCGCTGGCGCAACCATGCGTCATTGCCGTAGCGCTGCCTGACGAGTTCCTCAGCCCTCGCTCGCGGATACAGCCCAGCCGGAAACTCGCGGATGGAAGCCGAGAGCGCTCCCGCCAGCCTCGCGGCGAAATCCTCCAGCAGGCTGATGCCGCAAATGCTCCCCTGATGCAGCAGCCCGCGCCGGCACCGGCGCTGACCGGCGCCGGCAATCTTTTTTCCCCGCCACAGCAGGTCCCCGGGTGCCGGCAGTTCCATGCACAGACCTGCCGCCGGTGCGGGCATGTCCGCGGCCACTTGAACCACTCCCAATCCCTGCGGCAGGGCCGCCAGAAGGGTGGCGTGGAATGCCGCGTAACTTTCCACCGGACGCAGGCGGCTCGCCGGATGAGAGAACGGCACGATCAGCGACCAGGTGAAATCCTCCCCGTGCTCCACCATGCCGCCACCCGTCCAGCGCCGCACCAGTTCCCTGCCCTGCGCCGCCTGTTCCGCCGCGGCAAACGGCAGAAAGTAACCGAAGGACAGCGCCGCGCGGCCCCAGCGGTAGCATCGCAGGATGGGCTGGGCGGCTGACTCAAGCAGGGCTTCATCCAGCGCCATATTCCACGCGGCCAGCCCCGGCCGGGCTCTTTCGTCGAGGATGTCGAGTGTTTCAAAAAGTTGCATCCGAAGAAACGCCGCGACAAATCGCGGGATGATCGCAGGGAAAGGGGCAAACCGGTAGAATTCCCGATAGTCCAAAGTCATGAGCCACCAAAATGCCTGAAATTACTTCGGATAATCTAAATTCTCTAAAATTTCCATTGCTTACCATGAACTTTAGGTTTAATCTCACGACACATGAGCAATGAGTTCTTGCTCGTGTGTTGAGGGGATTGAGGTGGTGTCGGTGCCTGGGTTGAGGTAATCACAGTCCGACACCACCTCAAATCTTCCCCCGCTGGAGCCCCGGAATCAGAGCCGGCACGAAGCCTCCGCAGTTTCCCTTTGGATTTTCCCGCCCCGCCAGCACGGTACCGGGATGACCGACCGCCTTCTTCCCGACACCGCCGCTACTCTCGCTGCCGGCGCGGAACTGGCGGCGTCGATCCGACCCGGCGATGTGGTGGCACTCACGGGCGGTTTGGGAGCGGGAAAAACCCACTTTACCATGGGACTGGTGCAGGGGCTGGGCGGCGGGGAGGATGTGACCAGTCCAACCTTCACGCTGGTGCATGAATACCGCAGCGGGCGGCTGCCGGTTTATCACTTCGACTTCTACCGCATGGAGTCCGCGGCCGAAGTCACGGCCATTGGCTGGGATGAATACCTCGAAGCCGGCGGCGTATGTGTCGTCGAATGGGCGGACCGGTTTCCGGAACTGCTGCCCGCGGGCACGCAATGGTGGTCGCTTCAGGTGGAAGGGACCGGCCGCCGCCTGCAAAGGATACAGTAGCGGTAACACACACTTGGGAGGCCGTACGGGACTCAACACGGCACTGCTGGTTCGTTTCAGTCAACGCGCCGGGTGCCTGCAGCGGAGCGCGGAGTTGCACTCCGCCCCGGCTGCCTGAGCAGAAGCCCCTGCCGGAGTGCAATTCCGCGCTCCGGTCTGCCCGGCAACTTCTCTGAAACGGGCCACTATTCAGTCTTGTCACTGCTCTTTGACTCCGGGGCGGCCTGCATCGGTTTGCGAAACGACTCCGGCAGTTTCTCCCAGAATCCGGCAACGGCGGGGGACATGGTGCGCTTCCAGTAGTCGGCGTGAACCTCCTCCAGCGGGCGCACATTGGCGCGGAGGGCGGCGTCGAAGGCGAGGTCGCTGCTCGTCGGTTTGTCCTGGTGGACTTCCACGGCAAGAAAGTTCGTGCCGGATCTCAGCAGCGCGGGGTCCACTTTTTCCGGCGAGTGATAGCGCGTTTCGTCGCCGGCGCTGATGGACTTCAGCGCGCGGGTTTCGTGATCGATGCCGCCGCTTTCCGGAAGGTTGTAGCGTTTGATTTCCTTTCCGTTGAGGAAAGCGACGCAGCCGTCGTCCACGCGGTAAATGAACTCAAGGTCGCGAATGGCGGCGGGGTCTTTGATCTCGAAGGTGTGGCGGAAGACGGTGGTGATGGCGCGGTTGCTGGCATCGGAGCCGCCGGGTTTGGTTTCCGTGCCCATGCCGGGATCGCCGAAGCCGAGCGGCGCGGGGCCTTCCGGCCACTTGCTGTCGTCGAAGTTCAGATCATGCCAGCCGGCGGGCGGCACCGCGCCGTCGTCGAGATAACGCCACTTCGCGCCGCGCGGCACCAGGTTGAGAAAGTCCGGCGACGGGGCACCACATTCCACCAGTGCCCGGGCGGCCCGCTCGAGGTGTGAGGTGGCGCGGTCGCGGTCGGCGCGGTCCTTGTTCATGGCTTCCAGCCGGACCAGCGCGATGCTGCACAGCGAATGCCAGTCGGCGGCTTCGGCCCAGCGTTTGTCTTTGGCGGCTTCGCCGGCGAGGGATTCCGTCATTACTGCGAACTGCCCGAGCGTTTTCTCCGTGTCCGGCGCTTTGCTCACGCGCTCGATGAGGCCGGCCAGCGCTTTCTCCGTGCCGCTGGCGAGGAGGACTTCGGTGTCGAGTTCATTGAGGGACCGTTCGTAATAGGCGCGGCGCTCGCCTTTGAAATCAGGGTGCTGCAGCATTTCCGGTGCTGCGGACTGGAGCGCCGTCAGCGCATCCGCGGGCCGGCCCATGCGGCGCAGGACGATGGCTTCGCCGTGCAGATTGTCGAAGTACTGCGCCGCACCGGCTCCCGGGTTTCGCTGAGAGGCGGCGACCTTGAGCCACTCGAGGGTCTTTTCCGGCTGGCCGTCTTCACGATAAAGTTCGGCAAACTCGATGGCCGGCAGGCCGCCGTGGCGGCTGACAACTCCGGCCGGCTTCTTCCACAGATCGGCAATGGCGTAGATGTCCTGACGGAGCAGCCAGTTTTGCTTGATGCGGTCGCGCATCCAGGTGGCGGAGCCGCTGCGGTCGAAACCCGGGCATCCCAGCGGTGTTTGCACCAGCCGCATGGTGAGGCGGGAGCGCTCGGCGGTCAGCGACTGCTCGTCCTTCGGCCACGGCCAGCCGGTGAGGTGCCGCGCCACGTCGTTGTAGTCGAACTGACGCCATGTGGTACTCAACCGCTCCCGCAATTCTGCCGACTGCTTCGCAAACAGCGCGCGGAACTCCTCCATTTTGTCATCCCGCGCATACAGCATCACCACGTGAAGCAGGCGGGCGTGAAGGGGATACATGTCAGGATAGCCGGTGCTGTCGGCGTAGCTGCCGTACCACGCGGGACCGAAAATCAGTTCCGCCCACATGGCGCGGTTCTTCCCGCGCTGTTCCTCACTCATCCCGTCGAGGGCGGCGTTGGTGGTTTTGATGAGTTTGGCCGCTACGGTGCCGAGCATGCGCGCGGCGTTGTAGTCGTTGTTGCTGCGCAGCTTGATGAGGCCGGTGAGTTCGCGCTTCACATAGTCGAAGTCGCCGGCCAGCGCACAGTTGGCGAGATGCGCTTCGAGCAGCATGCGCCGGCGCGCGGCGAGGCTCTGATCCGAGGCATCCGGCAGCATGGAGAGCGTAATGTCCTGCACCGCCTCCGCAATCTGCGGCGCGATGGCGCGGCGCGCGGCGTCGCTGCCGGCGAGAACGGCCACGGCGCGCGCGGTGACATCGCCGGAAGCGCCCGGCGACGGCGGCGGCAGCAGTTTCGCGGCTGCCGTCATGCGTTCATCGCGCGGCGCGAGCCCGGGGGCGTCGGGGAAGTTCGCCAGCAGCGCCGCGGCCAGCGCCTTGTGTGCGGGCGACTGGAACGATTCCAGAAACGCCGGCACCTTCTCCTGAACTGCGGCGGTCAAATGCCACTGCGATTTGTCCGCCAGTGCCTCCTCGTAGCCGCCGTAGTAATTGTCCGCCAGCAGCGAGTCTTTGCCATTCATCACGATGCGCGCGGCAGCCTCCGTCTTCCCGGCACCGAGCAGCCGCACCAGCCAGTGCGCGCTCAATTGATCCGGCACGGCGGAGAGAATGCCGGCGATGGTCTCGTCGTCGTCCAGGATCACCGCCAGATCGAGCAGCGGCGCGGCGGCATAACCTCTGGAGTTGTAGGAACGCCCGTTCGGTTTGCGCAGCGCCGCGCGCCATGCGCCGACTGTCTCGCGCAGCAGCGGCTTGAGGTCCGCGGGTGCCGTCACGCCCGGCCGCGTGAGCCATTGGGTGAGACGGCGCAAAATTTCCCCCAGCTGACTTTCATTCAGCAGCGCACCGGCCCGCCATGACTCCGCCTGCACCCGCAGAGCCGCCATCACCACTACCGGCTCCATGGACCAGTCGTGTTCCAGACCGTGCATCAGCACTCCAGCGCGGACATTCACATTCACATTTCTGTCTTCGCCCAGCGCTACAAACTTTTCCTGATAGGCCGGCAGTTTCGCGCGCTCAGCGATGCCTTGATCCAGCAGACGCCGCCGAATCACGCCGGGATCGGCCAGTGCGGCGATTTCGGCCGGTGGCCTGCCGTCTTTGCTCGCCTTCGAGCGGGCGGCTTCGGCTGCTTTGGATTCATTCTCCCGTTCCTTCAAAGCAGGGTAAGCGCGCATGCGTTGCTCCAGCGCGTCCGCCAGCACGCCGTGCGCCCAGCTGTCGGGCACGGCGGCAGCGATTCGCTTTACCTGCTCCTGGAGTTCCGCTTTTTCGTGGACCTTCAGTTCATAGAGCACGCTCTCCAGCTGCGAAACCACCAGGATACCCTGCTTCTCTTCAAGGTGTTCGCTCATGGCTTTCACCACGCGCTCCACCCCCGCGGGACCGTCCTTGCCGTCCTTGTCCTTTGCGCGCCCGGCATTGAACAGGGCTCTGATGATGGGATCGTTCAGCATGGTGAAGGGCAGCGGGAAACCCTCCGGCGATTGCCAGGCGTCCAGCATCCCGCGCAATTCGATGAGCACTTCCGGTCCCGGTGCGTTGCCCCATGCTGTTATCCGGTTCCGCAACAAGTTGGCCACAGGGTTCTCAATATAGTACCCGTAGCTCCCGCCGCCGGTCTTCATCAGCGCCCCCTGGAGCACGCGCAGCTTTTTCCACAGTTCGCCCGCACGTTCCGGGCTGCCGGCGAGCATTTTGCCAAACACCGAAGGCGTCCATGAATCCAGATCATGATACTCCACGCCGAGGTCCTTGAACGACTTCGCCGCGAGGAACTGATCGAGCAGCGCACCGCCGCCGCCGGGCTGCTTCGGGTCGCCCTTCACTTCCGTGAACTTCTCCAGCCACGCGAGCAGCGACTTGAGCGGTTGCTGCAACGTGTCAGGTTTCACGTCGGCGGTGATGCGCGCGTGCAGCCATGCCCACGCAGCACCTTTATCCGGGGGCAGCTTTTTGAATTCCTCCTCGTGTGCCGCCACCGCATCGAGCAGCGCTGCGCCGGGCTTGTCGTTCTTCAGATATGCCAGCAGCATGGCCGTGCCGAACTGCTGCGCGTCCGGCTCCAGCGCCTTCACGATTTCCTCCTTCACCTTCGCGTCGAATTTCCCGATCGTCTCGCCGCAGCTTTCAAAAAGGGTCCGTTCCCTCACGCGGGGCAGCGGATTGAAAGCCGCCACATCCGTGAGGAACGGTGAGACTTTCAGCGTGGCCAGTGTTTCCGGCGCATCGGGTTTGGCGAAGAGATCCCTGCCGCTGATTTTCCATTCGCTGCCGTAAGTGACACTGCGGCTCGGCGAAAGGAAGCGCCCGTAGTGCCGCCAGTACTGATCCGTGAGGAAGAACTGCTGCGCGGCATCGCCGCGGTCGGTGAAGCAGTAGAGAAAATAATAAGCCTGGGAGTTGCCGCTGCCGGCAGAGGCGGCGCGTTTGGCCTCCGGTCCCAGATAGGCCTCCGCCACCTTGCCCAGAAACTCCGCCGCCTCCTTCTGCGACTTCACCTTGAGCAGCAGTCGCGTCATGGAGCCGGCCATGTTGTTGCCGGAATAGCGGTTCCGTTTGATCTCCGCTTCCACCAGCGCCGCGAGGCCTGGCTCAATCTTTCGCCGCTCCATCGCAGTGAAGACTTCCGGCAGGCCGTTGTTCGGCCAGTTCGTCTTCCTCAGCAGGTCCATCACTTCCTTCTCCGTTCCAAAGTAGAGCGTGCGGTAGCGGGTCGTGAGCGTAGCGTCATCGTTTCCTATTCTGACAATACCCGCCGGCGGCCCGTCCGGAGATCGCTTCTTCGATCCTTCCTCAATGAGCGCCTTCATCTCCCTGTCCACTTCGTCGAGCAGTTCCGGTTTGCCAGTCGCAAACGCATGACGCGCCAGAAATGCCTCCGGCTCCGGAATGGCGATCTCATTGCCGCTGCCGCCGTAGCTGGTGGAGCCGCCGCTGTTTTGCGGATAGGGTCCCTGCGGCCCGCTGACGGCGAGTTTCATGGCTTCGCGAATCACCGGCACCTGGTCCTCCTCTTTCGCGCCGTTGGCGATACGCAGCGCTGCGATCGTCGCGGCGGCCTCGCGCGCGGAGCCGGGAATTTTCAGCGCCGCGGCGAGGAAGCGGTCGAGCAACTCCTGCCGGGCATCCATTGCCTTTTTGTAAGTCGCGGCGTTTATGTTGTTCCACTCCGCCGGCCGCGGGACGACGAGCAGCGACGGCAGGGAGGTGCTGCGGTTGATGCGTCCGGTGCGTGCGAAGTTCATCGCCATGTTCTGCGCCCAGCCGGTGTAGGCCTTGCCCCAGTCCTCCGGCTTGAGCCGCTCCAGCATTTCCACCCCCAGCTTCATCACGCCGGAGGTGTCGATCGAAGAGTAAATGCCGCTGGTATCGTAGCCACTGACGAGACGGGCGAGGATCATTCCGGTGACCCCGTACTGCTCCGGCGGCACTGCCGCGATCATTCTCTGCGCTTTGGGAAAATCCTCCATCAGCGCAGCCTGGAGCACACGCATCAGGGCCTGCTCGCTGGCAGGGTCCGCCGCGAGCACCTTCTCCCACAGCGCGAGCGCTCCGGTGTTGTTGCCGAGCACACTCAGCACGAACGCCGAACGGCGCAGCTTTTCCGTGTTCTTCTCCTCCGCGGAAATCTGGAAAGCGCTCTGCAGCGCCGGCTCCAGCCCGAACCGCGTCACCAGTTGCGTCCAGGGACGCACATAATAATCCTCCACGTTCCGGCTGGAGCGTGCCAGGTTCTTCAGTTCCCGCGTAATGATCCGCAGCGCCAGATCGCGCCGGCCCTTCTCCAGCAACTGCGCCGCCTGATTCTGCGCATTGCCGCTGCCGTAAAAATTCGCCAGCCGGCTGCGCACCTGCTGCTGCCGCTGCTGAGCGGGATTCGCCCGCGCGTAGAGCGCCTTCGATTCCGCGGTCATGCCCAGCGCGGCCATCATGCCGGCCACGCGCTGGAAGTCGTTCGGCACCGTGGCCAGCGCGCCGAGGCGCACTGCCGCCTCTTTTGCCGCGGCGGTCAATGGCTCCACTTTGGCATTCGTCAGGGCGTTGCTGTTCTCATCCGTCTCCAGCGCGAGTGTGAGAATGAACTCATCCACCGCCACCTTCTCGCGCTCTGTCAGGCCGGGCAGCGCCGCGGCTTGCTGGAGAATTTTGAGCGCCTCCGCTACGCGCTCCTGCTCGCGCTCCCACGACGCGCGCAGCGCGTAGTGATAGAGACCGGGCTGCGGCACGGATTTGATCTCCTCCAGCACCGCGGCTCCGTCCTTCGGATCGATCATCAGCCGCAGCCCGATGCGCACGCCGGGATGTTTCGCCAGCGCCAGCGCCTCTTTGAGCCGAGCGAGCCGCTCCTCATCAGGCGTGCTGCTGCTGTAACCGCCGAAGCTGTGAGAGCTGCCCGCTCCCATGCGGATATTGAGGCGCTCTTCCGTGTAGCCTGGCCAGAGAAACGCACTGCGCCCCGGCAATTCTCCGGCGTTCCCCATCGGCCATGCCAAAACGCGCGGCAACGACAGCTTCACCTTCTCCGCCGGCGGCGCTGCCTGCATCGTCCGCTCCAGTTCCTCCTCCAGAAACGCCACCCACGCCTTCACATCCGTGAGTTCCAAAAACCCGGAGCGAAACTGAGCCAGTCGCTGCGCCACCTGCTTCTGTTCATCCGTGCCGGCCGTGAGCGACTGCTGCCATTCCACCGCACGCCCGGCGACGGCAGCCGCCAACTCCATCACGGCGGGAGGAAGGTCCTTCTCCTTTGTTCCCGGGCCGCCACCCATTTGCAGCAGGAACTGAAAATCCTCCAGCGCCGGGGTGCCGGGCCAGTTCTTCACGCGCTCCGTGGCCTCACGGAATGGACGGAGCTTGTCCTCGTCCTTCTCCTGAGCCAGCGCGCCCAGCATGCGCCACGCGAGCAGCGGATGAGAGTCCTTGAACGTATCCCACGCGCGCACCGCCACCGCGGGGTCTTTGGGCCGCGTGGAATAAATATAGAACGCGAACAGCGCGGGGCTGGCGTCCGGCGCCGTGGCCAGCTTCTCCAGTTCCTTTTCGTCCAGCTTCTCCTGCGGCACGCCGTCCGGCCCGAGCAGTTCCCGCGGCAGGCGCGCACGCACCGCGACTTCCTTCCAGAGCGCGGACTTCTGCTCCGCCGTCAAATCGGCGCCGAGCAGCAGGCAGTGCATGAGCACGGCGTCGCTCAACCGCTCCAGACTGTCGGGCAAACTGTTATTCCGGCTATAAAAAGGAGATGAACTGCGGCGGTTCTGCTGAAAGTTCTTTGCGTTGTTCAGCACCGCACGAAAACTCAGCATGTCTCCGGTGCCCGGCGGGAGCTTGGCCAGAAGCTGCGCGCCGGCCCGGTTCACGCCGGTGAACTCATCGTAGTAGAACTGCGAAGACGAAGACAACTGCTGCTGCTGGGCATTCCCCGCCGTCTTCGGCAGCACCATCTCATTCTTGATCTCCAGCAGGCGCAGCAGTTCGGCGGTGGCTTCCTCCAGTTTCTCCAGTTCGATCAGCGCGCCGGCATAGAGAAAGCCCAGCCGGTAGTCGCCAGGGTGCAGCGGCGTCAACTTTTGCAGAATGCTCGCCGCTTCCTCCCAGAGGCCCATCTGCGTGAGATCGAGCACCATCTCCTCCGCGGCGCGCGGGTCCATCTTTTCCCCGCCGGCGTTGCGGAAGAACATCTGGAGCGCCTCCTGGTCGCGACCGCTGACAAAGAGCACGCGGATGATGCGCTCGTCGGCCCTGCCGGTCTTATCCAGCTTCTTCACCTCCTGGAGCGTCTCCAGCGCGCTCTCGTACTTGCCTTCGCTCTCCTCGATGCGCGCGATCTCCATGAGCAGTTCGGGGTCGCCCTGCTTTACGCGATTTGCCTCCAGCAGTGCCTGACGCCGGCCTTCGTAGTTGCCTGCGGCGCGGTGAATCTCCGCCAGCGCGAGCAGCGGAAGAATGCTGCCGCGGTTACCTTTCCGCCGCTCCTCGAATTCCTCCAGCAGGTTCGACATGCTGCCGCTCATCTCCGCGGTTTTCGCCAGTTCACCGGCATATTTTACCTTGTTGGCCGTGTCTTTTGCATCCTCGAAGAGCATGGTGTAAATGCGCGCCGCGTCGGCGAACTTGCCCTCCGTGCGAAACGCCTCGCCAAGACGCAGCCGGATTTCCTCGTCGCCGGGAAACTGCGCCGCGGCCTGACGCATCACGCGCAGCGCATCCGCAGGCTTGCCGGATGCCGCCAGCAGGTCGCTCTCGCGAATCCATACCAGCACGCTGCCCGGCGCGGCCTTCTTCCATTCCGCGGCCCACGACAGCGCCTTCTCGTTCTGCCCCGCCCTTTCATAAAGCTCCACCAGCCGCTGAATATGCACCGCCTTGCGTCCGCCCGGCGCTTTCACCAGCGCCTCCTGCGACTCCGCCGCGTTCTTGAATTCCCCGCGCGCCGACTGCACGCGCACCAGCGCCGCATGGCCGATCACCGGATCCGCCGCCGCTACTTCGCGCAGCACCGCTTCGGCCTTTTTTGATTCGCTGTTTTTGTCGAGCAGTTCCGCCAGCAGACACTTCTCAGGAATCGTCGGCGAGGCCGCAGCCTGGAGTTCCTTGCGCAGCGTCTCCGTCTGTTTCGCGCGGTCCAGCACGCGCACGGCATTGGCGAGAGCTGAATCCAGCGACACCGTGTCCTTTGCCAGATTTAAAAGCGCGCGTGCCGGCGCGACCGCCGCCGATTCCTTTTCCGCCCGCAGCGCCGTCTCGCAGTAGAACTGGAGAAAGGTGGAGTCGCCGGTGAACTCTGCCAGTCGCGCGGCGAGCAGTTCCTCCGCCAGCGCGTGTTCCTCGCGCGCCGCCACGCCGCGCGCGATGGCACTGAGCCGCGGGCCGTCCGCACCTTTGGCAAGAGCCCGCCACGCCGCGCGGGCCTCGTCCTTTTTGTCCGCACGATGCAGCGCCGCCGCGTGACCGAGCAACGCCGTCTCGCGGTCGGCAAACTTCTGCGCCGTCTCCGCGTACAGCGCCAGCGCCGCGTCCTTGAGTTCATAGCGCTCCATCAGTGCGGCCACGCGCAGCGCCGCGGTTTCACTGCTCTGGTCGGCTTTGGTCAAAAACTGCTGCAGCGTCTTGAGGCAGTCGTCCTTCTTGTCGGCGCGCCAGTGGAACTCCGCCAGCTGCACCAGCAGTTCCGGATCGTTCGGCTCCTGCCTGATGAGTGCCTCCAGCTGTTTCACGGCCTCAGCGACCTTCTTGTTATCCGCCAGCATCTGCACATAGGCCTCGCGCAGCGCGCGGTCGCCGGGCGCGAGCGGCAGCAGTTCCTGCCATGTTTTCAAAGCCGTCTCCGTCTCGCCGAGTTCCGCCTGCACTTTGGCCAAACCGCGGCGCAGGGCGACGCGCTGCGGATGCTCTTTGATGAGCGCTTCGTACTTCTCGCGCAATTCCGTCACCGCGTCATCCTTGCGATACACCTGCTCGATCTGGGAGAGAATCTCGCGCTCCAGCCAGGAATCGCTGCCCACTCTTTCCAGACACTGCGAATAGGCCGAGATGGCGTTGTCGCGATTGCCCAGCTTCGACTCGATGTCGCCCGCGCGCAGGGTGCGCTGCACGTGTTTGTAAGGATCCTTCGTCTTCTCCAGCAGCGCCAGCACCGTCTTCAGCGCATCTTCAGTCTGCCCCTCACTGATTTGAATCTCCACCAGGTCCTCGTGCAAATCCTCGTCGTCAGGATTTTCCGCCAGCAGCGCCTCCCACACTTTCGCCGCATCGCCGCTGCGACCCGCGCGCGCCAGGAGCCGGCCCTGCAATTGCCGCGCCTCTCGCGACGTCTCCTTGTTTGGCCTGGCGGCCAGCGCCTTCTCCAGGTCGGCCAGCGCCTTGTCCACATTCGACGCCCGCGATTCCGCCAGCGCCTTCTGAAACCACGCCTCGGCATTCCCCGGGTCCTTCTCCAGCGCTTTGGCAAACAACTCCAGCGCCCTGGCACTCGCATTCTGCCGCATGTGGAAAAACGCCAGCACCAGCCGGTGCCCGGTCGTCGCCTCCTCCGCCTCCGCCCGTTGCGTCAGGTATTTCTCCAGTTCATCCAGCGTCTGCGTGTCGAGCCACGCATTATAAAAGCGGTCGAACAGATAACCGCCCGTGGGCCGCTTCACCAGAGCCTCGTAATAACGCAATGCCCTTGCCTGCGCCTCTTCCAGTGACGGCGGCGGATCGGCAGGAGCATTTTGACCAAATGAAAACGGAGCGCCCGCAAGCGCGAGCAACAGGGGAAGGAGACCAGGGTGCTTCATGGCGGGCCGAGTGTGGGCAGACTCCCACCCCGTGTCCAGTGCCGGGTTTGGGGGGAATGCGGAATCCCGGCGTCAGGCAACGCATCCGGAATCCCAACAAGTTTGACGGAGGGACGCTGAAGTCAAGGCGACGCGGGAGAACAGCCTGCCGGCGAATTACTGCATTCAGCTATCGACTCGCCAATGGCCGGCATGGATCGGTCGTCGTGCGGATGATGCAGGCGGAGCAAAGAATCCGTGCGGTGATCCCTGCACTCGACTCGGCCCACTGTGGATCTGTCCGGCTCGCATGACCCCGGCCGAACGCAGAGCCATGAAGATTCGCTTCGCCCAGCGGGTTCCGGCTGCTGCCGGGCTCCGCCGACGGCACCGGCATTGAGAATGCCATGCGAGCGCTGCCTTTTGAGCAGTTCACCGCGACCCGCTCCGCGCGCAAGGAATTCGCCCCGGCATTGCGCTCCTGTGGGCTGGGTCGTGATGAGGGCTTTTGCTTCACGCGACATGGACTGGAGAAATCTTCGCGGCATTCCCATTCCCTCCGTTCCGGCAACCCTGCCGGAATGTGACGGGCCGGGAGAATGTTTTGGACACCCCCGGCAACTTTGTTGGAACGCTCCGTTAGAACAGCTGCCCGCCGGCGTTGAGCAGGTGCTCGACGATGGGGCCGAGGGCGAGGGCCGGGAGGAAGTTGAGGGCGCCGATGAGCACGACGGTGCCGATGAGCAGGATGACGAAGGTCCAGCCGTTGACGGGGAAAGTGCCCGGTCCTTCCGGCGTGACTTTCTTTTTCACCAGCGACCCGGCGAGGGCCATGATGGGAATGATCATGAGGAAGCGTCCGATGAGCATCGCGAGGCCGAGGGTCACGTTGTAATGCGGGTCGCCGTTGGCGGGATTGGCGGTCAGGCCGGCGAAGGCGCTGCCGTTGTTGCCGGTGGCGGAGCTGTAGGCATAGAGAATCTCGCTGAAGCCGTGAGGGCCGGCGTTGTTCAGGCCCGCGAGACCCCAGTCACTGACGACGGCCCACGCCGTGAAGCCGAGAATCGACAGGCACAGCACCAGCAGTGAGAGCATGGCCATCTTCACATCGAAGGCATGGATTTTCTTGCCGAGATACTCCGGTGTGCGGCCGACCATGAGTCCGGCAATGAAGACGGCGAGAATGACAAAGACCAGCATGCCGTAAAGTCCCGCGCCGACGCCGCCGAAGACGACTTCGCCGAGCTGCATCATGAACAGCGGCACCAGTCCGCCGAGCGACGTGAAGGAATCGTGCATGGAATTCACCGCACCGCAGGAGGCTGAAGTCGTGATGGTGGCGAAGAGTGAGGAATTAAAGAGGCCGAAGCGCACCTCCTTGCCTTCCATATTGCCATCCGCAGCGGCGACGCCGAGGGCATGGTGCGAGGGATTGCCCTGAACTTCAGCCCACCAGCAGAAGAGCGCGCCGCCGGCAAAGAGAATCATCATCGCCGCCCACACCGCCCAGCCGTGGCGCTGATTTTTCGTCATGCGGCCCAGATAGTAGGTGAGCGCGCTGCCGATGGAGAAGATGGACAGCATCTGGATGAAGTTGGAAAGCGGCGTCGGGTTTTCATAAGGATGCGACGCGTTGGCATTGACGAAGCCGCCGCCGTTGGTGCCGAGCATCTTGATGGCAACCTGCGAAGCCATCGGCCCCTGCGCGATCGCTTGCGTCTGCACTTCGCCCGCGGGTTCGATCAGTTGCGCCGTCTCGGCAGGCTTGAAGTTCTGGATCATTCCCTGCGACATCAGAAACACCGCATAGACCACGCAGACCGGCAGCAGCAGGTAGTAAGTCACACGCACGAGGTCCACCCAAAAGTTCCCGAGCGTGGAAGCCGTGTGCCGCGCGATGCCGCGCACGAGCGCCGCCGCGATGGCGATGCCGACGGCGGACGAGACGAAATTATGAATGGTCAGGCCGACCATTTGTGAGAAGTAGGACATCGTCCCTTCGCCGCCATAGCTCTGCCAGTTGGTGTTGGTCGTGAAGCTGACGGCGGTGTTGAACGCGAGGTGATCGCTGAGGCCAGGGAGACCCTGCGGATTGAGCGGCAGTAAATGCTGGAAACGGAGGATGAGGTAGGTGAACACCACCCCCGCGAGGCTGAACAGCAGCATGGCCAGCGTGTAGCGCTTCCAGTCGTGCTCCGTTGCGGAGTCCACGCCCATGAGACGATAAGTGACGCGCTCCAGCGGCTTGATTACCGGATCGAGAAACGTCCGCCCGTTCGCGTCGAGCACGCGCGTGAGATAAATGCCGAGCGGTTTGGTGATGAGGGCGAGCAGCCCGATGAAGAGGGCCAGTTGCGCCCAGTCGTTGGCGTGCATGGTGGTGTCAGGTTAGAATTTTTCCGGCCGGAGCATGGCCGCGAGGAGATAGATGAAGAGCGCGAGGGCGATGAGCCCGGCGAGGGTGGTTTCCATGGCATGAAGCGGGTTAGAGTTTGTCGCAGCAGCGGACGTAGAGCGCGCCGGCGAGGAAAAAGGCGGCGAGGATGCCGAGGTAGAGGAGATCGTTCATGGTGATCGGTTCGCTGTTGGATCACCGTCATCATACCTCGTGGAACCACCCCCGCGAATAAACAGAGGCCCGTGCAGCATCAAAAATGTATAAACGCCGGGCGCTCGCCGGCCCCTCTGATGTTTCTGGAGCGGAACTGCGGAGCATGGGGACACCGCGACACTCCAGCAGAGTGCCGGCCTCCGGTTGGGAGCACGGCGGCAGCCGGGAGCAGACTTAAGCCCGCGGCAGCACTTCGCCGAGCTGGCGCAGGGATTCCCCGGGCGTGGCGTCATCGGCCAGCCTGCGGTGCGCGCGGTCGAGCAGCAGCACCAGCAGGTCCACGGCGACGACGGCGATCAGCATCAGGTTTGCGAAATAGTGAATGACCATCGTGATCGTCTGCGACACGGAGATGACGTCCTTCTCATTCAAATAAATCAACAGCAACAGGGCTCCGGCGGCATTCAGTCCTGAGAGGAGATGACGGGAACGCCTCACCACGGCACTGGCGTCATCGGGCGGCAGCGGCACGCCGAGGCGCCGGCCTTTGATGACAATGCTCAACGGCGCCGCCAGCAGGCAGAGAACGCCGATGAAGATAAGCGCGTCGGCCTGGAACTGGTCCACCACGCTGAGAATAATGAACCACGGGACGGAAATGGTGAGGGCGAGCAGAATGCTGCCCCATCCGCAGACGATGGAGGCGGGAATGAGGGTCTTGGCGGCGAGTGAGGCCCGCAGCACACCGTTGAAGAGACCGTAGAAGAGCGGGATCGCGTTCATGAAGATCACGAGAATGACGAGGCCGCGCAATTCATTCTTCACCTCTTCAGCCTGACCAGTTTGGCCAGGAAGCATCTCCGCGAACTGCCCCGCGGCACCCTGCTCCAGATGTTTGAAGTCCATCAGTCCGCTCCAGGGAATGAGCATGGCGATCAGTTGCGGACCAAGCAGAATAGTGATGGCCAGGACTCCGAACTTCCGTGAAGTGCGGAAGTCGCGCCAGTGCCGCGCCGCCATGACCGTGCAGGCGAAACTCGCAATGAGCGCGAGGAACATGGCGATCATGACGCCGTTGATGACGCGCACATTCGCTTCGCCATAGCGGGTTATTTGCTGCTCCATGATCTCATCGTATTTCTTGTTGAACTCCGCCTCGCTGAAATCGGGCTGCAGTTTCTGCACCTGCTTGAACTGCGCTTCGCGCGTGGCGGGATCCGACAACTGCGCCTGCAGTGTCAGGGGGTCGAAGCAGCGCTTGACCACCAGAATCGCGGTGAGCACGCAGGCCATCATGAGCAGGGCACGACGCCAGACAATGAGTGCGCTCATGCGCGGAGTCTGCCCGTGGAGCGCGGGCTGCTCGTGCGGTTCCGGCGTGATGCGGGCAAAATCGCTGACATAAAACCGCCGCCCGAAGGTCTTGAAGTCGCTGCCCAGCTGCTGCCAGTCCATTGATTTGGCGGCGGAGAGAAACTTGTCCGTCATCGCCGGGCCGGGAGGCTGGGGCGGAGGGGAAACCGGAGGGGCTGGCGGCGGAACGACCGGCGGCACCGGCGGAGGAACGGGGGGCGGAACATTGTTTCCTGGCAGCGGTGGCGGAGGAGTATCCATGCGAAGGCAGTTGGTTACTGAAAGGGAATAAGCGGCGGCGCGTGCTTCGCGAGAACTATTTCCGTGCCGTCGCGGTCCAGGATTTTACCCCTGCTTTACAAAACTTGGCAGGCGGCGACATGGCTGCTTTACACAGCGGGACGAAAAGGGGCGCGTTATGAAAACGAACCCCCGTAAATCCCAATCCGGCACCGCCTCTGCAGTCGCCGCTCTGCTCCTCACGCTCTCCGCCGCGGTTGCTCAACTGCCCGACGGCTCGTCGCTCCAAATCACGCCGGGAACTGACTCCGTGGCCCACTACCTTGACGTCACCGATCCCGGCAATCACACCTGGCTGCTCCAGACTTCCCCGGACTTCACCAACTGGACAACCGGGGACACCTGCAAGGTCCATAACGGAAAGTTCCGCCTCGCCGTCAGTGCGGGAAGTGCACCGCAGCGGCAGTTTTACCGCGCCGTGTATGATCCCGCGCAGCAGGCCGGTCTGAGCACAGTGAACAATGCTCTGCTGCTGCCGGCTACGCCTTTCGACTACACCCCGGCGCTGCCCCCGCGTTTTCTCCAGCAGCCGGTTTTGGGTCAGGACAACATGCCTGTGAACAATCCCACGACGGATGCCGGCGCGGCATTGGGCCGGGTGCTCTTTTATGACAAGCGGCTCTCCCGCAACGGGAGCATCGCCTGCTCATCCTGCCATCAGCAGGCGCACGGATTCTCCGATCCGGCCAGATTCAGCACCGGTTTCGAGGGCGGCCTGACAGGACGCAACAGCATGGGGCTGGCCAATGCCCGGTGGTATCAGCGCCGCGCCTTCTTCTGGGACGAGCGCGCCGCCACGCTGGAGTTTCAGGTGCTGCAGCCAATTCAAAACGCTGTGGAGATGGGCTTGACTCTCACGGAACTGGAAACGCGTGTGGCGGCTGAGCCGTATTATCAGACGCTCTTCACCGATGCCTTCGGCACCCCGGAGGTCACCAGCGATCGCATCAGCCGGGCTCTCGCCCAGTTCGTGCGCTCCATTATTTCCACGCAGACGAAGTTCGATGCCGGCGTACCGGTGAACTTCGCCAACTTCACTGCTCAGGAGAACCAGGGCAGGCAGTTGTTCACCGGTCAGGCCGGATGCGCCGCCTGCCACGGCACTGACAATTTTGTTCCCGGCCCCGCCATCTTCAACAACGGCCTCGAAAACCCCTACACGGACAAAGGCGTGGGCGAAATCACCGGCCGCGCCCAGGACGAAGGCCTGTTCAAAGTCCCCTCGCTGCGCAACATCGCCCTCACCGCCCCTTACATGCACGACGGACGCTTCGCCACCCTGGAGCAGGTCATCGAGCACTATAACAGCGGTGTGGTCAATCACCCGAACCTCTCGCCCCCACTCCGCAATCCTCCGGGCACACCCGGCGCCGGCCAGCCGCGGCGGCTGAATCTGACCAACGGTCAGAAAGCCGCGCTCGCCGCCTTCCTGCGCACGCTCACCGACACCAGCCTGCCCGCGGACCCGAAGTTCTCCGATCCCTTCAACTACGGGAACTGAAGAGCCCGGAAGCCGGTGACGGGTTTGGCTGAAAATCCGGGTTTCTCCGCGGGCATCCGCGGTAAAGGGCTGGGACTTAGCATGAAGATCGACATCCTCACCATTTTTCCGGAAATGTGCCGCGCGCCGCTGCGGGAAAGCATGATGGGCCGGGCGCAGGAGAAGGGCCTGCTGCAACTGGCGGTGCATGACCTGCGCCAGTGGAGCACGGACAAACACCGGCGCGTGGACGACGAGCCCTACGGGGGAGGTCAGGGCATGGTGATGACCTGCCCGCCGCTGTTCGCAGCCGTGGAGGCGCTGCGCACCGCGGAGTCACGCGTGGTGCTGATGACGCCGCAGGGCCGGCGGCTGGATCAGTCGCTGGTGCACTCATTCACCGGCTGTGCGCATTTGATCGTTCTCTGCGGGCACTACGAAGGCATCGATCACCGCGTGGTGGAGGCGCTGGTGGATGACGAAGTTTCCATCGGCGATTACATCCTGACGAATGGCGCCATCGCAGCGAATGTCTTTGTCGATGCCGTGGTGCGGCTGCTGCCGGGCGTGCTGGGGGATGAGCGGTCGGCGGCGGAGGATACGTTCAGCGAGGGTCTCATCGAAGCGCCCGCCTACACGCGGCCGCCGGAGTTTCGCGGTCTGAAGGTGCCGGACGTGCTCCTCGGCGGCCACCATGCGAAAATCGCCGCATGGAAAAAGGAACAGAGCCGCCGCCGCACGGAGGAGAACCGTCCCGACCTGCTCTGAACGGCGGGTTACTTTTTCATCCGCGCCTTGAGCCGCTTCCAGAAGGAATCCATGTCCTCCTCCTTCATGGCGGCAACCTTGCGCCGGTTTTCCTCCACGAGTTTCTTGAGGTCCTGCTCGCGCTTCTGCCGCGCAGCTTCCGCATCCCGGGCGGCCTGTTTGGGGTCGCGCTTGGGGATGTCGCGCTTGCCGGGACCGGTGCTCGCAGTGCCTCCGCCCTGACCGAGGAAAGTATCCACCGGCACGATGGTGGAATCACCGCCCCGAAGCTGCCGGCGCGTGGCGATGAACTGCCGCGGGCTGAAATAGTTGGAGTAGTCGCGGGCATACGACCGCTGATGGGGGCCAATCTTCAAATTTTTCCGGATCTCGAAATGCAGGTGCGCCACGTAGAGTCCGTGCGCCGTGCCGATGGTGCCGATCATCTGACCGCGCTTCACCATTTGATAGAGCCGGACCGAGCGCCGGTCGAGGTGCGCGTAGAGGCTATCCGCGAATTGCAGGGTGCCCCCGGAGTCGCGGTAGGCGTGGCGGATGATGACGAGATTCCCCCATGAGCGGCGATAGTCCTCCGAGTACACCACCACCCCGTCGGCGGTGGCATAAACCGGATCGCCGAGGTCGCTGTTGCCGCCGCCCTTGCCGTTCCAGTCCTCGCCCTGGTGAGCATTGGGATAATAACCGCGGTGCACGTAGTACCCTTCGCCGTTCGGCTTCCCGACGGGAATGTCGAACCCGTCCGCGACGGTCACACGGATCGTATGACTCGCCCGGGCCGCAGTCAGCGACGCCAGTATCAGGGCAGCGAAAAGCACCAGCCGCAGGGGCCGGGAATGGGCGGGTTGCACAGGCATGTCCGGATTTCCCTACGCGCCTGCGGCGGGGCGGCAAGTGGGGGATGCCACAGTGCGAAGTCGCGGGGGGGGGTTGCATTTCGACGGTTCCCTGTCAGCTTCCGCCCGTCATGCCGCCGCAGACTGAAGAGATTGAAGAACGCCTGCTCACCCAGGCCACGGCCAGGGTGACCTGGGGCGATTTTCCGGACGAGGTGCAGGATTTTCTGGTGGGCGAAGGATTGAGCGCATCGCAGGCCCGTTCGCTGGTGCGACGGCTGTCGCAGGAACGAAATGCAGAAGTCCGCCGCCGCAGTGGGGGGAAACTTCTGGCAGGTATCGCCATGCTCCTCGCAGCGGGAATCTATTTCTACGTGGAATTCAAAGAGAGGACCGGCAGGCAATGGTGGGACCGGATCCTGGGCGCGGCGTTCCTTTGGCTGGGCGTATCGGGTATTGTTGCCATCTGGCGCGGCGCGTGGGGACTGGCGATCCCTTCCTCGGAAGAATTGACAGATGTTGTGGAAACCGAAGAACCGCCGAATACCTGGCCGCCGCTTCCCGGCGGTTGATCCGGCTCACATGAACGGGTGAAATTTCCGCTCTCGACTCGCCGCTCTAATTCTTGAAAGCGGGCGGCGCCCCAGGGCGTTTCGCCCGGCTCTGTTTCCCAGCCTTTCTTAATATCATCATGCGCACTTCGCTCCTTCATGTCCTGCTGCCGACCCTTTCCCTGGCCCTGCTGCCGCTCGCGGCTCACGCCGTGCCGCAGTGGATCTGGTCTTCCGCCAATCCCGGGGATAACGACCAGGTCTGGACGCGGGCTGTGGTGGAGGTGAAGAATCCCGCCGCGGTGCGCGTGCAGGTTTCCTGCGACAATCAGTGCGAAATCTGGATCAACGGCGAGCCCGCCGGGCGCAGCAAAGAATGGAACGAACCGGCAAGAGTGAATGCGGCGAAGCTTCTCAAGGCGGGGCGGAATGTCGTCGCGATCAAAGGCGCCAACGCCGGCGGCACGGCGGGTCTGGTGGCACGGGTGGTCGAGGGCACTGGCCCCGGCAGCCGTCCGCTCGCGGAAAGCGGCGCATCATGGAAGCTGACGGGCAGCAATCCCGGCGCCGGCTGGGAAAAGCCGGAATTCAACGACAGCGCATGGCCAGCTGCAGTGGTGCGCGCGAAGCTGGGCGATGCTCCATGGGGCAACGTTTTCGCCGGGGGCGGAGCGGGCGGCGGCGGCGCGGCGCTGGCGGCGGATCAGGTCCAGGTGCTGCCGGGGTTCAAAGCGGAACTGTTATACAACGTGCCGAAGGGCGACCAGGGCAGCTGGGTCAGTCTCACCGTGGATCCCAAAGGCCGCCTCATCGCCGGCGACCAGGAGGGCTCGCTCTATCGCATCACGCTCCAGGCCGGCGCGGAGCCCGGCGTGGAGGAACTGCAGACTAAAGTGAAGCAGGCGCAGGGACTGCTCTACGCGAACAATGCGCTCTACTTCGTGCGCAACGGCGGTCAGAGCGGACTCTACCGTCTGCGCGACACCAACGGCGACGATCAGTTCGATGAAGAGACGCTGCTGCGGAAAATTGACGGCGGCGGCGAGCACGGGCCGCACGGCGTCATCCTCACACCCAACGGCAAAAGCCTGCTCGTGTGCGGCGGCAATCACACCAAAATGCCGATGCCGGAAAAGTCGCTCGTGCCGAAACTGTGGGGCGAAGACTTCATCATCCCGCGCCTCTGGGACGCCAATGGCCATGCCTCCAACATCTACGCCCCGGGCGGCTGGATTTGCCAAACCGACTTCGACGGCAAGGAGTGGACGCTGGTGAGCGCCGGTTATCGCAACCAGTACGACATCGCGCTCAATGCCCACGGCCAAATCTTCACCTACGACAGCGACATGGAATGGGACATCGGCGCGCCGTGGTATCGGCCCACGCGCGTCAGCGAAGCCTCGCTTGGCAGTGAATTTGGCTGGAAGAGCGGCGCGTCGAACACGCCGGAATATTACGCCGACGCCCTGCCGCCGGCGATCAATCTCGGGCCCGGCAGCCCGACCGGCGTCTGCTCCGGCCTCGGCGCGAAATTCCCCGCCAAATATCAGCACGCCATCTACGCCGCCGACTGGACCTACGGCACTATGTACGCCCTGCATCTCAAGCCGCAGGGAGCAGGCTACATCGCGGAGAAGGAGGAATTCGTTTCCGGAAAACCCCTGCCGCTCACGGACATGCTGATCCACCCGCAGGATGGAGCGATGTATTTCCTCATCGGCGGACGCAAATCCCAGAGCGGACTCTATCGTATCACCTACTCGGGCGGCGACAGCACCGCTCCCGCTCCCGCCCCCGCTCTCACAGAGGACATGCAGCAGCGCAGAAACCTTGAGAAACTGCTCGCCTCGCCCGGGCCTGACGCTTTGGCCAAAGCATGGAAAGAGATCGGCAGCCCGGACCGCTGGACGCGGTTCACCGCGCGTGCCGTGGTGGAACTCCATCCCGTGGCGCAGTGGAAGGACAAGGCGCTGGCGGAGACTTCGCCCGATGGCAGCATCAACGCGCTGCTCGCGCTGGCCCGCGCCGGCTGCGATCCCTACGAGCGCGATGCCGCCGGTCAATTGCGGCCCGCACCGCAGGGCACCGATGCCGCGCGCCGTCCCTCCACGCCGGAGCAGCTCGCGCTGCGCGACCAGATTCTCCAGGCCGCCGCGCGGCTCAACTGGGCCAGCCTCTCGCAAAGTCAGCAGCTCGACTTTCTGCGCATGCACAGCGTCCTGCTCGCCCGCACCGGCAAGCTCAGTAAGGAGGCGGCGGAGTCCGTGCGCGCACGCTTCGAACCGCATTATCCCGCCGCCACCGATGAATTGAACCGCGGACTCTGCGAACTGCTCGTCTTTCTCGACAGCCCGCAGGTCGCCGCCAAGACGGTGACGCTTCTCACCACCACCAAGTCTGACACCAACGAAATCGGTGAGGCCAAAGTGCTCGCGCGCAATGAAGGCTATGCCAAAGCTGCCGCCGATGCCGCCGATTCCCGTCCCAACCGCCAGCAGATCGCCTACGGCTACGCCCTGCGCGCCGCCAGTCAGGGCTGGACACCGGAACTGCGCCGCCAGTATTTCCGCTGGTTCAACACCGCGCGCAAATTCAAAGGCGGCAACAGCCTCCGCGGCTTCATCGAAAACATCCGCAAGGACGCCCTCAAACTGGTGCCCGACGACATGCGCAAGGAACTCGAAGGCCTCAGCGAAGAACTCAATGCCCCCACCCTCGCCGACCTGCCCAAACCCAAAGGCCCCGGCCGCCCGTGGACCATCGACGACGTGCTGGCCCTGACCAAAGACGGCATCAAAGGCCGCAGCCATGAAAACGGACGCCGCACCTATCAGGCCGCACTGTGCAGTTCCTGCCATCGCATGGGCGGGGAATTCGGCGGCGTCGGCCCCGACGTCACCGGCAGCGGCAACCGCTACACCCTGCGCGACCTCCTCGAGAACATCGTGGACCCCAGCAAGGTCATCTCCGACCAGTATGAAAGCACCCTCGTGGAGAAAAAGGACGGCAGCAGCGTGGTCGGCCGCATCGTCAGGGAGGAGGACGGCAAACTCTTTGTCGCCGAGAATCCTCTGCTCCCCGGTCAGCTCACGGAAATCCCCGTCGCCGCCGTCAAGTCCCGCACCAAATACCCCGTCAGCGCGATGCCCCCCGGCCTGCTCATGCAGCTCAACCAGGACGAAGTTCTCGACCTCGTCGCCTATCTGCTCAGCGGCGGCAATCCGGAGGACAAGGTGTTCAAGCCGTAATCACGGCCCGTCGCTTGCCGCCGCTCCCTGCAATTGCGTTCAACCACCGCCGCCTCCGGGGCTTGGCTCGAAGCCGTTCGAGATTGCTGGTGAACTTCTTTAGAACTGCCCGAGGCCGGCAATCTGGCGGACAGAGCAGCACGATCTGCTTTGGGCAAGTCATAACAGCACACGTCGAGCGGTGGCATCTGCCGCCGGAAGCGCCGTTCCCCGGCTGAGTTCAGGGACTGTCGTGAGCCGGGTCACTTCGGATCGGAGCGGGCGGCCGGCTTTCCACCTTCCCGCCGGGCCGACCTTGTTTCGCGAATGGTGACCCTGCCGGCGTTGAAATCGTGACCCTCGTTCCGGGTGATCACATAACCTTCGCCGACAAACGTCAGCAGGCAGCGGGTATAGTTCCCGCCGCCACCCCGGCTCATTCCCTCGACCTGGAACCAGCCGTTTTTCCGCACCAGAAACTTGAACCCCCAACCCTGGATGTCGCCAATGCCCGCATAGGTCTTCCCGTCCGTCGTGGACAGGATCGTGTAAAAAGTTCCGCCGGTGCCGCTGTAGATCGGGATTCCAACGAAAAGCTCGGGTCTTCCGTCGCCGTTCAGGTCAGCCTCCGCGACTTCTACCTGCTCCGGTGCCTTTTCATCCGGCCAGTGGCCTGCGATCGCCATTCGTTGAGCGGCCTCCAAATCGGCAAACTTCCTCCAGCGTGGAATGAAGCCCGGTGCTTTCACGGCGGCGGCGGGCCAAACGTAGCCGTCGGATACCGGCAACCACTTTCCTGACGAATTGTCATCACCAAACTGCTGCGACCGGGCCGAAGAGGACAACAGGAGGATGAATGCGAAGGTCTTCATTTTTGCGGGGTGCATTACTTGGTTACCACCCACCAAAGTGGACTCAGGGCGCACGGAAAAGTGTGCGCAGGAAGAGGCGGTGCTGTGCCGGTGCAGGGATGCTGAAGGTGAGCAGTTCCCCGCCGCTGCCGTCGCTGCTGCGTCGCACGAGGGCGGCGGAGGTTTCGGTCCAGACATTCAGCCCTGCGGAGGTTTCAATGGCCGGGAGCACCTGACTGCCGGCGGCGCGGGGCACGGTGATTTCGATGGCGGCGCCGCTGATGACGACGGCGGGCATTGCCCCGCCGAGGGCGTAGTCCGCGAGATTGGTCAGGCCATTCCCGTCGCCGTCAGCGAGCGGATTGGCGGGGACGGGGGCGGCGTCTGAGGCGCCGGGATTTCCGCCCGGTGCGAGACTGGCGCGCCAGTTCTGGGGAAGATTGTGATCCGGATTGAGGCCGGGAGCCACGAGCACGAGCGAAGGACCGCCGCCGTCCGTGGATTCAGGCCACGGGGCGCTGTCATCGTAAGTGAATCGCTTGATGTCGGCCCCGCCGGCATCGGTGAGGGCAAGGGTTTCGCCGGCATTGTCGAGCAAATTGGCGCCCGGCTGATAGTATTCGCCGAGGGTGGTGACGCCGGGATAACGCATGGCGAAGGCCGCGGCGCGGCGCGGAATGATGACGCGCCCGCCGGGCGGGAGGTCGGTGCCGGCGGCGGCACTCCAGGTGATGCCGGCAGTGAAGCGCACGTTGTTCAGCCTGACGGTATGAGCGGTGCTGATGTTCTGGAGTTCGATGAACTCGAAGTCGTCGTTGTCAGTGAAACCGGCGGTGATTTCCGCAGGGGACGGACCGGCGGGATTGTAATGCAGTTCACTGACGACGAGATTCGTCGCGTCCGCCGCGACGATGCCGCCGGTGCCGGTGATGGTGATGGTGTCGGCCGCGCCGCTAACGGCATTGCCGGAGTAATCCACACCCAGAATGGTGAAGGAGTTCGGCCCGTTAAGAAGGGGGAGCGTGATGGTCCAGCGGGTGCGGCGTCCCGTGGTGGGATGCGTGGTCCATGTGACGGGGAGGTTTTCCATGCTGCCCTGGAGACGGAGGTGGAGCACCTCGATGCCGGCGTCGCCCTGGAGCTGTACGGAGGGATCGGGACTGGTGAAGCCGGCACCGCCATTGGTGCTGATGGCGAAGGGGGTGGCGGGATACTGCGCGGCGCAGTCGGCCAGCACAAAGGCGGCGCGCTGACCGACGTAGGTGGTGATGTCGCCCCAGTTGCCGCCGGTGGTGGTGTAGCTCTGGTAGTGCGGCATCCACGGAGTGACGTAGGCGGTGTTGAACGTTTTGGCGATGATGTCGTGCAGGTGGTGATAGAAGGCGCGGTGCCATGCGGGGCTGGCGTTGAGCATCTTGCTGAGGTCGTTGTTGCGAACGACGGCGACGTTGTAGGCCTCGCTGTTGAAGTCGTGATCCCACGGCAGAAAGAGAATGCGCCCGTCGTGGCGGTGATAGAGCTTCAGGTTGTGCCACGCGCCGGCGGAGCTGCTGTAGTGGTCGCCGATGCCGGCGAGACTGAAGGCGGCGAAGGCGCGCAGCCACTGGTCCACATCGATGGCATGGGGCAGATTGGCGGCGTAGGTCGCGCCGGACTGGGCGAAGACCGTGCGCAGATTGACAATGCGCGAGTAATCGTCGTCGTCACGGGCATTGCCGATGAGGAAGTTCCAGCGACAGCCCTCTTTGACCGTGTTGGCGGCACCGATGTTCACGGCGTTGACGTTGTCAGGCTGGGGAATCTTGAGCCCCTCGGGCGTGCCGCCCTCCGTGGTCGTCGGATAGTAGATGAGTTCGTATTTGAACGTGGGGAAATCCGCGCCGTTGTCCCACTGGCCGTCCAAGTACGGGTCGTTGAACTCCGCCATCGTGAGGGTGCTGCTGCCCGTGTGGCTGCTGCGCGGCGCAATGAGATAGACGAGGTCGTTGTACATGCTCGGAATGCCGCCGGCGCGGTTGAAGAAGTGCCAGTTCCACAACTCGCTCTGGCCATAGCCGCTGCCGGGCGTCCCGCGCCCGTAGCTGCTGCGGTCGAAATTCACCGTGAGCATCTTCCCGCGGAATTTGTGCATGGGGTCGAATTCCGCGACAAAGCCGAGCCTGACATCTCCGAGACGTCCGCGCTGGCTGCTCTTGAGGCGGAAGCGCGCGTCGTAGAAGACTTCGCTCTCCTTGTAGATGATGGTCGCCGGCAGGGTGTCGTTGCTCATCACGTTGGTCGCGAGGTGCATGAAGTCGCTGTTCGCTTTGGTCATGAGAATGCGGAACCCGTGGCCCGGCCCCGGCGGCACCGTGCCGTCATTCCAGCGAATGAGCGCGTTGTCGGCCGGATACCGCGAGACCGCGCCGAGCACATCCGTGGCTTCAATGTAAAACTCCAGCAGCGTGCCCGCAGGCTGGCCGGGAATGGCCACCACGTAGGATTCGTCGGAAGCGTCAGGCATCACCAGGGAGGTGAAAGCCGGAGGCGGCACAGCATTGGCGTCGCGGTATTTCAGTATCACGCCGCCGGCTGCGGGGCCTTCCGGATCTTCCGCGCGAATGCGCAGCGTCACGGCCTGATTCCCCTGCGGCACCACGGGTGAATGGGACAGCCCGGTGAACGTGGGGCCGGCATTGGCCACGCGGCGGCTGTTTTCCGCACCGGGCGAGCCGGTGGCCGAAGGCATGGGCAGCAGAAACGTGCGCCCGAGGCGGTTGAAGTAGAGCCGCGCATTGAGCCGCGGGCAGCCGCTCATCCAGCGCGCGCGGAAGCTGAGATTGTAGGTCGTGCCGTTGGCGAGCGTGTGGAAAGTCGCGCCGTGCTTCAGCGTGGTTTCGCAGTGGTTGTGCATGTGCTCAGTGGCGCCGGTGGCGGTGATGCGGAGCACTTTCTCGCCAAAATCATCCGGGTCATCGATGACGGTGCTGCGCCCGTGGCTGCCGTGGTTGCCCAGCAGCCGCCATGTGTTTGCATTCCCCGCAGTGAAGTTGCCGTTTTGAATCCACTGAGTCCCGCCGCTGGTCACGCTAACGTCGTCCACCAGCACTTCGCCCGAGTTGAGCAGGCCGAGGATGAATTCGTTGTAGCCGGTGAAAGTACCGGAAGTCGCGCCGTTCGAAGCAGGATCGTTCGTGCCGGCGTAGGGCGCACCGGGGCCGCTCCATGAGAAAGTTTGCCAATCACTCTTGCCGCTCTCGTCGCTCGCCGCCCAGCTCTCCGGCACGCTGTTGTCTGCATCTGGATCGCGCAGCTCCAGACTGCTGCCTCCGCCGTCCGCCGCCGCGGCCCAGCGACCGCCGGTGTGGTACTGCACTTCGTCCGCGGGATTGTCGTAGTTGTCCTCCAGGATGACGGTGTCCGTCTTGTTGGAGAGCGAGCCGGTCCAGGGACCGTGCGTGATACCGCCGATGGAGGGATGCCGCGCCACCAGAGCCGGGGGATTTTTCGCCACTACCAGATAGCCGCCGGGGAGGATGCTCTGATTGGTGAAATCAAAGCTCACGCCGCCCCGCAGCTTCCAGCCGGCGAGGTTCACTGTGGTCGTGCCGCGGTTGTAGAGTTCCACCCATTCCTCGGCATCTTCCGTGGTGCCGGTCTCCGCATACACCGGGTGGTGGTGATACATGATTTCGTTGATCACCACGTAGCCGTTATAGACCACGAGGGAGTACTGGCCTTCCGAGTAACTGTCCGGCGTCAGCCAGTTCCCGTCGAGGTCGCGCATTTGGTCTTTGTTCTTCACCACCACCCCGTCGAGCACCGCATTGGCCGGACCGAGCAGGAAAAGTTTGTCGCCATCCGCGGGGCGAAAGCCGAGCGTCTCTTCGTTCAGCGTCAGGAATCCGCCCGCCGCCAGCGAACCGGATAAAGGCAGCGCCGCGCCAGAAGAGGCGCGCACGCTGTAGCCGGCCAGATTGATCGCCGCGCCGGTGTCGTTGCGGAGGTCCATGCTGAAGACCGGCGCCGTCGCCGCGCGCAACTGATGCACCCGCAGCGCTCCATCACCGGCGACAGCGGGCGTTTCCGTCACATCCAGCGTCGCGCCCAGCAGGGCATCATTCACGCCGGTCGCGGCCTGATGCAGTTCCACGGCGAGCACGTTCGTCCCCGGGTGCAGAATTCCCGGCGGGATGCTGATGGGGCTGCTGAACATGGGATGGACGATTTCGCTGTCCGCTGGCGTCGCCGCTGCGGGCGTGCCGGTGAGGTTCGTCCGTGCAACCTCAACGCCGTTGATGTAAAACACTGCGCCATCGTCCACCGCATGCACCAGCGAACCGGTCCAGGTGCTGGCGGGATTCCCTGTCAGGGTGAAGGTCTTCCGGTAATACGAAGTCACCGGATTCGACGCCAGCACGGTGCGCGAGTAATTCGCCGCCGCGGTGGCGTCCCACTTGATGCGGATGCCGCCGGGATTCGGCTCCGTGCCGGCATTGCTCCACTGAAAGTCGAACGTGTTCACGCCCTGGTTGAACGGTCCTGCGAGGGTGAACGGACCATAGTAAGCTGCGAAGCCCGGGGCGCTGATTCCGTTCACCTGCGTGCCGTTGACCCGCAGCACGTCGAGCGCGTTGTCCGCCGCCACGTAGAGCCGCACGGTGAGACTGGCGAGGTCGTAGCCGGTGAAGTCCGCCGTCGTGCGATACGTCAGGGCACCCGCGGGTACATTGTCCACGCCGGCACCCGTAAGACCGATAAAGCGCGACACGCCATCGTCCTGGAGCCAGGCCGGATGCGGCGACATGGCGATCACCGGCGCGGCCGACGTTTGATTCGTGTAATGCGGATCGGGCTGTCCCGGCGAAACGGGCAGACGGTCTGCGCCGACACCACTGTTGTATAACGTCGCCACCGGCTCGCGGTAGGGAGTGGGCACGGCCGGCCCCGGCGTGCCCTCTTTAAAGAACTTCACCTCGCTCAGGCCCACGAAGGAGTTGTCTCCGCCGTGGCCGGCCGTGATGTTGAACTTCACCTGCCGAACGTTGCCCACGGCCAGATCGATGTGCTGGCCCGGCTCGGTCGTGCGCCCGCTGGCTTTGTAAAGTGTCCACGTGCCGCGGCTGATGAAGGGACCGCCCGCCGCAGCTGCGGTCAGGATTTCCACCGTGCGCGAACCGCGTGCCGTCAGGTCCGGCGGCGAGTTTTCGTTGTAGTTCCAAACATGCAGTGAACTGAGGCCGGTGTTTTCGCCGAGATCCCATGTGATCTCCGCCGGCAGCGGATCGTTCGGTGCAGCCAGGGTGCCGTTGCTCAGCCACATGGTCCCGTCCGGCACGATGCCGTGCTGTCCGGCATTCAGGCCGCTGCCATTCACCGTATTCGCCGCGCCGCGCGTGAAGCCGCTGATGAGTTCGGAGGAAACGCCCGCCACACTTACGCCGGTCATTTCGATCTCACTCGGTGCGCTCGCCGTCACTTCATTGCTGAAGGCATAATGGTGCCAGGTGTTCGCCCCAGTGACTGGCAGGAACGTGAACGAAATGCCGCCGCCGGCGGGAGCCATGTAACGATAGCTGACGATGAGGCCGTTGCCGGAATTCGTCGCATTCTCGTCGGCAAGGAATGCGGTGCCGCTGTCGCTTGGGGTAATGCGTGTGAGCCGGTCGCCCGGTCCGCCGAAGCCGGTGGTGTAGAACCGCGCGATGTACGCCTGACCCGGCATCAGTCCTGACAGCGTGAGCTTCGAGGCGCCGTTGTCGCTCGCGCCGTAAAAGAACTCGGTGCACAACTGACGACTCCCGCTCGGATTCTGCAGATTGTTCGCCCCGGCGCCGCTGCCGTTGTTGGCGAAGGCATTGTCCGCACCGGTCAGACTCCATGTGGAACCGCTTTTGATATTCGGACCCGGGGAATCGAAGGCCACGCCGTTGATGGCGGTGTAGGCACCCGTATGATGCAGCCCGATTTTGTGAGTGTAGGTCTTTGTGCCGCTGATTTTGGAATCGGCATCGCCGGTCCAGACCGCCTGGTCCCAGACCCCTCCCGGCGCGACCGCCACGCCCGGTTGATAGATCTGCGCGCCACCATAGCTGAAAAACGAATCGCCCGTCTGCCACGGCGCGGCGGAGTCGTCATAAGACTCCGACCTCCACGCACCCGCCGGCTCTGTCAGGGCGTATTTCCAGGGCGAAATGAGCGGCACGGGCTGCGAAGTCACCGGTTGAGGCGGCGGAGCAAAGTTCACCGCGCCGGGCGTGCCGCCGGCCGCGGGGGAAAACGTCCAGTCGGCGGCATCCGGCCCGCCGTCGCTGCGGCGCTTGGCGAGAGTGGCGCCACTGCCGTCCGGCGGGATGGGCCACGCGCCTTTGTCGCCGTAGGTCAGTTCATCCATGATCCGGTCGTTGTTGTCACGCAGCCGAATCGTCTCCCCCGCATTGTTCAACGAACCAGTCCACGGCCCGAGGGCACCGCTCACTCCGCTCGCCGCGGGGTTCTTCGCCACGACCAAATACCCCTTCCCCGGGATCACGACATCGTTGCCGAATTTATACTCCACGCCGCCGCTGACGCGCCAGTTGGAGATATCGACATCCACCCCGTTCTGGTTGTGGATCTCGATCCACTCCGCGTCCTCGGACGCTCCTCCGGGGTTGTAGTGCAACTCATTGAAAACTACTACGGTATCGAATGCATGGGCGGTGAGACAGAAGGAGAGCAGCAGAAAGTGGACGAGCTTCATGAGGAGAGGGGGCGGCGCGGGGGGGAGTAACCGGAAGTTATTTTACAGCGAGCATAGCGACTCGCCGGGCGCAGGGGAAGATGTGATTTGCCGCCTCCGCCCGCGATGGTTACCCAGCCTGACTTGAGGGATGAACCCGGCCGGGGGAGCAGGCGTCAAAATAATTCTCGCAAAATCGACGCAACATCGTATCGATTCGCAGCCATGAGCCGGGAACGCGCCTGTTTTTCCCGCAAGCGCAGGCCTGGTATCACCGCACCACCCAACCCAAGCCAACCCAATCGTATGCGTCGCTCTCCATTCATTCCGGCCGCCGGGCTGGTCAGCCTGCTGGCGGCCGGTTGCTCGCTTCCTTCCAAAGAGCAGTGGGCTCAGATCAATCAACACGGCCTCCTTCCGGTGTTAATCGATGGCCGGGAGTCCGCTACCGCTTCTGCCGGCGCGACGCGGCCTTCCGAGCAGAACGCCGTGCGGGTCCAGGCGGTCACGACACCCGCAGTGGTCAAGACGCCCACGGCCGCCCCGGTGCCCGGACGCTCCGGTTACGCCTTCAGTCCGTTCACCGCGCCGCAGCGCGTCGTGGACATTCGCGGCTTTCAGCCCGGTGAAGAGGTCCGCTGCCCGTTCACCGGCCGGCCTTTCCTCGTGCCAGGGTCTCAGTCCGCCGCGCCTGTGGCCGCCGTGTCACGTCCGCAACCGCGAGTCACGGAAGTGGTGTCCAATGTGCCCACGATCCCCGGACTCGAAAGTTCGCTGACCCGCCTGGAGCCCCCGGACACACCGCCGGTTTCTCCCAGCGAGCCCCCGTCCACCTCAACCCCTAACGTTCCGTCGGACAACCTCGCTCCGGCAGCGGCGGCGGACAGCGCGAAGGCACAGATTCCCTACGGAACGCGGGTCGCGGGACGGCCGGGGTTCGTTTATAGTCCGTATGCCGGCAAAACTCAACTGGTGGACGTGGCCAACACGGCTCCCGGAGTCGTGGTGAAGTGTCCCTACACCAACAAGCTGTTTCGCGTCCCGGAAATGATCGGCGAAGAAGTGGTTCCCGTGGAACCAGTTCCAGCGACACCGGAATCACCTCCTCCCTCCCCGCCACCGTCCGGGACTTCCCCAACCATCCCTGCACCTGATCCCGCCACGGCTCCTCCGGAGCCCGCCCCGGCCCCGGCTCCGGTGCCGGCAGATCCGCCTCAGCCCTGAAGATCAGGGGGAACGCAGACGCGCGCCGCCAGGCTCACCCGCCGGCGCGTTTTTCTTTGCAGCCTGCACCGGCCCTGGCTATTCGAGAGAGCATGAGCCCGGAAACCGCTGCGCCGCATGATACGCCGATTTCGCTCCGCGAATCGGCACGGAGTATCGCGCTTCCTGACATTCCGGGGTCGCCGCCGCTCCACCGGATCGCGGATATCCCGGAGGAGGAACGCCCGCGCGAGAAATTGCTCCGGCAGGGTGCGGGCTCCCTCAGCGACGCGGAACTGCTCGCCATTTTTCTCCGCACCGGCGTCCGGGGGGTGAATGCCATCGAGGTAGGCCGCCGGCTGCTGCGGCGCTATGGAAACAAACTTAGTCAGCTGAGCCGGCTCAGTGTCAGTGAACTGCTCGAAACCAAAGGTCTCGGTGAAGCCAAGGCCATTCACCTCGTCGCCTGCTTCGAACTCGGTAAACGCCTCGCCCGGGAGGAGCACAGCAACGCCACTTTCAATCATCCCGCCGCCGTGCTCGACCTCCTCGCCGCAGAAATGCGCGCCGAGCCTCAGGAAGTGCTCAAAGTGCTCCTGCTCGACACCCGCATGAAGCTGCTCGGGGTCGAGGAACTGACTCGCGGCACCATCAACGAGACGGTGGCGCATCCGCGCGACGTGCTGCATCACGTCATCCGGCGCCGCGCTCACGCGTTCGTCGTCGTCCACAACCATCCCGCCGGTGATCCCGATCCCAGTGCCGCCGACCGCAGTTTTACGCGCCGCCTGAGGGAAAGCGCGGAAACCATGCAGGTGCAGTTCACCGATCATATCATCATCGGTCTGCCCTCCCACGCTCACCGCGGTTATTTCAGCTTTCGGGAAAACGGCATGCTCTGAAGGTGCTTCCGGCAATCCCACCATCCATGATCCATCCCGCCGCGCTCATCGCCCCCACCGCCCGCCTCGCTCCGGGCGTCACGGTCGGCCCCTTCGCCGTCATCGAGGAGGGCGTGGAAATCGGCGAAGGAAGCAGGATTGGCGCACATGCCCAGGTGTTGCGCGGCGTGAAACTGGGCAGGCGAAACCTGGTGGATCGCGGCGCCATCCTCGGAGGGGATCCGCAATCCCTGAGCTTCGATGCGGCCGTCTCCAGCGGAGTGACCATCGGCGACGACAACACTTTTCGCGAACACGTCACCGTGCACCGCAGCACGCAGTCAGGCGGCGCCACCGTCATCGGAAATCACAATTTCGTCATGGCGTCCGCCCACATCGGCCACGATGCGGTACTGGGCGACCACAACGTCCTGGCCAACAGCGTGCTGCTCGCCGGTCATGTCACGGTCGGCACCCGCTGCTTCCTCGGCGGCGGCGCCGGTTTTCACCAGTTCATCCGCATCGGTGATCTGGCGATGTGTCAGGGAAACTGCGCGTGCAGTCAGGATGTGCCTCCGTTCGCCATTCTCAGCGGGATCAACTGCGTCTCCGGCATGAATGTGGTCGGCCTGCGGCGGGCCGGTTACGACAATGCCGCCCGGCTGGACCTCAAGCGGGCGTGGAATGCCGCCTTCTTTTCGGGAGCCGGTCCTGTTAGAGGAGCCGAGAGAGCACTTGCCGGTGCCGCGTGGTCCGGTCCCGCCCGGCTCTTTCTGGAATTCATCGCTGCGACCGGACCCCGCGGCATCGCCGCCCCCGCGGCGCGCCGCAGGAACAGTCAGACCGGGCTCACGGCTCATCCTCCTCCACAGCCCTAGCTCTGGGCGGCGGACCTGTTTTGACAGGTGCTGCGGGCGGAACGGGCTCCGCGGGATCGATCCGGCTCTCCGGCCGGGAATACGCCGCGGTGACATCAAGCGCCATGGCAGGCGGCGGGCTGACGGGCGGGGTTTCCAGCGCGTTGCCGGTTCCGTCCACCCCTGGCTGCGCCAGAGCCGGCGGCACATCCGCGTGCGCCGGAACGGGTTCCTCCGCCGCGCCGTTCCAGTCATGGTTCCACCAAATGACGGCGCCGGCTGACCCTGCCACCGCAGCCAGCACGTACAGCCCCGGCCGGCGTGCCCTGCCCTGGCCGGTAATCACCGCTGCCGGCAGATTCTGTGTGGCACTCGCAGTCTGAACATACTCATGACCGGAAGCATGGGCGAATTCATCGGTGCGGAACTGTCCCAGGTAGTCACCGAGGTCCAGATCCAGGAAAGCGCTGTAGAGTTTGAGGAATCCGCGCGCATAAGTCAGGTTCGCAAAGCGTGAGAGGTCATCGTTCTCCATGTCCCGCAGCTTGGCTGCGGGAATGCGCGTCTGAAACGCCACGTCATCAATGCTCAGCCCGCGCGCGGTTCGTGCGTGCTGGAGTTGCTGCCCGATGGTTTTCATGTCCGCAATAGAACCGCCTCACGATTCGCAGCAAGCAGGGGATGCCGCACGGCGGAAAGCGTTGATTCACCGGCAGATGCCGAGCACCGGCTCGAATCGGTCGGCGATGGCCTCGATTGCGAAACGGGACTCGGCATAACCACGGGCGCAGGCTCCCATGCGCGCACGCGTTGCCGGCTCCTCAATGAGCCGCGCGGCGGCGGCGAGAAAACCGGCCGCGTCCCCCGGGGGGACCGTCAGCCCCGCTGCATGCTCCGTGATCGTGCGCGCCGCGAGATTGACCGCAGGGACTGCGAGGAGGAGCGGCCGGGCGGCGCAAAGATACGTCAGGACTTTGCTGGGCACGGAAAAAATTCCGGCATCCTCTTCGAGCACCGCGACCAGTACATCCCCCGCCGCCAGCACCTGCGGCAGGGCATCGAACGGCTGATAGGGAAGCAGAGTGAGATTTGGCAGGCCATGCTCAGCGGCGCGCTCCCGCAGCCAGTCGGCGCCGATGCCTTCGCTGATGACGGCGACAACGGTCCCGGGGTGCTCGCGGCATCGCAGTGCCAGTTCCAGGAGGAGAGCCGGATTGTGCTTCATGCCGAGAGTGCCCGTGTAAAGGAACACGAATTTGTCATGCAGGCCGTGCGTGCGGCTCCATGGGTTGTCCTTCGGCAGCACCGGAAGCGTGTCGAGCGGAGCCCAGTTGGGAATCACCGTGATCTTGCCGGCGGGCACGTCGAATTCGTCAATCATGATGGGCACGAAATCCCCCGTAATGGCAACGACATGGTCGCACCGGTGCAATTGCGACCGCTCCAGCCGCCGGTAGTGCCGGCCGGCGATCGCGCCTAACAAAGGGATTTTTCGACGCACCAGTTTGTCCACGGCGATGCTGTAGAAATCCTGCAGCCAGATGACAAAGCGCACTCCGCCCTGTATAGCCGCCGCCAGAGCAGGCTCCTGGGTTTCCGTGGGAGTGTTGGCGGAAAGCACCGCGTCAGGCCGCCAGTCTTTGATCAGCCCGGCAAGGCGTTTTCCGCACGCCATCTCCATCCGGCGGCGGCGCAGGAACGAATACTTGTACTTCGCATAGTCAGGATCCATGGGGATCTCCCGGATGGAGAAACTCTCCGGATCGTCGGGCCGGCGGACCAGTTCTCCTCTCGGGGTTTGCAGCCCGCCGGCGAAGGCATGGAGCACTGTGTGGCCGCGGCGGGCCAGCTCCCGGCTGAGCTGAATCTGAAATGGATGCCCGGCGTAATCGTGGATCAGAATGCGCATGGTCGGTTCAGGTTTGGGATCGGCCAGGAAACGGCTTCATGACTCCGGATACGCCGGGAGGACACTGTGTTCGCCGCTGCGCTCCTACACGTCTCCTTTCTTTAGGCCGATGAGTTCGGGGTAAATGTATTCCCTGAGGCTGGCGCACCCCATGGCGGCGCTGCTCCATGACGCGATATCGAGATCAAGCATGATCACCGCGCAGGTGACCACGTCGCTGACAACCCGTTTGCCGCAAAGCCAGTTGGCGAGGTTCTCGAGCCCGGGATTGTGCCCCACAAGACAGACGTGACTGAGTTCATCGGCCTGGTCGTGGATGACATCAACAAGGGAACTTACCGGCGCCTCATAAATCCGCCCGTCCTGATGGATGCGCCATTCGCCAAAGCCGGTTTCCGCAGCAATCAGCCGTGCGGTGGAGATGGCCCGGGTGGCGGGACTGCTGACGATGTTGTCAGGAGAAAACCGGAATGTGGCATCCAGGTATTTTCCCATGGCGGGCGCGTCACGGCAGCCTCTGGGGTTGAGGGGACGAAACTGATCGGGCTGACCTGGATTGTCCCGGCTGCTTTTGGCATGCCGGATTAAAGTGAGGGATTTCATGCGATGACAGGACAGAATGCGGCGGGAGGAAATGCGACGCAGGGAAACAGAGCCTGCCACGGTCTGCAAGGTCCGACTGCTGCACAGCGAAGCCCCGCAGGTCGCGGAGCGGCCAGGGCTTGTTCTCCGGATTCAGGCCATGCGTTGTTCCTCACGGATGGCGATGAGTTCCTTCATGACGTGATTGATGCGGCCGCTCCATGTGGCCGTGCCGAACGAATCGTGGAGCTGGCGGTAGAGTCCGTAGAGCCTGGTGTAGATCGCGTGCCGCCGCCGGTCGGGCTCAAAGACGGTGTCCCGGATGCGGCACAGCGCCCGCTGGGCGTCGGGCACGGAGTCGAACCCGCTTTCCACCGCACCTGCGGCCACGGCTCCGAAGATGGCAGCGCCGAGCGCGCAGGTTTGCTCGCTGCGGCTCACTTTCATGGGCCGGCCCAGCACATCGGCGTAGATCTGCATCAGCGTGGGATTTCTATTGGCAAGCCCCCCGGTGTTGATGACCTCCTCGACCCTGACACCATATTCCTCAAAGCGGTTGATGATGGTCAGGGCGCCGAAAGCGGTGGCTTCGATGAGCGCGCGGTAGATTTCGTGAGGGCGGGTTTGCAAGGTCTGGCCGAGGAGCAGTCCGCTGAGGCGAACATCGGTCAGAATGGTGCGGTTGCCGTTGTTCCAATCGAGCGCAAGGAGGCCGGTTTCACCAGGTTTCAATCCGGCGAGGGCGGATTCCATGCTTTCGAACTTCGCTGCGGGCGTGGTCCCGTAGCAATCCGGCACGAGGTTGCTTACGAACCAGAGGAAAATGTCGCCGACCGCGCTCTGACCGGCTTCCAGTCCAAAATATCCGGGCAGGACCGAACCATCCACAATGCCGCAGAGCCCCGGAATGTCTCCCAGCGGCTGCTGATTCGGATAAATCATGAGATCGCAGGTGCTCGTGCCGAGAATCTTGACGAGGGTGCCTTCCTTGATCCCCGCTCCCACGGCACCCATGTGGGCATCGAATGCTCCCACGGCGATCGCAATTCCTGGCTTGAGGCCTAGCCTGGCCGCCCATTCCTCGCTGAGGCGGCCGGCCGGTTGATCACTGGTGAGCGCGCGGGAGTACAGCCGGTCCCGCAACGCTCCGAGTTCGGGATCCAGCCTTGTCAAAAACTCCTTCGAGGGCAGTCCGCCCCAGCCACTGTGAAACATGGCCTTATGCCCGGCCGCACAGACGCTGCGGGCCATGCGTGAGGGATCAGTATTTCCGGACAAAACCGCCGGAATCCAGTCGCAATGCTCGACGAAACTGTGGGCAGCAGCGAATACCCTCGGGGAAGCACGCTTGAGTCGCAGGATCTTGCTCCAGAACCACTCACTGCTGTAAGTCCCCCCGCACCGGGCCAAATATTCCGGGTGCATCTCAGCCGCCAGCGCGGTGATTTCCGCGGCCTCACTGTGCGCCGTATGGTCTTTCCAGAGCCACGCCTGTGCATCAAGGTCGTTCTTAAACTCGTCCAGCAGCCCGAGGGGCACCCCTTCCCGGTTCACGGGAATGGGGGTGCTGCCGGTCGTATCGACCCCGATGCCGACGATCCTTTCCGGATCGAATTCCCTGTCCGCCGCTTTCCCCTGTTCGAGGGCTCCGGAAATTACCGCAGTCAGGCCCTCCAGATAATCACCCGGATTCTGGCGAGCGACGTTGGGGTCGCGCCGGTCAGTAAGAATGCCGCGTTCACCGCTCGGATATCCAAAGACCGCGGAGCCGAGTTCCGCCCCGGTTTCCAAATCCACCAGCAGCGAGCGACAGGAATTGGTACCATAATCAATGCCGAGGGCGTAGCGTTTATTCATGATCGGATTCGCTTCTATGCAGGAGCGGGGGGAATTGGTCAACGATTGTCACGCGTCGGCATAATTTCCCTGCCGGGATTCCTCGAATGCCGGCATTCGTCCGCCACGAAGACCAGCGTGTAGGGTTTGTAGAGTTCCGACTGCCAGAATTACCATACTCAAAAGACTTGAAGTTTATGGAAAGTATTGTTTAGTTTAATGATTCTCATATCTCATGCTTGCGCAAACGCTCAAATCCAAGCGTCTGGCCCCTGTCACAGTAAGCGCAACAGCGGCGCTGTTAAGGGGCCTCGTGCTGTCAGGCCTCATGTTCCCGGCCGGTCTGACCGTGGCGCAGGAGTCGTCACTACCCCCTGCCGTCGCCGGCCCGGCAGCGGCTGCCTCAGTCGTGGTCTCTTATGTCTCTGAGGTGCCCTGGCCATCCTATGCCGGCATGGCAAATCCGCTGGAGCGATGGGCCCGCCAATTGAGCTCATCCTGGGCTGCACCGGCTACCGAATCGGCTGCCCGGTTGAATAATTTGCACCCGGAACTGTCCTTCCGGCAGCTTTTGAAAACCGCGGCGAATCCCCTCCGTCGTAAAGCGGATGTTTATCTCGTACATGGTTATGAACTGCTGGAGCAGGGGGAATCGCCCCCGCTCGAGGCGTTTCTTACGCCCTCCAGCAATGGCAGGGCTTCCATGGCCGAATTTGTGATCCTCCGCAAACGGATGGCTCCCGGGCCTGGCAGCGATACGAGATTCTCTCTCAGGGATCTCGCCCAGAAAATCATTCTCGTGGATCGCGGCGGCTGCGGAGAACTGGTTTATCGTTGGCTGGAAGTGGAAATCGTACCGCTCTCCGGACACTCAAAGCGCGAAAACTTCGCGGAGTTCCGTACGGCTGCCAATGCCACCGAAGCTGTCCTCTCCGTGTATTTTGGCGAGGCGGACGCCTGCGTCGTGACCGCCGAGGATTACTTCAGTGTCCTGCGAACGAATCCCTCAGGTCTGCAGGCGAAGGTGGAGGAGATATGCCGCTCCCCGCGGCTGCTCAGACACGTCGTGGCCTGTCGGAGCGACATGGAACCCGGGATGCGCCAACAACTGGAGAAAGCCGCTTCCGCGGTGCGGATGCCATTGAACGGCATCGTTTGGAGTCTGACCAAACCGCATCATGAAGACCTGGACTCGCTCCGGCAACTGTTGGAACGGTGGCGCAGCTTTTTCCCGTCACCGGGTTCCGGAGTTCACCCTGCTGCTCCGCCGGCAGGAGACAGTCCCGGGTCCGGCAGCGGCCCGGATTTGTCCGCGAGGGAGTCAAATGAGAGGAGGGTCCCATGAATTCGCCCCAGCCGGCAGCGAGAAGTTCCAGCATTCTGCGGCGGATTACCATCATGTCGTGGCTGGTGGCGGTGCTGACCGTCGGACTCTTTGCCGGGTCGGCGCTCTGGCATATTCGTTCCAGCATGACCAGAGACCTTGAGGAGCGCTCCACCCGGCTGTGCCGCAGTCTGGAGGAGCGGATCGCTCCGGGCATCACGGGCAGGAATTATGCCCCGGTGGTCCGTCAGTGCCTCGAGTTCCTCCAGGCGGAGCCGGGTCTGCGCTATATTTTTGTGCAACCGTTTTCGGGCCAGCCGCTGTTGCACTATGTGGACATGGCGGGTCAGGCCCGCTGGTCGGAGGTCGCCGGCCTTGACGCTGGAATCCGTCCGGGAGCTAACGAGAACTGCCAACCCTCCCCGGATGCGCCCTCTGGTCAGGTGTGGCACTTCAGCCAGGCGGCCAACTCCGGTCTGAGCAGCGTGGGCAACATTTCACTGGGGCTGAGCATGGACTCCTATGAGAGCTCGATCCGGACGATCTACCGCAATGTGGGCACCACAGGCACCATCGCGGTCGTTATCGGCTTTCTCGCCTCATTCAGCGTGGCACGCAAACTCATCCAGCCCATCCGGGCGCTGCAGATATTTGCCGCGAAAGTCGCCGGCGGTGCCCTGAGCACACGCGCCAACGTGGAGGCCGCCGGCGAAATTGGTGATCTGGCCGAGTCCATCAACCGCATGGTGGACTCACTGGAACAGAGCCACGTCAAGCTTCGCGAGAGCATGAAGAACAGCGCGTCTCTGCGCGAGAAGGAAATTCTGCTGCGCGAAATCCATCACCGCGTGAAAAACAACATGCAGATCCTCACGAGCCTGCTTCGTCTGCAGACCCGTCAGGCGGACAGTCAGGAGTTGCGCGAAGTGCTCCAGGAGAGCGAGGCGCGCATCCGCTCCATGGGTTTGCTCCATGAGAAGCTCTATCAAAGTGAAAGCGTCAGCCGCATTGAAATGCACGGCTATCTGCGAACCCTGACAGGCGAACTCGCAAGGGTCAACACCCCGCAAGGCTGCCGGCGGGAAATCAAGTTGAACGTGCACAATGTTTTCATGGGGCTGGATACGGCTCTGCCCTGCGGCCTCATCATTACCGAACTTGTGACCAACGCGCTCAAATACGCGTTTCCCGGCCGGCTGGAGGGCTCCATTTATGTCAGCCTCGGTTCCGGAGGAGACGGGGTTTATCATCTGGTGGTCTGGGACAACGGCATCGGAATGAAAGCTGACTTCGACATTTCCAAAGCCACGTCTCTAGGCATGCGCCTTGTGAAAATGCTCACCGATCAGCTGAATGGCAGCCTCGTACTGGACAGCGAACACGGCACCCGCGTCACCATCACCTTCAGAGAGAGTCAGTACGAAGTTAGATTCTAACCCTGACCGCGTCCCGCCCGCCTGTCTAAATCCATGAAACGCCGCATTTTGGTTGTAGATGACGAGTCCATCGTGGCTCAGGACATCACTGAGTGCCTGCGGCACATGGGATGCGACGTGGTGGGGCATGCTTTGAGCGGTCCCGACGCCATTGCCAAGGCCGGCAAACTGCGTCCCGACCTGATCATGATGGACATCGTGCTGCAGGGACCGATGGACGGGGTGGAGGCTGCCACCACCATCCGGCGCGAGTTTGACATTCCCTGTGTCTTCCTCACGGCCTATTCGGACGGAACAGTTCTCTCCCGCGCCAAAGCGGCTGCCCCTGCAGGTTATATGGTGAAACCGTTTGAAGAGGCGGGGCTGCGAAGCACCGTGGAAATCGCCCTTTATAAAGTGGATCTGGAGCGCGCACTTCGGGAAAGTCGGGAGTGGCTTCTGACGACGCTGATGTCGATTGCCGACGGTGTCATCGCCACCGATTTTGAAGGGAACATCAAATTTCTGAATCCGCCGGCTGAAAAATTGACAGGATTGAGCGGCGGGGAGGCCACCGGCCGGCACATCACCGAATTGCTGGTCATCAAGGACGACCGCACTGGTGAGAGCATCAATCATCTGGTACAACAGGCGCTGGCGGAGGGAAGAATTCTCACCAGGGAAAAGGGGGTCGCTCTGATTCGCGGGGACGGCACCGCTGTGCCGATCTCGGATTCGGCCGCGCCGATCCGAAACCGTGAAGGGCAGGTTATCGGAGCGGTGACCATCATTCGTGACATTACTGAGCGGCGTCGGAACGAACGGACCCTGGAGGAGGATCATGACCGCCTTGAAACGCTGGTAAGGGAGCGAACCGCAGCCCTGCAATCGGAAGTCGAGGAGCGCCGCCGCGCGGAACGCGATCTGGCGGTTCGGGTGGCGATGGAAGCCATGCTGGCGTCGCTTTCCTCTTATTTTCTGGCATTGAAACATGAGGACCGGGAACAGGGTATCCGCTGTGCCCTGGGGCAGGTCGGGGGATTCTTGAGGGCGGATCGCTGTTACCTGATGCAATTTACCGCGGGAGGACAAGTACTGGAGTGCACTGCAGAGTGGTGTGCGCCGGGAGTTGCCTCCTTAAGCGACCAGGCCCGCTCTCAGGGATGCACCAGCCTGCCCCGGGAATTTGAGGACCCCGCCAATCACACAAAAGGAATCGTATCATTCACGGCAAGTGACGCCGGTGATACTCTCAACCTGAATCTGGCATCTTCCCATGGTGCCGGATCGCTGCTCTGGATCAAACTGGGAGGGGGCGAAGATCCCACCGGCTTCCTCGGCATCGACAGTCTCGGAAAAAGGGAATGGCAGGCTGACGAACTGCGCACCCTTTCACTCGCGGGCGGAGTGGTCACCACTGCTCTCCGGCGCCTCAAGGCTGAAAGCGACAGAGAGCGGCTCCAGTTGCAACTGCAACAGTCGTTGAAAATGGAGGCGGTGGGGAAACTGAGCGGTGGCATCGCTCATGACTTTAACAACATGCTGCTCCCCATCATCGGCTATGCCGATATGGTGACCATGCGACTCCCTGAAGATGATGCTTCCCATGCCGAATTGCGGGAGATCAAGCGGGCAGCGGAACGCGCCACTGCGCTCACCCGGCAACTCCTGGCGTTCAGCAGAAAACAGGTCAGCAGAAAGACGGTCTTCGACTTGAATGAAAACTTGGGGCAAATGAGCCGAATGCTCAGCCGCATCATTGGCGAAGATATCCAGCTGCAGATGGCCCTTGCACCGGGAATGGTCTCATTGCGCGCGGATCAGGGACAAATCGAACAGATCATCATGAATCTGGTCATTAATGCCCGGGACGCTATGCCGCAGGGAGGAAACATTGCCGTGCGGACCATGGTCGTGGATGCCTCACAGTTCCCGGTTCCGCTGTTCACCGGTACCGCCTCGACCGGAAAGTTTGCTGTTCTCACCGTCAGCGATACAGGATGCGGCATACCGCCTGAGACCCGTGACCACATTTTCGAACCCTTCTTCACTACCAAAGGGGCGGAGGGAACCGGACTCGGCTTGAGCGTAGTGTACGGCATTGTTCAGGATCATCAGGGGGGGATTGATCTTTACAGCGCCCCCGGCCAGGGAACCACCTTCCACGTTTTCCTCCCCGCTGCAGACGAGGCTCTGATCCAGCCTCACCCTGCCGGGAAAACCACCGGGAACCATTCCGCCGTCAGGTTCCGCGGACATGGTGAGCGCGTGCTCCTGATTGAGGACGAAGAAGCGGTGAACCAGCTCGTCCGGACTGCACTTTCTCAAAACGGCTACAAAGTCACCTCCGCTGCCACTGCCAAGGAGGCCCGCGCCCGTTTCGATGAAAGCAACGGGGCCTTCGAAATGGTGCTCTCCGACGCTGTGCTCCCGGACGGAAATGGACTGCAACTTGTGGATGCCTTCCTGAGGGTCAATCCCGCCATTCGAGCCCTTGTTAGCAGCGGATACACCGACAAGCACTCGCTGCTGGAGATGGCTAGAACCCGACGCGTGAGCTTCCTTCCAAAGCCGTATTCATTGCCGGAACTGTTCCAGACCGTCGCAGAAGTCCTTGTGAATCCGGCAGCACACCTCCTGGAATAGCTGCTGGCTCTGCACTTTGGCGATTTAGCCATCACAGCTTCTCCCAAAAAGTCACGCTTTTGCCAGCCTCCTCAATGGCTTCGGCTTGGGTAAGCTTGCTAAGTATTTACCTGATCGCGGCTAGGTGAAATTCCGATACTCTTCTTGAAACTATATGGATTTAGACGTTGCATGTTTTCCATAATTACTATAATTGATCCGTTTTATCGTCCCCCACACTCTGCCCGAACACTGCCATGGCTCTCAAGAAACTCCTCGCCTATACCCTTGTCGAAGTGCTGGTAACGGTCGCTGTCATCGGCGGCCTGAGCGCCGGGGCTTACCTGATCATCACAAATGTCAGTGACTCCAGCGCCCGTGCGAAACTTGAACAGGATGTCCGCGCCGTTAACCGCGCCATTCAAATCTACCAAACACATGGTGGTAAAATCCCGGCGGGACTTACCGGCGAAGCCGTCCTGACGCGACTCCGGAAGGAGGCAGCAAACGCCAAATTGGCAGGTTTGAAGGGATCAATGATCGATCCGCGGATGAGCATTCGCTGGCAGAGTGCCAACGAAGCGTCCAGCGGCAGCCTCAGAGCCTACTGGGATGATGCGTCCCGGCAGTTCATCCTTGCTGAGAACGGCAGCGACCCGGGAGTCAAAGAGTTCTACCTCGGAGAAATGCCGGATCTCTCCGGATCAGCCGGATTGGACGCGGAGCGCGCTGGAACAGCGGACTTTGCCAGCAACGACAAGTGGGTGTGGGATTACCTCTCCGGGGGCGGCGTGGGCCGGCTGACCCCTGATTTTGTTACTCCCGGCAATAACGATCCTAATAATACGGACGGGCTGCCTGAAGCCCATACGATACCACTTGATCCGCCACTGTTCAGCGTGCGGAGCGGAACCTTCCCCATCAACTGGTACCCCGGCACTGTAGCCCTCTCCTTGCCTCCCAGCGCGCCGCCGACGGTAGCGGAAATTTATTACTACAGCACCGATTCCACTGGCGCGAGCAACTGGCGCCGCTATGAGGGACCACTCTCAGTGGACCCGGGCACCTCAATCGTTGCTCGCACCGTAACACTCGACCCGGACAACTTTGAGGACAGCGCAACCGTCAGTGAGCGTTACGACTTAACAAGTATGCAGTTGGAGATTGCAGCCAATTTTCCACGCACCGCGTTCAATTACCGGGAATTGGGCGGAACCATGCATGGAGCGACCTCCACACCCGCTCCTCCCTCTGGAGTCGTCACCATTACGAATCTTGCCAACGTTCCAACAGAACACATAACCAGTGACAAATTCCAGGTCTTCTGGACCTTCGACGGATCAGACCCGGCGCTCGCCACCAGCACCGGTCGCGTTGCCGGCCCCGTATTTCAAGGCATTCATAACGGAACTGAAGTCCCGATAACACTCCCGGCTTACCGCCCGGATGGCACCGCTACAGTCCGTATTCGCGCAGTTGCCATAGACCCGCTGTATTTCCGCACATCCGAAGAACAGACTGTCTCGTTCGGCGTGGAAAAGATCACCCTCCCCGCCACAACCCTGTCAGTCGAGACCGACAAGGTCGTCATGACCACAGTCAGTGACAGCGCACGTCTGCCCGTCGGCAGCCGAATCTTTTATAAAGACGATGGCGGCGACCCGGGAAGTAACAACGGCGAGCCATCCGACGCATCTGCTCAACAGTATACCGCACCGATTTCATTCCCCTCTGGCTTAACACAATATACAGCGCGCAGCTATCCTCCGTCCCATTTGACACTTTGGTTCAATGCGGGGGAATCATCGACCATTGGCACCGGCACAACGCCGGACGGCTACTATTTTGCCACATCTCCAGGCAACACCACTCTTTATCAATTCGACAGTACCACGGGAAGTAATATTGTGCGCAGCACAGAGTGTTTGTTCCCCCCGGCTGGCGTCGCCTATCTTCCAGACTCCGGACGTGTATATTACGTGGAAGTCGCCGCAGGCGGATGGAATCTGGGACGCTACGACATGGCCACAGGCACGCACGCTTCCGCAGGTCAATTGACCTCAGGCGGCCTCGACTACGTTCCCTCAGTGCAACCCCGCAACCTTGTCGGATATAATAACAGCCTTTACTACCTCGGCGAAGATACGGACGATCTCGTTCGCATTGATTTCAATCCCAATGGCAGCATTCGCGCACAATACAAGTTCGCCGACATTGCCGACGACCTCACTGCCCTGCATAACGTCGGAGACGTGGCGGCGGACAGCACAGGCACGCTTTACATTTCCGCTCAGAATGCATGGGCTACCTACAATCTGAAGTCTCTCTCAGGCTTCACGGTACCCGTGAGCAATCCCGCTTGGGCATGGTCTGGACTCGTGACCGGACAGTCAGGCCAGTTGTTTGGGGTCCGCGACACGGAACCTGGCAAATTCTACACCGTGGACAAATCCACCGGGGCAGGCAACACACCGGTTGATTTCAGTCCCGCACAGTCATTCGATGATTTTGGTGGACCCCTTGGAACAGTACCGTTTCAGCTGCCTCCGGGCCATTTCGCACTTAGTCCCGGACGCGATGATGTCTTGCGCCTGAATCTCGACACCGGCCGACAATATCTTTTTGCATCGAATATCGGAATAACCCCATCTGCACTGGCGGCGAATAATACCGGGGGCATGCTGTATGCCGCAGGCCCGGATCCGGCAGACTCCAGTAATATTCTCCTCAAAAGCATCTCCATTGCTTCAGGAGAAATCTCCACAGTGGGCAGTCTCACCGATCCCGCACTGGCGTTCCGTCCAAGTTCCCTACCGGATGCCCTAACTTGGTTTGACGGTGCCCTTTATCATATACCATCCAATACATCAAATCTCGTAAAAGTTGATATTACCGGAGGTGCAATCACGGCGCAAACCTTGATTGCCGACCTTCTGGAAGGGGTCTCCATCCACCCCATTCTTGGAGTCGTGGATGGCATGACGATTGGACCTGACGGCCAGCTCTACGTAGCCAGCAGCGACCATCACATTCTCTTCTCCTATGACATCGGCAGCCTGGGGGGATTCAACAATATTCGCAGCAAGGCGGAATCGGTTTATACAGCGATTACATATCGCGCAGACAAGCAGATGATCGGGATCCCCGCAACGAACGGCTCCACAAAGCGTCAGCTTTTTACGGTGGATGACACAAACGGAGACCAGGGATTCCTGCGAAATGTCATTCCCGCAGCCGAGATCAGCGACATCACAGGAATATACGACGGAGCAGCCACCACAGTAACCTCAGACTACTTTGCCGTAGATGGCTTGACCACGCGCATTTACCGATTCGATCCTGCCACCGGAGCCAACGCCATTCTTACCTCCACAGCCCCCTGGGTGCCGGCTACGGTTGCCTATGACGCAGAAAATCAGCGTCTTTATTACACAAAGCAGGGAGGAACTCAACTCGGTAGTTACAATATCGCGACGGGCAGCCATTCCTCAGCCGGATCACTCAACGCAGGCACCCTCACTTTCCCGGTCTCTGCTTCACCCTCAAACCTCACTTTCTTCAACGGTTCGCTCTACTTCATTGCATCCGGCTCAGATGACTTAATTCGGGTGGACATCAATCAAACTGGAACCATCGCGGACGCCTGGAAAGTGGCCGACATCAACGGGAACACGCCATTCTCCAGCGTTGGAGATATCGCAATCGACGCCGGCGGCTACCTTTATCTTTCCGATGCAACGACTTTTTCCCGATTCGACCTTAAGAGTCTCTCCGGGTATACAGTGCTTTCAAGCAGTCTTGCCTCGCCGTACGATGCAATGTTCACGGAAGCAGGTGCCGCACTTTACGGTCTGACTGCAGGAGCACCGCGCAATATTGTCACCATCAATATGGCTGACGGCACTGCTTCCGGCAACACCGTCACTAGTCCTTTGCGCAGCTTTGTAGATGCCGCCTCAGCTCAACAGAGGGTCAATGTCACTCCCGCAGGTGGCACGTATTACGCCAGCGCGACGGGTAAGCAGACTATTTACTCCCTTAACATTACGTCGGGACAGTTACACCCGGTCACAGCCAGTTGCCCGGTTTCCCCGGAGGCCTTGGCTTACGACGACGAAGGGCAGCGCGTTTACTACACTGAAAGCACCGCATCCTCCGCCAATATCGGCTTGTATCAGTATGATCTCGCAAACCAGAGACATAGTTTTGTTGGCAACCTGGCTGCTCCATCGCTTGGATACACTATTACGTCCTCTCCCCGAAATCTGGTGTATTTCGCGGGTGGACTCTATACAATTCCCGCGGGAGACGATCTCGTCGAAATCAAACTATCCGGCGACACGTTGTCTGCACTCTCCAAGTTTGCGGATGTCAGTGGAGATACAGCAGCCATCGGTAATGCGGGTGCCTTCGCCGTGGATTCCACGGGAACTGCCTGGATTAGCCAGGATACCGGCAATCTTCTCGCCAGGTTCAATTTTTACACCAGAAACGCTTACACCGTCGTAAACTCCTCTGATGCCCGGATGACCGGCCTCGTCTTCTCTCCCGCCAACGCCCTTTACGGAACTCATTCGGCCACACCAACATCCATTCAGAAAATCGATCTTTCCAACGGCAATCGAACTCCGCAGGCCACCACCAGTCCGCTCCTCAGTCTGCGTGACATTTCCGGTGTAAACAGCCGCCCGCGTCCACCCTTACCTGACTGCTATGCAGTAGGCGGTGACAACAACAGGATTTACCAGTTTGATCCAGCTACCGGAGTAACCTTCACAGTCACGTCCTCGGCACCGTTTTCTCTCAGCGCCCTCGCGCGGGATCCTGTCAACAATGTCCTATACTACACAGAGAACCGAACCTCCGAATGGCGCCTGGGCAAATATACGGTCTCCACCAATACACACAGCACACTGGCCACCATCGGCAACGGATCCTGGAGTTACCCGGTAAATACCAATCCTGGAAATCTGTTCTTTTACGGAGGCCATTTGTACGTCATCATGCCCGGGTCTGATGACTTAGTGCAAATTTCACTGAATGCCGGAGGCACAGCAGTCTCCGGCGTAACAAAGGTCGTGGATTTGACAGAAGATTACGTCAATCTGGGAAATGTCGGCGACGTGGCGGTCGATTCCTCTGGAACGGCATGGATCGCGACCGGAAACAACTCCATCGCAAAATTCAGCATGGTCACCCTTTCCGGTTTCACTCAACTTTCCTCCGGACAACCAAACTATTCCTCTCTCATCTTCACAAACAGCGGCCTGTTTTTCGGCAGTCACCCGGTAAGCGAAGGCAGCGTTTTTGCCGTAGATTCAGGTGACGGTTCGCCCACCCACTCCGCCGATACATTCCCGCGTATTACCTTCTGGGATATGGCGGGCCATGAGGCGAGTGTGCCCTACAGTCAAAGCAATTCACTTTGGGCAATTGATGAAAATACCGGACGTCTTGGCGAGTTCGTAAACTGGAACCTTCCCAATGTCGAAGCGCGTTCGTATGGACCAATTCGCTATCTGAACAACGGCGTGGTAACAGGATTCTCGGGCTCAGGATATGCTCTGGAGAGCCTCGCCGTGACAAGCGGAGGCACTGTATATTTTGTCCGCAATGAACCTACCGTTGTTAACGGCGTTACCTATAAACGAGCACTCTTCACCTTCGAGCTCACCTCTTTATCACCCACTCCCACGCCAACAATACCCAGGGCGACATTCCTCGGAGATCTTGAAGCCGCGCTTTCCGTTACCGGCGTGGTAGGCGATGTGACTGAAACAGATGAAGTGAACGGATTGGCCATCGGCCCGGACCAGCGACTCTACGTGCTCTACAGTGAAGGCAGCGGCGGCTCCACCGACTATCTCTTCCGCATCAATTCGTTCTCCACGTCTGCCGGTTCTCTCAACAATGTTTCTCTGATCGGACCGCTTGCAGGCGCAGGCGATGCCGTGACATCGGGACAGGATATGGTGTTCCACGGAGCCTCCCTGTATATCACTGACGATCAGGATGATGAAGTTTATGTCGTCAATGCCGCGAATGGGGCCATTACTTCCGTGGTCAGTTCTGATACGTTTACCAAGTACGAAGGCTTCACGGTTTTTTCTCCAACCGGGGAAATCGTGGGCGCGAATTCAGACAGTGGCACCACCGATGCACTTCATATTCGTAAAGTTCGACCGGGGGACGGCAACAACGATCTGAACCGCTTCAATTACGCGAGCCTCTCAGCAAGTTTCCTTTCCGATCTTGAGGGACTTGCATTTCCTGGAGGTACACTCACAACCAGTACAACGCCGCCTGCTCCATACTTTGCGATCAACCGCACCAACAGCATCTTTCGCATTGATCCTTCCAATGGAATCACCACGACCGCCACCAGTTCCGCCCCGTTCAACCTTGATGCCATTGCTTATGACGCCACTGCCGCTGTTTTGTTTTACGTGCAGAACAGCAACACCACCATTCAACTGGGCAAATACAATCTTGCGACTGGCAACCATACAGTCCTCGGTGATCTAAAGCTATCAGGCTCATTCCGACCCTCAGTTCATCCCCAGCATCTAATCTGCTATCAGGGGGATTTGTTCTACATCGCTCCCGCGGGCTCCCAGTCATTTCTAATACGTGTTCAGGTGTCCCCCACGGAAATTCTCGCCCAGGACTCCATATCGAGGCTCTCCGCGACAAGCGGGTGGAACGTCACAGCGGCCTCCATAGACAACAATGGAATAGTTTACTTCCGTGAAGGAACAAACCTGCGGACGTATGATATACGGCGTCTTGGAAACATGACCACTGTAAGTTCCTCCTGTGCTCCATACGAGAGTCTGCTTTTTGCTACCGACAGCGGAACCCACTTTGGTGCCCGGAATACTGCTCTGACCTCTGTAGAGCCCGTTAACAACACAAACGGAACGGGAGGAACTCCTGTTGCAACCTCTCCTTCCGTGGCGCTGTACGACATGACCGGAGCCAATAACGCTCCTCCCCAACTTTGGGTCAATACCACCTATTACGCCGTTGGAGGGAGCAATTCCGATATTTACGTAGTCGACACTTCCAACGCCGCAAATTCAATCAGGACTTCGACATCACTTTTCCCCAGCATTTCCTCTGTCGCAGCAGACAGCTCAGGAACAAAAGTTTATTATGTGCAACAGGGCTCTCCTTATACACTTGCGGTCTATGACACGACACTGAATACTCACACGGCACTTGCTCAATTGGCCAATACCGGCACTGTAAGGCCGACGTCTCAAATCGAGAACCTCACATGGTTCAATGGCCACTTATACTGGCTGCAGCCAAATACTGACAACCTCTACAAGATCGAACTCAAGGGCGACGGCAGCTTCAGTGACACGTTCCTTGCAGCGGATATCGCCGATAATGACGAAGCCGCAGTTGGCGCCGTTGGGGATCTTGCAGTGGACGCAACCGGATGGCTTTATATTTCCGGATCAAACCGGTTTGCGAAATACAACCTGGCTTCGCTCAACGGGTTCACTACTCTTGCGCTTAATCCCTCCGCCGTTTGGTCGGGACTCATGGTGGATTCGAGCGGATCGACCTTCTACGGCGTTCGCAGCAACGAACCGGGCAACCTCTATTTAGTAAATGCTTCGGATGCTTCGGGCACACTCATTGGCGCCTTCAATGCCATTCGCTCAATCACGGATCTTGGCTCGCCTCAGATTCCAGTACCCGCCATCCTAAGCGGTCAGCGCTACTTTATTACCGAGAACAGCAGGACCATCAACCGCCTCGATCTCAACACGGGCAAGACCTACCGGATTACATCGAATGTGCCCAATCTGCCTACAGGAATTGCGCACGATTTTACCAACAATCGCCTCTATCTTACCACTCACACAGGCTCCACCCCCGCAGCCTTTGGAACGGCACGCCTAGTTCTTCACGATCTCTCCAATGGTATTACCAGTGACCTTTCCACTCTGAGCAGCGGATTTTCCTACATTCCTGCCACCATGCCCCTGGCTCTCGTGTACGCACAGGATGCCTTGTATTACATCCCGCCGATGACGGATGACTTGGTGAAGGTGACTCTTACCGGCACTGCGCCGGCCAGTCAAACCAAGGTTGTTGACCTGAACGGGAACGCCAGTCTCGGAGAAGTCAACGCGCTGACGGTCAGCCCGGACGGCGCCATGTTTATTTCCTCCAGCGACAGTCACTTTCTCGCCAAGTACAACCTCTCCTCCCTTTCTGGATTTGATGTTGTCCGGGCATTTCCAAAAGCCAACGCAACCGCGCTCACCTATGACGACACTAATGCGCTACACGGGGTGTTCGCGGGCGAAAACACTCTTCTATACACACTTAATGCCGTCAATGGCGCCTCTGCCTTCAAGTTGACGGCCGATGCACCGCTTTACGATATCACCGGTCTGAACACCGACGTACTGCCCGCCTTCAGCCGTTCGCTGTGGGCTATTTCCCGGAATGGAACCAATCATCAGCTTATCGAAGTTAAAAACTGGGACATTCCCGCCAGCAGGACTGCAGTCAACTGGGGCAATCTTACTTACAACAACGGTTCGAGCTGGTCCAACATGCGCACCAGCAGCATTCAGATTTATGGTCTGGCGCTGTCCTCCGGCGGAGTTGGCTATTTCGTCGCCACAGGGCAAACGAGCATATCGGGAACAAACTACGACTGGGGCCTTTATCAGCTTGATTTGTCTACGCTGCAAAACGGTGTGCCGCCGCGAGTAACGTTTCTCGGTGATTTGAAGCCGCGCCTCGATACCCTGTCTCCCTCAACCGGATCATCGGAGTCGAGATGGATCACGGGCTTGACCATTGAACCCTCTTCCGGGCGACTCTTTGGCCAATTGTTGGACGGGCGCAGTGACGGAGCAGATGTGCTTTTCACCATCAACTCACTACAAAGGGGAAGCGGCAACGCTCTCACCGACCTTTCAATCGTCGGCAGCATGAGCAGCGCCTCAGCCACCATCACTCACGGCAAAGGCATCGCCTTTGATCGCAATGGAACACTCTACAACGCCGATTATACGGATAAAACCGTGGACAGCATCGATCCCAGCACGGCCTCCAATCTCGGAGTTGTCTCCAACGGCGAGACGAATGCCTACTCAGCCCTCTGCGTGGATCCCGTCACCGGACAACTTATCGGTACTGAGTTCTCCTCCACGAACACGCGACGGATCGTGCCGGGTTCAGCGAATGATCCTCTGGACTTCTCATTCTCCGGAACACTTGGGGTCGGCGCTGTCTACGCCATGAGTTTCCTTACGTGGCCTGTTACACTGCCCGATACTCCTCCTCCCTTGTATTACGCAACCGACAACACCACTACACTCTACAGTTTCGACGCCATTACCGGAACGACTTATCCCCTTTCTCCTGCGGCGCCATTTGCGGCAAGAAGTCTTGCTCACGACCCTCAGAACCGCATTCTGTATTATTTGGAGAATGTCGATACCGGGTTTCGACTGGCGCAATATAATATCGGAACCTCCACCCATACAATAATGGGGAATCTTGATCAACGGACCAATGGTTCATGGAGCTACGATCCGACCGCCTGCCCCAACAACCTTGAGTTTTCCGGCGGAAGTCTTTATTATGTTCATCCGAACACCGACGACCTCGTTCGTGTTTTCCTCAGCGGCACAACGATCGTGGATCAGGTCAAGATTGCAGATGTTTCTGCGAATGCGCAGAACTTTGGCGGGGCAGTGACTGAACTCAGCATCGGCACCGGGAATATATTGTGGATATCTGCCGTCAATGGACTCTACAAATACAACCTGGGACTTCTCACTGGATTCGCTCCGGTGGCTCCCGGTGCCCAGTATGCCGGAATTTTCTTCGATCAGAACGGCAACGACCTCTACGGAACCAGTTTTGCCGACCAGTCCACCATCCATGCCGTCAATCAAACCACCGGAGTAATTACACCGGTTGCGATGACTTCGCCGGCGGTGAACTTTGAAGACTTCGGCGCGTATCCTCCCGCTCCGCCAACCCCGGTCGGGACTTATTACGCCGTCAACGGGACGCCGACTTTGTATTTGATGGATCAACTCACTGGCGGCATCTCCGCGGCCAGCGCCGGCGCACCCTACAGCATGAGTGCAGTTGGCTATGATGTGGACCGCAATTTGGTTTATTACGTCCAACACGGCACGGACGCATGGAGTCTGGGCCGCTACAATCCTGCTACCGGAACACACACGGATCTGGGACGCGCTTCGGAAACACACCCGCTCGGGACCACTTCGGGCGCTCAACCGGACAATCTGTTTGTCTGGAACTCTCAGATTTTCTACATCAAACCGGGAACGGATGACCTCATGCGGATCGAGCTCAGTCCTGACGACAGTTCCCTGCTTTTCTACTGCAAGGCTGCCGATATCACCAATAATGCGTCCATTTTCAGTACCATCGGGGACGTCGCGGTTTCCAGCAATGGACTGGCCTACTTCGCCACCCCTCAGCTGGTAGCACGTTATGATCTCAAGTCCATGAGCGGCTATACTGTGATCAGATCGTCTCCGTCCGAGGACTGGCAGGCATTGTTGATGGGAGCCGACAACCAGCTTTATGGCATCCAGGCCGGCGATCCGGCCAAAATCTACCGGATTACGCAAAACACTGCAGTGCCGTCGTACATTGCCGACATCTCCGCGGGCATCCAATTCTCGGATCTGGCCGGAAGGCATCCCCTGGTGACCCCATCGACCGCGGCGGGTCAGGTCTATGCCGCCGTAGGAAACAGCAATACGATTCATCTCGTCAACGTAGGAACAGGCGCAAACCGGCTGGTCACAGGAAACGCTCCCTTCCCGGTGAAGGCCGTGGCCTACGATTATGACAATGCGGCGATTTACTACACCGAGTATTCCAGTTCATCCACACGACTGGGCCGGTTTGACCTGCGCAACAGCCGGCACACCATTGCCTCCGATCTCCGTGCGGAAGCCTGGAATTACCCCGCCAGCGCCACGATCAGCAGCCTGATCTACAGCAACGGCGACCTGTATTATATTCACACGAACACGGACGACCTGATCCGCATCAGTTTGAACAACGGCCAGGTGAACGATCAATCACTCGTCGCTCACATCACGAACAACGCAAAGTCCCTTGGAGAAATCGGTGCGATGGCTGTCGCGGACGGCGGGTATCTTTACTTCTCCCGGACCGATGCACCGCTCTTCGCCCGTTACAACATGGCGCGTCAGTCCAGCTATGTAGAACTCAATACCACCGACGCCAGGTTCCACGGCCTCGTATTCTATCAGGGTTCGCTCTACGGAAGCCGGGCTGTCCAAAGTGACCGGACAGTCGAGATCGAGCCTGGCGACGCGAGTATCATTTCGACTTCTCCCCAGACCAGCCCGGTCCAAACTCTCGAAGACCTCGCGTGGATCACTCCTGAGTTCACCACGGTGACTTCGCGCTACTACGCCACTGACCGCACCTCGACTATTTATCAAATCGATCCGGCGAGCGGCGAAACCGTCAGTTTCGCGTCCACCGCTCCGGTTTTGGCGGAAGCGATTGCCTATGACCTTGGCAGCGACCGAATCTTCTACCTGGAAACGCCCGGCTCCGGGTTCCGGCTGGGAATGTACAATGCCGACGCCGCCACGAACACGGTTCTGGGAAGTCTCCAGGCATCCGGTTTCTCCTATGTGCCGGCGGATCAGCCCCGCAGCATCGTCCACTACAACGGCGCTCTGTATTACATCGCGCGCAACTCGGACGACCTCGTCCGGGTCGAAGTCAACGGATTCTCAATCATCAGTCAGGAGAAGATCACCGATCTTTCCGGCAACACGGAGAACTATGACGCATCGGCGATGGCGCTCAACAACAGCGGACTGCTTTACTTCCGCAGCGGCGGCGGACTTTACCGCTGCGATCTGCGCAACAATGGCAGCGGACTGACGACGATCAGCAATTCCTCGCCGGCCTGGGAAGGCCTTGTCTTCAGTGAGGACTCCAGCACGCTTTACGGCGCTCAAGCAGCCGCTCTCACCAGAGTGGATCGTGTCAGCACCTCGAGCGGATCGGCCACCACCGGAATTCAAACCAATCCCGCAGTCAATCTGCACGAGATTACCGGTCCGAACACGGCACCGGCCCCGGTGGCGCCGTACTACTATGCGGCCAACAGCACGAATCGCCTCTATCGGATCGACCCCACAACCTCCGTGACGACGCAGCTGCCGGGCTCCTGGTCGTATAATTTCGATACCATCGCCTACGATCAAGCCGCCGGCGAGGTTTACCTGGTGCAGAACACGGACAGTTCGGCCCGTTTGGGCCGCTATACCGTGGCCACCGGCACTTTCTCCACGGTAGGCGTCTTTGTCGATACGACGATTACGGGAACCCGGGTTTCCCTGCACCCGCGAAACCTCGTAGCCTATCAAGGGGCACTGTATTTCATCCGGCGCTCGTCCAGTTCTTCAGAGCGGGATGACCTGATCAAGATCAGCTTCTCGGCCGCCGGCGCGATCGCCTCCATGAGCAAAGTAGCTGACCTGAACGGGAACTCGTCTTTCGGGGACGCGCTTTCAGCGACGGTGGACAATGACGGCATCCTCTACTTCTCGACCTCCAATCGTCTCTACAGTTACGACATTCGCAAGCTCTCCAGCCTGAACCTTATCACAACCAGCTTCCCGCAGCACGACGCCCTGCTCTGGTATCGCGGGAATGACCTGTTGTATGGCGCGCAAAGTTCCAACGCCACACGCCTGAACTCCGTGAACAAGGCCAGCGGCGGCCTGGGGAGCCTGATCACCACCAATCCCATCATCACCCTGAGCGATCTCGCCTCGGGCAATACCGCGCCGCCCCCGCCGTGGCTCTCCGTGCCGGCCGTGTATGCCTCGGGAGATTTGTACGAGACCAGCAGTGGAAAATACCGCGGGATTGCCAAGATCGCTCCTGACGGAAATATTGATCCCTCGTTCGACACCGGTACCGGCGTCAATGCGGGGAGCACCGTCAAAGCGCTCGCGCGCACAAGTGACGGCAAGGTTCTCATTGGCGGTGACTTCGAGACGTTCAACGGCGCCTCCCGCAGTTCCATCGCCCGCCTCAACGGCGACGGCTCCCTGGATACTTCATTCGCGCCGGTGATCTCCCAGTCCGCCTCCGGCATGGGCGGCACTCCCTACACCCTCAACTGGAGCACGCTTGGCTTTAACCAGGACGTGAGCCTCAACGGCACCGATACGCGTCTCGCGAACACCTCGAGCGACCTGCACGGACTCTCCACGTCGGGCGGCTTCAGCGGCTTCGGTTATCAGACCTTCAACAACGTCGGAGGTTCCGGCGTGGCCATGACTCTGTATTACTCTCAGAACATGATGGAATCCGGCGGTCTGCTCGACGGTGCGCAGAACGGCCCCAATCTGTTCGGCCCCTCTGGCAGCGGAGCCAACGGGGGCGTGCACCCCGACCGTCGCGTTGTCGGTCCGTGGAACCTGCGTTACAACAACGACCAGGCAGGTACGATCACTCCCGCGACGGTGGCGCTGAGCTTCTCCGAGCCGGTCTTCCTCAATCAAATGATCGTGGGCCACCTTGCGAAGGTCGTCGGAGGCGGCACCGCATTCGGGGCCAATATCCTTACGAACGGCAGCTTCGAGTCCGGAGCGTGGAACCCCACGGGCTACATTCCGAACTCCAGCTATGCCACCAGAGCATCCGCCAAGGTGAACATCTCCGGCAGCGGCCACATGAGCAACTGGACTCCTGACAAAGCGCACTGGATCGAGTCCTCCACCCGCTCCACCGACGGCAACCGCTTCCTCTACATCCTGCCCTCCGACCAAACGTGGAACTTCTGCGTGGGCCAGAGCCTCACCGTTGGCGGCCCGACCAGCGGCCGTCAGTTGATCACCGGCCGCACTTACCGGGTTCGTTACAGCGCGGTCACCTTCAATCCGAATTTCCCCACCGGATCCGGCGCCACTCAGGGCAAACCCGCGGTGGAGTTCGGCTGGACCACGCCGAGCGGCGGCAGCGGATTCTCCGAACTGCAGAACGTGCGCGAGGATGCCACGGGCCTGCCGGCCACCATGACGAACGCCTCCAACTGGGATAACCTGCAATGGCGGCACTACACCGGCTACTTTGTGGCTCCGGAAGTCAACAGTTCCAACTACTATATCAACTTCTGGCTCTCCATGGTAAAGGCGCCAGGCAATGTGACCACGGCCACCTCCGGCATGCTCTTTGACAATGTCCGCCTCCAGGAGGTGACAGCATTCTCCGAGGCCTACGAGCACGCCTACGTGCGCGCTTACAGCACACCGGACGGCACCGGCACTCCCGTCGCCGCCGATACTTATGCCAATTTGAGCGCGGAGGTGAATGCGCTCCTCGGCTCGACTTCGGATCCGGCGACCACGGCCGACCTCAATAACGTCCTCATGGACAATGACACGGCCAACAACGTGTACCACACCGTTGGCAAAGGTGCGGAAGCCGAGAACCGGCACGGCAAGGTTGGCTTTGGATGGGTCACCCAGCCGATCCGCAGCGTCGCGCTCAGTTTCTGGGCCACCAGCGATACACAATCCGTCACCACACAGACTGTGTTCACTCAAACCACTGCTCCGACCAGTTACTGGAGCACCACCAGCACCAGCAACTACGCCGCTTCGCAAATTGCCGCTCTTACCGGCTACACCGGCACGCTGACAGAGCTGTTTAAGGACAACATCGATGACGGATTCGATTCCGGTCCTTATTCATCTTCGTATGATATCGTTTACGACCGTCCCTCGGATGCTTCCGGAGCTACGCTGGTCTATACGGGAGGTCCTGTGATTACAGGCAATCCGATCTACCTCCACATCAAGGGCGGCAACGCGCCTGCAGGTCAGGCTTCCCAATACGTCTATGACATCTCCACCTGGAACCGGACGGATACCCTGACGATCGCTGATTACTGGCCTGAAACAGGTTCCATCTCCCACATCGCCATCTTTGGTGGCACGGATTCCAATCCTCCGCCTTCCGGGCAGCCGAAATTCGAGAGCACCCCGGTGGTGGCCGGCGGCACGGCCTCGCTCAGCAACATCACCTTCCGCCGCTCGGTGGCCCTGCCCGGCCAGGTTTGGGCAGTGGCGGAGCAGGCCAACGGCAAGATTCTCATCGGAGGCAACTTCACCTCGGTGAACGGCGTCTCCCGGAAGAACATCGCCCGGCTCAACCAGGATGGATCGCTCGATACTTCGTTCAATCCCGGCATCGGTCCGGACGACGAAGTGCTGACGATTGAGATCGCTCCGAACGGCACGATCCTCGCCGGCGGCAAGTTCAGCACCTGGAACGGCAGCAGCGCCGGCGCCAAAGTGGTGCTCCTCACCTCCAGCGGAGCCCGCAACACTTCGTGGACTTCTCCCGTGTCCGTCGCGTCCGGGGACAGTGTGAAGTGGATCAAGCACAGCACCGCCGGAGTCTATATCGGCGGCAAATTCACTGCACCGCTGAACGGCCTCGCCCGCCTCAACAGCTCCACCGGCGCCTTGGATGCCGCCTTCGCGATCACCACCGGCACCGGCACGGGCTCGGTGAATTCCGGCACCATTCTCGATGACGGCAAGGTCCTCGTGGCCGGTGATTTCACCTCCATGAATGGAGTCGCACGCAATCGCATCGCACGTCTCGACACCAACGGATCGCTCGACACGACGTTCGCGCCGTCCCCGGCATTCGACAGCCAGGTGTATGCCCTGCTCCGTCTGCCCGGCGCCGGCTTTGCCCATGCCGGCGGCACATTCAACAACTACAACGGCAACTCCCGCACCAAAATCACGGTCTTTGACACGGCGAACGGCTCTGCGGGCACCTCCGGATGGGGGCCATCCGGCATGACCATCAACGCCATCTACAACATCCAGTAACCGCCGGCAGGCATCCATCCGGCAGTCACCGCCGCCAACCCTGACTTGTCCCTGACATGAACCAGCCCAACTCCCATCCTGCCCCGCCGGCAGTGCCCAAATCCCGCCGCAAACTCCACCGGATCTGGTGCACCGGCTTCGCCGTCCTTGGCCTTGCCGGGGCAGGTCTGGTGGCGCACTACAGCGGAATGCTGGCCGGCCCCGTATCCTCCGCCGGCACCGCTGCTCAAGCCCGCGAAGACGCGCGCCTCGCTCTGGCCGCATTCCTGGGATCGAGGACTCCTGCCGAACGCGCGGCGCGCGTCATCGATGGAGACAAACTGCTGCCGTTCATGGAAGCCTGGTATGCCGCCCACGAGGATGATCAGCTGTCGGCTGACCGCTTCGTCGCACCGGACTGGTCCTTCGAGGACGCCTCGCTGACAGCGCTGGAACTGCCGCGCGGGCGCGGACTTCCGCCGGTGGTGGCCTGTTTCAAGCAGGCTGGCGGGAAATGGCTGCTGGACTGGGAAATCTGGGCGCAGTCACTCGACGGACTCTTTCGCCGCTTCATTTACAAACCCGCAGAAGGGGAACACACGCTGCGCGCGCGCCTTGCCCGATCCGGATCCGGCGATGACATGACGCTCACTGTGACCGATCCGTTCGACTCACGTCAAAGCATCGCTCTCGATATCACCCGGCCGGACCTCAGAGCGCTCTATGCACGGGATCTCCCCGTGACGGGCAATCGGACGGCGACCGTCCAGCTGGTGTGGCTCAACGACTCCCTCACCGGCACGCTCCAGCCCTCGCTCCGGCGCCATCTCTGCTGGGGATTCCCCGGCCTCGATGGGAAGGAAGCCGACCATGTCGAAGTGAACCTGCCCAGCAAACACCGTCCTCCCCCTGGCGTCCCGGCGGTGCCGGCTGCCCCTGCGGCAGCGCTGGCCGCGGCCCCGGAGATCGAAGCCGCCGTGGAGGCAGCGCTGTCCCATCCCACGGCACGGGCGGTGCCCTCACGTGAAGGACCCGCAGTGCTGGAGTCGAACGAAACTGCGAGGAAATAACGCCCTCTCTCCAAGGGGGGAGCGAAGCGGGCGGAATCCCGCCCGGCCACCGATGGCTGCGGTTCGGGCCATGCAGAATCCGCAAATGTGGATGAATTTTGCTCGCCGCACGGTGATTGCGCCATAAGATCGCCTCCCATCACCGCTTCCCGTCCCGCATGAAACATATCCTACTCTCCCTGTTGCTCGGTGGCTTCGCGCTTAGTCCTCCGCCGCTCCGTGCGGCCGACGAGAAATCCGAAGAAGCCGCCGGCGAATCGCAACTCGACCAGGTAAAACTGGGCGAAGCTGTCCTGAATGGCCCCGTCACCATGGAAAGCCTCAAAGGCAAAGCCGTGGTACTGGAATTTTGGGGCATCCACTGAGGCCCCTGCATTTCTTCGATGCCACAGTTGGTGGCACTCCATAAGCGCAAAGCAGATAAAGGTCTCGTCGTCGTTGGTCTCCACGTTCAAAATGCCACGGAGGATGAGATCGTCGAGGTTTCCAAAAAACTGAAAATAAAATTCCCGGTCACCAGCGGTGGCAATGGCGGTCCCGTCAAAGTCAGTGGCATTCCTCACAGTGCGGTCTTCGACGCCACCGGCAAACTGATCTTCGAAGGTCACCCGGCTGACAAGGACTTCGATAAGGCCGTGGATAAAGCCCTCAAAACGGTCACCGCGGCCTCGTCCGGCGATTCCAGCGGCCTCAGCCCCAAGCAGCCGACAAAGCCTGCGGCCCCGGCCGTTCTGATTCCCGAGAGAATGTGGACGAATGCCGATGGCAAGAAAATGTCGGCGGCGCTCATCGGTGTCGAAGGTGACAATGCCAAATTCAAGAAGAAGGACGGCAGTACTTTCACCTATCCGCTGAGCAAACTCATCGAGGAGGACCAGACGACCATCAAAGAGGCCGCAACACCCAAAGAGGAGACGAAAGAGGAGTAGTGCCCTCCCTTCCATCCGATCTGCATCTGCACGAAAAGGCAGCCTTCACCGGCTGCCTTTTCTGTTTCAGCGAAAGAACAGAGCCTGCACGGCATCCGTGCTGTTGCACCGCAGCAGCAGATCCGCCGTCAGCAGGGCGCTCCAGGCCCAAAGCAGGCCCTGCCAGATCATCCAGCCACGCCGGGAAAGGCCGCGCATCCGCCCGAGGGTCATCAGTTTTTCCGCGCCCCGCACGCAACTCCACACCAGCGGCAGATAGAGCACGAGCAGGAAGCGGGGATCGCTCTGCACCGGCACATACCAGGCATACCACGCCCCGTAGGCCACCGTCGCCAGCAGCACGAACAGCACGCAGGCCGCGGAGCCGCAGGGCAGCCGCACCGGTGCCTGACCCGGTGGACCGCGCCTTGTGAAGGCGACCGCGGCGGCGATCACCAGCAGTCCCGCCGCGGTCCACAGCCACGCGCCCTGACGGATGGCGTGCAGCTTCCAGAACAGATCGGGGGGCCACTCCGGCGGTTCTGTGCCAAGGAACCTTCCCCACACCTGGCTCCAGCCCGACGCCAGCCGCTCCCGCGCCTGTTCCGCGGTGTGAGTTTGGAAGTAATCCTCCCTGCCAGGCAGATCCACCCGCCGTCCGCCGACGGCGCGCGCATCTTCAAAGCGGTCCCGCAGCGCCATGGCCTCCGCATCGCTGTCGAGCCACATCCAATGATGCTGCCAGGCGAAGAGCGGGCGGCCCCAGTGATCCATCGCCGCGCCGCAGCGCGAGCCGCACACCGCCACCCACGCCATGACAACCACCAGCAGTCCGACGAAGTGATTGCGCGCGATCCACGTTTCATGCACCGCCTGCTCGCCGCGGCGGAAACAAATGCGCACCCAGCGCGCCGTGGCCGCCACCAGCCACGCGGCCACCACCAGCAGCGCCGTGACATCGGTGAGCCACGCCAGCCCTGTCAAAACGCCGAACACGGCATGCAGCCAGACACTGTTGCGGTGCAGCAGCCGCAGGGCGCACACCCACGACAGAAATACCAGGATGTAACTCAGGCCCGCAGGTCCAAAATTCAATCCATAGGGCAGGAGCGCCGCCAGCGTGGCCGGCAACAGCACCGGCAGCACCGTGCCGGGATGCAACAGCCGTCCGGCCAGCACTCCAAATAACAAAAGGAAGCCCGCGATCATCCACTTCTGCCGAGCCTGCACCCGGGCCAGCAGCGCCTCGTCCTTTTCTGCCTCGAACCCCGCCCGCAGATGCCCCTCCTCCACGGCGCCGCGCATCACCCAAGGCCACAGCGGCTGCACGTCGCCATCCGTCAGATGCGGCAGCCAGCGCAGGGAATTCTCCGTTACCCCCGCCTCCGCATCCGGCGCATGAGCGTGGCGCGAGCGGATCAGGTTATTCAAGGCCACAGCCTCCCGCCGCTGCAGGCCCATTCCGTTGAAAGAGTCATCCGCAAATTCCGCCCCCGGCTTTTTCTCCCCTGACCGCCACAGAAACAACCCCGCCACCAGCGCGGCCAGCAGGACGGAAACGCAGAACGCCGCCGTGCCCGGCCCCGGCGGCACGACGATCGTGCCTGGAGCAGAGAGCAGTTCATGGTCGCGGCGTTCGGAGTAGTTCACGCAGGGGAAAAATTGCCGCGCACTGTGCCTCCGCGCGCCTTGTCAGGCCATCAAAAACTTCCGCGCCGCAGCAGAAAAGTTCTCCCCGGCCTCAACGGCCCAGCACCGGCTCCAGCCACGCGCTGTGCGCGGAGCCGATGCCCCGCGTGCCCTTCGTTTCCAGCGTCAGGGTTTGCACGCCGGTCACGTCGAGGCGGAAGGTTCCCACTTTGCCCGGCTCGATGACTTGGGATTCCCAGAGCGGCTTTCCATCGGCGAGGATGATGGCTTTCACCGGGCCGCTGCCGGTCTTCAGCAGCGCACAGGAGCCGGTGAAAGTTTTCCACTTTCCGCCCAGGGTGTAGGTGTGCGTCGCATTGGCGTGTGCCCACAGACCATGAGCTGCAGGACCGTCAGGACCGGTGAGCGGCGCGCCGGCATCGCTGCGGTCGTAGTGAACGCCGCCATAACCGGTCCTCGCGGCAGCGGGCGCCGTATCGGAAAGCGGCACGCTGGCGGTGGTGGCGGGCACGTCGGCGGGTGAGGGCTTGCCTTGCGCACTGTCAGGCAAGGCCAGGCGGCGCAGGGCTTCGCGCGCGGCGGGAGCCAGACCGGTCAGCACCGCGGCCTCCAGCTTTCCGGCGCGCGCAGCTGCTGCATGCTGCTCCACCTGCAGCGTGGCCAGCGCGGGGGCTGCATCGTAGTTGCCTTGTTCATCAATGCGCAATGCCAGCGTGAGCGCCGCACTGCTCCACACGCCGGCGGTGGCGGCGCCCTTCACGCCCACGGCGACAAAACTGAGCGTCGCCGATTTTTTCTTCGCGCCGCCCCGCGGCAGCAGCAGGGAAAAGCTGCCGTCCTCGCCCGGGACGGCGGCGGCGATGGCGGCATCGTAATCCCCGCCGCCCGCAGGATCGCCGTAGGCCAGCACAGCGTGACAGGGCAGGTTCGTCTGCACTTTCGCACTGGCGCGCAGACCTTCGGCGCCGGCAGTCAGCTTCCAGTCCGTGAACACCGCCGTCAGCGGCACGGCCTTCTCCTTCACGGAGCCCGAGAATTGCGGATGCGCCGCCAGCTTCAGCGCGTGTGCCAGGGTTAGGAACGATCCGTGACCCTCGCCGCGCAGTTCTTCGCCGTAAGTGCGATTGCCGCTGCCCATGAGAGCCGTGCCGCGACTGGCGCGGTCGGCCTCACTTTCGCGGCAATGCGGCAGGCCCAGCGCGTGGCCGAGTTCATGACACACGCCGCCCACGAAGATGCTGTTGTAGCGGCCCAGGGAAATGAAGCCGTACTGCCGGTCCCGCAGGTGCTGGTCCTTCACGGCCAGATGGGCGCTGTCCAGCAGCGGCGAATCCACCTGCCATGCCGTGCCGCCTTTGCTGTCGCCGCCGGCATAATAGGGGCTGTGATGGCTCATCGTCCGCTTGTCAGGATCCCACTCCGCCAGATTGCAGAAGATCACCATCGTCTCTTTATCGCCGTCCACACCGGCCTCGCGCAGCGCCCGCAGACAATCGCGGCGGATCGCCTGACCATCGGAACTGTCCTGCTCACTGCACTCGGCGGATTTCGGCCTGCCTTTCACCACCGGCAGCCGCAGCAGACCATCCTCCGCCAGATCCAGCCGGATGGTGCGCCCCGGGAATCCCCATGCTGTCATCTCCCGCAAATAGAACGCCTGGATGTGCTGCATCACCCGAGTGAGCCGCGGGCGGAACTCCGGCTGCGGCTCGCGGTCCGCCGGCGTCCAGTAGAGCACGCGCATCACCCGCGCGCCCTTTTCCGCCGCGCCGTCTTCCCACGCCTCCAAACGCCGGCGCGCACTTGTCAGGTCGGCTCGGGAGGGCTCGCCGGGCAGCAGTTCACGCGCCGCGGGAGGTGCCTGCAATTCCGGAGCCGCGGTCAAAACATGAAACAGACCGGTCGCGGCGAGAGCAGAGAGAAGAGGAAGCGGGCGCATGACGAATGAGAGGCTGCCATTCCCTGCTGCATCATCGCAGCAAGCCCGGAGCCGCATACTATTCCGCTCCATGGCTGCGGCCCGTGAAGCGCAAATCTTAAATCCAAACTCTAAAATCATAAACTCCTCCGGCGATTCTCCACTGGACACGTCCAAACCGCGCCCTTACCGCCGCCCTTCCCCGCATACGAAAACCACCTCTGAACGCACAAAAATGAGCCAGGCTGACTTTGGATTGATCGGACTCGCCGTCATGGGCCAGAACCTTGTCCTCAACGTGGAGAGCCGCGGATTCACCGTGGCTGTCTTCAACCGCACCACGTCCGTCACGGATGAATTCGTGGCCAAACACCCCGGCAAGAAGCTCCTCGGCAGCCACACGCTGGAGGAGTTTGTGAAGAGCCTGAAGCGTCCGCGGAAAATTCAGATCATGGTGAAGTCGAACGCCGTCGCCGACACCGACCGCGATGCCGTGGATGCCGTCATCGAACAGCTCATCCCGCTCCTGGAGCCGGACGACATCATCATTGATGGCGGGAACTCGTTCTACAAAGCGACCGAGCGGCGCGATGCCTATCTGTCAGGGAAAGGCCTGCGTTTCATCGGCGCCGGCGTCAGCGGCGGCGAAGAGGGCGCGCGCAAAGGCCCGAGCATCATGCCGGGTGGGCCGCCCAGCACATGGGAGGTAATGAAGCCGATTTTTGAAAGCATCGCCGCCAAAGTGGACGGCGAACCGTGCGTGATCCACATCGGTCCCGGCGGCGCGGGCCATTATGTGAAGATGATCCACAACGGCATCGAGTACGGCGACATGCAGCTCATCTGCGAGGCCTACAACATTTTCAAACACGCCGGCTTCACCACCGGTGAGATGGCTGCCATCTTCAACGACTGGAACGAGGGCGACCTTCAGTCCTATCTCATCCAAATCACCGGAAAGGCCCTCGAGCAGCAGGACGCGGAGACCAGGAAACCGGTCGTGGAACTTATCGTGGACAAAGCCGGTCAGAAAGGCACCGGCCAGTGGACGCTGCTCAACGCCGCGGAGAACGCCGTCGTCATCTCCACCATCAATGCCGCGGTGGAGGCGCGCATTCTTTCCTCACAAAAGAATCAGCGGGTCGCCGCCAGCACGGAATTGAAGGGTCCGGCGGTGAATATCAGTCTGGCCAAAACGGATCTGGTGAAAAAAGTCCACGACGCGCTCTACGCGAGCAAGATTATCTCCTACGCGCAGGGCCTCGACCTCATCAAAACGATGGGCGAAAAGAAAAACTGGGGTCTCGACCTCGGCCGCATCGCCGCCATCTGGCGCGGCGGCTGCATCATCCGCGCACGATTCCTCAACCGCATCAGCGACGCCTATCGCAGCAATCCCGGGCTCGTGAACCTGATGCTCGATCCCTTCTTCAAAGACGTGCTCAACCGCACCCAGCTGAACTGGCGCGAAGTCGTCGCGCTGGCCACACTCAACGGCATTCCCGCGCCCGCCTTCAGCGCCAGCCTCGGCTACTACGACAGCTACCGCGCGGCCCGACTTCCCGCCAACCTCCTCCAGGCCCAGCGCGACTTCTTCGGCGCCCACACCTACGAGCGCCTCGACAAACCCGAGGGCCAGTTCTTCCATACCGACTGGCCGGACGTCATTGGGTAAAGCAGCCAGCGTGGGTGGTCCGTGGTCCGCACAGTCCCCTGTGCGGTTTGGCTCATCCGCACAGAGGACTGTGCGGGCCACGTGGACTCTGCGGACCACTGTCCTGCTGATCCGTCTCCTCCGGACGACGCCAGTAATGATACTCGCCCTCACGCAGTCCGGCCTTCACCGGGTTCCCAACAATATAGCGCCGGCACTTCTCAAATGCCTCCGCGTTCCGAACGAGGTGATCGAAGTGCTCATCCTGCCAGATGCGTCCCCGCAGCCCGAGAAGCTTGTTGATCTCCAGCGCTGTCCACTTCTTCCACGACTCCACCTGACGGCGCATGTTGTCCCGGGCCATGCGCCCCGCGAGAAGGTGGACATGATTCGGCATCACCACAAAATCACCAAGCAGGTAGCGGGTGCCCGCGAAGTGATGCAAACTCGCCTCCACGATCGATCTAAGTCCGGGTTGTCGCAGCACGCAGGCACCGTGGCAGAGGTCGAGTTCATCCTCCAGCATGCGGGAGAACCGGCGAAACTCCCGGCGTTCCGGGGCGGGCAGCAGTTCCACATGCGAACGCCAGTCTTTGAGTTCCGGATTGATGCCGTGATCGCGCAGCCAGGCGCCGCGCTCCCGGCGCCACTTCTCCCAGACAGGTTTCGGAATCGAGTCTGCGGTGCGCCAGGTGATGAAATAGGTACTGCCCTGCTGATCCCAGTGCGGCAGATGCCCGCGGGTGATCGTGAGCTCCGCTTCCGGATCGAAGAAGAGGAACGGCGGAGTGAGCATACAGAATTGTTTTGTATCGGATGGAAAGTGGTCCGCACAGTCCCCTGTGCGGTTTGGCTCATCCGCACAGAGGACTGTGCGGACCACGTGGAACTACGGCCGCCTTTTCAGATTGATCTGCCGCAGGTGCATCACACTCCCGCCGGGGATTTTCACCGCCCGCAGTGTCAGTTGCCCCCTGCCCTTTTCCAGACGAATCACCCTAGCCTGCAGCGCCCGAAACTCCTTCATGCGCGATTCCGCGGGCGGCCGGGGGATCGTGTCCTGATTCGTGTAGAGAGGTGGATCCCAGCCCGGCTCGACTTTGACGCTGAGCGCGGCATCCCGGAATGACAACTCAACCTCAGAGCCGGCGTCGGCCACGGGACAGGTGTAGAGCATCTCCACCTCGTAGGTGCCGGCCGTGAGCACCTCGATATCCCAGGTGATGCGGTCACCGGGCTTCGTCCAGTTGATGAAATAGGAGCAGTTTGGAGCCGGCGCGCTGCGTTCTACACCGCCGTGCGGCACGCCGTCGCGTGCCGGCAGTGGCGTTCGCACGGCCCCGGGATGACCGACGGGGAAGGGCCGGTCATCGCGTTTATTCAGCGGCAATTCCTGACGCCATGCAGTCACCGCCTTCGCCATCTGTTGGGCGATTTCCGGCTTCTCCGCCGCGATATTCCGTCGCTGCCCCGGGTCCTCCTCCATGTCGAACAGCGCACCTTTCGCATCCAGCCGGTAGCGCTGCGAACGGGCACTCACCTGCTGATTCTGTTGCGAGAAAATCAAACGCTCCGTCCATGCCACGTCATTTCCGCGCAGAAGTGGCGAAAGATCCCGGCCATCCACCGGTTTGCCGCCGGCATGCGGCACGCCGGTCATAGTGACGAGAGTGGGAAGAAAGTCGATAGCGGCAGCGATCTGCGGAATGAACTTCCCGGGTTTAATTCCGCCCGACGGCCAGCGGATGAAGCACGCGGAACGCACCCCGCCTTCATCCACCCCGCCCTTCCGGCCCTTCATGCCGCCGTTCCAGCGCCAGTCGTTGGGACCGTTATCTGACAGATAAATGACGATGGTGTTTTCAGCCAGCCTGAGTGGGTCGAGCAGCTGGAGCACTCGTCCGGCATTGCGGTCGAGGTTCTCCACCATGGCCAGCGCGCAGCGAGTCCTTGCCAGGTCTTCTTTTCCCTCCGCGGCCCGCAGCGTGACGGGCTTGTCCTTGAACCGTTCCCAGTCCTCTGCCGGCGCGGCCCACGGCGAGTGCGGCGTATTGAATGCGAGCCAGCAGAGGAACGGCTTCTCTTTGTTTTGCGCGATGAATTCCAGCGCCCTAGTCGTGATGTCGTCGGCGATGTAGCCTTTGCCGCGCACCGGCTCACCGTTGTGCTCCAGCGGCGGATCGAAATACTCGCCCCAGTGGCCGGAGGTGAAGCCGTAGTATTCCGTGAAACCGCGCGCATTTGGGTGATAGGGCCACTGGCTGCCGTTGTGCCACTTGCCGAAAGCCCCGGTCGCATAGCCGGCCGCCTTGAAGACATCCGCCAGCGTCTGTTCGTCCAAATTGAGACGCTCCTGTCCGGTGCTCACGCCGCTGACTCCCGTGCGCGCATGCCAGCGTCCCGTCAGGATTTCCGCCCGCGTCGGGGCGCACACGGCGCACACGTAGAAATGCTGCAGCACCGCCCCCTCACGCGCGATGCGATCGAGGTTAGGCGTGCTGAGGTTGCTGTTTCCGTTGCAACTCAGATCGCCCCAACCGGCATCGTCGGCGATGAGAAAGACGATGTTCGGACGTTCCGCTGCGGACAGCCGGCAGCACATTGCGAGGACGAGGAGCACGACGAGCTTCATGATACCGCCGTTCTCGCAGGGTGGCCGGGAATTGGCCAGAAATTTTCCGCGGCTCATCGTGCCGCAAATTTCCGTTCTCGTGCAGTGCCCGCGACTGTGGAGCCGACTTCTGAATTGACGCCCCGGAGTGCGCCTGTGAATCCTGCCACCCACCATGAAACCCGCCACTGTTTTCCTAGACGAACTCACCAATCCGGAACTGGAGGACTTTCTCCGCGAACACCACACCGTCCTGATTCCGGTGGGAGCCACCGAGCAGCACGGGCCGCATTCGCCGCTGGGCACGGATGTCTTTTTGCCGCGGGAAATCGCGCGCCGCGTGGCGCAGCGGCTGGGCACCGCTGTAGTCGCACCCGCACTGCCCTACACGCTGTCCTATCCGCATCGCGGCTTCGCCGGCGAGTTCAGTCTGCGCATCGAAACCTTCATGGCGGTCATTCGCGACCTGGCAGTGTCCTTCGCCAAGAGCGGCTTCCGCCGTATCGTTTTTCTCAACGGCCACTACGACAATACCGGCGCGCTCGCTTACGCCTGCGCGCAAGCCTCCGCCGATCTGCCGGAGGGCGCACGCGCGTTCACGGTGAACCACTGGGACGGCTACACGCCGGCACAGTTGCAGGAATTTGGCATGCACGCCGGCGTCGGCGAGGCCTCCATGGTCATGGCTATCAATCCGAACCTCGTGGATGCGGACAAACTCAACGTCGAGCACCCGAAGTTCCCGGAGACCAAAACGAAATCGCCCGCCCTGCACACCGCCTTCTTCTTCTGCAATCCCGGCAGCGTCTATTGGATCACCGGCTCCGGCACATGGGGCGATGCCCGCGGCGCGACGGCGGAGAAGGGTGAACAGTTCCTCGCCTGGGGCGAGCAGTCGCTCATCGATCTGCTCGAAGACATTGAGGCGACCTTCCGCGAAACGCCCGTCCGCACGCCCGGGAAGCCGGACTTTCGCGAGGCATGAACCGTCAACTCCTCCCCATGAAACTCTTCCTCGTCCTCCTGCTCTTCGGCTGCGTGGCCTCCGCCGCAGAACCTGACATTCGCGTCGGCGCCGCCGCGGTGAATCTGAAAGCCGACAACGACATGCCGCTCGCCGGCGGCATTGAAGCGCGCTATACCACCGAGCAGGAGGGCGAACTGCGCGCGGTCGCTACAGTGATCGAGAAGCCCGGCGCCGGCAAAGTCGCCATCGTCGCCTGCGATGTTCTCTGGGTCACCAGGAAACTCGTGGACGCCGCCCTGACGGAAATTGAGAAAACCACCGGCATTCCTCCCTCGCATGTGCTCGTGAATGCCACGCACACACACAGCGCGCCCGGCGTCGCACCGGCCCATGCCTTTGGCTGGTCGGAGAAATTCGCCGGCGAAGTGCAGCGCGGCATCGTGAAGGCCGTGCAGGACGCGAACGCTCAACTCCCCGGAGGAGAAGCCTCGTTCTTCTATCACCTCGGCGAAGAGAAAACCGTCGGCGCCAACAGCCGGCTCCAACTGCCCGACGGCACCATCACCTGGCTCAACATCAAACCCGCCGCCGAAGCCGGCGCGAAGCCCACCGGCCCGTTCGATCCGCAACTGCCCGTGCTCGACTTTCGCGGCCCTGACGGAAAATCCCGCGCCCTGCTTTTCAATCACTCCACCCACACCATCGGCACGCGCTCCGGCAAGGACATCCGCTCGCCTGCCTTCTACGGACTCGCCGCGCAGGATCTGGAGACCGAACTCGGCGGCAGCGTCACCTTCCTCGAAGGCGCGTCCGGCTCCACGCACATCATCGACGGCATGCCCATCTTCCTTGCCATCGAGCGCATCAAAAAGGCCGTCATCGACGCCAAAACCAAAGCCCAGCCGCGGCCCGTGACGCGACTCGTCTCCATCAAGAAGCCGTTCACCTACCGCCTCCGCACGTTCGACGACAATGCGGAGGACGAAAAGATCGCCCTCTACATGAACGCCCATGTGCCAGCGATGTCCGCGCGCGTCCGCGAAGTTTTCGCCACCATGCGCCGCCAACTCCAGCCGCAGCAGGGTCAGGAACGCACCACCGTGCTCCAGGTCATGCTCATCGGTGACGTCGCCATCGCCGGCGTCCCGGCCGAATACTTCACCGGCCTCGGCGTGGACATCAAAAAGCGGTCGCCGATAAAAGACACCTTCGTCGCCGAACTCGCCAACGACTGGATCGGCTACCTCCCCGACCGCGAAGCTCACCAGCTCGGCGGCTACCAAACCTGGACAGGCCTCCACAGCTCCGCCGAACCCGGCACCGGCGAACGCATGGCGGATGAAATCGTGGCCATGCTCAAGGAAGCGACGGGGAAGTGACGGTCACGTGTCAGCTCTGCGCCGCCCGTGCCGGCAGGAATGCGAGGATGATTTCCCGCCGCGCCCGCACCTTGCCGTGCTGACGTTCCACCAGGCCGGTCTTTGCCGCTTCGTTCAAGTCCCGCTGGATGGCTTTTGGAGTCAGCCGGGCATAAGCCCGCGCCACCTGAGGCGAGAGATCAGGAATGCGGGACACTTCCACGAATCCCTCCTGCGCGCCCAGCGCCAGCACGAGGTCGCGCTGCCGTTTGTTGGTTTCGGAAGGTCTGTGATGGCGGAAGACGTCATGCACGTAATTCTCCCACGCCACCAGCCACTGCTGCTGGCGCACGTCCTCGATTTGCCGGCGCAGTCCGTCCACCAGGCCTGCACAGGCATAACGGATAAACGGCAGCACCTCGCCGCCTGATTTGCTGGCCGCATCCAGTTGTCGGTAATACTCCGCGCGGGTCCGGTTGTAGTGATCGCTCAACAAGTGCGCCGCCGGTAGCGGAAGCCGCGCGGCTAGCAGAATGTGAAACTCCACCAGCCGGGCCGTGCGCCCGTTGCCATCACCGAATGGGTGAATCCACGCCAGATAAAGATGCGCCAGCACCGCCTTGATGACCGCAAACGGCAGCCGGAACTGGTCGGCCGGCGGCTCAAAGTCCGGCCCGTTCAGCCACTCGCACATCCGCTGCAGCAGGAAGTCGCAGTCCTCCGGCGGTGCGCCGCGATAGACGCTGCCCACCACCACCTGATGGCTCCGCACCTTTCCCGGCACCACATCCTCGCCGCGCTCCAGGTTTTCCAGCACCCGGCGGTTATAGTCGCAGATCAGTTCCGCTGTCAGCACCGGGGTCTCCTCCGGCCCGGTGATCACCCGTGCAATGTCGTTGCACGCGCGGATGATATTATCCACTTCCTGCTGGAGATAAGCCTGCGAAGGCGGCAATTTCAGTTCGCCGCGGACCAATTGCAGCACCTGGGCTTCGGAAAGCGTGTTCCCCTCGATGGCCGTGGTAGCCGCCGCTCCTTTGGCAAGGAAGACCTCGTGAAGTTTCCGCGCCACCTCCGGTTGCAGGGCCGCGTTCGCAAGATGCTCGCACTTGGAAGCGATTTCTCCCAGGTCCAACCACAGCGGAGCCTCCGCCCGGCCCAGATTGGCCCGGAAGGTGATCCACGGGTGTGTCTTCTCGTATGTCCGCATGTTTGTCCAAATGAATCGTGATCTACCGGCCTCGTTTTCAGCAGTTTCCGATAATAGGGTTATGGAAGCGAGTCATTTTTTGTCCAAATTCGTGTCCCTGCATGCCGATTGAGTGGTAATCGGCCTTGCGGCAGTCTCGACAACAACACTACGCAACCGCAAAGCCCGCCAGTTCTGCGGTACCAAAGCTGGACCCGCCTCCAGCTATGCCGGAGCAGGCACTGGCGACCACCTGGCACATGAGATCGTCGCCATGCTCTAAATACCGTTGGAGGAGTAAGTGTCCTGCACTGAATCACACTATGGCGTCCAGCCGATATCAGTGATGCTGTCTCCATCAAAGTCGGCGAATGGCCAGACCCCTATTTCAGAATAACCCGGTGGCAAATCAAAGAAGAGAGTGAAACCCTCCCCGCCTGTCAGCCGCAACTCCCTCAAACGCAGGCTCGTGATATCACACCAGGGAACCGGGTTGCCATCGTAATCACAAGGCGGCTGCGGCATGACAGCGAGGGCGTGTTGCACATACTCAGCCATTCTTGGCCTGAGGCGGGACCATAACCGTTCATCCTCGCCAAGGCCGAACTCACTGGCTCTGACGCATACATCATACTTATATGAAAGGTCTCCCTTCACGGAACTAGCGGCGCCTCCTTCTTCTCCTTCCAAGTGCTCTGAATGTAAATCTCGCGGAGCTGCTTGAAGTCCACTTTGGTCGGCGAGTCGGTCATGAGGTCGGCGGCTTTGTTGTTCTTCGGGAAGGCGATGACTTCGCGGATGCTGTCTTCGCCGGCGATGAGCATGGCGATGCGGTCGAGTCCGAAGGCGAGGCCACCGTGAGGGGGGGCGCCGAAGCGGAAGGCGTCAAGGAGGTGGCCGAATTTGATCTGCTGTTCCTCTTCGCTGACGCCGAGGACGGTGAACATCTTGGCCTGGAGGTCCTTTTCGTGAATCCGGATGCTGCCGCCGCCGAGTTCGACGCCGTTGAGCACGACGTCGTAGGCCACGGCGCGGACTTTGGCGTAGTCGCCGGCGTCGAGCAGGGGAATGTCTTCGCTGTTAGGCCGCGTGAACGGATGGTGCACGGCGGCCCATGAGCCGTCGTCGGTTTTGGCGAGCAGCGGGAAGTCCACGACCCAGAGGAAGTTGAGCGCGTCGCTGCCTTTGGTGAGTTCCATCATGTCGGCGATCTCGAGGCGGACGCGGCCGAGGATGGTGCACGTGGTTTCCCATTCGCCGGCGACGAAGAAAACGATGTCCCCTTCCCCAATGCTGAGCGTGGAGATGAGCGCGGCCTTTTCGGCATCGGTGAAGAACTTCCAGAGCGGGCTTTTATACTCGCCGTTCTCACACTTGATGAAGGCGAGCGTCTTCACGGGCAGCCCGGCCTGGATAGCGATTTCGTTGAGCCGGTTCATCTGGCCGGTGGTGATGCCGGCGAAACCTTTGGCGTTGATGGCTTTGACGGCGCCGCCGTTTTCCAGCGTGGATTTGAAGATCTTGAACTCCGTGCCGGCGAAAACTTCGGCGAGATCGGTGAGTGTCATGCCGAAGCGCGTGTCAGGCTTGTCGATGCCATACTGGTCCATCGCCTCGCGCCATGTCATGCGCTGGAAGGGCGTGGCAAGGTCGCGGTCCATGCCGGCTTTGAACATGGAAACAAGCAGGCCCTCGACGAGTGTGATGATATCCTCCTGACCGACGAAGCTGGCTTCGATGTCAATCTGGGTGAACTCCGGCTGGCGGTCGGCGCGAAGGTCTTCATCGCGGAAACAGCGGGCGATCTGGAAATACTTTTCCAGACCGGCGACCATGAGCAGTTGCTTGTACTGCTGCGGCGCCTGCGGCAGCGCGAAGAAGTGCCCCGGCGTCAAACGCGCGGGCACGAGGAAGTCGCGCGCGCCTTCCGGCGTGGGATTGGACAGGATCGGCGTCTCGACTTCGATGAAGCCCTGGCTGTCGAGGTAGTTGCGCGCGGCGGCGGTGATCTTGTGGCGCTGGCGGATGTTTTTGTTCATCCTCGGGCGGCGCAGGTCGAGGTAGCGGTATTTCATCCGCAGGTCCTCGTTGGAAAGCTCGCGGTCCAGCTGGAACGGCAGGACATCAGCTTTGTTGATGACCTTGAGTTCGGCGCAGACGATTTCGATGTCGCCGGTCTCCAGCTTGTCGTTCTCCGTGCCGGCAAGGCGCGCGGCGACGCGTCCGGTCACCTGGATCACATCTTCATCCCGCAGCTTATGACTCATCTTCGCGGCCTCGGCGTTTTCCTCCGTGCGAAAAACGACCTGCGTCAGCCCCTCGCGGTCGCGGAGGTCGAGAAAAATAACCCCGCCCTGGTCGCGCACCGTATTCACCCAGCCGGCGAGCGTGACGGTCTGACCGATATGGGATTTGCGGAGCTGGTTGCAGTGGTGCGTGCGGTACATGGTGAGGGTAGAGTCAAAAGGGCGCGCAGACTGGACCGGTTTTCCGGCGGCTCAAGTGGCGAAATGCCGTCAGGAAGCGAAGCTTCCCGGCCCCGGCGGGCATTGCAGACCGTTGCTTGAGTCAGGGAACCTCCACGCCCGGCTCATCCCGTTCGCTTTCCGGAAATACGCCGGGCCCGGGGCTGCGGGCATCGAGCCATTCCTGCAGAATGACCACGGCCGCGGCCTGATCGATGACCGGCCGGTGGCGGTGCGTGCGCCGGCCGGCGGCGCGGAGGTGTTCGGCGGCTGATTTGGTGCTGCCGTATTCATCCTGAAACTCCACGCCCACGCCTGCCGGCAACAGGGGCGCGAGTGTGGCCGCAAACCTCCTGACTTTCTCCGCGGCTTTGCCCTCGGTGCCGTCCTCGCGGATGGGGAGCCCGATGACCAGAATCTCCGCCCGGCGCCGCGCCGCGATCTCCGCGATCCGGCGCAGCGCGGCGTCCGCGGGCCGGGCCGGCACGGTTTCCAACGGATGCGCCAGCAGTCCCAGCGCATCGGATGCCGCGATGCCGATGCGCGCGTCGCCGTGATCCACCCCGAGCGCCGTCATTCCGGGCTGCGCATGGCCAGCCACGCCTCCAGTTGCTCGCGGTCGATAAAGTAACGCCGTCCGCAGCGCGGACAGGTGGCCTTGAGCACCTCCTCTCCGGCGAAGATGCCGTCCATGTCCTTGCGCGCATGCGGCATGAGCGCGTGGTAGAGTTTCTCAGCGGTGCAGCCGCACTCCCAGCGGTAGGTGCGCTTTTCCAGGAGGCTCAGTTGCTCTGTGTGGTCGAGTTCCCGGATGTCCGCGGGCGTCAGGCTTGTGAGCCAGTCGAGATCGCACTGCGGCTGAGCGGAGATCATGACATAATCCTCATCGCTGTGCTCAAAGAAACGCCCGGGGCGCTGCTCGCTTTGCTGATAGTACTGCTCCACCGCCCGCATGAATCCCGTGCCTTCGAATTCCACCGCGCTCTGCCGCACGGGTGAATTGGTCTTCAACTGCTGCGCATAAAAGCGCTGCGCGCCGTCGGTCCTGACATTCTCAGTGAAGCAGCGTCCCGTCACCGTCGCGGTGCGGTTGTCGCCGGTGACGAAGAAATTCGCGCGCGGCTGGTGGAAATTCACCGTCCATGCATGCTCCTCATTCCACGGCCGCGAGGCCAGATGCAGCACCACACTCACCAGCGCCTCCTTCATCATTCCATCCAGCGAATCGCCGAGACGCAACCCGTGATCGGCGGCGTGCAAATAGTAATCCACGAACACCGGCCCAAACTGCCCGCGCGTCACCAGCGCATTCCGTTTCCGGACAAAATAGGAGCGCACTTCCACAAGGGAGGCGGTATCGGCGGCGGCGGCGGGGGGCTGGTCCATGACGCGTGCAGTAATTCAGGGCGAACGCCGCGTGCAAGCAAATGAAACAGCCCGATGGCGGCCGTCTTCCTGCTTGCCGCCGGGACAATACTCTCCCTCAGTGATTTCCCCGGAATCACGGCGCGAGCACGCGAACAAAGAGACGTCCCCCGCCGGGTGGCGCGTTGATGACCGGATGCAGGGTTTGATCGGAAGGCAGCGGATCGATCGTCTGCACAGTGGTCCAGCTTTGCGGAGTCAGTGCGGTGCTGGTCTGAATGCGGTAGGTCCGGCCGGCGGCGGCTTGAAGTGTCAGGGTTAGGGCCTCACCGGCAAGGCCGTCGAAGCCGACAGCGGGCGAACTGGCGGAGTCGAGCGGACCGGTGCCGGCGAGATATTCCTCCAGATCGGTGTGCCCGTCGCCGTCACTGTCCGCGGCGGCTCCCGCGCCGGGGACAACATCGAGTCCGGTGGCGCATTCCCATGAATCCGGCAGCCCGTCGTGGTCCGTGTCGAGGAAAGTGGAGGCACTGGTCCCGATGACCACGTAATCGCCCGAGGCCGCAGGAATCAGCACGCCGCGGGGATCATACACCCGCAGCCCAATGACCTGACGTCCCAGCACGACCGGCACGGCGGCACTCCAGTCGCCCAGTGACGAAAATTCCGCTTCCACCGGATCGCAGCCGGCGACTTCGAACTGCACCGTCTTGTAATTGTAAGGTGCGGTGCCGGCAAAGGCGACGCTGCCGGCGTTGATCATCGCCTCCTGCGCCGGCGCTGTCGTCACCGCCCAAACCGGTGCTGTTGGAATCTGACTCTGCACAAACGCGGCACGCTGTCCGATCCATGTGAGGATGCTGCTGAAATCCTGGCCGGGCGTGAAGTTGTCGTAGTGATTCGTCCAGTAGCTCATATGCGCCGTGTTGAAAGTCGTCGCCATGATGTCCTGCAGGTGGCAGTAAAAGCGGCGCAGATTGTGCGGACGCTGGATGAGTTTGCTGATGCCGCGCGAACTCCACAGCGGGGCACTGGTTCCCTGCACGAAGGAAAAGTCCCAGTCCCACGGAAGGAGAAGCATTTTGCCGTCCTTCGGGCGCTGGTAAAAGTTGGCGTTGTGCCCGTTGTCGCGGCTGAAAATGTCGCTGATGCCGCACAGGCTCTCGAAAGCCATGCAGCGCATCCATTCATCGTTGTCGATCAGCGGATCGATTTCGGCATCGAATGCGGCGCCGCTTTTCGAAAAAGCGCGGGTCACGGCCATCATCGCCGCGGCTTCGTCCTGATCCGTGTTGTTCTCATTGCGGAAGAACCAGCGGTAGGTCTCGCGCGACGGCCCGCGGTCACCGAAGTCGATGTTCGAGATCCCGCCCTCCTGCGCCAGCTTGTTGCCGCCGGCGTCGGTCGCGCTGGTGTGATAGGCGATCTCCATTTTGTAGAGCAGCCCGTCGTCTCCGTCCTGATACATGCTGTCGAGGTAATCGTTGCCGTAGCGCGCCATCTGCAGCAGCGCGGGCCCGGTGTGGCCGCTTTGCGGCGAGATGAGGCGGATGATGTCATCGTGCAGACTGGCGACGCCGCCGGCGTGGCTGATGATGTGCTTCACGAGAATCTCGTCCTGCCCGGTGGTGCGGCCGAAGCGCCAGCCGCCGCTCCGGTCGAGCAGAACACTGTCATGCACGCCGCGGAACTTTTTATCCGGCGAAAAGCGGATGTTGTAGCTCTGCCGCCCGCTGTCCGCGCGGCCGTGCTCGCTGCCTTTGAGCCTCACGCCGGCGTTGTAGAAGACTTCGCTCTCGTCATAGACCACCGTGCAGCCGATCCGGTCGTCCGCCATGAGATTGGAATTGGTAAAGAGAAGCGTGCGGTCCGCGGCCGTCATGATGAGCCGCACGTTGTGCGCCAGCGCGAGGTTCGCGGCGCTGTCGTTCCATTGAATGAGCGCACGCGAATTCGCGCCCGCCGCGGGGAAGTCCGCGGTCGCCGCCGCGCCGTCCGTGGCCCTGACATAAAACTGCGCCACCACGCCCGCGGTTTGTCCGGGAATGCTTGCGCTCCAGGTGCCGCCGTTGCCGGTCATCGCGAGGGAAGTGAAGGCCCCGCCGTTGATGGAATAGAACAGCGTCGCGCCCGTCACGCCGTCGGGATCGTTCACCTCCACGCTCACAGTGCAGGTTTGTGCAGCCGCGGGCACCGCGGGCGCATGACGCAAATCTGCAAAAGCCGGGCCGGCATTCGCCACGCTCCGGGAATTCACCGCACCGGGCGTGCCGCCGTCTCCGGGCACGCTGAGGCGCGTCACTTGTGCGCAGCGGTTCCAATAGAAACGCGTGTTGAGCAGGTTCGCGCCGCGCACCCATTTGGCACGGAAGCTGATCTCGTATTCGCGCCCGTCCACGATGGGCGTGTTGCCGTTCAGCGTGATTTCGATGCAGTTGTGCATCACATCGGTGCCGCCGGTCGATGTGACGCGCAGCACCTGATTCCCCGCATTGCCCGGCTCGGCGACGATGGCGCTGGTGCGATGCGTGCCGCGCATGCGCCATGACGCCGCGCCGCTGGAGAAGTCGCCGCCGTTCACGATGACCGCCGCGTTGCCGGTGCCGGGCTGGCTGGTCACGACGAGGTCATCAATGAGCACCTCGCCTTCATCCAGGAGACCGAGCACGAATTCATTGAAGTTAGTCGGCCCGCCATCACTCGCTGCCGTAGCGCGATAGGTGTAAGTCTGCCATGACGCGCGTCCACTCTCATCACTCGCGGCCCACGACTCCGCCGCTGCATTGTCGCTGCGCACATCGCGCAGTTCCAGCGACGAGCCGCCGCCGTCCGCCGCCGACGGCCATCGCCCGCTGTCGTAATAGGTCACGCTGTCCGCGACGTTGCCGGCCGCGTCTCGCAGCACGATGCGCTCGCCGCTGCGCGAGAGGTTGTTCAGCAGGGGACCCAGCGGGGTCATGCCGGGATAAGCCGCCGCGAAAGCGGTGAGGTCATTCGCCACCACGAGTCGCCCACCGGCCGCGAGGCTCGTGCCGGCGGGAAACGCAAAGTCCGCGCCGTCATCGAGCCGCCAGCCGGTGAGGTCCACGGGGGATGCACTCCGGTTGTGCAGTTCGATCCAGGTGTTGTCGCTTTCGCGATAGTTGACCGCCGGGCTGATCGTCTCGCGCGCCGTCAGTTCCGCGCCCATGAAGACGTCGGCGTTGCCGCCTGTCGCCTGATGCACCTCCACGGCGAGGACATTGGTGCCGTTGATGAGAGCCGCAGCGGGAACGGCCACGGGACCGCTGAGCACCGCTCCTGCGCGCTCGGCGGGCGGCACGTTGTCGCGGCGCAGCTCCGTGCCGTTGAGCCAAACCACCGCGCCGTCGTCGCACGCGAGATTGAGGAAAAGTTCCGTCCCCGCCGGATTGCCCGCAAAATTGAAAGTGGTCCGAAAGTAATGCGCCGGCGGGCCGGCGGTCAGCGGTGTACTCACCGGCGAGGGCAGCGCGCCTGCGGCGTAGTGCGCCGCCACGCGGGCGGCGCTCAGCGGATAGTTGTACACCGCGACTTCATCCACCACGTAACTTCCGCTGGCGGGCTCACGGTTGTCATAGCCGATGAAGATCATGTTGTTCCCCGTGGTCCCCCCCGCCGGCAGATTCCGGCTGATGGCGCCCGTCGTGTCCGGCACCCCGTTGATGTAGATCACTCCGTTGTTTGCGGCGTTCACCGCGTCCCATGTCGTCACGATGTGGTACGTCTGCGTCGTACTCAGCGTGCCCGTGGAATCGAGCGACACCGGCGTATTGCCAAAACCATAGTGCGGGCGGATGGCCATGCCCGGCGTAAGATAGTTCATCATGAAGAAGTCACCGCCGGCCTCGCCGTCGCCAACGAGGTTGAAGAATCCGGAGGGCGCAGTCACCACCCGGACCCAGTACTCGATGGAGTAGCCGCCCGGGCCTATCTTTTCAAATCCCTGCACCGTGATGCGGTTCGATCCGCTCAGAGTCACGGCCCTGCTGGCCGCGCCGTCGTTCACCAGCGCCGCCGTGCCGCGCGTGACGCCCGCGGTCGCCGTGCCGTGGCGGCCATTGCCGCTGGAGTCGGTCATGCTCGTGGTGGCGTCGTCAAGTTTCCAGTAAGCCAGCGGCGTATCCGCGAGCACCGCTGCCGCATAAGCGCCGCCGCCCGTGGCGCTGGCGAACATCCCCTGTCCTGCCGCCCATGCGGTGTCATTATAGCCCGCGTCCTTCCAGTTCGCGCCGGGGTCTGAATCGATGTAGCGCCATGATGCCGTCAGCGGCACCGGTGTGCTGTTCAGCACCACCGCGGCGGCTCCGGGCAGTGCGCGCGGGTGATACATGATTTCGGAAATCACCACGCTGTCGTTGAAGGCGAATGCATTCGCTGCGCCCGCCGTGGCCGCGGAAGGCACGGCCCATGTGGCGGAAGCAGTGCGCGCACGGCCCGCGGTGTTTAGCTCAATGCTGTCCACATGCTGTGCGCCGCCGGCGGTTAGAATGAATACTTTCGCCCCTGCCGGCGGACTGATGCCCAGCTGCGCGGCGGTAAGAGTCAGCAGCGCGCCCGCCGCGAGGGACTGCGCGGGCAGCACATAAACTCCGCCTCCGGCTCCCGTGATGCGGATGACGTATCCTGTCAGGTCCAGCGGCGAAGCGCCCGTGTTCTGCAACTCGATGAAGAAACTGCCCGGCGCCCCGACCTCGTTGAGGCGCAGCGGGGGCGGCGGTGCGCTGGTGAACGGAGCCGCAAAGTAATCCGCACCGTTCTGCACCTTCGTCCAGTGCTGCGCCACCTCTGTGTCTGTCAGTGCTCGGCTCCAGTAAGCGACTTCATCCATCGTTCCCGTAAAGGCGTCTGCGCCGCCCGGTGCGAGATTGCCGATGGTGGCCGGAGCCGAGCCGGCTGCAGAGACCGGGCCGGTGGCGGTGGCGCTGTGTCGCGGCGTTCCGTCCACGTAAAAATATTTGAGGCCGGTCGCGGAGCTGTACGTCACCGCGATGTGGTGCTCCTGACCATCGGTGAGTTGCGCAAGCGTCGGGCGGCCGTCGCCGCCATCGAGCGGCATGTCGAATTCGGAATAAGTGCCACCCGTGTTCAAGCCAAAGGTCATCACGGGGCCACCGGCATCGCGCAGCGCCAGCAGCAGCTTCGGCGGATCGCCCGCTCCTGGCAGGACGTTCAGCGGCGTTTTGGCTCCACTGGCGAGATCCGCCATCTGCGTCGTATTCAGCGCCACGCGGAACAGCGCGACGTCGTCGATGTCCCCGCTGAACGCCTCGCCGCCACTGGTGCTCGCATTCCCGATCACCGCCGCCGTGCCGCCGCCACTGACAATATTGCCGCTGTGAGTCGTGCTGTGCCGCAGCGTGCCGTCCACCCAGATCGCTTTGGTTCCCGTTGCCGCATCATACGTCGCCGCCACATGGTGCCAGTTGCCGTCTTTCAGCGCCGCCAGGGTCGGACGGCCGCTCGCGCCGTCGAGCGGCATATCGAGTTCCTTGTAGCCCGCGGTGTTCAAGCCAAACGAAAGCACCGGTCCCGCCGCCACCGGAGGACTGGCGCCGCCGTTGAAGCTGTCATTCTGGAAGCTGAAGAGAATCCGGTTCCCGCCATCCTCCTTGCGGAAAATTTCATCGTAATTGCCGCTCGCGCCGCTCCATGTCGGCCTGATCCATGCGGAAATCGTCAGGCCCGTGGTGAAGCTCAAGCCGCTGCCAATGTTTACGCCGTCCGTTCCGGTGTTATTGAATCGCGCCGCGCCGGTGCTGCTGTTGACGCCCGCGGTGCGCGCCGCCGTGCCGATGAAGGTGCCGTTTGGCCCGCCCAAAGCATCCACCGCCGCGGCCGTGCCGCTGGCGGATTCATCGAAGGCATAATACGCCGCCAGGCTTGACGGCACGGTGGTATTGTTGCGCCCGAAAATCACATCCGTGCCGGTGCCGTCCCACGCAGGCTTGATGATGGCCTCGATGGTGATGCCACTCGTTACCGCGAGGTTCGCTCCGGTGCCGGCATTCACAGAGGCGGCGGCGGTGTTGTCAAAATTCAAGGCGCCGCTGCCGGTGAGGCCGGCCACCCGCGTCGCACCCGCCGCCAGCGTTCCCGTATTGCCGCCCGCGGCATCGGTGAGGGTGGCGCCGCCGGCTTCGTCCATTCTCCAGAACGAAACCAGTCCGGTCGGCGGCACGAACGGGGCGCCCGCGTCCGGAAAATTCGCCGCTCCCGGCGTACCGCCATGTTGCCAGCTCGTGGTCCAGTTCGCCGCGTCTTCGCTCGCGGCGTTGGGATTCGACTTCACCAGCGAGGGCCCTGCGCCGTCTGCTCCCGCCGGCCACTTGTTGTCCGTGCCGTATTCCAGCTCATCCATGATCCGGTTGCTGTTGTCGCGCAGCCGAAGCGCCTCGCCGCTGTTGGAAAGCCGCCCCGTCCACGGCCCCAGCACCGTGCCCGCGCCGTAGGCCGCCTGCACACCCGCCGGATTCAGCGCCACCACCAGATAACCCCGCCCCGGAATCACCGTGCCCGCCGGAAAGGTGTAGTTCACGCCCCCCGTGATCTCCCAGCCTGACATGTCCACATCCACGGCCATCTGGTTGTGCAGTTCGAGGTATTCCCGCTGCGCTTCCTGGCTGTCGGGGTGGTAGTGGATTTCATTGAAGACGACGACCGAATCGGCGCAGGCGCGGGCGGTGAAAAGAACGGTAACGGCAAGGCGGAGGGGAACGAGTTTCATTGCCGCGGAGGGTGTGCCTTCCCTCCGCCGCGGTCCATCCCATAATCGTGTCAATCCGGGCACGTTCTGAAAGAACCTGCTCCTGCTGCGCCCGCTCTTCCCCGCACTTCCGCATCAGCCCGAAAACACTCCAAAGAGATGGCGGATCTCCGCCTCCACCGCCTCCTCGCTGTCGTCGTCGAGGGTCCGCGCGATTTCCTCCCGCAGCAGTGCGCGATAGCGCTGCCGCAGGCGGTGCACGGCGACTTTAACCGCGCCTTCGGTCATGCCCAACTCCGCCGCGAGGTCCTGATAGCGCGGTCCGCTGCCGCGGCCCAGCACATCCCGGAGTGCGGCGAACACCGGCTGTTTCTTTTCCCGCGCGTAGGCCGCCTCCAGCCGTTCCATCGTTCGCTGCAGCAGACTGATTCCCCAGTGCCGGTCGAAGATGCGGTCGGGAGATTCTCCATCCACCGCCTCCAGCTCCCACGACGCCTCGGCTGCTGCGTGATCGAGCGAAAGCATCTTCACTCCACCGCCGCGCTTGATCCGGCGGCTTTTTTTCCAGTCGTTGCGCAGGGTGTTTTTTGTCACCACCCGCAGAAAGGTTCGCAACTGCCCCTTCTCCGGCGCGACACTGGCAAACGCCCCCGCGTCCAGCAGCCCTGCCAGAACTTCCTGCGTCAGATCCTCCGCATCCTGCGGACTCACCCCCTGACCGCGCGCATACGCATAAACCGGCATCCAGTAGGCCCGGCAGATCTCCTCCAGCGCCCGCGCACGGACTTCTGAATCCATATCGCCGGCCTGGAGCACGACACTCCAGCGGGTGGCGGGAAACTGGGATTCGGTATTCATGATCAACGTCAGGATGCGTTGGAGATATTGCGGAGAACGCGCGACCGGGGAAGCAGTGAATCGCGGGATTGAGGAATAGCGGTGAAAGACAAATCATGCCGCATTGGAGAACGCCCCCCGGTCGCGAGGCACCGTAGCAAGGCCGTCCCGGCCTTGTCGTCACCATCCGATTGGGCGAACTGATTTGTGCTGACAATCCGCGGCAAGTGTTCTCCGATCCGGGGAGCCATGATCTCGTAGGAATGATGTGAGGCTACCCCGGGGCGATTCCTGATTCATGCCCAGGGCCGGGACGGCCTTGCTACGGCTTGCGGCGCGTCGGCCGGACTTCGGATTGGCGGGGCATTCATTTCGGCGCAAACCAGTGCCCCGCCCTGCCTTTCCGAAAACCGCGGCGGCCCTCACGCGGCGGCCACGTGAAGAAACAGATTTACGCCGGAGGGCTCGCAGCCCACACGAATGCGCTCCGGCGCTGCTCCGCACTGCTCCGCAAGCCCCCGCAGTTCCCCGGCACTGCGGTGATGCAGCACCCAGTCGAACAGTTCCATGTAGGGCCGGCTCGGATTGGTGTCGGCAAAATTTCCGACCACGAGTTCCCCGCCTTTCCTGACAGCGGGAAGCAGGCGCTGCAGCAGGTTCTGGAAGATCCGGTCGTTGAAGTAATCGAATATGCCCGCGGCCCAGATCAGATCGTATTCGGAATCCGGACGGTAGCGCAGCGCGTTCTTCTGAACGAAAGTCACGCGGTCGAGGTAGTCGTGATTCAGCCGCGCCGCATAGCTGATGGCCAGCGGGTCAAGCTCCACACACTCGAAGCGGACATTCGCGTCAGGGTTCGAACGCATCCACTCAAACATGGAGCGCCCCGGCCCGCTGGCGATCTTGAGAACCCGGAGGGCCGGACACCGGCGCGAGTGCCGGTCGAGCAGGCCGTGGAAGTAGCTCTTGCGATTCCTCACGGCATGCGCCGCCGCGTGCTCCTGCCAGTAGTGATCCCATGCGGCCAGTTGCGGCTCGGGGCAGACGTAGCGCTGGTAAATGCGGTCAATGATCTCGTAGTCCCCGGCGTAACCGTGCGGCTTGCAGAACGCAAAGCCCTGCATCGTCGCCGGCGAAAACGAAGCCCCGAATGCCTGCCGCATCGATTCCAGTTCCGAACCCGGCAGCCTTCCGTCCTGCACCGCCTCGTGAATCTCCCGCACCCGGCGGTCGAACTCCGAATAGTCCGCCTGCTGCGGGCCGCCCCGGGCGACAAGGGTTCGGAAATAGTCAGTGTGATTTGTGGTCTGTTGCATGGTCTTGTTTGAGTGAGTGGTGGATGGAACGGGTGATCGATGGCCGCGGGGCCCCCTGCCCCCGGCAGGCACGATTCAGCCTGCCTGGGCGCGGATGGGTTGGCGCTGCCACCCTTTCTTGCGCAGCGCTCAGGGAATCCCGGGCGGAGTGGCTCCGGCAGGAGTCAGCAGGTAGCTGACGCAATCCGGTCCCGGCGCGCTGTCCGCAGGTCTCTCTGTAATCGCGATATATCCTCCGAAGTAAGGACCGGTGTAGGTGCCACTGGTATAAACCGCCGTGCTGCCCGTTCGGTTGTGCGGAGGACTGATGGACAAATTGCTCAGAATTCGTGTGCCTCCGCCGGGAAGTGGAGGCATGGCAGGGAGCTTGAACCGCGCACCGAACTTCGGCTTATACATTTGCAGTTCCGGACCGGATGCTCCCTCGTCACTGAAAGCGATCTCCTCCTCACCGGCGAGCGCGGCGCGGGACAGCTCGGGCTTGGGCTGATCCCCCGCATGCAGCCCGTTGGCTGTCCCGGTCGTCAACGGCCGCCGCTGTGTCGGACTGATGACATGATAGGGAGTAGTGATCCGCACCCCTGTGGAAGGACGGTAGCTCTTCGCAGCGTAAACCGAACCGCTTTCTGCGACGCCAAGGGGTTCCCAATAGAAGTAATCGTAGTCCTTGCCCGCGTTCTCCCAAAGCAGGACATCGGGAGACACGCCAGGCGTGCGCCGGAACAGCCGGTCGGTCACGGAGCGGGATCTGCCAAACACTTCCGTGGCGTAGGAAACCTGCAGAGAAGTGTTGAAGCTCTGCTGGTTGACCGAAGCGGGCAGCGCCGCGGTCTGATTCACATAGGTGCCGCTGGCGGCGTGGAATACGAAGAGCTTCATGCCCCACGCGGTCCCGTTGTAGTCCATCACCAGCAGGTCCCCGTTCTCATTCATCTCCATAATCTCCTGGTCCGGGCTGGTGTTGTTCGGGTCCACTTCGATCAACGTCCCGGTAGCGAGATGAGCCACGACATTGAGCGAGGGCACGGGCGTCCCGCCCTCTCCGGTTCCGTAGGAGCGTGCCGCACTTTGCGGAAGAAGCTGGCAGGCGATCTGCCCTGCCTCGTTGATCCTGCGGCCATAGGCAATCCGCCACGGCTCCTCCGCCGGATTCTGCAGCACGCGCCGGGCATTCAACTGCGCGAGGGCGTCGGCAAACAGCGCATTGAGGTCCACCATGGTGTCCGTGGCCTCCCCGGCGGAACCGATGTTGAGAGTGCCGCGCCGCTCGCCCGGCGTGTCCGGCACCGCCGGCGCACGTTTGACGTGACCCGTCACCAGTCCCCGGCTGTTGACGCCGTTGATGTAGATGCCCTGGAACTCCGGGTCAGCGGCCTCAACGGCGTTTTCCCAGAGCAGTTGCGTGATTTGGTAGGAAACAGGCGCGGCGACCACCGGAGGCACCGGCAGTTCCGTCACGGTGCCGCCGCCGCCGCCACTGCCCGGTTTGGCGCTGTGAACCCGGCCGCAGCAAAGCGCGAGCATGAGCAGCGCCGGTGTCAGGGACGTGACAGCACCGATACCGGCGCGACGGGGGGACGGGAATGATTTTGGATTCATGGATAATACTGGGTTGAGTGTTATGGAGGTCCGGACGGAGCCGGGTTGCGGCGCAGGACGAAGCATCCCGCCACCTCCCGAACACCGCTTGCCGGAAATGGTTACAGGCCCGCGGGATGATTCTGAAAATATTCCCCGGCCCGGATGCCGGCACCTTGTGCCCTGAGAACGGGTAGGGATGCGCTGCGCGCGTCCCATTTTTTGGCCGCGGCGAATGCCGGGAGGCGCAGAGCGTGGCGTGCCCGACTACAGAGCAATCGCCCCCGCGGAAGTCGGACGAGCACAGCTCGTCCCTACCGGTTTTTGCAGACGCAAAGCGGGCATGGCGCAGCCTGCCCGTGTCGCCCGCTGTAGGAGCCAACACGGCCAGCCTGCCGGCAAAGACTGCCATCGTCCGGCACGCCCGAAGGCGTAACGCAGCCCGTCCCGGCTGCCGTTCCGCAGTGCGTCCCGCCTGCATCGAATCCAATGCGGCAGGCTGGAAGCCCTGCGGAACGGCAGGCCTGAGGCGCTGCGTTACGGCGATCACCAGCCGTTTCGCCCCGGCTGACCGCGAATCAGGGTACGCGCTGCGTATCCGCTGGCCGACCACTGGCACAGCGGATCACTCCGCTTTCACCAGACTGATCGCGCCGATGCAGAGGTCGGAACTCTGAACCTCGGTATTGTGCAGAGAAATGGCGAGCACGTGCTCCCCCGCCGGGAGCACGAAATCGCCCAGCGGAAACCGAAACACCGTGGATTCTTCAACCCCTGAAACAGTCCATTGGGCAGGCAATCGCCAGGAAGGTGGTCCGTCGCTCACGTTGTTCCGAATCACCTCCCGGCCATCGATGTACACGATGATCCCGTCGTCGCGGCGGCAGCGCAGTTCGAGTTGGCTCACCTCGCGATCCGTAGTGAACCGGTGGCGGAAGAAGGCGGTTCTCCCGGCAGATCCGTTCCCGTGCTTGCCGATGTCGACCCCGGCGAAGCCCTCGTCGCCATAACCGAAACCGCCGGACGGGCCTTCGCTGTCGGTGCCCGTGCTCCATCCCGAGTCATCGAAGTCACGCGTACAGAACGTGCTGTGGAAATCGGGATCAGTTGTTGCTGGATCCACCTCATCCACAGGGTGCAGCCAGCGCCACTCGGAATGGGGTGTGATGAGAACCGCCACGGCTGCCGGCGAGTCTTCCGCAATGGGTGCCACTCCGATCAGTTCTTCGACTTTCTTCGTTTCTCCACGTTCCAAAAATGCATCGAGCAACGCGGCTCGTGCTGCTGGTGCTCTGATCGCAAGCTCCGTGTCGTGACTGCTCCGGTACAGCGCCATCGGTCGTTTGCACAGGTTGAGTGCTTCCTCGTAACGTCCGAGGGCCACATACATGCGAGCCAGGTTACACATGCTGGCCAAGGTAGCCTGGTGGTCGTCGCCGAGAGATCCGCGCCGCAATGCAAGGGCTTCTTCGGTCAATGTGAGACCCCGATCTCGTTGGCCGATCCAGAATAGGGAATAACCCAAATCATACATGGCCCGATGTGTATCCGGATGCTGCGGACCAAGCAATTCCTGACACAGTGACAGACTCTCGTCTTGCAATGTCAAGCCGTCATCGACGCGCCCGACAATCATGTAAGCTGTGGCTAGCCAACTTACAGCTTTCAGCGTCTCCGGGTGTTTCGGACCCAGCAGCTTGCGGCGCAGGGTAAGCACTTCCTCTTGCAAAGCCACCGCCTCTTCCCGCCGGCTAACGGTGAGGTAGCTAAGGGCCAGATTGGCCATGGTTTTGGTCGTTTCGAGGTGTTCCAGACCGAAGACTCTGCGACTCAACGCATGGTTCTCTTCCCGCATCGCCAGCGCCTCGCTGTATCGCCTGGCACTGGCGTAGGAATCGGCCAGTCGTCTCATAGACAAGAGCGTATCAGGGTGCTCCGGGCCCAGAATCTGGCGGCGGAGTGGATAAATCTTCTCGAACAGGGCTAACGCTTCTTCCTCGCGGCCGCCCAGGGCAGCGCACGAATACGCCAGATCGTACATGGACGTGATGGTGTTCAGATGTTCCGGGCCGTGAGTTTTTTGGTAATAACGGACAATCCCCTCCTGCAGCGCAATGGCATCATTATAGAGGCCGAGACTTCGGTAAACCCGCCCGACCGTCGTTTGCAGAATGGCTCGGCGTTCCGGCGGGAATTTTGTATCCGCCGCAAGATCCTTCTCGGCGATTTTAAGCACTTCGGCGACGCTGACATTGCGGCCTCCCTCCGCTTCGCCCGGGCGGGCTTTGTCGAACACACCGGTGAGAAACTCCGAGATCGCCGTGGCTTCCTCCTGCCTTCGAGTCGCGAGGGCTTCGGCTTCATTGGCGCGGTTCTTCTCCGCGGTGGCGCGCACCGCCTGCCATGTGCTGGAGATAATGCCGGCCACCAGCAGCAGGGCGATGGCTGCGGCCATACCGAGGGCCCGCCGGTGGCGGCGCGCGAGTTTTTGCAGACGATAAGCAGTCGAGGGTGGGCGGGCTTCGATGGGGTCGTCGTTCAGGAAGCGCTCGACGTCCGTGGCGAGGCCGTTGGCGGTTTCGTAGCGGCGGCGGCGGTCTTTTTCGATCGCCTTCATGACGATCCAGTCGAGGTCGCCGCGGAGTTGGCGGTCGAGGCCGGCAGCTTCCGTGGCGCGCTGGCGGGCGATGGTGAGGCGGCGCGACTGTCCGAGGCTGGAGAGACGGGCGCTGGGACGCGGGGCCTCCTCATCGCGCAGGATGCGGCGGACTTCGTCGAAGGCGGCGCGCTGGAGGGTGTCCGCCGCGAGCGGGGTGGTGCCGGTGAGCAGTTCGTAGAGCAGCACGCCGAGGGCGTATATGTCCGCGCGGGTGTCGATGTCCGTGGCGGCGGCATCGGTGCCGGCCTGTTCCGGGCTCATGTAGGCGGGCGTGCCGATCATCTGCTCGAAGCGCGTGAAGAGCGTCTTGTCCGTGAGGCTCGTCTCCAGAGCCTTGGCGACGCCGAAATCGATGACCTTGGGAACCGGCTCGCTGCCTTCCTGCACGGTGACGAGCACATTGCCGGGCTTGAGGTCGCGGTGAATGATTCCTTTTTGATGCGCGTGCTGCACCGCGCGGCAGACCTGAATGAAGAGGCGGAGCCGGGCCCGGGTGTCGAGTTTCTCGCGGTCGCAGAACGCGGTGATCGGCGTGCCGCGGACCAGTTCCATGACGAAGAACGGCCGGCCCTGCGCGGTTTCTCCGCCGTCGAACACGCGTGCGATATTCGGATGATCCATGAGCGCCAGCGCCTGACGCTCGGCCTCGAAGCGCGCCACCACCTGGCGCGTATCCATGCCGGCCTTGAGGATCTTGACCGCCACGCGCCGCCGCACCGGCGAGGTTTGCTCCGCCATGAACACGGTGCCGAATCCGCCCTCACCGATCCGCTGGAGAATCTTGTAGCGATCCTCCGGGCCAATCGAGGTCCCCTCCAGCGGGTCCGGGCCGGAGATGTCAGCCCCTGACGACTCCGCCGGCCACGGCACGGTGAGGTCCTCCGCTCCGGTCGGGGCCTCCTCCGCTGTGGCCAGCGCCTCCGCCATCAGGCATGCGGGGCAAACGGCTCCGGTGGAGCGCGCGGGAAGCGGCGCCTGACAGTGAGTGCAGACACGGGGCATGATGAAGAGGAGTGGAGTCCGGGGCGGATTACGAAGACCGCCCGCCGGAGAGCAAGTCTTCCTCCACCCGGAACACCGTCCGCGGCGGAAGGTTACAGGCACGGAACGCGAAGTTGCACTTCGCCCCAACTGGCGAGCCCCGGCGAAGTGCAACTTCGCGCTCCGTGCTGCCCGCAGCGAATTCGAGCCACTGGGAGTGGCGGGTTACAGCCGCCATTTACAGAAGCGCCGCAGGCCACTTAAAGATGTGCGCTGCGCGTTCGTTTTTATATGGCGGCCTCAGCCCGCCACTCCCAGTGACGCTTCTTAAATCGATGCGGAAGCGTGCAGCTTCCGCTGCACTTCCTCCAGGGGGACGCCTTTGGTTTCCACGACCATCAGCTTCACCCAGAGGAGCTGCAGGACCATCATGCCGCAGAAGAAGGCGAAGTGCCAGCCGGCCTCGAACCTGGCGATGGCGATGGGAAACAACTGCGTGAGCACCGCGGCAAAAACCCAGTGCGTCGCGCTGCCGAGCGACTGGCCTGGCGCGCGATAGCGGTTGGGGAAGATTTCCGAAATGAACACCCAGATGACGGCGCCCTGACCGATGGCGTGGGCGGCGATAAAGAGGAGGAGGCAAATGAGCACGATCAGACTCCTGCCGCCGAGGGCCTCCGCCGCGGCGGCCTTCGTCTTTTCCGCAGCCTCTTTCACGGCGGCGGGCGCTGCGCCTGACGGAATGGCGGCATCCGGCAGAGAGGCGGTGGTTTCGGCATAGACCGTGAGGGCTTTGTCGTAGGCCTTGCGCGCATCCGCCACATCCTCCGGCAGCAGTTTCAATTCCCCGGCCTCGATCTTCACGACGCGCCCGGCGGCTTCGGCGAGGTCGATGGATTTGGAAACGGTTTTAAATTCGCCAAAGCTCAGAAACGCCCACGCGCAGACGCCAAGCGAGACGATGTAGCCGAGCGATCCGATGGTCAGCAGGGTTTTGCGCCCGAGCCGGTCGATGAGCCACAGGCCGGCGAAGGTGAAAATCAGATTCACCACTCCGATGCAGACGGAAGCCAGGAGCGGATTGCCGATGCCCGCGAGACCGAGCAGGCGCGGCGCGAAGTAGAGGATGACGTTGATGCCTGACAATTGATTGAAGGCAGCGATAAGAAACGCCAGGAGAATGGGCACGCGCAGCCGGCGGCTCCAGAATCCGGCGGCGTCTGCGGACGAGGCCTGTTGTGAGGCAGCGGCGATGTCGCCGGCGGTTCTCGCGATCTCCGCCGGCGCGGCTTCCGGCATGACGAGCCGCAGCACCTGTTCGCCCTCCCCGCGGCGTCCGCGGGCGATGAGCCAGCGCGGGCTTTCCGGCAGACGAAAACACAGCAGCGTGTAAATCAGCGCCGGCACGGCTTCGACACCGAGCATCAGGCGCCAGGAGTTGTCGCCGGTTTTGCCCAGCAGCCAGTTGGACAGAAACGCCACGAGAATGCCGAAGACGATATTGAACTGGAACATCCCGGTGAGCCGCCCGCGGCGGTCCGGCGGAGAGATTTCCGAAATGTAGAGCGGCGCGGCGACCGTCGAAATGCCCACGCCCAGTCCGCCGATAAACCGCGCGATGATGAGCGACCACACGTCCGGCGCCAGTCCCGACCACACAGCACTGACAAAGTAGAGCACACCGATCCAGATGAGCGTGCGCTTGCGGCCCCACCGGTCGGTCGGCCACGCCCCGATCAGCGAGCCGAGCACCGTGCCGTAAAGCGCCGCCGCCATCGCCAGTCCGTGCATGTGGCCGGAGAGGTTCCACAGCGACTGGATCTTTTGCTCCGCGCCGGAGATGACGACGGTGTCGAATCCGAAGAGAAACCCCGCCAGCGCGGAGACGAGTGACCAGAAGAACAGGCGGGAGGGCATGAGCGGATTATTTTCCGGTCCTTTTACCTTCCCGCCCGTGTGGAACGCAACCCGTGAACGCAGAATGGAGCGATGGCAATCCTGCCCCTCACGGATTCCGGCATCCCGCCGATCCTCCCGCGCGCAGCGTGAGCGGTCGCAACGCCCGCTTCCTTGCCAGAACTCAGAATTTATCCGCGCGCAGCACCTGCACATCGGCGACGCAGGCGACCGTGGCGAAACGCGGCATGACCTCGGTGCTGAGGCGTTCGAGAATGCGGTGGGCACGTTCGGGGCCCACGATGGTTTTCAGTTCGATATTCGCATCCTCCGGAATGTCGGCAAAGCGGCTGCCTTTGGCGCCCCAGCCTTCGACAGCGCTGACGGTGTAGCCTTTGGCGCCGCAGTCGCGCAGCAGGGCCACGAGAGTCTCGCGGGCGATGGCTTCACACACGATGGTGATGAGTTTTTTGGGATGCAGAGTCATGTCCTTGCGGGGAAGTAGTTGGTGATGGTCTGCTTAGTGGGTAACGACATCGGTGGTGAACATGGTGCTCAGCGCCATGGTTTGCGAATCGGTCGTCTTGACACACCCCATGATCGCGGCGCCCAGCGCCCCGGCAAGGATGATGTGGGTGTTCTCCGAAAGCATCCGCAGCAGCACGCCGTCACATTGCCCGGGCCCCAGACCGGGGAACTGGTTCCCCGCGACCACGCCGGGGAACACGCCCGGGAGCCAGATGAGCATGATGCACACGGGATACCAGACCACGGTCTTGCGGAACGAAGTCACCTCCTTCGCCGTCATGCACCTGATGGCCATGTGCGGAAACATAATCGCGGACAGCGGAATAAAAGTGTAGCTGAAGAATTCCTCCGGACTGATGCGCGGGCGCGTGAGCAGGGGCGCCTGCTTTGGGTCGGCCATCATTTCATGAACGACCCTGTCAAAGCCGCCGAGGTTTCTGGCGATGAGAACAAAAGCGATGGTTCCAAAGAGCAGGAACATGGTGGTCTGAAGAGCATTCACCCTCGCCACGCTGCGCATGCCGCCGATATAAACGCAGCCCATGACGACGAGCGCCGCGATTCCTCCGCTGGCCCAGTAGGGGAGGAGTCCCCCGCTGTGCGACTCCAGCGTTTCTCCGCCGCCCATGATGCCGACGACGATGCAGGGAATCATCATCACGGCGGTGAGCGCGAAGATGAAGGTGCCGGCGCCGCCGCATTCCCGGCGGTTCCGGAAATACTGCACCTGCGACATGTGGCCGTGCTTTTTCCCGATGCTCCAGAGCCTGATGCCGATGAACAGCAGACAGAGCGGAATGAGGAGGCCGGACGACGACGCCATCAGTCCGTAGACCCCGATGCCGCGCTGACAGGCAAGCCCGCTGCTGCCGGGAATGGCGCAGGCGGTCATGTTCGTGCCGAAGACCGTGAGCAGGAAGACCCACGGCCCGAGCGAGCGTCCGGCAAGAAAGAAATCCTCACTGGTGCCCTGCCGGCGCCGGAAGGCGAAGATGCCGACGTAGACCACGATGGTCAGACAGAAAATAACGACGATCGCGGGTATCATGGCCTTTCCTTCCCGGCGCCTGGACTTTCAGAGGAATCCGGTGCGGCATTCACCGGCCATGCGAATTTGACAAGCAGCGCCAGGATACCGGCGGCGCACAGCGAATAGCAGACATGGCAGGCGAGGCCGGCGGGAAGAAATCGAAAGACGAGCGGCGTGGCGTCCTCCCGGTTCCAAAAGTCCTGGAGCAGGAGGTAGCACACCGCGGCGAGCAGCGTGAGCAGCACTTTCGTATTCATGGGCCGTCGTTCCGGCTGCGGAGTCTGGCCACTTCCGCGAGCAGGGCCTTGAGGTGCGATTCCATGGCCGCGTAGCCGCCGGCGGCGGACTGGCGCTTTTCCTCCTCCGCCTGCATCTCGTTGATGCCGTTGAGGATGATGCCGATGAAGAGGTTGAGCATGATCATGGTGCCGATCAGAATGAACGAGATGAAGTAGATCACGACGGCGGCACCGCTGACGCCGGCGGCAAACTGGGTGTTCATGATGTCCACCCACCCTTCGAGCGTGATGATGGCGAACAGGGTGAGCATAGCCCTCGGAATGGAGCCGAAGCTGGCGGCATCACGCGCCCCGAAGAGAGAGACCCCGATCACTGCGTAGATGTAAAAGAGCAGCAGCAGGAGCAGACCGACGTAGCCCATGGAACGCAGGCTTTTGAAAAGCGCGGAGACGAGGAACTGCAGCCGCGGCAGCGCGGAGACGACACGGAGCAGCCGCAGGATGCGCGCGAGACGCAGCACCGCGGTGAAGTGACCGCCGACAGGCAGCAGGCAGACGACGACGATGAGGAAGTCGAAGACATTCCAGGGGTCGCGGAAAAATGCTCCCGGCCGCGGCAGATAAGACCCGATGCGGATCAGCAGCTCCACGGTGAAAATGGCCATGATCAGCCTGTCGAGAGTGAGAATCAGCCGGCCGTATTCCGCCATGATGGCCGGGCTGGTCTCCAGCCCGACGATGACGCCGGCGAGCAGGATGAAAGCAAAGACGGAATGCCTGAACCAGTTCGTCCCCGTGAGCTGTCGCAGCGCGGGAAATGTGCAGGGCCCGGTGGAGTCGTCGGGGGCGGTGCGCGCAGGCAGGGTCATGGCAACAGGCGGTGAAAGAGTTCGGCCATCTCGTAATAAAGCGGGATGCCAAGGGTGACGTTGAAGGGAAACGTGACCGCGAGGGCGGCACCGAGCGAGAGCGCGGGTTTGGCGTCCGGCAGGGAGAGTCGCATGGCGGCGGGGGCTGCGATGTAGCTGGCACTGGCGGCGAGCGTGGCAAAAACCGCCGTGCCGCCAAGGCTCAGGCCGAGCCACGTGCCCGCGAGCGCACCCGCCGCGCCATTTACCACGGGCATGACAATGCCGAAGCCGGTGAGAAACGGTCCCGTGGCCCGCAGGTCCCCGGCGCGACGCCCGGCGACGAAGCCCATCTCCAGGAGAAACAGCGCGACGATTCCCTGAAACGGCGCCACGAAAAACGGCGCCGTAGCCTCGTAGCCGCGCTTTCCGGTGAGGAAGCCCACCAGCAATCCCCCGAGCAGAAGAAAGACACTGCGCCCGAGCACCGCTTCGTGCAGGACCGCGCCGAATCCGCAGGTCGTTTTGGCGCCGGAGGCGCTCATGGCGCGCCGTCCGAGCAGGATACCGACGACGATGGCCGGGGACTCCATCACCGCGAGCAGCGCGGCCATGTAACCTTCGGAACTTACCCCGGAGGCCCGCAGGAAATTCACCACCGCGAGGAACGTCACCGCGCTGACTGAGCCATAATGCGCCGCGATGGAGGCCGCGTCCACGCCGGAGACCCTGCCCCAGCGCAGCACCGGATAACACCACAAAGGAATGAGCGCGCCGATCACCAGCCCGCCCAGCGCCGGCCGCCATACGGCTGCCAAACCCGCCTCCGCCACGGCAACCCCTCCTTTGAACCCGATGGCGATGAGCAGATAAATCGTCAGGGCGGCATAAAGCGGTTCCGGAAACTTCAGGTCCGTCTTCACCAGCGCCGCAATGACGCCCAGCATGAAGAACAGGACCGCCGGGGAGAGCAGGTTGTTTTGGACGGCTTCGAGCAGTGTCATGCGGACGGCTGGGGCGGGCTGCCTGCGTCGTCCGGCGGGTTCCGGAGCGAGGCGGGGCCGGCGGGCCCGTCAAACTTCACCGGATGCCGCGGACGCAGCAGAGAGGCGACAACGGAAGCGGCCAGGATGCCCAGTATCACACAAAGCGAAACCAGGGTGTCGATTTTGTAGGGCGAATGCGCGAGAAGCATTTTCACACCCACAAAGGCGAGCACGAGCCCGAGGCCGATTTTGAGATAGTGAAACCGGTCCATCACTCCGGCCAGAGCGAAATAAAGCGAACGCAGCCCGAGGATCGCGAAGACGTTCGAGGTATAGACGATGAAGGTATCGGTCGTTACCGCGAAAATGGCGGGAATGCTGTCCACGGCGAAAATGAGGTCGGTGAACTCCACCAGCAGCAACACGACAAACAGCGGCGTGGCATAGCGCACCCCGTTCTCGCGAACGAAGAATTTGCCTCCGCGGTAACCGTCCGTGACGGGCATGAGTTTCTTGAACCACCGCACCACGCGGGTTCGCTCCGGGTGAATGGCCTCCTCCTTCTTCACGATCATCTTGATGCCTGTCAGGATAAGAAAGACTCCGAAGACATAGATCACCCATGAGAACTCCGCGATGAGCGCCGCGCCGAGCGCAATCATGATGGCGCGCATGATGAGCGCGCCGATGATGCCCCAGAACAGCACCCGGTGCTGATAAACGGGCGGGACGGAGAAGTAGCTGAACAGCATCACGAAGACAAAGATGTTGTCCACGCTCAGAGATTTCTCGATCACATACCCGGTGAAGAACTCGAGGGCCTTCTGCCGGCCCATATAGTGCCAGACCCCGAGATTGAAGAGCATCGCCAACACAACCCAGATGACGGTCCATGTGATGGATTCCTTGAAGGAGACGACGTGCGCCTTGCGGTGAAAGACGCCGAGGTCCAGCGCCAGCATGGCGAGCACGAAGACATTGAAGCCAGCCCAAAGCCAGAAGGGATTATCCATGGTGCGGCAGCGCGGCTGAAGGAGTTGCAGTGCGGTGAAGGACTGAGCGGCGGGGCCGGTGTCGGGGACGTGGGCGGTTATTCAGTATCATCGGAATTGAAGCGGGGCGGCACAGGGTGGAGCCCGTGTTCCAGGGCTGAAGGATGAAAAGCGGAAGTTCGTGTCAAAATGTTCACTTGCCGGTACTCCGCCGGATTCATGCGTTGAGCCGCCACAGGGTGAAATTGAGGAACGACGCGAAGGCCACCCACGCGATGTAGGGCACGAGCAGCAGTGCCGCCGGACGCGAGACCGTGGCGAACGCCCGCGCGGTGACGATGACAGCGGCGAGCAGCAGGAGAATTTCGGCGAAGGCGAGGCCGGGCAGTTTGAGGCCGAAAAAGAGGGGCGTCCACGCGGCGTTGAGCGCGAGTTGCACGCCATAGAGCCCCAGCGCCCGGCGCGGCCCGCCCCGCCGCCACACCAGCCACGCCGCCACGGCCATCATGATATAAAGAGCGGTCCAGACGGGGCCGAAGATCCATGAGGGCGGATTCCACGACGGCTTGCGCAGCGAAGCATACCACTCGCCGGGCATCGCCCACGCGCCAAGCGCCGGCGCGCAGAACGTGACGGCGAGGCACGCGGCGAGCGCGGCGGCGGATTTCCAGGTCGGGAGGTTTTCGTGCTTCATTCGCGAAGACTGCACAGCACCGCTACGACCGCCAGCGCAGTAGCGATGCGTTCATTTCACCGGACCGGTGCCGCCATCACCGTGGAAGTCAGCAGCGACCTGACGACATGCCCCCCGGCAGCACCTGCGGCACGACCTCGACTCCCCACACTCCTGCCACCACGGAAACCGCTCCCTGGCAGCGCCGGGGCCGGAGCTGGAGAAGGACGGAATGAAGCCTGGAGGACCGCCGTTGGCACCGGCCCGCGTCCGTGCAGTCGATCAACGGGCGTCTTTAGTCCATGCGGAGCGCAACTCATGAACTTCCAGCGCCGTGATTTTCGCCGCGCCGCCGCGGGTTTCGAGGAAGAGGCGCGTGTTTTCCGATTTTGTGTTGTAGGGCATCGGCACGTAGCAGAGGCCGTCGCTGGCGAAGACTTCGGCACCGGTGCGGTCGCAGTAAATGGTGAGGCGCTGTTTGCCGTCGCGCAGCGGAGCCGGGGCGCGGTGGCCGGCGACGCTCAGTTCCTGTTTTGCGGAGTCGTACTCGACCATGATGTCGCGAATGTTGAAGACCACTTCTTTCGCGTCGCCCGGCTCGAATTCGACGCGCACTTCGACGAGTTCTGCGCGGATGTCGTCGAGCGGATTCCTGTCTCCCGGCTTGAGTGTCAGGGGATCGAAGCGGTGCGTTTTCGCGCGCAGGGATTCCAGTTCCTTCACCGGGGTGAAGGTCATGCGCGGTCCGTCGCTGGTTTGCGTGAGCTTCAATTCCAGCGGCACGGTCATGGACTGATTGAACGGCATGCCTTTCGTCTCCGTCTGCCACCAGCCGATAAAAATGCGGCGACCGTCCGGCACGTCGCTGAACGACTGCGCGGCGTAGAATCCTTTGCCGCGATGGCCGGGCAGGCGCTCGTGCTCCGGGGAGAACTTTGCGCCGTCGAAACTGCCGAGGGCGTACCGGCTGTCCGCGCCGAGCAGCACCCACTTCTTCTGCGCGGCATCGCCATCCACGGGCAGTTCGAAAAAGTCAGGGCACTCGAAAAGAAACTTTCCGCCCCGGTCGCTGCCCTCGGTGATGCTGGCCAGCGCCCAATCTTTGAGATTCGGCGAGGTGAAGAAGTGGACAGTGTGCTTTCCCTTCAACTCGACGTAGAGCACCATGACCCACCGCTTCGTCGGCTCGTGCCAGATCACTTTCGGATCGCGGTTTCCGCCAGTGATTTCCTTCAGGATAGGATTGCCGCTGTATTTGGTGAAGGTGCGGCCGTCGTTGCTGTAAGCCATGCCCTGCACCGTCGGATTTCCCGCAGCGGTGTAGAAAAGCAACAGTGGCGGCTTGCCGTCCTTGCCGAAGCCGCTCGTGTTTTTCCAGTCCACCACGGCGCTGCCGCTGAACATTGGGCCCATGTCGTCGGGCAGCAGCTTGTCGCCCAGTTCCTCCCAGTGGACGAGGTCTTTGCTCACCGCGTGGCCCCAGTGCATGTTGCCCCAGCCCCAGCCGTAGGGGTTGTGCTGGAAAAAGAGGTGATACTCGCCGTTGTAAAAGACGCAGCCGTTGGGGTCATTGTTCCAGCCGCGCTGCGGCGAGAAGTGAAACTGACCGCGCAGCGGCTCGCAGTAGAGATTCTCTGCATCCTTGAGCGTGTCGCTCTGCTCGATGCTGCGCAGTGCCGCGGAGTCCTCGTGCAGCTTGTTCACGCGCAGAGTCAGCGACTTTCCCTTCCACGCGCTCACCTCCATCGGCGCCCACCAGTCGGGTGCGGCGTCGGCGAGTTCGATGTCATTGCGCACGACGCGCTGCCCGTCCACCAACAGCGTGACCACGCGTTTCGGCGCGCCGTTCTTGACAGGGATGTGCAGGTAGCGCGCCGTCGCCGTGATCTGTCGTTCGACGTTAGCGACAAAACCCTTTGGCCTGGTGTCGGTCTGCACGATGTGGTCCACATTGATGTGCCCCCAGCCGCCCTTGGCGTCGTCAAGGATGCGCAGCGTTGCCGTTTTGCCCGCGAACTCTGCCACCTCCCACGACTCCTGCGCGAGCGCCTCACTGCCGCCCTGCTGGTCATTCGGCCCCGTCGCACTGCGCACGACCTTGCCGTCCACGAGCAGTTGCAGCGCGAGCTTGTCGCTCTTTCCGCCGCCGAGCAGAAACGCGAGGAACTTCCGTTGGATGCGGAATTCCGGTGAAGTGAGGGTGCCGGTGCTGTCGTCGCCTTTGTAGAACGAGTTCACCAGCCCGCGGCCTTTGAAGCCCTCCACATTCATCTGACCGGGCAGCGGTCCGCGCGCTGGGCCGGGACCGAAGGCTTCGCCGGTGACCTGCCACGGCGCATAGCTCTCTCCTTCAAAATCGGCGATGACGATGTCGTCCGCGGCGTGCAGCGAGGCAGCGGTCCATGCGATCAAGAGAGAGGCGGTCGTCCGGAGGGAAGTTTTCATAAGAGGAGGGCAGGATGTTTCCGACGATGCAGGTTGAGGCTTCCCACAGCTTGAGTAAAGCCGCCAAAAACTATTGTGATCCGGCCATGACTTCGCACCGCCTTCAGAGCGAATTTTTCGCCCGCCTGGCTGATCCGCAGGCCCTGCGGGAGATTTTCGAACATCTGCCGGACGTGTATTTCTTCGTGAAAGACCGCGCCGGCCGGATGATCGCCGCCAGTTCCACGATCCTGCGCCGCCTTGGCATGAACAGCGAGGCCGACTTCATTGGCCGGACCGATCACGACGTTTATCCCAAACGTCTTGCCGACGCCTACACCGCGGATGACGCCCGGGTTTTCCGCACCGGCAGGCCGCTCCTCGACCGGCTGGAAATCTGGTTCGATGAAGCCGGGAGCCCGGAATGGGGTGTCACTACCAAGATCCCGCTGCGGGGCCGCGACGGCAGGATCATCGGTCTCATGGGCCTCACGCGGCGCGACCCGGGACGCACGGGACTGAGGCCGGTGCATGAGGCCGACAAAGCGGTGGAATATCTCCGCCGGCACTGCGGGCGCACGGTCACCGCGGCGGAACTGGCGCGGCACCTCGCCGTTTCCGGGCGCACGCTGAACCGCAAGATCAACGAGGCGTTCGGCATCTCGCCCTACGAACTCACGCTGCGCGTGCGCATTCAAAAAGCCGCGGAGGCGCTCGTCCTGACGCGCGACGACATCGCCGGCATCGCGCTGGCCCACGGGTTTTGCGATCAAAGCGCCTTCACGCACCACTTCCGCAGACGCATGGGCACCACGCCGAAACAATTCCGGCTGCGGCACGCGGGCAACTCCCCGTTGCGGCGGGCCGCGGGCTGCCCCATGCGCGCGGTGAACTGATCCGCCATGTCACTCCGCCGCTCTGCTTTCCTGCTCCTGACAATAGCTGGGCCGGCGGCTTCGGCCGCGAATTTCGAGGATCGCGATTCCGATCTCTCCGCGCTGCCGGAGGTGCCGCCGGAGTTTGAGATCAGCGTTTATGCCAAAGAGCCGCTGGTGCGGAATGTCTGTTCGCTCGCGTTCGATGAACGCGGGCGATTGTTCGTGAGTCATGGGCCGCAGTATCGCCGGCCCACACCGGAGACGCCGCCGGACAGCATCGTGATCGTGCAGGACAAAGATGGCGACGGCACGGCGGATGCGACGCACACCTTCGCCACGGGCTTTAACTGCATCCAGGGCCTCGCGTGGCGCGGTCGCGATCTGTGGGTCGCGAATGCGCCGGATCTCACTGTCGTGCGCGACACGAACGGCGACGATGTCGCGGACGAATACGTGCGCGTTTTCACCGATCTCGGAAACATCGAGCACGGCATCCACGGCCTGGTATGGGCTCCCGACGGCAAGCTCTACATGACCAAGGGGAACAGCAAAGGCGTGGCCATCAAGGACTGGAAAAAGGATGAGCCGGACCGCGTCGCGCCAAAGCCATTTCGTGAACTCTGGGGCGTGCCCGGCCCGCCGGATGCGCCGGACTTTCCGGAGCCGAAAACCTTCACCGCGGCGACTTATAAGAGCACCTACCAGGACCCTGACGACGACTGGGGTCGCATGGGCGGCATTCTGCGCTGCGATGACATGGGCAGGAATCTGGAGATCGTCGCCCGCGGCTGCCGAAATCCCTACGGCCTCGCCTTCGATCACGACTTCAACTGGCTGGCGGTGGACCAGGACCAGAACGAGGGAGACCGCATCCTCATGCCGTTCTACGGTGCGGAGTTTGGCTGGGGCCATGCGTGGAGTGCCGACTGGACAGGCGAAAATCATCTGCCGACCGTGCCGGTGAGCGGGCCGACTTTTCAAGGCAGCGCCACCGGCGTGATCTTTGCGGATGCCCCTAACTGGCCCGAAAAGTTTCGCGGCGTGTTTCTCATCAACGATTGGCTGCTCAAGAAAACCTATCTTTACCGCCCCGAATGGCAGGGCGCGCTGATGCAGCCAAAGGACGGAAGGCTTGAAGATTTCATCGTGGGGAAGAACGCGCTCTTCCGCCCGGTGGACATGGCCTTTGGCGCGGATGGCGCGCTTTATATTACCGGCTGGGGTCGTGGCTATGGCGTAGAACGCGATGCAGCCGGCAACATGACGAATGAAGGCCGTATTTTCCGCATCGCGCCGAAAGGCATGAAGCCGCTGCCGCCGCTGCCGGATAAGAAGCTGGCTGACATGAGCGTGGATGAGTTGCTTGGTGAATTCGACAGCCTGCTGCCGGTGCGGCGCGTCAATGCGCAGGAGGAACTGTATCGCAAGAACTCAAAACTGGCTGCAAGGACAGTCGGCGCGCGGAGGACTTCAGAAATGAGTGAAGTTCAGGCAACCTGGGCATGGTGGACACCTGGAACGGAGCCGGGCGAATTCCTGCGTGCCGCAGGCGATGTATCCGAATCGCTCTCGATGCGAGTTATCGCGCTGCGAATTCTGGGCGCACATTTTGATGGATTCGTCCGGGAGCCAAGCCTTGTGACGCCGGTGGATACCCCGCGGGCGATGGATGCGTTTGTTGCGGCACTGGAATCCGGGGAGCCTCGCATCAGGCTCGCGGCAGTACAGGCCATTCATCAGGCACACGCGCGAGCATTCCTGCGGCAATTGCTCAAACTATCCGCAAAAGAAACGGACCGCATCGTTTTCTACGCCACATGGCGAGCGATGCGGGACCTTGGCGGTGAATCGGCGCTACGCCCGCTGCTCAAAGATGAACGCGGCGGCGTGCGCTGCGCGGCCTTGCTGGGGCTGCTGGATCTCGGCGCGATGAAGCCGGAGGAACTGGAGCCGCTGACGAAGGACAGCGACGCGCGCGTGGTTTCCGTGGCGTTGCCGGGGCTTGGAAAAAAGCCCCCCGCGGTTCCCGCGGTCGCGAAGGACGCCCCGGATTTTCCGCTGGCAAATAACCTCACAGCGGAAAGCGGCCGGGCTTATGCCGCGGGATTGCTCCAAGCGGGACAGCCGAGCTACACGGACCGGCCGTTCGTCTTCAAGCAAGTGCCGGCACTGCTCGACGGCGCGCAGATCATCCGCACAGCGAACGAAGACGATGGCAGCCGCGGGCAGTCGTTCCTGACATTCGACCTCGCGCTGCCCTGCACGGTCAGCATCGCGCACGACACGCGCATCAAAGAGCGCCCGGCGTGGATGCAGGGCTTCGCGGACACCGACCTTACGGTGACGACGAGCGACACGACCTTCCACCTTTGGTCGAAGGAGTTTCCGGCAGGCAGAGTCACGCTCGGCGGCAATCTTGCGGGTCCGATCCGCGGCGGGAAAGCGCATTACTTTGTCGTGCTCCAGCCGAAGCCGCTCGCGGCCCTGACAAAGCCAACGACGACGGACGGAGTGATGGCCGCCTTGACGAAAGCTGACGCGAAGCGCGGCGAGGCGCTCTTTTTTCACAATGCCGGCTGCGCCGCGTGTCATCGCGTGGGCGCACGCGGGGTGAATCTCGGTCCTGACCTGACAAATCTCGGCGATCGCATGGAGGCGAAGTTCATCGTGCAGGCGATGCTGGAGCCGAGCGCGGTCATCACCGAGGGCTTTGCCACGCATTATGTGGAAGCCGTCGGACAAAGTTATCAGGGTGTGCTGCTGGCCACCGGCAGGACGCTGAAACTGGGCATGGCCGGCGGGCAGACGGTGGAGATTTTAGAGAAAGACATCACAAAGCACGAGACGCTGCCGGTTTCTCCCATGCCTCCGCAGGGCGCGCTGCTGGACGCGCAGGATACGGCGGACATTACCGCGTGGCTGCTGGGACTGCGGAGCGGGAAGGCTGGGACTGATGGGAGGAATGGGGCCGCCGAATCCCATCCCTCTCATTCTTCCCATGATACACCCCTAACCGTCGAACAGAAGCCCGACCGCATCCTCATCCATCAAGGCGCGAAGCCAGTGGGTGAGTATGTCTTTTCCAATGAGAAAACCCTCCGCCCGTTCTTCGCGAATCTCCGCGCGCCGGGTGGCAGTCCGGTCACTCGCACCTGGCCGCCGGTTCCCGGCGTGGATGCCGTGGACCACGCGGAGATGCATCCCGGAGTGTGGCTGGCGTTCGGCGATGTCAGCGGGGAGGATTTCTGGCGCAACAAAGCCGCCATCAAACACCAGCGGTTCACCGCCGCGCCGGAATGGAAGGAAGGCAGCCTGCACTTTGCCACACTCAGCACCATGCACCGCGCGGATGGCAGCGCGCTCGCGGACATGGCGTGCGATTTCACCCTGACTCCCCTGCCCGGCGAATTTCGCCTGACATGGGCCGCCGCCATCACACCGCGGGTGGACGGATTCTACTTTGGCGATCAGGAGGAAATGGGCCTCGGGGTGCGCATGGCGACGCCGCTCACGGAGAAGAACGGCGGCCTCATCACCAGCAGCACCGGCGCGACGACCGCCAAAGCCACCTGGGGACAGCTTGCGGACTGGTGCGACTACTCCGGCACGGTGAACGGCGTGCGCACCGGCGTGAAGATCATCCCTGATCCTGCCAACTTCCGCCCCTGCTGGTGGCACAATCGCGATTACGGCGTGTTTGTGGCGAATCCCTTTGGCCGTGCGGCCATGAAACAGGGCGCGCCGGGCCGCGTCGAAGTGAAGCAGGGTGAAACGCACCGGATGAAGTTCACCGTCATCCTGCACTCGGCCCCGCGCGCGAACTGAGCCGTTCTGTGCGGGAATCGGATGATGATGCTGCCATCGGCTCCAGCCAGCTCCGGCGGAGCGGTGCCTCACAGCCGGGGGCGATGCCCTCCAGGCAATCTAAATTTCTGGCCTCGTTCTGTCCGTGTTGAAAGCCGGGTTTCTCCATCGCCGCACGGACCCGACCGCGCTTCTGGCACTCAGCGCGGCGCCGGGTGGCGTGCATCCCTGCCGTCTCCGGCGGGTGAATCCACAGCATGGGGCTTGCCGCGTGCTCACTCCGCGACACGTCGCCGCACCAGCGGTTCGAGACGCAGCGTTTCCCCGCGGACGTGGAGGAGTGCGTTGAGTTTTTCCTCGATCTTCGCAGCGGCGGCTTTGGCTTCCTCCAATGGCAGGGCTTTTCGGTCCGTGTCGGGGCGCGTGTGGCCGATGTGCTCGCGCCATGCCGCGGAAAGAATGCGGTGACGCTCCAGGGCGAGCGGCAGCGCGGCGGCAGCATCGCGATTGAGCGACATCGCAGGATACTTTGTCAGATCGAGACCGCGGGCGAGTTGCTCACGGTTCACGATGCCGAGCAGGCGGTCGCCGCTTTTCAAACGCATCGCGGCGCAGGGCGCGTTGGGAATCGTGAGGAGAAAACGGTTCGCGGTCGATTGAAATCCTCCGGCAACGAAGAATCCGTCCGGCGTGTCCTGCGGCGGTGCCACCGGCGGAGCGGCAGAAAAGCTGAACGTCCAGCCGCCCTGCTCATCCGGTTCGCCGGGCTGGAGATCGGCGACGGTGTCGGGAACACCGAGCGCCTCGGCGATGAGCCCGGCCATGAGCCAGTGAATCGCGGGAACGGGATGAATGCCGTCGCCGCTGGACCATTGCGGGTCCACTTTGTGCCATTCGGCGATGACAGAAGTCAGGGGCGTGTGCCAGTCCACCACGGCGTCGGCCAGGTTCGGCTCGTGGCGCAGCCATTCCGCGTAGCCGGCGAGCGTCCGGTTGTAGTGCCGCCACGGGGTTTTGTAGCCGTAGTCGTCGAAGCCGTCGGGCGCGAGTTCGCCTTTGCAGGAAAGCGGATCGAACGGCGGCGGGGTCATGATCACCACGCGCGCGCCGGCATCGCGGCTGAGCTTGACCAGATCGCGCGTGCCCTGCTGGAACTTCGCCATGCGCTCCGCATCCGGCGGCGCGTAAATCCCGTCGTTCATGCCATAACACCATGCCACCACGGTCGGCTGCGCTTTCTCAATCGCCCGCGCCGCCCGTTCATGCACGTCAGGCCGCGGCCAGGGATGATGTTTCTCGCTCGTGCCGCTCAACGTCTCACTGGCCAGTCCGGCATTGATGAATTCCACCGGCACGCCCGGCATCCGGCAGCGCACCATGAGATCCAGTGCGGCGATGTAGAGACCGCTGTGGGTGTTGCTGTCGCCGAGAACGAGGACGCGGTCTCCCTCCTTGAGGAGCGGGGCGGCGGCGGCGGGAGAGTGCAGCACGAGAAGAATGAACAGCAGAACGCGCATAGTCCCCACCATCTCCGGGACGGCGCGCATGCAAGCATCTCCTCCGTCACCCCCAACCCGGCGAAGCCGAAGCCAGGCGGCCCCAACGGGGCCAGGCACCAAAGCCCGGGGCCAGCAACGCAGGAGCGCAGCCCCGGGTAACCAGTCTACTGAGACACTAAAGCCGGATTGTCCCGGCCAGGCTGGCGAGGTTTTTGAGAAGCCTCTGTCCTGGCCGAAGAATTTTTTAGCGCGGCGTATCCGCTGTCGGCGGAGCCACGGGTGTCGCCGTGGACCAACTGAGTGAGGCGGAGAGGCCGTACTGAGTCTGGACGGGAAACGGTGCCGGGCGCTCCCCTGGCGTGACGGTGAAAGTGGCGGGATTGAAGCTGAGGGACTGCGGCAAATAGAAACCGTCGAGCACGGCGCCGCCATTGCTGGCCGTGCCGTTCCGCGTCACGGTGTAGGTGCCGGTGACCGAGGGGAGGAAGTTTTCAAAGGACCCGGCGATGTTGACATCGCCCTGAAAGAGGATGAGCCCGGGATGGCTTCCGGTCACCGGGTCTTCCGACACCAGCGCGCCGCCGCCGGACCAGGTGACGGTGGTGTCCGGGTTTGGCCGGTAGAGGCCGGAGGCGGAAACAGTGCCGTCGCAGTCGGCGAGCTGCCAAAAGGCATTGCCCGAACTGCGCGGTGTCTCCTCCGGTTCGAAGCGGAACCGGTGCACGTCGGTGCGGAACTTCGCATTGAAGACGATCCGGTTTTGCAGCGTTCCCCGGCCGGTGAGGGTGTAGGTGAACGGGATGGTCCACTCCGTCATCGGGATGCGGTTGCTGTAGCGGTTGCCGATGATGACCTGGATGTCGCCGGTTGGATAGGGCGGCCCCGGCGGTTTGATACGGATGCCGTCCGTCTCATGCCAGTCGAGCACCTGCACCGCGGCGTCGCCCCAACTGACCGCGCGCTGCCCTTGTCCGGGATCCTCTCCGACATCGCCCTCGACGAGGAATTTGGTGAAATTGTAAGTGTTGTCGCGGGCCTCGTGCAGCACCCGGAAGATGCTGGGCAGCAGCGCGTAGGCCGGCGCCGCCGGGTGATAGCGCCATATCAGTTGCGCGCTCACCGGCTGTTGGGGAGTGGGCGGTGAAGGATCGATGTCGAAGTGGCGGTTCTGCATCCAGTCCTGCACGACCCGCATGGGAAAGGACCTTTCCTTCGGCGTGGAAAAGGGCGCTTCAGCATTGCGGCCCAGGAGCCGGTCGAACATCCGGCGAAACGGCGTGCCGCTGACGGTGCCGGACGGCGCGTTCCAACTGACATGCACGCCCGCGCCCGCGGCGAGGAACAGATTTGCCAGATCGGGGTGCGCTCCGGTGCAGGCATCCAGCGCCAGCACGGAGTTGGGCGCCATCATGCCGCCGAGCCGGCGGGTGATGAAGGCGGGCGTGATCGCATAAATCGGAATGCCGGCCGTGTTGGCGGGATTGGCGGTGTCGGGCCGGGCGGCCAGCAGCAATTCCTGCGGGGAACTGTAGCGCATCGCTGCATAACGGCCCTGTGAGAGTTCTTTGGTGGCCACCTGCCCCGTGGGAATACACATGTACTGGTTCCCGTCATCGGCGCCGAGGGAACCGGCGTGCGATTGCCAGAAAACCACGCCGAAATTCCGTCCGCCCCAACTGAGAATATCGTCCACGGTTAACGAGGAGTGGAGCCGCACGGAGTAACCGGCGGCGCTCAGCCACGCGGCCACCTGCGGCGTGGAATCGGGGAAGGTATCGTTTTCCAGACCGTAGGCGCAGATGGCATCGATGCTCTGCGGCAGGCGTCTCGGCGGAGAACCGCCGCGCGGTGCGCGGCCCGCGGCGGCCGGTTGCTTCGCCGGCGGCGGCGCCGCGGCCAAACCCGCAGGCGCAGAAGTCCCGCCGCGATTGTCGATGATAACGGAAGTGTCGCCGTCCGGATATTTGATATAGACCGTCCCCGCGAGGGTGGAGAAGCCGGACCCGGAAACCCGCGGCAATGTCAGGGCATGGGCGACGAGATTCGCATTCCGCTGACTGGCCGGCAGGTCGCGCCATTCGTGGTGTTTGCGCATGAGAGCGGCCAGATTCTCCAGCTTCACCTCTTCGGAAATGGTGCTGCCGCCTCCGTCATAGACGATGCTGAAGAGCGCAGGATCGCTCAATTCCACCACCGGTGCCGTGACCGCCGCACCGGCGCGGACGCGGGCGAGGGCGGAAGGTGATCCCGACGGCCGCGGAAGCCGGAAGGTGGCCGTGCCCGCGCGCCCGTCCATCAAGCCGGCAACCATGAGCCGCCACGCCGCAGCCGGCGGGCCAGTCTGCATTTCCAGCACCGCGTGACGGAATCCCTCAGGCATGCGCACCGTCACTTCGAGCCGGTTTTGGGCATCCATCCGCACGCCGCTCACGGCCAGATCATCGGCGCGCGACTGCCGGGATCCTGCGAAAAGCAAAAGCAGCGACATGACCGCACGCACGGCCCCGGCGGAAAACGAAATGCTCATGAGCACTGCATAACAGAGCCCCGGGCGCGCGCCAGGAGGATTTTGGTCATCCAATGGCACAGGTTCGAAACGCGACTACGCGTTCCGTTATGCAAACTGCTGCAGGAAACGCACGTCGTTCTCGATGAGATGCCGGATGTCGCCGATGCCCCACTGGATCATGGCCAGCCGTTCGAGGCCCATGCCGAAGGCGAAGCCGGTGACTTTGTCGGGGTGATAGACTTCGTCGCCGCGGGACTGGCAGATTTCCTGGAAGACGGCGGGGTCCACCATGCCGCAGCCGAGGATTTCCACCCAGCGCGGGGCCTGACCTTTGGGCGCGAGTTTCACGTCCACTTCGTAGCTGGGCTCAGTGAAGGGGAAGAAGTGAGGGCGGAAGCGCATTTCCACGGCGGGGCCGAAGAGCGCGCGCAGCAGGTGTTCCAGCGTGCCTTTGAGATCGGCGAGGCTGACGCGCTCGGCGACGTAGAGGCCTTCGAGTTGATTGAAGGCGCTGAGGTGCGTGGCGTCGATTTCATCGCGGCGGAAGGCGCTTCCTGGAGCGATGATCCTGACTGGCGGCGCCTGCGTCTGCATGGTGCGGATTTGCACGCTGCTGGTGTGCGTGCGCAGGAGCAGGCCGTTGTCGAAGTAGAAGGTGTCGCTCTCATTGCGCGCCGGATGGTCGGCGGGCGTGTTGAGGGCATCGAAGCAATGCCATTCGCTTTCCACTTCCGGTCCGGTGGCCAGCGCGAAGCCCATACGGCGGAGAATGCGCACCGCTTTGTCGAGCACCTGCGTCATGGGATGGATGCCTCCGCGCGGCCAGGGGCGTCCTGGCAGGGTGACGTCCACGCCTTCCGCGACTTTGGCGTCGGCGAGAGCCACGAGCGCGGCCTTTTTCTCCTCCACGGCACCGCTGATGGCGGTGCGGACTTCGTTGAACTTCGCTCCGACGGCCGCGCGCTGATCCGGCGGCACGTCGCGCATGCCGGCGCTGAGCGCGGTGACGCTGCCTTTCTTGCCAAGATAGCGCAGCCGGAATTCCTCCAGCGCAGCGTCGTCATGCACTGAACTGATTTCAGCGAGGGCGGTGGCGGAAAGAGTGTCGAGCTGCTCGATCATGGCGGGGAAAATTAAGAAGGCCGTCCGTGGCGGCCGGCAATCGCAGCGGCAAGCGGGGAATCTCTCCACCGCAGAGGCGCGGAGGCCGCAGCGACCGTTGGGAATCCATCAATCTGAACCTCCGCGCACGCTGCGCCTCTGCGGTTCTGTCTCCTGCTTGCCAGCCCCGCAACCAACGCTCCGTTTCGCGCCGCATGAAAACCACTGCCCTGCTCCTCACGCTCGCCGTCATTGCCGCTCCCGCCTTGTCCGCTCAGGAAACGAAAACGGAGAACAAACCGGCACCGGCGCGCCCGCCGCGTCCGGGTGTGATCATTTCGCCGGAAGTCAGCAAGGACGGCAGCGTCACCTTCCGCTGCCGCGCTCCAAAGGCGAACGAAGTGAAGGTGCGCGGGCAGTTCGGCAAAGAGACCGCCCTGACCAAAGGCGACGACGGCGTGTGGAGCGTCACGGTTCCGAATGTCCCCGGGGGCGTCTATGAATACAGCTTGGTGGTGGACGGCCTGAGTGTGCTGGATGCGCAGAACTCCGCCATCAAGCCGCAGCGCTGGCCAGGCAGCAGCATTCTGCACGTGCCATCGAATCCGCCAGCGGCATGGGATTTGCAGGACATCCCGCACGGCGTGCTGCACTCGCATGATTATAAGTCCAAAGCGCTCGGCACTTGGCGGCGGCTCGTGGTTTATACTCCGCCGGGCAAGCACGACGCGCCGCTGCCGGTGCTCTATCTTTGCCACGGCTACAGTGACAACGAGGGCAGCTGGAGCGCGCACGGCAAGGCGCACTGGATTCTGGACGCGCTGATCGCGGAAAAGAAGGCGGTGCCGATGATCGTGGTCATGCCCGATGCGCATGCGCTGCCGCCGGGAGGGGCTTTTGAAAAATACGGCCCGGAGAATTCTGCGGCCCTGTGCCGGGAGTTGAAGGAGGACATCCTGCCGCTGATCGAAAGCAGCTATCCTGCTTCGCCGAAGCCGGAGCACCGCGCCTTCGCCGGCCTGAGCATGGGCGGTCACCACGCGCTGACCGTCGCGCTCAATCATCACGACACCTTCGCGTGGATCGGGGCTTTCAGCAGTGCGACGCCTCCGAATGAAACGGTAGCGGCCGGGCTCGATGCCGCGGACAAAGTGAACGCGGATTTGAAATACTTCTGGATCGGTTGCGGCAAAGGGGACTTCCTGTTCCAGCGAAACAACGAGTTCACCGCGCTGCTCAAGGAGAAGGGCATCCAACACGAATACGAAGTGACCGAAGGCGACCACTCGTGGCCGGTGTGGCGGAGGTATCTCATCGGATTCGCGCCGAAGCTGTTTCGCTGAGCCGCTTCAATACGCCCCGATGGCCTCGAGATAGTCGTCATCGAGCCCGAAATGATGCGCCAGTTCATGGTGCATGGTGCGCGTGACCTCGGCCAGCAGTTCCTCCTCCGTGTCGCAGACCTCCTCGTGGGGAAACTGAAAGATGCGAATGGTGTTGGGCAGCGCTCCGCCGCCGTCCAGGGACGAATCGGTGAGGGCATGGCCTTCAAAGAGGCCGAATAAATCCTCATCGTCCGGCACTTCGTTCAGCGCGTAGTCCTGCTCCGTCGGCTCGTCTTCGATCACGATGTGCAGGTTCTCCACCCGGGCACGCAACTCCTCCGGCACGGCAAGCCATGCCTGCTCCGCCATCTCGTAAAAACGCCGTCGCGAAACCTCGATCATGCCGGAGCAGAAACCGGTGCGTTTCCGCGAGGCAAGCCGGGACTGTATGTCCTTCCCGGCCCAATCTTTCCCTTCTCATTCAGGCTCTGATGTGATTCAATCCCGCCATGCGCCGCCCCCTCTCACTTGTACCGGTTTTCCTGCTGCCGCTGCTGGTGCACGGTGTCGAACAGGAGAACTTCCAGATCACGCAAGCCGCCCCGGATGCCTCGGGCCGGCTCGTGGTGCAGTTTCCGGGAGACAAAGGCTACGTCTATACTCTGCTGCGCGGGCCCGGTCTGAATGACGTGAGTTTCCCGGTCGCGGTGAGTAATCGCGTGCCGCTGCGGGACAGCGTGCAGCTCCGCAGGCGGGCCTTCTTCCGCGTGGAGCGCCTGTTGTCGAGCGATCTCCGGGATACGGACGGCGATGGTGTCACCGACTGGCTGGAGGCGCAGGACCCGGGCGCCAATCCGCTCAATCCGGCGCGCAGCATCGCTCCCGACGACGGCGCCATCATGCTGCGCACCCGGCAGGAGTTCGACGCCGTTTCGCACCGCGACAACTTTCCAGGGGCACCGGACGTGCGGGAGGTGAAGTTCCTCATCATGGGCGCCACCACCGGCAATCCCGCGCTCTACTTCCTCAATGCCAGCCGCCATCAGTACCACTATTACTTCGCCCAGGGCGTGCTCGGCTATCCAAACAGCCTGAGCGTTTTCAATAACGAAACTTATTTCAACAACACCACCCGCAAACAGATCGCCGGCAGCCTCGTCGTTCACGAAAGCTGGCGGCCGCCCGGCGGCGGGCCCGCGGGTGTCGTCACCATGGAATTCTGGCCCAGCGATCCGGTCAGTTATCCCTTCGTGCAAAAGGCCTACGATCTCATCAGCCGCAGCATGCCCTGGCTGGACCGGCGCTTCGCCTATCACGCCGCCAGTGAAACGCAGCGCACACTCCAGCGGAGTGAACGGACGCAGTTCGACGCCGCCATGGCGGACCGGCTCGACATCATTTCCACCGAGGAACTGTTCGGTCAGGCGAGTTACACGCTGCTCAATCCCGGCGTCGGCTACGGACGCCTCATCCTTTATGACGGCAGCAGTCCGATGAGTGCCCGGGATGTGGTCATCTTCCGCACCCTGCCCAATGAAATCACCCGCACGGCGGGAATCATCACCGAGGCGCCGCAGACACCGCTCTCCCACATCAATCTCAAGGCGAAGCAGAACAACACGCCCAATGCCTACATCAAGGAGGCCAGTCTGCATGCAAGCCTCGCACCGCTGATGGGCCGCTACGTCCGCTATGAGACGCTGCCCGACGGCTTCACCGTGCGCGAGGCCACGCAGGAGGAAGTGGAAACGCACCTCGAATCCCTGCGCCCCGTCAATCCTCAGATCCCCGTGCGCGACCTGACAAAGCGCACCATTCTGCCGCTGGGATCGCTGGGATTCGCCAGCGCCGCCGGCTACGGCGCGAAGACGGCGAATGTCGCCGAACTGCGCAAGTTCCTGCCCTCCACCATGGTTCCCGACGGGCACGGCATTCCGTTTTACTACTATGACGAGTTCATGAAGTACAACGGCTTCTACAGTGTCGCCGAGAACATGATGAGCCAGCCGCTCTTTCAGTCAGACGCCGCCTATCGCCGCCAGCAGCTCGACTGGCTGCGGCGCGTGATCCGGCAGGGCCAGGTGCCCGACTGGATGATCACCGACCTCACCACGCTGCAGAACCGTTTCCCCGCCGGCACCGGCATCCGCTGCCGCAGCAGCACCAACAACGAGGACCTCGTGGGATTCAGCGGTGCGGGGCTCTACGACAGCTACACGCACCGGCCGGACGAAGGTCACATCGCCAAGTCCGTGCTCCAGGTCTGGGCCAGTCTTTGGAACGAACGCGCATGGGACGAACGCGAATTCTACCGGGTGGATCATCTCATCGCCGCCATGGGCGTGCTCTGCCATCCCAATCAGGATGACGAACTCGCCAACGGTGTCGCCGTGACCAAGAACATCATCGATCCCAACTGGACCGGCTATTACGTCAACGCCCAGCTTGGCGAAAGCCTCGTCACCAATCCCGATCCCAACGCCATTCCCGAGGAATTCCTCATCGCCCGGCTGCTCGGCGAGAACCGCTACACCATTCAGCACGTAACGTATTCCAACCTCGTGCCGGAGGGCCAGACGGTCATCACCACCGCGCAGGCGGAACAACTGGCCGACCGCATGGCGGCGATTCACAGCCGCTTCTTTCCGCTCTACAACGGCGTCTATGGCGAGTTCGCGATGGAAATCGAATGGAAGATCACCAGCACCGGAGCGCTGCAGATCAAGCAGGCCCGGCCGTGGGTGGAGTGAACCTGACGCTCACCGGGCCGCGGCCTGACTTCGCTCCACCCTGAGCCGCAGGAAGGCTTTGGGCGAGCCCGGCTGGATGATGTAGTCGCCGGAGATGCTGGCGGGAGTGTCTGAAACATTGAGCACGCCGGCCGTGCTCCATGAGCCGGCCTCCATGCTCTCACTGGCCTCGATGGTCCATGTCAGGGCGGGATCCTGCGCCGCCTGGGCGCCTTTGGCCCAGACGACCGTGAGCGTGCTGCCGATCACGGTTTGCACCTCCTGCGGCAGGGAGGCACTGTCGTTCGGAATGCTGCCGGCGGCGTATTCCATGAGATTGGAGACGCCGTCGAAGTCGCCGTCGTCCTCCGGTCCGCCGATGTCCGGATAGGCCGCCGCCCAGCCGTCGTAGCCGGTGCCGCCGCCCAGCGATTCCACATCCGCATCGCTGCGGGGCATGATTTGCCAGCCGGTGGTGTAAGGGACGCTGCTGTCGAACTGCCCGAAGATCCCGGTGATGGTGGCGGGCCAGTTCGGCGGAGTGAGAGCGCTGCTGCCCGACTGGATGCGCACGTCGAGCGGATTCGCGGCGCCGTCAGCGGCGTTCACGGTGGAACCCGTGTTCCATGTGCCGCCGACATACTGGAGCGCCGCGACTTTGATGAGGCGGCCTTCGTAGGCTTCGGCATTCGCGAGAAGATCAGGCACCGCGATGAGCAGCGGAGCGGGTTCCGCGCCGGCGCCAAGGTCCGTCACGTCACTGACCGAGGACGGCGAGATTTCCGTCAGGCCGCTGAACTGAATGACCTGGCCCGTGATGGCATAACGGTGGCCGCGCACCAGATTCAGTTCCACTCCGGGCATGAAAATGTTGATGCCGGAATCCCCGTCCTGGCCGTAGGCGCTGGTGCGGGCGGCGGAGTCGAAATCCTCCTCCGTGCAGACGACTTCGACGGCGACGGTCTTGTTGAGATCGAGCGGGAGCCCGCTGGCATCCACGTCCCGCAAACTGGCCACGGGAATGGACACGAGCGCTGCCGGCTGCGTGGCGATGGCCGCTGGCACACCGCCGTCACCGGCGGTCTGAATGTTCAGCGTATAGCGGCCATCGTCGGTGAGCGCGGATGGATTCGGCGTGGTGAGGCCGGCGATGAGAATGTCGGCGGCATTGAGACTGCTCACCGCGAGACCGGTGACGGTGATTTCCTGGCCGGCAACATTGACCGCCGGGAACCCTGCGCCGGCGCCGGTGACGAGGATGTTTGCGGGCAGCGGGGCGCCCCATGCAGCAGGCACGGTGAGTTTCACCGTGGTGAGCGGCGCATCGCTGACATTGGAGATGAGATTCACCGTGAGGGACTGTGAGGGCGAGTTGCGCGGGAAGAAGTTCCTGCCCTGATAGGGCGCGCCGGCGCTGCCGTTGGTGATCGCGGCAATCCCCGCGCCGTCCACGCTGACCACGCCGCGCAGCTGCCGGATGAAGGTGTTGTTGGTGTTGTTGTTGGCGGCCCCGAAAATCATCGCAGCGGCGGCCACCCCGCCCGTGGCATCCGTGCCGTCGAAGTCGGCGAGACTGGAAAACGAGTTGTTCGCCATGACCCCGAATCCGGTGGCGCTGGTGCCGGCAGCGAGCAGCTTTTTGGGCGGCGCGTCGTTGAACTGCGTGCCTGGCACACCGCCCCCGAGCGTGTGAATCGCGCCGCTCACGCCGTCAGGCGAAGCGCCGGGAGCCTTGATCATGATCATTTCCGTCGCGGAGATGTCGAAGGAATTGGTCGTCGGCGCTTCCTCGGTGAAATAGACGGTGTCCAGCAGCCCGAGCCGCAGCACGAAATCCGCGGGATCGATGTCGGTGGTGGCGGCGGTGTCGGTGACGACGATGAGGGTTCCCGCTTTGACGGCGCTGAAAAAGGGAATGTCGTTGAAACGATAGCGGCCGCCGCCGTCGTTGGCCATGCTGGCGCTGAAATCCTTGAGCAGCATGCGGCGCATGTCCGTGGTCGAACCGGCAGTGCCGTCACCGGTGACGAGCAGTTCCACCGTGTCCCCGGTCCCGGCTCCGCCGGCGTTGAGGTATTTGTTGACCACCACCGTGGTCGGCGCGGCGTCGGTGTTGGTGACGGTGACCGTCTGCGACCCCTGATCGTGGCCGTCGGCCGTGGCGGTAATGTCGGCAGTCTGGTTCTCGAACGATGCCGGACTGGCGACGGCGTTGACGGAAAACGATCCGCTCAATTCACCGGCCGGAATGAGAACCGAGCCCGGAAACACCGTGGCCGCTCCGATATTGCTGCTCGTCAGCGTGACCAGCAGTGGAGTGGCGAGGACGTTCGGAATACTGACGGTGCCGCTGGCCGCCGGCGCTGGTGTGTTTTCCGGAAAGGAGTCGGGAAAGATGGAAACGAACAGTTCCGGAAGCGCGAGCACATCGAACGGGAGCGGACTGGTGGCAGCGCCTCCGTTGGTCGTGACCGTGACCGAACCGCTGGTCGCACCGGGCGGGACGACGGTGCTGATGCTGGTTCCCTCCGGGTTGACCGTGGCCACATCCGCCAGCGTGCCGTTGAAGCGCACGGAGGGTGATTCACCGAAGTCCGTCCCGGTAATGGTGACCGCCGTGCCCACCGTGCCGGAAAGCGGCGCGACGCCGGTGATGGCCGGCAGCGGAGCCCCGTCCTGCGCCACGATGACGGAGAGCTTGAGATCGTCGATGCGCCAGTTGGCGGTGTTGGCCGAGGCATTGCCGCTGCCGTCGCTGCCGAAAATCCGGACCGTGAGCGGCGTGGAGGAAACCAGATTGAGCCCGGCATTGGTCACCAGTCCCCATGCGCTCGCCGCACCGGCGGGCGCTGTCGCGACCGGCGCACTGTAGGCGTCGAGGCTCGTATAAATGGAATAAGTCAGCGGGCCGGTGCTGGTCCGGCGGGCCCCAAAAGACACTTCCGTCAGAGTGACGCGGTAATTCTCCACCGGAGTCAGAGTGATTTCAAAGTAGGCGCTCTGCGCGGGATCGAGGGGCCCGGTGCGCGCCGCAGCGCCGGCGTTGTTCCCGCCGCTCGATCCCGCGTAGCCGGTGGAGGCGGCGCCGGATGCCAGCATCGTCGTCGTGCCGTTGTTGTTGTTCTGCGTCACGTCACTGACCGCCAGATTCTGCGGCTGCGAGAGCGGTGAGGCGAAGTTGAAGTCCCACAGGATATCTTCGGCAACACTGGCGGCCGGGAGGCCGAACAGAAACAAGGCGGCGAGCCTGACAGGTCGCGTGAAGAGACGGCAAAGTGAGGGGCATTTCATGGTGACGGAGCAGTTGAGGTGAGCAGGTTGTAGGCCGCAGGGATGAACCGTGCAAGCCTGCTCCCCTTTCCGCGAGCAAGGCATCATGGCCCGGTCGCGTCACCGGGAGAGACGGGCACGGGTCCGACTTTTGCCAGGGAATGGCGTCCCGCAGGACGTTCCCTCAGTCCCGGCGGCGGCGCAGGCAGAGGATTCCCCCGGCCAGCGCCGCACAAAGCGCCGTTCCCGGTTCGGGAATCAGGGTGAACCGCGCCGCACCGCTCGCATTCGGGATCCAGTTGGCGCCGTTATCGAGGGAGAGTTCCGTGAAGACATCGAAGAAGCTGTCGATGCGATACTGACCGCCTCCGAGGTCGGTGATCGTCGTCTGACCGGATGACGCCAGGGTCGGACTTTCCCGGAAAAGAAACGGACCCAGCGCCGTGGCGCCCGAGAGGTTCAGCGAAATCAACTCCGTGGCGAAGGTGCCGGTCGTGTTTCCGGTCTTGCCCAGCGTGATAATCGACCCGTTGCCGGAGGAGGAGGACGCGAGATCAGTGGCGAGGGGGATGACATCGCTGACGCTGTCCATATTGGCGGAAAAGGACGCCTGTTCGTCCGGCCCGGCGGGAACAGTGGTCACCGGTGCGACCATGCGCAGCAGCGCCGAATCCATGACGATAGTCACTCCGCCCCCGGTGAAAGATGGCGGGAGTCCGGAGAGAATGTAACCGATGTCTCCGGTGGGGCTGACGGCAGGAGGCCATGCGGGACTTGAGGTGATAATGGCGGCGTGCGCGGCCGAAGCGAGGCCGGCGGCGATGCCCAGAGTGATCAGAGTTTTCCTGGCAGGCTGATAGTTCATGGTGGTGGAAGCGGGTGAGAGCGCGTGGAATTTCGGCGGATTCTGTCCATCCGCCCTGAAAATGTAAAGTCACGCTTTTGCCTTAAATCCGGCGGATTTCCGCACGTGAGGAATTGCCAAACGGCGGCGGCGCCGGTTCCATGTCCTGAGCATCCCCGCACCGCCATGAACACACCCGCTCCCTTCCACATCAACCGCCGCCGTTTTCTCCACACCGCCTCCGCCGCACTCGCCACTTCCGTGCTCGGCGCGGAGGGCGCCGATATTGTAAATGCCAAAACCCGCCGCGTCGGACTCATCGGCGCGGGCTGGTACGGGAAGAGCGACCTCTGGCGGCTCGTCCAGGTCGCGCCCGTCGAGATCGTGGCCATTGCCGATCCCGACAAAAACATGCTCGCCGAGGCCGTGGGCATCGCGAAGCAGCGGCAGAAGTCAGGCAAAGAGCCGGTGACTTACGGCGACTACCGGAAAATGCTCGCGGATCACAAATTCGACATCGTGCTCGTCGGCTCGCCGGACCACTGGCACGCGCTGCACGGCATCGCGGCGATGGAGGCGGGCGCGGATGTCTATCTGCAGAAGCCCATCAGCGTGGATGTGCATGAAGGTGAAGCGCTGCTCGCCGCCGCGCGCCGTCTGGGCCGCGTGGTGCAGATCGGCACGCAGCGGAAGAGCACGCCGCATCTCATCGATGTGAAGAAGCAGGTCGTGGAGGCCGGACTGCTCGGCAAAATCGGCCACGTGGACATGTGCTGCTACTATCACATGCGGGCGAACGGCAATCCGCCGGTGGAACCGGTGCCGGATTTCCTCGATTACGAAATGTGGACCGGCCCCGCGCCACTGCGGCCTTACGACGGCATCCCGCACAAGCGCTGGTGGCGCACGTTCATGGAATACGGGAACGGCATCACCGGCGACATGTGCGTGCACATGTTCGACACCGTGCGCTGGATGCTCGGCCTCGGCTGGCCGAAACGCATTTCCAGCAGCGGCGGCATCTTTGTGCAGAAGGACGGCAAGTCGAACATCAGCGACACGCAGAGCGCGGTCTTCGAATACCCTGACTTCAACTGCAACTGGCAGCACCGCACCTGGGGCAGCACCCCTGATGCCGACTATCCGTGGGCGCTCTTCATCCACGGCGAAAAAGGCACACTCAAGGCCAGCACCATGCGCGCCGACTTCATCCCGCACGGCCGCGGCGGCAAGCCACTCCACTTTGAGCGCTTGTTCGAGAAGGAGCAGTTCCCCGAAGACAACACCGAGAAGGACATCGAACTCAACGCCGCTCCCGCCACCCGCCGCCACATGCTCGACTTCCTCGCCGCCATCGAAAAACGGGGCAAACCCGTCGCCGACGTGGAGGATGGTCACATCTCCACTGCGAGCTGCATCCTCGCCAATCTCGGCATGAAACTCGGCCGCGGCCTCGCTTACGATCCTGCCAAACGTGAAATCCCCGGCGATGCGGAAGCCAACAAACTCCTCGCCCGCGCCTACCGTGCTCCGTGGACGAGACCGGCAGTGTGATATTCAACGAATGGAAGCAAAGTTTTGAATAGGAGATAACAGAGGAAACAGAGATAACAGAGGATCAGGCCTGAGTGCGTCGGCTTCTTCCCCGTTCAGGCCAGGCCGCTCTCTTATGTTCAATCCTGCGTTCCATGCCTTCGTCCCCTCCGTTTCCTCCTGTTCAATTCTCATGTCATGAAATCCTGTTTCGCCGTCTTTTCCCTCCTCCTGTTCCTTGTCAGTGCGCACGCGCAGGACCGCCCCCGCCTGGCGGTGCTCACCGACATCGGCGGAGATCCTGACGACCAGCAGTCCATGATCCGGCTCATGGTGTATGCCAACGAGTTCGATATCGAACTCCTGCTGGCCAGCGCCTCGGGCACCATCGGGGAACTCAAAGAAGCAAAGACCCAGCCCCAGCTCATTCGCGAGATCATCGAAGGCTATGGCAAGGTGCTGCCGAATTTGAAGAAGCACGCGCAGGGCTGGCCGGAAGCGTCCGCGCTGCTGGAGAAAGTGAAGTCCGGCAATCATCAGCGCGGGCGCGATCACATCGGTGAAGGCAAGGACACGGAAGGCTCGCGCGAGATCGTTCGTTTGGTGGACGGAGGAAAGCCGGAGCGTCCGCTGCACCTCAGCATCTGGGGCGGGCAAACGGATTTCGCGCAGGCGCTCTGGCGCGTAAAGCACGACCGCGGCGCAGACGGCCTCGCGGCATTTGTGAAGAAGCTCCGCGTCTATGACATCAACGACCAGGATGAAATCGCCGACTGGATGCGCGCGGAATTTCCCGGCATGCACTACGTGCTCGCTCACCGCTATCCGGGCCGCGACAAACGCGAGGGCACCTACCGCGGCATGTATCTCACCGGCGACGAATCGCTCACCAGCCGAAAATGGGTGGACAAAAACGTGCGCAGCAAAGGCCCGCTCGGCGCGCTCTATCCCACGAACACATGGACGGAACCAAACCCGCACGGCTGTTTAAAAGAGGGAGACACGCCGTCGTGGTTCTTCTTTCTGAAACGCGGCGGCAACGATCCCGCGGATCCGACAAAGCCCGGCTGGGGCGGCCAATTTCAGCGCGAGCCTGATGGCTGGTACCGCGATCTCCACCGGCGCGAGGACTTCGACCCGCGCACGACCGTCAGCAAGTGGCGCCCGGAGTTTCAGAAAGACTTCGCGCAGCGCATGGCATGGTGCGCGGAGTGAATCTCAGCCCGCCGGCACTACGGCAGCGAACTCAAAGCCTGACTTGAGCCGCGGCTGCACATCGATGGCGTAAAGCACCTCATCCGGCGCGCGGATGAAGTTGCGGTCATGGGCATCGCCGAGTTCCACGCCGTCATCGCGCTCCCAGAGTCCGGTGCTTTCGTTATAAACAAAACCGAGCCCGCTGAGCAGCGCCGCGATTTCCTCTTCTGCGGGAATGAACCGGACCGGATGCGGCTGGATGCAGCTCTGCGAGGTGACGATGCTCACACCGTCCTTTCGCGACCAGATGCCTTCGAACTCCACATCGTCGCCGAAGATGATGTTGCTCAGCCGCAGCCGGCGCAGATATCCGGCGGGTGTGAAATGGCCAAACGGGCCAAAGCCGGCTTTGCCGGGGAAGGTGGCTTTCCAAACCCGATCCCTGACTGCATCGTGAAAAGCGGTGATCTCCCGTCCGGGTGTTGCGGACTTGAGCGCCGGCGGCATATCCGCCGGCTTCAGAGCACAGCCGCGGTTCGCCGCGAACTTCTTGAGCGCCGCAAACTGGCCGGCAACCCGGGACTCCCACTCGGCAACCGGATCCCGTGGCTCACCCACATTTGCCATCGCCACGCCTGTTCGAGCAGTTTCTGGTCGTCGGGTGAGAGCGGCGCTTTCTGCTTCTGCAAGGTCCATATGCGTTTGGCATCCTCGAGGCTGATGGGCTGGGGATCGTAGGGCGGTTCCATGACCGCAGTGTGCCGTTTTTCAGCAAAACTGCAAACTAAATGCCTGCGGGCATCACCTGCTGCGATTCACACGCGGAGGGAAACAAATGACTGCTCGACACCTGCGCGCCCCGGGGCACATTTGCCGGCTGTTATGAAAACGATCCTCCTTGCCACCCTCGTCGCCGTCTCCCCTGCCCTTGCCGCTGATCCGCCCAAACCACCGGGCAAGCCCTACGAACTGGTCACGCTCGACCGCAATACCGTGGACGCCGATTTTGCCGTGCAGGGCGAATACACCGGAAATCTCGGCGGGCAGAAGGCGGGCGTGCAGGTGGTGGCGCTGGGCGGCGGAAAATTCGATGTCGTAATGTATCAGGGCGGATTGCCGGGGGACGGATGGTCCGGCAAGAAAGCGCAGACCGATCGCGGCAGTGCGGAAACCGTGGACGGCAAAGTGAAGCTCACGCTCTCAGGCCAGACCGGCACCATCGCGGACGGGAAACTGAAGCTGGGCGGCGACACGCTGGAGCGAACCGAACGCAAGAGTTCCACCGAAGGCGCGACGCCGCCGGAGGGCGCCATCGTGCTGTTCGACGGCGCGAACACAGATGCATGGGAGGGCGCGGGCATGGATGCCGGCAAGCTGCTCAAGCAGGGCCAGAACTCGAAGCAGAAATTTCAGAGCTACACGCTGCACCTCGAGTTCCTGCTGCCCTACATGCCGGCGGCACGCGGTCAGGGCCGCGGCAACAGCGGCGTCTATAATCAGGGCCGCTACGAAGTGCAGGTGCTCGACAGCTTCGGCCTTGAAGGCAAGGACAACGAATGCGGCGGCATTTATTCCATCAAGGCGCCGGATCTTAACATGTGCTTTCCGCCGCTCCAGTGGCAGACCTACGACATCGACTACACCGCCGCGAAATTCGATGCCAAAGGCAAGCGCACCGCCAGCGCCCGCATGACCGTGAAGCACAACGGCGTGATCATTCACAAGGACGTGGAGCTGCCCAAGTCCACGACCGCCGCGCCGCTCGGCGACGGTCCGGAACCGGGGCCGATCCATTTGCAGAATCACGGCAATCCCGTGCGTTACCGGAACATCTGGATCGTGGAGAACAAGTAGCGCCGCGGCGTCCGGAAAACGCGGCGGATAAGAACTGGCATTCCGGTTCGTTACAGGCACATTCTCCGCCATGCCTTCCGCCAATCATCGCTGCCCCGGCATCACCCGCCGCTCGTTCCTGGCCGACACCGGCATGGGTTTTACCGGCCTCGCGCTGGCGGCCATGATGGGGAAAACCGGCGGCGCGCCGTCACATCCTGCGTGGTCACCGCCGGACGGCCAGCCGCATTTCGCGCCGCGCGCCAAATCGGTGATCTGGATCTTCCTCTGCGGAGGTCTAAGTCACGTTGAGAGCTTCGATGTGAAGCCTGCACTTAACGACTACGCCGGCAAGAGCATCGAAGAAACGCCCTTCGCCGGCGTGCTGAAGGACGCGGACAAGAACGTCGTCGGCGGCAATCCCAATCATCAGAACCGCAAGGTCATCATGCCGCTCAACACCGGCTACAAAACCTATGGCCAAAGCGGGCTCGTGGTCAGCGACTGGTTCCCTCACACCGGCACCTGCGCCGACGATCTCGCCGTGGTGCGCTCGCTCTGGACCAAGGACAACGACCACGGTGCGCAGCTCACATGGCACACCGGCCGTCATGTCAGGGAAGGAGGGCTGCCGACCATCGGTTCGTGGGCCTGTTACGGCCTCGGCACGCTGAATGCCAACCTGCCGGAGTATGTCGTGCTCGGCACGCCCACGGGCGACTGCTGCGGCGGCGCATGGACGCACGGTGCCGGTTATCTCGGCCCGCAGCACGGGGGCGTCAGGCTCGGCAGCGATCCCGCCAAACCCCTGCCGTGGATCACCAGCGGCCCGCTCGGCCTGACGCGCGAGGAGCAATTGTCCAGCCTCAGCCTGCTGGGGAAACTGAACACGCTCTCCGGCATCGATTACCCTGACGATCCCGACCTGCGCGCGCGCATCGCGAGTTACGAACTCGCCTTCCAAATGCAGACGGCGGTGCCGGAAGCCACCGCGCTCGACACCGAGAGCGGGCACATCAAAAAACTCTACGGCATGGACCAGAAGCACTGCGGCGACTTTGCCAGGCTGTGCCTCACGGCCCGGCGGCTCGTGGAACGGGGCGTGCGTTTCGTGCAAATCTTCCACGGCGGCGGCGGCGGCGGCGCGTGGGATGCCCACGGCGGCATCAAACAAAACCACACCGACCTCGCCGCGCAGGTGGACCAGCCCATCGCCGGTCTGCTCAAGGATCTGAAACAGCGCGGCCTCTTCGCCGACACCACCGTCGTCTGCGGCACGGAATTCGGCCGCACGCCTGGCGCCCAGGGTGACGGGCGCGATCACCACCCGCACGGATTCTGCGCCTGGCTCGCCGGCGCCGGCATCAAAGGCGGCACCGTCCACGGCGCCACGGACGAACTCGGATTCCACGCCGTGCGCGACCGCCATTACGTCACCGACATCCACGCCACCACACTCCACCTGCTCGGCCTCGATTCGCGAAAACTGGAACTCCCCGACCGCCGGCGGCTGGAAATCGACCACGGCGACGCCATCCGGGAGATCATGACGTGAGGTCAGCGCGGACGGGGAATGAAGCAGCATTTCCGTCGTCGCCGTCAGCAGACAGCACTGAGAGTCGCTGCCGGCGAAAGACTGCCCCTCCTCGCATGCGCAACATCCCGCGACAAACTCCACGTGACCACCGTCAACGGCGCCGTCGCCAGGGCACTCGAGGGGCGGTTGAACCGGGTGCAGTGGCTTTCTTCACACGATGATGTGATGGTGAGAACCGGGAAATTCCTGAACAGTCCCGCCCGCCTGCCAAGCATTGTCCAGATCTCCCAGCTTATGAACACACTCCGGATTCTCACCTGTGCCGCCTCGGTTTCCCTGATCTCCACTGCAGGCGCCGCGGGCGTTTCGGTCGGGGCTTCATCGCTCATCGGTCAGCTCGACTACAGCGACTCCTTCACACTGGGAACGGGCACGCGCACGACACTGGCGCCGAATGCCTATCCAATCGGAGGTTCGGTTCCGGCGGCGCTGGCCGTGGAGAACAATCACGGCAATCCGGCCATGACATGGACCGACGCGCTCTGGAGCATCAGCAATGACGCCAGCGCGATCAACGGCGGCACCGTTTATCCAGGCGGCAGCGGCGCGGGCTCCGCCACGGGCATGACCCAGACAGGCGGCGGCGAAATCAACTCCGGCATCGAATACAATCTGCGGGACGATTTCGTGGTGCAGTTCGACGCAGTCTCCGTCGCGGACCGCGTCAATCTGACGATCGGCAATACCCGCGACGGCATTGCCGGAACCAACGGGCTCTCGATTTTCTTCCGGGTGGACGGGCACGCCACCCTTCCTGAGATCGGCATCTACAATCCCAATGTCGGGGAAGTGATCACCAGCCTCGATACCGGACTCGCCGGCATGGGTCTGAACCAATGGCACAACTACGCCGCAAGGTTCAACGGGAATACCGGAGTGATCACCCTCTGGGTGGATCAAATCGAACTCGGCAGCGTCAATCTCATAACATTTGGCGGCCCCACCGTTTTCGGAGGACCGGTCGCTCCCGCGGGTGCCTTCCTCCCGTTCATTACCGCCGCCTCCAACGATTCCATTTCCATTGGCAGTACCGGCGGCGACCGGACGTGGATGGACAACTTCCAGGTCGGCGCGCCGATTCCGGAACCGGCCAGCGTGACCCTCGCCGGGCTGGCCGGCCTGGCCCTGCTGCGCCGCCGCCGGGCGATCTGACAGCACGCGCTCCGCAGGATCAATAACCGTGCCTCATCGCACGGGCTCGCCCGTTCATCCTGCGGCCAGCGCCGGGGCTTCGGCGGAAGGTGCCGTTGATTTCGCCTTCCGCCACGTGCGCAGTCGTTCGAGGTAAACGTAAATCACCGGCGTGATGTAAAGCGTGAGCAACTGCGAGAGCATCAGTCCGCCGATAATGGCGATGCCGAGCGGCCGGCGGGCGTCGCTGCCGCCGAAGCCGATCGCGATGGGCAGCGTGCCCATCATGGCGGCGAAAGTCGTCATCATGATCGGCCGGAAACGCACGATGCAGGCCTGGAAAATGGCTTCGCCCGGGGGCTTGCCTTCCTGACGCTGCGCTTCGAGCGCGAAATCGATCATCATGATGGCATTCTTCTTCACAATGCCGATGAGCAGCAGAATGCCGACGAATCCATAGACATTCACCTCGTATCCGAAGACCCACAGCGCCAGCAGCGCCCCGCAGCCCGCGGACGGCAGACCTGACAAAATCGTCAGCGGATGGATGAAGCTCTCGTAGAGAATGCCGAGCACGAGGTAAATGACGAGCACCGCCATGAGCAGGAGCAGTCCCAGTCCTGTCAGGCTGCTCTGAAAGGCCTGCGCTGTGCCTTGAAAAGCGGTCGTGATGGACTCCGGCAGAATGGGCTTCACCGCCTCTTCAATGCGGGGAATGGCTTCGCTGAGGGAGATGCCTGGCGTAAGATCGAAGGAAAGCATGACGGCCGGCAGCTGGCCGAGGTGCTGCACGGTGAGCGGACCGGCATGCATCTCCGGCTTCGTCACCGCCGCCAGCGGCACGAGATTGCCGGTGCCGGAGCGCACGTAGAGCGTATTGAGGTCCACCGCCCCGCGCTGATACTCCGGCAGCAGTTCCACCACTACCTGATACTGATTGATGGGGGTGTAGATCGTGGAGACCTGACGGGAGCTGTAGGCATTGGACAGGGCGGTTTCGATCTGCGCCGCGGTGACGTGCAGTGAGGCCGCCTTGTCCCGGTCGATCGTCACGAGCACCTGCGGACTCGTCACCTGCAAGTCACTGGTGACGTCCCGGAGGCCGGGCACTTCCCGCAGTTTCGCCTCGGCGCGCGGCGCCGCGGAGTAGAGTTCCGAAAGGTCCGGACCGAACAGCGTGAACTGATACTGACTCTTTGTCAGGGTCCCGCCGAGACGGATCAGCGGCAGCACCTGCGGAAAGACGCGCAGGCCCGGCACTTTGCTCAGTTCCGGGCGCAGTTCCGCGATGATCTCATCGATGGGGGGACGTTCGCCGCGCGGCACCAGATTGACAAACATGCGTCCGGTGTTGCCGGTCGCATTCGGTCCGCCCACTCCCACGCTCGACATGTAGCCGCGGATGTAGGGCTTGTCCTTCAGCACCTCCGCCGCCTGCTGCTGCAGCTCGGCCATTTTCTCGAATGAAATCCCCTGCGCGGCTTCGGTCATGATAAAGATCTGACCGTTGTCCTCATTGGGAATGAAGCCCTTCGGCATGGTCATGAAGAGCCATGCCGTCCCCGCCACACTGCCGGCGGCGATCAGCAGAATCATCACGCCGTGGCGCATGGCGGTGCGCAGCGTCCGTTCGTAAAGGTTTCTCATCCCCTCGAAAAACCTTTCCGTGAGTCGAAACAGTCCGCCGTGCTGCTCTCCGTGGTGCGCCCGGAGGAAGCGCGAGCACATCATGGGCGTCAGGGAGAGCGAAACAAAGCCCGACACCAGAATCGCCACACTGATGACCACCGCGAACTCCTGGAGCAGCCGTCCGAGAATCCCGCCCATGAACAGTACGGGCACGAACACCGCCACGAGGGACAGCGTCATGCTCAGAATGGTGAAGCCAATCTCCCGCGCTCCGCGCAGCGCCGCATCCATCGGCTTCTCGCCATTCTCGATGTGCCTCACGATGTTCTCCAGCACCACGATGGCATCATCCACCACGAATCCGACGGCGAGTGTCAGGGCCAGCAGGGAAAAGATGTCCACGGTATAGCCCAGCAGATACATGACCATGAACGTGCCCAGCACCGACAGGGGCATGGCCAGCGAAGGGATCAGCGTGGCCCTCACATTCCGCAGAAAGAGGAAGATCACGAGCACCACGAGCACGATGCTCAGCACCAGTGTGAACTCCACTTCGTGCACGGACTCGCGAATGGTCAGCGATTTGTCCGAGAGCACCTCCACTTTCAGCGCGGGCGGCAGTTGTGCGCCGATGCGCGGCAACTGTTCCCGGATGCGGTCCACGATGGCCACGGTATTGGAGCCCGGCTGCTTCTGGATGGCGAGGACGATGCCCCGCGTGGTGCGAAACCAGCTCGCGATGCGGGTGTTTTCCACGCTGTCGATCACATTTCCCAGTTCACCGAGGCGCACCGGCGCGCCATTCCGGTAGGCCACCACGAGTTTGCGGAATCCCTCCGCGTCCTCCAGCTGCCCCGAGGCCTCCACGGTGGTCGCCTCATTGGCGCCGTGCAGCGTGCCCGTGGGCAGGTTCACATTTCCCTTCTCGATCGCCTCCACCACTTCGTCGAGTCCCAGCTTCCGGCTCGCCAGAGCACGCGGGTCGAGCTGGGCGCGCACCGCATATTTCTGCGGCCCGAAGATGTTCACCTGCGCCACGCCGGGAACGGTGCTGAGCCGCTGCGCGATGAAGGTGTCCGCATATTCGTTGACCTCGCTGAGCTTCATGGTGTCGCTCGTCACCGCGAGATAAAGAATGGGCGAGTCCGCGGGATTCACCTTCCGGTAGGTGGGCGGATTCGGCATATCGCGCGGCAGCAGCTTTTGAGCAGCCGTGATGGCCGACTGCACGTCGAGGGCCGCGGCGTCGAGATTCCGGTCGAGCACGAACTGAATGGTGATGTTCGTAATGCCGAGCGCGGAGGACGACGTCATGCTGTCGATGCCCTCGATGGTGGTGAACTGGCGCTCCAGCACGGTGGCCACACTGCTGGCCATGGTTTCCGGACTGGCCCCCGGCAGGCTGGCGGTGACCTGGAGCGTGGGAAAGTCCACGTTGGGGAGATCACTCACCGGCAGTTTGGTAAAGGCGAAGATGCCGAAGCCGGTGATGGCCAGCATCAACAGCGTGGTCATCACCGGACGGCGAATGAAAATATCGGTGAGGCTCATCGGCCCGCGGGGGTTGAGGCTGGCTGACCTGCATTCGCCGGCTTCGCCGCAGGGGCGGCGGGAACCGCAGGGGCGACGGGAACGATCTTCCCTCCTGGCAGGACGCGCGACTGACCACCGGCAATGATGCGCTCGCCGGAGCGCACGCCCTCCGTTAGAATCGTCTCCGGTCCGGCGGTGCGCAGGATGGTGACAGCGCGGATCTCCGCCGTGTTGTCCTCTTTCACCACATAGACGCGCGGCCCGTGCTGCCCCATCGTCACGGCGGAGGCGGGCACCACGAGCACTCCCTTGTCAGTGGACAGCCGCAGTGAGACGTCAACAAACGCTCCCGGCCACAGGGCGTGGTCCTTGTTATCGAATGTGGCTTTGAGGGCGATGGTGCCGGTGGCGGAATCCACCGTGTTGGCGATGAAAGTGAGTTTTCCTTCGCCCAGCACGCGCCCCTCCTGCGGGTGACGGGCGGTGACCACGATGGGCTCCGCTCCCTCCTTCATCCCGGCGCGGATCGCATCGAGGTGCTGTTCAGGCAGGGCGAAACTCACATAAATCGGGGCCAGCTGCACGACGGTGGTGAGCGGCTCCTCGTCGGTGACGCGAATGAGATTTCCCTCCCGCACGCGAATGGCCCCGGTGCGCCCGGCGATGGGGGATTCGATCGTGGTGTAACCCACCTGAGTCTCCGCGATGAGCACGAGGGCTTCATCCGCTTTCACGGTGGCGGCGGTCGAGGCGGCTTCCGCGCGGGCGCGTTCCAGTTCCTCCTTCACGCCCGCGCCTTTGCGGTCCAGTTCCTCCTGACGCTTGAGATTGAGGTCCGCGTTGGCGGCAAGCGCGCGGTCCCGTTCCAGATTGGCCTTCGCCTGCGCCAGCTGGGTGTCGTACAGCCGGGGCTGAATGGTGAAGAGCAGTTGTTTGGCCTCCACGTCCTGACCTTCCTTGAAATGGACTCCGATGAGTTCGCCGCCAACCTGGGCTTTCATCGCCACGCTCGCGATGGGCTCGACATTTCCGAAGGTTCGAATCTCCAGCGGCATGTCCTTCGTCTCCACGGTGCTCAGCGTCACCGGCGCCGGCGGCATCGCGCCGCCTTTGCCTGCGGCCGCGGGACTGTTCCTGTCAGTGCAGCCGAAGGCCAGCAGTGCGGCCAGTGCAGGAAGCGGATATTTCAGGGCATTCATGGGAAACGTGTTGAAGCGGGGTTACCAGCCGCCGCCGAGGGCTTTGATGAGCTGCACGGTGGTGAGAAAGCGCAGACCGGTCACCTGCTGCGCCTTGCGGCTGGATTCGAGTCGCGTGCGCTCGGCATCGACGACATCGAGAAAGAGTTCGGCGCCGGCGTTGAACCGGTCCGCGGAAAGTTTGGCGGCGCGTTCGGCCGCAGCCACCGCCCGCTGCTGCGCCACGGCCTGTTCCGACAGCTTGCGCAACCCGCCAAGACTGTTCTCCACCTCCTGGAAAGCCGTGAGCACGGTGCTCTGATAATTGGCGATGGTCTCCTCATACTGCAGTCGCTGGCGCTCGTAGCTGGCACGCAGAGCCGGCTGCTCCAACAGCGGAAAATTCACCGCCGGGCCCAGAGCCCATGCCTTGCTGCCTTTGGTGAACAAATCCCCCGTCTCCGAGGATTCCAGCGCCAGTCTGCCCAGCAGGCGCACGGACGGATAGAAGGCGGCCTTCGCCACGCCAATGCGGGCATTGGCCGCCGCCATGCGCCGCTCCGCCTCCGCGATGTCAGGGCGCCGCTGCAGCAAATCCGCCGGTACACCGGCCGGCACCGCCGGCGGCGCGCCGCTCAGGGGCCTGACAGTCAGGCTGAAGGTGGACGCGGGCCGGCCCGCGAGCACGGCGATGGCATTCACCAGTTCCAGACGTCTCCGCTCGAGCGCGGCCAGCTCACTCTCCGCATCGGCCACTTCAGTTTCGGTGCGGGCCTGGTCCAGTTCACTGACCGCCCCGCCCTTGAAGCGGTCGGTGATCAGCTGCAGCGCCCGGCGGCGCAGTTCCACCGTGGCCCTGAACAAATCGATCTCCGCCTGCACCGACCGCAGCGCGAAGTAATTCTGCGCCAGATCCGCCTGCAGCGTGAGGCGCGCCGTTTCCGCGAGGGCGGCTTCGGATGCTGCATCCGCGTCCGCCGCTTCGATGCTGCGCCGCACCCGCCCCCAGAAGTCCAGTTCATAACTGGCGTCGAGCGGGAGACGAAAGGTATTGCGCGTGCCGCCGAAATTGAAGTCCTCGAAATTGGATCGCCGGAGATTCGAGGAATCCCCGCGCCGTTCGGCGGAGGGAATGAAGGCGGCTTCCGGCAGCAAATCGTTGCGCATGCCCCGCGCCACCAGCCGCGCCTGCTCCACGCGCAGCAGCGCCGCACGCAGGTTCGGACTCTCCGCCGCCGCCTGACTTTGCAGACGGTTCAGCATGGAGTCGCCGAACACCGTCCACCATGAGCCGCGCGGCAGGTGGTCCGCCGGACGGGCGATTTTCCATGTGCTGCTTTCCTTGAACTGCCCGGGCGTTTCCACATCCGGACGCCGGTAGTCCGGGCCCAGCGGAGCGCAGCCGGTCAGCAGAGCCGCGAGCGCCGCAGCCGCAGCGAACCGCCGGCCGCTCATGACGCCGCCCCCTTGAGGAAAAAGTTAGTCACGAACGGCGCATGCTGCGTCAGACGGCCTTCCGCGCCGCCGCGCAGCCAGTCGCGCGTGAATTGAAACACCAGTCCGCGCAGGGCCGTCGCCAGCAGCTTCGGCCTCCCCTTCCCCAGTTCCCCGCGCCGCTGGGCCTCCGCCATCCAGCGCGCCATCTGCTCCGCCCCCGCTTCGATCTCACGGAACCGCATTTCTGCATGCACCGTGCCCCGGGAAAACTCGACGCGCTCCCTCACAAAAATCTCGAAGAACGCCTGATGCTCCTGAAAGTGACGGAACATGGCCAGCACCACGGCGGACAGCGCGGCGGCGAATCCGCGCGACCTTGAGGTTTCCGCCGCGACCGCGGCATTGAGTTCGCGAATCTTGCTCCCCAGCAGTTCCTGGAAGAGCGCTTCCTTGTTCGGGAAATACAGATACACCGTGCCCGCCGCCAGCCCCGCCTCCCGGGCGATGCCGTCCATCGAGGCCTCAGCAAACCCGCGCCCGATGACCACGCGCTCCGCCGCTGTCAGGATCGCGCTCCGGCGCTCCTGCTTCTCGCGGTCGCGGCGCAGGGCCGACGCTGGAACTGAATGCAGGTTCATTTTGTGAACTTACGTTCATTCGGCGGCACACGATGCAAGGCGATTCTGGCAAACTTTGCGTAATCGGCCTGCCCGCCGCCACAGGCACGGCTGCGCCGCGGCGGTGCGGATAACTTCCGCCTGGAATCCCCGCCGGTAAGCGCAATCGGCATGGCATGCATCCGCTGTCGTTCCTTCTCCCCGCAGCTCTTCTCACCTCCGCCGCGCCCGCAGCGGACGGCGAGTGGAACCGTTTTCGCGGCCCGAACGGCTCAGGCGTCGCCGCGGCGGCGAAACCGCCGCTGCAGCCGGGACCTGAAAACCTCGCATGGAAGACCTCCGTGCCTCGCGGACTGTCTTCGCCCGTGCTCGCGGGCGGGAGGATTTTCCTGACCGGATTCGAAAACGGCCGGCTGCTGACCATCGCGTGCAACGCGGCGGACGGAAAGGAACGCTGGCGCGCCGCAGCGCCGGAAGTGCCGCTGGAGAAATGCCATGAGATGAACGGCCCGGCGACGCCCACTCCCTGTGCCGACGCTGAGCGCGTCGTGGTGTACTTCGGCTCCTTCGGGCTGCTGTGTTATGATCACTCCGGGCGCGAACTCTGGCGTAAGCCTCTGCCGGTGTCGCAGAGTCTGTATGGGGCGGCCTCCTCGCCCATTCTCCACGGCGCCAACGTGATCATCACACTCGACAACGACGCGAATCTGCCCGGCAGCACGCTCAGCCAGTCACGCCTCGTCGGAGTGCAGGCGGCGACCGGCGCGGTCGTTTGGGAAGCCGCCCGTCCGCTGGTGCGCAGCGGCTGGTCCACCCCGGCGGTGTGGAAACGCGGAGGGGATGCGGATGAACTGGTCGTGCTGGGCAGTGGCCGCGTCACCGGTTATGATCCGCTCAGCGGCCTGGAGAAATGGACCGTCGGCGGCTTCGCCCGCGAAACCATCGCCGTGCCGGTTTTCGGAAATGACCGCGCTTTTGTCGCCTCCGCCATGGGCGGACTCGCCGACGAAAAGCCCGATCCCGCGCCCCTGTGGCAGGCGATGCTGCATTTCGATGCGGATGCCGACGGCAGGATCGCGCGCCAGGAAGCCACAGGGCACTTCACCTTTCCGCTCCGGCCCGAGGTGCCGCCCGGCCACCCGGGATTCGGCATTCCGCTTCCGGCCGATGCGGAGAGGAAAAAGCAGCGCCAGGAGGCCATCTTCGACTCCATGGACCAGGACCGCGACGGTTTTTGGACGCGCGACGAATTTACGGCGAACCTCGGGCCGAGCCCGTTCCGGCCGCGACTCGTCGCCATCCGTCCCGGCGCCGGGGGCGCCGGTGACGAATCCCGCATCGACTGGGAATTGAACCGCAGCGTCCCCGAGATTCCCTCACCGGTCTTCCACAATGGCCGGCTCTATCTGTTGAGGAACGGGGGAATTCTGAGCGCCGTCAACGCCACGGACGGCCGCATTCTCTATAGTCAACGACTCGGCGCCGACGGCCAGTACAGCGCTTCTCCAGTCATCGCCGGCGATCATCTCTACGCTGTCTCCAATCGCGGGATCCTCACCGTCGTCAGGACCGGTGATGCCTTCCACCGCGAGCATCAGTCCGGACTCGGGGAATCGTGCACCGTCACCCCTGCTCTGGATGCTGAGACCCTCTATATCAGGACCGACCGGCATCTCCTCGCGTTTCGCCGCCGCTGACAGCGGGCGCGGTTTCACAAACGGTATTCAACGGCCGCTCAGCTTCTTCATCTGCCGGGTGAGGCGCTGCAGGAGATTGTTGCAAACATTGTCGCAAAGTTCGGTAATGCCAGGATCCGCGATGAAGCAGATGGCGGTCAGCCCTTCGCGCCGGCGGCCCACCATGCCGGCATCGACCAGCGACTGCACGTGACGGGACACATTGGCCTGCGTCAGTCCGGTGGCCCGCACCAGGTCCGAGATGTTCAATTCCCCCGCCTCCTCGAGCGCCCGCAGGATTTTCAGCCGGCTCGGTTCAGCAAGGGTGCGAAACCACGACGCAATCAGAGACAGCGCTTCATCGGACACCGGGGGAAGGGGTTTCTTTCGTGCAGCAGGCATGTTGATAAAAACGTTTGCAGTGCGCTTATATATACGTATTGACTCATATAGTCAACTGCCAAAAGCCCATGAATGCCGCTTCGTCCACCTCAGTCAACCGGGAGGCACAGTCCCGCCGCAGCGGGAGTCCATCACAGCTTCCGCTGCGTCGCGCTTTCGCGCGCCGGCCGGTTTCTGAACGTGCCGTGCGGTACCGCCAGGCACATGCGGGGCCTGCGGCGGGATCCGGCACTTGGATCCGCCGCTTCGCTTTCCTGATTCTTGCCGCTCCATCCTTTGCTGCGGCGGAAACTTTGACGCTGTCCCGGGCCATCTCCCGCGCGGTGGCGGACAGTCCGGAGGCGCGCATCGCCGCCGCCCGGATTGCCGCGGCGGAGGGCCTGCTGACGCGCGCGCAGGCGGCCTTTCAGCCACAGGTGAAGCTGGAAAGCGGCTATGTGCGCACCGACCGTCCGGTCAATGTTTTTGGCATGGCGCTCAATCAGCGCAGCTTCAGTTCCAGTCTGGATTTCAATGATGTGCCGGATGCCGACAACTGGGCGACCAGTGCGCAGTTCACCCTGCCGCTTTATGCCGGCGGCAGGAATGTAGCGGAGCGCGACGCCGCCCTCGCGGCCCTGAATGCCAGTCATCATGGCTCCGCCGTGGTGCGCCGGGCCCTGACACATGAAGTCACCCGGACATTTCTCATGATCCACAAGTCACGCGCGCTGATCGGGGCCGCGGAAGCGGCGGTGGCGGCTTATGATTCGAATCTGCAAATCAGCCGCCGGCGGCTGGAGGCCGGCACGGCGCTGAAGACCGACGCCCTCGACCTCGAAGTGCAGCTGGCACAGGCGCGCGAGGATCTGGCGCGCGCCCGCAACGCTGCCATCCTCACACGTCAGTCGCTCGCGGCGCTGCTGGGCATCGAGGAGGGCGAGGTGGATGCGGCCCCCGGCTGGCCTTCGTTCGCCGTTCCACCTGCCGGCCAGAGCGCGCCGCGGCCCGAGGTGCTCGCGGCGGAAAGCATGGAGGCGGCGGCCGCCGCGCAGGTCCGGGCCGCCGCGGCGGGTTCGAAGCCGAGTGTGAACTTTTTCGGGAGTGTGGAGCACAACCGCGGCCGCGAGTTCGACGGAGAAGGCACCAACTACTCAGCCGGAATCATGGCGCAGTGGGACATTTGGGACGGTCGCCGCACCCGTGGCCGGGTGCATGAAGCGGAGGCGCAGCTGACCGCCGCGAGGGAGAACGTCCGCCGCCAGCGCCTTGCGGCCGCGCTCGAAGTGCAGCAGGCGCGCGCGGCACTCCGCGAAGCCGGGCAGCGGCTCGAAGTTTCCGCGCGCAGCGTACAACTGGCGGAGGAGAGCGTCAACATTACGAGGGAGCGGTTCGAAACCGGCCTCGCCCTCACTGCACAGCTCATCGACGCCGAAACTTCGCTAACCACTGCCCGGGTGCGCCGTGCCGAAGCCGAAAGCGACCGCCGGCTCGCGGTCGCGACGCTGCGTCACGCTCTCGGCCTTTCCATCACTTCCTCCCGCTCCGCCAAATGAAACGCCTGCTACTTTTGCTTCTGCTTCCGGCCGGCTGCGACAAGCCCCAGCCTTCCCGCGGACCGGCATCGCGACTGCCTGCCGCCGCTGTCCAGGTGCAAACCGCGGCGCTGCAGGTTTACCCTGCTTACGAGGAGGCGGCGGGCACTGTCCGCTCGAAGCAGCGCGCCGTGGTTGAAGCCAAAGTGAGCGGCCGCGTCCTGGAATATTCCGCCACTCCCGGCACCAAAGTGAAGTCCGGTGAAGTGCTCGCCCGCCTCGACGTGCAGGAACTCCAGGCGAGGGCGGACCAGGCAGCGGCCCTGCTCGATCAGGCGAAACGCGATTTCGACCGGCAGCGGCAGCTGTTAGCGTCGAATGCGACCACGCGCCAGGACTTCGATGCCGCCGAAGCCCGCCTCAAAGTGGCCACCGCCGGACGCACGGAGGCGGAAACCATGCTCGGCTATGCCCGGGTCACAGCGCCTTTCGACGGCGTGGTCACGCGCAAATATTCCGAGGTGGGCGATCTCGCCATGCCCGGCAAGCCACTGCTGGAAATCGAGGCGCCCGATGCGCTGCGTTTCGAGGCGGACCTGCCGGAGGCCATTGTGGATCGCGTGAAACCCGGCGACCGCATGCCGGTGCGGCTCGCGCAAGTGATCGAAGGCACGGTCAGTGAAGTCTCGCCCGTGGCGGATCCCGTGAGCCGGACGTTCCTGGTGAAACTGGACCTGCCGGCGGCGGAGGGCCTGCGCACCGGACAATTCGGACGCGTGTCCGTGCCGGTGGCGCAATCGAAACTCCTGCTCGTGCCACAGTCCGCGGTTCTGAAACGCGGTCAGATGGAGATTCTTTTTACCGTAAAAGACGGCAAGGCAGTGCTGCGGCTCGTGAAAACAGGAAAGCTGATCGACGGCCAGACCGAAGTGCTATCCGGACTCAACGAAGGTGAATCCGTCATCGTCAGTGACATCGCACGCCTGACCGATGGTCAGCCAGTGAACCTAGAGCCATGAATCCAGCCCGGCAGCATCAACCCGGCCTCGCGGGCCGCATCGCGGCGGCGTTCATCGACTCCAAACTGACGCCGCTCCTTATCATCGCGTCCGTGCTGCTCGGCGCCGCGGCCATTTTCCTGCTGCCGCGGGAGGAGGAGCCGCAAATCAAAGTGCCCATGATCGATGTCATGGTGGCCATGCCCGGCTCCACCGCCCGGGAGATCGAGGAGCGTGCCACGCGCCCGATGGAAAAACTGCTCTGGGAAGTGCCCGGCGTGGAGTACATTTACAGCACGTCGCGGGACAGCGGGAGCCTCGTGATCGTGCGCTTCAAAGTGGGCGAAGATCCCGAACGCAGCCTCGTGAAAGTCACAGAGAAGCTGCGGTCGAATTTCGACCGCATCCCCGCGGGGGTCACGATGCCGCTCATCAAACCGAAGAGCATCGACGACGTGCCGATTCTAGCCCTGACATTTCACAGCAGCCGCTACGATCACCTGACGCTGCGCCGTCTCGCCGCGCAGGTGGACGACTCGGTCAAGCAGGTCAACCTTGTGGCGGAGACGACCCTCCTGGGCGGCTCGCGCCGCGCCGTGCGCGTGCTGCTCGACCCCGTGAAACTCGCCAGCCGAAGCCTGAGCCCCGCGGGTCTCATCCCCATGCTGCAGCAGGCGAACCGTCAGTTTCGCGCCGGAGGCCTGACAGCGAACAATCAGGAGGTGCTCGTGGAAACCGGCGCCTTCCTCAAGACCGCGGCGGATGTGGGCGGGGTGGTCGTTGGAGTTTTCAGCGGCCGGCCAGTGTATCTGCGCGATGTCGCCGACATCGTCGATGGCGGCGAGGAACCGGGTCAGTATGTGTTCCACGGCACCAAAGACGGAGACGAGCCCGCGGTAACGCTCAGCATCGCCAAACGGCCCGGTGCGAATGCGATCAGCGTCGCCGATGAGGTCTTGCGCAAGGTGGAGACGCTCAAAGGCACGGTAATTCCGGAGGATGTCGGGGTGAGCATCACGCGTCACTATGGCGAAACCGCGGCGGAGAAGTCGAACGAACTGCTGCTGCACATGGCCATCGCCGTCTTCAGCGTGGCGATATTGATCTGGCTCACACTGGGCTGGCGCGAGAGCGGCATTGTCGCGGTGGCGATTCCGGCCACCCTGGCGCTCACGCTGCTTGTCTTTTATCTCTACGGTTTCACGCTGAACCGCATCACGCTCTTCGCGCTCATTTTCAGCATCGGGATTCTGGTCGATGATGCCATCGTGGTCGTGGAGAACATCGTGCGGCACTTCCATCTGCCGCAAAACAAAGGCCGCAGCTGGAGCGCCATCGCCGTCGAAGCCGTGGGTGAAGTCGGCAATCCCACCATCCTTGCCACCTTCGCCGTGATCGCGGCCGTGCTGCCCATGGCTTTCGTCGGCGGCCTCATGGGGCCTTACATGCGTCCCATTCCCATCGGGGCCAGCGCGGCGATGTTCTGGTCGCTGCTCATCGCTTTCGTCGTCACGCCGTGGGCTGCGATCCGCGTGCTGCGCTGGGGCCGCAAATATGCGCAGCTGACGGATGCCGGAGTCGCGGCACCATCCGCTGCCTCCGCACACGCCGGCGATCATCCGGAGGACATTTTCACCCGGTTCTACCGCCGCATCATGGGGCCTCTGCTGCGACAAACCGGCTGGCGCTGGGCGTTTCTCGCAGGCATCACGGCGCTGCTCGGGGGCAGCATGGCCACCGTCGGCTTCGGGTGGGTGAAGGTCAAGATGCTGCCGTTTGATAACAAAAGCGAATTCCAGGTCATTCTCAACATGCCTGAAGGCGCCTCCCTGGAACAGACCGCCGCCGTGGCGCGCGAAATGGCGGCGGTGATCCGCGTGGAGCCGGAAGTCACCGACTATCAAATCTACACCGGGGTGGCCTCACCCTACAACTTCAACGGCCTCGTGCGGCATTACTTCATGCGGCGAGGCGCGAACGTCGCCGACATTCAGGTCAATCTGGTGAACAAGCACGGCCGCAAAGCTCAGAGCCACGACATCGCGAAACGCGTGCGCCCCGCGGTGGCGGCCATCGCGGAGCGCCACGGCGCCCGCGTCGCCATTGCCGAAGTGCCGCCCGGTCCGCCGGTGCTGCAAACACTGGTGGCGGAAATTTACGGCCCGGATGACGACTCGCGGCTCAAGCTAGCCGAAAAAGTGAAGGGCATATTCAAATCCACTCCCGGGGTCGTGGATGTGGATTGGTATATCGAGGCCGATCAGCAGAAAGCCCGCTTTGTCATCGACAAGGAGAAGGCCGCACTGCACGGCATCAGCGCCGCCACCATTTCCCAAACGCTTCGGATCGCGGTGGACGGCGAGAATGTCGATCTCCTGCACCAGCCGGCCGAGAAGGAGGATGTGAACATCCGCCTGGAACTGCCCCGCAGCGCCAAAAGCACGCCGGAGGAGTTGCTGGCGCTGCGCGTGCGGTCCGGTGATGGCAACGCGCTGCCCGAACCCGGCGCCGGCGGACCGCCGCTCGTGCCGCTGCGGGAACTCGTGAAGGTCGAGCATGTCACCGTGGAGAAAAGCCGCTATCACAAGAACCTCATGCCGGTGACCTACGTCATCGGAGATGTCGCCGGCGTCGTCGAAAGTCCGGTGTATGCCATTCTCCAGATGAACGAGGCTCTCGCCAGGCTCGACACGCGCGAGTTTGGGGGCAGCGGCGCGGAACTGAAAATCCACAACGCCGCCATGCCGTTCAGTGACAGTGAGCCCGCCATGAAGTGGGACGGCGAATGGCACATTACGATCGAAGTCTTCCGCGATCTCGGAGCCGCGTTCGCCGCGTGTCTGGTTTTGATTTACGTGCTCATGGTCGGCTGGTTCCGCAGTTTTCTCACTCCGCTGATCGTGATGGCGGCCATTCCGTTTTCGCTCGTGGGCATACTGCCGGCGCACGGCATGCTCGGCGCATTCTTTACAGCGACCTCGATGATCGGCTTCATGGCCGGAGGCGGCATCGTAGTGCGCAATTCCATCATCCTTGTGGATTTCATCGAACTGCGGCTGCGCGAAGGCCTGCCGCTGAGCGAAGCCGTCATCGACGCCGGCGCCGTGCGTTTCCGGCCGATGCTGCTGACCGCGATGGCCGTGGTCGCGGGCGCCGCGGTGATCCTCGCCGATCCCATTTTCCAGGGACTCGCCATCGCGCTCATGGCCGGAGAAATCGCCAGCCTGCTCATCAGCCGCATGGCCGTGCCGGTGCTCTACTTCATGGCGAAGCGCCGGGCGCATCCGGAACCGGCAACGTCCGCACCTAAGCCCGGGAAGCGGCACGGAGAATCCACCGCGGCACAGAAACCAGTCAGTCAGGATGAGCCAAAGCCGGAGGGAGAAGACTCCGGCACTCAAGCCGGCAACGGTGGCAACCCTCCGCCCGGGGGCAGCCAATCCATTTAACCAACCCCGCAACACACCATGAAACACACACTGCATATCCTCCTCGCTATATCCTCCACCATGTTCTGCGTTCAGGCCCAGGGGCCGGGCGGAGGCAGGAGAGGTCAGGGCGCGGGGGCCGCCGGCTTCCAGGAGGCCATTCACAAGCTGTTTGAAAACCACAAGGCCATCCGGCGAACGGTCGAGTTCACGGACGACGGCTACAAATCCCGCACGGTATCGGATGATCCGGAAATCGCCAAAACCATCCAGCAACACGTCAAACAGATGCAGGAGCGCCTCGGTGCCGGCATGATGGTGCGCCGCTGGGATCCGGCGTTCGCGGAACTCGTCGAGCACTATCAGGACATCGGGCACGACTTCAAAGAAGTGGAGGGCGGTGTCGAAATGATCGCCCGGGGCAAGACTCCTGAAGCGGTGAAAGTGGTGCAGAACCACGCCAGAATTGTCAGCGGATTTGCTGAGAAAGGCATGGAGGAGATGCACGCGACACACCCGCGGGCACTCGATGCGGCCAAAGAGACTGCCGGCAGGAACAACCCGGGCGCAGCCGGTCCGGACTGCCAACATTGTGACAAGGACAAGGACCATGCGGCCAAAGGTTGTCCCGCCTGCCAAAAGGAGAATCGCAGCCGCGACGGGAAACCGGATGCGCCCGCCGGGAAGCAGCCGGCACCGCCCCGGCCGGATGGTGCCAGCGAAACCCGGCAGAACACCCCGCATAGCGTGCCGCCTCCGGAGGGATGCGCAACCCCTCCTCCATTTCTCTCCCCCACAACCCTCCACATACATCAAAGCCATGAAACCAAACATCGGAACCATCGACCGCATCCTTCGCATCGTCACCGGCCTCGGCCTCATTGCGTGGGGCCTCATCACCCGCAACTGGCTGGGCGCCCTCGGCCTGCTGCCGCTGGTCACCGGCCTGATCCGCTTTTGTCCCGCCTATTGCCCGCTGGGAATCAACACCACCGGCAAAGGCGGACACGGCGGCTGCTGCGGCGGCGGGAAGTGCGGCTGAAACCCTGATCCTTAAGAGGAAAATGGAACCACGAATGGACCCGGATAAACACAGATGCTCAGCAAGTTGTGATGACGTGAATCTTCCTCCGCAAAGTGAATCCGAAATCATGCGTAAATCCGTGTTAATCAGCGTCCATTTGGCTCATCAGTTAAGATGAAATGTTCGCCTGTCTCCCTTCGGTCGGCTGTGGTTTTCCTCTTCTCCATTTTCCTTTCCAGCCTGACGAACCCTTTGCCATGACCCGCTATCTTATTCCCGTCCTCCTCGGGGCGGTGCTGGGCGGCCTCGCCGGCTATTTCGGCCAGTGCAGTTCCGGCACCTGTCCACTCACCAGCACGTGGTGGCGCGGGGCGCTCTACGGTGCTTTCATCGGGCTGCTGTTCGCGGCCGGACCGCGCCAGGCATGAGCTTCAGCCTGCCCCAATCCCGCTTCGCCATGACTCTCCTCTGGATTCTCCTCGCCCTCGCTGTGGTCGCCGCGGGATGGTTCTGGTTCGAAGGAACCTGGGACCGCCGCCTGTTCACCGCCGGACCTGGCCGGGTGTGCTGCAACCTCAGCGCGGCGGAGGCGAATGCCTGGCTGGAGCAGCATCCGGAAACGCAGGTGCTGGATGTGCGCTCCGCACGCGAGTTTGCCGGCGGAGCGCTGCCCGGTGCGGTGAACCTCTCCATCGGTGAGGATGATTTTGAAACCAAAGTCAGCGTTCTCGACCGGAACCGGCCGGTGCTGGTGTACTGCGCCGGCGGTTATCGCAGTCGCAGGGCGGTCGAGAAACTCAAGCAGCTCGACTTCATCCACATCCGCCACCTTCACCGCGGCTACATGTCGTGGAAGCCGGAGGATCGGCCCTGATGGCGTCATTGGCGGAAAGAACAGTTCGCCGCGGGGTACCGCGACACCTCACCGTGCCAATGCCGCACCTGCCCGTTACAAGCCCGGGCAAAAAATGATGAGGGTCGGTCGAATGAGCAAGCCGCAACGGATTCTTTCCTGTCAGGCGGAAAAACCCGGTCAGGAACCATCTGCGGGCGGCAGCAGTTCCTCCGATTTCTATCTGCGGCGGCGGCGCAGCAGGAGCGTGACACCGGCCAACCCAAGCAAAGCCGCTGAAGGCTCCGGAACCACAACTGTGAGGATACCGTCGGAAAGAAACTGATCAGTCACCCACATTCTCCCAAATCCCAGATCCGGGAGGTTCAAAGTCGGCATGGGGCCATCAATGAAACCGTCAACAAAGTCCCACGAGTCATTGATCGCTGGAACGTATCCACCGAGCAAAGTCAGGGTAAATTCGCCAGTGTCCCCCCATATGACGTCGCCGGTCAACAGGTCATTGGCACCATTGCCGGAAACATCCGCGGCAAACTCACCATTGATACTGGTGACCGCAACAGTGAGCGTTCCGACACTCCCATCGGTTCCGGGTGCCACGACACCGCCCACACTGATGTTGGCGATCGACAGGGCAGCGGACCCGGAGCCCTCCAGAGTGGCACCGCCGGCGACACTGATAGACGTGAAAGAATGCGTCCCATCCAACGAAAGCGTGCCCCCGCTAACCACGGCGCTTCTGCTGGTCGTAATTCCGGAGAGAACCATTCGTCCGTCGCCGGTTTTGGCAATGCGGCCCGTCCCGCTGATATTACCGGAGAGAATGTAATCCCCGCCGATCATGTTCGAGGTATCCACCGTGAGAGTCTTGCCGGAGTTGATGGTGAATGACTTGGTCTCAGTTACATCCCCGATGGACATCACCAGGCCCGCCGGCAGGGACGCGGCGTTAATTCTGGCGAAAGCAGCATTGTCGGCGCCTCCTGCGGGGTCAGTGATGGTGTAGGGCCCCACAGCAATGCCCACCCCTTTGTCCCATCCGCTGTTCGGACCGGCACCGCCGACCCCGTCGAACGAAGAAATCTCGATATCATGAGCTCCGGGTGTCAGGTTAACAAGACCCGAGGCGGTAGCTGTATTCCAGCCGGTATCGAACAGCACCGTGCTGCCATCCACTTTAACCCGAATCTGATCGTCGTACTGCTCTCCGAAAGTGATGCCAATATCCGCGCCGGTGGTATTTACGATTCTACCAGTGTAGACGAACTTGTTATTATCACCATAGGGCTTGGCAGTGGAGTCGATGGCGGGAATGCCGTCCCGGACACCGCTGAATGTGGCTCCAGCGGTGCCATCGTCGGTATTCAGATCCGCGCCATTTCTGTGATACTCGTTGAGCCCCTGATTGCTGGGCATCAGAGTGGAATTCTCCGACACCACAAGATTGCCTGAGATACCGGAAAAGACACCGGATCCCAAAGTGGCGAGAGTACCGCCTTTGAGATTTACACCACCGCTGTTATTGATGACGGCCCCCTGATTGATGGTCGTAATCCCACCGGGGGTGAGATTCAATGTGCCGGTTCCGGTCACAGTGCCGGAAATGGAACCTGAGCCCATATCCTGATTGAAAGTGCTCAGGTCGAGCCTGCCGGCGCTGTTGACATTGATGTTGCTGCCCGCCGGGATGGCACCCGCAGCCCCAAGGATGAGACTGCCGGAATTGATATCAGTCCCGCCTGTGTAATTGTTCGTGCCGTTGTTCAGAAAAACGTTCTCCGTGGCGATACCATCCCGAATCAATTTTCCGGAGCCAGTGATTTGGCCGGAGACGACCATAAAATTGTTGCTGGTGCCGTTCTCAGTCATTACACGAAGGGTGCCTTGATTGATCAAGGTGATGGTCCCGGCATAGGTCTTGCCACCATCATTTTGACGATTCTCAAGAATGCTGTTATTGAGACTGATATCGCCAAGCATCGTCCTTCCCGCACCGTCCCATGAAGAGGACCGCGTATTGGTCAGATTCAAGGTGACATCAGCGGGAAGAACCGAAGCCGCCTCGAAATTGAACTCGCCGCCGATGCCAACATTCATCGTTCCTGGACCCACCAGGTTCGTATTCACAAAATACCAGCTGTTGGCACCGGTGACGGTAAGTGTGTTGCCATTCAGATTGAAGATATTGTTTGCGGTGCCGTGACTGTCGTGGCGCCAGCCCCCGCTTTCGACGCGCACCGTGGCATCGCCGGTGAGGCGGACATCGGTCATGTTGACCCAGTCATTACCAAGATTCTGAAATGCTCCGAGACCGTCAGTCCCCGTCCCGGCCAAATCGACATGGGTTCTAATCGTGTGCTGCCCGCCAGCGATTTGATTGAGGCTGGCTCCGGAGTTGATGATGAATTGCCCGCCGGCGAAGTCACCGCCATTGATGAGCAGCCGGTCACCCGCTGAAGGAATGATATTCCCGCCGGAAATTATCGGCGTGGCATCCGGCACCCAGGTGGCGCCCACCCCCGGATCCCCACCGTTGGTTCCATAGTCGGTCGCAAGGCCCTGGGATGCGCAGACCAGGAGGGGAACAAGAGACAGTTTGAGGCAGCGACCGTGGTGCATAATCGGAATGTGAAAAAAGGATTGAGCTAATTTTCGACGTTCTAGCTGAGATTTAATGGAATCCGCAAGGAAAAACCTGCGTTATTTCAAGTATAAGAGCAGATTCGTCAAGTTTTCGCACTATTTCACAACATTTGGGGGGGTAGTCCAATCGAACCGGTCCACGATGCACTGGACTGTAGTCCACCCGCGGCGGTGTCGGCCTGTCACAGCTCCCCTTATGGCGAGGTGCGCTTTGCCAGCGGCAGTCGGCGGGCGTCGCTCAGGGCTTGCTGCTTTCGTTGCCCGGGGATTTGGAAAGCGTTTCCGCTAAATCCTTCAGGAGTTTCTCGGCTTCCTGCAGTTGCGCCGGGGTCAGAGAATTTTTTACTTCATCCCGCAGTTTTTCCGCCGGCTTGAGCCCGAGGCCGGCCGCTCTGGCGAAATTGACGTAAGCATTGACCGGACTCTTCGCCGCCCCCCTGCCGTCCAGAAAGCAGCGCGCGAGGTAGAGGCAACCCACGGGGTCATTTCGCTTTGCAGCGCCGCTGTAGAGTCTAAAGGCGGTTTCCTGGTTGGGTTTGACGCCCTGGCCGGTCTCGTAGCATTGACCGAGGTTGGCCAGTCCGGCGGGATGCTCGTACTCTGCGGCGAATTTGAACCACCCGGCAGCCGCGACCTTGTCCTGGCGCATTCCGTATCCGTGCTGGTAATACATGCCCATTTGATTAATGGCGTCGAGGTGTCCGCCGTTGGCCGATTTCATGGCATATTCCACGGCTTTGGTGACATTTTTCTCCAGTCCTCCCCAGCCGTTCTGATGGAACTGGGAGAGCCGGTAGAGAGCCTCGGGCTCGAGCCGGGAGGCCGCCTTTTCAAACCATTCGCGCGCCGCGGCCTGATTCACCGGTCTTCGAATGCCGTTCAATTCGAGCATTCCCATCCGGGTTTGCGCGGCCGGGAATCCGGCTTCCGCGGCCTGCTGCCAGAGAAAGTCAGCCTTCCCCGCATCGGCTGGCACACCGACCCCGCCTTCGAGACAACGGGCATAGTTGGCCTTGGCCTCCAGTTGGCCATTTTCGGCCGCAGCCCGGTAATGTTCCACCGCCTGGGCCGGGTTTGGCGTTGTTCCGATACCGTTTTCAAACATGCGTCCGAGCAGGAAACGGCAGTCCGAATCTCCCGCACCCGCTGCTGTTTCGGCCACGCTAAAGGCTTTTCGGTCGTCCTTGATTCGCGCAGCCTCCAGCACTTCCTTCGCCGGCTTCGACCACTGGTAAGCCGGGGGCGCATCCGGCTTTGTTGAGTCGGGGGCCGGCACGGCGGAGGCAGCCGGCGGACCACCCTCCTGGCCCAGGCACGAGGCTCCAGGAGGCATCGGCAGCAGTGCAGCGAAAATCAGAATCGGGATGCGGGGCATATGGATGAACCTGGAAAGGAAACTGGAGAAGAAGAAAACCACAGATGGACGCTGATTAACACGGATTTACGCATGATTTCGGATTCACTTTGCGGAGGAAGATTCACGTCATCACAACTTGCTGAGCATCTGTGTTTATCCGGGTCCATTCGTGGTTCCATTTTCCTCTTAAAGATGAAGATAACTGGTGGCGCGCCATGCTCGCGCACTCTCTGCGGGCCTGCCACCTGGAATTCAGACATCAATTCTCGCGTACTGGCATCCTGTGCTGGAATCCGGTCAACCAGCGCTGGAGACGATCCGGCCAAACCGCATCACCGGCGGCGCGGGCCGCCTCTTCCGCCCGTGCGGCGCATTCGGCCGCGGATTTGAAGTCGCCGGCCTCAGCGTGGGCCGCGGCCAGGGCTGCCAGAATCACGTGGCGCCTGCCACCGGTGATTTCGACGGCCCTGGCGGCGAGCCTTACTGCTGCGGCACCGTCGCGGAGAGCGGCGTCGGAGCAGGTCGCCTTCAACCAGGCCAGATTATGGAGCGCCGGCACGAGGTCGGGTTTCCTTTCCAGCGCTTTGGTCCACGCCTCCGCCGCTTGCGCGGCATCGCCCGTGGCCCGCAGGGCTTGTCCCAGTTGGAACAGATTCACCGGATCGGGCAGCGCCCCGGTGCTTTTACGCAGGAGAGGCACCGCGGCCGCGGGCTCGCCAAGCTCCAGTTTCAGCACGCCGAGCATTCCCAGATCGGCGGGGTCTTGATTCTCTGCGACGATGATCTCCAGCTGCTTCGCCAGCTCCGGATACCACCCGGGATTCCCCGCAGCCGTATAGAGTTTCACCAGATTGCGCCGGGTTTCCGTGGTGGCTGCGGCTTCCAGCGCAGCCAGATACCGGCGCTCCGCAGCGGGGAAATCGGAGCGCTCCATTTCCCATGCGCCGAGAAGATTATAAATGGCATTGAGTTCCATCTGCCTCCAGGCCTCGCGCGATGGCGATTTCCCGGCACCCTCCTCGTAATGGGCCGCTCCCGCGAGCAGCAGCTGTTCGGCGGCGGACTTCAATCCCGCGTCCAGCAGTGACGCCACCGCACTCTTCACACCCACCGCAAGCAGAGGGTCGTGCCAGCGCCCGGTCTGGTCCGGGCAGGCGGCAGTGCGGCGTTCTTCGTCGCTCGCGTTCAGCAGAGAAAAGTCCGCCCGAATCCGCTTCGCGGACGCCGGCCCCTTGTAAATGGCCACCAGCCGGCGGCGCGCATCGAAAAGCAAACTGACCGGCACCGGCATGTCCCGCTGCAGGCCGGTACAGCCCTTCTGCAAGGCATTGAGAATGGCCATGAGTTCACCGGGCGGACCTTTGCCGCCAGACGAAGCAGTTGTCAGGACGGGTGCTGCGAATCCCCGGGAGGAGGCGATCCTCCGGGCATCCGCCCCCCCGGCATCGACACACCATGAAGCCACATTCACGCCAGCGGACTTCCATGCCTTCAATTGCGGCCCCCAGTCCTTCAACTCAGCAAGGCAGTTAGGGCAGTCGCGGGACCACAGGTTGAGCAGAAGACCGGCTTTGCCGGGGGCAGCCGGCAGGAACTGCTCAGGCACCGGAAGAGGGGCAAGCAGCACCACCCGCGCGGCTTCACTGGCATCGTCCGCCGGCGATTGTCCCGCGGCCGCCTTCGCAAAACTGCCGGGCCGGTCCGGCGGGTTCCACGGCACGGCCCTGCCGCTGCCCTGTGTCAGATCGAAATGCCCGCCGGGCGCGACTCCAGTGAAGGATTCCGGCGCCGCACCCGGCCATTTCACGATCACCTTTGCAATCTCCGTCTCCCGTCCGAGACCGATGAGCTGCCAGAGCGAGGACTGTGAGAGAAATCCGCTGCCGGCCGCCACGGTGCGGAGCAGCGGAACGCTGGAGCCGGGAAGGTAAACCTCCACGCGCGCCCCGATGGCATCACGGTTCACCGATTTTCCGTCGCCGTGAAGTCGCAGCGAAACTGAGGAATTTCCGCCGGTGTCGTAGCGATTCAGCATCAGCCTGACTCTGGGAGCGGTGCGGTTCGTGATCCAAAAATCCACTCGCCCGTCGTGATCCCAGTCACACGTCGCGAGTCCGCGCGCATCGTCAGGGAAATCCAGTCCGGTAGCACTGCTGACCGTCGCGAAACGATTTGCAGAGGGATCGGCGGATCCGCTCAGATTCAAAAACGCACAGTTCCGCTCTCGCCCGGAATAGCTCTTTCCCTGACGCAGCAGACGCTGCATGGCCGCCCATGCCCTTTGATAGGAGTTACGCTCCCCGGTCGAAGCGGCGGGACCCGGACTGCGCGACACGACCTGCCGCCAGTTGAAGCTTCACAAGTCGCCGGGATCGGGCCGGCTGTAGAAGCCGTTGCAGACGTAAATGTCCTCCCGGGAATCGTTGTTGAAGTCAGCAAACAGGCTGGCCCACGCCCATCGTCCCAATACGGTGCCGGATTCCTCCGCCACGTCCCGGAAGGTTCCGTCGCCATGATTGCGAAAGAGCGAATTACCCCGGGCGTGGCGACGGTAGCCTGTCAAATCCTCCGGAGAGGCCGCCGGCTGAAATCGCGACTGATACGCCACGCGCCTGCCGGCGCTGGAGAACATGTTCGCCACATAAAGGTCCATCCATCCGTCGTGATCGAAGTCCGCCCATGAAGCGGACATGCCCGCGCCGATATCCTCCACACCTGCCGCGGCGGCGACATCCGTGAAATGTGCGGAAGGCTGCCGGCGGCCCTCCATGATCAAATCGTTGCGATAGAAATTCTTCCGTCCGAAATCGTTGACGACATAGAGGTCCTGATCTCCGTCGTTGTCACAGTCCTCCCACATGGCGGCCAGCGTGAAACGCCGGTTGTTGACGTTGAGACCGGTGGAGGCGGTGGCGTCGGTGAATTTCCAGTTCCCTTCATTGCGCAGCAGGAAATTGGGCGCGCCGTTGTTGGCGTCGTGATAGGGCAAAGGATTGGCCAGCACGTCTCCGCCGGCGGCGGCTTCACGCGGATTGTAGCCGCACAGATAAAGATCGAGGTCTCCGTCGAGATCGTAGTCGGCGGACACGACCGACATCGGCCAGCTCGCCAGATCGGCTTTGGCGCGATAACTGAAATGCCCTTTTCCGTCGTTCGCAAAGAGCACGACCCCGTAACCCAGGGTCAGCGCCAGATCGGCATCACCATCGTTGTCGAGATCCACGAAGAGCGCCGAGCGGCTGTTGTCCAGAAAGTCCACGCCGGCCGCAGCCGAAATGTCCTTGAGCGTGCCGTCCGGCTGCCGCCGCAAAAGCATTTTTCTGATTCCCGCCGGCTGGCAGAGAAAGACATCCTCCCGGTCATCTCCGTCCACATCCCGCAGCGCCACACCGTGATAGCCCTGCGGAATCTGAAAGGCCACGTCCACCTGTTTGAACCAATGGTCGAGCCCGTAAATGAGAAACGACTTCCACACATCCGTTCCCCCCAGAATCAAAGGCGCGGCATCCACAAACAGCGGCGCGTTTGAGGCCTCGCTCCGTACCGGATGCACTTCTTCGTAGTCCGCGACGACGATGCCGGTCAGCAAAGGTTCCTCACTGTCTCCAGGCGCAAGTCTCCACTGACAAGTCCATGTGGCCGACTGCTGCGCGATGCCCGCCGGAGTCCCGGCAGCGCTCTGCACGAGGGCAGTTGTTCCAGCGGTTCCCGCAGCGACATCCAGCTGCACGGCGACGATTTTGAACTTCGTGTGTATTTCGGTTCCCTCAGGCACCGCCGCGGTCCAGTTGTTGAGCAGTTCGGCAAGTCCGGCACCCCCCGACTGCACCGGCGAGTTGTCCGTCGTGCCCCGCAGGATTCTCAATGAGCCATCCTGAAAGACGGTCCGCAATTGCGCCGGCCGGAGCGGTCCAGACCGGAATTCCGCGGCTGCCAGCTTCCCGCAGGCGTGGACATCGGCCCGGCCGGCGCGCTCCGACGCCAGCGCGAGTTTCTTCAGCATGCCGGCGGCACGGTCGGCAAAGGCCTCCGCCGCCCAGTCGGCGCTGTCGCGCGCGGGATCCACCTTCGACAACAATTCGTCGGGCTCGCCCGGAGCACCTGCGTTTCCTGCGAGGGGGGCGGAACGCAGAGCACCTTCCGCAGGCCGCACCGGGGCGTTCTCCGCTGCTGCTGGACGCGACACCAGGGCACCGGTGGTCAGCAGGATTCCAGAAAGATGCCGCAGCAAGGGGTTCACTGTAATTCGAAGGTCACATGGACCACGGTGGCCGTGCCGTTGAAGACCACGGTTTGGGAACGTCCGTCCGCCCGGCGCACCACCACTTTTCCGGAGGTTGGGCCGCTGCCGAGTCCAAACGACAGCACCATGGGATTCTGCGAGAGGTAGCCGGCGCCGGAGTGATATTCAGCCACCAGGGCCGGCATGCCGTCGCGCTCGACGCGCACGAGCGCGCCCGGAGAGTCCGCAGGATCAAGCTGCACCCGCAGCGGTCCCCCGCCGCCAGCGGGAGCGGGAAAACGGTTCAGCAGCGCTCGCAGTGACCCGCCGTTGGTCGAGAGCAGCAGATCGGGACGGCCGTCGCTGTCGAGGTCGCAAATGGTGGCCGCCTTGGCATCCTCGGGAATCGCGATGCCGCTGACGCCGGCAGGCACCGGTGCCAGTCCACCCCTCCCGTCATTGAGGAGCAGCTGGCCCAGACCGCCATCGTAGCGCCCGGTCTCGATCTGCGGACTGTGAAAATTCTGTGCGAGGACGAGATCGTTGCTGCCGTCCCCGTTGAAATCCGCGATGGCGAGCCCGAATGCGGGTGCGACCTGAGCGAGCCGGTCGAGTGCTTCATAGCGAAACGTCGGCAGGCCCGCGGCATCGTTTCCTTCGTTGAAGAAAATGCCGGTGCCCAGCGTATTGGCCTCGAACTTCTCCGCCTTGTCGAGTTTGTCGCCATAGACTTCCGAAAGAGTCGCGCGGGCAAACGTGTCGTAGGTCGGAAACTTCTGCTTCAGGAACGGCATGGCGGTGCTGGAGCAGCTGCGCCCCCGCTCCGGAAACAGCGTGTCCCCTTCCCGCTTCACTTCCACGATGTTCCGGCGCCCGGTATCGTCGAAGTCCGCGTAGTAGAGCAGCTTCGGCTTCTTTTCGCTGGCCTCTTTGTACTTGGTATTTAAGCCGAAATTGCCGGCCACGATGTCGAGGTCGCCGTCGCCGTCCATGTCGGCGGTGTCCACGCTGAGCCACCAGCCGGTGCGCCGGGCGAGGTCGTCGCCGGCGTCCTGGCGCAGGGCGAGCTTGCCCTTCTGATTCATGAAGAGGGCCACGGGTCCCCATTCGTGCGCGAGCACGAGGTCCTGCCATCCGTCGCCATCGAGGTCCGACCACACGGCACCGCTGACCATGCCGGATTGGCGCAGCGCCGCGCCGCCGGCGGACTCCGTGACGTCGCGAAAAACCACTTTGCCTTTGGCGGACTCGTTGCGCAGCAGCCGGCTGGGCGGCGTCTCCGGATAACTCCCCGGCACGACCCGGCTGCCGACATAAAGATCGCAGCGCCCGTCGCGGTCGAAATCCGCCGCGCACACCGGTCCGGAGGCTTCGCGGAAATCCGGCACGGCTCCCTGCGGCGCCCGGGTCAGGGCGCCTTTGCCGTCATTGAGATAGAGCCGGTCGCGCAGCCGTTCGTCACCGCGCTTGAACTGATAGGAACCGGACGCCACGAACAGGTCGAGGTCGCCGTCGCCGTCGGCATCGAAGAACACCGCGCCCATGTCCTCACTCGCTTTGTCGGCCTGCAGCGCGTCCACCCACTGCGCCGTGAACCCGCCCTTGCCGCCGGCGAGGCGCAGTTCGCCGGCCTGACCGGCTCCCCCGCCGCAATAGAGATCCGCCACCCCGTCGCCGTTCACATCGCCCCAGGCGAGGGCGGGACCCAGCCGTGAAAGTGCGTGCGGCAGGAGGATTTGATCCGCGTAGTCGTCATATGGAACCTCCTGATGGCGGATCATCGGAAAGTTTTCAGCCCTGACAAAGTGTGCCGGGGCCGGCGGGGGTGTCGGAGCGGGGACGGCCGGTCCCTTCTCCGGCTGCGTCAGGGTGACCGCGGAACCGGCGCGCAGCCCGGTGAAGGTTTCCTCCTGACCATCTGGCCAGGTGACGGTGGCGGTGTCGATGGTGACCTCCGCTCCCAGACCGAATGCGAGGAGGGAATCGTTCATCGAATGATAGCCGCTCTGAGGAAACAACTGACGGAACTGTTTTCCGGAAGCGGTGGCGATGGTGACTTTGGCGCCATAGGCGGCGGTGTTGCCGGGCCGGCCGCGAAGACGGAAGGTGATCGCGTTGCCGGACGCGCCGTTCCGGTAGAGGCTGGGCGGCTCCCCGAGGTTGACTTCGATGAGGTCCAGATCGCCGTCGCTGTCGAAGTCTGCATAAGCACAGCCGTAGGTAATGGCCGTGCGGCCGAGCCCCCACTCTTTGGAAACATCCGTAAAGTGCAGATGGCGGTCGTTGCGGTAGGCGCGGTGCTGCTCCGGGCGCGGCTCGCGGTCTTTGTAGAACTCCCAGCTGTGACGGTTGATCCTGGCCTCGTCCGGCACCGTGAAATCCGAGTGATTCATCGCCCGGATCATGCCGTTGGTAAAATACAGATCCTGCCAGCCGTCGAGATCGAAGTCCGCCATCTTGATGGCCCATGTCCAGTCGGTGCTGGCGACGCCGAGCAGATAACCGGCCTCGAGAAAACGACCGGTGCCGGTGCCGATGAGGCAGGTGTTGCGCATATACTGCGGCGGCGTGGAGGCGACCGCCCGCCTCAGGTCGAGGCCCCCCATGGCCCCCATGGTGGTTTTCGATTTGTAATGCGTCGTGGCGGACATGTCCGCGATGAGAAAGTCGGGCAGGAGGTCGTTGTTGAGATCGCCCTGGTCGGCCCCCATGCTGAACCAGCAGGTGTGCGGCGCGGCCCCGGGCAGGGTGTTGGTGAAGGTGCCGTCGCCGTTGTTCCTCCAAAGCCGGTCCTGACTGATGAAATCGTTGCCCACGAAAATGTCAGGCCAGCCGTCCTGATCGTAGTCCCACCAGGTTGCGGAGAGTCCGTCGCCGCGGCCGGAAATGCCTGCGGCCGCCGTGACGTCGGTGAATTTCGGAACCCCTCCGGCGCCGTTGCCGTCATTGCGGAAAAGCAGGTCGGGCCGGCCGATGGTTTCCGATCCGCGGTTTTCTTCGTCGAACTGAAACCAGTCGTAGTAGCGCTCGTATTCCGGCTTCACCTTCCACACCCCGGAATCGTTGTAGAGCACCTGACGGTCCTTGCCGGCGAGCCCCTGCGGATCCTCCACCTTGTTGGTCAGCAGGAACAGATCGAGATCCCCGTCGCGGTCGTAATCGCAGAAATACGCGCTGTGGCTGGAATCCACCGTGGCCAGCCCCGCGGCCGGAGCGACATCGCGGAAAACAAGCTTCCCGCCGGCGTCTTTTCCGTCGTTGAGGAACAGCTGGTTGGGCGCCTCGTAATTGCACAGGAAGATGTCGAGGTCCCGGTCGCCATCCACATCCACCAGAGAAACACCGGTCGTCCACCGCTCGCCCCCCGCGATGCCGCCTGCGGTGCGGGCGGTGATTTCCTCGAACTTGAACCCGCCAAGACCGCGGTAGAGGCGGTTCTTTTCCGCGGCGCCGCCAAAGAACAGGTCGATGAGGCCGTCACCGTCGATATCCCCGGCCGCGACCCCGCCGCAGACAAATCCGGAATGGTACAGATAACTCAACGCGTGCTCGTTGTGAACGGCCGGCACGTGACTGATTCCGGAAGCGGCCGCGGGGATTTCTTCAAACAGCTTGTCGCCGGCCGGCTTGTTGGGCGGTTGCAGGGGAACGACCTCCGGCGGCGCGGCGGACGCGCCCGGCAGGGCGGTCAGGACCGCCACTCCTGCAAGAACTGAAATCCAAGGACTGCTCATGGGATGCAATAGGCGGCTGAATTATCCTCACCGCGGCCGGCGCGCGACAGAAAAATCTCACGGAACCGGGAACCCTCTCAGAGTTTCTGCCCGTCCCACGGCATGGCGCTGTGAGTCAGGCGTTTGAGACTTT
>CAZFZN010000002.1:0-188518 GCA_964523105.1 uncultured Akkermansia sp.
AGACATGCTCGCACCTAAGCATGGTTCGTCTCATCTTGAAAGCGAATTAGAATTAGGCGGAGCCGCGCCTCGCAAATTTCGACGACGCGTCGGCACGGGCCGGACCGCCCCGGACTTCAGACGCGCATTTCCTGAGCGTGCTGACAGAGTCTCTCCAGCTGCGCCCGGGGAAGATCGTCCACCTTGACCTCATGGTCGCGACGATCCAGAACCTTGAACATCGTGCCCATGATCCCTTCGCTCATCTGCACGCTGACCACATCCTTCCACTGACAATCCTCGACTCTGCTGCCGCCGAGACCCTGACGAATCACGATGAGGCGTTCATTGGTCACGACCACGCAGTCGGGTTTATGCTTCAGCATCCGCGGCTTCTGATGAGCGAGGTAATAGATCTGCTCGTGGCTGCTGATCAGACTTTCGACGAACTGATAGATTTCCGCCACGATGGCCGGGTCCTGACCTTCATTCATGCCGTGAGTCAGCGCCTCTTCCACTTGAAACACCTGATCCAGCGGAAGCCAATCGCCCTGGTCTTCATGATAGATGAGGTCGCGGCGGCTGATGGATCCGTTTTGCAGCATTTGAAGCAGTTGATCTTCGGCGAACGGACCGTGTTGCTGGCTGTCTTTATAAACGAGAAATTCCATGGCGGTGGTGCAGGTGGATGGTTGGGGCAGGTTGTAGTTACAATGTAATTATAAGCAATCGCGTAATTCATGACTAGAAAAAGTTTTGGTTTTTTAAACCGGTGCCGCGGATGCCCCGGGAAACGCGCGCGTGTCGGGGGACCGCCTGCTGTTCTTCCGGGCTCCGCCATCCCCGGGATATCGCGGCTGAAGTTGAGCGGAGCGCGTCCTGCTTCATGAGCGGGCCGGGAGGGGATGGCACCAGGAAGCCGGGAATTCATGGCCGCTCACGCTGCCGGATGATAAAGCAACAGCGGCTCCGTTTCCGGAGCCGCTGCAGAAAGATGATTGGAATGCGTCCGAAGGCGCCTCAGAGAACGCAACAAAAGACCTGATAAGGCAGATTCGCCCCGGTATTCCAGTCTCCCCATTTTCCATCACTGAAGACAAAGCGGGCTTCCCCCTGGCCGTTCGTCCCGCCGTCAGACTCGCGAATCGCGGGCTCCATGAGACCGATGGCGGCGGACCCGTCGGACTTGACGCTGGTGATCGGTACCGGGCCGAGGGAATCCCCGTAGGCGTAGGTAATGGTCGGAATCCCGTTGATGCACTTATAGTAGCGCTTCATCTCGCCGAAGGCGCTGGCGCGGTAAACCACGCCGGAAACGGTCTTGATGTAGTTGAAGGTATAAGCCCTGACAACTTGAAGGGAGGAGACGCAGGCATAAGCGGGGGCCGAGACCTTCAGCTTTTGCTCGACAGTTAAGGTGCCTCCATTGACCTCGAACGGAGCCAAATCATAAATGCTGGTGTATTGAGCGGAAACGCCCGCATCAGAACTGGTGGAGGTATCCTCAGCATGCAGCCGCCGTGTCAAGGACGGCAGAATTCCAAGCCCAAGGGCGCTGCCAAGGGTTGCAGCCCCAGAACGCTTCACGAAGGTCCGTCTGGTAATATTAGTCATGGGTCGAGGTAATAAGTGGTGAATCAGTGAGACTCAGGGGCTGAGTTGCTTTATCAAATTATTTCCCCGGCTCGTCAAAACTATTCTCCTAGATGTTATGCCCTTTATTTCTGCTTATTATGGTAATTTGATTCCCGATAATAAATACCGTTAGGTAATCAGGTCCGGGAAATCTGCGCCGCGATTCAATCCACCTGCCTGAAATGCAAAGTATCGGTTCAGGGCCGATTTTCCGTCGAAGGCCAGCGCGCACTGGACAGCGCAGCCGGCTGCTCCATGCTGGACGAACATGAAAGCGCTCACACTGGTTGGAAGCAGTCAATTCGATTACGGGGACGTGCCCGGGCCGGAATTGCGTCCGGACGAAGTTCTCATCCGGGTCGCCGCCTGCGGCATTTGCGGCAGTGATGTGCATGGCATGGACGGCAGTACGGGACGCCGCATTCCGCCGGTGATCATGGGACACGAAGCTGCCGGGACCGTGGTCAACTCCGGACCGGAGGCCGGTTCCTGGCGGGAGGGCGAACGGGTGACCTTCGACAGCACCCTCTACTGCGGCGCCTGCGAATACTGTGCCGGCGGAATGGTGAACCTGTGCAAGAACCGGCGCATTCTCGGAGTTTCCTGCGGCGAATACCGGCAGCACGGGGCCTTCGCGGAATATGTCAGTGTGCCCGGGCGGGTGGTGTGCCGGCTGCCGGAGGGAGTGAGCTTTGAACAGGCGGTCTTTGTGGAGCCGGCGGCGGTGGCGCTGCACGCGGTGCGCCGCGCTCAAGCCGGTCCCGGGCAAACGGGGCTGGTGGTGGGCGCAGGCATCATCGGCCTGCTTACGCTTCAGGCATTGAAAGCCGCGGGTTGCGAAAAGGTCTATGCCACCGACCTCAGCGAAAGTCGTCTCGCGCTGGCCAAAGAACTCGGAGCGGATGAAGTTTTTCCCGCCAAAGCCGGCGGATTGAAGGAAGCGATGCTCGCCCGCACCGGCGGCGAAGGAGTGGATGTGGTCATGGAATGCGTCGGCCTCGGCGTGACCGTGCAAACGGCCGTGGAGTGCGTGCGCAAAGGCGGCTCCGTGGGGCTGGTGGGGAACCTCGCGCAGCGCATCGAGTTCGCGCTGCAGTCCGTGGTCACGCGGGAGATTTCCCTGTTCGGGAGCTGCGCCAGCGCCGGCGAATATCCCGCAGCCCTCGAAGAAATCGCCGCCGGGCGCATCCTCGTGGAACCGCTCATGAGCGCCGTGCGTCCGCTCGCGGAGGGAGCGGAGTGGTTCCACAAACTTCACGCGGCGGAGGGCGATCTGATTAAAGTGATCCTGCGCCCTTGAACTTGGAACGGAAAATGGAGAGGAAGAAAACCGCGGAGGGACACAGATTAACACGGATTTACGCATGAAATCGGAGTCACTCCCCGGAGGGGGATTCCCGCGAACATAACTTACTGAGTATCCGTGTTCATCCGGGTCCATCCGTGGTTCAAATTCCGTTTTAAGGCTGAACAGAACCCATCCGCCAGGGGCCGGCGTTTTCTTCGGGAAATTACCAGTTGCAAAGGCCGGGCGCACTCCCATGATCGCCGCTCCTTCGCTGAGGCAAGGATTGCTGCATTCCGGCGTAGCTCAGCGGCAGAGCGGGTGGCTGTTAACCACTAGGTCGTTGGTTCGATCCCAACCGCCGGAGCCAGCAGCGCAGCGGCTCACTCGATGTAGAGCATCGCACTGCTGCTCAGCAGCGCGTGGCAAAAGTCCGTCACTGCCGCCTCCCGCGCGCTTCCCGCCTTCGTCTGCGCAGGCAGAATCGTTTCCTTTCCCGAGACGGCGTCGTGACGGTAGCCGCTGCCTGGCTCGAACTGCCAGCAGGCCACGGTGTCCTCTGTGATCGCGGGATTCTTCAGCGAGAGCGACTCCTCCGTCAGCGCGCCGCGGCGAATGCGGACTTCATCGATCAGGCCGTCCCACTGACGGCGTGTGCCGCCTTCCGCATCGCCGATGACGAGCGGAAACGCCGGCGGCGTCAGTTCCACCAGGGGATGCGGCACCACGGCGGTCTGGAGCGGTTCGTCATCGTTGGCGAGATCCTTCACGTAAAAGGTGACGCTGCCCGGCCCTCCGGCACCGGCGCTGATGCTGGCGGCAATATAATAACTGCGGTCCAGCTGGAGCTGGATGTCACTGAAGACCGGCTCCTCGACGACTTGACCGGCAGCGTTTTTGCCGATGAGCTGCAGCACCGGCACCTGCGGCTTGCGGCGCGACTTGGCACCGGTGACGCCCAGCGCCCAGCCCGGCTGCGCGCGGTCGTTGTTCCACTGCGAGGCAATGGTGCGCACGCGTCCGTCGCTGAAGATTGAATGCAGCAGCACCACGGCTTCGATGGAAAAATCCCCCGCCGGCAGGGACATGCCGCCCTCCTTCACCACCAGCCGCTCCTGGTCCGTCTCCGGCACGAGCACGGCCGCCTTGCCGGCACGCTGCGGCATCGCTTCGGCAATGAATTCTCCCGACGGAGGAGGCGTCGCGTCTTTGCAGGACTGAAGAAAGGCCAGTGACTCCTCGAGTTCATCCGTGGCGGGCAGTTTCCCCGCCGTGGCCCGCCATGCCGCCTCCACCAGCGCGCGATCGCCGGCGTGCTCCCGGATGAGATGGCGCGCCATGGCTTCCGCCCGCTCGAGGAGAAACCGTCCGTTGGCCATGAAAAGCGACTGCGTGGCCGTGGTGGTCGTGTCCCGCAGCGGCATGGAATTGAAATGCTGCGGCGCATCGAAGGCATCGGCCAGCGGATCGCGCACATTGCGAAGCACGCGAACATAAACAGACCGGCGGGGCTTGGCGGCATCGCTCCCGGGACCGCCGGGCGTCAGGTCCAGTTCGCCGCTCGCCGCGAAAATGGCGTCGCGAATCTGCTCGGAGTCCATGCGCCGCGTGTTCCAGCGCCACAGCAGGCGGTTTTCCGGATCCGCCTGCCGGGCGTGCTCCGCCCCGGGGCCGGCCCCTCCCTGACGCCATGCCGCACTTGTCAGGATCAGACGGTGCAGCCGTTTCACACTCCAGCCGTCGTTCATGAACCGCCGCGCCAGCCAGTCGAGCAGTTCCGGATGTGAGGGTTTGTCTCCCAGGGTGCCGAAATCGCTGGAGGTGCTGCTCAGTCCGCGCCCGAAATGCTGCTGCCACACCCGATTGACCATGACGCGTGCGGTGAGCGGGTTGGCGGGACTGGCGATCCATTTTGCCAGGGCGGCGCGACGCCCGGTGCTCTCCGGTTTCGCGTCCACGGCCGCCGCGGAGGCGTCCAGAATTACCGGGAAGCCCGGTGCGACGGCACCGGCCTTCGCTCCGCCGGGAATGAACACCTCCGGAGCCGCCGCGCTCATGTCCCGGGCAAGCATGGCCGAGGGAAGCGGCGCCGGCTTGAGATGATCGAACGCGGCGAGTTCCTTGCGCAGCGCCACCCACTTCTCCTTGTCAGAACCCCGAATCTTCGTCTCCAGCCGGTCCCATTCATAAGTGACCTGACGCCATGCCAGTTCGAATACCGGACGCTCCGCCGGCGTGCGCTCCGCCGCGGGCTTGTTCATGATCGCCTGCGTCTCCGGCGGGAACTTGGAAGTGGCATCCGCCCTGGCGCGCTCACGGTAGGGCTTTTCAATGGCTTCGATCTGCGCGCGAATGGACGCCGTGGCCTGTTCCCATGCATCCTGTTTCTGCTGCCACGCGGCACGCTCCGCGGCCGTGGCCGCCACTGACTTCTCCGGCATGTGCAGCGGCGCGAAAAACGCCTGCATCCGGTAGTAGTCGCGCTGCAGCAGCGGATCGAATTTGTGATCGTGGCAGCGCGCACACTGCAGTCCCATGCCCAAAAACACATCCGACGTGGTGTCCGTGATGTCATCAAGCATGGCGGCCCACTGGCCCGCGGCGTCGCGGTTGTTGTACTCGTAAATGCCGCAGCGCAGATAACCGGTGGCGATCAGCGCCTCAGGATTGTCAGGAAAGAGTTCGTCGCCCGCCAGCTGTTCGAGAATGAAGCGGTCATAGGGCTTGTCTGCGTTGAAAGCGGCGATCACATAGTCGCGGTAGCGCCATGCGTCAGGGCGGTAGTCATCGGCTTTGTAGCCGTCGCTGTCCGCATAACGCACGAGGTCCAGCCAGTGCCGCGCCCAGCGCTCGCCATAGTGCGGACTCGCCAGCAGGGTATCCACCAGCCGCTCCCACGCATCCGGAGCCGTGTCATCGATGAAGGCCCGCGCCTGCTCCGCGGACGGAGGCAGTCCGGTCACATCGAGATAGAGCCGCCGCGCCAGGACCTCGCGCGGCGCCTCCGCTGCCGGCTCCAGTCCGGCGGCAAGAAGTCTTTGCAGGATGAAAGCATCCACTTCATTCCGGGGCCAGCGCTGCAGCCGCTCGTCCTTCGACTCCACCGCGGGCACCTTCACTTCCGCCGGCACCGGCTGATAAGCCCACCACTGGCGGTCTTCGTCCGTGATCTTCCCGCGGGCTCCCCATGATGGAGTGAGCGGCAAGAGTATGGCCGGCGCGACGATGAAGAGGGTTCGCAGAAGGGTCATGCTGGACCGAGAGTAGCATGCTGATGCTGCAAAAGCCAGCGGGCGAGTTACGGGAGCGCGGGCCGCAGAGCGCGGGCGCAGCTTCAACTTGCTTTTGCGGTCTGTGGAACCATCCTGGAGCTGTCCGTTCAGCCATCTGACATGCGCGCCTTCATTGCCATTCTGCTCATGGTCTTCGCCGCACTGCCGCATCCGGCGCTGCTGGCGGGCGTGATTTCGGATGACGTGAGGCCGTGCATGAGTCACGGGCAGTGTGCACCGGCGTGTGAATGCTGCCCGCAGGGCCTGTGCCTGTGCGCCGAAAGTCAGGCTCCGCCGCAACAGCCTTCCACACCGGCGCGGGGGGCTGATTTCCATCCGTTGCCCACGTTGCCTCCGGGAGAATCGACTGTCCTGCGGGCCACGCCGCAACGCCCGGCCAAAGCCAGTGGAAACCAGTCCGCCGCGGATCGTGCACAGACACTGCCGCTCCGGCCGCTGCATGTGCGGCTGTGTGTCTTTCGAAACTAGGAGCGTCCCCTGCCGGCCCGTACTGCGTACATCTCCGGCGGCTGCGAGGCCCTGCTTCCGGGCGCGCAGTTGCGCTCCGCTGAGCCCGTCAGCCGGACCAACCCGATCAGCGAAGCGGAGTGCAACTCCGCGCTCCGGCTACAGCCTGACGCAGTCCGGACGCTGCGCATTTCATTAGACACTTTCCACCCATGCACCGTTTTCTCTTCACTCTTCTTCTCCTCGGTCACTCCGCCTCCGCACGACTGGTGGAGTATGAACTCAACATCGCCGAACAGATCGTCTCCCCGGCCGGCAAGTCCGTCACCGGACTCACCGTCAACGGCACCATTCCCGGTCCGGTCCTGCAATTTCGCGAGGGCGACCATGCCCGCATCACCCTTCGCAACCGCCTGCCCCGGGAAACCACTTCGCTGCACTGGCATGGACTGCTCGTGCCGAACATCGCCGACGGCGTGCCGCGGCTCACCACCCCGCTGATTCCCGCGGGCACGGATCACGTGTATGAATTTCCTCTCAAGCACGCCGGCACCTACTGGTATCATTCGCACACCGCCCTCCAGGAGCAGCAGGGCGTCTATGGCGCCATCGTCGTCGCGCCGAAGGGCGGCGAGCCGCACCGCGCCGACCGGGATTATGTGCTCGTGCTCTCCGACTGGACCAATGAACACCCGAACAGCGTCATGCGCACCCTGATGAGCGGCAATGAATGGTACAGCATCAAAAAGGGCAGCGCGCAGAGCCTTCTCGGCGCGCTGCAGCACGGTCATCTCAAGGACTACTGGAGCCGCGAGTGGTCGCGCATGCCGCCGATGGATGTTTCCGACGTGGCCTATGACGCGTTTCTCATCAATGGCCGGCGCCGCATCGACCTCGATGCCAAACCCGGAGAACGCGTCCGCCTCCGCGTCATCAACGCCGGAGCTTCGACGTACTTCTATGTCCACGCCGCGACCGGTCCGCTCACCATCGTCGCCGCCGACGGCCCGCCGGTCCGCGCTGTCCGCCAGAACCGCATTCTGATGGGAATGGCGGAGACTTACGATGTCATCATGACGGTTCCCTCGCACGGCGCATGGGAATTCCGCGCCACCGCTCAGGACGGCTCGGGGCACGCCTCCGCTTTCATCGGCCGAGGCGGGGAACACCTCGCCCCTGACATTCCCCGGCCCGATCCCTACGACATGAGCGAAGCCATGAGCGCCGCGCTCGACGACATGGACGAAGCCTCTGCTGACGAGCCGGAGCGCGAACGCCCGCTCCCGCCCTACCGCCGACTCCAGTCACTGCACCCCACTTCCCTGCCCGCCCGGGCCCCGCGCCGCACGCTCCCGCTCCGCCTAACGGGAAACATGATCCGCTACAACTGGTCCATCAACGGCAGGACCCTCAAGGAGGACAGCACCATCCGCATCACCCGCGGCGAAGTCCTGCGCCTCGAATTCATCAACGACACCATGATGCACCACCCCATGCATCTGCACGGACACTTTTTCCGCGTGCTCATGGATCCGGACGCCCCCTCGCCCCGCGCCCCGCTCAAGCACACCGTGGACGTGCCGCCCATGAGCCGCCGCACCATCGAGTTCCTCGCCAATGAATACGGCGACTGGTTCTTCCACTGCCATCTGCTCTATCACATGGAAAGCGGCATGGCCCGTGTCTTCAGCTACGACGATCAGGGGCCGGATCACGTGCCGGACACTTTCTGCGACTGCATGCCGGAATACTGGTTCCGGCTCGAAGGCAGCGCCCAAAGCCATCTCACGGAAGGCTCGGCGCTCTGGTCCAATGCGAAGAACGATATCGGCCTGCTCTGGGAGGCCGGCTGGCAGGACACGGACGAAACGGAATACGAAGCCGATCTGCTCTTCAGCCGCTATCTCAATACCCGCTGGAGCGTCTTCGCCGCGGCGCGGTTCACCAATCACCACGACGAGGAGGATCGCCTCGTCGCCGGAGCGGTCTATACCCTGCCGCTCATGGCCGGGCTCACGCTCAGCGCCGACAGCGAAGGCGACCTCCGCGCCGCACTGGCCAGGGAATTCCAGCTCACCGGCCGTCTCAGCGTTTTTGGCAGGGTCGAATACGACACCAACACCGCATGGGACTGGCAGGCCGGCGCCCGCTACACGCTCAGTAAAAATTGGGGCCTCATGCTCAGCCACGACAGCGACTACGGCTTCGGCGGCGGCCTCTCGTTCCGTTTTTGAATTTTCGGTTCTGGCGCGGAATCTGTGAGCTGTTTCGGAACTGTGGCCGTGGTCAGCCTCCGCTCAAGAGGACATCCGGCATGAAGCCCCATGCGCCGGTGTGTGTTCAGGTGCGCGGCCAGGATTTGCAGCGGATGTCCTTTTGATCTCCGGCGGACGCGGCGGGCGGGAGGTCATAATGGGTTTTGCGCACGGAGGCGCGAAACCGCGGAAAAGGGATGACACGCGTGGCATGCTGCGATTGCCGGACACGGCGGAGCGGGAGGATGATGGACCATACACCGAGACCCGGCTAACCAAAGACCGCCGTCCCGGATCGAAGTGGAGTTCACGGCCAACCGCGCCGCCGGGCCCGCATTTCGTGCCGCGGCGAACCCGCGGCCGTCATGATCGATCAGCAGCCGCAGCGCCGCTGGCAGTAACTGGCCCTGGGGAGCTTTCATCGACTTCATTCTCTACAGCCCCCGGCGTGTGGATGGCGCGCGGTGCGGCGCGAAAATTGAGGCCTTGCCATAGAGTGCGGGAAGAAGTCCTTCGGCGCGGCCGCTGATGCATTTCCTGGCGAGTTGGGCGCGGCGACTGTCCTGGAAAGCGACGGCCCCCGGGTCTTTGGCGTGAGCTGGGGCTGTTTTTACCGCAGTGTGCGCTGGCTGGTACAGTGGGGCCTGGCGCACCGCAATCTCTATGGCGTCACCGCGCCGGGTATCGACGAACTTCACCGGGGCAAAGGCAAAGAGAGCGCCAGCTCTGTCACCGTGATCTACCAGATCAATGCCGGCTGTCGCCGGCTGCTGCGGGTTGGCCAGCAGCGTGCCTCGATCCCTTCCACATCGCGCAGCACCTCCATCGTGCGCCCGATGACGTGCGGCGCGGCGGGCAGAGCCGCAGGAACGCCGCCGTGCAGGCGGCATTGCATGGCATCTGGCAGCAAGTGGCGCATGGCTGGCGGGTGATTGCGTGCTGATGCCGGATCATCTCCACCTTTTCTGTGAGCCCGGGGACCCGCGGTGCAGCATTGATAGCCGGGTCCGCTATTGAAAGTCGATGACCTTTACCGACTGCAGCTTAACCGGCCAGGTCAAATCGGACATTCCATCGGAGGCGGAACATTCGTTCGCCGCGGCTGCCCCCAATGGAGACCAGTCAAACAGCCTTGAACGTGCTCGGACTCTCAGGATTTGTTTTTTGACCCGCTTTTACCCTATCATTGTTATGGCCGTAACCCCCTGGATCTCGGGAGTGGTGGCTCGAGACGGATTCGAACCGCCGACACGAGGATTTTCAGTCCTCTGCTCTACCGACTGAGCTATCGAGCCATTGCTTGCTGGCCCTCCGGATCACCCGATCCGGCTGCAGCGCGCGGCGTTCATAACCTGGTGACGCAGTGCGGCAAGTGGTTTTTCGCCGCGTTTCCAGATTGTCGCGGGAGGCGGCGGACCGAAGTGCCGGCGCGCCGGGAAAAGGCGTCAAGATTTCCCTTTGCCCGCGGGTGAGTCAGCACTTACGGAGCCCCGCGTTCGTCGAGGGCGCATGGAAGAGTGGCTGAGTGGTTGAAGGCACCTGACTCGAAATCAGACGTGGGGGCAACTCCACCGTGGGTTCGAATCCCACCTCTTCCGCCATTACCAGAATGCAGCATGATGAATGAAGATCGCAGCCAGCCGGCGAACGCCGCCACGACTTCCGCGCGGCTCTTCAAACTCGGCATCGGTTTGTTCCTCGTCGTCAGCGGGCTGGCGGTGACGGCGCTGCTGTTCATTCCGTGGCGGCGGGCCAGGGAAACACATCAATGGACCGAAACACCGTGCGTCATCGAGGAAAGTTACTCCCGGGAAGTGCAGTCGGGCGATCTGGCCAATACCACCCACCGCGTCTTCATTCGCTATCGCTACGACTTCGGTGGAACCGGTTACGCAGGAACGAAATGGCGCCGCATCGTCTATGCCGGTGAAGAGGATGAGAATCTCTCACGCAAGACGCCGCACGCCTCCGAGGCGAAGGCTCTGGTGGAGAAATATCCCGCCGGCAGGACGACGACCTGCTGGGTAAATCCTTCATCTCCAACCGAGGCGGTTCTGGAACATCAGTCCACAGCTTCGATTTATACACTGTGGTGGCCGATGCTGTTTGCCGTGGGCGGAGCAGGGATCGCCTGGTCGGCGTTTCGCACAAGAAATTCGCAGGACCGGCACGGGCCGGACGGTCATGCTTTTCCCCAGCCGGTCGAGGGCGGCAGAAACAGGAGGAACGAGGGCGATGCGGCTGGTGAAAATGATGACGAATCCTGACCGCTGGACGCAAGCAGCCAGGCGGCTATGGTCGCGCGCATGAGTCATCGCATGAAAGCCATGGTGGTCCGCGAATTCGGCGGGCCGGAAGTTTTTGAATTGCGCGAAATTCCGCGCCCGGTGGCTGGCCCTGGCCAGGTGCTGGTGCGTGTGAAAGCGTCGAGTGTGAATCCCGTGGACGCCAAAATCCGCAGCGGCATGCTTGCGGCGATCGCTCCGGAGGCTCCGGCCATTCCCGGATGCGACATGGCCGGCGTGGTGGAGGAATGCGGTCCCGGGGTCACCGGTTTTTTCCCGGGGGACGAAGTCTATGGCTGCGCCGGCGGCGTGAAAGGCAGTCCCGGCGCACTCGCGGAATTCATGGCCGCCGACACGCGGCTTCTGGCACTGAAACCGGCCGGCCTGACATTCGAACAGTCGGCCGCGCTGCCGCTGGTGAGCATTACAGCATGGGACGGCCTGATGGACCGCGCACGGGTGCAGCGCGGTCAGCGCGTGCTGGTTCACGGAGGTGCCGGCGGCGTGGGGCATCTGGCATTGCAACTCTGCGTCGCGCAGGGAGCGGAGGTTTGGGCGACGGTTTCAGGAGAGGAGAAAGCCGCGATCGCCACCCGACTCGGGGCAACCGGCACGATCAACTACCGCGAGGAGGCTGTGGGGGATTACGTGAAGCGGGCCACCGGCGGCGCCGGGTTCGACGTGGTATTCGACAGCGTGGGAGGAGAAAATGTGGCGCGCTGTTTCGAGGCCGCGGCGGTCAGCGGCACGGTGGTTTCCATTTCCACGCGCACCTCAGCGGACTTGTCACCCATGCATGCGAAGGGCCTGACGCTGCACGTCGTCTTCATGCTGATTCCGCTTCTCTATAACCGCGGCCGCGCCCGTCACGGCGATATCCTGCGGGAGATCTCAGCGCTGGTGGCCGCCGGAAAAGTAAAGCCCCTGCTGGAGTCGCGGCGTTTTCGTTTTGATGAAGTCGCTCAGGCGCACGCTCATCTCCAAAGCGGCGCCGCCACGGGCAAGATCGTCCTCACAGGATTCTGATCATTCCCCCGCCCTCTTGCTTCAGGCGATCAGATCATTCACCACCTTGCCGTGCACATCCGTGAGGCGGAAATCGCGCCCGGCGTAGCGGAAGGTGAACTTCTCGTGGTCGAAGCCGAGCAATTTCATCAGCGTGGCGTGAAGGTCGTGAACGTGGACGGGCTTGTCCACGGCTTTGAACCCGAAGTCATCCGTCGCGCCGTAAGTCGTGCCGGCCTTACAACCGCCGCCGGCGAGCCACATCGTAAAGCCGTAGTGATTGTGATCGCGGCCGTTGATCTTGCCGGCATTGGCGCCGGCCTGAGGAAGTTCCACGGTCGGCGTGCGGCCAAACTCGCCGCCCCAAATCACGAGCACGTCGTCCAGCATCCCGCGCTGTTTGAGGTCTTTGATGAGGGCGGCAATTGCCTGGTCGCACTGACCGGCGAGACGGCGGTGATTGTCGGCGATGTCGTCGTGATTGTCCCACGGCTGGCCTTCGCCGTGCCAGAGCTGAATGAAGCGCACGCCGCGCTCCACCAGGCGCCGCGCGATGAGCGTCTGCCGGCCATGCACGCCGTCGCCGTACATGTCGCGAATGTGCTGCGGCTCGCGGCTGATGTCGAAGGCATCCGTCGCATCCATCTGCATGCGATAAGCCAGCTCGAATGACTGCACGCGCGCCTCCAACTGCGCGTCTCCGGCACGGCGTTCCTCGTGGCGGCGGTTCATTTCCTGGAGCAGATCGAGTTGCAGTCGCTGCTCGCGCATGGGCAGGCCCTTGTTGCGGATGTTCTCGATGAGTTTGTCCAGCTCGCGGTGCTGCGTGTCTATGTAAGTGCCCTGGAAGACGCCGGGCAGGAATCCCGCCTGCCAGTTCTGACTCTCCTGAATGGGATAGCCGCCGGGGCACATCACCACAAAGCCCGGGAGATTCTGATTCATCGTGCCGAGGCCGTAAGTGACCCAGCTTCCCATGCTGGGGCGAATAAGGCGCGCCTCGCCGCAATTCATCAGCAAGAGCGACGGCTCGTGGTTAGGCACGTCGGCGTGCATGGAGCGGATGACGCAGAGATCGTCGGCGCACTCCGCCGTTTTGGCAAAAATCTCGCTCACCTCCAGACCGCATTGACCGTACTTCTTGAACGTGTAAGGCGACTTCATCAGCGCGCCGGTTTTGCGCTCGGTGGGCAGATAGTCGCCGGGCATCGGCTTGCCGTCGAGGCGCATCAGCTCCGGCTTGGGATCGAACGTATCCACCTGACTCGGCCCCCCGTTGGCGAAGATGTGAATGACGTGCTTCGCCTTGCCGCCAAACTGCGGCGGGCGGCCCGTCAGCGGATTCGGCGCCGCGGTCGCCCTCTCTCCCATCAGGCTTTGAAAAGCCAGCGCCCCGAGCCCCATGCCGCAGCGCGTGAGAAAGTCGCGGCGGGTGGAGAAAAGATTGCGGTAGTCGGTGGGATGATGGCCGGTCATACGAGTGCTACGTTCACAGACGGCGGTTTTTTCTCAATCGCTGTCTGGAGGCGCCCGTCCCCCCGCCTCACGGCAGTCGAGGAGCGGAGGCGGTGATCTTTGTTGCCTGTAAAAGCGCTCGCAAGCCGACAGATTGTGTACTATCACGTAGTTCTGCCAAATAATCAGAGGCGTGAAACACACCAATTTCAAAACTCTCGCGGAGTCCGATTGGGGAAAGGACTACTGCGAGTATCTCAAGGGAGTTGCTCGACACCTAGACCGCATCTTCCAGCGTAAGCTCAGCATGGCTGAGTGCTACGAACTGAACGCGATTTTGAAGACTCGGCAATTTACATTGCGAGACGGCACGGTCATCAACGGAGACGACGATCAAACCTGCCTCGGCAACCGTGCAGCAGCCGCAATTGTAGGATGTTTTCACGACGGAAAAGAGCGACACGACGCACAATGGTGGTACTTGGAACTACTATCCATGAGCTGCGACGACGAACGCCTCTACCATCAGATCCTGGGCGAGATTGTCGCTCACCCAACTGTGGCCTCTACACCATGAATTATCCGGGCAGAACAAGACGGTGGTGGACAACCGGCTACCCGCTCCGAGTCGAAAGATTTCCATAGCTACAACATTCAACCCACAGTCGAAGTCGCGCCGCCGATGGAGCGTCTGCGGAGTAGCGCATGTGACCGCCCACCAGAAACGGGGGATAAGGCTGCTGTGTGCGGCGGTGTGGGTGCTCTGGCTGGCGGTGGTGTACTTGCTCTGTGAGATTGTGCCGCCAGATTTGAAATTCGGCGGCACGGTGGGGGCTGTGATTTTGCTGCTGCTGCTGAACCTGGAGTTATTGAAGGCACTGCGGCGCGCGCTCTACCGCCGGGTGCGACAAGCAGAACGAAAGCCAGGGAGCGAGCGCTCGGGGCGACTGACTGCGCGGCCTGATTTCCGCTTGGCCTGCCGCTGTCTGCCGCCAAACAGAGCGCCGGCAAATCTGAAATCATCAATCTTCCCTCTTAAATCCCCCGCCCCATGCTGCTGGATGTCCAGAATCTCCGAGTCGCGTTCCATACCCGGAACGGCGTGGTGCGGGCCGTGAGCGGGGTCTCGCTGGGCGTGGAGAAGGGGCAAACGGTGGGCATCGTGGGAGAGTCGGGGTCGGGCAAAAGTGTGACGTGTTATTCGCTGCTGGGCCTCATTCCCATGCCTCCGGGGCGAATCGAAGGCGGCACGGCGCACTTTGGCGGGCAGGATTTGCTGCGGCTTTCGCAGAATGAGCTGCGCACCATCCGCGGGCGGCGCATCAGCATGATTTTCCAGGACCCGATGACGTCGCTGAACCCCTTCCTGCGCGTGGGCACGCAGGTGATGGAGCCGCTGCAAATCCACGAGGGCCTGAGCGCAAAGGCCGCGCTGCCGCGCGCCATCCAGGCGCTGGAGGAGGTGGGTATCACGAACGCGGAGCAGCGCGTGCGGCAGTATCCTCACGAATTCAGCGGCGGCATGAGGCAGCGCGTCATGATCGCCATGAGCCTCATCACGCGCCCGGAACTGCTCATCGCCGATGAGCCGACGACGGCACTGGACGTGACCATTCAGAAACAGGTGCTCGACTTGATAAAGGAACGCCAGCGCGCGCTGGGCAGCGCCGTCATTCTCATCACGCACGATCTCGCCGTGGTGCGCGAGGTGTGCGACTTTGTGAATGTGATGTACGCCGGGCGCATCGTGGAAGCCGCGCCGGTGGAGGAGCTTTTCAAACGTCCGCGTCACGCCTACACCCGCGCGCTGATGCGCAGCATTCCCGCGCTGCAAAAAAAAGGCGGCACGCTCTACACCATCCCCGGCGCGCCGCCGGACCTGGCGAAGCTGGACGGCGGCTGCGCCTTCCGTCCGCGCAATGTGGAGCACGGCGCGCGCTGCCTGACGGATAAAGAGCCGCCGCTGGTCGAAGCCGCGCCCGGCCACTGGGTGCAGGACTGCCCCGGCTGCATGGAAAGGAGCGCCGCATGAACAAACTGCTGCAGCTCGAAGACGTGCATGTCCACTTTCCCAGGAAGCACGGACTCTTCGCCAAGCAGGAGGAGCCGTTCCGTGCGGTGGATGGAGTTTCGCTGGAAATCGCGCGCGGCGAAATCCTTGGCCTCGTCGGCGAATCCGGCTGCGGCAAAACCACGCTCACGCGCGCCATCATGCAGCTCCAGCCGGTCACGTTTGGCGCGATCTACCTGGAAGGACAGGATCTGTCGAGGCTGGATCCAAGACGACTCCGCCATGCGCGGCTGGATTTCCAGATGGTCTTCCAGGATCCCTACGCGTCGCTCAATCCGCGGCTCACGGTCTTCAGCACCCTGGCCGAAGCCATCCAGGCGCGGCGCGGCCGCCTGGCTTCGGATGTTCTGAAGCAGGAAGTCGCCAGGCTCATGCAGCGCGTGGGTCTCAGCCCGTCCGCCGCGCTGAAATACCCTCACGAATTCTCCGGCGGCCAGCGCCAGCGCATCGCCATCGCCCGCGCGCTCGCGCCGCAGCCGAAGCTCCTGCTCGCCGACGAACCTGTCAGCGCGCTGGATGTCAGCATTCAAAGCCAGATCATCAATCTGCTGCTGGAACTGACGCGGGAACTGGGCCTGACGATGCTCTTCATCAGCCACGATCTCGGCGTGGTGCGCTTCATCGCCGACCGGGTGCTCGTCATGCAGGCGGGCAAAATTGTGGAGCAGGGCAACACGGAGCGCGTGATGAGCGCCCCGCAGCACGACTACACGCGCACGCTGCTCGCGGCGGCGCCGGGGTTGCAAGTGTAGCGCGGGCATGGCGCAGCCTGCCCGTGTCGTTTGTAAGTCGCATGCCGGGAGTCAAACACGGCCAGCCTGCCGGCATGGCCGTGCTACCCAAAAACATCTGCGGTTTCCTACAGCCGCTCGCGGATGGCGGCGGCCATTTCCACGGTGTTGGCGCGGCGGATGCCGGGGCCGCCGGTGAAGATGTCGCCGGTGCGGAAGCCGTCGTCGATGGCGCGGCGCACGGCTTTTTCGATGGCCGCGGCGGCCGCTTCCTGGCCGAAAGAGAACCGCAGCATCATCGCCGCCGACAGGATCTGCGCGATGGGGTTGGCGATGCCCTGGCCGGCGATGTCGGGCGCGCTGCCGCCGCTGGGTTCATAGAGACCGAAGTAAAGCCCGCCCTCTTTTTGCCGGCCGAGGGAAGCGCTGGACAACATGCCGAGGCTGCCGGCGATCATGGCCATCTCGTCGCTGAGGATGTCGCCGAAGAGATTCTCCGCGAGCACGACGTCGAATTCCTTCGGACGGCGGATCAACTGCATGGCGGCGTTGTCCACGTAGAGGTGCGCGAGTTTGACGTCAGGATACTCTTTGGCCACTTCCTCCACGGTGGCGCGCCAGAGCAGTCCATTTTCCAGCACGTTCGCCTTATCAATGCTGGTGAGCAATTTGCGCCGGCCCTGTGCGGCCTTGAAGGCGACGCGGGCGATGCGCTCGATCTCGCTCTTCTTATACACCATGGTATCGATGGCCGTCATCTCGCCGTCCACCATGCCGCGGCTCTTGGGGCTGCCGAAATAAATGCCGCCGGTGAGTTCGCGCACGCAGAGCACGTCGAAGCCGCCTTCGATGAGTTCGTTCTTCACCGGGCTGGCGTGTGTCAGGCTGGGAAAGCAAACGCCTGGGCGCAGATTGGCGAAGAGTCCGAAGTGCTTGCGCAGCGGCAGGAGCGCGCCGCGTTCCGGCTGCTCGTTCGGCGGGAGGTTTTCCCACTTCGGTCCGCCGACACTGCCAAAGAGAATCGCATCCGCCGCTTCGCAGGCCGCCACGGTTTCCGGCGGGAGCGCCCTGCCCTTCGCATCGATGGCCGCTCCGCCAACCAGCTGATGATCGAACGAAAACGTGAGGCCGTGCTGCGCGCCGGCGGCTTCGAGGACGCTCAGCGAGGCGTCCATGACTTCGGGACCAATGCCGTCTCCGGGCAGGACGGCGATTTTCAGCGGGGAGGATTGACTCATGTGAAGGTAAAGGGATGAGCCCTATGCACGCCCCTTACCGCAGCGCAAGGCACGCCTCGCCGCATTCCTTGATGCCCAGCGCATCTCCCCGCCGCGCACCGGCGGGCCGGTGAAGTGTAAGGGATCAGACGGAAGCCGTGTCCCTGCTCCTCCGGCCGCGGCGCTTGCCGCCTGCCCAGCACATGGCACCGACCGCTCCGGCGATGATCGCCAGACCGGGGCCGCCTTCCGGCACCCGGGAAAAGTTCTGATCGAAATGCGTCACCGTCACCGCGGCATTGGCGTCCCTTCCGGTGAACATGTAGAAGTCTTTACTGATTTCCAGTTCCGTGGAGGGGCCTCCCGGAAAGGCCTGATGATCTTCAAGCACCTGAAGGGAACCGTCCATATACACGAAGTGGTTGGCGACCGTGGTGTGGCTGACCCCGTCGAGAACTGTCTCGCCGATCATGGCGGCGGCATTGCCGGTGACAGTTCCGGCAAATTCCAGGGTGTTGTCCGTCAGCAATGCCTCTCCCGACACCGTCTCCACATGAAAATCGAGGCTAATGTCGTAGAACAGTCCGGGGCCGGACAGTGTCCAGTCGGGAGAGGAGAATCGAACCCCGGAATCTGACAATGACGCCCCCGGACTTCCCGGGACCGGTTCGACAAAAATCCGGTCGAGCGACACATTCAGATCGCCGGTTTGAAACACATTACTGAAATTGAAGAATCGCAGATTTCCCGCGACCACCGAAGCGTTCGGATTGAGCACGAGATCGGAAAGAGTCAACGCCGGTGCGGAAATGGCACCGGCGGCGAGCAGGGCGGTGACGACTGTCGAGCGAATCATGTAGGAGCGGATGAGTTTCATGTGTGGTGCTGATTGGTTGGAATTGAACTGACTGGAATTAGTGGTGTCGGGACTGGCCCGGTCGCGGTGAACGCATGCTCGAGCCGGTGGCGTCATGGCTTCACAATTTCAACATTTGCACGGAATGTGCCAAATTTCACAAAGAATGCAATTATGATAATCAATATCACGAAAAGCAGCAAGTATGTGCTTCACAATCAGCACAGCGCATGGCGGAATGAATTCTAAAATTTCTCAATACCCGAAACTTCACCCCCTGCGATGAATCTAAAATTTCCAGAGACCGTAAAGAAACCCGACACTCCTTGCTTCGGTGGCTCAATCCAGTCGGTGGTGCGACGCGCTCCATCCGGGCCAGCAATGAAGCACCCGGCTGGCGTTGCGAGTCTTCCCCCGGAACGGCTCCGGGAATACCATTCGGATGGAATCGTCCCTGTCGGGCGCCATTCATGGCAGAAACCATGTGGCAACCCAATCGGACAGAACGTCCCGTTTATATTCGCGGCTGACGAACAAAGCACGAAGCGCCGAAATCAGCCGTTCAGGAGTCTTCGGAGGTTGTCATCCCGATGGCAGAGCAGATCCTGGCGGACAGCCAGACCGCCAGCCCGGCTCAGGCGGGACGCCAGGACTTCGATTCGAACCTGGAATTACGCGGGAAGCCGGCCTGCTTCAGTCCAAACTTTCTGCCGTAACGCCCCGACTTCGAGGCAGGAGGCCAGTGATTGCTGCTCCAGACTTAGCGCCTCCCGCTGCGGCGGCACATCAGAAAGACCGCACCAAACGTCAGGATCGCAGTCGTGCTTTCCGGTATGGGGGTGAACGTCTGATCGAAGTGGCTCACAAAGGCCCGGGGAATGGGCACTGTCGCCGTGGGATCTCCCGTGCTGAGCGTGAAACTTGTCGTGACACTCAAATCGGAGTAAGGCCCGCCGGGGTAGTCCACATGATGCTGCAGCACTGTGGAGACGGGACTGAAGCCAACCTGCTTTACCGTAACAGGATTGGAAGTCAGTTGATCCACCACGTCCTCGCTGATGCTGGCGCTTCCGTTGCCGAGGCGACCACCGGTGACGCGGAGCGTATTGGCGTCGATCACGGCAGAGCCATTCAGGGTTCGCACATTATACTCCAGCGACAGATTGTATGCCTGATTGGCCTCTGCCAGCAGCCAGCCGTATTGAAACCGGAGGCCGGATTCGGATTCAGGGAATCCGGGGCCCCCGATGATGGGCAGCAGGATGATATCGTTCAGATCCGCCGGGGCGGTTCCAGACTGCGTGACATTCCGGAAATTGTAGAACTCCTTGTCTCCGCTGACGATCACTGCGTTAGGCTGAAGCAGGTCCAGGAGGGTGGCACACTCTCCAGTCCGGGGCATCGCAAAAAGCAGCAGCAGCGAGGCCGCGGAACACGCCTTGAGACTCAAGGGATGAATGGATGGGCACGGGGAGCGCTGGACGCCTGAAAGCATATTTCCCGCGATGCTTGCCGGGATTGAGACTTTCGACAACAATTTTCTCCGGTGGTGGTGATTATTTTCCAAAGGATGCGCAGGCTGCGGTCCCCCGCTTTTGATGCAAGGCTTGGAAATCACTCCGACTCCAGGGCCGCGCGCCGTGTCGCAACGGCGGGCCCGGGGGCGTGCAGGGAAATTCTCCTTGAGACCGCCTTCACTCAGTTCCCTGCTGAAACCCGCAGTTGGCCGCCGGCCAGCGCCGCGCAGTTCCCTCATCCCAGCATCATGCCTTCCCGCTCTGGTCTTCTCGCCGCCGGCAACTTCATCGTGGATCACGTTAAGATCATCGACTGCTATCCCGGCGAGGAAATGCTCGCGAGCATTCTGCGCGAAAGCAGCGCCAACGGCGGCGGGCCTTACAACATTCTCAAGGATCTCGCCAAAATGGGCGCGCCGTTCCCTCTCGCCGCCGCCGGGCTCATTGGCAGCGATGCCCAGGGACGCTGGATCCTCGACGACTGCACGGCGCACCGCATTGACACCACTCGCCTGCGCCAGACGGACCAGGTGAGCACCAGCTACACGGACGCTTTCACGGTGGAAAGCACCGGACGGCGCACGTTCTTCCACCAGCGCGGCGCCAATGCACTTCTCGCGCCGGAGCATTTCGACTTCACCGGCGTCACCGCGCGGCTCTTCTACCTCGGCTACTTCATGCTGCTGGATGCGCTCGATGTCATCGGTCCGGACGGCCGCAGCGGTGCCTCACATGTTCTGGAGCGGGCCAGCGAAGCCGGTCTCATCACCGCCGCGGACATGGTGAGCCTTGAACACACCGATTTCATCCGCAGCGCCTCCAGTGCCCTGCCATTTGTGGATCACTTCATTCTCAATGAAATTGAAGCCGACAAACTCACCAACCTCTCGCTGCGATCCCCCTCGGGGCTGGACTGGAACCTGACAGAACACGCCGCATGTGTACTGCTAAAGAAAGGCGTGCGCCGTTCCGTGACGATCCATTTCGTGGAAGGCGCCATCTGCGTGGAAAAGTCCGGCGCGGTCCATCGTCAGACCAGTGTGAAGTTGCCCGCCGGCTTTGTCATGGGTGCCACGGGCGCCGGCGATGCTTTCGCCGCCGGACTGCTGCTGGGCATTCACGAGGAAAAGCCGTGGGACGAAACCCTGCGCCTCGCCGTCTGCGCCGCCGCCATGTGTTTGTCGCATCCGGCGACGAGCGAAGGCATGAAGCCGGTGGCTGAATGTCTCGCTCTGGGAGAAACCTATGGCTTCCGCGCCCTTCCGCAGTAATCCGCCGGCATGTCGAATCCCCTTCCCGCTCTCCACACGCTGCTCGCGCATCTGGAAGCCCGCGTGCGTCGCGGCGAGCCGCGCGCGTGGATCAGCGACGATGCCCGCACGGCATTGAAGGATATCATCCGCATGAAACCGGGCCGCATGGTATTCGCCGCGGCAAAAGTAGAAGCTGCCGCGCCGGCCATAGCTGAGCCAACACCAGCGCCCGCACCGCCGCCTGAGAAACCCGCGCCGGTCATCGTGCCGGAAACTCCCGTCGCGTCCCCTGCCCCGGCTCCACTTTCCACGAACGAAAAACGCCGGCGTCTCGCAGAAGTCGCCGCCCGCGCGGAAGCTTCGCCCGCCGCGCGAAGACTCGGCACGCTGCGCGACAAAATGGTCTTCGCCGTCGGCAATCCCGATTCTCCCATCGTCTTCGTCGGCGAAGCCCCCGGCGCCGACGAGGAAAAACAAAACGAGCCGTTTGTCGGTGTCGCCGGACAGCTTCTCACCCGCGTCATCAAAGCGATGGGCCTGGAGCGCAGCGATGTCTATATCACCAACATCTGCAAATTCCGCCCCCTCACCGACGACGGAAAACCCCAGGGCACCCGCAACCGCCAGCCCACCGGCACCGAGATGAATGCCTGCATCGAATACGTGCAGGAGGAACTCGCCATCATTCAGCCCAAAGTCATCGTCGCCCTCGGCAAAACCGCCGTCGAAGGCCTGCTCCAGCGCGACGTCGCCATCACCCGCCTCCGCGGCCAGTGGCACGAATACCGCGGCATCCCGCTCATGCCCACCTTCCATCCCTCCTATCTGAAGCGCAAAGAGGACGAAGGCGAGACCGTGGCCAACGCTGAAAAGCGCAAGCACTGGGAGGACATGCTCCAGGTAATGGAAAAGCTGGGCATGACGATCACCGAAAAGCAGCGCCGCTTTTTCCTGCCGCGATAGCTGTTCATGCGGGAGGCACAGCCATCGTCCTAAAGTTATTGCTCGCGAGCGCACCGTTGCCGGCACAGTCAATTGGCCCCCAACAGTGGGGTAGAGCAATAGTTGACTGCAACCTACAGGATGACATGGGAGGCCGGATGAACCCAGCCCTGACAACACATTTGTTACTTCAAGGCAACCTCCAGCCACCAAATACTGACACCATAGCCATCGTGGCCGGTGCGGGTGTGGATGCGCAAGTCCTCGTTCAATCGCGGCGATTTTGAGTCCGCGGGAGGCACCGGTTCCAGCCGCCAGGATTTTCCGGGCATAAAGTTGCCGGGAGTTTTCGCGGCTTCGATCAGCGCGAGATCGCTTTGCGGCATCCATTCCGTGAGACGAGCGTTGTGCACGGCACCCTTGTAAAGGAACTGCATTCGACCGTCGGGCTCGGCGGAGATCACCGGCAGATGGTGGAACGCGGTGGCCTTGTCGTTGCGGAATTCGCCGACCCGCAGTGATACGGCCACCGGCCCCCGGGCAAATGCCGCGAGTTGTGCGGGAGAGGTTTCGAGGGAAAAGAAGTAGCCGAAGGAAACCTTGTCCTTCAGAGTCAGGCCGGGACGGTCATTGAGGATTTCATCCAGCGCGACCGGTATGTTTTTGTTGCGACGGGTTTCGCGCTCGTACTGACCGGCGAGCCAGCGCACTTTTTCCTCCGGTGTGCGGCCCTGGGGAATGCGGACGAGTCCCGCGCTGTCCCACCAGGCAATAAAGGGCAGCAGTCCGCTGGCCCGGCTGTCCGGCGGCATATAGCGCGCCGCATTCAGCAGCGGAAGCGCGGCTCGATTTATCGGCTGCCCGTCGCGCGCAGTCTGACGAAAAACCCCGCCCTGCTCGAGAAGCGCTTTCCAGATCGTCACCTGATCTTCCAACAGCAGCGAATGGAGACTCATTGGCCCGGGGTAGTTGGGAAGTGCTGCCTGGGACATCACCGGACCACCGGGGACAGCTCCGTACCCTCTGAAAGACACATCGTACCCGGCAAAGGCACCCTCAATTGGCTTATTTGTGATCACTCCGCCGGTGCCCGTCTGCGATGTCATGGGGTTCCTTTCCCACTCTTTCTTTTCGCCGACCGCCCGCACGGTTTCCGGTGCCCACGCGATGGACTCCACCGCGCCCACCGGTTCCTGCAGTTCATACACGCGCCGCGTGAGGCACCAGTGCGGCAGATCATCCCGGCTGTATTTCCACGTCAACTCCGCCAACGCCTGCTCCAGCTTCTCCACGGGTGTCTTGTATTTTCGCCACTGATCCTTCTTCTGCAGTATCTGCGCCTTCCTGCTGAAATACTCCTTGAACGCCTTCGTCGTTGGCACCGCCGGATACCTCAGATAATAAGCGGCCATGTGGGCGCTGGGTGCCGACCAAACGATGCAGTCGGTCACGAAGGTCATGCACCCCGCGGCGATGGTCTTGCGCACCACCGGCACGCTGTCGGAAGGAACGATCAGGCAATCCAACCCTGACGGTAGACTCTCGGCTACAGTTGCGATCGCTTTCCGCGTTTCCTCGTTCGATGTCAGCAGTCCGGCGGCATTCACCTGGCCGCACACCACGAAATTCGACTGCGGCGGCGCAGAGTCCTTTCCCCAATTGCTGGCCAATACCGCCAGCGCCAGCGAGCCGATCTTCTGCTGCGGCGGCAAAGAGGCAGGCCCGCTCGCATGAAAAAGCGGCGGCAGCGGCTGGTCGCGCGTCTTTTCCACCTCATCAGCAGCCCTGCCAAAATACCGTGAGAGCCGGTAAGCCGCGACTATTTCCTCCGTCGTGGCCCGTTCCGGGCCGGCCGGCGCCTGCGCCTGGATTTTCCATTCCACTACCTGCGGCCGCGTCGCCCCAGGCGGCATGACCAACTCTCTGACACTGTCAGCCCCGATTGCATTGCTCGCCGCGAACTGCCAGATGAAAATGAGGCCGCAACCGTGGAGAAAGTCTGAAAGTGTCGGGCGGAACGGTCGTGTTGAGTGCATCGTGACAGATGCTCAAGCACTGCCGGCGGGCCTTCAACCGATGGCTGCTGTTTGCATTCGGTTTACGCCAGCCCACCGGCACCGAGATGAATGCCTGCATCGAATACGTGCAGGAGGAACTCGCCATCATTCAGCCCAAAGTCATCGTCGCCCTCGGCAAAACCGCCGTCGAAGGCCTGCTCCAGCGCGACGTCGCCATCACCCGCCTCCGCGGCCAGTGGCGCGAATACCGCGGCATCCCGCTCATGCCGACTTTCATCCTTCCTATGTGAAACGCAAAGAGGATGAATGGAAGCCGTCGCCAACGCCGAGAAGCGCAAGCATTGGGAGGACATGTTCCAGGTAATGGAAATACTGAGCATGCCTGTTTCCGATAAACAGCGGCGCTTTTTCCTGCCGCGGCCTTGAACGCGGCCGCTTATCTCCGCCGGTCGCGCACGGCATCCGCGAGGTCGTCCAGCACGGCGCGGGTGGCGTCCCAGCTGATGCAGGCGTCGGTGATGCTTTGGCCGAAGACGAGGTCACGGCCGGGCTCGACATCCTGGCGGCCTTCCACCAGATGACTTTCGAGCATGACGCCGGTGATGGCTTTGTTGCCGGCGCGGATTTGACTGCCGACGCTGGCGGCGACAGCGGGCTGATTACGGTGATCCTTGTTGGAATTGCCGTGGCTGCAGTCGATCATGATGCTCGGCGTCACTTTCGCCTGCTCCAGCAGGCGCGTGACTTCGGCAACGTTTTCGGCGGAGTAGTTGGGACCGGTCTTGCCGCCGCGGAGAATGATATGGCAGGAATCGTTGCCCGTGGTCTTCACAATGGCGGCCACGCCCTGCTTGGTGACGCTGAGAAAATGGTGCGACCCGCGCGCGGCACGGATGGCATCGATGGCGATGCCGATGCCGCCGCCGGTGCCGTTCTTGAAGCCAACGGGCATGCTCAGGCCGCTGGCGAGTTCGCGGTGCACCTGACTTTCCACCGTGCGCGCGCCGATGGCGCCCCAGGTGACGAGGTCGGCGACATACTGCGGGCTGATGGTGTCGAGAAACTCCGTGCCGCAGGGCACCTGCATTTCATTCAGCTTCACCAGAAGTTCGCGCGCGAGCCGGAGGCCGCGGTTGATGTCGTAGCTTTCATCGAGGCCGGGGTCATTGATGTAACCCTTCCAGCCCACGGTGGTGCGCGGCTTTTCGAAATAGACGCGCATGACGATGAACAGATCGCGCGCGTGGCGTTCGGCTTCCTCGCGAATGAGTTCGGCGAACTGGAGCGCGGCCGCTTCATCGTGAATGGAGCACGGCCCGGCGACCACGAGCAGCCGGTCGTCGCGGCGCTTGATGATGTCCTCCGCCTGGCGCCGGCAATGAGCCACGAACTCAAACCCGCGCTCGGACAGCCGGATGTCGCGCATCACCACTTCGGGCGAAACGAGGCTGTAAATGTCGGCGATGCGAACGTCGTCGGTGAGAATGCGGGAGGCCATGTTTATAAGGAAAATCGGGCCGCCATCCGTGGGGGCCTCGCCCGGGCATTTCAACTGGAGAATGCCCGGGCGCTTGCCAGAGGGCACGGCGTCAGGCACAAAACCGGCCATGTTTCGCTCCCTGCCCCTTCGGCTGCCGCGCACCAGCGGCGAACTCGTGTATGCGCTCGTCGTCCTGGGACTGGTATGCGGCATGATGCTTTGTCTGCCGCTGTGGAGCACCGGCAGGGCCTTTCCGCATCTGCCGTTGTGGCAATGGTGTCCGCCCCTGCCTGCGCCGGCGGATGCGGTGCTGCTTTGGGCCACGGTTATCGCGGCGCTGCTTTCCATTTTCTCTCCGCGCCTCACAGGGATGGCGGTCGGCGGATGCTTATTGCTGGCGGTGCAGGATCAAATGCGCTGGCAGCCCTGGTTCTTCCAGTATGTGCTGATGCTGGTGCTCTCCGCGCTGATCCGCGAACGCAACGCCCCGGCATGGCTGCTGGTCTGCCGCGTGGTTGTCATCGCGCTCTACGCGTGGGGCGGTGTGCATAAACTAACGCCGGCCTACCATGCCATGTACGAAGCGACCTTCACCGTGCCGCTGACGGATGTCTGGCCGTCGTGGGCAATGGCGGTGGTGCGGCACTCGGCTCCCGCCGGTCCGTGGCTGGAAATGGGCATGGCACTCGCCCTGTGCTTCCACCGCACGCGACGCGCCGGCGTGGTCACGGCCGTGGCGGCGCATCTTTGGATTCTCCTGCTGATCGGTCCGCTCGGCACGCACTACAATCACGTCGTCTGGCCGTGGAATCTCGTGATGATCGCGATGGTCGTGCTGCTCTTCTGGCGCGCACCGGAGATCGGGTGGAATCGCCTCTCCGGTGCAAGGAATTTGACTGCCGCCGGTCTTGCTTTGCTGCTCTGCGGCCTCATGCCGGTGTTCTCGCGCTGGGAAAAATGGGACCGCTACCTCTCCTTCCATCTCTACAGCGGCAGCGAGCGACGACTCTTCCTTGTGGCCAGTCCGCAAGCGGCTGCAGCGATGCCGGAAGCATGGCGCCACGCCCTGACACCATCCGCCTCGCCGGACTTTCCCGGCTGGCAGGAACTCCACTTCCTCCAGTGGTCGGTGCAGGAAATCGGCGTGCCGCCGCCCGGAGACGGACGACACCTGCTGGCTTTGGCGCGCCGTTGCCTGGCGATGGACTTCGCGAATCGTGGCGAAGTCATCTTCGTCACCGACTTCCCCTTCCGCAGTGATGCCGGTATGGATGTGTTCACGCAGCGCGAGATCGAGCGCCTCCGCGCCATTCCGGAACTGCGCCGGCGGAAGCCGTAGTTCTCAGTGCTCAGTTCTCAGTGCTCTGTCCTCCGACTTCTGCCTCCGACTTCTGTATGCGCTGATGCCAGCCACTGCGAACTGAGCACTGAGCACTCAACCCACGACTTGCATTCCCTCCCGGAATTCCATACCTGCCCCTCCGCACGATCCCATGTCCATTTCCTCCAAGCTCTTTTCTCTCGCCAAACAGTACATCCCCGGCGGCGTGAACAGTCCCGTGCGCGCTTTCCGCAATGTCGGCGGCGAACCATTCTTCGTACGACGCGCCAAGGGCTGCCGGATCGAAGACGTGGACGGGCGGATGCTCATCGACTACGTCGGCACGTGGGGACCCGCCATTCTGGGACACGCGCCGGATGTGCTCATCCAAACCGTGCACGAGACGGCCAAGAGCGGCCTGAGTTTCGGAATCCCCTGCCCGTGGGAAGTGGAAATGGCGAGGCTGATCTGCGAATGGGTGCCGTCCATCCAGAAAGTCAGGATGTGCAACAGCGGTACCGAGGCCACGATGAGCTGCCTGCGGCTGGCGCGGGGATTCACGGGGCGCGACCGGATTGTGAAGTTTCACGGCAACTACCACGGGCACGCGGATTCGCTGCTCGTCTCCGCCGGCAGCGGCGCGCTCACTCACGGAAATCCTGACAGCGCGGGTGTGCCGAAGGAATTCGCGGCGCTGACTACCGTGCTGCCCTACAACGACGAAGCCGCGCTGGAGGAACTCTTCACCGCCCGTGGCCATGAAATCGCAGCGGTCATCGTCGAGGCCGTGCCGGCGAATGCCGGACTGTTTCTGCCGCGGCCCGGTTTTGTGGAGCTGTTGCGGGAACTGACAGCGAAACACGGCGCGCTGCTCATCTTCGATGAAGTCATGACCGGCTTTCGCCTGGCGCGCGGCGGTTATCAGGAACTCATCGGCCTCACTCCGGACCTCACCGCACTGGGCAAAGTCATTGGCGGCGGGCTGCCCGTCGGCGCATTTGGCGGGCGCGCCGACATCATGGACAAGCTCGCACCGGACGGCCCGGTGTATCAGGCCGGCACCTTGTCAGGCAACCCGCTCGCGATGGCGGTCGGTCTCGCCCAGCTCAAGGAACTGGAGAAGCTCAAGGCGTGGTCCCGGCTGGAGGAACTCGGGGCGTATTTTGAGACCGGTCTGCGCGGGATCCTCACGGAACTGGGCCGCCCGCTGACGTTCAATCGCATCGGCTCGATGTTCTGCCTCTACTTCCAGGAACAGCCCGTCTGGCACCTCGATGATGCGAAGCGCGGCGACGCCGAAGCCTTCAAACGCTTCTTCCACAAGGCGCTCGAACTCGGCGTCTATTTCGCGCCGAGTCCCTATGAAGCCGGCTTCCTCTCGCTGGCGCACAGCACGGCGGACCTCGACGACACCCTCGACATCTGCCGCAAGGCACTGCAGCACGCGCTTGCCTGAGTGCCCCTTATTTCCGTAAGGATTCCCCGTGCGCCGCAGAACTGCGCCTGCTATTACCAAGCCCTGTAAACCCACACTGTCATGAAACTCCGTATTCTTCACTACACGTCCGCCCTCGCGCTCGCCGCGGTCCCGGTTGCTTTCACTTCCTGCGGCAAGGATGAATCCACCGCCGGCAGCTCCAAGTCCGGCTCCTCGTCGTCCTCCGCGGCATCAGCCTCCGGCAGCACCGAAGTCTCCGCCTCCTCATGGGGCTTCGCCGCGCGCCTGCCCAAAACCACCGAGGGTTTCATCGCGTTCTACCGCACCAGCGACATGGTGGAGGGATTCCTCGCCAGCAACTGGTTCAAGAAACTCACCAGCCTGCCGCCCGTGGCCGCCCAGTGGGAAATGGTGAAGGACAACTTTACCAACAATCCTCAGGCGAAAGAGGCGCTCTCCCTGGCCAAAGAAATCGCCGGCAAAGAGGCGGTCTTCGTGCTCGGGGAAGGTTTTACCGACATTGCCGGGAACTTCGCCGGCGCCATTGCCCCGGTGCTCAAAGCTGCGTTCATGTCAGGAATGCAATCGGGCATGAAGCGTGCCGCCGAAGGAACGGAGGGCGGAGCCGCCGGAACGCCAAGCCTGGGCAGCATCTTAACCAGTCGGCCGCCGGAACAAATCGCGAAGGTTATCACCGATCTGGCGGACGTGGAGTTTCCTCCGCTGCTCGCTGCCGTGAAAGCGGGTGCGGTCCGCGAAAAGATCGACGGCTTCTTCACTCAGGCCGTGGAATCGATGCCGCCCGAGGCGCAGGACAAAATCGAAAAGTCCAGTTTCGGAGTCAACGGCGTCAAATTCCAGTCGCTGAAAGTGACCCTGTCCAAAGTGATGCCTCCGGCGGAGCAGGAAGCCATGAAGGCGCAACTGGGGCAAATGCTGGGCGACCCGGCCAAAGCCGCCGAAGTCTCTGACAAACTGCTCGCCAAAACAATCGAGGCCTCGTGGGGCTGGGTGGATGATTACCTCGTGCTGGGACTGGGACGGGATCACAGCCATGTGAAGCTCGCCACGCTCGCCGACGGAGTCCTGAGCCTGCCGGAAATCGCCCCGCGCGCCGCCGCATGGCAGGACAAGAAGCCGGTGATGCTCAGTTACCTCAGTCAGGAAACCGGCCGCGCCCTCGGCGGCATTTTCGGCGGATTGATGGGCACTCTTGCGGCGCTCGCAGAGGGTGCCAAAGACGGCGCGCCCTTCCCGCTCGATCCCGTCATCGCCGATCTCAAAAAGCTCGACGCCCGCGCCAAAGAGGTGTGGCCCAATGATCCCGACGCCACCGTGGCCGCCGCCTGGTGGGACGGCGGCGTGAACGCGGAAGTCTTCGGCGGTCCGAAGCCGCGCGCCTTCGATTCCTCCAAGCCGCTCACTTATGGTTCTTTCGCCGGCCCCGCGACCGTGCTGCTTTACAACAGCCGCGTCAATGAAGCCGAAAGCGACAAGACTTATGCCTTCCTCGCCGAGGCGGCGGAAACACTCTACGGCAGCTTCCAGAAAAACATCCTGCCCAATCTTCCCGACGAACAGAAAACCGCCATCGGCGTCACTGCCGGCATGGCCGTTGGCATGGTTGAGGGAGTCTGGAAGAACTTCCAGGAGTTTCGCTCCGCTCTGGGCGCGGAGAGCGCCGTGCTCGTCAATCTCGACGGCACCATGCCGGCGCTGCCCAGTGTTCCCGCAGAACTCAAGGACATGAAAGTCCCGCGCGTGGTCATGGTCAGCGAACTCAAGGACCGCGCGAAGCTGACCACTGCATGGAAAGGCATCGGCGACATCATCGGCGGACTCATCGCCATGGCTCAAGTCCCCGTCAGTCCCACACCGGCGGAGAAGACGGAGGGAGACGTCACCATGTGGGGCTGGGAGCTTCCCATGGACCTCGGCGACATCTGGCCGCACTTCGCCGTGGCCGGTGAGCGCTGGTACGCCGGCACCTCGCAGTCACTCACCAAAGAAATCGCCGCCAAAGCCCCCGCCGCCAGTGGCGCCTCCAGCGGGATGCATATGAAGGTGAATTTCGCGGCGCTTTGGACCATGATGGAAAACCTCGTTTCCCGCATTCCGGAAGACGGTGCGCAGCAGAAAGCCATGATGAACGAATTGCTGCCGCTGTTTCGCTCCCTCAGCGAACTCGACGCCCGCTGCGGCGCCGTCAGCGGCACCGCTCACCATCAGGTTACGATTCGCGTGACCGACGCGAAGTAACCCTTCGCCTGCAGCACCCGCAGCGCACTCACCGTGGCAATGAGCGGATAGAGCCGCTCGTGGTACCACAGTCTGGCAAAATAGAGCCCGATGGGCGCGGCCGGGAAATGCGTGCCGTTCTGCGTCATCCGCAGCAGCGCCGCTGTCCCGCGCTCCAGCACGACGCGGTCCGCCCCGTGCAATGCCAGCGCCTCCAGCGCCGCGGCGGTTTCCTCAATGCTGGGCGGCAGGTCGCCGGGCGCACCGCTCCACGAACCGTCGGAACGCTGCGCTTTCGCAAGGTACGCGGCGGCTCTGACGCGCATCGCCTCTGTATCCGGCAAAGAGCAGAGGTGTTTCAGAACCGCGGCGGTGCCATAAACGGGATTCATCTCGCCGGGCGCATGCTCGTTCCCGAACCACAGCGGCTCCCACCAGCCGTCAGCGTGCTGCGATCTTGCCAGGTATTGCATCATGCGCGGCAGTGCTGTCGCGATCTTCGGCTCCGGAAGCTCGCGCCACGCGTGCATCGCTGCAGCAGCATGGGCGGTAATTTCCGGCGTGCTGCGGTCGAATGGCAGCGTGCCCCAGCCGCGGCAGAAAGTCGGGATGCCGCCGTCGCTGTTTTGCAGTCCGAGCAGCCAGCGCACGGCGGCAAGCGCGGCCTCCGGAGGGGCGACGCCGCGCAGGGCCAGCAGCGCGCCTGACGTATCGTCGGAATCCGGCACACCGCCGGGCAGGTCCGTCCACGCCCACCCGCCAGGCGGCGAATGCGTGTAGGGATGCACGGCTTTGTATTGCTGCCGCAGCAGCCACGCTGGTGTGGAGGCTTCAGCCGAACGGGCGGAGGCGGCGCGGAGCGATTCGTCAGGTTCCGCACTGTTTTCGGTTAAAGCCTGCACACCAACGGCTTTGCAGGCCAGCGTCGTCACCCACGTGGCAAGGTTCGTATCAATGGGCCATGAGCCGTCGTCGCGCGCGCTCTTCAGGAGAAAGGCTACGCCGTTTTCCACGACCGCATCATCCTGCCGCCCCATCGCGGCCATGGCCATGGTGACGAAAGACGTCAGCGGTGTGGCTTCGAGAAAGCCGCCTCCCTCGGGCTGGATCCTGCGCAAGAGACGCAGTGTGCGCTCGACCGCCGCTCGCCTCCACACCGCGGAAACAGGATTTCCTTTCACAAAATGGAACCGCACCTGGCCGATCGCAATCAATGCGGGCAAAGCATAACTCACGACCGGCATCCTCACCGCGGCAAACAGACCTCGCGGCAGGGCGGCGAGTTCAAACGGCAATTGCGGCACGTATTTCCAGCACTGCGGCGCAGGGCCGAGCACTCCGCCAAGGGCGAGGGCCATGAGAATGGGCACGCTAAAGGTCTTGTCCCTGCCGTAGCGCTTCTCCAGCGCGGCGCTCAACTTTGCCGGCGACATGTCGCCGGTCTTCGCAGTGATCCACGTCTCCGCGCGCTGCACGGATTCTGCAAAGCCGCCGCCGATGCCGAAGGCAGCGCGGCAAAGCAGCGTGGTGGAGAGATTCGGTTTGCTGATGGACGTGTCTCCCCAGCCGCCGCCGGCGCACTGGGTTTGCGCCAGCCATTCCAGGCCGCGCAAAGCGACAGCGCGGTGCTTCCCCGCATCCACGCCGAGCAGGGCGATCACAGCGGTCGCGGTGCTCAGGGCGCTGCTGCTCAATTCACCTTCCCACCAGCCGTGCTCGTTGCGCGCGGCGAGCAATGCGGCACGCGCGTTTTGATATGCCTGCTCAAGTAGTTCCTTCATTCAGCACAGGACCCGGGATTGATAGAGCAGAGCCACAGATCGACGCAGATGAACACGGATGGCGGTGGATGCCAAAAGAATTTGAGAGGCCGCACTGAACACCATAAACCATCCGGCAAACCATCTGTGTCCATTTGTGTCCATCTGTGGCTCCTTCACCGCCGGCGGCTACTTCTCCACCGCCTCCGCTTCAATGAACGGTGCGAACTGCGCTTCAAACCTCCGCGGCACAACCACGTCCAGCACCAGGTCATTCTCCTCGTACTCCTGGTGCAACAGTTTCCCCTGCGTGTGGATGAGACTCATCAGCCCGAACTCCGACTGCGGCAGGCGCAGATGCAGGCGCACGGTTTTGTCGAGCATCATCTCGCTGAGCCGTTGACGAAGAATATCCACGCCTTCGCCGGTCTTCAGCGACACGAGCACGGGTTTGTTGAAATGCTGCGCGATGCCAAACCGCTGCGCCGGTGTCAGCAAATCGACCTTGTTCAGCACCACGAGCATTTTCTTTTCGTGAGCACCGAGTTCCTCTAGCACCTTCATGGTGGTTTGGTAGAACTGAAACACTCTCGCCTGACTCGCATCCAGGACATGCACGAGGAAGTCGGCGACAATCGCCTCTTCCAGAGTGGCTTTGAAACTCTCCACCAAACGATGCGGCAGCGCGCGAATGAATCCCACCGTGTCCGTCAACAGAAGCTGCTGTCCGTCGGGAAGCTGCACCTTGCGTGTCGTGGGGTCCAGCGTCGCAAACAATTTATCCTCCGCCAGCACATCGGAGCCTGTCAAAGAGTTGAGCAGCGTGCTCTTGCCGGCATTGGTGTAGCCCACGATGGCGGCCTGCGGCACGGGCACGCGCTGGCGTTCCTTCCGCTGCGTCAGGCGCTGCTTCTTCACTTCCTCGATCTGCGCCTTCAGCACATCGATGCGCTTCCGCGCGAGACGGCGGTCCACTTCGATCTGCGCCTCGCCCTCGCCGCGCGCGGCTCCCGCGCTTCCGGCGCCGCCCCCGCCGCCCTGACGGTCAAGGTGTCCCCACATCCGCGCCAGTCTTGGCAACGCGTACTGCTGGCGCGCCAGTTCCACCTGAAGGCGCGCCTCCGCCGTGCGGGCGCGCATGGCGAAGATATCCAGAATCACCTCCTCGCGGTCAATGACCGTGATCCCGCCCTCACTTTCCCACGCCCTTTGCTGCATCGGCGCGAGGCTGTTGTCGAAGATGATCACATCGCATCCGAGGTCCTTCGCCTTCTGCATCAGTTCCGTGGCCTTGCCCTGCCCGGTCAGGTAGCGCGCGTTGCTCTCCCTGGCATAAACCAGCATACTTTCCGCGATGGGAATGCCGAGCGTCTCCACGAGTTCACGCAGCTCGTCCAGCAGGCTGGCGGCTTCCTCCTCCTCCCGCTTGTCGAAGAGCACGCCGATAAGCAGCGCCTTCTCGCAGGCTTTTGGTTTCTCCCTGATCTCAAACATTTGGGCGCACGAATGCCACCTTCGGCCGGCGGCGCAACCGCCTCGTCAGGCCCGGACACCCGCCGCGCATGATGGCCCTGTTCCCCTGCATTATCGAACCGCACCGCATCCGCTGCCCGGCGGTGGATGCCGCCTCTCTGAACGAACGAGGGCGGCAGGTTGGCCGGGGGCGCGGATTCTCAAACCTCTGGCACACCGCTCACCAGCCGGTGGCCGCGGGACACGGGCGCGATGGTCCCGGAGGCGGTGGGAGCCACAGGACTGGCCGGGGCGAGCCGATCGAAAACGGCGCCGCCACTGGTGCCCCGGCCGGCTACCGAAATTTCCTGCCGTTCCCTTCGCCTTGAATAAGGCTATCAGGAAGCGGCACCGGCAGGTTCGTCTTTCTCGCCCGGTTCCGCCAGACCGAGTTCATGCAGCTTGCGATGGAGGGTGCGGCGGCTGATGCCGAGGAGTTTGGCGGCGGCACTGCGGTTTTCGCCGCTGCGGCGGAGGGCTTCGCGGATGAAGCGGTTTTCCGTTTCCGCGAGATTGAGGTTGTCAGGGAATTCAGAGAGCGGGGCACCCTTCTTCGGCTTCGCGCCGTCCGATTCCTCTTTGCGGCTGCCGGGCAGCAGGAGCGGCGCGCCGCGCAGACTGGCGGGCAAATGGCGCAGCATGAGTTTGGTTCCCTGACTCATGACGACGCCGTGCTCGATGGCGGTGCGCAGTTCGCGCACGTTGCCGGGCCACGGGAAGGCGGTGAGCACGTCCATGGCTTCAGGAGTGATCTCGCGCACGTCTTTGCGGTTCTCTTTGGCCAGTTCCTTTAAAAAGGCGGTCGCGAGAATCGGGATGTCCGCCACGCGCTCGCGCAGCGGCGGCAGCGTGATGCTTACCACGTTGAGGCGGTAGTAGAGATCCTCACGGAATTTCCCCTCCTCGACCATGCGGGCGAGGCTCTTGTTCGTCGCCGCCACGACGCGCACGTCCACTTTGACAGGAGCGTTGCCGCCGACGCGCTCGACGGTGCGCTCGCCGAGAGCCCGCAGCAGTTTCACCTGAGTGGCGGAATCAATCTCTCCGATTTCATCCAGAAAGAGCGTGCCGCCGCTCGCGGATTCGAAGCGGCCGATCCTGCGCTCCAGCGCTCCGGTGAAAGCTCCGCGCTCGTGGCCGAAGAGTTCGCTCTCCAGCAACTGCGGGCTCAGCGCCGCGCAGTGCACTATGACGAGCTTCGCCTTGGGTCGCCCGCTCAGGTTGTGAATCGCGTGCGCCACCAGTTCCTTGCCGGTGCCGCTTTCTCCTTCTATGAGCACCGTGGCCCGGCTGGGGGCGACCTGCTGGATGGTTTCGAAGACGCGCTTCATCGGCTCCGAGCGGCCGAGCAGGTGATCGAGACCGTAGCGTTCCGTGACCTGCTGCTGCAGCGCGGCGTTATCCGCCTCGAGAGTGCGGCTGCGCAGGGCGCGTTTGATGAGCAGGTCCAGTTCCTCGATATTGATTGGCTTGGTGACGAAGTGCCACGCGCCGCGCCGCATGGCCTCCACCGCCGTGTCCACGCTGCCGTAGGCGGTCATCATGATGACGACCGGTTTGTGCGGCATGGCGAGGACTTCATCGATGAGCGCCATGCCGTCGTCCGCGCCGAGGCGCAAATCGGTCACCATCACATCCACGCGGTCGTTTTTCAGAATCTCGATCGCTTCCGCGCGGTCGCCCGCCACATAGACATCGTAGTCGTCCTCCAGCGAAAGGCGCAGCCCGTCGCGGGTGTGCTTTTCATCATCAACGATCAGAACGGTGGCGGGCATGGCATTTAGGAACTGCAGATGGTGTCAGAGCACCACAGATGGACTCGGATGGAACCGGATAGGCTCAGATGGAAAGAATGGCATCAGCCGCATTCGCAAATCTCTGTGTTCATCGGTGTCCATCTGTGGCTTGCCCTCGTTACCGGTCTTTCGCACAGCGGAAACCCATGTGATTACTTGAAGTATCGGGCGTGGTTTCCTGACGGCCCGCGGCGCGATAAGCCTCACAGTAGCAGTCGTTGCACAGCCAGGAGCCGCCGCGAATGACGCGGGCGGGCGCTCCGGCGGGATTGTTGGAGTCCGGCACCGTGTTCTTCGGATTGTAGGTCTGCCCGCCGGCGAAGAAGCTTTCGCTGTACCAGTCCTGGACCCATTCCCAGACGTTGCCGCTCATGTCGTAGAGCCCGTAAGCGTTGGGCGGATAACTCTTCACCGGCGCCGGGCCGTGGAAGCCGTCCTCCGCGGTGTCGTTCACCGGGAAATCGCCCTGCCAGATGTTGCTCATCCACTTGCCTCCGGGTTTCAGTTCATTGCCCCAGACATACTTTTGCCGCTCCAGCCCGCCGCGGGCGGCGCGTTCCCACTCGGCCTCTGTCGGCAGGCGTTTGCCGGCCCATTTCGCGTAGGATTCGGCATCGGCGAATGACACACAGACGACAGGGTGGTTCTCCTTGCCGGCGATGCTGCTGCCGGGGCCGTCAGGCTGCCTCCAGTTGCTGCCGAATTTGTACTCCCACCACTGCAGCGGGTTGTCGAGCGGCACCGGATTTTCGGACTTTCTGAAGTGGTTGGCGCCCGGCTGCAGCTTGTCAGGCGGAATGTGAGGGCGGTCTTCCGGCGGAAAGTCCTCCAGCCGGGGCACCTTCTCCGCGGTGGTCACGTGACCTGTTGCCTTAACAAATTCCGCGAACTGTGCATTCGTCACCTCGGTGATGTCCATCCAGAAGCCCTCCACCGTGACGCGATGCACCGGGCTTTCGTGCGGCTTTTCATCCGATCCCATATCGAAAGTGCCCCCGGGGATCCACACCATGCCGTCGGGAGGCGGACCCGGCGCACCGGCGTCCGCTGCCGCGCCGGCCGCCGGAGCCACGGGCGCGCCCGTCTGCACCGGCTTGTCGCAGGCGGCGAGCAGCCATGCGGCTGGAAGTAACAGGAAGATGGCCGGCAGCCGCCGTTTCAAGAGTTTCATTCCGGATTGCTAGTAAAACAGCGCCGCACTGGCCGTGTAACCGTGGACAAAATTGACGCCCGCCACCGGCCCGAACTCGCCGTTGGCAAAGAACCCGGCCAGCGGCACCCGGCCAAAGGTGTCGGCCATGACGCCGGCATCGTGATTCGGAATATCGAAGAGATTCTGCCCGCGACCGCCGCAGCAAAAGAGCAGCATGCCGGCCGGCGGTCCGTGCCGCCGCATCATGTCGTCGCACTGCGCCCGGAGATCGGCGGAGGCGGCATCCTTCTCCCGCAGCTGGAACTGCAGCGTTTGTCCGACGCGCGGGATGGCCCCGATCTTGATGGCTCCGCTCATGGGATCGCCGCCGATGATGTTGCGGATGAGAAAGTCGCCGTGCGTGAACTCCTCACGGTACTCCGTGGCGGCAATGCCTGCCATGATATTCCCGCCGCGGGCGGTGCTCTTCTCATCCTCCGGCAGACTCTCGAACGTCTCCACCAGCACGTCGTAGGCGCGGCGTCCGCCGACGGCATAGACGAGGTTTTCCTCCGCACGGGTGATGGTGAGGGGCTCACCGATGGGCTGACAGCCCTGACTGACGATGCCCCTGACATTCACGCCGGCCAGATGCACCGCAATGCCCGCCGCCTCCTCTGCATCCGCGCTGCTGTGAAACAGAAAGATGCTTTCCGCATCCCAGCCCCCGCCGGCCATGCCGCCGAAAACCGGCATGCGCGGATAGAGGCGGTTGATGTCTTCCAGCAGGAGCTGTGCATGGAGCCGGGCCGGATTGCCCAGAACGATCCAGCAGCCGTCACCGTTCAGCCCACGCGGGATTTCGAATCCCTCACTGATGATGTGGGTGCTGACCGACGCGCCTGGCAGACGGAGGAACAGGACGGAAAACCCCTCCACGTTTTCATCCTCTTCGCCGGTGCCGATGAATCCGTCCGCGGAGCAGCCGACGACGCACTTGGCATGGCCTTCCACCTGCAGAATCTCGCTGAAGTCCCGCAAATGTCCGCGATACCCGCCGCTGGCGAAGGCGAAAGCAATGTCAGCACCGCCGCTGCCGGCTCTCAGCGTGCGCGCCGTTTCGATCACGGCATCCTCGTCCCAGGAGGCTAGCTTGATCCGGGAGGCGGCATGGGGACGGGATTCGATCATGGGGAAAAGGACATGTGAGGAGAGTACCCGGAACAGGACTTGAACCTGCACTCCTTGCGGAACCGGATCCTAAGTCCGGCGCGTCTGCCATTCCGCCATCCGGGCGATGCAACTTACTGGAACGCCGCCGCGCGCCGCCCGCAAGTCGAACCTCACGACCCGGAAATGCGGCGGTGACCGGGGGCGATCGAGATGTTTGATGCAGCTTAGTATGAACCGCCGACATTTCATCTCCACCACCGTGACCGCCGCTGCCGCCACCGCTTCGCTTTCCGCCGCCGAGGGGGCGGACACCGCCTGCTATGAGTTCCGCACCTATACGGCAGCCGAAGGAAAGCTGGACGCCCTGCACGCCCGGTTCCGGGATCACACCCTGAAGCTTTTCGAAAAGCATGGCATGGTGAATCTGGGCTACTGGGTTCCGCTGGAAAACCCCGACCGAAAGCTGCTCTATCTGCTGCGCCACGCGAGCAAGGCCGCCAAAGATGCTTCATGGAAGGGCTTCATCGCCGACCCGGAATGGAAAAAAGCTGCGGCCGATTCCGAGAAGGACGGCCGGCTGGTGGCCAAAATCGAATCGCTTTCGCTGCACACAGCGGACTATTCCCCGGCGGTGAAGGCGGAGAAAAAGAATCCGCCCCGGACCTTCGAGTTGCGCATCTACACGACGACGGCGGGAAATCTTCCCCGGCTGCATGAGCGCTTCCGCAACCACACCTGCAAACTCTTCACCAAGCACGGCATGAGTCACTTCGGATACTGGGAACTCGACGCCGGGCAGCCCGGTGCGGACAACACCCTGTTCTACCTGCTGGCCCACGCCTCGAAGGAAGCCTGCGCGGCAAGTTTCAAAGCCTTCCGCGGAGATCCGGAATGGATCAAGGTGCGTGAAGCTTCCGAAAAAGCCGCCGGCGGCTCCCTGACAGTTCCCGATGGCGTGAAGTCGGTCCTCCTCACTCCGACCGATTATTCACCGGCCTGCTGAGGACGGCATTGTCATTACGCCCGGCGCCGGCGCACCGCAAATGATCCGGCGGCGGCGAGCAGCATCAGCACCCCCGCGGGCTCCGGCACCGGAGAGGGAAAAGAAGCGGAGCGCAGATTGACGGTGAAGCTGATGTCATCCGCGCCTTCAGCACCGGACTGCCTTTGAAAACTGACATGTCCCGCGAAGGTCCAGGCATAATCTGACAAATCCACGTCGGCCAGCAGTTCCTGGGTGGCACTGCCGCGCGGGTTGGTGCCGATCACGGAACTGTTGGTCAGAGAGGCACTGTAAAAACTCCCGCCGGCTACGGTCAAATCCGGACTCGAGAAGTCGAGATTGCTGAAGCTGGTGTTGGCGCGGGCGACCATGGCCCGGCTTTCAATTTGAAGGGCATCGAAGGACGCTCCGGGTGCCAGCCCCCCAAGAGTGGGCACGGCATTGTAGGCCGGGACGGAGCCGGAAAAGGTCCCCCAGGCATGCATCGTGGTTCGTCCCGTCCGGGTGTCGGTAACCGAGAAAACCAGGCCTTCGCCCGGTATGTGCTCCAGCGTGAAGTCGTATTCCCGGCCTGGTGATGCAAAGCTGCGCTCAAGGTTCGACCGGATCGCATCCCGGGCCTCGTAGCTTTGCCCGTTGGAAATCGCCACATCCCAGGAGTTGCTCGAAGCCCTCAGTCGCGCGCTGGCAACGATTTCACCCTGAGAAACCGCCTGCGGATTGCCATTGATCGAGACGACTGCGGCCCGGCTGGTCGAATGGGCCGACAAAAGCAGGCCGGTCATCAGCAAAGTCGGGCAAAATTGCTTCGCGTAGGATTTCATGGATTGTGGATTCTTGGGAGTAGCGGGTCAAACTAGATCATAATTACCATAAATACAATAATTTATTAGATCGGGACTTTCCCTACCGCTCTACCGCTCCCGCCGGTTCGATAGTCAGGTCAGGCGGAAGGTTTTGTCTCGCAGCAATCCTGGGTACGAGGCTTGCTTGGTTTGCCGTTTGACTGCCCTGCCCGTCCCGGCTTAGGCAGCATCACTCATTCACCCCGCACTTACCAACTCACTATGATTAGAATCGGAATCAACGGTTTCGGGCGCATCGGGCGCCTTGTTTTTCGCGCTATCTGCGACCAGGGCCTGCTCGGAAAGGAAATCGATGTCGCTGCCGTCAATGACCTCGTGCCGGCGGACAATCTCGCCTATCTCGTTAAGTACGACTCCGTTCAGGGCCGCGCCAAAGAGGAGGTTTATTCCAAGAAGAGCAGCCCGGATGTGGCCGAGGACGACGTCCTGGTGGTGGACGGCCACGAGATCAAGTGCCTCGCGGTGAAGGAAGGTCCCGCTGCGCTGCCCTGGAAAGCGCTGGGCGTGGACATCGTCATCGAATCCACCGGCCTCTTTACGGAAAAGGAGAAGGCGATGGGGCACATCACCGCCGGCGCGAAGAAGGTGATCATTTCCGCCCCTGGCAAGAACGAGGACATCACCATCGTCATGGGCGTGAACCATGAGAAGTATGACCCGGCGAACCACCACATCATTTCCAACGCCAGCTGCACCACCAACTGCCTCGCCCCGGTGGTTCACGTGTTGCTCAAAGAGGGCTTTGGTATCGAGGAGGGACTGATGACCACGGTCCACAGTTATACCGCGACGCAGAAGACGGTTGATGGTCCGAGCAAGAAGGACTGGAAAGGCGGACGCAGCGCCGCCATCAACATCATCCCCAGCACCACCGGTGCCGCCAAGGCCGTGGGCCTGGCCATTCCGGAAGTGAAGGGCAAACTCACCGGCATGTCCTTCCGCGTCCCGACTCCGACTGTTTCCGTGGTGGACCTCACCGTGAAGACCGCGAAGGACACGAGCTACGCCGAAATCTCCGCCGCCATGAAGAAGGCCAGCGAGACTTACATGAAGGGCATTCTCGCATGGACCGCCGACGAAGTGGTCAGCACCGACTTCATTCACGACGCCAACAGCTCCATCTTCGACGCCGGCAGCGGCATCGAACTCAACAGCCGCTTCTTCAAGCTCGTGAGCTGGTACGACAACGAATGGGGCTACTCCAACCGCGTGGTGGACCTCGTGAAATACATCGTGACCAAAGGCCTGTAATTCTCGGGTTCACGATCCAGCTTTCCCGGAAGGGACGCCGGAAGCGGCGTCCCTTTCTTGCGCCGGCTACAGCGGTCCGTCCCCGACGATGAAGCAGTTTGCCGTTTTCAGCTCAGGGAATCCATTGCCTGTCAGGCGACCACCCCCTTCCATTCCTGACAGCTGCCACCTCCATCGAAGAACGCGAGCAAATCACCTTCCGGCTGGAACGGCGGCGGGCGGTGGGGATGGGCGTGCTGGAGACGGCGGGGGCGACGTTTTTGATTCTGATCGCAGAGCGGTATTTCGCCAGCGGGCCGGGCGTGAAGTCGATGCTGCAGGGGAGCAACAGTGTGGGGCTGCTGCTGACGCCGCTGGTGCTGGCGTGGGCGGCGTCGCGTGCATTCGGGGCGGCGCAGTCGGCGGCACGGCTGTTTCGCGCGGCGGCGGTGGCGGTGGCGGTGGCGGCTTTGGCCCCGCAGCAAGCGGTGTGGCTGTTCGTGGCGGGCTGCGTGTGCGGCTTCATGTGCGTGGCCAGCGCGTCCCCGCTGTTTGCCAGCATCTACGAAAACAACTACCCGGTGGAGCGCCGCGGCGAATTATTTTCGCGCAATGTGGTGGTGCGCATCGTGGCCAGTGTGTGCTTCGCCGGCGCGGGCGGACTGCTGCTGTGGTACGACATGTCGCTGTGGCGCTGGATTCTCGCCGCCTACGCGGTCGCGCTGCTGCTGGCGGCGGACTGCCTGCGCCGCACGCCGCCGGTGCCGCTGCAAACCAGTGAGGGTGAGCATCCGCTGCGCGCATTCGCCCATGTGGTGCATGACAAAGTCTTCCGCTGGACGCTGGTGAGCTGGATGCTCATGGGCTTCGCCAATCTGGCCATGCTGGCGCTGCGCGTGGAGTATCTCGCGGCGGACAATCACCTGCACCTCGACGCCCCGACGGTGGCGCTGCTCACGGCGGTGGTGCCGAATGCCGCGCGGCTCCTGTTCACCCGACTGTGGGGCCGGCTCTTCGACCGCGTCAATTTCTTCACCATGCGCATCGTGCTGAACACCGGCTTCATGCTCGGCATCGTGTCGTTCTTCACCGGTCAGGGAGTCATCGGCCTTTACGTCGGCGCGGTGCTCTTCGGCATCAGCAACGCCGGCGCCGACGTGGTGTGGTCGCTCTGGGTGACCAAAGTCGCGCCCCCCGGACTGGCCGGCGAATACATGACCGTCCACACCTTCCTGACAGGAGTCCGCGGCGTCATCGCCCCCTTCGCCGCCTTCTACATGGCCGAACACCTCGGCATCCCCATCACCGCCTGGGCCATGGCCGCCATGATCCTCCTCGCCTCCCTGGTGCTGGTGCGGGAGAAGCGCAAACCCTCACTCAATTCGGCCACGCCCTGAGTGAACGCAGACGGTAGAATTTCCGGGCAACGGAGGTTGCCCCAGCATCGGTGTAGTCTGTGAGGTTTCCGGCTGCCGGAAGCGCGGCGAGCGGCGCCCATGCGTCCGGCCCGAGGGCGGTGCTCTGTTCCAAATAATACCAAAGTGAAGGATCGGACTGCCAGCGCAGCCTGGCACCTGCGGGAACCAGCGTGAAGGAATCGATCACCGGGGCTGCGGGTTTGGGCAGCACATTGCGCACGATGCGGATGAAGCCGGCGTCATTGCAGGCGAACACCACGTTGCCCGACCAACTGACACTGACCGAGCGCGGCTCGCTCATGACCAGGAATGACGTCGGCACGGCGACGGGCGATCCGAAGTGCGTGTTGCCGTTGTCGCCCTGGATGAACATCCAGGCGCGTCCGCCGGAGTCCACATACCAAAGGTCCCCGCCGCGGTGCGTCGCCAGGAAATAGCCGCCGAGGGGATGGAACGCGATTCCGCGCACGCCCCTCATGCCGACGCTGGTGGCCGGTTGGCCGTTCATCTCCGGTCCGTTGTCAGTGGTGATGCGATTGCCGAGCCCGGCGACACGGAGCGAGTCGGTGATGGCGCCGCCGCCGTAGTTGGTTGGGATACGATAGACTCCGTGGAGTTCGCGGTCGGTGACGTAGATATTGCCCAAGGCATCGCGGTCGATATTTCCCGCCTCCACGAATCCGCTGGCTACCACCACCCCGGGGCCGGTTCCGTTCGCGGGCGTCCAGCGCCGCAACAGGCTCGTCGTGGTGGCTCCGGCAATGATGGTGCAGTAAAATATCTCCTGGTGATCGCGCCGCACCCAAAGCCCGCGCGAGAGAATATCCGGATCGGTGATTACGGTGGTGAGATTCCCTGCCGAATCCACTCGCCGGATGCGCCGGTTGATGCTGTCGCCTATATAATACGTGCCGTCCGGCAAAGGATAGACGATTTGGGGACCATTGAGCAGGCATTGACGCGCCGGTCCGTCGCCATTGAAGCCGGCATTGGTGACCAGTCCGGGCTGATCTTCGAGATTGATGCCGGCGATGGTGTGAATGGTGCCGTCGGGATCGATGCGCCGGATGGCGTGGGCATTTTTGTCCGCCACGAGGATGCGTCCGTGAATGTCCTCGGTCGCGAAGTGAGGTTCGGAGAGTTCCGCCGCGAGGGCACTGCCGCCTTCGGCGCCGTTCCACTCGTTCGGATTGTTGTCCCCGCTGGCGACTCCGAGCCCGCCCACGACGCTGACCGTCTGGTACTGGGCGCGGATTTCATCCCACTCGGCGGCGCAGGCGGGCAGGACAGCCAATGCAAGGGACAGGGAGAGTTTTGTGGCACGAATCATGATAAGGGGAGGACAAAGTGCTGCGATTTCCATGAAAGGATGGAGAATGACAGTCAGGGGACCGGTTCCCGGCACGACGCGGAAGGCGACCGGAAATTCCACGCCGACCTCCCCTGCCCCGCAGCCTTCGTAATTGCTTCGATGGACCGCCTTCCACAGGTCCAGGGATGTCCGGACGCCCTGTCGCTGGCTGCATTGAGTAGAACGAATAAAATCGCTTGTTGCCGGGCAATGCAAAAACTGGTAAAAGTTTTAGTTATTCTGATCCCGCCGCCAGACGCCTCTGTTTCACCCGAATCCATTCCGCCCGTCCGAGCCATGAAGCCGACCTCATTCCGCCTCTGTATTCCTGCAGTAATCCCTGTCGCCCTCTGTGCGATGATTTGTCAGGCCTTCGGGCACGATTCCACCGAGCCGGGTTTCATGGGAATCGATGACAACGACAACCGCATCAGCGATGTTTATGAGAAACTGTATCCGGTGACGGGCGACGGGCACGCGGACGACGACCAGGATGGAGTGAGCAACGAAGACGAATCCGCCGCCGGCACCGACGCTCTGAGCGGCGCCTCCTATCTCAACTTCTCGTCCGTCTCCAACGACGGGGTCACCGTCACGGGGAGTTTTCCCTCGGTGAACGGAAAGCTCTATCAAATGCAGGCGCAGATTGAACTGGGGGGCGTGTGGACGGATGAAGGACCAACGATCCAGGGTGACGGGTCGGTGAAGCAGGCGGACGCGCCTTCGAGCGGCGGGCGCATGTTTGTCAGGCTGAAGGTCAGCGACCAGGACACCGATGCGGACGGCGCGAACGACTGGGAGGAAATCCAGGCCGGCACGAACCGCTATCTGTGGGACAGCGACGGCGACGGATACAGCGACGCGGAGAACATCCGGGCGCGCCTCGGAGCCGCCAATCTGGTGAATGTGGCGGCCACGCAGGCGAAAGGTTCGGAGGCGGGACCCGTCGCTGTGGTATATCAGATCACCCGTCACGGCGGCATCACGCCGGTCTCGGTCTCCTACTCGATGAGCGGCACGGCGCAGCCGGCGGACTATACCGGTTCGGCGTCGGGGGTGGTGCATTTCGCCGCGGGGCAGCAAACGGCCGTGGTTTCCCTGGTGCCCGTCAATGACGGCCTCACGGAAGCGCAGGAATCACTGGTGCTCACGCTGAATCCGGGAGCGGGCTATCAAGTTGGCTCCTTCAACAGCGCCTCCGCGACCATCGATGACAGCCGTTTGGGTCTGACGGGCCAGTATTTCAACAGTCAGGAATCGGCCTATCCCACACCCCCGGCCACCAACTCCAATTTCAACCCCGCCAGTCTGCGCCTGACGCGGATTGACCCGGCGGTGGATTTCAATTTTGGCGCCGGACCGCCGGCCGGCACCGGCATCACGGCGGACGCCTACACGATCCGGTGGACCGGCAGTCTCGTGGCACCGGCGACGGGCAACTATCTGTTTCATGTGCAATTCGACCGGGGTGCGGTGCTTTACGTGAACGGCGCGCGCCTCATCAATCAGTGGGGCGCCTCTCAAAACATCTCCCTGCCCGCGCCGGAATTCTCCAGCAACGCCGTCCCGCTAACGGAGGGGCAGACCGTGGCCCTGCAGCTCGATTTCCGGGAAAGCGGCACCACCAGCACCCGCGCAGAAGTGCACCTCAGCTGGACGAAGCCTGACAGCACCAAAGAAATCATCCCCGCCAGCGCGCTGAGGGCCGACCTCATGCCGCCGGTGATCACCAGCGCACCGGTGGCGGTGGGCATCGTCGGGGCTCCCTTCAGCTTTGCCGTGACCGCCGACGGAGCCACTGCCTACACCGCTTCCGGTTTGCCCTCCGGCCTGACCATCAACAACACCACCGGTGAAATCAGCGGCACTCCCACCGGCAGCGCCGGACTTACTTTCGCCACGGTCACGGCCAGCAATGTGAGCGGCGCGGATGTGCAGGAACTAACCGTCCTGCTGCTCGCCACTGGCGGCAGCATTTCGCGCGAAGTCTGGAACGGCCTTGCCGGCACCGGCCTGCAGTCAGTGCCGCTGCACGTGGCCCCGGACTCGTCCACCACCGTCACCCAACTCGCAGCACCGCCCAATGACGGCGAAAACTACGGCGAGCGCCTGCGCGGCTACATCACTGCTCCCGCCACAGGGCTCTATACTTTCTTCCTCTCCAGTGACGAAAATGCGGAGTTGTGGGTCAGTTCCAGTCCCGAGCCGGCCAGCCGGCTGAAGCGGGCTTGGGTGATCGCGGGGGATGTGGGCAGCGGCATCTGGGATGCCGTTCCCTCACAAAAGTCCATCCCCATGCAGATGAACGCCGGCTCCCGTTACTATGTGGAGGTGATTCGCCGCGAAGGGACCGGAACCGATCACCTGCAGGTGGGCTGGCTGCGGCCCGGCCAGTCGGGCAGCGCTCCGTCTGAAATCATCCCCGGCTGGGCACTCACGGCCTACACGCCGCCGCCTGCAACTTCCGGGGATGGCTTCATGTATGCCGCTATCCTGACTCCTCAGAACGGCGCTTCCTCCCTCGGAACCGGCAATGCCATTCTCCGGGTCAACGAAGCCAAAACGGAGGCGCAACTGACTGTCACCTGGGGCAACCTCACCGGCCCGGTGACGAACAGTCACATCCATGACTCGCGCGAAGAGCCCGGACCGGTGGGTGCCATCATATTCGACATCGATGACGCGGACCCTGACCGCCTGCTGCCCGGCGGCGACGGGCTCGATCCCAACGAGGTCTATCCCTGGGAGATCGTCGCCACGGGCCAGCACACCTACGAAGATGTTATTGCCGCCATCGAGGGAGGCACCGCGTATATCAACCTCCACACCGCCGCCTATCCGAATGGCGAAATCAAAGGTTTCTTCCAACCGGTGGTGGGCAGCCAGTATTTCGTCCCGCCCGCCGACCCTCCGGCAGCCGAGCTGACCCTGCCCGCCGATCCCGTCGCGCGGAAACTGGAAATCTCCCGCTTCCTCCAGCAGGCGACGTTCGGTGCGAGGCACGAAACTGACGGCGCAGCGCCCTATTCGCTGGATACCATCGAAGCGGTGGAGGAACTCGGCTACGCCGGCTGGATCGATGCCCAGCTGGGCATGTCGCCCGGCACCGACCCGGAAACGCTCGTTACCCAGGTCCTCCCGCCCCGCACGCCCTACGCCTTTTCAGCGCCGACCCCGGCCTCGCGGACACTGCGGCTCGCCAACACCGCCACCGGCTACAACGGTTCCGGTCCGCTGGGAACGTTTGTGAAGAACTGGTACGACAAGTGGCCGCTGGTATCCTACAGCAATGTGGGAGCGGCCCTTGAGGACAGCGATGAAATCTGGCGCGCATGGTGGCGCACCTCCGTCACGGCGGAGGACCAGCTGCGTCACCGCGTCGCCTTCGCACTCAGTCAGATCATGGTCACATCCGAGGATGGTGAACTCGACGAGCGGGCGCGCGGCATGTCGCACTATTATGATCTGCTCTACTATCACGGTCTGGGCAACTTCCGCACGCTCCTCGAAAAGATGACCCTCAGCCCGGTCATGGGCCGTTACCTCGACATGCTGAATAACAAGAAGCCGAATCCGGCCACCGGCTACATCCCGAATGAGAACTTCGCCCGGGAAATTCTGCAGCTGTTCAGCATCGGCCTGCGCCGCCTGCATCCGGACGGCACGCTGGTGCTGTCCTCCGGAGGGCTTCCCGTGAACACCTACGAACAGCCCAACGTGGTGGGTTACGCCCACGTCTTCACCGGCTGGGTGCAGCCAGGCAGCAGCAGTGATTACATTTTGCCGATGGTGCCAAGGGCCTCCGATCACGACACCGGCGAGAAGCTGCTGCTGGAGAACGCCGTCATTCCCGCAACGCCTTCCGCCACCGCCGCCAGCTGCAATGCGGAGCTGGCCGCCGCACTGGACGTGATTTTCCACCACCCCAATACCGGCCCGTTCATTTCCCGCCAGCTGATTCAGCGCATGGTGACGGTCAATCCCAGCCCGGGCTACATCTACCGCGCTGCGCGCGTTTTCGAGGACAATGGATCCGGCGTGCGCGGCGATCTGGCCGCGGTGGTGAAGGCCATCCTACTCGACCCCGAGGCCCGCAATCAATACCACCGGACGCAGCCCGGCTTCGGCCACCTCAAGGAGCCCGTCATCCGGGTCACGCAGATGCTGCGCGCCTTCAAAGGCTTCAGCTATGCCGAGGCCAATTACGGCTCCACCAACGTGCTCACCACGGTTCTCATCAGTCCTAACGGAAATGTGGACCTGACGCAGCCGCTGCCATTCGAGTCGTACGGCGTCTCCTCCTCCGGTGCCAATGCGCTCTTCGCGGGCGATCTGATTCGGCTCACCGGCCAGGCGGTCTCCGCGGAGAACGGATACTACACCTACAACGGCCCGGGGCAGCCCCTGACGCCCGCCGCCACCGGCACACCGGTCTCCACCTACAACTTCAACATCAACATCTCCACCGGTCCGCCGGTCATGAACTTCCCGCTCGTGGAGGGCATCGCCGTGGGCTTGAACAACCTCCTGCTGCTGCGCCTGCAGACGAATCCGGCGGAGAACGGCGTTTACATCCTCACCTCCGCCACCGCGCCCCTCGAACGCTGGTCCGGCGCAGACACCGCAGAGGAACTCAGTAATGCCGTGGTGCGCTGCGGGGTCTTTCGCGATCCGGATACCCTGGCCTACAGCAGCAACCGCACCTTCCGCGTGGACGGCACTGTTGCGACCCTGGGATCCTCGCCCGTCAACTTCGTGGACGGCTCGGCCACCAGCTCCGGCGTTCGCATGTGGGAAATGGGCACCACCACCACGCTCCAGCAGACTCCGCTCCGCTCGCCCACCGTCTTCAATTATTACGAGCCGGACTACGTTTTCCTGGGCGATACCGGGAAGAGCGGGCTCTACAGCCCCGAATTTCAAATCACGAGCGAAACCTCCGTGGTGAACACCGCCAACTGGTTCCATGAATTTACCCGCCGCAACGCAGGCAGCGCTGCGCCCCACACTTATGGTCAGGGCTACAGTTACGGCAATCCCATCGGGCGTGACATCAAACTCGACGTGACCGCGCAGGAGGCGCTCGCCGCCGACAGCGCTGCGCTGCTGGACGATATCGCCGCCATGATCATGCCGGGCCAAATGACACCGCGCCTCCGGGACCTCATCGGTTCCTATCTCAATGGACTGCCCGTCACCGGCTCCACCGTGCTGCTGCCCGCGGCCTCCGACTGGAAATGGTACACCGACGCCACCGGTCTCGGGGCCAGCGACATTGTGGAGGGCCATCCTTCCTACGATTCCACCAACTGGAAGCACCCGGATTTCGCGGATGGAGCCTGGGGCAGCGGACCGGCTCCGCTGGGCTACCGCGTCTCCACAAGCAATCCGAATTCCGGCGTTACCACAGTCCTTCCCTACGGCGGCGTGGCCAGCAACAAGTGGCGCACCGCCTACTTCCGCACGGAACTCAATGTGCCCGCGGCAGCCTCGCTCCCGCCCCTCACCATCCGGCTGAAACGGGATGACGCCGCCATCGTTTACATCAACGGACGCGAAGCATGGCGGCAGAACTTCGCAGCGGGACTGGTTGTCAGCGGCACCACTTTTGCCAGCGCCTCCGGAGACGATGGCAACGCCTTCTTCACGACGAGCATTCCCGCCAGCTATCTGACCGATGGCCGCAATGTCATCGCCGTCGAAGTCCACCAGGTCTCCGCCGGCTCCTCGGATCTCGTTTTCGACCTCGAACTCAATTACCCGTCCTTCAACGGGACCGACCGCATGAACCGCGTCGGCGAGGCCCTGAGCATTCTCTCGCTCAGCCCAGAATTCACCACGCAGAAATAACCCCAGCCGATCACTGCCATGACTTCCCGCGAACTGCTCAGCCGCCGCTCCTTCCTCCGCCATGCCGGCGGCACCGTCCTCGGTGCCAGTGCCTGCAATGCCCTGCTCGACCTGCGCCTCATCAACAATGCCGTGGCCGCCGTCAACGTCAGCGACTACAAGGCGCTGGTCTGCGTCTTCCTCGACGGCGGCAATGACAGCAACAACACGCTCATTCCCGCGCCCGCCGATCCGCGCTATGCGGACTACAAGTCCATCCGCGGACCCCGGCTCGCCCTTTGGGAGGATCAGGCCGCCGCCGCCGCACGTCCTCTCATCGACGGCAATGCCAATCCCAACAACTATTGGGCCATCCCGCTGAGCAATGCCAACACCGGCAGCGACTCCTACGCCGTGCACAACTTCATGCCCGCGGTGCAGAGTCTCTGGGACTCCGGCAAACTGGCCTTTGTGGCCAATGTGGGCGTGCTGGCTCATCCGGTCGTCAAATCCCAGGTCATCGCCAAAACAGCCAAACTGCCCCCGCAGCTGTTCTCCCACAACGATCAGGTCTCGCAGTGGCAAACCGGAGTGCCGGATCAAATCAGCCGCACCGGATGGGGCGGCAGGACCATGGACAAAATCCGTGAGGAACTCGCCCTCCAGGGCATCCCTCCCGGCTCCATCTCCATGTCCATCTCCGCCGCCGGCAGCAACACATGGGAAGTCGGGGATACCGTGAATCAATTCCAGATCAGCACCAATGGCGCGGTGAGCTTCACCAACTACAGCGGCAACCGCAGGACGCTCATCGATCAGATTCTCCGCGACGTCTCCGCCGGCGGCGATTCGCAGCTCTCCCAGGAGCGCGCCAACCTTCACCTCAAGGATTTTCAGAAAGTCAACGAACGCGCCATCTACAATGGCGCGGCGCTCAGTCAGGCTCTGGCCCGGCTGACTGCGGGCAACCCCGACGCCTCCCTCGGCACGGCCATCGACACCGCCTTCGGCGTTGGCGTGAACGGCGGTACGTTCAACGGACTCAGCAGCCTCGAGCAGCAACTGCACATCACGGCGCGCATCATCGCCGAACGCAGCTTTCTCGGCATGCAGCGTCAGATCTTCTTTGTCAGGATCGGCGGCCACGACACTCACGGCGATCAGCCGGTTTCGCACGCCGGACTCGTCGGCACCACCAGCCGCGCCGTGGGCCGGTTCTACGATGCCATGGTGGCGCTGGGCATTCCGGACAAAGTCACCCAGTTCACCGCCAGCGATTTCGGACGCACGTTCAAGAGCAACGGTCTCGGCAGCGATCATGCGTGGGGCAGTCACCACATGGTCTGCGGCGGCGCCGTGAACGGCGGACGCCTTTACGGCACCCTGCCCACGCTCCAACTCGACGGCCCTGACGACTACGACCGCGGCTCCGGCGCCACCGGTCGCTGGATTCCCACCTTGAGCATCGACGAATATTGCGCCACCCTGGCCCGCTGGTTCGGACTCGGCGAAGCGGAACTCGATGCCGTCTTCCCCAACCTGGATCGCTTCTCGACGCGGAATCTGGGATTCATGTCATGAGCCTGCGGTCCGCCGGCGCCGGGTTCAATTTTCCGTGTTCACTGCGTTGAAGTAGTCGCGCAGCGCGGTGTCGGTCAGCGGCGCCACTTTGGTGAATTCTTCGGCCGCCACTTTGCCGCCGGCCTCGTCATCGTCGTCATCCATGCGGCGCTCCAGTTCCTGGAGTGCGTTCATGTACTTTTCCTTCACCAGGTCGGCGTCGTATTTCACCTCCGCCCTCACTTTTTCCAGCCGGGCGGTCAGCGCTTTTTGCAGTGTGGCCAGCGCCGGCACAGACGAGACGGCCGCGGGCTGCACTCCGGTCTGCTCCCGCTCGTAGCGCTTCGCCTCCTCACGAACCGCGAGCACCGAGGCCGCGTCTCCTTTTGCGAGCAGTTCATCCTCCAGTTTGCGCAGAGCCTCGGCATACTGGGCGCCAATGCCGGCAAGTTCCGCCGTGACTTTGGACTCCACTTTGGTGTTCCATTCATCCCGCCAGGCAATCTTCATCTCGTGCAGCTTCGCATATACTTTGGAGGGCGGCGGGGGCGGCGGCTTCCCGTCCGGGACCGATACAGGTTTCGGTTCCGGCCGTGGAGCGGGACGCGCAGACTCTGTTGGCGCCGTGGAAACGGGCGGCGGGGCGGGCTCAGGCGGCGTGCGCACCACCGGTGCCGGGTCCGGCTTCGGCCCCGCTTTCGTCTGATCCTTCGGCCCTGTCCCCGGATTGCCGCCTTTTGTCAGGATAAACCACAGCGCCGCCAGCACGGCCACAACCGCTGCAGCGATAAGCAGATTTCGCGTCATCTCGCCGTTCCCCCGCCCCCGGGGTTTTCCGCCGTCCACCACCACCACTTTCCGGCGCCGCCTCGGCCCGGGAGCCGGAGCCACCGTGGGCGGACCAATCACCCTGACCACTGTCGCCGGCCCGGCGGCCATTTTCGCCTGCGTCGCCGGCGGCAGTTGACGCTGCGAAGCCCGGCGTTTCGCTCCCTGCGGCACCTTGCGGCCGGGACGGAAAATCCGCCGGGTGGCATCTTTGGCCGGTTCCGGCACCGGCACATTGCGATGTTCTATCACTTCCAGCAAAACCGCCCGCACCTCCGCAGCCGACTGGTAACGGCTCTCCGGCTGGAGTTCCATGCAGCGGGCAATGATTTCATCCACCCTGGGATCGAGCCCCATCGCGGCGCCGGGAAGATCGAACTCCCCCACCGGAGGTGCGCCTGTCAGCATTTCGTGCAACACCACGCCCAGCGAATAGATATCCGCCCGGTGATCCGGTGAGGAGTTCTTGTCATACAACTCCGGCGCCGCGTATTCCGGGGTGCCCATCGGCGTCCATGTCTCCGCATTCCGGTCACCCTGCACCATGAGGCGGGCCAGCCCGAAGTCCGCCAGCTTCACACGGCCGTCGGTGTCGAGCATGATGTTCCCCGGCTTGATATCCCCGTGCACGACGCCGCGGGAGTGCGCGAACTGCACGGCGTCGCAGACTTCCGCCAGAATCTGCAGCGCCCGGTCCGGCGGCAGCTGCTTTTGATGAATCAGCGCATACACGTTCGGCCCCTCGATCAGTTCCATGATCAGCACCCCGAAGCCCTCCACCACGGCAAAATCATAAACCGCGGGAATGTGAGGGTGTGTCAATCGGGCCATCGCCCGCGCCTCGGTGCGGAACCGGTCGATGCTCTCCGTATCGCGCACCGCATCCGGCGGCAGCACCTTGATGGCCACCGGCCGTTCGAGATCGCGCTGCAAACCTCGGTACACCGCGCCCATTCCTCCCAGCGCGAGCAAACTGGAAACCTCGTAACTCGGCAACAGTCGCGCGAGTTCCTCCGGCTGCGGCGGCACAAACGGGGCTTCTCCGGTGCGGTCGTCGGTAACGGTGGATTCTGGCATGGGGCGCTGCGGGGACGAAAAGGGGATGACAACAGAGGCGGGAAATCCGCGCACTATTTCTGCTTTGACCGCTCTGTCATCCATAGATTGCGCCGTATCTCTGCCGCGGTGCGACCTGGCGGACATTCCGGCTGCTTCGCTGCAGCGATACGCCACAGGGCATGCCGCAATGGCCGCAGCACGCAGGCCGTGGGTGGCGGCACGGCGCTGGAGGACGCAGAGGATGGTGGTCAGGAGAATGGAGAAATCCCCTTGCCCCGCGCGGTGCCGGCGGAGAAACAGGCGGCTGTCATTCCTCACCTCATGGCCATCAAATATCTCGCCGGCAAAGAGCCGCATTCACGCGAACGTCGCCTCATTTTCAAAAATGTGGACCGCCAGGGCTGGGATACCTCCATCGCGCGCTATTTGAAGGACAAAGGCTATGAGCAGTTGAAGAAGGCGCTTAAGATGGAGCCGAAGGCCATCACTGAGGAAGTGAAACTGAGTGGACTGCGCGGACGCGGAGGAGCGGGTTTTCCCACCGGCGTGAAGTGGGGCTTCATCCCCCCGAACAACACCAAACCGGTGTATCTCATCTGCAACGCCGACGAGAGCGAGCCCGGCACCTTCAAGGACCGCTACATCATCCACCAGGATCCGCATCAGTTGCTCGAAGGCATGGTGATCTCATGCTTCGCCGTGGGCGCGAAGCTGGCTTACATTTACATCCGCGAGGAATTCCCGGAGGGCGCGCAGATTCTGGAAAAGGCGATCGCCGAGGCGAAGGCGAAGAATTTCCTCGGCACCAACATTCTGGGCAGCGGTTTTGATTTGGAGATTTACGTGCACCGCGGCGCGGGTGCCTACATTTGCGGCGAAGAGACGGGACTGATCGAGAGCCTCGAGGGCAAGCGCCCCTATCCGCGCATCAAGCCGCCGTATTTCCCCGCGGCGCTCGGGCTCTACATGTGCCCGACCATTGTGAACAACGTGGAGAGCCTCTGCCATGTGAAGCACATCATCGAAATGGGCGGCGCGGAATACGCCAAAATCGGCATGCCGCGAAACACCGGCACTCGCATTCTCTGCGTGAGCGGTGACGTGGTGAAACCGGGCTACTTCGAAGTGGAAGTCGGCCGCATCACCATGGGCGAAGTGATCCGCGAGCTTTGCGGCGGTCTGAAACCGGACCGGAAACTGAAGGCCATCATTCCCGGCGGCTCCTCCGCCAAAGTCCTGCGCGCGGACGAGACCTTTCAGATCAAACAGCCGGACGGCACGACGAAGGTGATCGGTATCGAGGACATCCCGATGGATTTCGACACCGTCGCCGCCTGCGGCAGCATGGCTGGCAGCGGCGGCGTGATCATCATGGACGACACGCGCGACATGGCGTGGGTGATCAACAATCTGAACAAGTTCTACGCGCACGAAAGCTGCGGTCAGTGCACACCCTGCCGCGAAGGCAGCCTGTGGATGCAGAAGATCAGCGACCGCATCGTGGCCGGCGAGGCATCGCCGTCGGATGTGGCGCTGCTGGAAAGCGTGGCTTATCAAATCGACGGCAAGACGATCTGCGCCTTCGGCGAAGCGTGCTCGTGGCCGACCGAAAGCTTCGTCGCCAAGTTCCGCGATGAGTTGCTCTCACACACCAAACCGGAAGTGGCGGGCAGGATCGTGAACGCAGAAACGAAAGTCGCCGCCGCGGGACTGAAGACGGCCGTGTGAGTGGAGCGCGGAGTTTTACTCCGCCCCGAAGCCCGCGCGACTTTGCCGACCTTGCGGAGCGGAGTGCATCTCCGCGCTCCGCCTCAAAGCAGGCTGATGAATTCCTTCATGTTGATGAGCGCGAGCGCGAGGCTCCGCCACGGATCCACCGGTGCGGCGGCGTTGAGTTCAGCAAGGCGCGCCCGCAGGCCGGCGATATCGCCGGTGAGAGCGTGGTATTTTTCCCGGGATTCCTCAGGCAGCGCCGCGAGAACGGCCTGCGGCGTGATGACGCTGCCCTCCAGCGCGGCGGTGAGTGCGGCTTCCTCCGCGGTGAGCGCGCGATCGTAGAGCCGGGCGCGATAAATGGCGCCGGTGAGCAGGCGGTTTCCCACCGGCGCGCCGTGGCGCAGGCCGAGGAGCACCTGACATTTTCCGGTCTCGAAATCAACCGGCCCGCTGCTCTTGTAAGGCTGGCCGTAGGGCTGGCCGTCGCGATAGATGCGGATAGTGCCGTCGGCAGACCAGGTGATCGCGACGTGGACAGGCTGTGCGAGTTTCGTTTCCGGCGCGCCGTTCACCGTTTGCGTGCGGCTGAAGACGTTGCTGCCCGCAAGCCACTGGCGCGGGTCCTTCTCGGCAAAGACGAGAGCATCAAAAATGTTTCCCTCCAAATCCTGCACGCTCACCACGCCGCCGCCGGACTGGTCGAGCGTGTCGAGCGCCACCCAGGCTTCGAGTGTTTTGGCGCGGAGCGAAGTTTGGAGCGGAGCCGTGGAAGCATGGCTGCGGCCATCGAGGTGAAGCGCGCCGCCGGCGATGCGGGCCCCGCCGTGCAGTTGCAGCGGCAGCGTGCCGGCACGGGCGGGATCGGTATTCTCAAAGTCCCACTCGGCGAAAGGTTTCACCGCGGGCTGTGCAGCAGGCGCGGAGGACTTGAGTTTGGCCATGGCCGGCGCCGTGAGTACGTCGAGTTCGAGCTGCCGGGCTTCGAGTTTCGTCGCCGCAAGGTCGCGCTCCACCCGCGCGAGGCGTCCGCTTTTCTCCGTCTGTTCCAGATAAGAGGCACACTGCGCGAGTTCGTCAGGCAACGGTTCGCGCTGAAAGGCGTCGCGATAAAGCCGGGCGATGCGGGCGTCGCGTTCGGGAACCGCGGCCACAACGCGCGCGGACCAGTCACCGGCCCACCCCTGCACGAGCGGGGAATTCATCAGCGTCAATGCCTGAGCCGGGACGTTGGTGGCATCGCGACGGCCCCGGGTACTGCCCGGCACGGGCGCGTCGAAGACTGTGAGGAAGGGATCGAGGGCATTGCGGATGACTCTGACATAAACACTCCGCCGCGGTGCCCCGCCATCGACGCCAGGGCCGCCGGCGGTGAGGTCGAGTTTCCCGGACACGGCGAGGATGGAATCGCGGATGGCCTCGGCTTCCATGCGGCGAAGCGTCCAGTGGCTGAGCAGTTTGTTCTCCGGGTCTTTGACCGTGGCCTCCGGCGAAGGCGCGGCCTGCGCCTGGAAGGCTTGCGAGGTGACGAGCAATTTGAGCATCGTCTTGATGGAGCCGCCGCTCTTTTGGAATTCGCGCGCCAGCCAGTCGAGCAGTTCGGGATGCGTGGGCAGCTCTCCGAGTTTGCCGAAGTTGTCCGGCGTGGCGACAATGCCGCGGCCGAAGACGTGATGCCAGAGGCGGTTCACGATGACGCGGCTGGCGAGATCGTAGCCGGGGCCGGTGATGCTGGCGGCGAGTTCGCGGCGACCGCTTTCCTTTGTGTCGTAAGGCGTAGCATCCAGCGCGGAGAGAAAACGCCGCGGCACCGGCGCGCCAGGTTTCTTGTGATCGCCGCGCGCATAAAGCGGCCAGTCGCCGGGGCCGCCTTCCATGACACCGGGGGCGCGGATGGGTGCGCTGAGGGAGCGTTCGAGCTTGCGGTACTCTTCGACGAGCGGCGCGGCGCTGGGGAGTTCCTCGAGCGTGTTTGGCAAAAGGCCGGCGCGGACGAAGAAGTTGATGAACTCCGCACGGTCCCGCGGCGCTTGACCGCAGTGGGCGTAGAGACCGACGATGCGGCGGTAATCGGTGAGCAGTTCGTCGCGGTTCTGCGGGCTGAGGAACTGATCGAAGCGATGAATGGGCACGCCTGGCTCCGGTGGCCGAAGTTCGGCGTCGCGAGGATAGGCGACTTCGAGCAGCGCGAAGGCAGCGCTGTCGCCGCCGCCGGTTTCGATGGGCGCATCGGGCGCAGTCCATGCTTCGAGGTGCACGGAGTCGCCCTTCCAGTAATCCATGTCGAAGGAGAGCCACTGCGGCTGCGGGGAATTGAGCGCGCTTTTGGGAAAGATGAGGCCGCTGCGGGGATAGTTCTGCACGACGAGCCTAACGCCCGCGGCCTGACCGGTGACTCGCGCCCAGAGCTTGCCTCCTTCGACTTTGAATGGCGAAGAGGCGACGACACCGCGGTCGCGCGGAGTATAGCGGGCGGAGGAGAACCCGGGATCGAGCACGCCGGCAATGACTTGCGCGCCATCGGGCTCGATGAGGAACTCGAGCCGCTGCACCGGCGACTGCACGCCGGGGCCGCTGTTGGACCACGTGAGATCGCCGTCGTGCCCGCGCCACCAGGCGCGGCCGGAAGCTTTCGCGTGACTGCTCCATGCCTCGCGCGCCTTGACCCAATCCCGTCCGGCTTCGGCGACGGCCTTCCACTTTTCCGCGAACTGATCCGCCGGTACATCGCGCATCGCAAGCCATGCGGCGAGCGGGCCGTGACCGTTGCCTTCGGCTTCCTTGCGCTGCGCTTCGTCTTTCGGCTGCCACGCGGCGAGGCGCTGAGGGAATGAATCCCATGAAGTTTTCCAGTCCTCTTTCACCGCGCGGGTGATTTCGGATTTCAGTTCCTCCATGCGGCGGCGCGCGGCGGCGTCGGTTTCCGGCGCGCGAACATCCACGGTCGCCGGCCGCGTGTTGGCGAAGATGCCAAAGATCGCGGTGAAGTCCTCCTGGCTGATGGCGTCGAACTTGTGGTTGTGGCAGCGGGCGCAACTGACGGTGAGGCCGAGGAAGGCTTTGCTGACGACGTCCACCTGGTTGTCGGTGAAGGTGGCGAATTCATCGAGCGCATCGGTGGGCGTGAAACCGTGGAAGACCATGCGCAGGTGAGCGGGGCCGATGGCGGATTCGTTCAGCGTGCCGTCAGCGCTGAGGCGCGGCGTGATGAGGTCGCCGGCGATGTGTTCCTGGACGAGGCGAGGATAAGGAATGTCGGCGTTGAGCGCGCGGATGAGATAATCGCGGTATTGCCATGCGTGGGGAATGGCGGGGTCACCTTCGCTGCCGTGGCTGTCGGCGTAGCGGAGCCAGTCCATCCAGTGGCGCGCCCAGCGCTCGCCGAAGCGGGGGGAGGCGAGGAGGGAGTCGGACAGGTCGGACTTGTCTGACTCGCCGGACGGCGGGAGGCCGGTGAGTATGAAAGCCAGCCGCCGCGCGATGGTTTCAGAGTCGGCGGGCGGGGCGGGCTGCAGGCCGTGCTTCTGCATTTCGGCCTGGAGAAAGCGGTCCACGGGGTGCTCCACGCCGGGAATGTCAGGAGGCTCCACATTTTTCAGCGGCTGCCAGCACCACCATTGTTTGCGCAGCGCGAAGACGGCGGGCCAGTCGCCTTCGCTGTTCGCGGATGGCTGGTCGCGCGGGTCGGGTGCGCCCATTTCGATCCACGTGCGGAAGTCGGCGACGACCGTTTTGCTCAGCGCGTCGGCGTTCTTTGGCATCTTCAATTCCGCGTGCGTATGCGCGATGGCCTGGAAGAGCAGACTGTCGTGAGGCTTGCCGGGCACGATGGCAGGACCGCTGTCTCCGCCCTTTTGCCAGCCATCGCGCCAGTCGAGGCGGAGTCCGGCTTTCTGTTTTTCCGCGCCGTGACAGTCGTAGCAGGCGGAGGCGAGGACCGGGCGGATTTTACTTTCGAAGAACTCCAGCTGATCCGCCGGGAGTTCAACTGCCGGGGCCGGCCGCGACAGCAGGAGCGCGGCGGCGAGCAGTCGGGTGGTGGTCGGCGGGAGCGGCATGTGGAGGACGATTACTTCACGCGCACGGTGACGCTGCGGACGTTCATCAGGGTCTCCTTTTCCGTGATGCGTCCGGGTTCGATGTAGAGTCTCCATGCACCGGTGCGCCGCAGTTCGAACTGACCGGCGTTGACGAGCATGAAGGCGTCGGAGGACGTGGTCTGCACCACATTGGTCTCGATGCTCTTCGATCCGATCGTGACATAATAACTGCCGCCGGGAACGACGGAGCTTTGCACGACTTCGACTTCGACTGACATGTTCTGAGGAACGACGATGTCCCATGCGAGCCGCGTTTTTCGGGAACGCCAGCCGGTGATGTGACGGACCGCGGCGGAATACTGGGCGTCGCCGTTTTCGGTCGTCAGGATCACCGCATTGGCGCCGTCGAGCGTGTTGTCGCCTTTGATGAGCGTGACCGCGGCGGCGAGGTGTTTGGTGACGTTCTCCACCTCAGGTTTCATGGCGCTGGCGAGCGCGGGATCGGGGCCGCCGGCGATCTCATTGGCGAAATCGACCGCCTCCCTGGTGCCGAGTGAGCCGACGGCGGCGGCGAAATCCGCGCGGGAGCGAACGGAATCGGCATACGGCATGCAGAGGCGCAGGTTTGTCACCACTTCAGGTGCGGTGAGGGTGGGAATGCGGGCGAAGGTGCGCGCGGCGAGGCCGGTGTAGAGGTCACGATCGCCGCTTTTGGCGGCATCGAGGAGTGCATTGGCGATGCTGATGTCAGGGGCATTCCATGTATTCACCGCCTCCGCGGCGGCGCGGCGGCGCGGTCCGGCGGCGGAGATTTCGCCCGCAAGCACCTTGTGGGCCTCCGGACTGCCGGTGGCTCCGAGCAGCTGGAACAGCGCCGGCTGACTGGCCGGCCCGGCTTCCTTGAGCGCGGGCGCGAGGGCCAGTGCGCGCATATCCTGACTGGGTTCACCGGAGAGCAGGGTTTCCACTGTCTTATAATAGACGGTGCGCAGCGGGTCCTCCTGGAATTTCACGGCGTGGCTGAGCAACTCCACCAGATCGGAGGCCTTGCAGCCCCTGGCGATGGCTTCGAGCGCGCGAGTGCGCACGGCGTTGTCCATGTCATCGCCGGCGATCTTCATGAGCATGGTGATGCTCTCCTTTGTGGGCCGTGCGGCGGCGGCCTGCATCAGCATGTCACGCACCGGGCCGCTGGACCGCTCCAGTTCGGAGGCGATGGCGGCCGGCACGTCTTCGCCCTGCAGCTTTGTCAGGACGGCGAGGCAGTCTTTGGCGTCCTCCGGGCGGGATTGGGCCAGTTCCACCAGTTCCCTGACATGACTGGAATCGCCCTGCGGCGCCTCACCCTCGAGTTTGATAAGAATGGCGCGCGGGTCGCCGGCGGTCTTGTCGCGACCGTCATAAATGCGCCAGCCGATGTAGCCGCAGATGCCGATGATGATGGCACCGGTGAGCACGGTCATGCCGTGGACCTTCTCCTTTGGCAGTCCCTTGATCCTTCCATCGACGCGCCGCGGCCGGCTCCGGCTGCGCACCGCGCTGGTGTGAGAGCCGGGACGTCCGCGTCCGGGAGGCACGCTGGAGGTTGCCGCCACAGGACCGGGCGGCGGCAGCGACGTCTGGCGCGGCACCGCGGGCTGGCGCACGGGAGCCGTGCCTCTGGCCGGTGCGGTGGCGGGGGCCGGTGCAGCCGGTTTTGTCTGAGAGGCGGCGCGCAGTCCGCTTTTGCCTTCCAGAAAAAACTGCAGCGCCGTACGCGCGCTGGCCGGCCGGTCGTCCATTTCGCGGCTGATGAGCCACATCACCCAGTCGGCCATCCACGAAGGCACATCGCTGCGCAATTCATGCAGCGGCGTCACGAGGTGCTGCAGGTGACTCACCATGACATCCACGCCGCGGCTGCCCTCGAACGGGTGCTTTTGCGTCAGGAGCTGGTAGAAAATGCACCCGAGGGAATAGAGATCGGTGCGCGCATCCAGCGGCAGCCGCTCGAACTGCTCCGGCGCCATGAAGTAAATGCTGCCCATGATGCCCGCCTCGTGGTCCTGCGTCTGGGGCGTGGCGCTGCGTGAGAATTTGGCGAGTCCGAAGTCCAGAATCTTGAGCTGGAGCTTGCCGCTCGGCAGCCAGTTCACCATGAGATTGCCGGGCTTGAGGTCGCGGTGCACCAGTCCGAGGGAGCCGGCCGCGACCATGCCCTCCATCGTCTGGAGCACGATTTCGCGGAAGTCCTCCACCGTGACCCGGCCGCGCTCGATCACCTGGTCGAGATTCTCCCCTTTGAGGTACTCCATCACGACGAACGGCCCCTGATCATCGCTGCCAACGTCGAAGATGGTGACCACATTGGGGTGCTGGAGCGCGGAGAGTGTTTTCGCTTCGCGCACGAGGTCCGCAGCCAGCGCGGCGCTGCCTTCGTTGCCGCTGTCCTTCAATTTCACCCGCTTGAGGGCCACTTCGCGGTCGAGCTGGGAATCGTGCGCCAGATACACCTCGCCCAGTCCGCCGTGTCCGAGCTTTCCTTTCACTTCATATCGCTGAGTCATGCCGGGTCCGTTACCGGATGCCGCCGGGAGCGGCAAGTTTCTTTTCGTCCCGGGTTGTGGCTGCGGAAGCCCTTGCATCCCGGTTTGACATCCCCCGGGTGCGGGGAATGTTCAGGCGCATGAATTATTCCGTCCTCGCCCGGATGCCGCTTCTTCTCCTCATGGGTGCGGCCTCCTGCGCCTCACGACCGGACGCCGGCATTTCCCGAGTGAAGATTTACCGGCTCGATCCGCAGGAAGCGCCCTCCGCTGCGGAGCCTGCCATCGCATTCGAGCACAAACACCACCTTTACGGAGCGGTGAGCGAAGCCGAGCGCGAAGCCCGGCGCGGCAATTATTATACCGTCTTCTTCCGCACCCTGGACCGCACGGCTCCGGTCCATGCCCGCTTCGATTACCGCCAGGCCGCCACCGGATTCCGGGTTTTTTCCAAGAACGTCACCGCCGACCCGCGCGAGGGGAAGGTGGAATTCGACGTCACCGGCGAAGAATATCTGCAACGCGGAAAACTTCTCGGCTGGCGTGTCGCTCTCACTCAGAACGGACGGCCGCTCGGCGAAGAGCGGTCTTTCCTCTGGGAATGACGATTCTCCCCTCCGCCAGCTTCCACGCCTCAATCCTCGACCCAACCATGAACTCACTGCGCCGGCTCACTTCTCTCATGGCTGTCCTGGCCCTGACTTCCTGTCAGGCGCCCGCCGCCACCAACAACGTCGTCCGCACCGTCAACGGGCGCCCGATCCAGAAATCTGATGTGATTGACCTCATGTCCGTCCGCATGATCGCCACCAACACCGTCGTTCGCATTGTCAACGGACGGCCGATTCTGAAATCCGAAGTGGACGACCTCATGCGCGCCCGCATGGTGGAACTCCAGCGCACGGCCACCAGCCGGGAGGAATTTCAGGCGCAGCTCGCCGAGATGCGCAAAACCGTTCTCGAAATGCTGACCGAACAGGAGCTGATCCTGGCGGAATTCCAGCCGATCGCCGCTTCATACGATTCCAAAGTCGAGGCCATGGCGGAGGAAATGGTCCGCCGGCAGTTCATCGGCGAAATGTTCAAAGGGGACCGGCGAAAATTCCTCCAGGCCCTCCAGGACGGCGGCATCAGTTATAAGAAGTTCTTCGACCAGCAGAAGAAGAACGTGATTGTGGAAACGATGCGCTCGCAGTTCGCGAGGCCGGAATCGCCCTACATCACCGAGGAGGAGCGGGCGGCATGGCTGCGCAAAAACAGCCACCGCTTTCGCAGCGATCCGAAAGTGAAGCTCTGGAGCATCACCATCCCGGCCATCGCCTTTGGAAAAACTCCGCAGCAGCAGCTGGAGCTGGCGAAGGAAATCCGCGCCAGTCTGCTCAAAGGCGCGGACTTTTCCTCACTCGCGCGGACTCACAGCACCGACAGTGTCGCCCAGGACGGCGGCTATCGCGGATGGCAGGAGAAAAAGAATTTCGCCGCTCCGGCCCTGTGGCCCGCCATCGCGAAGATCGGTGCCGGAAAGTACAGCGACGTCATTCCCTACCAGGAGAATCTGTATGTCTTCTGGGTCGAGGCCCGCGAAGAGGGCAAGATGGCTCCCAAGGACGAGGTGGACAAGGCGGTGGAACGCGGCGTGATGGCGGAGAAGCGCCAGAAAGCGGCCGACAAGTGGATCGCTGAACTGCGCCGCAAAGCTGTCATCCGCACTCCGTGAGCCGCGTTATCGGCATCACATCCGGCGACGCCGCCGGCATCGGTCCGGAGGTCACCGCCGCCGCCCTCGCCTCGCGCCGGCTCGATGAACGGTTCACTTATCGCGTCGTCGGCACCTGCCCGGGCGCGGTGCCTGGCAAACCGGATGCGACGACCGCACGCGCCGCGCTGGATGCGCTGGAGGAAAGCGTGCGCCTGCTGCGCCGCGGTGAGATCGCAGCCGTCGTGACCGCGCCAGTCTGCAAGTCCGCGCTGGCCGCGGAAGGCTTCAAGTTTCCCGGGCAGACGGAATTCTACGCCGACCGGCTTGGCGCTGCGGAGTTCACCATGTGTCTCACCGGCCCCCATCTCACGGTGGGTCTGGTCACCATTCACGAGCCGCTGCGGAAGGTGCCGGACCTGCTGACAGCGGACGCCATTATCCGCACCGGCAGACATCTTGCCAATTTCATGGAGCGCCGCGGACGGGAGCGGCCGCGCATCGCCGTCGCCGGTCTCAATCCTCACGCCGGAGAGGACGGCCACATGGGAACGGAGGAACGCGACCTCATCGCCCCCGCGGTGGCCGGGCTGCGGAAAACCGTGCCCGGCGCGGTGTTCTCCGATCCCCTGCCCCCGGACACCCTGTTCCAGCAGGCGGCCCGCGGGGCATGGGATGCCGTGGTTTGCATGTATCACGATCAGGGACTGATCCCGCTCAAGCTGCTCGACTTCGAAACGGCTGTGAACATCACGCTCGGATTGCCTCACATTCGCACCAGCCCGGACCACGGCACGGCCTTCGACATTGCAGGCCAGGGCCGGGCCAGTGCCGAAAGCATGATCGCCGCCATCAATCTCGCCGCGGAACTCGCCGCAGCTTCACCGGCGCGGTGACAGGCAGAAATGCGTATGAGCGCGGCGCGAAAGGCTCGCGTTACATGCGCCTGTCATGAAATACCATCCCCGGCGCGTCACCCGCCGCCACTTTCTCACCGGTTCCGCAGCTTCACTCGCGGGAATATCGATCGTGCCGCGCCGCGTGCTCGGTGCCCCGGATGTGCCTCCCAGCGAAACGCTCGGCGGCGCGCTCATCGGCGTGGGCGGCCGCGGACCCGGAACTTTCGGAGAGCTGAGCAAAGGACATAAAGTGGTGAAACTCGCGGAGTGCGATGTACGCTGGCTCAGTCAGGCCGATAACAAAACGCGCTACACCGACTTCCGCCGTCTGCTCGAGCGCAAGGACATCGATCTTGTCGCCATCGCCACGCCGCCGCACTGGCATGCGCTCATTACCATCGCCGCGATGCAGGCGGGCAAGGATGTGCTTTGCGAGAAGCCGATGACGCGCTTCATCGCCGAGGGCCGCGCCGTGGCTAATGCCGCGCAACGCTACGGCCGCATCTTTCAGGTCGGCACTTTCGGCCGCTTCGGCGCCAGTCAGGATCCGAAGAACCGGCTGACGCGAAAGATCATGAAAAGCGGTCTGCTGAAAAACTGCGAAGCCGTCATCATCAAACGCGGCGGCCACAAAGTGAAGGAATGGAGCGGGCTGGTGAATGCGAAGCCGCATCCCGTGCCGCCGAATCTCGACTGGGATCTCTATTGCGGGCCGTCCCCGCTGAAGCCGTTTCACCCGCACCGCATCGGCGGCACGCACCGCGGCTACTGGGACTACGAAGGCGGCGGACTCTGCGACATGGGCCAGCATTTCCTCGACCCCTTCACGTGGACCTATGGCCGCGATCATACGGCGCCGGTGGAGATCGAAGCCAGCGCGCCGCCCGCGCATCCTGACGCCGTGGGCATGTGGGGCTGGGTGGAATTGAAATACGCCGACGGGTTTACCCTCGTCTTCGACAGCAACGAATGGGGCCCGCTTTACAACCGCAGGCAATACCGCGGCGTAAAGCTGGAGGACCTCAGCGAGGAGGATCAGAAAAAAGTCCTCGAAATGCCCGACGAGCCGCCGCTGCTGTCGTTCGCCGAAGCGGTGAAAACACGCAAGCCCGCCGGCGGCAATGCGGAGGCCGCGCACCGCACGGTCACGATTCTCCACCTCGCCAACATCGCCATCCGCACCGGCCGAAAGATAAAGTTCGATCCGGAGAAGGAAGTCATCGTCGGCGACGAGGAGGCCAACCGTTTGGTCAACGTCCCCATGCGCGCTCCCTGGCATCTCTAATCCCGGAAGTTGTCAGAGTTCAGTCTTCAGTGTTCAGCCGACCACGGGAGACGCCGCTCTGAAAACGGAACACTGAAACCTGAACCCTCACTCCCATGGCCGATACCAAACCCGACGTCGCCGCGCTCATCGCGCAAATGCCCGACACTGATCAGCAGAAGCTGAATCCCAAAGATCCCGGCGCGGTGAAAACCGCCAGCAAATTCACCGGTCCGGACCCCGCGGAGGCGGAGAAAGTGTTCTCCGCCATTCTCGCCGGCGGCAGGGAGAGCATTCTCGAGGTGATCGCCGCGCTGCGGGAGCCGTCCGATGAGGACTTCAGGGACTACAAAGCCGGCTACGTGCTCCACGGGCTCGTGCTCCAAACCGGTGCGCCTGGCAAAGAGGCACAGCGCCGCACGGTGGCGGAGGCGATGGCTTCGCAACTCAAGGCCGGCGCGCATTCGCCCGCGGCGAAGAAGACGCTCATCCGTGAACTGCAGGTGGCGGGCGGCCCGGAGTCCATCGCTGCTTTGGGGGAATGCCTGACCGATGCCGAGCTCTGCGACAGCGCCGTGCAGGCGCTGCTGGCCATCCGTGAGGGTGTCGTCGAGCCGCTGCGGCGGGCTCTCGGCGCCGCGGAGGGCCGGAATCTGGTTTCCGTTATCATGGCGCTCGGCGAATTGAACGACCAGGAGTCACTTCCCGCCCTGCGCAAACTGCTCACGCATGAGCAGAGCGATCTCCGGCGCGCCGCTGCCGTGGCCCTGACAAATCTTGCCGACGCCGCAAGCGCCGATGCGATTCTCCAGCTCGCCGGCTCCGGCACCGGCTGGGAACGGTCGCACGACACCGGCCTTTGCCTCGTGCTCGCTGAAAAGCTGGCCGCCGCCGGAAAGAAGGACGCGGCGGTGAACCTCTACACCCGCCTGCGCGACACCCGCAAAGAGGAGCCGGACACCGCCAATGCTGCGGCGCGCGGGCTGGAGGCGTTGACCCGTTGACCGGCACTTCCTAGCGATTCACACGCCCCGCGGTGTTGCCGTGCATCAGGCCCTCGACTTCGCAGCGGCGGACGGCGCAGAAATCCCCTTCGATGGTGTGCGCGAGACAGGCGAGCGCCGTCGCGAACGAAACGGCGGTCAGCGGCGCCGCGAGTTCGGGTGTCGTCAGCGCAAAAATCAATCCGGCGGCAAACGCATCGCCTCCCCCGAGCCGGTCCGCTTCCTGCTTCAGGCAGTAGGGATCGAAATGACCGGCGACCTGCGGCGCCAGGCAGGACTCCCCGGCCACCGCATCGCAGAGCGCGCCACTGAGCCTCAGCGCGGCGCCGCAGTGCTGCTCGCGCAACAGTGCCGCGACACACTGAAGATTGGGAAACTGCGCCGCGAGCCGCTTCGCAGCTGCGTGGTTTTCGCTCGCGGTGAACGGCGCGCCGGTCAGCAGGGCGATGTCATCCGGCCCGCCGAAAAACACTTGCACATAAGGCAGCAGCCCGCACACGACCCGCTTCGCCAGTTCCCGCGGGGGAGTGCCCGGCTCCCAGCTCCACAGCCGGCTCCGGTAATTCATATCGAACGAAACCCGCACTCCCCGCTGCGACGCCGCCTGCACTGCGTGGCGGGCGAGCGCTGCAGTGTTCTCCGAAATGGCGGGCGTGATGCCTGACAAGTGCAGCCAGTAGGCCCCGTCGAAGATCGCCGTCCAGTCCCAGAGGTCCGGCGAAGCGATAGAGAACGCGGAGCCCTCCCGGTCGTATATCACACTGGCGGGACGCTGATTCATGCCGTGCTCCAGAAAGAACAGCCCCATCCGTCCGCGCGGCGTGCGCGCCACATGTTGCACGCCCACGCTCATTGCGCGCAGGTTTGCCACAGCCGCGTCCGCCAGTTCATGCTGCGGCAGCGCACTGACAAAAGAGGCATGGCCGCCCAACTGCGCCACGGCCACGGCCACATTGACCTCTGCCCCGGCGAATGTGGACTCGAGCGGCCCCGGGATCGCCTGCTGAAACCGCCGCCATCCCGGCACCGCGAGGCGCGCCATGATTTCGCCAAAGGTGATGATGTGTGCCGCCGGCATGACAGGTATTGCACCGCGCCGCCAAACACCGCCAGGGAACATTTTGTGCCGTTGAGGCGCGGTCGAACGCACTCACGCAGGGTGCCCGGGGATGCTTCTGGCAGGACGCAAATTGCCGGGTGGACACGCAGCATTCTTTGACCATGCGTCGCCGGCATGAGTTGTTCCAAATTCCGCTTTCACAGACTTTTCGGCGCCGACGGCAAATGCTTCGATGTCGCCATCGACCACGGCTTCTTCAATGAGTTCGGATTTCTCGCCGGCATCGAAGACCTTGGCAAAGCCGTGCGCACCGTGGTGGACGCCGGTCCGGATGCCATTCAGTTGACCATCGGGCAGGCGCGGCACCTGCAGTCGATTCCCGGCCGGCAAAAGCCGAGCCTCGTGCTGCGCACCGACACGGCGAACATTTACGGCAAGACGCCCGCGACGACGCCGTTCAGCCGCATGATCGAGAATGCCGCCGAGGAAGCCTGCAGGGTGGACGCCGCCTGCGTTTGCGTGAATCTTTTCCAAATTCCCTGGGCTCCGGTGGTTCACGATCACTGCGTGCAGAACATCATGCGTCTGAAAGTGGAATGTGACCGGCTCGGCATGCCGATGATGGTGGAACCGCTGGTCTTCCGCGCCGTCGAGGGCAGCGGCTACACCGTGAACGGCGATGAGAAAGTGATCATCCCACTGGTGCGTCAGGCGGTGGAACTCGGCGCAGACATCATCAAAGCCGATCCCACCGACGACGTCAGCCTGTATCACAAGGTCGTGGAAACCGCCTGCGGCATTCCCGTGCTGGTGCGCGGCGGCGGGCGCGTCAGCGATGAGGAAATCCTCACCCGCACCTCCGCGCTCATGCAGCAGGGCGTGGCCGGCATCGTCTATGGCCGGAACATCATTCACCATCCGAAGCCTGTCGGCATGACGCGCGCCCTCATGGCCGTGGTGCATGAAAACGCCACCCCGGCGCAGGCATTGCAGCACTTGCAGTAATCCATCGCGCCGGCATCCTTCAATACTGTGACGAGGCTCCCGATCTTTTCAATTCTCCCCTTCGCCCGGCGCTTCCTCTCTGCCGCGGCCGCGCTGGGCTGCGCTGCCCTCTCGCTCCAGGCTCAGCAAAACGCCGCACCCAACTTCGTCGTCATCATGGCGGACGATCTTGGCTACGGCGACATCTCCGCCAACGGCACGTCCGCGGTCATCACTCCGAATATCGACCGGCTCGCCGCCGGGGGCATTCGTTTCACGGACGGATACTGCTCCGCCTCGACCTGCACGCCAAGCCGCTACTCGCTGCTGACCGGCACGTATGCTTTTCGTGTCAAAGGAACCGGCATCGCGCCTCCCAATGCGCCGGCCTTGATCAAGCCGGGGACCACGACGATTGCATCACTGTTGAAGCAGCGCGGTTACGCCACGGCCGTCATTGGCAAATGGCATCTCGGACTCGGCAGCGGACAGCCGGACTGGAATGGAGAACTCAAGCCCGGGCCGCTCGAAATCGGATTCGATCACTGTTTCCTGCTTCCCACCACCAACGACCGGGTCCCGCAGGTCTTCGTGGAGAATCACCGGGTGCGCAATCTCGATCCCAACGACCCGCTTTGGGTCGGCGACAAGATTCCCTCGCCCGATCATCCTACCGGCCTGTCGCATCGCGGTTCCCTGACCATGGACTGGTCGCACGGGCACAACGGAACGGTCCACAACGGCATCAGCCGCATCGGTTTCTACACCGGAGGCACGAAAGCGCGCTTCCGCGATCAGGACCTCGCCGACGAGTGGGTGCGCGCATCCGCCAGATGGATCGAGGCCAACAGGGAGCGGCCGTTCTTCCTGTTCTTTGCCAGTCACGACATCCACGTACCGCGCGCCCCGCACGAACGGTTTGCCGGCAAAAGCGGACTGGGACCCCGGGGCGACTGCATTCTTGAATTCGACTGGTGCGTCGGGGAACTGATGGCGGTGCTGGAGAAACACGGACTGACCGAAAAGACGCTCGTGGTGCTGTGTTCGGACAACGGCCCGGTGCTCGATGACGGTTATAAGGACGAGGCCGTGGAGAAACTCGGCACTCACAAACCGTCCGGTGCCTTTCGCGGCGGCAAATACTCTGTATTCGAAGGCGGCACGCGCACGCCGTTCATCACGAGCTGGAAAGGCCGCATCCAGCCCGCGGTTTCCCGGGAAATCGTGTGCACGATCGATCTCGCCGCGAGCTTTGCTGCCCTCGCCGGCCAGCCCCTGCCCGGTGATGCCTGTCTTGACAGCCTCGACCTGACAGACGCCCTGCTCGGCCAGCCGGGGGCCAAAGGCCGCGCCGAACTGGTGCAGCAGGACAATGGCGCGGCGAAACTCGGATTCCGCAGCGGTCACTGGAAACTGGTGCGACATCAGACAGGCGGTGCCGGCCGGAACGGAAAACCCGCCGGTCCCGGGGATCAGCTCTACGACCTCGACAAGGATCCCGGAGAAACGAAGAATCTGGCCGCCAGCCATCCGGACGAACTCGCCCGGCTCCGCGACCGGCTCGATGCCACCCTGAAAGAGGGCCGAACCCGCAAAGTGCCCTAACCCCGCCTGCGGCCACGCCGCCGGCGGTCGAGGCCGGATGATTCCCAGGCAAGCCCGTGGCCCGGCGGCGCTCCCTCGAAGTCTCCAGGGAGGAAAACCGGTTGTCACACCCGGGCCGGCCCCCATACTCGCCCCTCCCAAGTTCCTGACCTCCACCCGTTACCATTTCCCATGCTGCATTGGATACTTCGCAAAATCGTCGGTTCGAAAAACCAGCGCGAACTGAAAAAGCTGTGGCCCGTCGTGCAGCAGATCAACCGCCTGGAGGAACAGCTGCAACAGCAGCCGGAGAGCGTGCTGCAGGAGAAAACCGCCCAGTGGAAGAAAGACCTCGCGGCCCTTGAGGACTGGAATGCCGTGCAGGCCTATCTCAATAAAATCCTGCCGGAGGCCTACGCCGTGGTGAAGAACGGAGCGCGCCGGCTTTGCGGCAAACCCCTCACGGTCTGCGACCAGCCGATGACCTGGGAGATGGTGCACTTCGATGTGCAACTCATCGGCGGCACCGCGCTGCACCAGGGAAAGATAGCGGAAATGGCCACCGGTGAAGGCAAGACCCTCGTCGCCACGCTTCCGCTCTATCTGAACGGCCTCACCGGCCGCGGAGTTCACATCATCACCGTCAACGACTACCTCGCCCGCCGCGACGCGGAGTGGATGGGCTTCCTTCTGAAGTACCTCGGTCTCACCGTTGGATGCATTCAGCACGATCAGCCGCCCCCGGTGCGCCGCGAGCAGTATGGCTGCGACGTTACCTATGGCACCAATGCGGAGTTCGGATTCGACTACCTGCGCGACAACGGCCTCGCCACGAGCGTGGACGAGCAGGTCCAGCGCGGGCACTGGTATGCCATTGTGGACGAAGTGGACAGTGTCCTCATCGACGAGGCCCGCACGCCGCTCATCATCAGCGGTCCCGTCGCGCAGGATTCCCACCAGTACGACAAATACAAACCGATGGTGGAACGGCTGGTCAAAGAGCAGACGACGCTGCTCAATAAAGTGGCCCAGGAGGCGAAGGAACTCGGCGACGCCGGCAAGCATGAAGAAGCCGGTCACGTGCTCTTCAAAATCAAACTCGGCCAGCCGCGGCACCGCGCGCTGATGCGCATGATGGAGGAGCCGGAATACCGCCGCGCCATGGAGAAGGCGGAACTCAGTTACTACAACGACCCGCAGAAGAAGGCGCTCTTCGCCCTCAAGGAGGAGCTTTATTACACCATCGATGAGAAAAGCCATGAGAGCGACCTGATGGAAATGGGCCGCAAGTTTCTCAGTCCGGATGAGCCCGATGCCTTCGTGCTGCCGGACCTCGCGACCGCCTTTGCCGACATCGAGCAGAACCGGAGCCTGACACCGGAGCAGAAGCTGGCGGCCAAAGAGGAGGTGCAGGCGAAGATGGACGTGCAGGCGCAGCGCATGCACAACATTTCCCAGCTCCTCCGCGCCTACTGTCTCTACGAGCGCGATGTGAACTACATGGTGGGCAGCATTCACAAGGAGGGCGAGCAGCCGGGCGAGCCCAAGGTGATCATCCTCGACGAACACACGGGCCGTCCCATGCCGGGACGCCGCTGGAGCGACGGCCTGCACCAGGCCGTCGAAGCCAAGGAGGGCGTGCGCATCGACAAGGAAACGCAGACGCTCGCCACCATCACCATCCAGAATTACTTCCGTCTCTACAAGAAGCTCGCCGGCATGACGGGCACCGCGGAAACCGAAGCCAGTGAGTTCCACGACATCTACAAGCTGGACCTGCTCATCGTTCCGACGAACCGCCCCATCCAGCGCATGGATAACAATGACAAGATCTACAAGACGCGGCGTGAGAAGTACAACGCCGTCATCGAACTCATCAAGCAGCGTCACGAGAAAGGGCAGCCTATGCTCATCGGCACCGCCAGCGTCGATGCTTCGGAGACGCTCTCCCGCATGATGAAGGTGCACAAGATTCCGCATCAGGTGCTCAACGCGAAGAATCACCGCGCCGAGGCCGGCATTGTGGCCCAGGCCGGTCAAAAAGGCGCCATCACCGTCTCCACCAACATGGCCGGCCGCGGCACGGACATCAAGCTGGGTCCCGGCGTGGCGGACCTCGGCGGCCTCTTTGTCATCGCCACCGAGCGCCACGAAGCCCGCCGCATCGACCGACAGCTGCGCGGCCGCTGCGCGCGTCAGGGCGACCCCGGTGAGAGCATCTTTTACATCAGCTTCGAGGACCAGCTGATGATGAACTTCGGCGCCGCCGGGCGGATGACGAGTCTCATGGAGCGCTTCGGACTCGAGGACGGCCAGGAACTGGAGCACCCGTGGCTCAACCGTTCCGTCGAGAGCGCCCAGAAGCGCGTGGAGCAGCGCAATTACATCTATCGCAAACGCACTCTCGAATTCGACGACGTGCTCAACAAGCAGCGCACCGTCATTTACGACTACCGCAATGAAGCCCTCACCACGGAGGATCCGCACGCCATGGTGATCGAGGTCATCGATGAGGCGATCCCCGCCAAAGTTGCCGGCTTCCTCGAAGTCGAGGACGGACAGCCCGATTTCGACGGCCTGCTCCAGTGGATCAACATGACTTTCCCGCTGCGCCTCTCGCGGGAAGCCGCCGGTCTGGAATCCCGCGATGCCAAAGCCAACGCGGAGTGGCTCACCGCAAAGGTGAAGGAGGCTTATGAGATGAAAACCGGCACGGAGATTCCCGATGCCCTCAAGGGTCTGGAGCGCTATGTGCTGCTCAACGCCATCGACCGCCTCTGGCAGGAGCACCTTTATAACATGGACAGCCTGCGCGACGGTGTGCATCTGCGCTCCTTCGCCCAAAAGGATCCGCTCGTGGAATACAAGGCGGAGGCCTATGAGCTGTTCGAGACCCTGATGGGGAACATCAAAAACGAAGTGCTGCATAATCTCTTCCGCAGCACCACCAATCTGCGGGCGTTCGAGGAACTGCTCGCCGGACTGCCGCGGCGCTTCAGCGGCGGCGGCAGCGAGGACGATCCGGAAATTCCCGCACAGGCACGCCGGCCCCAGGGACAGCCGCCGCAGCGCCCGGCGCTCCAAATGGGCGGGGGCGGCACCATCACGCTGAGCGGCGGATTTCTTCCGCAGCAGCAGAAGAAACCGGTGCTGCCGCAAAAACCCCAGCAGCGTCAGGGCGGCGGTCAGGCGCGCATCGGCGGCTGACGGCACTCTCTTGCCCTGCCCCGTTCGCCGTGTCAGTGCGCCGCGATGTTTCTCGCCTACTACCTGCACCGGCTCGACCCGGTCATCTTCGAACTCAGCGACGCCATTAAGCTCCGCTGGTACGGCGTGGCCTATGTCGCCGCGTTCGTCGCCGGATATTATCTGCTGCGCTGGTGGGCGAGGCGCGGCATCGGTGAACTTAAGGAAAGCCAGGTGGCCGACTTTATGACGTGGGCCGCGATTTTTGGTGTGCTCATCGGGGGACGACTTGGCTGGGTGCTGCTCTACGGCATTCGTCAGGATCACAGCGGCGATCCGTGGTGGTGGATCCGGGTCTGGGAGGGCGGCATGGCCAGCCACGGCGGCATTCTCGGACTATTTTTCTTCACGCTCTACTGGGCGCGCACGCGCCGGCAGTCGTGGACCGGGCTGGGCGACAACCTCGTCGTCGCCGCGCCGCTCGGGCTGTTTTTTGGCAGGATCGCCAATTTCATCAACGGGGAACTCTATGGCCGGCCGGCCACGGTTCCCTGGGCGATGAAATTTCCCGAGGAGGCCACGACCAGCGGGTGGATAGAGAGCAATCCCGCGAATTACGAGACTGTCATTTCGCTCCTCAAGGGCCGTGCTCCGGAGGAACTGAGCTACGGCGAGGCCGTCAAGCACCTCGCGCGCACCGACGATGCCTTTGCGGCGCAGTTGAGCGAACTGCTCACCCCGCGCCATCCGTCGCAGCTCTACGCCGCCGCGCTGGAGGGGCTCGCGCTGTTCGCGATTCTCTTTGTCGTCCGGGAAAAATGGCCGCGCGCGCCTCACGGACTGATCACCGGACTGTTCTTCGTTCTCTACGCCGTCTTCCGCATCACCGACGAGCAGTTCCGCGAACCCGACCGCTACATCGCCGGGCTCACGGAGGGCCAGTTCTACTCCGTGTACTTGATCGTCATCGGCGCCGTATTTTTGATCTTCGCCCTGCGCCGCGGCAAGGCAGCCGCTACGCCTGCCACATAATGTATTCGATGGTGAACTCGCTCTGCAGGGTCCAGAACGTCATATTGATGGCGGTGAAGCCTCGCGGATCCACGCCGAGCACGGTGCTGCCGCTGGCGGAATCGAATTCCTCGCCGGCGATGCCGTGAATGGCGACCGCGTGACGCGGCGTGCCGCCGCTGGGCGGATTGCGCAGCAGACCGAAGAGCCCGATCGGGCCCCGGGTCAGGCGCGACGCGATATCCGACCCTGGCAGCAGTCCGCTGAACTGCCGGCAGGAACGGTTGAAGGCGCGGGCCAGTGCGGGCACGCCGGTGCTGGAGTTGAGGGCATCGTCCGCATCGATGGGCACATTGTGGCCCCGGGCGAACTCGACGACTTGACTGACGGCGCCGGAGCCGCTTCTGCCGGTGACCATGGCGGTGACAGCGGCCCAGCAAAGGTTGGAGCCCTGCGGCTGGGAGACGGGATCGATGTGACGAATGATGGAGGGCATGGAGTCAGGGAGGTTGAGTGGGCGGCAGGATAGCGCAACTGCCGCGCCCTGGCGACGCTTTTTAAGTTACGGCACCAGCTGCAGGCGGACGAACTCCCGGGCGTCTCCCGGCAGCCAGGGAAACTTCATTTTCACCCGCTGATCGCCGTTGGGCTGAGTGGCGAGGATTTCCGTCAGGGTGTCAGTGGCGTCATTCCAAAGACTGAGGTCACTGCTGCGCTGGCCGGTTTGACTGCTGAAGGCGGCGCGGCGGCTGACGGTGTACTCGAGCGTGAGCCAGGCAGTGCCGCCGCTGGTTTCATGGCCTCCGAGAACGCCGGCGGTGAGAGGAGTGCGGGCCAGCGGTTCGGTGCCGGCGAGAAACTCCGTGCCGTTGCTGATGCCGTCGCCGTCGCTGTCGGCGGAAAGTGAGGCGAGGCCGTATTGCGCCGCGTAAGCATCCCAGTTGTAGAGCACTGTCAGGTGTGCCGGCGGACTGGTGACGATGCCGGCCGCATTGGTCAGGGCAACTGTGTAGTCGCCTTCCGATGAGGCGGTGACGGGGTCTATTGTGAGAATGAAATCGTCGGCCCCGGGAACGGGAACGCCGTCCTTGTGCCATTGGATGCTCACCGCATTGCTGCCGGCGGCCTCCAGCTGGACCGGTTGTCCCGCCGGGACGGCGCGTCCGAAAGGCCACGCCGTGAGTGACGGCAGGGCGGCATCCGCATTATTGGAACGCCCCGGACTGGGCGCGAGGGAGTCGATGACGGCGCTGCCATCGGGCGAGCGGCCCTGGGAATTGCCAGGCGACGCGGCGGCGCCGAACGAGACCGCATCCACGGCGGTGACCGCCGCATCGTCCAGACTCAGGCGCAGGTATTCGCCGCCTGCTGCGATGTCGAAATGAAAGTGCGACGGAACCGTCTCACCGCCGGAAGTGTTATAGTAGGCGTTGAATCCCAGCGGGGCGAGGAAGGAAAGCGCAGGCAGCTGCCATTTGCGCCGGCCGGACTCACTGGGTTCATCGCCCAGCCAAAGTCCTCCGAGGGAGACGGGCTGAGCGCCGGGATTGTAGAGTTCGAGGAACTCCTCGTAATTGGCGCCGCCGGGCACAGCGCTCCACTCGTTGATTTTCACGCCGGCGGCCGGGGCGAGTGCGGCGGCGGCGCTGTTGGCAAGGCCGCGCGTGGGGGCGGCGAGCAGCGTCCACGCCCCCCCGCCGGCGCGCCCGATGGATCGATCCGGAACCTGGTGGCCCCAGGTGACACGGTCCATGATGTGGCCCGCAGGATGGAGCAGTTCGAGGCCCCAAATATCGGAGTTGAAGCCGGCGAACGAGGTGTTGCTCAACTGCAGGCCGGAATTGAGATGCGCGGAGGGCGCAGCGCTGGCCGGCGTGGCGTCGTCGCACCAGACCGCGAGGACTCCGCCCGCGGCGAGTGGCGCAGACGGAAACGTCCACTGCGCAGGAGCGGCGCCGACGGAGCGCAGCGACCAGCCAGCGAGATCGATGCCGCCGGCGGCGGGGTTTTTGATTTCCACCCATGCGGAACGCCGCGCCCACGGAGCGTTGTCGCCGTTTTCGTTATGCACGAGGACCTCGTTCAGCTGCGGACGGTCGGCCGGCAGGAGCAGATTCTCCAGTCCCGGCGAGGGATAGTCGAGCGTCACGAGCGGGCCGGCGGCACCGATGAGACCCTGCGTGACCCCTTCCTGCTGCGCACCGAAGCTGAGCGTTTCCACCGCGTTCCACGCGGCATCGCGGATAGCTATTTCAGCGCCGGCGGCGGGCAGACTGAGATTGAGGTTGTCACCGCGCCGACCGCCCGGACTGCACCACAGCCGCAGCCACGAGCCGGCCGGAATGACGGCGGGCGCTGTGACTGCAAAGCGGTTGCCGCCCACTTCAAAAACCAGGCCCGTGAGGACGACGGGATGGACCGCGTCACTATTGTAAAGTTCGAGCCAGTCGTCCTCGCCGGACCCTGGATTGGCCATGATTTCATTGAACACCAGAGAGGCCGGCGAGCCGGTGGGGAGCGGGCTCCCGGCGACTCCCGGCCCGGGAGGTCCCAGCGTCCACGTGCTGCCGGTGCGGTGGAAGGACGCGGTCGTGCTCTGGGGGCCGTAACGCACGCCGTCCACGACGGCAGCCGCGGCATTGTAGAGCATGATTTCGCCGTGTGACCGCGCGAGAGGCATTGCGGGAAAAGTGATCACAAGTCGCTGTCCCGCAGCGAGGGAAGTTGCTCCCAGCGGCAGGCCGTTGAGGGTCCAGCCGGTGACATCGGCGGTGGAGGCGCCGGGATTGTGGAGTTCCACGAAATCCACGGCGGGCGTGCCGCCAATTGTGCCCGCACCGCCGGCGGCGAAGAATTCGCTGATGAGGACGCCGGCGGGAGGCAGGCTGTTGGCCGAGCCGGGCGTGCCCTTGAGCACGGTGCTGGCACGCCAGTTGGCGGCGGACTGGAGGTCGCCGGAGGGGTTGAGCAGTTCGAGCGAAGAGCCTCCATTGTCCGCGCCGGCAGGCCATGCTCCCTCGTCATCATACTCCACCGAGCAGACGACCCGGCCGTCGGAGTCGAGCAGGGAAAGCCGCTCCCCGCCGTTGTCGAGGCCGCCGCCGAAATACCCCAGCACGACCACCCCGGGATACTGTGAGGCGAAGGTCACGGGATTGTTGTTGCTCGCGATCACGATGCGCTGCCCCGGCTGGAGCACCGTGCCGGCGGGGAAGATGAATTCCACGCCGTCCATACTCCATGAAGTCATGTCCACGGGCAGCGTGCCGTAGTTGAAGAACTCCACAAATTCGGAGTCGCTGCCCCCCTGACTGTTGCGCGGGTTGTAGTTGATCTCACTGATGACCACGGTGGGCAGCGGCACGCCGGTATTGAGCCTGACTTCCACCAGGGCGCTCCAGGGACTGAACTGCTGAGAACTGAAGACAATCGCCGTGCCGGTGGCGCCGCCGACGGTGATGGCGGCGGGATTGATGACACGCCACACGGTTCCGGTGTTGGCGGTGCCGGATTCCACCCTGATCCATGTGCCGCCGCTGACCTCGCCGTCGGCATCCCAGTCGGCGGCGCGATCCCAAATACCGGTGGTCCCGGCGCCGGGAGTGCTGACTTCCCAGATGCCGTTTTGCGCGCCGGCACCCTGGTTCTTGAGCAGAATGCGGTCGCCGGCTGCAAGGGTGAGGCCATCGAGCACCAGCGGCGCACTGGTCATCTGGCCGCGGCCACTGGCGCCGCCGGTGGCGTTATAACTGACCGCGACAGCCGCCGTGCTGGCGGCGCGCACGGGGGCTTTGGAGGGAAAACTCGCGGGAGCGGCGCGGGCGCGGGCTTTGAGAATTACCGGCTGCGTCACGGTGACGGGACCGCTGTAAGCGAGAGCCCCGGCGCGCGGAGTGCCGGACTGATCGTATGGCGGGCGGGGGTCTGTGCCGTCGAGCGTGTAGAAAATGTCGCCGCTGCTGCTGCCGGTGCCGGCGGCGGGCATCACGAGTTTGACCTGCGTGCCGGAGGTAAGCTGGGCATCGCCCAGCAGGGTGTTGTCGTCATTGCGGCGCAACTCCGGGGCATTGAGGAACGGATAGAGTCCGTTGTTCCGGAACTGGGCGAGCACGGTGTTGGCGCGCACGGGATAATAGGTCGTCTGGAGACGGCGGATTTCATCGTACCATGCGTTGGCCATGCTGGAATTGAACGCGCCGAGCTGTGCGGGGGAGGATCGGCCGGTGTTGAATCGCTGCACGCCGGATGCCCATGCGCCGTCGAATTGCACCGGCGTCGCATTGTCATGCCAGACGCCGTTCCAGGTATAGACCTGCGTCACGGTCCCGCTGGTGTAGGCGTGGACTTTGTAGCGGTAATCGCCCCAGCGCGCCGACTCGAGACAAATGGCATCGGGGCCAACGATCCCGGTCCAGTGATCGAGCCGGGCGGCCATTTGAGGCGGTGTCAGGGCGCCGCCGGGCTTGAGCAGATGCCGCCATGCGCGGTCGGCGAATTCCGTGCGGTACTCGGCGTTGGTCTTGGCGCGGGGATGAATCGCCGCGGGCGGGCGCAGGACCGGAGAGGCGCTGAACGTGGTCATTTCCGTGACCCGGTCTTCACTGGGATGCCACATGAGGTTTTCCATGTCCCAGGGCAGCACTTTGAAGACACCGTCATTCCTGCGAATGAAATACACGTTCTTCATGTAAGCGCCGGCGTCGCTCGCACTCGTGGCCCAGTCGCGGTGGCCGAAATACATGTGGTGGATCATGTAGTCCTGAAACCACGGCAGATCGAGCATGGCGCGGAGCTGCTCGTACTGGGTGTTGGTGAAGGCCGATTGGAAAACCGCAGTCGTTGGGGCCGTGAGGCGGTCGGTGGTCGGGGTGCCGCCGGTCCAGCCCAGCAGAGACTTCATGGCGGACCATGCGTTCCACGTCCCGCTTTTCAGTTTGCCCTGATCGTTGACGTCGTAGTCGTCCTTGTCTCCGCCGAGGTAGCTGGCGCCGAAATCCTGACCTTCGTCCTCCATCAGTTCGTAACTGCCCCAGCAGACGCCATTGATGAAAAGATTGACGTGCCGATGGTGACTGGCGACGCGCCCGCCCATGTCGCGGAAGGTGTGCTTGCAGAAGGCTTCGCGAATGCGGATGCCACGCGGGCGCTGGGAGGAATCGCTGCCGGCGCTGAGTGTGTCGGCCCCGTTTTGATGCATCCAGCTGCCGCCGAAATCCCCGCGCAGAATGAGCTTGTCCCATTCGCGCACCGGCGAGTCCGGAAACAGATTCGCCTCCAGCTTGCCGGAACCGTATTTGCCGCGGAAGCGGATGGTGAAGCCGTGTTTGGGATTCTTGAACGGATCGCGGCTGGCGTTGCCGTGCAGGTCGATGCCGCAGTCCACGGTAAAAACCGTGCCGCCCGCGGGATCGAGCAGTTCCATGGAGCAGGGCTTGGTCATGTCCGTTTCCACCGAGGCGCGGGAATTCGGATAGAGCGGGGCATTGGGATTGCCGGCCACGGCGGCGGAGTCCTGACCGTTCGGATATGTGCCGAACATGTCGGTACTCTTCATGACCACGGAGAGTGCCGGCAGGGTGCGGAGACAGCGCTCGATGCGCTCGCGATTGGTCACGCCGTTGACCGGATCCACCGCGCCCTGGTCGTTGTACTTCACCGGATCGGCCCACACTTTCGGGTCCATGCCGTAGTCGGCGGGGATTTGGCCGGCGTTGAGATTATTGGCGCCGGCGGCGGTGCCGGTGGGAAAACCCGGCAGCGTCTGCGCCGTGGTGAAGGTGGTGTTCACGCCCCACGCGATGGGCAGCGGCACGCCTCCGGGTGCGGGCGGCTGGGGATTCGTGTTGTCATTCGTGCGCGCCGGATTGTCGTAGGGCGGCGAGGGCTGACTGGTCACCACCTGCGACGGGAAGACATAGGTGTGCGTCAGGGTGCGGCCGGGGATTTTGTCAGGACTGAATGCCGCCATCCGCAGCACGGTGGTGCCCGTGATTTGCAGCGGTGAGGTGTAGGCGGTGCTGGCGGCGACGGGCGGACTGCCGTCGAGCGTGTAGCGAACGGTCGCGGCGGCATCCGCACAGCTGAGGATCACCGAAAACGGCTCACTGAAGAATCCGCGGGCGACGCTGGCGTGGGGATCGGGCGTGACGCCGTTGAGCGGGCTGGTGCCGTTGATAATTCCCGCCGGCACCGGAGGCACCGTGCCGGCGACGCCGTCGGAAGTGGGCAGCGTATAGCTTCCCTGAGCGACGGTCGGCGGAGAAAAATAGCGCGGCTGGCCGTCGGTGCTTTGCGCGCCGTAACTGTAATCATAGCGCTGCGGCGGATAGTTCTCCCAATTCGAAGCCGGCGCCGCGGCGGGGGCGTCCGGGGCGAACAGGGCCACGGTGCCGCCGTTTTCGCTGAGCGCGAAATTGGTGTGCAGGTTTCCACTGCCGGGCTTGCGGTCTTTTTCAGAGGCGAAAACGATCAGCCGCGCGCCCGCGGCCAGCGTGCGCGCCGGGAAGACCCACTTGCGCGGTACCAGCAGATCATCTGTCAGGGACCACCCGAGCAGGTTCACCGGCGAGGCCCCGGAATTGTGCAGCTCGATCCAGCCGGAGAGATCCCAGTTTCCGTCGCGCGTGCCATCGGTGTCGCTGCCGGGCATGACCACCGCGCCGCCGTTGCGCGCGAGGAATTCGGTGATGACCACGCTGCCCTGCGCCGCTGCAAGGGTGCAGCTCCAGCCGGTGCCGGTGAATCCATTGCCGCTCGCGTCCGCGATTCCGTGCCCCGCATTCCATGTGAAATCGACCGCGCCCGGGGCTGGCTGGGCGAAGGTGAACACATAAGGCCCGGCCGCATCGCCCGCCACGGTGGCGGCAGGCGCGCCGTTGATGCGAAGATCGGCGGCATCCACTCCCGAAACGGATTCGCTGAAAAATACCGTCGCTTCCGTCAGCGCCGCGACGGTGGAGCCGGACGTGGGGAACACGGCCGCGAGTTCCTGACCCGCCACGCTGGAGCGCAGGACGCCAAGGTCCGGAGCGACCGTATCCACCAGCGTGTAACTCCATCCCGCGGGAGTAACGAATTCACCGGTGCCCAGTCCGCCGATGCTCTGATCCACATCCCAGCCGATCGAGACGCCGCCCGCCGGCGGTTGGGGAAAGCTGAACACGTACGGTCCGGCACCGCTGCCCGTGACGGAAGTCACGGGCGAGCCGTTCACGCCGATGTCCGAAGCCGACACACCGGTCACGGGCTCGCTGAAAGTGATACTGACGCTGGTGAGGGAAGCGACACTGGAACCAGGCGCCGGTGCAATGACGGACACGGAAGGCGCGGCGGACAGCGCGCCGGCGCAGGCCGCGAGCAGGAGGAGGGGGGCTTTCATGGGGTGCGGGGGGAAAGAATCACCCGCCGCGTCGCCGGAGATTGAACCAAAAGGGAATCCCCCGCCGGCACACGCGGCCGGATACAAAAAAACCGGGGCGGTGCCGCCCCGGTTTTCGCGAAGAATTTGAAATCAGGCGCGGCGGCGGCGCAGCAGCGCGATGCCGGCGAGTGCCGCCAGGGCGGCCGTGCCGGGCTCCGGCACGAAGGGCGTCACATCCCCCCACGTGGTCCCGATGCGAATCTCATCCAGATTCATGATGCCTGCACCGTTGGCGGCGTTCAGGTTGCCCCCGAACGGACGAAGCCGGGCGAAGTCGGTCATGGTGGAGAAGATGTCGCGCGTGTCGATAATGATGGCGCTGGGAGACCCCGGCTCGGCGTCCAGCGAGGGATTGATGTAGAGTGTGGAACGGTCGTTCACTCCGCCGAGTTCCGGCGGGTTGATGTCGATGCGCAGCACCACGAAAGCGGAACTTTGAATGTTGGTGCTGCTGTAGTGTGCATTGGTCGCGTCTCCCACCTGACCATTGGCGCCGTTGCCGTTGGTGAAATGTCCCCAGCGATATTCTCCGCCAAATCCACCCGCCGGTGTGTTGGTGCCGTGACCCACGGAGACGCGCTCGCCCGTCACTCCACCGCCGGATGCCGGGGCGAAGAGCGCGAGATTGATGGCACGCGAATCAAGGGTGGTGCCGGCAAAGCTGGGAACTTTCTGACCCAGGAAGGAAATGTACATCGTAGTCGCACTGCCGTAGTCCAGCTGTGACGTATCGATCGTGCGGAAGTTCACGGCGGTTCCCGCTGAGGAGCCGTCCATCTGGGCCATGTTGCCGGAAGTGATCAGGGTGCGTCCGCCGCCGTCGGTATATCCCAGCGAGGAGGCGAGGATTTCCCCGTTGTTGGCGACGGTGTCCCATCCGCCGGAGAAGCCGGTGCCTCCGTTTTGAGAACCGAGGCCATTGGCGGCGATCGGATAATCAAATCCTTCGTAAGCGTAGAGCGTGGCATGCGAGCGGTCAGCGGCGGACAGCAGCGCGGCGAAGGGGAGCAGCTTGAGGAGGTGCTTTTTCATGGGTGTTATGGTTGGATGCAGGTGCTCCTGCGACGGGGTGGCCGCAGGAATTAATTTTTGGTTTATGCAACTGTCGAATTTGTCACAAGTCTTTTTTGCGCTCCGACAAATAAAATTCCGGCTCCTGCGAAACGCCGCGACCCTGCTTCCCGGCGGGGAACGACGGTTAGGGATCGATGGAATCCGGTGCCGGCCACGCAGGACCGCCGCCTGGAGAATCCGCGGAGGTTTCGCCAGCCCGTCCGCGCAGCCGCCCTGCGACAGACCTGCACGCTTTTCTTGCATCGCAGCCGCGTCCCGTATTAGCCTCCCGGGAATATGTCCTATCACCGCCCCCGGCATCTCCCCACGAGGCAGGCTCCTCCGGATCGCTTTGCGCTGCCGTTCCGGCTGTTGTCGGCGCTGCTCGGACTGACCCTGGGATTTCTGGGCGGCCAGTTCCTGGCGAATCCGATGAAGGCCGACCTTGTTCCGCAGAAGAAGCAGGTCAACACGGCCGCGGGAATTCCGCCGGTGGGAGCGCCGCTGCACGACCGGGTCGCGGCGGCGCCGCGCATGGACGAAGACGCGCTCGCGGGCGTGCTCGCGGCGGTGCAGGAGCACTGGACCAGTCACCGCACCGGGCCGGGAGCCGCACAGGAGGCCATGTTCCATCTGCGCATGATCTTCTCGCGCTGGACGGATCTCAGCGGCAGCCGCGCACTGCAGGCAGCCCTGACACTCAAGGACAGCAGCCTGAGCGATCTCGCGCTGGAGGCGCTCATGGGCGAGTGGGGACTGCGCGACCCGTTGTCGGCCTCGCAAAGCCTCACCCTCATTCCGTGGAGCGCCGCCCAATGGCGGGCGGCACTCGCGCTCGTGCGCAGCAGCGTGAAGCGCAGCCCCGCGGAGGGACTCACCATCGCCACCCGGCTCATCGCCGGAACGACCTACCTGCGCCGCGGCGCCGCAGCGGCGGAGTGGATGCGGTTCAACGCGCTCAATGCCCTGCGCCACCTCGCCGACGAGCAGGGCATGGCCGCCACCGTCCCGGCCGGCTTCGCGCTCGGCCGGTGGTTCACCGAGGATCCCGCCGGGTTTCTCGTGTGGCACCGCAAGGACATGCAGGGCCGTCCCCTGCCCCTGCTGCGATTCGCCGAAGGCACCATCACACCCGCGGCCCTGGCAAGACTCGGTGCGGTCCTGACCAAAGAACACGGCTCGCTGGAGGCCGGCCTGAAATGGCTGCACGCGGCCGCCGGCACGGCATCCCAGCCGTTCATCCTCGCCCTCTCACCCGCCGCGACGGCCATGGATTTGGAAATGCAGTCGTGGATGACCGGACGTCAGTCCCTGCCTCCCGCCTCCACCGCGCTCGGCTGGCTGCCGCGGCAGCAGCACGCGGAAAATCTCGAAGCCCTTCTCCCGCGGCTCGGCATTCCCGACCCTCCCGCCGCCCTCCGCATGCTCGCGGCCATGCCGGACGGCGACAATCCCGCGGCCCTCGTTCCCGCCGTCGTCGGGTGGTGGCTCGAACAGGCCCCGGCCACCGCTTCGGCGCAAATTTTCGCCGCCGACCTCAATCACCCGGTCGGGAAAGCCGCCGCCTCCGCCGCGGTGGACGGCCTCATCACCTCCGATCCGCTGCTCGCCCTCGACAGCCTCGCCAAACTCCCGCTCGCCGCGGATGACATCGCCGCGCACCGCGCCACCGCCTTTCATCAGCTCTCCCTCTCGCGCCCGGAGGCGATGCTGCAGTGGGTCACGGCGCACCCTGACGTTTCTGTGCCGCAGCCCGCCGTGATCGCCGCGGTGAAAAATCTCGCCGCCTCCGACGGCCTCCGCGCCCGGGAATGGGTGGAGCAATCCGCGCCGGCGGAACTGCGCCCGCTGCTCACCGGCGCCATCTTCGAACTCCGCCTGCGCCAGGACCGAGACGAAGCGCTCGCCTTCCTCGACTCCCTGCCCGCCGGCCCCGAGCGCGACGGCGTGATCGCCGCCCTCACCGGCGCGGACATCGAACTCAGCCGGCGCGACCGCTTCTTCGCCGGCAATCTGCTCCCTGACACGTTTGGCCGCGCCCTGCAGACCAGTTCCGGCGAGGCCCGGCTCAAGATGCTGCGCGAGCTCATCGCCGCCATGCGGGACACCGGCGTCGCCACCGCGGACGCGATGAATCACCCGAAACTCCTCCCCGCCGACCGCACGGCACTGCAGCGTTAGGCTGCTTCACCATTCTCCACCGCCGCCATGCCCTCACAACAGTCAGGCTCACTCATCAATCTCCTGCTCTTCGCCTCGCTCGGAACCGCCGGCTGGTTCACCGCCGCGTGGATCAAACCCGCGCGCTCCGCGCGGGAGTCCGCCGGAGACACGCCGCAGCCCGCGGGCGAGGTCTCGGCATCCGGCTCCGCATCCCAGCCCGGCGTGTTCGCCGCCGACGGCCGCCGCATTCTTTCCGGCGCCGCCGACGCAGCGGATGCGTTCGACCAGTTCGTCGTCCGCTATGGCGCCGGCAGTGTGGAACTCACCGCGCTCGCCGCGCCCTTCGTGGACCGGTGGGTCGAGCGCGATCCCGCCAACGCCGCCAAAGACGCCGTCCCCCGCATGCTGCATGCCGCCCCGGAACTCCTGCCGCGCCTCTTTTCCCGGCTCGGCGCCGTCACTTCCCTGCCGGTCGAATCGCTCCTCCCCGCACTGCCCCAGGGACCCGTTCGCGCCGAATGCCTCACCGCGCTGGCCGCCTCGCGGGGACAGGCGGGACTCGAACTGCCCGCCGCGGTGGCCGAACTGCCCCGCAGCGAGCGCAGCCTGATGCACCGCGAATGGCACCGCGCCCGCACCACCGCCGGTCAGGGCAAGGCCGACAATCGCGCCGAATCCCTGACAGATCCCGACGACAAAGCCGCCGCCCTTTCCGGCGCGCTTTTCGCAAGGGCTGCGCTCGAGCCCGAACTCACCCTGCGGGAGTCGATGAACCGCTATGATTTCAACTCCATCGCCGCAGCGGCCTTTAGCGCATGGATTCCCCGCGACGCCGCCTCCGCATGGAATTTCGCCGCTTCGCTCAAGGACGATCCGCGCCTGCCGGCCATCGCCGCCCACATGCTCGCGGTGGAGTCGAAACGCCGCCGCTTCAGCGACAATCTCCAGGAAATGACCTCGCTGCTGAACCGGCTCTTCCCTGCCGGACTGCCCGCGGAACCGCTCGCAGCTTTCATCCCGCCGCTCACGGCGGAAAGTTCCGTCGCCGCGCAGAAATTCACCGACTCGATGGACGGCGAAGCGCGCCGCGTCGCCACGGTCATTCTCTTCGATGCCCTCTGCAAATACGATCCTCCCACCGCATGGCGCCTGACCTCCGCGGAAGTCCTGCGCCAGGGCGCCCGTGACAACCGCACCACGCACTCGTGGATCAGCGCCACCGAACGCCTCCACGCCACACCGCAGCAGCGCCTCGCGGCCGGATTTCCCGACCTCGCCGACATGATTCAGCTCGGCGCCTCATGGCTCGCGCAGGATCCGCCCGCCGCCATCACCGCCTACTGCGCCCACAGCGTGCCCGGTCTGCTCCAGCGCATGATCGTCGAAACCGCCGTCAGCCCGTTCGGCGCCGCCCTGTCCCCGCCGGAACTGATGGTCTGGGCCAAAGAGCAGCCTGACAACATCCTGCACACCATCGAAGGCATCATTCCCGGAGCGAAATAGCGCTCACGGCTGGAACCGGTGAATCGTGCCGTGCAGCACGCGCTCGAAGCCTTCGCCGGCGATCCGGAGTTCATAACACTGCACGGGCGCCAGTTCAGGCACGATGACCTTCACGGAATGGCCGGCCCGGCGCACCGCGTCAATCGTCAGGGTCCGCTCCCCGATGTGAGCCGAACCGTAGCCGGCGCTGCGTTTCAGCGACCAGACTTTCAGCGAGCACTTCGCGGCATCCAGCGGTGGCGGCGGATCACTGAAAACCACCTCCAGTTCGCCTGCCCTCGCATGAATCTCCACGGGAACATGGGCCGGCTTGTCCGTCCGCCGGATGCGATAGAATCCTCCCGGTGCCGTCGCATTCCCCGCCCACGCGAACATGCCGCAGGCATACAGCGCGCCGTCCGCGCCGAAACGCCCGCGCTGCACACCGCTGGGAAACGCCGGCAGCGGCAGCGCGCACACCGCCCCCTGCCAGACGCCGTCCACCTGCTCGTGCGGCACGGCGAAGACTTTGCCGGTGCCGTAGCTCAGATTCAGCAGCGTGCCGCCGAGTGAACCCCACGCGTCCTTCGGAACCCACAGCAGTTCCGCGGGGCTGCGGTCCATATTGTTCGTGATCCACACCAGCGGCGGCTGCATCGCGGAATCGCTCGTGTCGGTGACGTCTGTATAGCCAAAGATGTTGCCGTAGAAGCCACCGGGCGTGACGCGGTTGATGCGATTCTTGGGCGTCCAGTGACCTTCCTGGTCGGTCACGAAGAAACTGCCGTCGTCGTTGAGGCAAACGCCGTTCGCGGCGCGAAAACCGGTGGCCAGAATGTCCGTGCGCGCGCCGTCCGCGCTCACGCGCAGCAGCGTGCCGTGATGCGGCACGAGTGCGGTGAGTGCGTGGCGCGCGGACTTGGCGTAGTAGAAATTACCCGCGGCGTCCGTCTGCAGCCCCATGGCGAATTCGTGGAAGTGCTCGGTGACCTGCGAGTCGTTGTTAAAGCAGGCCACGAAGTCCGTCTCGCCATCGCCATTCAGGTCATCGAGCCGGGCAATCTGATCACGGCAGGTGATGAACAATTCGTTTCCGCGAAACTTCACGCCGAGCGGCTGGAATAGTCCCGCGGCCATGCGCCGCCAGCGCAGTTTGGATTCTGTCAGGCCGTCCACGCGCCACACGTCGCCATTCCACATCGCGACCACGGCACTCTTTCCGTCCGGCGTGAAATCGAACCCGCCGGGACGCAGCCATGCCTTCCACGGATTCGATTCCGGCAGCGCCAGCGTGTCGGCCGCGAATGGACCATCGTCCGCGCCGCGCTGCACTTCGGTTTCGATCACTTGCGGCCAGCGCGTCGGGCCGCCTTTCGTCAGCGGCGCGAGATCGAGCGGCGAGTTTTCCGCTGCCGTCAGCGCCGCGAGATTCGCCGCCTCCAGTTTGCTGAGATAAACGCGCAGCATCCGCGCCGGACCAGGCGCGAGGTGCAGCACGGCGAATCCCTTCTCGCGGGAGAACCGGGCGTCGCCTTTCACATGAACATTCAATCCCGGATCGTCCGCACTGAGGCGCAGCGTCAAAGGCTTCTTCACCTCACCGGTGTTCAGCGTGCGGTAAAACACCGGCGTCGTGCCGTAGTCGAGCCAGCCCGGCGAATCCAGGACCGTTGTGTCGCCGATGGTGTAACTAAGGACCACGCGCGAGCCGTGCAGATAAGCCCCGCGATACTGCGCCCAATCGCGCGGCAGCGGACCGTAGGGTTTGCCGGCGCGATCCGTCGGCCGCGGATCGTCCCACATGCCGGTGTCAGGATGCGCCCAGCCAGGACCAGGTGGATTCAGCACCTGCCGCGCGCCGGTCAGGCTCGTGTGCGTGCCGTGACTGCCGTCAAAGGCAATGCCGCGCCAGTCCACAAACTCGCCCGTCGTGGCCGACGCCATGCGCATCGTGTCATGATCGTAAGTCATCCACGCGCGACCTTTGGTCACACCTCCCGGGCCGGCGTCGAGACGAATCGCGATGCCCTTCTGCGCGATGTTATTCTCTGCCGCCTGCAAGGTCCAGAAGAGCGCCGGTCCCAGTTCCATCTGCACATACGGCGGCGGCGAAGTGTCCGCTTTCTCCGCCTCCACCTTCACCAGACCGCGCGGCAGTTCATCCAAACAGGCCGGCGTCAGCGCGGTGTATTGAGAAGGATTGTGCGGACGCAGAAACGTCTCGCGGATGTAGTGGATGACGGCGTACTTCTGCTCCGTGGTGTATTGCGGCTGCGGCACCATCTGGCCGAAGCCTTTGGTCAGGGTGAGCCACATGGAATGCGGGTCGCTGCCGTTCTTGAACGCGCCCTCACTGAACCGCAGCGCCGTCGGCAGCGAGCCCGGCTGCTCCTTCGTGCCGTGACACACCACGCAGAGCGTGCTGTAAATCTTCGCGCCCTCCGCCAGCGCCTTGTCATTCCACGCCCGCACGATCTCCGCATGATCCGCGCGCTCCAGCGGCTGCACCCACGCCTCTTTCACCGCGCCTTCGATCACCGGCTTCGTCTCCGCCGCCGGCTGCCATGAGAAGTCCGGCGTATTCGCCGCGCCTGCACCGTCTTTGAAAATCGATTTCACCTCCGCGTCATCGAGTGCCCGCTGCCAGAGACGCACGTCCGCGATGCTGCCTTTGAAATCACCGGCAAAATCCGGTGCGGCGCGTCCCGTTTTCAATACGTGGTCCTTCACGTCAGGGCGGGTGAATTCATTCTTCTGCGCCGCGCGCTTTCCATCCACCCACAGCCGCGCGTGACCGTCCTTTACCGTCAGCACGACCGAGTGAGGCAGTCCGTCGTTCACCGCCGGCCCGCCGCTCAGCGCGCCGAGCCAGCCGATGTCATAGACCACGCGCCCGCCGCGAACAAAGAGCGCTTTCGCATCCGGCGACCATTTGTCATTGGGCGCGCACTTTGATACCAGCGTCCCGCCGTCCTTCGTCGTGAATCGCGCATACGCCGTGAAGTCCGCTCCGAGATCTGCTTTCTTGTCAGGAAAATCCTGCGCCTGTGCGCCTGCAGCGATCTCCTCCGGCCCGCGCATCAACCTGCCATCCGTCCACACACGCAACACCGGCGCCCCCTTCGCCGGATGCTCCAGCGCCACCTCGTGCACCGCCCCCGCCAGCGGAATGGTCAGGCCCGGCAGTTTCAGCGTGCCGCCTTCCGCGTTGGAAAACTCAACATGCAGCCGCCAGTTCTCCGGCCAGGGCGCGTCCGGCGGCACCGCGTCTTTGGGCATCGCCAGGAGCGTCGAACACAGCACCGGCAGCAGGCAAGTCAGGAGGAATCGGCAGGTCATCCGCCGCGGATAGCCGGCCCCTCCGGCGCCCGCCATGCCAAATCGCACCGGAATCAGGGCCAACATTTAACTTCCCCGACACCGGCCCGCCATGTTATGCGCGCCCTGAACTCACATGAGAACCACTCCCCTGCTCTGCCTCTGCCTTGCTCCCTCACTGCTCCACGCCGGTCCCGGTGCTGTGTCCTCCAACGCCATCGATGCACTCCTCGCGAGCGGGAAAGGCCCCGCCCCGGCCGTCCGCTCCGGCGGCTGGAGACTCAACGCCGGATTCATGCACCGCGCCTCCGGCGACTTCGACTGGAATGCCGGCACCCGGAGTTCGCTCTCGCTGCTCAACATTGGCGCGGGGGAGAATTATCCCGGCCTCGACGACATCGGTCCCGCCGATGCTTACGCCGACCGCACCTACACGGACGGATTTGTCAGGCTCGACGGAGGCACCGCAGAAAACGGCGACACCTGGAACTGGGGCTATCAAAACGCCTCGCAGCTCAGCGGCTCGCTGCTGAGCATGCACGGAGGCGATGGACGGCGCGCGGAGTTTTCGCAGGCACAGGATTTCGACAGCGGTGCGTTCGGCGGCGAACTGGACGGCAATGCGCCCTTCATCGAGATCGCTTACATGAATCCCTGGCGCGGCGAGTGGAACTTCGGCTGGCAGGGATCGTTCATGTTTCTGAGCACTGACACGGGCGCCGCGCTTTCAACTTTCGCGGCGACGCGGGGCCGCACGGATTACGGCATCAGTTATACCGACGTCTTCGATCTCGGCACCGTCATCGCCCCGCAGGCGCCGTATGCCGGCAGCATTCAGGGTCCGGGACCGCTGCTGCCCAACCTTCCCGTGAGCCGCACGCCGGTGGAAACGGTCATCGGCGGCGAAACGGTCAGCGCCTTCAATTCCATCCGCACCGCCTTCGATCTCAATCTCTCCACGCTCTCGTTTGGCCCGGTGCTCGAATACGCCAGCGGCCCGTGGGCCTTCACCGGCAGCACCGGCTTCACGCTCAACTTCGCCGACTGGGATGTCGCCCAGCGCGAAACGCTCTTTGTCAGCAGCAACGGCAGCGCTCCCGCGGCGCAGAACACCTGGACCAGCCGCAATGGCGGCACCGAAGTCCTCCCGGGTTTCTACATCCAGGCCGCCGCCAGCCGCCAGATCACCGAAAACTGGAGCCTGCAACTCATCGGCCGCTACGACTGGGTGGACGACTTCGACATGACCGCCGGCACTTCAAACGGCAGTGCGGACGTGAGCGGATGGTCGCTCGGCGCGGGTGTCGGCTTCAAATTCTGATCAGGTCATGCGAATGCACTCCCAATTCCCCTCTCCATACATGCGACACCTGCCTGCTCTCGCCGGCCTCCTGGTTTCCCACTCCATGCTCCCGGGCGGAACGGCCCGGGCGCAGACGATTTATGCCACCGATTACTCCCTGAACGGAGTTCGTAAAATTGAGATCGGCCCGCCGGTGACCACTTCCATTTTCGTTCCGTCATCCACCGGGCCGGAGGGGGCCTCGGGCCTGACGCGAGGCCCGGACGGTCGTCTGTATGTCGGCGGTGCCGCGGACGACACCATCCGGCGCTACGACGGGACGACGGGGCAAAGCCTGGGTACCTTCGCCACCGGCGGCCAGATTCCCATTGGCCTCACCTTCGGACCTGATGGTCATCTCTACGTGGCCTCGCGGGATGGCGTCGGCGTGCTGCGCTACAACGGGACGACCGGCGCCTTCATGGGACGCTTCGCCACTGCTTCGACAACCGTGCTCTGGTGGGCTTTCGATCTGGCATTCGGCCCACAGGGCGATCTGTTCGTCACTTCCTTCGAACGCGGGCGGGTGCTGCGCTTCAACGGGACGACCGGAGCCTTGATCGGGACCTTCGCCACCATCTCCGGCACCGCCGCCGCCTCGCTGGCCTGGGCTCCGAACGGCGAGTTGTATGTGGGCGGAACCAACGGACGCATCTATCGCTTCAACGGAACCACCGGTGCCGCCATTACCAGCTTTGACACCGGCCTGACGGATCTGCGGGACATCGTTTTCGCACCGGACGGTAACATTTATGCAGGCTACGCATCGTTGACGAACATCTATAAATTCCATCCGGTCACCGGGGCCAGGCTGGCTACGTATCCCACAGGCGGCGGACTCAACTCGGGCACCGGCAGCCTCCTGGTCGTCGCGCCGGAGATTGTCGTCTATAACGGGAATTTGGGTGCCCTGCAGTTGAACGACGGACAGTTGGTGCCGGTGGATTTCCTGACTACTCTGCTGCCGGCTCCGGTGACACGGACGATCACCATAGCCAATCCCGGCAACGTGGCCCTAGTGCTCACTGCCATCAACGTGCCGTCCGGCTACATCCTTGTAAATCCGCCCGCTCTTCCGGCCAGTGTCGCGGCCAAGGGATCGCTGGCCCTGCAGGTGCAACTCAATGCCGTCGCCACCGGCACCTTCGCCGGCCAGGTCTCCATCACGAGCAACGACCCCGATGAAGCGGTCTTTGATTTTCCCGTCACCGGCAAAGTCGTCACTCCTGAAATCGCCCTGCACCGCGGTGCCACAACCACCAAGCCGGAACTCAGTGACGGGCAGGCCGCACCGCTGGATTTTGAAATCGTCCGCCAGGGCACACCGCAATCGCTCAACCTGACAGTGGCCAATACAGGCACCGCGCCGCTGCTCATCAGCGGCGCCACCGTGCCGCCTGGATTCACTCTCCTCGAGCTGCCGCTGCCGGCCACGATCGCCATCGCGCAGTCACATACCTTTCACCTCCAGATTGATGCTGCGGCCACGGGAACTTTCGCAGGGCAAGTCATCCTGACAAGCGATGACCTGGATGAGGCGGAGTTCAACTTTCCCGTCACCGGCCTGGTCGTTACGCCGGAAATTACAATGCATGACGGCGATGCCGCGGCACCGGCGCTGGCGGACGGGCAGGCGGTCGCGGTGGACTTTGGCCGAAACATCCAGGGCACGCCGCGGGCACGCACATTCACCATCAGCAATGACGGCACCGCGGAACTGCTCGTCAGCGGCATGACCGTGCCTGCTGGCTTCACTCTCACCGCCCTGCCGTCGCTGCCGCTCACTGTTGGCACCGGGCAAAGCGCATCGTTCCAAGTCAGTCTCGCCGCACTGACGGTTGGCACGCATTCAGGCAGTATTGTCATCACGAGTGATGACCTCGACGAGGCGGCGTTCGACTTCCCTGTCACCGGCGAAGTCTTCATTCCCGATCCTGTCGCCACTGGGCCCGCGGATGTCACGACCGTGCTGAATCGCCAGACCGGCCTGCGCGAGCAGACGATCCGCATCGCCAACGACACCACGGCAACCGTGCCGGCTTACAATCTCATCCTCCGCGGGCTGCCGGAGGGCGTGGAGGTCAACAACGCCAGCGAGCGGCGCCCGGACGGATCGTGGGTCGTGTATGTCCGGCAGGCGATGAATCCGCTCAGCACGCAGGACATACTGCTGGAGTATTTTTCGGCAAACCGCGGGCCGGGGGAAATCGCGCCGCAGTTGTCCACGGAAGTGGTGCTGAATCCGCCGGACCTCTCGGTGCCTGGAGATGCCGGCTTCGCCATCGATCGCGTGCTGCTGCAGCAGGGCGGCGCGGTGCTCATCGAATTTCCCACGACGCCAGGCCGGCATTATCAGGTGCAGTATTCCCACGACGGCACCAACTGGCAGGCCAGCCTGCCAAACATCCGCGCGGCGGCGAACCGCACCCAATGGCTCGACCGCGGCCTGCCGCGCACGGACAGCCATCCCTCGGCGCACGCGAGCCGGTTTTATCGCGTGGCGGAGTTGGCGCCGTGAGCATATAAAACTGGGGTCCGCAGTGTAATTGCGTCCAGTGCCAGATGTTGAATGGTGCACGACACCAATTTCACCACAATGGCACAGTATTTCGCTGACACTCTACACCTCCCGCCCTGGCTCAAAGGGGTCGGCATCGTTGCCGGCATCGCCCTCATCGGCTGGAGCCTGCGCTGGGTCTATCGGGACGCGGAGCAGAGGATGAAAGACGGCATGATGGTGGCGACCCTCGTATTTTTGTTTGGTTATCCGCTTTCGCTGCTGATTTGGTGTGCATTTCGTCCGGCGAAAATTGAATTGTACGGCCGGCCGGCAGGAAGCCGCCGCGGAACGCAGGAACCCCACAGGGGCAGGGCTTACGCACGAACGCGCAATAATCCGCAGCAAGGTCCTCCCGGCCTTGTGATAGGACATCCCGCGGCGTCGTGCCGGGGCGAATGCAAGTGCAGCGACAAGGCCGGGACGGCCTTGCTACGGCTTCATGGTTGATGGCCATTTGACGGGACTACCCCTGCGGGGTTCCGAAATCCTGCTTCGCCACAAAGATCCCCGATTAACTGGCGCGATTCGCAACGTTCTGTGACAATGCTTCACACTTCCAGCCGCCGTCAATTTCTCTCCCGCATGGGTTGCGGGTTCGGCGGGCTGGCGCTGGAGTCTTTGCTGCGCGGGGAGGCGCGGGCGAAGACGGCGGTGACGATCGATCCGGTGGCGCCGATGGGGGCGCGGCTGCCGCATTTTGCGCCGAAGGCGAAGTCGGTGATTTTTCTCTTCATGGTCGGCGGGCCGGGTTCGATGGACACGTTCGACTACAAGCCGCTGCTGCAGAAGATGGGCGGGAAGAAGGTGCCGGAGTCGTTGAAGAAGTCGGTGCAGCAGACGCGCTTCGCGAACATTTTCCACGGCTGTAAGGAGGAACTGCTGGCGAGTCCGTGGGAGTTCAAGCCCTACGGGCAGAGCGGGCTGATGGTGAGCAGTCTATTCGAGCACACGGCGCAGCATGCCGATGACTTGTGCGTGATTCATTCGATGCAGGCGAACAGCAACAATCACGCGCCGGCGAGCATTCAACTGCACACGGGCGAGATCACCGGCGGCAAGGCGAGTCTGGGGAGCTGGGTGACTTACGGGCTGGGCAGCGAGAATCAGAATTTGCCAGGCTATGTGCTGCTGTTCGATGCCGGGCCGCTGGGCGGGGCGACGAACTATTCCAACGGCTTCCTGCCGGCGGCCTTCCAGGGCACGCGGCTGCGCGACAAGGGCGTGCCGGTGCTCGACCTGCTGCCGCCGGATGAATTTCGCGCGGGTCAGGAGCGGACCTTCGCGGCGATGAAGGAGCTGAATCTTCTGCATCGCGCGGCGCGCCCTGACTTTCCGGAACTGGATGCCCGCATCGCCAGCTACGAACTGGCCTATCGCATGCAGGCCGCGGCGCTGGAGGTCGGCGATCTGGAAAAGGAACCGGAGCCCCTGCGCGAGAAATACGGGTTCAATCACAAGAACAAGGACACAGCGTCGTTTTCCCGGAAGTGCCTGCTGGCACGGCGGCTGGTCGAGCGCGGCGTGCGGTTTGTGCAGGTCTATGACATGATGGAAAAAGACGGCTGGGACGCGCACGACAATTTGAAGAAGAACCACGACAAGCACGCGCTGGCGGTGGATCAGCCCATCGGCGCGCTGCTGGCGGACTTGAAGGAGCGCGGGCTGCTGGAGGAAACGCTGGTGATCTGGGCGAGTGAATTCGGACGCACGCCGATGGAGCAGGGCGGCGCGGGCCGGCAGCACAATGCCGCGGGTTTCACCATCTGGATGGCCGGCGGCGGCGTGAAAGCCGGGGCGCGAATTGGTGCGACCGATGAACTGGGTCTGATGGCCGTGGATCGTCCCCTGCCCTTCCGCGATTTGCACGCCACCATTCTTCACCTGCTGGGACTGGAATACGAGAAGCTCTATTACGAAACCAGCGGCCGTCTGGAGCGGCTGACCGGCGTGCAGAATCAGGCGCATGTGATCACGGAGGTGATTGCGTAGTCATCCGTTTTCAGATGAATGGGGAGCACAGGCGCCCTCGCCTGTCATTTCCTGCGCCCTCGCGGGGAATCTGAATGAACCGGCGCCGCCGCAATTCAAAACGAACGCCGTCCTGGTTCCGGGAGAATGCGGCTTCGCCGTTACTTTGCGAGTGAACGGCGGGGGCGCCGTTCACTACAGGCGGGGCGCCTGTGCTCCCCTTCACACCCACTGCGGCAGTTCCATTTCAAAGGCGGGAATGCGCACGCAGTAGAGCCCGCCTTCATCGTCCTGCAGGAAGTAGGCGCCCTCGGCTTTGCTGTCCTGACTGATCGTGTGGCAGGAATTGTAGGAATACTCGTCGCCGGGGCCGAGCCGCGGGAACTGCCCGACGACGCCGTCGCCTTCGACAACGATGGTTTCGCCGTTGGCGGCGCGCACGACCCACTTGCGGCCCTTGAGAGTCACCGTGGTTTTGGAATTGTTCCGGATGGTGATGAAATACACGAACGGGAACGGCCGGTCGTCCGGCGCGTCGAGGCTCGGCATGTAGATGACGTCGTCCACCGTCACCTCCAAGCCGGGCAGTTCCTTGAATTTCGTGCTCACGCTGCGCCCTAAGCCACATGGCTGTTGAGGGCAAAGGAATTCCTGCCCAGACTCGCGCCATGAATTCTGCACCCGTGGCCCTCACGATCGCCGGCAGCGACTGCTCCGCCGGCGCCGGACTTCAGGCCGACCTCAAAACATTCTCCGCCCGCGGCGTCTATGGACTGACGGCGGTGACCTGCGTAGTCGCCGAGGTTCCTGGCAAGGTGACGCGCATTCAGCCGGTGGACCTGGACAATCTCGCGGACCAGCTGCGGCTGCTCCTCACGTCATTTCCGGTCGCCGCGGTGAAAACGGGCATGCTCTACAGCCGCGAAGTGATCGAGCTGGTGGCGCACCTGCTGCATTCGCTGCCGCAGCCGCCGCCGCTGGTGGTGGATCCGGTGATGGTGGCCACGAGCGGCGACGCCCTTGTGCAGGACGAGGCCGTGATCGCCTATCAACGTCTGCTGTTTCCGCTGGCCGCGCTCATCACGCCGAATTTGGATGAAGCGTCGGTGCTGCTCGGTGCGAAGATCGCCCGTCCCGAACACCTGCGCCCCGCCGCGGACGCGCTGCGCTGCCGCTTTGGCTGCGCCGTGCTGCTCAAAGGCGGGCACCTGCGCGGCAAGGTGGCGATCGATGTGTTGCGCGACGACGACGGCTTCGCCGAATACAAAGCGCCGTTCGTGCCCGGGGTGAGCACACACGGTACGGGCTGCACGTTCTCCGCCGCCATCACCGCGGAACTGGCACTCGGCCGCACGCTGCGTCAGGCGGTGGCGGCGGGAAAGAAATACGTCACCCGCGCCATCGCGCAGAGTTTCCGCTGGGGCCGCGGCAAGTCGCGCGTCGATGCGCTCAATCATTTTCGTCATGGGAAGCAGTAGGTTCATTCTCGCCGGACTTGTGTGTCTTGCGCGCGGCGAGGCCCCGCCGCTGACGCAGCCGGAGATGCAGCAGGTGCTGCGCGCGCTGCGGACGGATTTCGCGCAGCCGGAGTCGGTGAGTTTCGAGGCGCTGAACCGCGCGGCCATTGCCGGACTGCTGGAGCAGCATCCGCAGACCATGCAACTCGTCACCGTGCCCGGCGCGGCGGCGGTGATTCCGCCGGTGAGAGTGGAATCCATCACGCCGCGGATTGCAGGTGTCAGGCTTCACGCGTGGCGCAAGGAGGACGCGGTGACGCTGCGCGCGGAACTGGAGAAGCTCGCCGCCGGAGAGACTGCGGCCTTCATTCTCGATCTGCGGGCACCCGCCGCGGATGCCGATCCGGCGCTGGCGATGGAATTTGCCGCGCTGTTTCTGCCGAAAGGCACGCCGGTGACGGCATCGGCGGTGACCGCCGCGGAACCGGCATGGACGCGCGACCTCATCGTCCTGACGGATTCCGACACCACGAACGCCGGCGAAGTGCTGGCCGCGGCGCTGCAATTTCACCGGCGCGCCCTGCTCATCGGCGGCACGACGCGCGGGCGCACGGCGACGGTGGCGGAGGTGCCGCTGCGAAAGACCGAAGCCGGCACGCTGACCCTGCGTTACACCGCACAGCGCGTCGCGTTTCCGGCCGGCATGAGTGATCCGTTCGGCAAGGGACTGTCGCCGGACATCGCGGCCGTGCAGGATGCGGAAGCGAAGGCCGCCGTGTTCGCCCTGCAGGCAAAGGAAGGTCTGGCGCGTGCGGTTTTTTCCAGCGCCCGGCCCCGTCACAACGAGGCCTCGCTCGTCGCGAAGACCAATCCTGAAATTCCGGACCGCATCGCCCGCACGGCGGGACAACCGGCGGAGCACGGGAACGAACTGATCGACCGTCCCCTGCAGCTCGCACTCGACGTGCTGGTGGCGCGACAAAGCCTCGAGCCGGGCGCACCGGAGTAAAAGTTATTTCCCTGCTGGACGCCGCCCCCGTCCGGTGTGACTTTCCACGGCAGGAAAAGCATTGGCGGCGGCGCTCCCGCTCCGACTTTTCCCATTCCCCTCCATGAAAGAACGAATGCCGCTCCTCATCCCCGTCGCCTGCGGTCTGCTGCTGCTGGCGGGATTGCTGCTGCTGCTGCCGGACTCGATTTTCTCCGGTCTCAGAGGGGGAAACAAATACTCCGGCAACCCCGGCAACGGCGAGCGGATCACCGGCAGCCCGGTGGACGAATCCCCGGCCGCCTCCGTTTCCTCACGCGATCCCTCGGCGGAATTGCTCGCCCGGCTGCTGCTGATGATGTCCTCTAAAAATGCGAAAGCGAACGAGGCCGTGCTTACGTTCAAGGATGCCCGGGCCATGAAGGATTTCCTCGCCCGCGCCGATGCCGCCGGGCTCAAGGTGCTGGGCAAGATCGACGGGCTGAATACGGTGCGCGTCGGTTATGACGACCTCAGCCGCCTGCGCGACGAGTTGCTCAACAATGCCGGCGACTACGACGGCTACGGGGCCAACTATTATGTGTATATGCCGGAGGTGCCGGTGGAGGATCGTGCGCAACAGCTGGAACAACCGTTCGGGGAGGGAGCCCTCGCCTTCATGGGTGTGAAGGGTGATTTCTCCACATTTGGCAAAGGCGTCACCATTGCCATTCTCGACAGCGGCGTCGCGGCGCATCCCGCGTTCTCCAGTGACCGGCTGCGCTCCATCGACATCGGTGAAGGCATCACCGGGAGCGGTGATGCCGACGGTCACGGCACTGCGGTCGCCGCGCTGGCCGGCGGCAATACTCCCGGCGCCACGGGAGTCGCTCCCGCCAGCAATCTGCTGAGCATCAAAGTCACCAACGCCGACGGTCTCAGCGACCTGTTCACCCTCGCCCAGGGCATCATGACGGCGGCGGATGCCGGCGCCCGGGTCATCAATGTCAGCCTCGGCTCCTATCAAAATTCCAGCGTGCTGAGCCGCGCCATCAGTTATGCAGATGAACGGGGTGCGGTCATCGTGGCCGCGGGCGGCAACGACCAGGCGTCGCAACTGACCTGGCCCGCCGCGGATTCCCGCGTCGTTTCCGTCGGCGCCGTGGATGCGCTCGGGCAGCAGCTGACATTTTCCAATTCCGGCGAGAACCTGACAGTCACCGCCCCGGGGCTGGGCCTGACCACGGCATGGCCGGGGGATCAGTATGTGAGCTTTGACGGCACTTCGGGGAGTTCGCCCCTCATGGCCGGCGCGATTGCGGCCGTGATGTCGCAGGTTCCCAACCTCACCGCCCGTCAGGCGGTGGCGCTGCTCACCACTTACTCCGCGGACGCCGGACCGCCCGGGCAGGATCCGTCCTTCGGCTATGGCACTGTGGACATCGGCTACGCGCTCAATTACAACAATCCGGCCTACTACGACCCCTCGGTCGCGAGCCATTATTTCAACGCGGAGTTGGGCCGGGTGGAATATGTGATTCAAAACCGGAGCGGTCAGGCGGTGAATGGACTCATGCTCAACGTGAATGCCGCCGGCGAACGGGAAACCATCGCGGTGCCTCTGCTCGATCCCGGCGAGCGCTGGACCTACAATGTCCTGGTGGACGAGGCCCGCCTCGATCTGGAGTCGAGCCTCGAGTACTACTCACAGCTGCGGCTCCCCTCCGGTCTGACGGACCAGAACCCCGGCAACAACGGCAAAGCCAGCGTGGTTTACAAAGTGAAGTGACACGGGCGTCCGTCTCCGCCCGCCGGGATGCTGCGACCGGCCGGTCGCAATGCCGCGAGCCCCGAAGCGAGGCCCGGGAACAGCCGGCAACTCTCTCTTGCGCGGCGCGGACTGCGGGAGTTGGAGGCATGGAATGATGGACCAAGCCGGTCAGCAACTGCTCAGCGCCCGGGAGGTGGACACCAAAATCCACCGCCTCGCCTGCCAGATTCTGGAAAACCATCCGCGGGACCCGATCGCCCTCGTGGGCATCCACAAGCGCGGCGTGCCGCTCGCGCGGCGGCTGGCAAAGTTCATGGAGGAGGACCGGCCCGATGTGCGCGTGGGCTCGCTCGACATCACCCTCTACCGCGACGATCCGAACAACGTGGAGCCCGGCGCGGTCATTGGCACCTCCGACATTCCCTTCAATCTGGACGGCCTGCTCGTGATCCTGACGGATGACGTGCTCTACACCGGCCGCACCATCCGGGCGGCTCTGGATGCGCTGATCGATTTCGGCCGCCCGTCGAAAGTCGAACTGGCCTGCCTGGTGGACCGGGGGCACCGGGAGCTGCCGATTCAGCCCGATTACTGCGGCCTCTTGCGGCACACCGGACCGGACGAGTATCTCCGGCTTCTCCTGCGCGAGGAGGATGGACAGGACGCTCTCTTTCTGGTGAAAAGCAAAACCGATCCCGTTTCCGGCGAAGCATGATCAAAGCCCGCAAAGACCTCCTCGATATCGAAAGCCTCAGCGTTGAGGAAATCGAGCACGTGCTGACCAATGCGAAGCCCTTCAAGGATCTCATCCGCCGCAGCGTGAAGAAAGTGCCGCCCCTGCGCGGGCGGCATGTCCTGACACTCTTTTACGAACCCAGCACGCGGACGCGCTCGTCTTTCGAGATCGCCGCCAAGCGTCTCAGCGCGGATGTGACCAACTTCACGGTCAGCACCAGCAGTGTGGTCAAGGGCGAGACCATCATCGACACCATCGACACCCTGCAGGCCATGCAGGTGGACTACATCATTGTGCGCCACGGCAGCAGCGGCGTGCCGAATCTCATCGCGCGTCACAGCGCGGCCAGCATCATCAACGCCGGCGACGGCAATCACGCCCATCCCACGCAGGGCCTGCTCGATGCCTTTACCATGAAGGAGGTCCTGCCCGACCTCGCCGGCCGGCGGGTCGTCATCATGGGCGACGTGCTGCACAGCCGCGTGGCGCGGAGCACCAGCACCATTTTGCGCAAGCTTGGCGTCAAGGTCGCCTTCTTCGGTCCCGGCCCGCTCATTCCCGACGACCGCCATGCGGACATCCCGGCGTTTCAAAGCTTCGATCAGGTCTTCGACTGGCAGCCGGAGGTCATTTACCTGCTGCGCATTCAGATGGAACGGCAGCGCGATCAGTTCTTTCCCAGCCTGCACGAGTATCACCGGATTTACGGCGTCACCGAGGACCGGCTCGCGGTGATTCGCGAGCGGGGCATTTACATCATGCACCCGGGCCCCGTGAACCGCGGCGTGGAACTGGTGGATGCGGTGATGAGCTACGAGCGCACGCTGATCAATCAGCAGGTCGAGAACGGCATCGCCGCCCGCATGGCGGTGCTGCACTGGCTGCAGCCGCGAACCTTGGTGCGGGAAATGGATTGACCCTGCGGCAATGCGGCGGCGCGGAATCAGGGATCAACCCGGCCGACGCGGTAGAAGCGCTCCGTCGCTCCGGCGGCCGTGGTGTCCGTGAAACTGGTGGTGCCGGCCTGACCGGTGATGTTGTCGTCGAGCGGGCTCCATCCGGAAAGGGTGGAGGAGGATTCGACTTTATAGCGGGCACCGGCTTCGCTGGTCCACGTGATGGTCAGGCCGTCCGGCGTCCACGGTCCGAGCGCCGTGATGACGATGTCATTGCCCGGAGGCACGAACGGGCCCTGCGGCGCTCCGATCATGAAGGCATTGAGAAAGACATGCGCCGTGACCGCGGTGACATAGCCTTCCTCCTTGCGTCCCTGGATGACGAGTTTGCCGGTCTCATCGGTGGCGGCGGTGAACTGCATGCTGCGGTCCAGCGGGCCGGACGGCCGGGTCGCGCCTTCCAGGGAATACAGCGGCACCTTGACCACCGGATCGAGACCGCCGTCGCGGGACGACCATGTGGAGCGGCGCGGCGTGGCGGTGCTGGAGGGATCCCACGACCACAGCGTCACCGGATAAACGGTCAGGGGCGCGAGGCCGGTGATGGTGAGGTCCATGCCGTCGCCGTCGTCCGCACTGTTCGAGGCGAACACGAAGTCGCGGAAGAGCGGATTGAAATCACCGCCGCCCGCGGCCGCGGCCCGGTCGCGGCTTTGCAGACCGGTCGTGCCCACCGCAGTGAGGGTAATGTAATACGGACCCAGAATGACGCCGAGTTCGTTGAAATCCGTCGCGCCGCTCCCGATGAGGGTTTCAAAGCCGCGCTGGGGAAAGAGGCTGATGTCCTCGATGTCCACGGCGAGGGTGGAGCCGAGGGCGGGATTGGGGTATTCCAGTTCATCCTCCGGGTCGGTGGGCCAGTTGACCTCGGTGCCGTCTCCGAATTCATCCCCGTCCGTGTCGTAAATGTTGGGATCGGTCCCCGGCTGCTCCGGACCGGTGTAGGCGAGTTCGGGATTCTCCAGGCCGTCCGGCAGGCCGTCGTTGTCAGTGTCAGGATCGAGCGGGTCCGTGCCGGTATCGCCGGTGCCGGCCCAAATGCCGGTTTTCTTCTCCACGCCGTCCTTGAGCGTGTCATCGTCCGAGTCCTCTTCCTGGGGATTGGTGCCGTTCTTGAATTCCGCGAGATTGAGCGAACCGTCGTTGTCGGCGTCGTCGCCGGCATCGTTGACATCCGGATTGAGGCCGTTGTCGGTTTCCCACGAATCCGGCATGAGATCGTCGTCGGTGTCCGGCACGGCCGCCCCGATGACGAAGGCGTTGAGAAAGACATTGATGGTGGAGGCGGTATAGCCGGGCTCCTTGCGGCCCTGGATCACGAGTTCACCCGCGGAGTTCGTCAGGGCGGTGAATTGCATGCGCCGGTCCGAGGGGCTTGCAGGCAACAGTGTCGCTCCCTCCACGGAATAAACGGGGACCTTGAGAGCGGGAGGATCGTCGCCGTCGCTGGCCAGCCACGTGGAATGCCGCGGCGTGCCGGCGCTGGTGGGATCCCACGACCAGAGCGTGACGGGATAATAGGTCAGGGGTTCCAGCCCGGTGATGGTCACATCCATGCCCTCGCCGTCGATGTCACTGTTGTCGGCGTAGATGAAATCACGGAAGAGAGGATTCCAGTCCCCTCCCCCGCCGGCAGCCGCGCGGTCCCGGCTGCGGAGAGTGGTGCCGCCGACGGCGGTGATGGTCACAGTGTGCGGGCCGTAGAAATTTGTCAGGACCGTGGTCCCGGCGGCATCGGTGGTGCCGGCGAACGGTTGGAAGCCCGGCTGCGGCGCCGACGCGGTATTTTCGAGATCGACGGACAATGTGCCTCCCTCGCCGGGATTGGGGAATTCCAGACTGTTCTCCGGATTGGCGGGCCAGTTGAACTCGGTGCCGTCTCCCATCAGGTCGCCGTCGGTATCGTAGAAATTGGGGTCGGTGCCCGGCTGGACCGCATCGATCCAGGGCAGATCCGGATTCTCCACGCCGTCGCCGAGCCCGTCGCCGTCGGTGTCCGCGAGCAGCGGGCTGGTGCCGGTGTTCATGGGGCTGACCCACGTGCCGGACTTCTTTTCATAGCCATCGAGCAGACCGTCATCGTCGGTGTCCGGATCCTGCGGATCGCTGTCGGCCTCGTATTCCTGCAAATTGCCCGAGGTATCGTTGTCAGGATCATCCCCGGCGTCATTGATCGTCTTGTCCAGGCCGTGAGCGTCCTCCCAGCCGTCCGGCATGAGGTCGTTATCGGCATCCTCGAACAAATCGCGCACCCAGAGCGCATTGAGAAACACGCCGTGCGAGGCGGCGGCGTTGGCATCGAGGCTGGTGGTGTCCCGCCGCCCGCTGATGAGCAGCACGCCGGAAGCATCGGCCATGCCGGTAAAGTTGATCTGATACTGCTCGTTGCTGACGGGCAGGGTGCGGCCGTCGAAGGTGAAGTCGTCCACGGCGATGACGCCGTTGACACTCCAGTCGGAAACGCGGGTCCCGGCGCTGGCGTTGTCGTAGGACCACAGCGTGACGGAGTATTCCTTTCCGGGGGTCATGCCGGTGATTTCGATGTCGAGGCCTGCATTGGGATTGGTGGCGGCGACGTAGGTGGCGAAAATGAAGTCCTGCAGCAGGGCCTGCTGATTGAAGACAGCGTCATTGACCGGCACGTTGCGCTTCCGGTCATCACAGGAATTGGCGCTGCCGGTGCCGCGGATGGTCACGGTCTGCCCGCCGATGGTGATGGAGTTGGCCGTCGTGCCCTGCACGACCGCCGTGCCGGCATTGGAGGTGATGACGAACGGAGTGAATCCGCCCTCGGTATTGACAGGGGTGTTGTTGTCGCGGTCGTTGAGGTCCAGTTTGATATCGACGGCGGATAGCGGGGCCGCCGCCAGAATCGCAGCGGCGCAGGCGAGTGCGGGGAGTTTCATGAGTGGTGCAGAATTAAAAGGTTAGGGATCGATGCGGCGCACCTGATAGAAGCGCCGGTCCGGCGGGGCGGGATCGGTGAAACTGGTGGTCCCCGGCTGACCGGCCACGGCGGGGGCGAGGAGATCCCAGTCGAGCAGGTCTTCCGCGGCGCGGATTTCATAGGTGCCGGCGGTTTCGGAGGTGAAAGTCAGTTCGGAGCCGGAGAAGGCACTGATCTGCAGCAGGGGCACGGGCGGGCCGATGAACAGACCGTTGAGGAAGACGTTGATGGTGGAGCCGGTGAAGCCGTTCTCCTTGCGGCCCTGAATGAGGAGCGTGCCCGTGGAATCGGTGAGGGCATCGAATTTCATGTACCGCTGAAAGACGCTGGAGGGAACGGGCGTGGCGCCTGCGAGGGCATAGCGCGCCACTTTAATCACCGGGCCGTTGTCGCCGTCGCTGGCCAGCCATGTGGAATGCCGCGGCGTGCCGGCGCTGGTGGGGTCCCACGACCAGAGGGTCACCGGGTACCATGTCAGGGGAGCGAGGCCGGTGATGGTGATATCCATGCCATCGCCGTCATTGTCGCTCGTGGGCGAAAAGATGAAGTCCTGGAAAAGCGCAGTGAACCCGCCCGCCGCCGCCGTGGCGGTCCGGTCGCGGCTGTCGAGGGTCGTCGTGCCCGCGGCGTTCACCGTCACGGTGTAAGGACCGAATGTGCCGTTGAGGCTCGTCGTTCCCGCGACGCCCGTGCCGGGAAGCGACGCAAATCCCGGCTGCAGCACCGGGGTTGAGTGATCGAAATCCACGGCGAGCACGCTGGCTGCGTCCGGGTCCGGGGCGATGCCGCCGTCCCCGGGCTGACCGTTCCAGAAGGCATCTTCGCCATCGGCGAAGGTGTCGCCGTCCGAGTCGGCCATGTTCGGATCGGTGCCGGGCTGCGCCGGTCCGGTCCACGGAAGATCCGGGTTTTCCATGCCGTCACTGAGGCCATCGCCGTCCGTGTCGGCTTTCAGCGGATCGGTGCCGGGGCTGTTCACTCCGTTCCAGACGCCGGACTTGTTTTCCTGTCCGTCGGGTATCGAGTCTCCGTCGGTATCCGGGTCGTGGGGATTGGTCCCGCGGGTGAATTCGTCCAGATTGGTCGAGCCGTCGTTGTCAGGGTTCAGCGCAGAATCGTCCACGCCAATGATGAGTCCATTCACGGCTTCCCAGTCATCGTACATTTGATCGTTATCCGTATCGTAGTCGTAAACCCGCAGCGCATTCAGAAAAACGCCGCTCTCGGCGGCATTGCTGGAATTGACGCTGGTGGTGTCCCGGCGGGCCGAGAGGAGAATCTGCCCGCCGCCGTCCGCGGTGGCGAGGAAGTTTAACTGATACCGCTCATTGGTCGTCGGAGCCGTGCCTCCTCCGAAGGTGTAGTTGCTGACTTTCAATTCGCCGTTGGCGGACCAGTCCGAAACCCGCGTGCCGGCGCTGCCGGAATCGAACGACCAGACGGTAATCGCATAGCTTTTCCCAGCCTCCAGCCCGGTGATGGCGATGTCGAGTCCGGCATTGACGTTGGTGGTGCCATTGTAGCCGGCGAAAATGAAGTCCTGCAGCAGGGCCGTCTGCGTGAATCCCCCGCTGGCGACCGGCGTGGTGCGTTTGCGGTCGTCGTAACTGTTGGCACCGGCGGGCGCGGTGCCTGTGATGGTCACCGTCTGCGCTCCGACAGTGATGGCGTTCGCGGTGGCTCCCTGCACGGCGGCCGTGCCTGCAGCAGAAGTAATGATGAAGGGAGTGAATCCGCTCTCCGTGTTGGCCGGCGTGTCGTTGTCCCGGTCGTTGACATCGATTTTCAAGTCGAGGCCCGCCCGGGCCGGGGAAGAAAATGCCAGTGCTGTCAGCCAAAGTCCGGCGGTGCGGCAGGCCGCTGTCTTCTGAAAAGTGTTCATTGCGGGGGGAGGTGGTGAGGGAAGGCGGGACCGGCTCTGAGATTGGAAAACTCACGGGATGGCGTCAATTTTTTATTTTCCCTGCATGCGTTCACAACGCGGCGCGTGAAAATCCGAATACACGCTGCCCGGCGGGAGCAGGATTGCGCCCGGCCGGGGGGATCGCGCACCGCGCCGACAGGGGAGCCCGCTATCTCCGCCGTCTGGTGGTCTGATGTGTCAGCACGGCCAGAGCGAGGATCCATGCAGCGCCCGGTTCGGGGATGACGGTGTAGTCCACGCGCAGCGAGGGACGGTTGTCATCGTTCGCATTGGTGCGGCTGGCAAAAGAGACCGCGGTCGCGGCGGCGGTCTCGTCGCCGAGGAGAATCCAGCCGTGATTGTTGCCGGCATCCGCCAGCCAGCCCTGCACATCACTTTCCATGCCCGTCCACGAATAGAAAGCGCCGGGCCCGTTGATGAGCGTGCTGCTGCTGGCGGCACCGATGAAATCGCCCGCGGCGCCGGGCGCAGTCCAGAACGTCCCGGGCGCGCTGGCGTGCAGCCACGTCACGTCATTGCCCAGCACCGGAGTGGCGCCGCCGCCTTCATTGCCGGAGGCATCGCTGGCGCCCTCGGTCCATGCACGCGTCAGCCGGTGCAGTGAAACCGTGACGCCGGTGGCCCGGGTCGTGGAGGTTTGCAGTGTCAGGGTGACGGAGTTGATCACGGCTCCGGCCGGCACGAAGGCCTGAATGTCGAAAGCGATGACGCCGCGCCGGATGGAGTCGCTGCCCTGCTGCGTGCGTCCCGCGAAGAAAAATTCCCCGCCGCCGTTCGCCAGATGGCCCGTGGCGGATTCATAAAGAGTCGCGTCCCTCGCGGAGGGAATGGTGACGATAGCCGCGTGGCCTGCAGCGGTGAACAACAACAGCAACGACAGGGCGAACGGTTTCATAAGTGCGCCTGTTATGCCGATTCCAGGGGCACACGTCAACTTCCGCCCCTCCGTAGCGGGACGCGTGCGTGTTTCTCACCAGGGACGGACCTGGCAACTCAGCGCCGCCGCCTTAGCAAACCAAACGCGGCCAGCAGCGCCAGCCCTCCGGTTGCCGGCTCGGGAATGGGCATCACCACCACGCCATACATATTTTGCCCCGCATTGTCCGCCTGGAGCAGCGTAAAATCACCCGCGGGAACGTCACGATAATAAACTGAATACCACTGATTGATGGTGCCGTCGGCGCCTTCATCGATCGGCACCTCATCCGGCACGAAGGGATTGGAAAAGCGGTTCAGGCCGTTGCCGGTGGCCAGCCAGCCCTGGTCCACGATCCACTGCATGTGCGTGGAGTCGAAGGTGGGCGGATCGAGGTTGTCGGTGCCGGCAGTGTCCGCGGACATCCGGTTGTCGATGAGCATGAACACCCGGGAAGGAGTATCGACCGATACCAGCAGGCTGTAGCTGGCGTTGTCCCGGTTGTCATTCCCGGACATGATGTAGTCGTTCCCGAGCAGATAAGAGGGAATCGTGAGCGGCTGAAATCCGGGTGCTGTCCCCGGATCGTCGAAGTAGCGGTGATTCCGGTCCACAAAGGTAGGGGCTCCGTTCACAAAAGCACCGACGGTGTAGGTCTGGCCGATGACCGCGCCGGGAAACGGTTCGTTGGCCACGCCGACATTGAAGGTCTGACCGGTCCATCGCGCCGTGATGGTATCCGCGGCTTTGTTGTCGCCTCCGGATTCGATCACGCTGGTAATCGCGGCGGCGGCCGGCAGGGTGAAAGCGGCGGCAAGGGTTGGGATGAGCAGGGTGCGTCTCATAATTTCCGCGGCTTTTGGCATAATCCGCAGCGATCCGGCAATAAATTTCGTTTTAATGCCCGCCCCGCATTCACGTAACTCACCGGCAAGCTGCAGTGATTTCGATCTCCCGTCGCCTGCTGCGCGGCGTCGCGACGGTGCCGCATTGCTCCCTTGCCCGCGGGACCTGGCATTGATTATGGCCGGCCATGCCCCGCAAATTCTTCATCACCACGGCAATCGACTACACCAACGGTCCGCCGCACATCGGTCACGCCTACGAAAAGGTGCTCGCCGACGCCATGGCGCGGTATGTGCGGCTGACGGGCCGCGAGGTTTATTTCCTGACCGGCCTGGATCAGCACGGCCAGAAGGTGCAGCTCAGCGCGGAGAAGGCGGGTGTGGCTCCGGCGGATTTTGTGCGCGGTGTTTCGGACAAGTTCATCGCGCTCTGGGAGCGGCTCGACGTGAAGCCCGACGGCTGGGTGGAAACCACCGATCCGCGACACACGCGCGTGGTGCAGGCCATGCTGCAGCAGCTCCACGACGCCGGCCAGATTTATAAGAAGACGCACCGCGGCAGCTATTCGGTGCGCCAGGAGCAATTCCTCAGCGACAAAGACCGCGAGCCGGACGGCTCGTGGGGACCGCAGTGGGGACTCGTCGAAGAGCGCGAGGAGGAGAACTATTACTTCCGGCTCAGCGACCACGCCGCATGGCTGCGGGGCTTTTTGGAGTCGCATCCTGACTTCGTTTTTCCGCCGAACCGCCACGCCCAGCTGGTCAATGCCGTGAAGGACAGCGGCGGCGTGGACCTGTGCATCTCGCGCCCGGTGAGCCGGCTGTCCTGGGGCATCCCGCTGCCGTTCGACGCCGGATACGTCACCTTTGTGTGGTTCGATGCCCTCGTGAACTACATCAGCTTCGCCGGCTGGCGCGATCCGGAGCCTGACAAAAGCGGTCTTCCGAAATGGGAGGACCTCTGGCCGTGCCAGGCGCACGTCATCGGCAAGGACATTCTCATTCCCGCGCACGGCATCTACTGGCCGGTCATGCTGCATGCCATAGGCGTGAAGGATGAAGACATGCCGAAGGTGCTGGTGCACGGGTTCTGGAACATCGACGGCAAAAAGTACAGCAAGAGCGAGGCCGTGGAAACGAAACCGCTCACCGTGCTCACCGACTTCGATCCCAATTCCATCGCCGGCGTCGTCGGCGCCGACGGGCTGCGCTACTTTCTGCTCGCCGAAATGAAAACCGGCGGCGACGCCGATCTCACCGAGGAGCGCATCCTCTTCCGCTATAACAAGGAACTGGCCGACATTTTCGGCAATCTGCTCAACCGCACGCTCAACATGGCGCGCAAGTATTTGAACGGAGTGCTCACCGCCAGTGCGCACGACGGTGAAATGCACCAGGCTCTCCGCGCCGCCGTCAGCGCCCTGCCTGCACGCGCCGGAGAACATCTGCGCACCTGGCAAATCAGCGAAATCCTCGCCGACTGCATCGCCGTGGCGCGCCAGGCGAATGAATTCGTGGACAAGACCGCGCCGTTCAAGCTAGCCAAAGATCCGGCCAACGCTCCCGCCGTGGCCGGCATCATGCGTCACGTCGCCGAAACCATGGCGCACCTCAGCGTGCTGCTCGCGCCCGCCATGCCCCGCACCGCGGCGCGCATTCAATCGCAGCTCGGATGGACGCCGCCCGAAGGCCTAACGCTCGATGGCCTGCACTGGGGCCTGCTGCCCGACGGGCACCAGCTCGGCGAGCCGCAGCCGCTGTTTCCGAAAGTCATGCCGCCGCAGGCCTGACGGGCGGTCCGGATTTCTGCCGGGTTGCAGGCCGTCCCGGCCACAGTGAATTTCGCCGCATGACGAACGAGGTGACCGTTTCCGATGAACCTGTGCCGCCGGCGCCGGCGCTGGCTTCCGGCGAGTGGGGCGCAGACCTTGCGTTTCTCGGCCGGGTCCGCGACACCGAGGACGGCCGCCGCATTTCCGGCATCGAATACACCGCCTATCGCGACATGGCGCTCATGGAACTGGAGAGGATCGTGAGCGCGATGCAGGCGGAGCACGGACCGCATCCGCTGCGCATTCACCACCGCACGGGATTTGTGCCCGCCGGTGAACCCAGCATTCTGATCGCGGTTGGCGCAAAGCACAGCGCCGAAGCCTTCGCACGCTGCGCGGAATACCTGCGCCGCATCAAGGCGTCGGTGCCGGTGTGGAAACGCGTCGTGTTCGCCTGAGCCGGCGCACCGCACCGCCGCGGGATCGCCCCTTCCAAAAAGCCGAACGGCAGCCTTCGCAGGCCGCCGTCCGGTGTTTCGCGGGGGTGGTTTGGAGTGAAAATGCCGCCGGTTGTTATTTGATGAGCCGGAAGTTCACCGGATAGCGCAGGAGCTTGCCTTCCCGGGCTTTGAGGCCGCCGTAAATGAACAGCGCCAGCACGCCGAGGCTCACCAGCATCAAAAGAATGCTGACGATCTTCACCACGATTCCGGGCAGAAAACCGGCGAGCAGACTGACGGGCAGCAGGCACAGGAAAACGGTGATGCCGAAGTTGAGCGCCTCTTTGCCGTGCGCGTCCACCACGGGACTGTCACGGCGCTTCCACAGCCAGATGATGAGGCTGAAGGGATGCGCGAGCAGGGCGAAGGTGCGCTCTTTGTCCGCAGGCATGGCGCCGGCCCCGAAGGGCGGGCCGTCCTCGAGTTTGAGCGGGAGACGGGAGGTGAGGTTCTGGATGGCTGGTGTGTTCATGATGTGGAGTTTGAGGTATGGTGTGATGTGTGAGGGCGGGGATTCAGACCGCGGCGAGCACGGCGATGAGAAGAGCGAAGCCGGCGACGGCGGCCGCGGTCTGGAGCAGGGCGGCCGCGATGGAGCGGCGGTGCGGCGCGGGAACGTGCAGGCGGTGGATGATGACTTTGGGATACATGGTTTGGATGGGTTCGTTTGTCAGAACGCCGCCCTTCTGACACAGTCCGCCGCCGCCGGCCATACGACCAAAGTCGCAACGGCATCCGACTTCCGGCCTACCCGGCCGCGCGGCGTCAGAGTGCGCGGACACGGAAGAAACGGCGCTGCGGCACGGTGGGCGGATTCCATTCCAAATGAATCACGCCGCCGGCATCCGCCACGCCCGTGACGGCGGTGGCCCATGTCAGGAGGTTGTCACTGATCTCCAGGGCATAACTGAATCCCGGCAGCCCCGTGCCGCTGTAGCGCACCGGCGGGGAACCCGGCAGACCGCCGCCGGCAAGGTGTCCCGCCAGCTGGAAACCGCCGTCCTCCGGCGCGGGAGCGGGCACGCGCGTGAGCGTGATGTCATTTCCGTCGCCGCCGGTATAACTGATTTGCACCATGCCGCCGCCGAGCGGAAAGGAAGCCCCTTCCGTCAGCCCGGCGAACACGTTCTGCACCGGATCCGATCCGTCATTGTCCACGATCACGCGGGTTTCGCCGTATCCCGGGGAATTCCCGGCTGCGCTCAGCGCGGCATTGCCGCAGTCCACCGAACCGGTCACGCGCAGCGCATCGCCATCCGCCGCCGACAGCTCCACCTGACAAGTCACGTTCTCACGGAGCTTCAGATCGCCGGTAAAGAGAACTCCGGGACTGCCCCCGGGCGCGACCATGCCGCCGCCGAGCGATTCCACCAGGCCCACGGTGCCGGTGCCGGAAAGCGCCCCTCCATTCAGCAAAACCAGCGGCCCCGGCGGCTGGCCGGCATCCGGATGCTCCTGCCAGTCCACCCGCCCGGCATCGATCCGCAGCTGCACCTGAATCACGGCGGTGCCGGCGCTTTCCGCCACGCGCAGGGTTCCGGCGCCCTGCTTGAGAAACCTGCCATTGAGCCCGGCGCTGAAAATGAGAGAGCCGGAAACAGTCAGGTCCGCATCCGCCGCTCCGTCCTCCACCATGCAAACCAGTTCCCCGTTTGCTGGCGGGATATACAGCGTTCCGGTGATTGAGGAGCCCTGCGCGGCGGGAGAGCAGGCGATGCCGCCGTTCAGCGTGAGTCCGTTGGTGGTGGTGACAGCGGCGCCGGACAGGACGAGCTGGTTGAGAATCTGCAGCGCTCCAAAGTTCGCCGACGCTCCGCCGCTGACGGTAAGCTCGGCGCCGATGCCGACCGAATAGTTCGCGGTGGTCACCAGCGATGCTCCCTGACCATTCACCCACACATTGCCGGGAATGGCCGTGTTCGCAGCAATCTTGCTGCAGTTGACCTGAATGCCGTCGATGACGGTGAAGCCGGTGTAGTCGTTGTTCTGATTTCCCGCCAGGGTGACCGGCGCGCTGCCTGACATTTGCAGTCCGCCGTCGCCGGTGATCTTGCCGGTGATCAGCAGTCCGCCGCCTGCGGAGATAATCTGCCCGTCCAGGCCGTTCTCCATTTTGACCATGCCGGACCACTGCTGCTGCGGCGCACCGGGAGCCGTGCTGAGCGTGCCTGCGAGGTCGAGTTGGGCGGAGAAATTCCCCGCGGCCCCGCCCGCTTTGCCGAGCTGCAGTTCCGCGCCGGCATCCACGCCCGCCACACCCGATCCGAGCGCTCCCGGCACGCCCGCCTGGAATTTTCCGGCGTAAATGTGAGTGCCGCCGGTGTGCTGCATGATTTCATCCTGCAGCACCGGCCCCGCGCCGTGTTTGGCGACCGCGCAGCCGCCCGCCAGAAAGATGCGGCTCGTGAGCAGCGCCGCCGGCTGATCGTTTTGCAGCACGAGCACACTGGCGGGATTGTAATAACCGAATCCCAGAGCCGGATCGACCGTGAGCGGGCCGCCGCTCTGCAGCCGCACGCGCTTGATGGAGGCGGCCGCGGAGGGAGGATCGACGGAGAGATCGAACGTGATCACATTCTCCGCGCTGCCCGCCGGCGCCTGCTGCACAATGCCGTCGATCAGATAGACACCGGTGCCGCTCAACGCATAGCCGCCGGCGGTGAGCTGCACGAGGTTCAGCGGATAGCCGGGCGGGAACGTATTCACCGGCGACTTCTTTGCCGCGGCCACGTCCGGAAACTGCACGTTGTCGCCCGGCTGCGGCGCGATGCCGCCGGACCAGTTGCCCGGAGTGGTCCAGAACGAATCGACATTCCCCGTCCACACCCGCTCCAGCCCGCTGGGAGCGACGGCGATGGGTGTCAGGGTAATGTCGTTGCCGCCTTCGTTGCCGCCGGCATAACTGATGCGGAAAGTGATCGCATCCTTCACCAGGGTCGCGCCTTCCGGCAGTCCGGAAAAGATGCCGTTCACGGGGCCGGCGCTCTGGTTGTTCACAATCACCACGGAGTGGCCTATCAAGGGCGTGTAGCCGGCTTTGATCGTCAGGTTGAGCGCGGCGAAATTCAGACTCACCCCGCTGCCGGCGGCCAGCTGATCATAGCCGCTGCCGGGAGTATTGCCGTCGAGTTCGATGTCGAGTTCCGCGGTGGAGTTGAGCATCACATTGCCGAGCACGGTGAGCACCCCGGTGAGATTCCCGCCGGGTCGCACGTTGCCTCCATTCGTGCCGAGACTGGTGACCGTGCCCGTGCCGGTGACAATGCCCGGCGCGCTGAGGCTGACGGTTTTCGACATCGTGGCGTGATTGAACTCCATCGTGCCCTCCAGCACGGAGCAGCCGCCGCCGCCGGAGACCGCGCCGTCGATCACGGCGCGCCCGGTGCCGCTCTTCACCACATTTCCCGCGCCGGTGAAGCCGCCGGGGAACTCGTGAATGCCGGCACCGGTGAGGGTCAGGGTCTTGCCGTTGAGATTGACGGGCTCGTTCCAGAGCAGTGTGCCGCGGCTGCCGTTCATGTTCCATGTCTGCGAGGCCTCGAGCCTGACAGGTGTGTTGAAGGTCACGGTGCCGCTGCCGGAGAACGTGGCCGTAACGCCGCCGGCGGCCACTTTGAGTCCGCCGCCGAGCGCGCCGCTGTCGTTGAAACCATAGCCGGAGGCGTTCAGCGTGAGACTGTTCACGGCGGCATCCGTGTTTTGCATCATGCCGATCCACGCGCCGCTCGCGGGAAACACGGCGTCGTTGCCGCCCGGCGGGGTGGCGCTCTGCCAGTTGGTGGAGATGTTCCAGGTGTCCGGCACGCCGGCGGTGCCTCCTTTCCATGTGGCCGTGGCGGCACGGGAACAAAGCGGCGCCGCTGCCAGACAGGCGGCGAGAGTGAGGGGGAGCGGTTTTTTCACGTGAAGTCAGGATGTGTTGGATGGTCCGTGCGGGGCCGGCGGCCGCCGCGTCACAGGAGTTGTCGGAAAAACCCCGCGCGGCTTGCGCGGCGGTTTTCACATTTTGCTTTTTTATCGCCCTGGCGGATAAATGCCCTCCGCATGAACACCTCCGCGCCCGCCTTTTTCCACACCACGCAGTGGAGCATGATTCTTTCCGCCGCGGACGATAACAGCGCCGCCCTTGAGAAACTCTGCCGCACCTACTGGCGTCCGCTTTATTACTACGCCCGCCGCTCCAGCCACGGCCCGCACGAATCCGAAGACCTCGTGCAGAGCTTTCTCGCGAAGATGATGCAAAAGCAGACGCTGCGCAGCGCGAGCCGCGAAGCCGGACCGTTCCGGCGCTTTCTGCAAATGACGTTCAAGCGGCACATGCTCGATGAATACGACCGCGCCTCGGCGCAGAAACGCGGCGGCGGCAGCCAGGCGGTGCCGCTCGACGACGGGAGTGCGGAGCGGTACTTCGCCAGCGCATTCGCCACCACGGAAACGCCGGAGTCCGCCTACGAACGGGCATGGGCGCTGGAGGTTTTCTCCCGGGCCCGCACCGCCCTGCGCGAGGAATGCGCCGCGGCCGGCCGCGCGGAGGCGCATGATGCCCTCGAAACCGGCGAGCCCTACGCCACCCTCGCCCCCAGGCTGGAAATGTCCGTCAGCGCCCTCACTTCCTTCGCCTTCCGCGTGCGGCGGCGGCTCCAGGAACTGATCCGCGCGGAAATCCTCCAGACCGTCAACAGCCCCGAAGACCTCGAGGACGAAGTCGCCTCCATGCTCCGCGCCCTCGCGGCGCGCTGAGCGCGCTCCGCAAAATCCGCCTTGAACCTGCACGCGCCCGGACTAGTTCACATGAACTAGATCATATGAACCAACTCACCGAACGCCAATCCGCCGTTCTGGAATTCCTCCGGGAGTTCACCGCGGAGCACGGGCACCCGCCGACGGAGCGGGAAATCCAGAGCGGGCTGGGCTTTTCCAGCCAGAGCGTCGCGCGGCATTACCTTGCCGCGCTGGAGAAAAAGGGAGCCCTCACCCGCCGCGCCGGCATGGCCCGCGGGCTGTCGCTGGCGGGCGCGCGTCCGCCCGCGGCGCTGCTGAACATTCCCCTCTACGGCAGCATCCCCGCCGGCCTGCCGGTGGCTGCGGAGCAGGAGGCGGAAGGCTGCATCACCGTGGACGCCGATACCCTGCACCTCCCGCGCAACGCCCGCACCTTCGCCCTCAAAGTGCGCGGCGATTCCATGACCGGTGCGAACATCGTGGACGGCGACAGCATCATCCTCGAATTCCGCGACCCGCGGCACGGCGACATCGTGGCCGCGCTCATTGACGGCGAGACGACGCTCAAGCGCTACATCGTCCAGCGCGGCCGGCCGTATCTCCGCGCGGAGAATCCGAAGTATCCCGACCTCATCCCCGCGCAGGAGCTTGTGGTGCAGGGCGTGATGGTGGCGCTGCTGCGCCTGCCGAGGGAGAGGAAGAAGTGAACGGTGCTCAGTGCTCAGTGCTCAGTTTTTGAATGCCGCACCGAACCGGGAACCGATCACTGACCACTGATTACCCTCCCCCATGTTCCTCCACCTCGACGCCGATGCCTTCTTCGCCGCGGTCGAGCAGGCCGCGGATGCCCGCCTGCGCGGACGCCCCGTGGCGGTGGGCGGAGCGCAGCGCGGGGTCGTTTGCTCCGCCAGTTATGAAGCCCGCGCGTTCGGCATCACCGGCGCCATGCCCACCGCCCGGGCGCGCAAACTGTGCCCGAAACTCATCGTGCTGCCGCCGAATTTCGAACTCTACGAACTCTTCAGCCGCCGCATGTTCTCCTACGCCCACGACTTCACGCCGATGGTGGAGATCGGGTCCATCGACGAGGGCTACATGGATTTGTCAGGCTGCCGCGGAAAGTCGCCGGGCGAAATCGGGCGCACCATCCGCCGCGCCATCATGCAGAGCATGAAGATCACCGTCTCCGAGGGCATCGGGCGCAACAAACTCGTGTCTCAGATCGCCTCCAAAGTGAGCAAGCCCGCCGGCTTTGTGGAGGTGGAGCGCGGTCACGAGTGCGGGTTTCTGCATCCGCTCGCCGCCAAATGGCTGCCGGGCGTGGGACCGAAACTGGAGGCCGTGTTCCGCACGGCGGGCCTTGAGAAAATCGCGCACGTCGCCGCCACGCCGCCGCATTTACTGGCCCTGCTCGCCGGCGGCGCCGCGCCGCAGCTGCATGCCTTCGCTCATGGCGAGGACGACCGGCCGGTCATTCCCGATCCGCCCGCGGCGAAGAGTTATGGCATGCAGGAAACCTTCGCCGAAGACGTGACGGATGAAGCATGGCTCATCGCCAAACTGCGCACCATGGCCGACGCCCTCATGGCCCGTGTGCGCAGTGAGTCGCGCGCCATTCGCACCGTGACGCTGCGCCTGCGCTACAACGACATGAGCGAATGTCAGCGCAGCGACAGCCTCGCCGAACCCGTGGACCTCGAACACGAAATCTACCCGCTCCTGCCGCGTCTCCTCGCCCGCGCATGGGAGCGCCGCGTGAGCGTGCGCCTGCTCTCGCTGCGCTTCACGCAGATCTACCAGGGAGGATTGATGCGCGAACTGCCGCTGGAGGGCATCGCCGTGAGCGATGAACGCCGCCACCGGCTCGCCTGCACCGTGGATGCCATGCGCAGTGCGCGGCAGTCCATCATGCGCGGCCACGACCTCTGGCTGCACCGCCGCGACGGAAAACCCGCGCCTGCGCTCGTCGCGGAGGAATGTAACGAGGCACGGGACGCCCGCAGCAAGGCCGTCCCGGCCTTGTCCACTGCACCGGTCCCGGCCGCCGCCTTTGGAAAGCGCGCCCTCCGCAACAAAGGCGCTCCTTTGTATGATGAGCCGGGCAAAGCGGAGCCGGAGAAAACCGCGACCGCGACGATTCTGCTGCCGCGCGCCTATGCCATGTCCTCCCTGACAAACCGCGCGCTGCGGGAGCGCCCGAAATCCACCGCCGCTCCAGCGCACCGCGCCGGTGTGCGCACCGTGGCCATGCTCAACGTGAAGAGCTGTTACAGTTTCATGGATTCGCTGCTCACCATTCCGGCGATCATCAAAGCCGCTCTCGCCCGCGGCGTGAATGCCATCGCCATTACCGATCCGAACCTCCACGCCGCCGTCCCGTTTTATCAGGCCGCCAAAGCCGCGGGGATCAAACCCGTCATCGCCGCGGAAGTGGTCATCGCCGGACGGAAAATGAACGCCTATGTGCAAAACGCCGCAGGCCATCAGAACCTCTGCCGGCTGTTGAGCACGGATGCGCGCGGGAAGCCGGTGTACGAATTCCCGTCTGCGGCCCCATTGCCTGCCGTGTGTGAGGAGCCGTCCATGTGTGAATCGTCCTCCAAAGCAAAAAGAACCCCGGAGGGGTTGACCATGAATAGCCGGGGGTTCGTGAGGCACGAACGAACCCCCGGTTTGCCGCAAAATGAATCTCTATCCCGGAGGGGTAGCCCCATACTGGATACGCCCGTACCATCAGCATTGGGGAACCCCTCAGGGGTTCAGATTTTCTCTCCCGGGTTCCAGGGGTTAAAACCCCCGGCTATTCATGGGCAACCCCTCCGGGGTTCGATTCATGGGGGCCGCCTCCGGGATTCTATGACGCCGCCGGCGAGCCGCAACGCAAACGCGCCGCCGGCGAACGCCATTCCCGGGCTCATCCTCGTTCCCGCGGACACTTTTCCGGAAATCCGCTATCTCTCGCCCGCGGACGTCACGCGGTACGACATCGTGCAGAGCATCCGCACCCTGACACTGCTGCACGAATCCCACCCGGCGAAGCGGCGCGGCGATTGCCACTGGCCGGAGGCCGCGGACATTCCGCCGGAACTGGCCCGGCTCGCCGCGGACATTGCGGACCGCTGTCAGTTCGACTTCGATTTCCAAACCCTGCGCTTTCCGCGCTATGCACCGCCGGACGGATCGACGCCCGCAGCGATGCTGCGGCGGCTGGCGGAGGAGGGCCTGACAAAACGCTACGGTGACGAGGCACACCAGCACCGCGCGCAGCTCGACGAGGAACTCAGCATTATCAGCGAGGTCAGCTACGAGGAATATTTTCTCGCCGTGTGGGATATTCTCCAGGAATGCCGGCGGCGCGGGATTGCGTGGATCACGCGCGGCAGTGCCGCGGATTCGCTGGTGTGTTATTGTCTCGAAATTTCGGGCGTGTGCCCTGTGCGGTTCGATCTTTATTTCCGCCGCTTTTTGAACCGTGAGCGCATGGCGCTGCAAAAGCTCCCGGACATCGACATCGATTTCGCGCACGACAAAAAGGACGCGGTCACCGAACTGATTCTCGAACGCTACGGCGCGGAGCATGCCGCGATCGTCGGCGGATTCAGCACCTTTCAGGCGCGCAGTGCGGTGGCGGAGGTGGCCAAGGTCCTCGGCGTGGCCGAGCGCGACATCCGGCAGCTCACCACACGGCTGCCGCACTCGCACACGCACTGGCTGCCGGAGGCCATCGCCGCGAATCATCTCGCGTTCGACTTTCCCGTGCAGGAGGAACCCTATCGCACGGCCATTGCCACGGCGGTGTTTCTCGACGGCTTCCCGCGCTACGCCAAAATGCATCCGTGCGGCGTCATCGTGTCGCGCGATCCCATTCACAGCCTCACGCCGACGTTCGTGTCGCAAAAGGGCTGGCCCACCTCGCATTTCGACATGGATGCCGTGGAGGCCGTGGGGCTTATCAAGCTCGACATCCTCGCGCAGGGCGGACTGGCCGTGATCCGCGATGCCTGTGCGATGCTGGCGGAGCGCGGGGTGCTTCTGGATTTTGCAGGTGATGTTCTACGGGGAGCACAGGCGCCCTCGCCTGTAGTGAACGGCGCCCCCGCCGTTCACTCGAAAACAACGGCGCAGCCGCACTCTTTATCGGAGGGCCATGCCGCGCGCGATCCGGAGTGCGGCTGCGCCGGAGGATTGCAAGAGTTCCCCGCGGGGGCGCGGGAAACTACAGTCGGGGCGCCTGTGCTCCCCTGGGAGGATGCGAACATCTGGCACATGATCTCCAGCGGTCAGAGCCGCGGCGTGCATCACATCGAGAGCCCGGCCATGTGCAGTCTGGCGCGCATGGCGCGGGTGCGGAATATCGATGTGCTCATCGCCATCGTGAGTGTCATTCGTCCCGGGGCGGCGAACAATCTGAAGAAACTGCAGTTCTCGCGCCGCGCACAGGGGCTGGAGCCGGTGGAGTATGTGCATCCGAGTCTCGAACCGGTGCTGCGGAGCACGTTCGGCGTCATCGCCTACGAAGAACACATCCTGCAAATCTGTGAGGCCTTCGCCGGGCTCGACGGCGGCCGCGCCGACCTGCTGCGCCGCGCGCTCGTGAAGCAGGATGTGAGGAAGATCGACGAGGTGGGCGAAGAATTCGCCGTCTCCGCCCTGAAGAAAGGACGCACGGAGGAGGAGATCAAAGCGGTGTGGCAGCTGGTGTCAGGGTTTCAGGGCTATGCGTTCTGCCGCGCGCACAGCACGGCCTACGGCGTGGAGGCCTATCAGGGGGCGTATCTGAAATGCTATCACGCGCCGGAGTTTCTCGCCGCCGTCCTCACCAACGGAAAGGGATTCTACAGCGCACAGGCCTACACCCTGGAATGCCGCCGGCTGGGCATCGGTTTCCGGCTGCCGTGTGTGAATGCCTCGCGGGAGGGGTATTGGGTGGAGTGGGAGGATCAGCCCGTAGCAAGGCCGTCCCGGCCTTGTCCCGCCACACCGGATGAACCGGTCACGGCAACTCAATTCTCCCCGTCACCGGCCCCAACAGCCCAGCCCCAACGGGGCGACAAGGCGTCCCTTCCGTGCAGCGACAAGGCCGGGACGGCCTTGCTACGGCTCCCGCTCTGCGCCGCCAAAGACCTCACGGAGCGCACCCTCTCCCGCGCCGCCGCGGAGCGTGCGCGTGCGCCGTTCGCATCGCTGGCGGATTTCGTGCAGCGCGTCTCCCCTTCCCCGGCGGAAATGCTCACCCTGATCCGCGCGGGCGCGTTCGACAGTTTCGGCGACCCGCGGCCGGTGCAGTTCTGGCAGGCGCGCAGCCTCGGCTACTGGCCGCCGGGCAGCGAATCTCTCTTCCCCGCCACGCCGCAGGTGGACGGCTTGCCGGCATTCCTCAAGCCACCCGGCCGCCTCGCCGTTTTGCGCGATGAGATGGAACTCTTCGGCTTCACCGTCAGCGGTCATCCGCTCGATCTGCACGCGGACGTTCCCTGGGACACTTACTGTCCCATCACGCGGCTCCCGGAATTTCCCGGGCAGCGGGTGATCGTGTGCGGGCTGATCATCGAGGAACGGCTCCACCGGCAAATCACCGGCGAGGACATGAAGTTCATCACGCTGTGCGACTACACCGGCTTCATCGAATGCGAAATCTTTGCCGAAGCCTATCGCCGCTGGGGCCTGGCGACGGTCCGCTGGCCGGCGGTGGAGGTGGAGGCCGTCGTCACCGCCTTCGACAACGCCAACGGCTGCACGCTGGATGTGCAGCGCATCGGCAAACCGCGCAGCACCGCACGTCTGCGCCGGAGCGCATCGCCGTCACCGGCATCATGACGTCATGACGTCACTGCCCGCCCGGCGGCGCGGGGAATTTCTCCTCCGCGGCTTTGGCAAAGGCGGGATCGGTGGCGCTGAGCAGCGTGACGGTCCGGCCGTCCCGGCGCAGCCGGATGATGCGGTGGGGATCGTCCACGCGGAACTGGTTCGGCACAGCATCGTATTCCTTCTGCCAGGGAATGAGATGGCGCGACATGAGACTGGTGCGCTGCGCGGCGAAAAACTCCTCCGCATCCTTCTCCGTGATCCAGACGCTGCGCCAGAGCACATGGTCGCCGTGCTCCGCGGGGCCTGGCCAGACCACGTAGCGGTCGCCCGCCCAGCCCGCGGTGGCGGCTTCGGCTTCGTCCACGGCGAAGTATTTGCGTGCGAGGAAGAAGGCGCCGGCCTCTCCGGCGACATTGCTGAAGAGCGCGGGCACGCCATTCACCGAAGTGTCAGGGAAGGAAACTTTCACCGGATCGAACGGCAGCGGCGCGAAATAGAGTTCCTGCATGTGCAGAATCTCCGCGGAGGAGCGCGGCGGCCGTGAGTAGGCGGCGTTCACCGCGGCCAGCCCGCCTTTTTGGTGGAGTTCCTGCACGAACAGATTGCCCGCGTCCTCCGACCACTTCCATGTCTCCGTGAGATATTGCGGCGCCGTGGGCACGGGCGGCGGGGCCGGCGCCTGACCTTTGTCGAAATTCGCCCGGGCACGGTCGCTGAGGGTGAACCGCACGCGGCTGAAACTGGCGTCGCCGCGAAAGAGCGAGAGGCGCGCGAGCAGCGCGTCGTCATTGTCAGGCTCCGGCGCCGGGGAGGCGGCCGCGAAATTCTGCGCGATGAGCACGGGCAGCAGCGCCCCGGCGAAAAGTTCCCGGCTGTCCGCCCGGGCGAGGGAGGAGTCCGATTGATAGTAAAACCGGCCGGAGGACTCGTCGTAGAACCCGCCGGGCCGGTTCTGCGCGAGATTGGCCACGGCGGCGGCGTAGTCGAATTCGGAATCCACGAACCCCATGGCGAGGGCCGCGCGCACCCGGGTCTGCACCACTTCCGGCGTGAGGCCTGCGGTGGCCTGCGCGGCGAGACGGCTGAGGATTTCCTCCGACGGCACGGCGACGTACTCCGGCACGCGGGCGAAGGCGAGTTCGCGGGAGGCGCGAACACGCTCGGCGACTTCGGGAGCGGTCGGCGGCGGCTTGGCGGCCTCGAGGGCCTCGGCGAGCTGCCGGCGCAGGTCGTCGTTTTCGCGCTGCAGTTTCTCGAGCGCCGCCGTGTGCTCCTGACGGGACTGAAACTCTCTCGCCTCACGGATGCGCTCCTCCGTTTTGCGTTCGTAAAGCGTCCAGCACCACACGCCGCCGGCGGCGGCGAGGGAAACCAGGGACCAGAGAACCGCGCCGGGGTGCATCATGCGTGTCAGGACTTGCGCGGGACCAGAAACCGCTTCCGTGGCTGCCTTGGGGCCGGGGTGCCTGCCGCCGGCGCCGCTGACGCCGCCGGCTGCGTCACAGCGGGAGCCGCCGTGCCCAGCGGGATGCCGGGCTCGAATTCATCCTGATCCGACTCCACGGGGCGCGTGGGCCTGACATTGTTCGTCTCGACCTTCGGCTGGGCGCGCGAATCATTGGGATCGTAGGTAAAGGCGACGTGCCGGTTGGCGTAGCGCGGATCCTTGAGCGCTCCCGGATAAAACAGCCGGCGGACGAGTTTGGCGTCCTTGGTGTACTGGCGCTCCTCCACGAGTTGATCCGTATTCGGATCATAACCGTAGAGAATGGTGCCGAGCGGATTGTTTCTGCCGTCGAACACGACGCCCTGACGCGTGCGCCCTTTGGTATCGCAGTAAAAGATGCGTTTGATGATGAGGACGTTGTTCCGGTAGGTTTTTTCGTGGATTTCGTTTTTGTCGCCGTCCTTCTTCGTCTCCGTGCGGGTGCCGTCCTTGTGCTTGTAGATGCGGGCGAGGGCCTCGACGGGCCTCGACTGACCGATCGCGGCAGCCGTGCCGCAGAGCAGCAGTGAACAGATGAGGGACTTCATGGCGGAAACGGGCATGGGGGGAACGGAAATGTCGTCAGGGAGTGGCGGCGGCGGCTTTGGCCTGTGCCTGGCTGGCTTCGTTGAGGCTGGAGAGGGGCACTTTGTAGGATTTGCCGTCCTTCGTTTTGATGACCACGGCGTCTGCGCCGCTCATGCGGACAAAGTAAGCTTTGATGGTCTTGCCCTGGAGGTTGGTCCAGTCCTGCAGCGGCTGAATCTTCTCCGGCTGGCGGGGCGGAAGCCCGCCGGGCGGACGGTCCGCAGCCTTGCCGTCGAGGGACGCGCCCTCTTCGATCCACTCGCGCAGCAGCTTCACCTCTTTGGCGGAGAGCCGCTCCTTGCCGCCGGGCGGCATGCGGTCCTTTTCCCTGGTCACGAGGTCGAGGAAATTGCTGCGTTCGGTGTCGAAGGGAACGATCTGGCCCTTGGGGCCGATGTCGCCGGCGAAGCGCTTGAGATTGTCGAAAACGTAGCCGGCTTTTTCCTTCTTCGCCTGCTCACTGTGGCACTCATAACAGCGCGCCCGGAGGATCGGCTGGATGTCTTTTTTGAAATCCGCCGCGCCCGCCGTGGTGACGGCGGTGAAGAGGAGAGTGAGGCGCGCGGAGCGGGTCATGCGGGCGCGATCAGACACCGGTTTGCCCGCCTTCGCAAGCCGGGGGATCACCGGGACTGAAACTTGCGTCCGCGCCGCCGCGTTGGACCATGCGGTTCACCTGTTCCGCCATGCTGCGACTTTTCTGTCTCCTCTCCGTCCTCGCCGCCGCCTCCGCCCGGGGGGCGCTGCCCGCCGACCATGCCGAACGCATGACGAAAGGGCTGGAGATGTTCAAGGAGGCCGGGCCGCTGCTCAAGGAACACTGCGTGCAGTGCCACGGCGGGGAGAAACTCAAAGGCGACTTCGATCTCGCGACCCGCGAAGGGCTGCTGCTGGGCGGCGCGGAGGGCGTGGCCGTGGTGCCGTTCGATGCCGCGGGGAGCCGGCTGATGAAACTGATCCGGCACGAGGAGGACCCTCACATGCCGGAGAAGAAGCCTCAGCTTTCGGCCGAAAACATCGCCAAAATCGCGGCGTGGATCGACCACGGAGCCCCCTACGAGGCCCCGCTCGTGGCCGGCAAGGCCCCGCCGCGCGACAAATCGAAAGTGACGGAGGAAGACCGCAAATGGTGGGCCTTCCAGCCATTGACGAATCCGCCGGTGCCGGCCGGCGCAGAGCATCCGGTGGATGCCTTCCTCCTGGCCAAAGCGGCGGAGAAAAACCTGTCGCTCAATCCTCCCGCTGACGCCCGCGTGTTGCTGCGCCGTGCATTTCTCACGCTCACGGGACTGCCGCCGGCGGCGGAGGAAGGCAACGCTCTTCAGGGGGGCCACGTCTTAAATCTTCAATCTCAAATCGACAAGCTCCTCGCCTCGCCGCACTACGGGGAGCGCTGGGCGCGTCACTGGCTCGACGTGGCGAGATTTGCGGAGAGCTCGGGATTCGAGCACGACTACGACCGCCCGCACGCATGGCATTACCGCGATTTCGTGATCCGTGCCTTCAATGCCGACATGCCGGTGACGCAGTTCATGCAGTGGCAGCTCGCAGGCGATGAATTCGCGCCGGGCAATGCCGAAGCCCTGATGGCCACCGGATTTCTCGGCGCCGGCGTTTTTCCCACGCAAATCACCGCCAACGAAGTCGAGCGCGTCCGCTACGATGCGCTCGACGACATGCTCGCCACCACCGGCAGCGCCATGCTTGGCCTAACCATCGGGTGTGCGCGCTGTCACGATCACAAATACGAACCCATTCCGGCGCACGACTATTACCGGATGCTGTCCACCTTCACGACGACCGTGCGCAGCAATGTGGAGCTGGAACTCGATCCGGACCGCGCCGCGGAGGCCAAAGCAAAGCATGAAGCGGAACGGACGGCGCTCACCGCGGAACTGAATTCATGGGAGGCAACGGAGCTGCGCCCGCAGTTCGACGCCTGGCTTAATTCCGGTGCTGCCGATGTGCAGTCAGGCGGCTGGCAGCTCGCAGACGGCGAGTTGAAGTCCAAAGGCGGTGCGACTTTCAAGAAGCTGGCCGACGGCTCATGGCTCGCGGAGGGGAAGAATGCGGCGAACGATGTTTATACCTTCACCGTATGGGCGGAAGGCATCACGAGCGCGCTCAAGTTGGAGGCTCTGGCGGACGATTCCATGAAGCACAAAGGCCCGGGCCGCGCGGCGAACGGGAACTTCGCACTCAGCCGCATCGGCATCACATGGCTCGACCCCAACACGAACCGGGAGCGCGGGATAAAGTTGCGGCCCGGCGAGTTCACGCATCAGCAGAATGGCGGCGGACTTTCCGTGGCCAGCTCACTGGACAGCGATCCCAAAACGGGCTGGGCGGTGGATGGCCAGATCGGCCGGGACCAGGCCGCGGTGTTCCTTTTCGATCCTCCGCTGGCGCTTCACGGCAGGCCAAAAGTGACGGTCACCCTGGAATTCGCCGTAAATACCAGCCATAACATCGGGCGCCCGCGCTTCTCATTCGCCGGTGAGGGCATTCCAAAACTGAACGAGGCCCCTCTGCCGGCGGAAGTGCTCGCTCTCGCGCCGAAACTGAAGTCTCCCGCCACCCTCACCGCAGCGGAGCGCGATGCGCTCTATCAATGGTGGCGCACGCGTCAGCCCGGCGTTCAGGAGCGCGCAAAGAAAATCGCAGAGCACGCGGCGAAGGCTCCGAAAACCACCGAACCGGTCATGGTGTGCGTGGAGGGTTATGAACCGATCGTGATGCACTCCCAGGGGCCCCCATTCCTCAAGGAAACCCACCACCTCCGCCGCGGTGATGCGAACATGAAACAGGAGATCGCCACGCAGAGTTACCTCCAGGTGCTGATGCGCGGAGCCGATGAAAAGCGCTGGGCATGGTCGCCGCCGGAGGGCGCGAAGTCGTCAGGCCGCCGGCGTTCGCTGGCCCGGTGGATCACCGACGTGGAACACGGCGCCGGCGCACTCATGGCCCGCGTCATGGTGAACCGCCTCTGGCAGCATCACTTCGGACGCGGCATCGTCGCCACTCCCAACGACTTTGGAAAAACCGGCGCCCCGCCGTCGCATCCGGAGCTGCTCGATTACCTTGCCGGCGAACTGATCCGCGGCGGCTGGAAACTGAAACCGCTCCACCGGCTCATCATGACCAGCCGCGCCTGGAGTCAAAGTGCTGACGCAGCTGCAGACAAACTCGCCGCCGATCCTGACAATGCACTTTTTCTCCGCGCCCTGCCGCGCCGTCTCGAAGCCGAAGCGGTGCGCGACTGCATCCTCGCCGTTTCCGGTCAGCTCGACCCCGCGCTCTTCGGCAAGGGCACGCTCGACGAAAACTCCCGGCGCCGGAGCATTTACTTCACCGTGAAACGCAGCCAGCTGGTGAACAGCATGGTCGTCTTCGATGCCCCGGAGCCGCTGGTCAGTCAGGGCAGCCGGCCCGTGACCACCGTCGCGCCGCAGGCGCTGTTTCTCATGAACAGCCCGCAATCGCGCGCCTGGGCCGCCGCCCTCGCCGCAAAGCTGAACCCCGGCGATCCGGCCGCCGCCATTCGCAACGCCAGCCTCACCGTGCTGGGCCGCCCGCCGCGACCGGACGAAATTGCCTCCGTCACCGCGTTCCTTGAGAAGCAAACTGCGATGCATCGCGACAGCGGCGCGGCGGATCCGGCGCGCGAAGCGCTCACCGACTACTGCCAGGCTCTTTTCGGGCTGAGTGAGTTTCTCTACATACCGTGAGGCCGGGGCGGAGACGTGCCGCATCGGCTGCAGGAGATGCAAACTCCGGGTTGTCACCCCGGGAAAGGCCCCTACGATGCGCGCCCTTTTACCCGAACCCCATGAGCAGCAAAGCCAAAGCCACCAAGTCCAAGTCCAGTAAACCCGCCGCGCCCGCCGCAGCGGTCGAAGGCGATCTGATGCCGGGAGCGGACGTACTGGTGAAGTGCATGGAGCGCGAGGGCGTGGACCTGATTTTCGCCTATCCGGGCGGCGCCTCGATGCCGATCCACCAGGCGCTGACGCGCTCGAAACAAATCCGCACCGTGCTCCCGCGTCACGAGCAGGGCGGCAGTTTCGCCGCGGAAGGTTATGCGCGCGTCACCGGCAAGGCCGGCGTGTGCATGGGCACCAGCGGTCCCGGCGCGACGAATATGGTCACCGCCATCGCCGACGCCTATCTCGACAGCACGCCGCTCGTGGCCATCACCGGCCAGGTGCCGACGTTCATGATCGGACGCGGTGCGTTTCAGGAGACGGACTTCTTCGGCGTGACGCTGCCGATCGTGAAGCACAGCTATCTCGTGACGGATCCGAACGAGATCCCGCGCATCGTAAAGGAGGCGTTTCACATCGCTCAGACGGGCCGCCCCGGTCCGGTGGTGATCGACATGCCGAAGGACGTGCAGGAGGCGAAGGTGAAGCTGTGGTTCGCCGACAAGATCAACCTTCCCGGCTACAAGCCGGAAATGCCCGCGTGCCCTGACAAGGTGAAGGAGGCCCTCGCACTCATCCTGGCGGCGAAAAAGCCGGTGCTTTACGTGGGCGGCGGCATCATCAGCGCCGAAGCCTGCGACGAACTGCTCGAATTCGCCGAGCGCACCGGCATTCCGTGCACCAGCACTCTCATGGGCGTCGGCTGCTTTCCGGAGACGCATCCGCTCTCGCTCAAGTGGCTCGGCATGCACGGCAGCGTGGCCGCCAACAATGCCGCCAATGAAGCCGATCTCCTGCTCGCATTCGGCGTGCGCTTCGACGACCGCGTCACCGGCAAGGTGGACAAGTTTTGCGAGCACGGCAAGATCGTCCACATCGACATCGACAACGCCGAGCTGAACAAGAACAAGCCCGCGCTGCTGCCCATCCAGGCGGACATCAAGGACGCGCTCAAACAGTTCAACGCCCTGCTCGACAAGGCCGGATGGAAGCGGCGCAAGTCCGGCTGGGAGCACTACGCAGCGTGGCGTGAACAGGTCGCCGTCTGGCGCGGAGAGCACCCCATGTCCTACGAAGAGGAGCCGGGCTGCATCGCTCCGCAGTACGTGATCGAAAAGCTCTACGAAATCACCAAAGGCGATGCCATTATCACCACGGGCGTGGGCCAGCACCAGATGTGGGCCGCGCAGTGGTATCATTTCGACAAGACGCGGCGTCTCGTGACCAGTCTCGGCCTTGGCAGCATGGGCTACGGTCTGCCCGCTGCACTGGGAGCCAAGTGCGCCTTTCCTGACAAGGAAGTGGTGGACATCGACGGCGACGGCTCGTTCCTCATGAACATCCAGGAACTCGCCACCGCCGTGGCGGAGAGCATTCCTGTCAAGGCCATCATCCTGAACAATCAGCACCTCGGCATGGTCGTGCAGTGGGAGGATTTGAAATACAAATCCAACCGCGCCCACACCTTCCTCGGCAAGCTCCATGCACCGAAGGATATTTATCCCGACTACGTCAAGATGTGCGAGGCCTTCGAGGTGCCCTGCGAGCGCATTTTCAAAAAGGAGGAAGTCGTTCCCGCCATCAAACGCATGCTGGAGGCGAAGACGCCCTATGTGCTCGACATCATGGTGCCCTACACGGAGCACGTGCTGCCGATGATTCCCGGCGGCATGACCTACAAGGACATCATCACCAAACCGATTCGCAACGACGACGGCACCAAGGGCTTCGGCGACATCAAAGTGGCGACAGCGCTCTGACCGCCGCTACTTGGCCAAGACTTCCTTGAAGAACTTCTGCATCGCCGCCCAGGACTCCTTGTCGGCCTTTTCCTGGTAAGCTCCGCCGGGCTTGGTGAAGCCGTGGAGCGCCCCTTCGTAGGTGACGAATTCCATCTTCGCTTTGGACTTCTCCATCTCCTCTTTGAAGGCGGGCACTTCTTTGTTCACATGTTCGTCCGCGCCGCCGTGGCAGACGAGGATGCGGGCTTTGATCGTGCCCGGTTCCGCCGGCATGGTGGTGGCCAGACCGCCGTGGAAGCTGACGACGCCGCGCACATCCGCGCCGCTGCGGGCCAGTTCCAGCACGCAGGTGCCGCCAAAACAATAGCCGATGGCTCCGAGCCGGGTGGCGTCGGTTTCCTTGCGTGCCTTGAGCTGGTCCATGGCGAGCACCACGCGCTTGCGCAGGAGCGGCAGGTCCTTGCGATATTTCCCGGCACAGACGGCGCACTCCTTCGGATCCACCGGCCGAACGCCCTTGCCGTAGATATCCGCCGCGAACGCCACGTAGCCCAGCCCCGCGAGCTGTTTGGCGCGGTCCTTCGCATAGTCCTGCAGACCGGTCCAGTCATGCACCACCAGCACGCCGGGCCGCGCGCCGGAGACGCTGTCGTCCCACGCGACGAAGCCTTCGAGTTCCGTTTCGCCGTCTTTATAAGCGACCATTTCCGTGCGGATGGCGGCCTGGAGCGTGGCCGTGAGCAGTGTGAGAGCAGTGAGGATCGTTTTCATGGTCCGCCATGCAGAACGAACCATCGCTCGCGCTCAAGCGCACGGCGTTACGCATTCGGCCGCCGCCCGGGCAGTTCCTTTTGAATCATCCGCACCTGCTGAATCGTCCGCCACGACTGGGAAAGCATCAGTCCGAGCACGAGCGCCATCCAGATGCTCTGATATGCCACCAGAACATAAACCAGCAGCGCCCCGCCGATGATCAGCCCGGTCCACGCCGCAATGGAGAGACTCTTCAGTGGCCCGAGTTTCAACCACAGCAGCCCGCGCAGGATTTGACCGCCATCCATGGGAAAGATGGGAAGCAAATTGAAGATGAGCAGCGCGGTATTGATCCAGTGGATGGTCTGCACAAACAGTGCCGTGTAGAGGCGCAGGGGATCGCCCCCCTCTTCGAGATACTGATCGGTGACACCCGACCACAGGTACTTGGAAAGAACATAGAGCAGCGGCCAGAGCACGGCATTCACCAGCGGCCCGGCCGCGATGGCCCAAAGGTAGGCGCGCGGCCGCGGGGGCGTCTGCACGTAGGCGATGCCGCCGAACGGCCAGAGCAGAATCTGATTCGCCGTGCCTCCCACCTGCCGCGTCGCGAAGGCGTGTCCGAACTCATGCAGCAGGACGATGCCGAACAGCGTGACGTATTCCGCAATGTCCCAGCCGATGTGAGGATACATCCCCTTCCCTTTGTTGATGTGATACACGGCCACGAGAATCCAGGACCAGTGGAGAAAGACCCGGATGCCGCGCACGGTGAACAGCGGCCACGTACCGGGCGGAGGAGCATTGGAATCGACGGGCTGGGGAAGCATGGGATGAAAAAAGCCCTGACACTGGCTGTGAAACGCGGAATGCCAAGCCATGATTCAGGCCGCCGCCGCAGGGATGAGATTCCGCATGAACAACCGCCCCCTTTCTCTGCGTAAGGTTCCCGGCGTTCGCCGCCGCCCATGAATTTCCCTGCCGTCACCATCCTGGCATGCAGCGCCGGACTCAGTTTCGCCGCTCCGCACTGGGCGTTCGAGCCCCTCGGGACGCCCGTGCCGCCGGAGGCGCGGGACACCGAGTCCGTGGTGGACCGGTTTGTGTTTGCGGAGCACGCCCGGCCGGTGGCCGCGGACCGGCGCACGCTGCTCCGCCGACTGACTTACGACCTGACAGGACTGCCGCCCGCCGTGGCCGAGTTGGATGCATTTTTGGCCGACGCTTCTCCCGCGGCGTTCCATACGGCCATCGACCGACTGCTCGCTTCGCCCGCCTATGGTGAAAAGTGGGGCCGCGGGTGGCTCGATGTCGTGCGTTATGCCGACACCGCCGGCGAGACGGCGGACATTCCCATGCCGCACGCATGGCGTTACCGGAACTGGGTCATCAAGGCCTTCAACGACGACCTGCCCGGCGATGAATTCATTCGCTGGCAAATCGCCGGAGATCTTCTCGCCGCCGGCGGTCCGCCGGAGGAGGCGGCCGACAAAATCGTGGCCACCGGCTTTCTCGCCGTCTCGCGCCGCTTCGGATTCGACATCGAAAAAGACATCCACCTGACCTTCGAAGACACTCTCGACACCATGGGCAAGGCCTTCCTCGCGCTGAGCCTCGGCTGCGCGCGCTGCCATGATCACAAATACGATCCGGTGTCGATGCGCGACTATTACGGACTCTACGGCATTCTCCAGAGCACACGCTTTCCATTCACCGGCTGTGAAAAGACGCCGAGATCGAGGGACATGGCGATCATCCCTACTGTCGAAAGCACGCGAGCCCGCGCCCAGTGGGAGGCGGAACTCGCCGCCGCCAATGCAAACCTGCAGGACAAAGAGGCGGCGCTGACTGCACTGGCGGGAGAATTCAAGAACTCAACGCCCGCGCTGATCGCCGAAGGCACCCTGACACCGGGAGCCGCGTCGGTTTTTCCTGGAGAGGGAAACGCCGGTCTCATCGAAGTCACCAACGGCGAAATGCTGCAGCTTGTGATTCTCCCGCAGGCCAATTTCGGCGGCGATGCCACCGGCGTGGAATGGACGATCACGGAAATGGAAGGCGCGCAGCGTCAGTGGAGCCTGACGGATGCCTTCATCGACGCACCGGGCAAGCCGGCTCAAGGGTGGTGGATCATGGACACGGAGCGGGAGCCGCGGCAGTGCGTGCAGTTTGATGCGGATTTTGAAAAGACGCCCGGCCTGTCGGCCTGGCGCGGCGCGGACCTCTGGCCGTCGCTGCTGGTCAATACCCGCGGCGAAATCACTAAGTTCCAAACGGTGACATTGCCGCCGCGCAGCGTGGCGCTGCATCCCGGGCCGCGCGGCGGCATCGCCGTGGCGTGGCAAAGCCCCGTGGCCGGCCGCTTGAGGGTCAGCCTGAAAGTCACCGAAATCGACCCCGGCGGTGACGGAGTGGCGTGGAAGCTGGAGCGCCGTCCGTCGATCACAGCAGTGCTGGGAAGGCAGCGCCCGCTCGCTGTGGCGCATCTTGCCGCGGTCAGAACGAAGCAGGAAGTCTCGGCCCGCGAGCCGCAGCCGGAACTGGCGCTCGCCGTGGCCGACGCGAAACCGGTGAACGTGCCCCTGCAGAAGAAAGGCGAGCCCAAAGACCCGGGCGAGGTCGTGCCGCGCAAGCTGCCTGACATTCTCGGCGGCATGCTGATTCCTGACCACGCCGGCAGCGGGCGCCGTGAGCTGGCCGACTGGCTGACCCGCGGAGCCGCGCGCGACCTCACGGCGCGCGTCATGGTGAACCGCATCTGGCAGGGCCACTTCGGCGAAGGGATCGTGAGCACGCCGAACGATTTCGGCACCCGCGGGGCACCGCCGGCGAACCGCCAGCTGCTGGATTATCTCGCCGCCGAATTCATCCGCAGCGGCTGGTCGTTCAAAGCCATGCACCGGCTGATCCTGACCAGTGCCGCATGGCAGCGCGCCGACTTCCCCCGCCGCCGTCTCACCGCGGAGGAACTGCGCGACACGCTGCTCATGCTGGGCGGAAATCTCGACCGCACACCCGGCGGAGCGCATCCCTTCCCACCTGAATCCTCCTGGGGCTTCACGCAGCACAATCCCTTCAAAGCCGTTTACGACCACAACAAACGCAGCGTCTATCTGATGGTCCAGCGCACCCAGCGGCATCCGTTCCTCGCGCTCTTCGATGCCGGGGATCCGAATGCCAGCACGCCGGTACGAACGCAGAGCACCGTCCCCACTCAGGCGCTCTATTTTCTCAACGACCCGTTCGTTCACTCCCAGGCCAAAGCGATGGCGGCGCGACTGGTCAAAGCGGCGCCGGATGACGCCTCCCGCATGGATCTGGCCGCGCGGGAACTCTATGGCCGGGCCGCGACGGAGGAGGAACGCACGCTAATGACCTCGTTTCTGGAAGCCACGGGCGACGCCATCCCCAGCCTGACTGAACCGGAGCGCACCGTCGAGAAGTGGGCCGCATGGCTCCGAGTTCTCTTCGGCACCAACGAACTGCTCTATGTTGACTAACCGCCGCCACTTCCTCCGCTCGCTGGTCGCCGGCTCGGCTCTGTTTCCCGGCCTGGTTTCCGAATTGCTCGCCGCCTCCGCGGGCCACCCTCACTTTCCCGCCAAAGCGAAGCGCGTCATCTTTCTCTTCATGAGCGGCGGCGTTTCGCACATCGACACGTGGGACCCCAAGCCGCGCCTCACCGCCGATCACGGAAAGGAGGTGAAGCTGAACCATCCGGAAATCGAGAACCGGCCCGGCTACGAACGCATCTTTCTCAAGCGACCGGGCTGGAACTTCAAAAAGCACGGCCAGTGCGGCACGGAGGTGAGCGAACTGTTTCCTCACATGGCGCAGTGCGTGGACGACATCGCGCTCATCCGCTCGATGAACACTTCGCACTCGAATCACTACAACGCCACGCTCGGCATGCACACCGGTTCGTTCGCGTTCGCACGCCCCAGCATTGGCTCCTGGGTCAGTTATGGTCTGGGAACGGAGAACGCCAACCTCCCGTCGTTCATCGTGCTGGCTCCAAAAACTCCCTACGCCGGCTCGCAGGTCTGGGCCTCGGATTTCCTGCCGGCCGTCAATCAGGGAACGCTCGTGGTGCCGGGAGCGGAGCCCGTGGCCAACATCGCGCCCCGCACCCCGCACACCCAGCAGGAGCGTGAACTGGCAGCGCTCGCGGTACTGAACCGCCGCCATCTGGCAAACCGTCAGGGCGACTCCGTGCTGGAGGCGCGGCTGCGTTCGTTCGAGACCGCCTTCGGCATGCAAATGGCGGTGCCTGACGTTTTCGATTTCTCCAGGGAATCCGACGCCACGCTCGGGCTCTACGGGTTGCAGCGCGGCCAAACGACAGGCTTCGGCTGGCAGTGCCTCGCCGCCCGGCGGCTGGTGGAGCGCGGTGTGCGTTTCGTGGAACTCATCGACACCGGTTCCTCAGGAAACTGGGACTCGCACGGCAACATGCAGGAGCACGTGCCGCTGGCGAAGTATGTGGACCAGCCCATCGCCGGTCTGCTGCGCGACCTGAAGTCGCGCGGCCTGCTCGAAGATACGCTGGTGGTGTGGACCACGGAATTCGGACGCACGCCTTTCAACAACACCCCGGACAATCCCGGCCGTGAGCACCACAACTGGGCCTTCAGTTCATGGCTCGCCGGGGCAGGCGTGAAGCCGGGCATCGTTTATGGCGAGACGGACGACTACGGCGTGCGCGTGGCGCGCGATAAAGTCCATGTGCATGACTTCCACGCCACGATCCTGCATCTCATGGGACTGAATCACGAGCGCCTGACATTCCGCCACAGCGGACGCGATTACCGGCTCACCGACGTGGAGGGCGATGTCGTCACCGGCGTGCTCAGTTAGCGATTTGGCCGCTGCGGCGGGCCGGCAGCGGGGGCAGGAGACGAATTGCGAAATCTCCTGCGCCCTGCACGGAACGGCATGGCCTCCCCCGCCCCGTTGTGCCCGCTGCACCTCATCCTCCCGTCGTGCAGTGCGCTGGTCTATGTGTTTGCGGCTCTTTTTCTGAAACGCGCCGGCGAACTGGGCGCGGATGTCTGGCGCTCCACGCGGACGTGCAATTTCACCGCAGCCGTGGTGTTCGCGCCGCTGCTGTTCTGCGATGGCACCATCCCCTCCACCGCCGCGCTGTGGCAGCCGGCAGTGGTGGCGCTGCTGTTTGTGGCCGGACAGGTGCTCACCGTTCTGTCGCTGCGCATTGGCGATGTCTCCGTGGCCACACCGGTGATGGGATTGAAGATCATCTTCGTCGCCTTGCTCACCACACTGCTCGTGCAGCAGCCGCTCAAGGCGCAACTGTGGATCGCCGCTCTGCTGAGCAGCATCGCCATCGCCCTGCTGAACATCCGCCCCGGCCGGCCGCACGACCGCACGGGCCTGACCATTCTGCTCGCAGCCTCGGCGGCACTTTGCTATGCCTGTTTCGATGTGCTGGTGCAGAAGTGGTCCGCCGCGTGGGGCCTCGGACGGTATCTTCCCATCACCATGTTCATTGCCGCGGCCTGCACCCTGCTGCTGCCGCGCGGCAGCGGCGACATTTCCCCGTCCGCCGGACGCTGGATGCTGACGGGCGCAGTCTGCCTCGCCGTGCAGGCGCTGATGCTCGTTTCCTCCATCGCGCTCTACGCGCAGGCGACGACGGCGAATGTGATGTACAGCGCCCGCGGCCTGTGGAGCATCGTCATCGTCTGGCTCGCCGGCCACTGGTTTGGCAATGCCGAGCGAACTCTGGGCGCACGCGTTTTTGCGTGGCGCATGGCCGGCGCGCTCTGCCTGCTGGCGGCGATTTTGATCGTGCTTGCTTCCTCCGCAAAGCCGTGACGCCCGTTTAGTTTTGAACCTGCACCAATTCAACCGGGTCACCTTCCGTCACCGAAATGGCTGCGTCATGATTATGACCGGCCCGCCCGCCTCCATGCCCGCCGCCGATTTACCCGGAACCCTGGGAGGAGAAGTTGCGGAAACATGGAGAATCCATGATAGACTGATACGCCCGAACCCTGCATTCTCAAACCCGGACTCGGCCGCAGCCTCATGGAAGACCTGACCCATATTCTTCAAGTGCTCGACAAGGGTGACTGCAGGAATGCCCAAAGCCTGCTGCCGCTGGTTTATAAAGAACTCCGGCGGCTGGCGGCGCACAAGATGGCCCGCGAGGCGCCCGGCCACACGCTTCAACCAACGGCACTGGTACATGAGGCATGGCTGCGCCTGCTCAAACCGGGGGAGTTGGAACGCATCAAGGATAAGGACCACTTCGTTGCCACGGCGGCGGAGGCGATGCGGCGCATTCTTGTGGAATCCGCGCGGCGCAAAAAGCGGCTCAAGCACGGCGGAAGACTCGAGCGGGTGGATGTGGACGAAGTGGACGTGCCGCTGCCGCTGCCGGCGGACGCAATCATTGCGCTCGATGAAGCGCTCGACCGCCTCGCGAAAGTGGATGAGCGGTCCGCGGAAGTCGTAAAACTGCGCTATTTCACAGGCCTGTCGCAGGAGGAGGTCGCGGAGGAATTGGGAGTCTCTCTCCGCACGGTGGAACGCCTCTGGAAGTTCGCCCGGGCATGGATCTTCCGCGAAGTGCAGAAGACAACATAGCACGGCCTCATGCCGCAGGCATGAGTGTGTGTCTTCAAGAATCGCCCCCTGACCAGCACGGGCAGGCTTCTTCGTGCCGGCGCCACATCATGACACCAGCATTTTCCGGGCAAGCGTGATCGGCAAAACTTTCTGGCGGGTTTTGCCGCGCCGCGTCGCGGTCTGGATTGAAAGGAAACTCAAACCATGAACACACACCACCCATATCAACGCTCCGCCCGCCGTGCGCGGGCTTTTTCAGCTCTCCTCATTTCGCTGCTGCTCGCCCTGCGGGCCGGTGCGCATAATTTTTCGCCAACCGATATTCTGGTCCCCGCAGGTGCTTCCTTCCGGGCCGACGCCATCAATGACCTTGGTCAGGTCTCCGGGGGCTACACCCAACCGGGCGGCCGCGAGCAGCCGGCGGTGTGGCACAACGGCACGTTCTCGCTGCTGCCGCTGCTGCCCGGCACGGTGTCCGGCTGGGCAAGGGGCCTCAACAATGTCGGGCAGGTCGTCGGCGCCTGTGCTTCACTCAGGACGGATGGCAGTTACCTGCACCATGCCTGCCTTTGGGAAAACGGAACAGTCAGGGAACTGGCGACGGTCAGCGGGACAAGTTACAGCGCCGCATGGGCCATCAACGATGCCGGCAATGTGGTGGGTCATGTTTATACGCCAACGACTTCCGGCGAAGGACGCCAGGCGGTCATATGGCAGGGAAACTCCGTGGCCAAACTCATACCGCCGGTGAGCGGTGCGCAAACATGGGCGCGGGCCATCGACAGTTCCGGACGCGTGGCGGTATCCTGGGCGGGCAGCGCCATCGATTCGGGGAGCGCAGCATGGAACGCCGCCCGCTGGACGCCCGCAGCGCCAAACGGCCTCACGGGGACCATGACCACTCTGGGGGAACTTTACAGCGCGGCATATGACATCAATGATTCCGGTGTCGTCAGTGGCAATTCCTATCCTTATGCCACTTTGTGGGACGGGGTGAACACAATCTGGTTGGATGCGGCCGGCGTGAGTTGGGGCCATGCCTTCGCCACCGGCATCAACAACGCAGGCGTCGTCGCGGGATACACGTTCGACGGCGACCAGTGGACTTCCACCGCCTGGGTGTGGGACAGCGTTTCCGGTGCCCGTGATCTCAATGTCCTGCTGACATCCTCCAGCGTGTATGCGCATCCCGGCAGTTTGGTCGAAAGCCGTGGTATCAATGCCTCCGGCCAAATCCTCGTCTATGCAACTCCCGACCAGTATGTGGTGCTGACGCCATCCACCGAACCGCCCGCTCCACAGCTTCCCGTGGCTCCGGGAGTTTACGCCTCGGCGGGGAATGGATCGGTGTCCCTGTCATGGACTCCCGTGTATTTCGCTTCCGGCTATCTCGTAAAACGCGCCACGGTCAGCGGCGGGCCTTACACGACCATCGCCGCTGTTGCCGACACCTGGTTCGATGATCTGTCGGCCATCAATGGCACGCGCTATTACTACGTCGTCTCGTCCGTGAACGGTACTTATGAGTCGCCAAATTCATACGAAATCACCGCCAAACCGCTGGCTCCGCCGGTCGCGCCCGCATCGCTCGCAGCCTCGGTGCCCAGAGGCGCGAAAAGCGTGCAGTTGAGCTGGAGGCAGTCCACCAGTCCCGAGATCGCATGGAATCGGATCTATCGCTCGGCCAACGGCGGTGCGTTCATGCAGATCGCGCAAATCAACGCCGGAACCGCCTACTCCGACAAGTCGGTGATCCGCAAAGTAAAGTATTCCTACCGGGTCACGGCGGTCAACGTCAACGGGCAGGAGAGTCCCGCCTCCAACGCCGTGACGACATCCGTTAAATGAAATCCATCCACTGACCGTCCTGCAGCCGAGACCCCGGAACCTCCGGCGGTCTCGGCCGCGCGATTCCCGCGCGGGAGAATTTAGATGGTCAGCCGACTCTCAATCGTTCTAAATTGCCCCGCAATTCCGCCGATGAATGAATCCCGCTCCATAGCCAATCCGCTCATCGCGATCTTCGCCGCCGCCAGCGAACTGCCGCCGGGGGACGAACGCCGGAAGTTTCTCGACGAAGCCTGCGGCGGCGACACGGCGCTGCGGGCCGAAGTGGAGCAGTTGTTGAACGTTGAGGCGGCGGGGGCCGAGTATCTGAAAACGGCCGAAGCAACTCCGTCGCAGGAGGCCGCAACGATCATTGGCGGCGCACAGGAGAAGTCCGGCGAGCTTCTTGGCGCCTACAAACTGCTGGAACCGATCGGCGAGGGCGGCTTCGGCACGGTGTGGGTGGCCGAACAGCAGCGTCCGCTGCGCCGCCGCGTGGCACTGAAGATTCTCAAGCCGGGCATGGACAGCCGCCAGGTGCTAGCGCGCTTCGAGGCCGAGCGACAGGCGCTGGCCATCATGGACCATCCCAATATCGCCACCGTCCACGACGGCGGGGTCTCCGTTTCCGGCCGGCCGTTCTTCGTGATGGAGCTGGTCAAAGGCGTGCCTATCACGGAGTTCTGCGATCAGCAGCATCTCCCACCCCGCGAGCGGCTCGATCTCTTTCTCCAGGTGTGCCACGCCGTGCAGCACGCGCATCAGAAAGGGATCATTCACCGCGATCTCAAGCCGTCCAACATCCTCGTGGCCATGCACGACACCAGACCGGTGGTGAAAGTGATCGATTTCGGCATCGCCAAGGCGCTGGGGCAGGAACTGACGGACCAGACACTGTTCACGGGCCTCGCCCAAATGATCGGCACGCCGCTCTACATGTCACCGGAGCAGGCCGGACAAAGTTCCCTCGACGTGGACACCCGCAGCGACATCTATTCGCTGGGCGTGCTGCTGTATGAACTGCTCACCGGGGCCACCCCATTCGCACGTGAGCGGTTTAAAGAGGCCGCGTATGACGAAATCCGGCGCATCATCCGCGAAGAGGAGCCGCCGAAACCAAGCACGCGACTAAGCGAGTCGAAGGATTCCCTGCCCTCCATCTCCGCACTGCGGGACACCGCGCCGGACAGACTGACAAAACTGGTGCGCGGCGAACTCGACTGGATCGTGATGAAGGCCCTGGAGAAGGACCGCAGCCGCCGCTACGAAACGGCCAACGGCTTCGCGCTCGATGTGCAGCGCTACCTTGCCAACGAGCCGGTCCTCGCCTGTCCGCCTTCGACCGCCTACCGGCTGCGCAAGTTTGTGCGGCGGCACAGGGGATCGGTAACGGCCGCATCATTAATTCTGATCACTCTCACCGGAGGAATCGTGGGCACGACCATCGCAATGGCGCGCGCCGGGGAGGCCCGCAGATCGGAAGCTGCACGGGCGGAGACCGAGCGCAAGGCGAAGGAGTTTGCGATCCTGCGAGACAGTGAAACAAAAGCAATCATCCAATTCTTTGAGAAGAAAGTATTCTTCGCCGCCCGCCCGGACGGCCAGGAGGGCGGCCTTGGTCACGACGTGACCCTGCGGCGCGCGATAGAGGCAGCTCTGCCTCAAATAGAATCAGAATTTCCCGAAGCGCCTTTGATTCAGGCGCGCCTGCATCTGACGATGGCGCAAACATTTCACTATTTGGGAGAGCCGGGCACCGCCGGGGAATTGTTCCGGCGGGCAGCCAGCCTGTTCGAGCGTGAACTTGGTCCCCTTCATCAGGACACACTGCTCAGCAGGAATGGTGTGGCCCTTAGCTGGCAGGCACTCGGACGGTACGAAGAGGCCATCAGCCTGCACCAGGAGATTCTCGCGTTGCGCAAATCAAAGGTGGACCCGGATCCGGATACGCTCATCACTATGAACAACCTGGGAGGCGTTCTGATCAACCAGGGACGTTATGCCGAAGCACTCCCGTTGTTTGAAGAGGTGCTTGCCATGCCGGACGGCGACCGGGCGATTGTCGCCTCGGCGAAAGCGAATATGGCCGCCTGCCATACCGGCCTCAGCCATCACGCTGAGGCCGCCAGGCTGCGCGAAGAAGTGCGGGAAGCCCTCTCTGAAGAACTCGGCCCCGGGAACCAGGCAACTATCAGCAACCTTGTCGGCCTCAGCGAGAGTTATGTGGCTTTGGGCAGATACGCGGAAGCTCTTACGCTGTGTGAGGAGGCCGTTGCCGGCTGCCGCGTGCGGTTGCCGCCGGGGCATCCGCTCACGAGCCAGGCCCTCGGGAGTCTTGCTGGCATCCGCCATCTCAACGGCGATTACACAACAGCTGTGCGTCTGAATGAAGAGGCGCTGTCCCTGCAGCAGATAAATCCTGGAAGCAGCCACCCCCTTGCCATCACCACGATGAGCAATCTGGCCAGATCCTACTCGGCTCTCGGAAGACATATGGATGCGGTGTCTCTCGCCCAAAAGGCACTTCTGAGGTCAAAATCAGCACTGCCGCCGGGACACATAGTCACAGCGGCTGCCGCGCAGAGTCTGGCTGACTGCCAGGCCGCTGCAGGCCAGGAGGATCCGCCCTCCCGCCTCCAGACTTCTCCCGAAACATCCGGAACATCCATCTCCCGGTCTTCCGATCCCATACCACCGGTCACCGGTACCGTTCAGCTGAGGAAAACGCTGGAGGACAACCTCGAGCTTGTGCGCAATTCCAAGGGGCCTGACGCGCCGGAGACAATTGCGGCGATGATCGAACTGGCCGCCGCCTGCGCGGCTGATGGCAGCGCCCGCCAAGCGATCAAACTCGGTGAGGAGGCGCTCACCCTGGCGCGAACAAAGCTTCCCGTCGGCGATCCGCGCCTGCTCGCCGCGATGAAAGCCCTCGTGACGGCCTACCATTCCGTGGACTTGACCGCGGAGGCGAAGATGCTGGAGGCTGAAATCGAAGCCATCGGGACGAAGTAGCGCGGAGGAGGAGTCTGCGGCAAAAGTGCAGGCGCAGGCAGCAGTTTGAAAATACCTGGCCGGTTTGGCCGGCATCCGTCGCGGAACCGGTTGGAGGCATTCCCTCCGCGGACCTCATTCGCAGAAAACTGCGGGGACGGGTCCGCGCCACACTCCAACCAAAACGCGACAAAACATGAACCACGCCTTCCATCAATCAATCAGCGCGGCAACACGCGCGCCCCGCCGCATCGGGAACTCCTCGCGCGCGGGCGGACGAACGGTTCTTCTCCTGGCGCTAGCGGCACTGGGAACTTTGCTCACCACACCCGCCTCGGCTGACGCCGTCACCGACTGGAACCTCATCGTGCAGGACACCGTCCCGGCGGCCAATCCTCACTTTCAGTCACGCGCCGGCGCCATGGTGCAATTGTCAGTTTTCGAGACTGTCAATGCCATCACCGGTGACTTTGAGCCTTATCTTGGGACGGTCATTGCACCGGCCGGAGCTTCCGTCGAAGCGGCAGCCGTGGCGGCAGCTTACCGCACGCTGATCACGTTCCATCCCGGCAATGCCGGGTCACTTGACGCTGCCCGGGCGGCATCCCTCGCCGCGATTCCAGACGGCCCGGAGGAGGATCCCGGCGTCGCGGCCGGCGAGGCGGCTTCGGCCGCCTTGCTGCAGCTGCGCACGAACGACGGCTCGGCCACGGCACAAAGCGTTCCCTATACTCCGGGAACAGCTCCGGGCGACTGGCAGCCGGCACCGCCAGCGTTCACTCCGGCTTCCCTTCCCGGCTGGGGCCTCGTCACTCGTTTTGGAATGGATTCCGGTGCGCAATTCCGCCTGCCTCCCCCGCCCCCGCTGAACAGCGGCAAGTATGCGAACGACCTGCATGAGGTGCAGCTTCCCGGCAGTTCCACCGCCCCCGCGGACATCCGTCCGCCGGACCGGGCGGATGTGGCCAATTTCATCCTCGAAAACCACCTGTGGCCGCTGGAGGAAAACGCCAATGTTGAGGAAGTCCGGCAGGCTGCGGGCCGCCATCGATGCCTCCTGCGGGCAAAGGGAGGAGACGTGCCGGTTTCCGTGGAGGAACCGGCACGTCCGGCTTTTTTGAGGAAACCATAACCCGCGTTCTGTGCCTCAGCACTCACGGACCGGCCCGGCCGTTCCCTCCCCCCCACGCCAACCTGGCATTCCCTGGGGGAGGGGCAGGCCGTGCACCTGCGAAATCCGGCTCGCGACCACAGGAAGTATTCCGCCGCTCAGGAAACAGCCGCGCGGGAGGCTCCCGATCCTGGGGAGGACGTGTGCCCGCATGTGGACGAAGCCATCGATTCCCCGGCGGATTCGGACCGCCGCATCCCGCTGCTGCACTGGTCTCAGCGGAATCCCTGCTGAAGCGAAAGCCGCAGCCTGACAAATCGCCTCCCGCTGCCGGCCGGGAGTGTAGCGCGCAGCGTGCGCCAGGCGCCGTCGTCGGCGATGATCTCTGTAATCACGCCGGCGGTGGACCACGGGCCTGACAGAGTGTCGGCCCACTCGGGCTGATAAATTGCCTGGAGGGCGGTGGCGGGATGTTGCCAGAGGAAATTGAGCCGCGTGCCGTCCGGCAGGAGCTGCGCGGCCGGAGCTTGGTCTGCATCCTGCGGATGCGTTCCCAGCGAGTATTCCATGAAATTGGGCGCACCGTCTCCGTCGTCGTCAAGAGTGGCGGGGCCGAGTGCCGGAAAGTCCGTGGCCCAGCGCGCGTAGGTAAATTGCGGGACTTCGGTGTAGTAATTCACAGTGAGCTGCGCGGGCTGGGCGCTGGTGTCGTCGAAGGCGTCGGCCGTGCGGTGACCGTTGCCATTGATAACAATGGCGAGGGCGTTGCCGCTGTTCCATGCCGTGCGCGAGACCACCTCCTGCACGACCTGTGCGAGGTCCGGAGTGCGCTGCGGTGCGCCGCGCTCGTCCGCGGTGTCCCATGCAGAGGGAGCCCACGGCACGAAGGCTCCCGTGCGCGGGCGGCTGCTGAGATTCCCCGCCATCGTGGTGAAAGCGGGCGCATTGTCCGCCGCGTGCGCGCGAATGATGAGCGAGGTCGCCGCATTCTGTGCTTCATCGGCGGTGAACTGGATGGAAGCACTGGCGATCAGTGCATCGCGCGGCACCGCGAGCGGGGAAAAACGCAATCCCACGGTCTGGTTCCCGCGGGCGCCGTCGGCCACGAGTTCCAGATCGGTGCTGTCGAGGTTCACGTCGCCCGCGGCGGACTCCTCGGCATCATTGGCGCTGCTGCTGATGACCGAAGTCGCCGTGAAAAGAGGTGATGGCGTGTAGTAGGTCACGGTGAGCCGCGCGGGCGTACCGCCGGATTTGTCCCATGCCTCGGCGGTGCGGTGGCCGGTGCCGGTGATGATGAAGCCGATGGCATTGCCCGACTGCCAGCCGGTGCGCGAGACCACGGGCTGCGCGAGTCCGGCGAGGTTGGGCGTTTGCTGCGCGGCTCCGATCTGGCCGGCGGTCCATGCGGCAGGCTGCCAGGGGACGGTGACCGCGTGGCGCGTGCGGGCGGTCAGGCTGTTGGCCGCCGTGGTGAAGGCGGCGGCGCTGTCGGCGGCTTCCGTGGCGATGGTGAGGTCAGTGGCTTCGCTCTGATCCTCGTCGGCGGTGAACTGAATGCGGGCGTCAGAGATGAACGCGCCGGGCGGGATGGCGATGCTGAAGCGCAGGCCCACGGTTTGCACGCCCGCGCCGTTCGCCGTGTCGTCGGTCATTTCAATGTCCGTGCTGTTGAGCGTTACGCTGCCGTCAGCCTCCTGCTCAGCGTCGTTGGAACTGGAGGCGATGCTCGCACTGACCGTCACCGGCACGGGAGTGACCGGAGTTTGTACCAGCAAGGAAAGCTCCGCCATGTGCGTGCCGAACGCGACGTCCGTCACGCGCACCATGAACTTGTTCACGCCGACATCCGCCGCCGCGGGCGTGCCGCTGAGCGTGCCGTCCGCCGCCACCCGCAGCCATGCGGGGCCGTCGGTTTTGTCGAAAGTCAGGGTACCGGTGCCGCCGGCGGCCAGTCCCGCCAGTGTGGCACTGTAGGGCTGATAGACTGTGGCCGTGGCCGTGGTGAGCATGTCGCTGCCAAACGACAGCGGCGCGACCGACACCAGCGCGGCGACCTCGGCATCGCTCAGCGCGGACGAGATGAAGCGCACGTCGTCCATGCGGCCGTTGAAGTTCGGATCCGCGGCATAGCGGCTGTGGCCGAGGTAATTGTACTTCACGCCGAGGTCGCCGGGATTGAGCGTCATCGAACTGTTCGTGTCCGCGATGGCGCCATTGATGAAGAGCTTGCCGGTGTCGCCGGTGATCGTCACTGCTACATGCGTCCACACGCCGGCGGGGAAAGTGGCCGCGTCCAGCCGCTGTTCGCCGCCTCCGTTGGCGATGGCAAAGCGCGTGCCGCCGCCGGAGCCGGCCCTTGTGGTCAGGAAGGCATTCACATTCGGAAGGTCGCCAAAATCGAAGATGCGCTGCCAGTTGCCGCCGCCGTTCCAGAAGACCCATGCGGCGAAGGTGAAGTTGGTGCTGTTGCCCACATTCGACGGCAATTGGAGGTAGTCGTTGACGCCGTCCAGCACGATGGCCTGACCATGCCGGCCCGTGGTGAACGACGGCGTGCCAACCACGATCGGATCCTGCCCCGCGCCGCCGTCATCCTGGGTATTGCCGTCGAAGCGATAGCGCGTGGTGCGGGAGATTTCGGAATCGCGCCGCTCCTGGCGGTGCCCGATGGGCGCGACATGGTCGCGGTACATCGCGCCCATCGGCGTGAGGCCGCCCTCGGCGTAGTGCGTATCGCGGAACCACTCCACGTTGCTGTAGATCGCGTAGCGTTCGATCCACGGCGTGGCGTCCATCATGTTGATCATGGCCTCGATGACATCGCGGTTCTCGCCGGTGCCGGGGTCATGAGCGTCGTTCGTCCAGTTCGCGCCGTTGTTGAACTCCGTGACCCAGATGGGCCGCTCTGCGACATCGTGAATGCTCTTCAGGAAATTGTAGAGCGCGCCGGCGGCGGACGCCGGGTCGTTGCTGGCATTGCTGCGGTAATAGTGAATGGGCACGTAGTCCACGCGCAGGCCGGCGGCATCCGCCTGGTTGAGGTAACTGGTGATCCAGTTGTAGCCGCCATCCGTCACCGCCGGCGCGCCCACGCGCAGGCCGGTGCCCACGAGTTCGCCGGTGCGCGCGACGGCGTCAGACACCGATCCCTGCGGGTTCAAATTTTCCCAGGCATCCTCGACGGGATTGTCCGGCTCGTTGAAACCTGACAGATGATTCACCCCGCGGGCCTTCCAGTCCTGGTTGGTGCCCGGCCAGTAGGGCTGCTGCTTGATGGCCACATACTCCCAGTCGAGCGCCGAGTTGCGGTCGATGTTCCAGTTGTAGTGCCAGTCCGCCTTCAAGTCCGCGGGCCAGACATCGCACGAGCCTTTCTTGCCCACCCAGCGCCAGGGAAAGACGCGCACGAAGCGGATGCTGTTATCCAGCGCCGGCAACATCCGGCCCACTTCGATGTCGCCATCCTGCGCGATGTAACAGCGGCTGTTGCTCACGCCATCATCCGACGCGGCAAACGTCGCCATGTAGCCGCGCTTGAGTTTGAACGAACTGATCCGCGCCGCGCGCTCGCCCAGCGACGCCGTGTTGTACTCCGCATACTGCGCCAGTTTCCATGACGTGCCGCGAAAGTAACGGTCATCGAAAATCTCCAGCGGGCGAAACGCCGGATCGTGCGGCAGCACCACCGCGCCCGCGCCGAACTGCACCACGCGCACATTGGCATCCAGCACCGCCGCCGCGCCATTCACCCGCAGGCGGCTGAGAAAAGTATCCCGCACCGCGGAGGGCCGGATGCCGGTGAAGAGAATCCACGCGTCCTCCGAGTTGAGGTGCACCAGACTGCCCGGCAAAGGATCCGTGCCGTCCTCCATTCGCAGTTCGGAACGACCTGTCATCGTGACCGTCGTATTCGTCAGCGCGGCATGCGTCTGAATATCGTCGTGAATGGCAAGGGTCTGCGCTTTGCCCGGAAGCGTCAGGAACGGCAGCAGAAAGGCCGCCCGGATGAAATGAAATGCGCGCATGACTGGAATGCACCGGATCGTTTACGCAGTCTGAGCGGACGTTCAACTGTCCGGATGCCGCGCCGGCCGTCGTGGAAGCGGGCCCGTTCCATCCGGCCATTCGTCAGGATGACGAACCCCGGGAATTGCCAGGATCGACAGTACGCCGGCAGGGAATGATTCAGGCGCAGCCTGGTTCGCATCCTGCTGCGAAGCTGCCGCCGGCTCCGGCCGAAAATCACTGATTCACGCAGCCATGCGAGGCAACATTGACGGCACGGCCGGCGGAGCCGTGTACCAAAAGCGGCACAACTTAAAGGTTAGGCACAAAATGCGCGCGGCGGCATTATTTTCTCGCCAGAAGGCAATCGCTGTGTACTTCCTTGCAGTTCCGCATGAAGCGATCCGCCACACCGCCTTCCAGTCAGGATGCCCGCCGGCTTCGCCGTCTGCATACGCCAGGCACCGCCGTCTCCGGAACCGCCCTGCGCGGTGGAAAGCCGCTGCTTTTTCCTGCCAAATCCACCGGAGCGCGCACCGCCGCCGCGGTCCGTCAAGCTTCAACCATTCCGCGCCTATCATGAGCATGTTCACCTCACTGAACCGCAGGCTGCGCTCCGCCGGGGCCGCACTGCTTCGCCGCACGCCCCGCCTGCACGCAACCGCAGTGCTGCTTTCCGCCATTCTCGCGGCTTCGCAGACCACCGCTCCGGCGGCGGAGCCGCTGGTGATGAAGCGCCAGCAGATCATCAGCCTGACAGAGGGCTGGAACGCCGTTTTTCTGGAAGTGGAGCCCCTCGACGCCGCGCCGGAGAAAGTTTTTGCCGGACAGCCGGTGGACATCGTGGCGGCCTACTTCCCGCCGGCGGCACCGCTGCAGTTCGTCACCAACCCCGGGTCCCAGCTTTTCAAGGGGCTGGGCTGGGGCGTTTGGTACGCGGAGGACCGTCCGGATGCCTTTTTGAAAACGCTCAACGCGATTTACGGCAATCAGGCCTATCTGATTCACACGACCCGGGCCTTTGAGTGGCGGGTGGACGGGATGGTGACCCTCGCGAGAACCAAATGGCAGCCGGACTCGTTCAATCTGACCGGGTTTGGGGTCAAGAAACAGGGTGCGCCGTCGTTTGGAGAGTTTTTTGCGGCTTCTCCCGCCCACCGCAATCAGGCCATCTACCGGCTGGAGCAAAACGTCTGGCGCAAAGTGCTGAATCCCGCTGCCGAGGTGATGCGTTCCGGCGAGGCTTTCTGGATTTACTGCAGCGGCGGCTCGGAATACCAGGGGCCGCTTTCGGTCGAGGCCCTGAATGGAAAGTCGATGCTGGAAGTGAGCCCCGGCGACACGATTATCCTGCGCAATCACACCAGCCATCCGGTGACGCCGCACATGGAGCACCTGACCGGCCAGACGAGCCCGGTGCCGCTCTCCATTCAAGTGCGCGTGCTCGGCGCGAATTCTGAAGAAATCGTCAAGTATGCCGCAGCCAAAAAGCCGGCGCAGCAATGGGAGCAGGCCATGCCGCCACTGGAGGCGGGCGGACGGCTGGCGCTGCCCTTCACCGCGCGCACGGCAGAGATGACCGCCGCGGAGCAGGTGTCGCTGCTGAAATTCAGCACCGACATGGGAACCGAAATCTGGGTGCCGGTGCTGGGACGCCGCGAGGACCTTGAAAAGCAATAACCTCATTCACGCAGTCACCTTTTATGAAGAAGCACACACTTTCTCTGGCCGCCGGTCTGCTCCTGCCGGGCGCAGCATTCGGTCAGGCCAGCCCCTATCGCGGCCTGTGGGTCGGCGAAGTCAGGCTCGACGGCGTCAACGAGGTCTCGGTGCCGCTGGATGCCGCCAATATTCCGCGCGCTCCAAATCCGGCCGTGACGACCAAAACATTCGACGCCGCCAACCTCCGGCTCATTCTCCACGTCAATGGCGCGGGTCAGGTGAGCCTGCTCAAGCAGGTGGCCATTCTGAACCGCAAGGCCGGCACGGCGCAGTCGGAGAACGACGCCGCACTCGTGACGGACGAGCGGCTCTACGGCAACTTTCCGCCGCAAGCGGCGCAGCGCCTTGCCAGCGTGGTGTTCGATTTCGGTGACGCGCAGGCGACGGCGGCGGTGGATGCGGTGGTGAATGCGGCCGCTGCTGCGGCCGCGGCGACGATCAATGGAGGCGGCACGCAGGCGGCGGCGCAAACGGCCGCACAGAATGCCGCGACGGCTCTGATCAACTCTTCGGATGCCGCGGAGCGCTTCGCCATTTTCCTGCGCGACGTGATGAACAGCGGCGCGGTGACCGCGCTGGCCGGCGGTGCGGCGGTGACCGCGGCGCAAAACACCGACGCGGCGGACCTGCGCGACGGCACTTCGGTGGGCACGCGTTTCGAGGTTTCGTTTTATAAAGACTCCCGCGGCGTGGACATGATCGCCGCCATCCAGGCGGCCATCGCCGCTGAAACCACCGCCGAAGCGAAGAAAAAAGCCGCGCACAATGCGGCCGCCAATTTTGCCGACGTGGAGAATGCCTATCAAAGGTTCGTGGCCGGGGAAATCTTCGGCGACATGATCAGCGCCGCCGCCCGGGCAGCGGGCACGGCGGCGGCCGGTGTGCCCCGGCTGAGTATCGAGGGATTCGGCGGCACGACCGCCTACAGCGCCCCGGTGGAGATCACGAATGTGAATCACAATCTGGTCACGGGTGACCGCATCAGCATCACGGGCGCACCGGTGGCGGCCTACAACGGCGTCCACACGGTGACACGGGTCGATGCGGCGAAGTTTTCCCTGCCCGGGGTGCCGTACGTGGCCGGAAAAGCCGTCACCGGTTACGCGGCGACCGCGGGATTGTCACCGGTGACAGTATTTTCCGCCGGTCACGGGCTGAGCACCGGCACCCGCGTCACCATCAGCGGCGCCGGCACGGCCGGCTACAACGGCGCCTATTATATTACCAGAATCAGCGACGATGCCTTTTCCATTCCCGCGGCATTCGTCGATGATCCGGCGGCCAAAGGCCAGTGGTCCTCACGCGGCGGCGTCATTACCGGCTACGAATCGGCGCCCGGCGGCGTCAGCGGGGTCAAAGTCACCGCGCCCGCACACGGCTTGAACAACGGTGATGAAATCGTCATCAGCGGCGCCGGCGCCGCGGTTTACAATGGAACGAGGGCCATCACGCGCATCGACGACAATTCCTTCACCATCCCGGTCGCCTTCGGCGGCGATCCCGCCGCGAAAGGCGTGTGGTCGGTGCAGAACGACATCTCCGCATGGCAGGAACCGGCGGTGAAAACCACCACCGTCACGAGCAGCGGCCACGGCCTAACCACCGGCGACCGCATTGTCATTTCCGGAGCCGGCAAGGACGCCTACAACGCCGCGCACGAAGTGGAGGTGCTGAGTGCGAATACCTTCGCCATTCCGGTCACCTTCGACGCCGCCGACGGGAATCCCGGCACCAAAGGAAGCTGGGCGCCGGAACTTTCCGGGTCATGGAAAAAGCTGACCGCCATTCGCACCGCCGTCGATGCCGATGTCAAAGTGAATGACGCGCGCACCCGGGCACTGCAGGTCAAAATCGCGGCCTACGACGACACCCGGGCCACCGACGCGATCACAACGGTGCTGGATGCCATCGTCGCCGCGGCGGGGGATGCCGTGGAAACTTCGCCGGCCGCCATCACTGTGGCGGCTGACACAGCGGGACGCGAAGCTCAATCGAGTGCCGTGGCCCGCGCCGCCCTCGCTGCGCAGATTCCCACGCCGGACTACACCGCCTTCATCCGCGCCAACGATCCGCGCTTCACGGACTTCCGCGAGATCGCCCCCGTCGTGGCCGCGGCTGCGGCGCTCGGCGCGTTCAATGAAGCTCAGAACGTGCTGCACACGGCGACCACAGTGCAGAACAAGGCCAAAGAGGCGATCCTTGCGGCTATACCCTCCGTGTATGCCACCGCGGCGCGCGCCCTGCAGCCGCAACTGCGCCTCACCGGAAATTTCGGCCCCGGCGCAACGGGCCTGACCGGCACCATTTCCCTGCCCGCCAACCATCCCACCAATCCCTTCCGTCACCGCCGCCATCCTGACCATTCCACCGGCCTCGACATCACGCGCGTCCTGACGCTCAGCTTCGACGGATCCGCCGGCGACAGTCTTGCGGCGACCGGGTTCGGAGTGGAAAACATTTCCGGCACCTACGGCGAGGAAATTCACGGCCTGCATAAACCGCTCGGCCCGCAAAAAGACCTCGGCCTGCGCGTCAGCGGCACTTTCAAGCTGCACCGCATCAGCCGCATCGACACCCTCAACGGCCGCTGAGCCAACGACCTCCTTTCCATCACCGCCATGAAAAGATTCTGCAATTACGGACTGGCAGCCTGCGCCGCAACTCTGCTTTGCGCCGCGCCCCGGGCATTCGCCGCCGACACCGATCTCGCCTTCACCGTGGAGGTCAGCGGCGACACCAACGTCCCGACGATCACGATCACCAACAACTCCCCGACGCTGGAGTTCAATCAATGCGTGCTCTCCCTCGGCGACCTCTCGAAGCACTTCGACGGCAACACCGTGAGCGTCACCGCGCCCGTGGGAGGAACCGCCGCCCAAATCTATCCTCTCGCCGGGATTCGCGCAGATTACGCGCACCTCGTGCTCTCCGGATTCGGGCCCGGCAAGAGCTTCAGTTTCCAGGTGGACATCGACATGGACTCGGCGACGGCGCCGGACACCTTCGAGGACTTCCGGTCCGTCTTTTTCAACAATGGGGGGACCGCCAACACTTCTCTGACCATGTACAGCGGCCCCAAGAGCGTTGTGCTGACACTCGACGACCGCTCCACCAGCCAGCCATACAGATGGCGCGGTCCCAAGCAGAATCTGATCGTGCGCTCCGTCGCGGAAACCAACGGCTCCGACTACGTGCGGGCCGTGCAGGTGAAAGTGAACGACGGCATCCTGCCGGAACGGATCGAGGCCACACGCGTGGGTGAAGACGTGACCATCCAGGTGCCGTACGCCTCCGATGTGGAAATCAGCACACCCCGCGTCGTGTATCGCGACATCAACGGCGCCGACATCACGGACAGCGTGGACATCGATCCGGCGCTCATCGAGCAGGAGGCCGAGGAGCGCTTCACCGCGCTGGGCATTTCCGTGAATGATGTGGCGCCCACCGGCGACCCGACACTCTACCGTTTTCAGATGCTGGAGCCCTCGGAAGTGGAGGCCAAGTGGCAGCAGGACTACGCACTGACCATCAACAGCGACTTCGCCGGCACACTCGGCAGCGTGGCCGGTCCCCTGACTTCCCAGGCCACGGGCAATCCTTCGCCCGCGGCGCAAAAGCAGTGGGTGCCGCGCGGCGAATTCCGCAACGTGCAGATCGACGGCGCGGTGCTCGACCTGAATTCCCCGCAGGGGCTCGACGTGCGCTACGTGGTGAAGTCCTACTTTGGCTATGGACCAGCCAACACCTCCTCCACCCGCACGCTGGACTCGGACCGGCTCTCCGGCAGTGACGGCGGCAATCTCGAAACGAGCTACCCGCCGAAACCGGTGAGCAGCTATGACAACACCGCCAGCCCGGTGAAAGTGAATGTGACCGGCCACGGCTTTTCCACCGGCATGAGAGTGCGCATTTCCGGCTCCAGCGCCGCGGCTTACAATGGCGACTTCGACATCACGGTCATCAGCGCGAACCAGTTTTCCATTCCGGTGACCGCTGTCTCCGGCGCGACCGGCGGGTCCGTGCAGCGGCTCGTGGACATCCGGGAATCACGCAGCGGTTCGATCACCGCGTGGGCCAGCGGCGGTGCGGGCTTCAGCGTCATCACTTCCGCGGGACACGGCTTGAAAAACGGCGCCACCGTCCGGGTGCGCAACTCCTCGACAGCGGCCCTCAACGCCGAATGGACGGTTTCCAGCGTCACGGCCACCACGTTTCGCATTCCACTTACATTCGTCAGCGGCACGACCGGAGGCAGCTGGGAGGAGACAACCTACCGCCGCGAATTCGCCATGCCGCAGCCCTTCGACCAGCGCCAGCAGGTGGACCTGCTCATGGACGGGCCGGCGGGGGTCACGTTCAAATGGGAGATTCAGTACGGCGTGCGGGTCAATGTGGATGACGTTTCGCGCGACCTGCTGCCGCGCATCGTGGAGCCGGTGTCCGGCAATCTGATTGCCTCCGGCCAGGGCGTGACCTGGTTCGACCCCGGGGCTCGCGTGAAGGTCGAAACCGCCGCGCGCGACAGCGACGGCAACGCCCTCAGCGGCTGGATCAACGGCGACGGCTTTTACTTTCCCTCAGTGGCGGATGTGGATGCCGTCAGCGGCGCACTGACCGGCACGGTGGGAGCGGGCTCGATCTGGCGGGGCGGTGACGTCAACTCCTCGCACCGCGGCCTCGAAATCACGGCCCTCGACCGCCCGGCGCGCGTGCTGTGGCGCTACGGACCGGGAGCTATCGCCGTCCAGGTCACTATCGGAGAGTACATCTTCCAGAACGATCCCGGGCTGGCCTCCACATTTACGCGGCAGCCGGGCACCGTGAATGCCTCGGATTTCACCCTCGACGCAGCGTCGTTCTCTCCTGGCAGCGGATCGCCCTCGGCGGACGAGATCAGCATTTGGGATCCGGTGGCAGGGCGGTTGTATCCGCTGCTGCCCGGCCAGTTCACCGTTCCGTGGAAACCGGGCACGGACGATAACAATCTGCCGGTGGACATCCGCGTCACGGCGGTGCTGCCCACGGACAGCCGAGGCATCCGCGGCCATTACCCTCACATCGCCGGTGCGCCACCGGTGGCGCTCGATCCCGATCCTGACGACAACTTCGCCTTCAAGCAGCAGATGTTCAGCAACAACGGGGCCTCCGTGGACGGCTCCGGACGATTCACCGCCGACGCCGCGGGCAAGACCGTGCTGCTCTTCTCTGAAATCCAGCGTGAAGGCCGCGGCCAGCCGCGCGAGTTCCTGCGCGTGCGTGTCGTGCATACACTCAACTACGACGACAATCTGCCGGCGAACCCCACGCCCGTGCGTGTCGGGGAACGCATTGCCGATGCCACCGCGGACCGCGCCCGGCTCGGCACCGGATGGGTGCGCAATTCCGCGGGCCCGGTGCGCTACAATCCGTTCATCTACGATGTCAGCAAGCTCACCGGCCTCGCGGCGAAGAACATCTACAACATGGATCTGCTGACTCCGAATCAGACCGATCCCGCAGTGCGGCTCACCGTCGTGAACCGCGCGGCCCTCCCCGGCCCTGTCTTTCCGGTGAACGAACATCCCGGCGCCTCACCGGCGGAAACGCTGACCGTGGTCTGGTACGACGATCCTTCGGTGAACGACACCCTGCTCTGGCCCTACCTCGTGCGGCGCTACACGCCCTCCTTCCCCGCGGCCACTGACAATGCCGTGGAACGCATCGTCATTGCCAGTCAGTACGGCAGCGAGAGCAAAGCGAAGAGCAACAATCCCAATCGCACCGCCGACGGCGAACAGGTCACGGCACCGGCTGTGGGCACGGATTTCGATGTCGCCACCACCTTCGATCCCAGCCGGCTCCAGGCGGTTCAGATTTATCAGCAGCCGAACCCTGCCGACCCCGGATACAATCCGAATGAAGAGCACGCGCTGGTCGCCCCTTCCCTGCGCTTCGCCGACGTTTCGCCGCGTCCGCCCGCCATTTATGCCCTGCGGAACAACGACCTCAATACCGTTTCGGGCAATGGTTATACCTCGAAGCCCTTCGTGCTCGTGCAGTACTTCGATGTCGCGATTCAGGATTACCGCATGAAGCTTTATCGCGTGGAACTGGAAGACGCGAATCTCGGCTACACGTTTGCCACGATTCCCGCCGGTTCCCCGTCCGCGACCACGCTCAACGGTCTGGGGCACGTGGAAATGGAGGCCGGCGAACCGGTCATTCCCTTCTACCCGCTCGGAGTCGCCATCGGCGCCGCAGTGCCGGCGGAAACGTTCGGCAGCAATCTCTCCGTCACCGTCGGCGGCAGCGCCGCCCGGCAGTTGACCTACTGGGAGGACCACAAGGGCACCAGCTGGGCGGTCTCCGGCGGCGACCGCGCGTGGTTCACCTCCTCGTTCTACTATCCGCTCGCCCCGGACTTTTACTGGCCGTCCAGCACCAGTCTGCAGGGAGTCAGTTTTTCCATCCTTGGCGCGCTGATCACGCCCATTCTCAATACGCTCATTCCCTCTTACAATCCACAGACGGGTGACGCAGTGCCGTTCCTTCCCTCCAGAGTGGGGGGCATCTTCAACGAGAATCTGCCCAAACCCATCCTCTACCACGCCAACTGGCCCGACAATCCCCCCGTGCTCAAGGCGGGCGAGACCCTCACCTATTCCGGCGGCGAAAACCGTGCCGACAATCCCACGCGTCAGATCGTAAAACCTGACGGAAGTGTCGAGACCGTGGAGACGCCCGGTCTGCCCCAGCTGCTCGCCTTCGCGTCCGCGGAAGTGGTGTTCGATTCCCAGAATCCCGCGGCGGATCCGGCCACATGGTCCAGCAACTGGACCGCCCGGGTCGTTCAGTCGCTGGAAGTCCGCACCTGGCCGCTGCCCGCCGCGGATTTTCCGGAGGAACTGGCGCCCGCCACCGGCAGAACCCGGGTCAGTCAGGGAAAATACATCTTCAACGACCTGCCCGCCTCGCTGCAGAAGCGTTTCCGCTACGATCCCATCCTGCAGCAGGTGGAGTTCCAGGGCGTGCTCAATGACCGCTACATCAGCGCGAACGACCTCACCGCGGCTCCGCCGGCGGTCTATGTCCTCGAGCCCAACATTCTCAATGAAGGCGACCAGAACACCCTCATCGGGCTCGTCGCCAATGATCCCGAACGCAGCTGGGCCGCGGCCATCGAGGACCTCGCCAAATCGACCCGCGATCCCAATTTCACCAACACCGACTATCCCGGACCGGTGCTGGCCGGCCTGACAAAAAACAGCGCCGACCAGCTGGTCCCCGAACGCGCCTTCGGTCCCGGCCTCGCGCTCGTGCCGAATGACGGCCTGCTCGACCCGGGCAACACGACGCCGGCCGAAGGCTGGATCACGGTGGTGGAAAACAACGACCCCGCACTCGGCGGTGCGCCGATCACTCCTCACATTATCAAGGTGGATCGCCGCCTGCGTTATCGCGGCAGCATCAAGACCATTCTTTCTGACAATGTATTCGACGAAAACATCGTGCTGCGTCACACCGGGGACTTTGGAGCCGACGCGGGGGATTTGAGATTCGAGTGGTGGTACCGCCCGGACGACGGCAGCCTCAATGTGCCGCCGCCCGACCGCATTCCCGCGGGTCAGCCCAACCCGTGGAAACTGTTTCCCGATCCCTCCGGACGCCAGGGCGCGGGCCGTTACGAGATCACTCTCAAAGGAAATCCCAACGCTCCGGAAACGCTGCTCGCCGACACCTGGTGGTTCTGCCGTTACCGGCACCGCAGCGACCCCGCCAGCGGCAGCAACTGGAGCCCGAACTCCACCAGCCCCCCCGGCACGAAAAAGTATGAATGGGCCGGCGCGGGCAACAACGATCCCTTCCACGATTTCGATCTCGACGGCATTCCGGATTACCGCGCCCAGCTCGCCAGCGGCTGGATCAAACGAGTGCTCGACGCGGTCAATCCCTACGAAGCACGCATCCGCAACTTCGAGGGCGATCATCCCGCCACCATTTCCAGCATGATCGCGCAGTTCGGACCGCGCTTCGAAGGTCCGGTCGCGCTCAATCCGGCACAGAATGTTATCGAAAATGTCGGGCTGATCGAACTCTACGAAACCGTGCTCAAACGAGCCCGCGACCTGAGCATCGATCTGTCACGTCCCGTTTCCACGCCGGCCATCTCGAATGCGCTCCAGCTCGCCTCCACGCGGCTCTCGGACTTTTATACGCTGCTCGGCAACGAAGCCTACACCGACGCGCAGGACCCGACGATCGGATTCGGCAGCGACAGCGTGGACTACGGCAGCCTCGCGCCTGCAGTCTTCGCCTTCCAAAACCAGATGCCGGACCTGCTGGGCGAGGAACTCTCACTGCTCCGCGGCGTCGATGACTTCTTCGCGCGACCCGTTTACAACCGCCTGTTCTGGAACTTCACCAAGGCTGAAGGCGAAGCCGCCTACGCCATGAATTACAACATGAGCGACGTGAACCTCGACGGCTTCATCGACGAGGACGATGCCATGAAACTCTATCCCATGGGTCACGGCGACGCATGGGGTCACTACCTGACCGCTCTGCGCAAACAGTATGCCCTGCTCAATCATCCGTTCTTCAACTGGGTCTCCCGCTCTGAATCCTACAATCTGCAGGACATCGTCATCACGGTGGACTTTCTCGACGAACGCAAGTTCGCGGCCACCGCCGCCGCCAAGGCCAAAGCCGGCGCGGAAATCGTGCGTCAGACGTATCGCGACAAATATGTGAGCAGCCCCGAGGCCCAGTGGCAGGGCTACACCGACACCAATCCCGACCGCGCGTGGGGCGTGGACGAGTGGTCGCGCCGTGCCGGCCAGGGTGCCTACTTCGACTGGATCACCGCCAACGCCCTGCTCCCCAGCGAGCATCCCAACACCACTCTTGAAGGCGTGCGCAAGGTGGACCGGCAGTCGAACAGCGACATCGCCGTCATTTCCGCCAACCTCGCCTCGATTCAGTCCACCATGGATCAGAGCAACCGCGGCGAGAACCCGCTCGGGCTGTCGCACGACGCTCTCGCGTTCGACTTCGATCCCTTCTACAACGGCATTTCCTGGGAACGCCGTTCCCATTTCGAGCAGCTCTACGACCGCGCCGTGCGCGCCATGGAGAGCGCTCAGGCCATCTGGGACAACGCCAACGAGCCGCGCAACATGCTGCGTCAGGTGGGGAATTCCGAGATCGATTTCCGCAACAGCACCTTCCAGGAGGACCTCAGTTACCGGAATCAGCTCATCCAGATTTTCGGCACTCCCTATCAGGGCACGATCGGCAGCGGCAAAATTTATCCCGCGGGATACTCCGGTCCTGACATCGCGCTGTTTATGTATGTGCCGACCCGGGAAATCAACTATCACACCGTGCCCGGCCCGGCGATTGGAACCGGTGATCTCAATTCCGGATTCGCCGGCTTCAACGATGCCGGGGAACTGAGCACGGGCGACCTTTACAACGCTTTCAACTCCAGCGGAGACAAGGACGGCACCGGATCGGGCACAGGCACTTTCTCCAATCACATCGCAAGTGTGGACTCCAGTATCCGCGGGCTGTTCACAGCCACATTCTCCGCCGCGTCGAACATGACTTACAACGAAGACACGCGGAGCGGCCTCTTCGCGGTGAATTACACCGATCTCGAGTCCCCCAAGGTTCCCCTGACGAACTTCATCGACAAGCTCCCCGTGACCGCCGCAGGCTATACTTTCCAGGCACCGGCCGACTGGGGCGAGCGCCGGGCTCCCGGCGAGTTGCAGTCCCTCATCACGCAAATGCTCGTCCAGGAAGCCGCGATCATCGAGGCCGTGGGCGCATGGGATGCGCTGAGCGGACAGGTGGTGCGCACCATCCGTCTCATCAATGCGCGCCTCACCTCGAGCGGCCGCGTCCAGGTTTCCAACGAAGCCTTCCAGCGCATCAAATACATCGTCACCAACCTCATCAAAGGATTCAAAACCGGCTACGACATTTTCGAAGCGACGCAGGAGACGGTGACCACCTTCCTCGACGCCGGTGTGGAGACGCTGCCCAAGAACCTGCCCACGGGCGGTCTGGCGATCTCGCCGGGCGATGCCCTCGCGCCGGTGCGCGGCGGCCTGGAACTCGCCGGTGTCGGCGTCACCGGCGGCATCAACGGCGTTCAGGTGCTGCTGCGGAGTCTGGAGCTCGCCGCGGAAATCGTGCTCGATATCGCCGAGACGGAGGTGAATCTATTCCAGCAGCGTGAAGCGCTGGATGTCCAGATCAAGGAATGGCTCAAGGAACTGGAAGACCTGATCGGCGATGAACCGATCCGCCGTGTCCAGATCTTCAAGGAAATCCAGGCGCTCCACGACCTCTCCGGCCAGTACCGCGCGAAACTTGCCGAGGGCATGCGGCTCATCGACGAGCGCACCGCCTTCAACAAGCGCGTGGCCGCCCAGACGCAGCGCAACCGCTACCAGGACATGACCTTCCGCGTGGCGCGCAATCACGCCCTGCAAAGCTATCGCAGTGCCTTCGATCTCGCCGCCCGCTACACATGGCAGGCCGCAAAGGCTTACGACTACGAAACCAGCTTCGATCCGGCCGATCCGGGATCCCCGGAGGCCGTGCTGCGCGAGATCGTGCGCGCCCGCACTCTTGGTCAGTTCGACGGCGAGCCGCGGGCCGGCACCGGCGGACTCTCACAGCAGCTCGCGTGGCTCAAAACGAATTATGACAGTCTCCGCGGTCCGCTGGGGCTCAACAATCCCCAGGTGGAAACCGGCAAGCTCTCCCTGCGGCGTGAATTGCTGCGCATTCTCCCCGGCGGCAGCCAGCAGCCGCAGCCCGGCGAAGCCGCGGATCAATTCCCCGCCCCCGGCATGGATTCGGATTCCGTCTGGCGCGCGGAACTGGAAAAGGCGCGCGTGCCCGACCTCTGGGACGTGCCGGAATTCCGTTATTATTGCCGGCCGTTCGCCCCCGCCTCCGATGTTTCCGGTCAGCATGTACCGCAACCCGGCCTCGTCTTCCGCTTCGGCACCGAAATCCTCGCCGGCCGGAACTTCTTCGGCCGGCCGCTCAGCGGCGGCGACCATGCCTACGATCCCTCCAATTACGCCACCAAGGTTTCGGCCATCGGCGTCTGGTTCTCCGATTACCTGAGTTCCGACGTCCTGACTGATCTGGCCGCCGCTCCGCGGGTTTATCTGCTGCCGGCGGGCACGGATGTCATGCGGGTGCCGCACAGTCCGGGCGGGGATGCCGTGCGCACATGGAATGTGCTCGAACAAGTCATCCCCGTACCGCTCCCTGGCATCAACGCGTCCATCAATACCACCGGATTCATTCCCCTGCTCGACACGCTCAACGGACCAGGCGGGAATGTGCGCCAGTTCTCCAGCTTCCGCGCCTATCACAATGGTGAGGAGGACGTGGACTTCGAGGAACTGATCAAAGACTCGCGCCTCGTGGGCCGCTCCGTCTGGAATACCCAGTGGGTGCTCATCATCCCCGGGCAGGCGCTCAACGCCGATCCTGACACCGGCCTCGACCGCTTCACCGACCAGGTCACGGACATCAAACTGGTCTTCGAAACCTTCGGCATGAGCGGAGGCTAGGCCGGCAACCATTTTCAAATCTTCACCTTTTCATTTCCATGAAGGCATCATCATTTCTCCTCCTCGCGCTGCCGGCCGTCCTGACACCGGCCTTCTCCGCCACCACTGTGCCGGAGCCGGAGACCGTCTTTTACGGACGCATCCTCGAGCGCAGCGGGCCCGTGGACCGCGTTCTCACCGAAGGCACGCTCTCGTGGAGGCTGCGCAAGGCCGACGGCACGCCGCTGGCGCTCCAGGCATCGCTCTTTCCGCACAAGAACGGGGAATTCAGTTATTCCCTGCGCGTCCCGCACACGGCGCTGGCGCTCGGCCTGACCGCCGGCGCCCGCAGCGTCGCTCTCGAAACCAGCCCGACGCGCCAGACGCATCTCGACATCAGTGTGGACGGCCACGCCGCGACGATCGTCTCCCCGGGCGAATCCGCGTTCGATGTCGAGCAGGCCGCCCGGGCCATGACCTTTCGTCTCGACCTCCAGGTGGAAATTCCCGCTCTGGACAGCGACGGCGACGGCATGCCTGACTGGTGGGAGGACCTGCACGGCCTCGATAAACAGAACGCAGCCGACGCGAACGGCGATCCTGACAGTGACGGCCAAAACAACCGCGCGGAGTATCTCGCCGGCGGTGATCCGCACACTGACAGCCGGATTCCCCGGCTCCTGACCACGGAAGTCATCGCCTATTCCGGCGGGGCCTCCGCCGTGCTGCTGGAAACCGCCGACTCCGACAGTTCGGCGGCCCAGCTCACCTACACCCTGACAACACCGCCGGCTGCGGGCCGGCTGGTCCTGCGCAATCCCGACCGCACCCTTGCCGCCGCGGCAACGTTCACGCAGGAGGACGTGCAGCGCGGACGGCTGATCTTTCTGCACGAATCCGGAGACGCGCCTCTCTCCTTCTCAGTCCGCGTAAAGGACGAGAACCCGCAGCACAACTCCGACGCGGGCACCGTCCATGTGCTGCTTTACGAGCCCGCGGCCGGAACGACCGCTGCGAGTGCGCCGGAATCGCTGCGACTTCAGGCACACGCGGCGGTAAATGCGGGCGCAGCGGTGGTCGCCGACCTCGGCGGTCAATCCGGTCCCCATCGACTGGCCGCCCCCAGCGGCGCGCTCACCGCGGCCGCCTACGCCTCCAGCTACGTCCCCGCATTCGGTGACGAACGCACGCATTATCTTATTGGCGGCGCGCGTCAGGACACACTCACCGGCGGAATGGAGGACGACATCCTCAGCGGAGCAGGCGGGGATGACGAACTGACCGGCGCCGGCGGTGCGGACCGTTTTGTGTTCACTTCCGGCACCGACGGCAGCGACACCCTCACCGATTTCAATCCCGCCGAGGGCGATATCATCGATCTCACCGCCGCACTGCAGGGCGCGTCAGCGCTGCTGTCCGACTACGTGCGCCTCACGCGCAGCGGAGCCGACGCCCTGCTCGGCGTCGATGCCGACGGCGCAGGCGGGACCTACGATGACATGGTGATCCGGCTGAAAGATTCCCCGCTCACCGCGGCGGACGTGCGCACCCTCTTTGACGGCGGCCATCTGCTCACCGGAACCATTGGCCTGCCGCCTCAGGTTACCGTGCTGGCCAGCGCGCCGCGCGCCTTTGAAAACGGCCAGCCGTGGGGTCAGATCACCGTGACGCGCAGCGGTGCGGTGCATGCGCCCCTGCCCGTCTCCCTGCAGGTTTCCGGCTCCGCCACCAACGGGACCGACTACGAATTCATCGCTCCGCTGGCGGTCATTCCCGCCGGAAGTCAAAGTCTCGCGCTGAGCGTCCGTCCCTTCACCGACGCCCTCCACGAACTGGATGAAATCGTTCAAATCACGGTGCTGCCCGGCGCGGGCTATGAAACCGGCATTCCCTCCGCGGCGCAGGTCGTGATCGAAGATCTCAAGCCGCTAATCTTCATCGAAACCCTGACACCTCTGGCGGCGGTGAACGATCTGTCGCCTGCCGCATTCGTCGTGAACCGCACCGGCGCCACGGACCGCAGTGTGCTGGTGAAACTCAACATCGGCGGCACCGCCGCGAACGGCACGGACTACAACCGCATCGACAATTTCCTGTCCCTCGCGGCCTTCCAGACTTCGGGGGTCATTCAAATCACGCCGAAGCCGGCTGCCGTCATCAGCAACGGGGCGGAGTCCGTTATCCTCAGCGTGAAGCCCGACCCCGCCTATCACACCGGCACTCCCGCGCTCGCCGGCGTGACGGTAGTGCCGGAGCGGATCGATCTCGACCGCTGGAGGCAAGCCAATTTCCCTGGCAACAGCCAGACGCCGCAGCTTTTCGCCATGAGCGACCCCTCCGGCGCGGGCATCCCCAATCTGATGCGCTACGGCTTCGGACTGAATGCGCAGAATCCGCTCGCGACGGTGGATTTGCTGCCGCGCGCGGAACTGCTCGACGGGCATCTCGCGCTGCGATTCCACCGCACGCCCGCCGCGCAGGACCTCGAATACCGCGTGGAGATCAGTGAAGACCTCCGTACCTGGCGGGAAGCGGGACCGGAGGTCGAAGACCTGACCTTCACACAGTCTCCCGGCGATCCCGCGGCGGCGCTCTACCGCGTCACCCGGCCCGCGGCGCAAAACCCGGTGCAATACCTCCGCGTCCGTCTCGTCCGCACGCAGCCATGATTTTGCCATGCTCTTGAATTGTCAGCGAATCTACAGGCCATCCTCGCCTCCTGCACCTGCCCGGGATGTGCCGTGCGTTTCCTCGAAAACTGTTGGTAATGCGCCCACCCTGCAGGGGTGGCCCATGAGTAGCCGGGGGTGCCAACCCCCGGTATCCCGGGGGATGAATGACATCTACCCCGAAGGGGTAGTCCTAACTCCCACACGAACGAACCCCGTATTGGAGAACCCCTCCGGGGTTCATTTCCGTTTTTGCGTCTCCCGGGGGTTCCGCTTCGCTTCACCCCCGGCTATTTATGGACCACCCCTCCGGGGTGGGTACCCGTTGGTTATACTGCGGAGTTTGGCAACGCCCCTCGCTGCCCTTTGCCTTCTACTCTCCGCGTCCCTTTTCACCGCCTGCGGGAAGAAGCAAGCCGCCGCCGCCGGACCACCCGTCGTTGCCAAAGCCGGTGACGACGTCATCACCGTGGCGGATGTGGAACAGGAAGTGCAGCGCCGCCTGGCCAAAGGAGTGGCGGTGCCCGGGAAGGAGGTGCTCATACAGGAAATGCTGGAGCGCCTCGCCGCAGTGGCGAGCGCCCGTCAGGCGAATTTGCATACCGATCCGGAAACGAAGCACGAAATGGAGAACGTGCTCATCGCCAAACTGCGCGAGCGGGAGCTGGAAACCAAACTGGCCGCCCTCAGCGTCAGCGAAGAGGAACTCCGCGCCGCCTACGAAGCTGCTGCCGGACAGTGGCACCGGCCTGCCAAAGTCCGCCTCGCCATGCTGCAAATCCAGGGCGACGTGAACATGAGCGATAACAAACGCGCGGAACTGCGCGCCCGCATGGAGGAGGCGCTGCAGAAAGCCGCGGAAACTCCCGCGGAGGGCGGACGCGGCGGCGTTGCCAACGGATTCGGCCAGGCGGCGGCACAGTACTCGGACGACCAGGTCAGCCGCTACCGCGGCGGCGACCTCGGCTGGCTCGACGAAGGCGTCTTTTCCTATCACTGGCCCAAAGAGGTGCTCGCCGCCGGCTATGCTCTGGAGAAAGGTCAGCGCAGCGGCATCATCGAAAGCGGCGGCAACCTCTACACGGTCATGAAAACCGACGTCCGCGAGGGCTCCACGACGCCTTTCGCGGAAGCCAAACAGTCGCTGCGCCGGGATCTCCTGACCAAAAAGCGCGCGGAACTCGAAGCCGCTTTTCTTGCCGGAAACCGCAGCCGCACCGGTGCGGAAATCCGGGAGGATGTGCTTTCCACCCTGACACTTCAGCCCGCCCCGGCCCGCCCGGGTGCGGTCGCCGAAACCCTTCCGCCGGCGCTGCCCGGCATGAACTCCTCTTCCCGCTGATGACTATGAAACCAGACGCCCGCCTCAACCTGTCCTGGATCCTTTGCCTCGCCGCCGCATGGTTCGGCATGGCGGGGAATGCCCATGCTGCGCTGCCGACGATCTCGACCGTCAGCACCCTCACCGGCGGCAACGAGGACACGGCCACTAACATCTCTTTCACTGAACTTCGTAACGCCGCCGACGAAGCGGACAGCGATTCCGGCAGCACGGTGAACTTCCGCATCGTGGCTGTCAGCAGCGGCACACTGTCGGTCACGCCCCCGTTCGACTTCACCACCGGTTCGGTGCAGTGGACGCCGCCCGCGAATGCCAACGGGGTCCTCGATGCGTTCACCATTCGTGCTCTCTCCGCGGGCGAACTGTCCACCAACACCGTCCAGGTGCGCGTGCAGATCACCGCCGTGAACGACAAGCCCGCCATTGCCGGCAACATCCTGTCCTCAATCGGCGACAATGCCGACGGAGAAACGGCGACGCGCTTTCTCAACAGCCTCACCATCACGGATGTGGAGGGCGACAATGTCACCGTGGTCGTCAGGGTTCCCAAGCTGGCCGAAGACTTCGCCAATCTCGACCTTCCGCAGACCACGCTTTCGGAATCCGGCAGCGACTTCGTTTATACCTACGCGGCCACAAGCGCCGCCAATGCCACCGCCAACCTCGCCCTCGCGCGCTTCGATCCCCTGCCCAATCTCCTCCCCGCCGGAGGATCGCAAACCTTCAACATCCGGGTGGAGGTCAACGACGGTTCCGGCGGTCAGCCAACCACGAAGAGCGGCAATCTCACGGTCAACGCCGAGGACGACGCGCCGCAGGTTTCGCTTTCCTTCAATCCGCCGAGCGTGCCGGACGATGCCCAGTCGCAGCCGTTTCGTGTCACCCTAGTGGATGCCGACGCCCAGCCGGCGGCGACCTTCACGCTGACCCTGACGGAAGTCGTGCCCCCGGGGGAATCGGCCAAAGGAACCCTCACCCTGCCCGCCGGCGGTCTCACCGGAACCATTCCGCAGGTGCAGAGTGCCATGACGGCCGTGCGCTACCTGCCCAATGCCATCAGCGGGGCGAGCCTCCAGGTTACCTTCAGCTGCAGTGTCACCGGCGGCAACACCGACACCGCGGTCCTGACGATTTCGAGCAACAACGACCCTCCCGACATTTCCGGCATCACCACCGCGACCATCCAGACCAACGACGATCCGATCACTCCGGCGGTGAAGCCGTTTGCCTCGGTCATCATCAGTGATCCGGATCTCAATCAGCAACTCACCGCCACCATCACGCCGGACAACGCCGACAAAGGCACCGTCACCTCCGCGGCGCTCAACGGCACGGCATCGGAACTGACTGCCATCCTGCGCAATGCGACGTTCAAGCCGACGGCCAACCGTCTGCCGGTGGGCCAGACCGAGACCACCACCCTGACGCTTAGTGTCAACGACGGCCAGGCCTCGCGGAGCAACAGCCAGACCCGCGTGGCTTCGCTCAGTGTGAACGGCGCGCCTGCCCTGACACTTCCCTCCCTCCCGGTGGCGGTGGACGGAGAATCCTCCGGCACGCCGTTCGCCTCCGTCGGACTCAGCGACGACGATGCGACCGTGACGGTCACCGTGACCCTCGACAACAACGCCAAGGGAACCCTGAGCGGCAGTTTCAATCAGCAGCCCGCCGGCAGCGGCATTTATGTCTTCACCGGAACTCCCGCCGCCGCGGATGCCGCGCTCAAAGCCCTCGTTTATACCCTCAACCCGGCGTTCACCTTCCCGCCCAGCGAGCCTGGCAAGACGACCTTTACCATCGAAGTCGTCGATTCCCTGCAGAACCGCACCACCGTGCAGGTGCCGGTGATCCTGCGCAGCGCCGCGCGCAATTTTCTCGTCACGCTCCGCGAGGATGATTCGCGCGTGCGGCCGGGCTCGCTGCGTCACGCGGTGGCGAATGCGAAAAACAACGACGTCATCACCTTCGACTTCGCCGCGTATCCCGCAGTGCTCCGCCTCGATCCCGCCCTGGGCGAAATCGTGATCACGCGCAATCTCCGGATCAAAGGGCCGGGGGCGGATTTGCTGACCATCAGCGGAGACCGCAACGGCGACGGCGTCGCGGAGATGCAGCTGTTCAAAGTGCAGGCGGAAGTGGTCATGGAGGGCCTCACTCTGGCTGACGGCACCGCCTCGACCGGCGGCGCTGTCCAGGTGAACCGCAATCCCATCCTGACTGAAGGCGACGCCGGCAGTCTGCTGCTGCGTCACTGCACCGTCATGAATTCCACCGCCAGTCAATGGGGCGGCGCCATCGATGTCGAGGAGGGGGCGCTGACGCTCGAATCCTGCCTCTTCAAGAACAACAACACGCACCCATCGTCCGGCCTCGGCGGTGGTGCGGTCTCTCTCTACACGTCCAGAGCCTGCACTTTCACCGCCACCACCTTCTCGGGCAACCGTCAGCAAACCGCCTCCGGATTCGGCGGCGGGGCGATCTACGCGGAGAACTTCGATCCGCAGGTGATCTTCCCCGTCACGATCGCCCACTGCACGTTCTCAGGAAACACGGATGCCGCGGGTCAGGGCACTTCTGTTCACGCCAACGTCTTCAACTGCCGCGTCACCGCCCGCGGCAGTATTTTCGCCGACTCCTCGCAGCGCAATCTCCACGTCGCCGGCGGCGGTCAGATTCTGAGCGCGGGCCGGAACCTGTCCAACGACGCGGCGCGCACCACGCTGATTCAGGGAGGATTGCCGCAGTCGGTGACGCTGCTCAACCACGCCACGGACAAAGTTTCCACCGATCCCCTGCTCCTGCCGCTGACTCCGGCCATCGGTGGAACCGAAGTGCATGCGCTGAGCCCCGGAAGTCCCGCCATCGGCGTGGTGGCCGCACTCGAAGCACCGGACCAGCGCGGCGTGCACCGCGATGCCACGCCCGACAGCGGCGCCGTGGAATTCAACGTCACGAGGCGGATTCTGATCAATGAAGTCTTTACGCCGGACGCACCGGGCGGAAACTCGTTCATCGAGTTCTATGTGCCGCGGGATTCGACACCGGTGGACGTGTCCGGCCTGACACTCTGGGTGGACGGATTGAAACGGCACACTTTCGACGCCGGCACGGCGGTGATTCAGCCGGGCTTCGGCATCATTGCCGCGGAGGCGGCTTTCGCCGTCACGGGCACGCCTGTGGTGCCGGTGCCTGGAAAATTCTGGCCCACCGCGGTGACCGATCACCAGCGCAGCACCTTCGAACTGCGCGGACCCGGCGACTTCGGTCTCGTGCTGACCGGCGCCAGTCTCGTCAATGTCTTCGCCAATCCCGCCAATCTCCCGCAGAATCTCAGTTTCCCCAACAATTCTCTGACGCTGGATCCGCAGTTCCGCGGCCACGCCTTCGTGCCGCATTCCACCGGGACCAGCGGACTCGCAACCTCTCCCGGAGCGGACTCCGCCAACACCCCCTTCGGCTCCCGCAATGCCTTTCCCGCGGCGCTCAGCGATACCTTCATCGTCCACGAGGATGATCTCGTCACCCTGCCGGTGCTCGACAACGACAATGACGCGGACGGTCTCGACGCTAAAGTGCTGGTGGACGTGAGCCGGCTGCGCAGTGCAGTCCCGCCCGCCCCGCCCGTGGGCGACGATGCCACCGCCACCTCGGAACGCGGCGCCGGTGTGAGCATCGCTCCCGCTGCGGCACCACTGCGGGGCACTGCGCTGCATTACGATCCCCGCACCGCGCTCAACAGTCTGCCCGTCGGACTCTCGTCGGTCGATACCTTCTTCTACACCATCGTCGACATCGGCGGCGGCCCGGTCACAGCCTACGCGGCCAGTGGCCCTGACACCGCAGTGACTTCACCCGCGCACCGGCTGCTCACCGGCGAACAAATCGTCATCAGCGGTTCGGACACCGCGGCCTACAACAACACCTTCTCCGTCACCAAAATCGACGATAACACCTTCAGCATTCCGGCCACCTTTACGACGGATCCCGTTGGCAAAGGATCGTGGAAAACCACCGGCACCCGCCAGCCGACGCAGCGCTCTGAAGCCGGCGTCACCGTCACGGTGCTGGGCCGCAACGATGCCCCGACGCCCGCGCCGGATACTGTCGCCACCCATGAGGAACAAATCCTCCGGATCATGGGCGATCCTGACCTGATCGCCGCGGCCCCCGCGTTCGACACGGATCCCGCTTATCCCGCCCCGCGCGCCTTCGCTGCGGCGGCAGTCCTCTCCAACGACACCGATCCTGACAGCGACGACAACACTTTCCGCAAACTGCACATCATCGGCGTGACGCAGGCCCGGGCGGTGACCGGTTACGCCGGGAATCCCGGGGAAACGCCGGTGACCGTCACGCTCGCCGGCCACGGCCTGACAACCGGTGACAGCGTGCTTATTTCCGGCTATGGCGGCCACTCCAGTTACAATGCCACTCACGCCGCCACCGTGGTGGATGCCGACACCTTCACCATTCCCGTCGCCTTCGTCGAGAACCACGCGCAGAAGGGTCTCGCCGGAGTGCTCACGGACGCGGGACGCCTCAACACGACCAGTGCCCTCGGCGCGGCGGTGACTCTGGAAATCCGCACCAACCGCGCCGAGACGAACATCGTTTACAATCCCCGCGCCTCGGAGACGCTGAATGCCCTCTCGCTGAACGAACCCGCGCAGGACTCGTTCTATTACGTCGCGGAGGACAGCCACGGAGCCAGGGCCTTCGCCCGGGTGCAGGTGAACGTGACCGGCGTGAACGACACTCCCGTCCCGCAGAACGATCCCGGATCCGTCAGTGGTCTCGATGAACTGGTCGCCGGCGGACAGTCGCTGCGCGATGTGCTCACGGGCGCGAAAGTGCTTTACTCGATTCCCTCCGGTGCAGCGAATCGCGGCACGGTGACCCTGCGCGCCGGCGGTTCCGACTATGTGCTCACCGGGGTGCCGCGCACCTTCGAGGATGTGACCCTGAATCTGCCCGCCGCGGAACTGCTCGCCAATGATTCCGATGTGGACCATCTCGATGTGCTGCAAATCACGCTCGCCGCAGGCCAGAATGTCAGCCGCGAGGGCGCTTCCGTGACCCTCGCCGGCGGTGGCGCGTCGGTGGTTTACAATCCTTCGGTTTCCGCCCGCCTCAATGCGCTGGCCCGCGAAGAGCGGATCATGGATTCCATCGCCGTCGAGATCACCGACGGCACGACCTCCGTCACCGCCATCGTGGCCATCGAGGTCACCGGCCGGAACGATAAGCCGGCGGCGCTCGCAAACAGCGCGACGATCCCGGAGGATCAACTGCTGACGCTTTCCCCGCCGGGCGTGCTGCTCAACGACAGCGATCCGGACCAGGACACGCGGCTGCCTGACAATCGGAAAGTATTGATCCCCGCGCCTGGTGTGACCACGGGCGTTTACGGGGCGCGCATCGACGCGACCGTGGCCGCGGCTTCCGGCGACATTCAGTCGTTCGCCGCCGACTCCGGCAATGCCGCCCTGACTATCGTCAATGCGGCCGCGCACGGACTGAGCACCGGCGAGGAGATCCGCATCGGCGGCACCGCCGTGGAGGCCTACAACGGCCAGTTCGCCATCAGCCGGGTGAACGATGACTCCTTTACCATCCCGGTGCCCTCCGCCGCGGGCGCCGCTTCGGCCGGGGCCGGCACGTGGGAAAGCCTGCGCAGCACCGTGACCTACGATCCGCGCGGCTCGGTCTTCAACGGTTCGCCGGTCGGTACGGTCTTCACGCTCGACGGCCTCGCCGAGGGCCAGACGTTCACGGATTCATGGACCTATACCATGTTCGACGGCAGCATGGTCTTTGCCAATGACGACGCCTTCCGCGTCGCCGCCGACAGCAACGGCGTGGCCCTGGATGTCTCCGTCAACGACGTGAATCTCAGCGGACTCACCGGCGACCTGACAATCGTGGACATCGGCACGCCCAGCGCCCTCGGCACGGCGGAAGCCGGTGAAAACGGCACCGTCATCTACACGCCGGAAACCAGTTTCGTGGGGGATGAGTATTTCACCTACACCGTAATGGACGCGCAGGGCAATGTGGACAGCGCCCTCGTCCAGGTGCGGGTCACCGTGGAGCAGCTGAACGGCAATCTGCAGGCGAATCCGGACGCCTTCACCGTCGCCAAAGGTCAGGCGCCGCTCTTGAGCGTGCTCGCCAACGACGACCTCATCCCCGCCTCCGGCGCCGCGATCGGCATCACAGAAATCATCGTGGCGCCCGACGCCGGCGGCAGCGCCGTCATCGAAGGAAACGGCATCCGCTACACGCCGGCGGCGTCCCATCCGTCCGATTCCTACACCGAGACCTTTTCCTATGAAATCAGCGGCGGCGGCACCGCCCGGGCTGTGACCGCCGTGACCGTCCAGGTCGTGAACCGCTCCGGCACCCTGCCGCTGCGCCCTGACACGGTGAGTGTCGCCGCCGGCAGTGCCGGCAACGTGCTCAACGTGCTGGCCAATGACAACATCCTGCCAGGCAGCGGGCTCGGCCTGGTCATCACCGCCGCCACGACGCCCGCCAGCGGTTCCGTCAGTGTATCCGCCGACCGGAAGCAGCTGTTCTTCACCCCCGCGGACGGATTCATCGGCACTGTTTCATTCAACTACACCGCGAGCGATGAACTCGGCGGCACCGGCACCACCGGAGTCACCGTCATCGTCGGCGGCCTGACCACGAACAACGACTTCTTCACCGTCTCCTCCAGCACGGCGACGCCGGTGACCCTCGATGTGCTCGCCAACGATCGCGTGCTCGGCACACCGGGGAACATCAGCCTCAAGGCCGCCGCCGCCGCCGTCACTCCCATCGGGACGCTGGGAGCCGTCACCGCCGGAGCCCAGACCCTGACATTCACTCCGGTCATCGGACAAACCGGTGAGCGCACTTTCACCTACACCATTCAGGACGGGACGGGCCGCGAAGCCGCCGGCAGCCTGACCGTTTTCGTCTCCGGACCCGGACTGCGCGCCAACTCCGATTTCTTCACCATCCAGGCCGGCGCCGTGGACAGTGAACTGCACGTCCTGCTCAATGACACGGAAATTCCCGACAGCGGCCTGCCGCGGGCCGTCGTCAGCATCGGCACCGGCGCCAACGCTCCCGACCAGGGCGGCAGCGCGGCGCCGAATGCGACAGGCGACCGCATTATCTACCATCCGGCGCAGGGATTCACCGGCGAAGAACGCTTCACCTACACAGTTTCCAACGGCGATGTCAGCGCCGTGGCGCAGGTCGTCGTCCGTGTCAGCGACGGCGCACTGCTCGCCAATGACGACGCCTTCTCCATCTACAAAGGCAGTTCGGACCAGCGTCTCGAAGTGCTCGCCAACGACCGCTTCATTCCGTCCACCGGCCAGACCCTCACCATTACCGGCATCGGCATCGTGCAGAACGCTCCTGGCCAGGAGGGCACCGTGACGGTGGCCGGCGATGCCACGGCGCTGATTTACACGCCGAACCCGAACGCCACGGTGTTTCCCTACACGGAGTCCTTCACCTACGAGATCACCGACGGCACCACCCGCCGCGCCCAGGCCACGGTGCGCATCGAAGTGCTCAACCGGATCGGGGTGCGGGAAGTGGAGACCAACGACGATGCCTTCACGGTGCTCGCGGGCGGACGCAACATTCTGCTCGCCGTGCTCGCCAACGACAACGTCCGCCCCGCCACTGCTGAAGCGTGGACCATTACCGACCCCGGCACACCGAATCAGGGCGGAACGGTCATTGTCGCCGGACCGGGAATCGAATACAGCCCGCGCACCGGTTTCGTCGGAACGGAAACTTTCGCTTACACCGTTTCCGACGGTCTCGGCGGCACCGGATCCGCCACCGTCACGGTGAAAGTGGGAGACATCAGCGTCAGCGACGACCACTTCACCGTCTTGTCAGGAAGTGGAGACACTGTCCTCGACGTCCTGGCCAATGACGGCAAACTGCCGGACGGCTTCCCCGACCGCACCGGGCTCCCCGGGCTCGATGGATTCACTCTCGCGACAGCACCCCCGCTCACGCCAGACCAGGGCGGCTCCGCCGTGGTCTCCGGGGATCGCATCCTTTATCGTCCCGCGGCGAATTTCACCGGCGACGAGACCTTCACTTATTACGTCCGGGACGACAGCGGCATCACCTTCCCCGGGAAAGTCAGGGTGAATGTCGCGCCCGCCGGCAGTGACCGCGCCTCCGCCACGCTGACGGTCACCGTCACCGGAGTGAACGACGCGCCGCTCTTCGTCAATCCGGCGGCCACGGCGACGAACGACCGTACCGCGCTTCATCCTTTTGCCAATGCCACGGTTCTGGATGTGGACGACCAGCAGCGCCAGCACGTCACCGTGCGCGTCACATGGCCGGAAGGTCAGGGCTCGCTCGCCGGCGGATTCACATTTGTCTCGCCGGGCGTCATCGAATTCACCGGCCGGCCCTCGGAGGTCACCAGTGCGCTGCGCGGACTGGTGTTCACGCCCGTCAACAACCGCATCCCGGTGGGCACGACCGAACTGACCTTCTTTGGCGTCACGCTCGACGACGGATTTGTCAGTGCGCCGGTCGTCATCGACGGCAACAGCACCACAGTCACGCCGGTGAACGATCCGCCGGTGCTCACCGGCACGGCCGGCGGACAGATGGTGCAGAAAGCGTTCACGCTCCAGCCGTTCACCGGCACGAACATCACCGACCCTGACAACCTCGCCGGACAAACGCTCCAGGTCAGCGTGCAGATCGACAACGCCATCAAAGGCACGCTGACCGGCGCCTTCACTGAAACCGCGGCGGGCAGCGGCATTTACAGTTTTGCCGGTCCTCCGGCGGCGGCTGCGGCGGCCCTGCGCGCGCTCGTCTTCACCCCGACCCCCGGCGGCCGGGTCACGCCGGCGCAGTCCGAAACCTCCACTTTCACCATCACCGTGAACGACACCTTCGCGCCGCCCGTGGTGGATGCCGTCACCACGGTAACCGTACTGCACGGCGAACAGGATGTCATTCTTCCGCTCGGCCCCTCCGGTGAGAACATCAGTCAGATTGGCGCGGAATTCAGCACCGGCCTGAGCCTCAGCGGAGACACCCTGCTCGTCGGAGCCCCCCGCCGCGACACCGGTGAGGGCACCGATTCCGGTGTGGCCTACGTGTACGAGCGGAATGCCGGCGCCGGGCTGCCGTGGGGCCAGGTGGTTTCGCTGCTGCCGGCGGATCTCAATGCCGGTGATTTCTTCGGTTATTCGGTTTCGATCGACGGCGACCTGCTGGCGATCGGGGCGCCCTTCGCGGAGTACGCGGGACTTCCGACCAATGCCGGCGTCGTATTCGTTTACCGCCGCGACCCCGCGAACCGCAACGCATGGCTCCTGCTGGAGCGGCTGCTTCCGCCCTCCGCAACCACCGGACCCAACGACAACTTCGGTGCCTCCGTGGCGGTTCACGGAACCACGCTCCTCATCGCTGCTCCGCGTGCTGCAGCCGGAACCGAGCCCCTCGCAGGCCGGGTTTATGTCTATGAGCGCAACCAGGCCGGCCCTGACGGATTCACTCAGTTGCAGGTGCTCACCGCGAGTGACGCACGCAGCGGCAGCCAGCTCGGATCCTCAGTGGCGATTCACGGCCACACCGCGGTATTCGGCGCTCCCGGAGCCAATCGCAGCACCGCCCCTGCGGATCTCGAACTCGGTGCGGCTTATGTTTTCCGCCGCCCCGGCGCCGGCGGCACATGGACGGAATCCGCCAAACTCAGCGTCTTCGGCGACCCGGAAGCGCGGGCCGGCGACCACTTCGGCCATTGCGTGGACATTGAAGGAAATACCATCATCGCCGGCGCGCCGCAGTTCGATCCGCTGATCGGCGGCAACCGCAGAGCCGACGGCGGCGCGGGATTCATTTTCGAACGCGATCCCGCCGCGCCGGATGTGTGGAGCCTCGTCACCAAACTGGCATCCCCTGACGGAATCACCGGTGATTACTATGGCTTCTCCGTGGCTGTTTCCGGAGACCTCGCGTTTGTCGGAGCCCCGAAGGAGGCGAATGCGTCGAGCACCAACGGTTACGTGAACCTGCACCGCCGCCATACGGGCGGAGTGTCGGCGTGGGGCGTCGCGGACCGCTTTGTGGACGGACCCGAGTCCGCGCTGGACCGGTTCGGCCAGGCGGTGGCGTTCGACGGCTTCACCGGCGCCGCCGGTTCCACGGCCGACGCGCAGGCGACCGGCCATGCCCGGGTCTATCAGTTCAATTTCGGACTGGGTCCCGAATTCGCCGTGCCGTTCGCCGATCAGCTGGCGACGGAGAATCAGGCCTTCTCGCTTCAGGTCCCGGGCGACGCCTTCGGCGATCCCGAATTCGGCCAGGCCCTGACCTATTCGGCGCTGCTGGAAAACGGAGCCCCGCTGCCCGCCGGAGGATGGCTTTCGTTCCATGCCGCCACCCGGACTTTCTCCGGCACTCCGGTCCCGGGCAATAACGCCGACTACCGGCTGGTCGTCCGGGCGACCAACCAGCTCGGCGCCACTGTGAGTTCCAATGCCTTCTCGATCACCGTGATGCTCGACCCTGCCGGCACGCTGCAGCGGCTCTATCAAAACTGGGCCGCCGGCGTCTTCCCCGCCGCCACACTGGGCAATCCCGCGCTGGAATCCGCCGTGTGGGGCATGAGCGCCAATCCCGACGGCGACAGTGCGCGCAATCTCCTCGAAATGATCTTCGGCACCCTGCCCGAATCGCGCGAACCCTCGCCGCTCGTGGTCGAGAAGAACGCCGATGCCACCGTTTCCGTGATCTTCCCGCGGAACCCCGCCGTGCCGCTCGATTTCATCCACGTCGAGTGGAGCGATGCCATGAATTCGTGGCAGCGCAGCAGTGTCGGTTATGTTGTTTTCACCGGTCAGGATGGCCATGAATACGTCCGGGCGACGATTTATCCCGACGCCCCGCGCCGGGCGATCTTCATCCGCCTCGCCGGAGGACTGTAAGCCCCGACGCTCCCCCGGCCCGCGGGATTCCGCTGGACGGGCTGCCGGTGCCGGCGGCGGCCCGGGGCGTGATTTTTCAATAAATTGGCGCACCGTGCCGCTACGGGGGGACGCCAAAGTCCAGGCTTGCGCGCCGGACTGCCCGGAAGCTATGACTTCGCCGCCAAATTCAACCATCACTTCTTTCTGTACATGAAACCGCTCTGTTACCTCACCGCCCTCCTGTTCAGCCTCGCCGCTGTCAATGCTCAGGATGCTCCCGCCCCCGCCGCCTCCGGCGAGAAAGCCGCCAGCTTCCGGCGGTTCCAAACCCGGGACGGTAAAACCATGTATGCCGTGGTCACCGCCAAAACCGGCACCTCCGTCACGCTCAAACAGCAGAACGGAAAAGTCGTCACCATTTCCCTGCGCACCCTCAGCGAGCCGGATGTGCTCTACGTGCAGAAATGGACGAAGTTCAAAAACGACCTGCTTAACAACGCGGAGTTTGCGTCGCTCAAAGTCCAGGAAATGCTCGAAATGCGCGGCTACCAAAGCTTCGAGTTCGACATCCAGGGAAACCACATTTTCGTCGAGGGCGAAATGGGCGGCAAGCCGGTGAAGCTGATGATCGACACCGGAGCCCACTCCTCCATCATCCACGACGCGTTTGCGAAGGAACTCGGACTCGAACTCGGGCCCTACGACCAGGAAATCCACGGCGTGGCCGGCTCGCAGAAGGCCGCGGTGACGAAACTCTCCACACTGAAACTTGGCGATGCCGCCATCACCGGACGGCGCATTCTGGCCACCGACTTCATCCCCATCGGCGGCGGCCCCGGGCAGTTCGACATGATCTTCGGCGCAGACTTCCTGCGCGAACTCGACGCCTGCATCAGCTATCGCGAAGGCCGCATGTTCCTGAAGACGGACAACATCGGCAAAGCCGCCAAACCAGCCGGTGACACGGCCATCAAAGCCGAAGTGCGCCGCTGGACCAGCGCCGACGGCAAACAAACCTTCCAGGCCTCACTGGTGGACAAGAGCGATACCGAAGCCGTCTTCGAGATGGCCACCGGCAAGCGCGGCAACCGTGTCCCCCTCGCCATTGAGAAACTGAGTGAAGCCGACCGTGAAATCGTCGCCAAGTGGAGCAAGCTGCGCGATGATCTCGCCAAGAGCGAAGACTGGCGCACCCTGACAGTAAAGGAACTGCTCGAACTCCGCGGCTATCAAAGCTTTCAATACCGCCTCGCCGGCAACCATATGCTGGTGGACGGCACCGTCACCGGACCGTCCGGCGACACCAAAGCACGGTTCCTCATCGACACCGGCGCGCACGGCTGCACCATGGAATACAAGTGGGCCAAAGAGACCGCCAAACTGGAAACCGGCGAACTCGGCGAGACCCAGGTCACCGGCATCGGGGGCACGGCACCCGCCGCCTTCACCAAGGTGCAGCAAATCAAACTCGGCGACGCCATCATCAAGGAGCGCACCGCCGTCAGCGCCGAGATTCACAAGAAGGCCATCGGCGGCCAGGGAAATCACGACGCTCTCTTCGGTGCCGAATTTCTCCGTGAACTGGATGCGGTCATCAACTACAAGGAAGGCCGCATGTTCCTGAAGCCGGACAACTCCGACAAGCCCGCGGACACCGCTTCCGCGAAGGAGGACGAGGGCGCGAAGTAGCGTCGTATTCAGCAGGACTTCTCCGCCGCACGGCCATGCGCTATCTGGTTGCCGATGACGATCCTCTCGTTTGCGAAACGGTCGAGAGCTTCCTCGGGCGCTTCGACGACACAGAGTATTGTCTGAAAACCGGCGACGGACTCAGCGCCCTGCAGTTGCTCACCGAGGGCAGCATCGACGCCGCTTTTCTCGACGTGGAAATGCCCGGCCTCGACGGCGCCGGTGTGCTTCAGGCGCTCTCGTCCAGCCGCATTCCGGTGGTCGTCATCAGTGCGAGCCCGGATTTCGCCGCGCGTTCCTACGATTTCAGGGTCACCGACTATCTGCTCAAGCCGCTGGAATTTCCCCGGTTCGCCCAGGCGGTGGCCAGAATCCGGGAATCTCACGCAGCCCGCGAGCCGGATCCGGCCCGCGTCGTTTCCAACGACATCTTCGTCAAGGACGGCACCCGGCTGGTGCGCATTGCGCTCGACTCGGTTCTCTTCATCAGGGCGGAGGCTAACTATGTGGAGTTCGTCCACGACGCCGGCACCACGCTGAGCCTCATTACTCTCAAGCGCGTCGAGGAACTGCTCCCCGCAGGGTTCGTGCGCACCCACCGTTCATGGATCGTGAACTGGCGCCGGATCAACCGCATCGAGGACAACAGCGTCGTCATCGGCACGCACCGCATTCCCGTGAGCGACTCCTTCCGCGAGTCCCTGCTCAAGGCCCTGCCCGTCCTGAGTTGAAGCCGGAACCCCGGCTGCTGTCTCCGGGGTCAGGCCCACGCCGTTCCGCCCGGGAAAATCTCAAAATGCCGGATGGACAAGCAGGGGGAGTCCTGTAATCTGGCGGCGGCGTTGGAGGGGACGACAGCAGACTGTGACCGCCGGCGCGTTTCATCATAACTGAACCACTCAAGGAAAGCAGAGAGCAACAACATCATGGACTACTATCAGGATTCATATCAGGGGGGAGACTCCTATCAGAGCTACGATCAGGGCAGCGGCGGAGGCGGCGGTGACCGCGGAGGCTACCGGGGCGGCAGAGGCGGACGCGGCGGCTACCGCGGAGGCGGTGGCGGAGGCGGAGGTGACGACTACGGCGGACGGCAGCACACTCCCCCGCTCATGACCGAAAAAATCGTCACCGAGCGCAAGCAGTTTTTCCTCGATCTCAAGGAGAATGCCCGGGGCCGGGTCGTCAAGATTACCGAGGACGTGCGGGGCCGCCGTGACACCATCATGGTTCCCATGGAGACGCTCCAGGAATTCGTGGACGCACTGACGCGCATTCTCGAACACGAGCGCACCCTCTAATCCGCCGGGAAAGGGCTGCTCCGCTCCGGGGATTCTCACGAATTTCGGGGCGGGACTTGCCTTAATTCCCGGGAGCGGCTATCCTTTTGCCCAAACCTGCGGGAAAAACCCGCCTCCAGTGAACAGCAGTCTTTCATCCGGAATTTTAGCAGGCTGTAGAAACGGCCAGGTATGGGTCCGCGTGGACGGAAGGGGCAGTCACCAAAACAGCCGTGAACTGAAATCCTTCATCCAGCATCAGATCGAACACATGAGAGGTCAACGGGTCATCGTTGACCTCTCTTTGTGTACGGGAATGGACAGCACTTTCATGGGCATGCTGACCTGTATTTCCACCCGGCTGGAGGACGCCGGAGGAATGCTTCACATCATCCACGCCGCCGGGCGCAATGCAGAATTGCTGCGAGGGCTGGGACTGGATGCCCTCTTCACGGTGGACGACCACACTGAGCACCTGCCGCAGGGACTCATCCCCGAATGCGCCTCGCTTCCAAAATCCGAGTGCGGCAAAGCCGAGCGCACGGAAATTTGCCTCGAGAGCCACGAAGCGCTGGCCGCGGCCAATCCCCGCAATGCCGCGACTTTCCGCGACGTCATTGAGTTGATGCGCGGCGAGTGCCGCCCCGCGCTGGCCCGTTGAGATTCCCGCGACGCGGACGTGATGCCGCGCGAGCCGCGCTGACTCCCGTCTTTAACTCAGGAGCAGAAACTGCCCCGGGAGCACGGGTTTTTGTTGCCACGGCGGGACAGAACAGGGCACAAAGAGGTGCACCCCAGCACCCATACTCTCTTATGCACCCGAACCGCCCGGCCCTTGCGGCGTTTCTGTGTCTCGGCACGAACGTCCTCTCCAGTCAGTTTTCCCTAACTGAAGTCATGTACCACCCGCCTCCGGGCCTGCCGGAATGGGTGGAGATCGTGAACCTAACGAGCAACCGCATCGATGCGGCGAACTGGCGCCTCGCCGGCGGCGTCGATTATACGTTCCCCGATTTCAACGCCGCTGCCCCGGCGGATCATTTCATCAATGAATACGAGCGGATCGTGCTCAGCAGTGCCTCGGATGCGGTCACCCGGGCGGCCTATCCGTCGATTCCTCCCAACGTGCGCGTTTTCGGCCCCTGGACCGGGAGTCTGAACAATGCAGGTGATAACGTCAGGCTCCTGGACGCCGCGGGCGCAGAGCAGACTGCGCTGACTTACGGCGATGGAGGACTCTGGCCCCGCTCCCCCGACGGAACCGGCCATACGCTGCAAATCATCGACCAGAACCGGAAAGTGGACGACTGGCGCAACTGGCGCGCCGGCGGCACACGACTGGGGACGCCGGGTTACGCCGAACCGGCCATGCCTGAGGAGCCCGTCGGCAGCCCGGAGCAGGACGTGCGTCCCGTCACGACGCTGAAAAACTACACCGACTCATGGCGCTACTGGCGCAATGCCGCCGACCCCGACGGTGCGGGTCCGGAAAGCTCCTGGATGGGCACGGCATTCAATGATTCCGCATGGCCGCAGGGCAATGGATTCTTCGGCCACGAGCCGGGGACTGCTTCACTCTCCGCGCTCATCCAGACGAGTTTCGCCTCCGGCTACGTTTCCAGCACCCTCGCCTATTACTTTCGAACCACCTTCGAATGGAACGGCTCACTCACCGGCAACAATTTCGTCCTCGATCAATACGTGGACGACGGCGTGGTCTATTATTTGAACGGTCAGGAACTCAAGGGAGTGAACCAGGGCCGCGTCCGCATGAACCCCGGTGTGCCCGCTCACACCACTCAGGCCAGCGGACTGCCCGGCTCCGGCGACGCCTTCGAGGAACTCGAAGCACTGAGCGGCTCGCTCGACGGGCAACTGATCAACGGCACGAATCTCCTCTGCGCCGAAGTCCACCAGAACGGCACGGGCAGCAGCGACACTTTTTTCGGTGCCCGGCTCAGAATCCTGGGCAATGCTCCAACCGGCCCTGTCATCAATGAAGTGAAGCCGGGAGGGAACGGCCAGGGCTTCGTCGAGTTCTTCAATCCCGCGGCCAGCCCGGTCAATTTGCAGAATTGGTATCTCAGCGACGATCCCGGCAATCTCACAAAGTTTCAGATCACCGCTTCCGTCGTGGTGCCGCCGTCGGGTTTTGCCACCGTCGGTTTCGCGGAGTCGAATCTCGGCCTGAACTCCCCGGTCACCGTCATCCTGACACAGCCGGACGGGAACACCCGGCAGAATCATCTCGTGAGCAGCATGACCATCGACGGCCGCTCCCTCGGACGCAAACCCGCCGGCGGCGCTTCATGGTTTATCTTCAGCTCGCCGACGCCCGGTACGGCGAATGCGTCCTCCGGCGGGGCCGGCAGTGCGGCCCCGCTGCTGCTCAGCGAAGCCCGCTTCAATGCGTCAGGGAATGTGGACTGGGTGGAATTTCACAATCCCGCGACTTCGACCGCGGACATGACCGGATTCTTCATCGCCTCCCAGCCCGGGCTTGGCGACAAGGCCGCCCTGAGTGGAACCATTCCCCCCGGCGGTTATGCCAGTGTGAACGTCAGCTTTGCCCCTGACGGTGACGGCGATCTCACACTTTATCTCAGTGATGCGTCCGACAACGTGCTCGCGGCCGTGGACATCGAACACCGTCCCGGCCTGCCCTCAGTCCAGGCATGGCCCGCGAACGGCGCGGAATGGTACGGCTCCGCTTCCGACACCCGCGACGCGGCCAACAATCCCGCGCGCCAAACCGCCGTGGTCATCAATGAAATCATGTTCGATCCGCCGTCGAAACAGATCAGCGGTGAATTCATCGAACTAACCAACCGCGGAGCCTCCCCCGTCAATCTCGGCGGCTGGCGTTTCAATCGCGGCGTGGACTACGACTTCCCGGCCAATGTCATGATCGCACCGGGTGAATTCATCGTGGTGGCCGCGGATCCCGCGTGGATTACCGCCACTTACGGCGCCGGCGTGCGCGTTTATGGTCCCTGGCAGGGACAGCTGGCGAACAGCGGCGACTACGTGCGGCTGGAGGATGCGAATCAGAACCTCGCCGACGCAGTGGACTACAAAGCTGGCGGCCAGTGGCCGGATGAAACCGGCGGCGGCAGCAGTCTGGAACTGCGGCATCCGGATATGGACAACAGCCTGCCCTCCGCATGGCTCGCCAGCGATGAATCGGCGAAAGCCTCCTTTGAGACCTACACGCTCACCGGCCAGTACCGCCAGCTGCGCGGAGCCCCCACCGCGGAAAACGCCTACGAGGAACTGCTCGTGAATCTGGTGAGCGACGGACACATCGTCCTGCGCAACATGCACCTGTCGAAGTCCACGGCGCCAGCGGTCAATCTCCTTCCGCCCGGCACGCCCACGGCACACAATGGCACCGGCTCGGGCGGCTTTCACGCCAAAGGGACGCACCGCCTCAGCGACACCCTCGCCGGCGAATTCCATCTCATCAGCACCGGCGGCGGTGATACCAAGGGCAACCTTGCCGAGGTGGATGTCACCGGCATCGCCGCCAACGACATTCTCACCCTGACATTCGATGCGCGGTGGGTGTCCGGTCTGCCGCTGCTGGTGACACAGACCTGGGACCGCAGTTTCGGTCGCGTCTGGCGGCTGCCGGTTCCGAACAGTCTCGGTACGCCCGGCGCGCCGAATTCCCGGCTGCTCCCCTTCCCCGCGCCCACCGTGGACGGTCTGCGGCACACGCCCGCCGTCCCGTCCTCCACTCAGCCGGTTCTCGTCACCGCGCGCGTCACTTCCTCCGCCGCGCTCAGTTCAGTGTCGCTGCGGGAACGCGTGGACACGGTGGCAGGAAACGGCGCTTACAGCACCACTGCCATGAATGACAGCGGAACCGGCGGCGACTCCGTGGCCGGCGACGGCATCTGGTCCGCCACCGTGCCCGCGCGCGCCGACGGCACCATCACCCAGTTCTTCGTCGAGGCCACGGCGATCAACGGTCAGGCCAGCGAATGCCCGCGCGACGGCGCCGGAGTCGCGCGCATCAACGGCAGCGTGCTGGAAGTGCCGCGCCGGCCCGCCATGTGGATTGTGGACAATTCCCCGCCATCCACGCAGCCGGGCATTCTCAGTGAGCGTCACATTTTCTCCCTCTACGACCGCAACGCCATGACCACGGGCGTCGGCTTCAGCGCCACCTACGACTGGGATTTCCCTGAAGCCTCAAATTTCGGGCTCAACTCCACGGTCATCCTCAACGAACTCGATGTCTTCTATAACTGCGAGCTCCGGAAAGGCGGCAGTCCGTGGACGCGCAACGGCGGCAACAGCATGGAACGCCTCCGCTGGAAGCCTCCCGGAGACAACCAGTTCCGCGGACGCTCCCGCTATGCCATCGACAGCGACGGCTCCGCCACCAATACCGAAGCCCGCTTCCACAACCGGCTCGCACGCTATCTGATGTATCTCTTCGGTTATCCCATCCCGGATGCCGAATTCGTCCAGGTCACCGTCAACGGCGACGCCACCACATGGCGGGACAGCATGGAACTCACGGACGCCGACTTCTTCGACCGCGCTTACGGCGGCGGCGGTGAACTTTTCGAGATCGACGATGCGTGGTACATGTACGACACCAACAGCGGGGACGACCGGCTCTCAGCCGACAGCGTCACCGGACGCTGGGACATGCGGGACTGGACCAATCCGTCCCTCATCGCCTGGCCCTCCGAGCACAACGCCATCTGGTATCACGGAAACTGGCCTGTCCGCTTCCCCGAAGACCGCTACGACTACTCCTCTCTCAATTCGCTGATGAGGATCACCACGAACAATCACTCCGGCATCACCACGGCGCAGGAGGCTCCCTTCCGTGAGCAGATGGACCGGCTGTTCGATCACGAGCGCGCCGCCATTTATACCGCCGTGCGCGGCTATTTGTCAGACTGGGACAACTTCACCCGGGATCGCGGCAAGAACGGCTATCTTTACCGCCGGCCCACCGACGGCAAGTTCGAGTTCCACCACTGGGACAGCGACCTCGGCTGGCAGACCGGCCGCATCAACGACAGTTTCATCGGCAGCGTCGGCAGCATCGGCTGGGTGAATTACTCGAACCGCCCGTGGTTCCGCTCGCGCTTCAACCACTACCTGACGCAGCTGGTGAACCGCTACACCGGCGGCTCTCCGCGCACCACGGCGTGGCTCAACGCCATGAATTACCAGGCGGCAAACACGCACCCCAACGCGCCGTTCAAAACCGCTGCCTACAATTACGCCACGGTCTGGTTCCCCACGCGCGACAACAACGCCCGCAACTTCATCGGCACCAACAACCTCAATCGGGCCTTCGCCGTCTCCACCGCGAACAATCAAACCGTCGCCACCCCCGTCTTCACACTGAACGGCGAGGCCAGCAGCAACACCGCCCGCGTTGAAGTGACAGGACATCCGGAAGCCGTCCTCACTTGGGTGCCCACATTCGCCAACTACGGACTCTGGACCCTCAGCGGCCTCACGCTTTCCAGCGGCCTCAACGCCCTGACCGTGCGCGCTATTGCCGGCGACGGCACCGTCATCTCCTCCCTCAATTTCAACGTCACGCTGTCTGTCAATGCGCCGCCGGTCGTCCTGCTCGACAGCAATCCCGCTTCGCGCCGTGTCTCAGTGAACGAAGAAATCGTGCTCGATGCCACCGGCAGTTATGACCCGGAAGGCACCGCGCTTTCGTTCTCGTGGACCGTCTCTCCCTCCTCCGGAGTCACCATCGGCCATTCCGTGCCGGGGAAAACTGAAGCGCGTTTTCCGGTGCCCGGACTCTATACCGTGTCGGTGACCGTCACTGACGGCGCTGCCGTGAGCGCGGTCGCCATTACGGAGGTCACGGTGTACAATGCCGGCGACTTCACCCCATTCGCAGGCGGTGCGCCGCTGCCGGCGGGCTTCACCGTGCAGCATGCCGAGCCGCGCGACAATTACTCCCCCTCGGCATGGTATTCGGTGGAGGACAATTCCGGTCGCCTGCTGCTCCAGGTGCTGGAGGACAGTGCCAAGCCTCTCGCCTCCCCTGCGTTCACTCATCCTGTCATCTCCCGCGATCTCCCTGACACTACCGACTTCATACTGCAGACCGGCCTCGAACCTGACACGCGTGAATTCGGCGACTGGCAAACCGGTCTCTGGCTGGAAATGACCGAAGGCGGCGGCACGGTCCGCTACGTCCTCTCGCTCGAAGGCGGCCTCAGCGTGGCCGTGCGCCGCGCCGCGCTTCCCGCCGCGTGGACCCAGAGCGCAGCGCGCCCCTCCACCGGCAGCGGCGCCACCCTGCGCATCCGGCGCAGCGGTTCCTCGCTCATCTTCCAGCACCTCGACGCCGGCACGTGGACCACGGTGCACACCCAGGCCCTTCCGGCCGGGTCCATCGCGGTGCATGGCGGCGTCTTTCTCGCCACCACCGTCGCCTCCAGCGCGCGCACTTCTTTCGACTACCTTCTCGTCTCCGATCCCGCCGCCACAGACAGCGTGCTCGCCAGCCTCCGCATTACCGAAATCATGTACAACCCCGGCGGACCAGGCGGCATCGAATTCATCGAACTCACCAACACCGGCAGCCAGCCCATTCAACTCGCCGGCTGCTACTTTGAAGAAGGACGTCCGGTCTCACAGTTCACCTTCCCGTCCTATCTCCTGCAGCCCGGGGCTTTCGTCATCCTCACCGATGCCACTCCCGCTGCTTTCTTCGCGGCCTATCCACAGACTCCTCCCGGGATCGTCTTCCAGTGGGCCTCCGGCGGATTGAACAACGGCGGCGAAGCTGTCACCCTGCGGGACTCTTTCGGGAACATCATTCTCGACTTCAATTATGATGACGACCCGCTCGCCGGCTGGCCGCAGGGCCCGGACGGCGGCGGTTACTCGCTCGAAATTGTCAGCACCACCGGGGATTATGACAGCCCCGCCAACTGGACCGCCGGCACGGACCCCGGCGGCACTCCCGGCCGGATCGGCGGCGGTCCTGACGCGGACGGCGACGGCTATTCCGACAGTCAGGAGCAAATCGCCGGCACCAATCCCGCCGACGGCTCCAGCTTCTTCAATGCCACCGGCCAAATCCTGCCCGGAGGCCAGCGCATCACCTGGCCGTCATTTCCAGGCCGCACCTATCATATCGAGACGAATCCCGATCTCCATCCCGGCAACTGGACCCGCCGCGGCACGGTAGTCCACCCCGCGGGACAGCCGGCCGGCACCGGTCAGTTCACCGTTTCCAGTCCCGCACCGGCCAATGCCGGCCGCACCAACTACCGGGTTCTGGTGGAACTCACTCCCTGAGCGGCCCCGCTCCGGACGACTCACTCCGTGCTGTGACTGCTCCGGGAGCGCCGGCGCTTCACCCGGCGCACCCTGACCGGTTTTTCACCGGCGTCCCCGTGGCGTGAACTCCGCCAGTGCTTCAGTTTGTTGGTCGCGATGCGCTTCGGCTCCGGCAGAATGAAGAAGATCAGAAAAACGCCGACAAAATAAGCGAAGTACATCCCCGCCTTGCGAAAGCGCGGCTCGGTGACCCATTCACGCCATTCGATCATCGCTTTGGGCAGCCCGTAAACCGCCGCGGTGCCGACAAGCAGGAAGAAAATGCTCCACCGCACCAGCATTTTGTAATGCTTCCGCGCCGCGATGCACCACAGCGCCGGAATCATGCCCAGCGTCATCGCTCCCGTGATCACCTGGAAAATCGAGATCAGGAACGGAATGAGGATGGGCGGGAGTTGGTCCAGCATGCCGGAGGGATGCGGTCACGGCGCGCCGGTGTCAATGAAAGGCCGCAGCAGGGACATGACCGCCAGCACGGCGAGGCCGAGGCCGAAGAGCAGGTTGAGCAGGCGCTGTGCATCCAGATAGAGCCGCCGCACCGGAGGGCGCTGCAGCAGCCAGATGAACAGACTCCAAAACACCAGCGCCTGCCCGAGAATGATTGCCGCATAGCCGAATTTGTGCGCCGCCGTGCTGTCGGGCCCGATGCACGCCGCCAGCACGCCCAGCAGGAAAAGCGCCGCCTTCGGATTGAGCAGATTGGTGATGAGTCCCTGCAGCCAGGCGATCCGCGCGGGCAGCGGCGTCACGTCGCCGCGCAGACTGTGAGGGGACACCGCCGCGCCGCCGCTGCGCACCACACTGCGGAGCAGCTGGAACGAAAGCCAGCCGAGATAGAGCCCGCCGCACACACTCAGGGCCCCCGCCGCGAGGCGTGAAGTGCGGAGAATCAGGCTCACGCCCGTCAGCGCCAGCGTCGTGTGCACGGCCAGTCCGGTGACGATGCCCGCCACCGTCCACAGCCCGGCCCGCAGCGGATGGTTCACCGCGTTCTTCAACAGCAGCAGCATGTCCGGCCCCGGCGAAAACTGCGCGAGGAGCATGACGATGGCGAAAGTTAGGTAATCCACGGCTTGGGCGGATCCGCGCCGGTTTTGCCGGGGTCCGGCACGCGCTGTCGTGTCCCCGGACCTCGGCGGCAGCAGGTTTCTCCGGCCGGAACCGGTGCGCGGAATTCAAAACGGAATCTCGTCCTCGTCATCCAGTCCAGGCGGGAAGGCATTCGATTCGCGCGCCGGCTGGGCCGCGCCACCTGCGCTCCGCTGCGGCGGACGGCTGCTGCGCGGTTCGTCGTAGTCACCGGATTCGCCGCCGCTGCTTCCGCCGCGGTCGCCGCCGCTGTCCTTGCCGCCGAGAAACTGAAAGTCCTCGCCCACCACCCGCATGCGATACATCTTCTTGCCGGTCTGCTTGTCATCCCATGAGTCCATTTGCAGCCGGCCTTCGACGTAAAGCGGGCGGCCTTTCTTCATCCACTGGCAGACCACTTCCGCCTGTTTGCCCCAGAACGTCACATCCACGAACGTGACCTCCTCGCGCAGTTCATTCTCCACTTTGTACTTCCGGTTCACGGCGAGCCCCACATCCGTCACCGCCTGACCTTTCGGGGTATAACGGAGTTCGGGATCGCGGGTGAGATTCCCCATGAGCATGACTTTGTTGAGCGAGGGCATGACGTGTGCAGAGTTGAGAGTGCAGGGAGTGTATGCGGGCCGGCGAAATTGCAGCAATGGATAATTTCCCCGGCTTGCGCGGCGCGGCGGCCGGCGGCACGGGAACGGCATGATTCCCACCGGCATTATCACTGTCTCGGACCGCGCTTCCCGCGGCGAATACGACGACCTCGGCGGCCCCGCGCTGCACGCCGCGGTCACGGCGCTCGGCTGGAGCGTGGCAGCGGAGGTGCTGGTGCCGGACGACGCAGTCCGCATTCAGGAGTCAGTCCGTGCCCTCGCCGCGCAGGGATGCCATCTCATCCTTACCACCGGCGGCACCGGCATCGCCGCGCGCGATGTCACGCCCGAGGCCCTTCGCGGCATCATGCGCGTGGAACTCCCGGGCTTCGGCGAAGCCATGCGCATGAAGTCGTTCGAAACCCTGCCCAACGCCATCCTTTCCCGCTCGCTCGCGGCCGTGGTGGACGATTCCCTCGTCATCGCTCTGCCCGGCAAACCTCAGGGCGCCGTGGACTGCCTGCACATCGTCGCTGCCGCCATTCCGCACACCGTGAAAGTGGCGCGCCGCCAGCCCACTTCCTGCTGAACAGAATGGCTGGCGCGATTCCAGCTTGCCGCGACAAGCGCGTCGTTTATCACCGCGGCCTATGTCGAAAAAACCTGTGGTTCTCATCATTCGCGACGGCTGGGGCATCAACCCGGGCGGCCGCGACAGGGCGGAGGAAAACGGCGACGCCACGCTGCTGGCGCGGACGCCGTTTCACGACCACCTTTACGCCACCTGTCCCTGCTGTAAAATCTCCGGCAGCGGTGAGGACGTGGGGCTGCCTGCCGGTCAAATGGGCAACAGCGAAGTCGGACACCTCAATCTCGGCGCCGGACGCATCGTCTATCAGGACCTCACGCGCATCAACAAGGCCATCCGCGAGGGCGAACTGGAAAAGAATCCTGTCCTCCAGGAGGCCTTTGCCGCGGCCCGCGGACGGCGTCTGCATTTCATCGGCCTCGTCAGTGACGGCGGCGTCCACAGTCACCAGGATCATCTCGTCGCGCTGTGCACCGCGGCGCGCGCCGCCGGCTGCGACGACCTCATGGTCCACGCCATCACCGACGGGCGCGACACCGATCCCAAAGGCGGTGCCGCTTACCTGGCAAAACTGGAAGCCGGACTCGCTCCCTCCGGAGCAAAAATCGCCACCGTCATCGGCCGCTATTACGCCATGGACCGCGACCAGCGCTGGGAGCGCAACAAGATCGCATGGGATGCCATCGTCCTCGGCCGCGGTGCGGCAGGCACCGGCGCACCCTCCGCCGCGGTGCAGGCGGGTTACGGGAAAGAACCGCGCGGCGACGAATTCCTCCTGCCCATGATCTTCGGCCACGCCGGCGAACAGCGGGTGCGCGACAAAGACGTCGTGCTCTGGTTCAATTTCCGCGCCGACCGCGCCCGCCAGCTCACTGAAGCTTTCATGGACCCCGCGTTCACCGGTTTCGAGCGCGAGGTCACTCCGCTGACCGGCTATTACACCCTCACCGAATACAAGGAAAGCTACGCCGCCCTCGGCGTCCGCGTCATCCTGGAATCCGTCAGCATGACGAAGATCTTCGGCCAGGTCGTCGCCGAAGCCGGCCTGAGACAACTCCGCGCCGCCGAGACGGAAAAATTCCCGCACGTCACCTTCTTTTTCAACGCCGGCAGCGATACTCCCTTCCCCGGCGAGGACCGCTACCTCGCCATCAGTCCGAAGGAGGTCGCCACCTACGATCAAAAACCGCAGATGAGCGCGCCGGACCTGACATTCGAAGTGGTGCGCCGGCTGGAGCACTACGACGCCGTCATCATCAACTTCGCCAATCCTGACATGGTGGGACACACCGGCGTCGTTGCCGCCGGCGTCCACGCCTGCGAAACGATCGACCTCGGTGTTCGCCTCGTCGTGGAGAAAACACTCGCCCTCGGCGGCAAGCTGTTCATTACCGCCGACCACGGCAACTGCGAGCGGATGCGCAACCCGGACGGCACCCCGCACACCGCCCATACCACAAACCTCGTCCACGGCATCTACGTCGCGGACGATGCGTCCGCCGTCAAACTGCGCGACGGCATCCTCGCCGACATCGCCCCCACCCTGCTCGCCATGCTCGGCCTGCCCCAGCCCCCGGAAATGACCGGCCGCAGCCTGCTCGAATAGCCCCCCCTCCTGCCGGACGCCTCCCGTTCACTGCCTTCCCGAAAACTCCGCGGAGAGGGTGGGATTCCTTCCCCTCTCCGACCGATTATTGATTATCAACAAGTTACGAACGGGAATTAGGGACTCAGTGTGACAACGCGGTGTTACATTTTCAACCCCGAATCTTGGGTGGAGCGCTCAGGGTCCGGTAGAGCGCTCAGGGTCCGGTAGAGCGCTCAGGGGTCCGGTAGA
>CAZFZN010000002.1:188618-188720 GCA_964523105.1 uncultured Akkermansia sp.
CTCAGGGTCCGGTAGAGCGCTCAGGGTCCGGTAGAGCGCTCAGGGGTCCGGTAGAGCGCTCAGGGTCCGGTAGTGCGCTCAGGGTCCAGTAGAGCGCTCAAG
>CAZFZN010000002.1:188820-395147 GCA_964523105.1 uncultured Akkermansia sp.
GTTCAGTAGAACGCTCAAGGTTCAGTAGAACGCTCAAGGTTCAGTAGAACGCTCAAGGTTCAGTAGAACGCTCAGGAACCGGTGGCGGGAGGAACGGGCCGCTGGTATGCGTCAATAGAACACGAAATGAATATCGAACGAATTGGCAATGCACGCCTAGTCCGCCCTTCAATGAAGACTATGCAGATCGGTCGCGAGCGTCGTGCCCGCTTTCTGCGGGAGACGTTCGCGCCGGGGGTGTATAAAGGACGTGATGGCACCAAGATTCTCAATGGCCTCTATGAGATTGAGGAGAATCACCTGCGAACCACCATCGTGCCTCCGCTTGCTTCACGCGATGCGCTTCAAATGATACTCCATCTGTATGATGAAACCAAAACTCAGACAGAGGACGAGTTGGCCAGAAATCCGCAAGATTTAGTGAAGTGGCGACAAGTCATTCCTGCGTTCCGACGCGCACTAAAGCACATCGCCGAGCTTTTCTGCATTCAGCGTCCGGTTGGCCAGCCTCAAATGTCCGAGGCGCAAGCCTCACACCTGTTAGAATCGGCGATTGATACCGCGGAAGTAATGGTTTCGATCTACGAAGCCAGTCATCGGTGCTACCATCTCTTTCCGGACCATTCAGAAGTCGAAATTTTCCCAGAGGGCTACTCGGATGATTTTGAAGTTCGCATCACTCCGCCATACCAAGGATATGACGTGGATTTCCTAAATCGCGTATCGTCTGACGTGCGAAATCGCGAAAAGGTAATCACTGGGCCTTTGTTCGAGTTTCAACTTCCAAAACATGCCGAGATTCTTGATCCAGTCTTTCAAAGTGAATTTGGCTATACCTATGATCGGGCACATTGGATCCTCCGCCACGTTATTGATGATGTCACGCCCGCTCCCGACGGCTTTCCGACTCTCTTCATTGCACGGAAGAAATTAGACGGCTTTGCTGCGAAGCTCGGCGTCAGCATTCCGCAATTGAACCAAATTGTCGATGCATTCACAGTCCGCGCCGAAGCACTCGAAGCAGAGGGACGTGTGATGTGGAAACCAAAACAGCATCACCGCGCATTACGACGAGGATTTCTCGAATTTCCGCATGAGACCGGACCGCACCTAGCATTTTCAAGAACAATGGCTGTCGAGAGCCTTCTGCTCTTCTCGTCCGGTTTCTGCTATCAAAAGATACCCGAAGTGTGGCGAACTCCTGCGATTGTCAAAGCGGCTTCGCGCCTTTCAAATGCAGGCGGCGCTTGGTTTGAGAGACAAGTTGTCGGTGCCTTGGCGAGTATCGGCTTTCAAGGTCGCGGCTGGCAGGGTTCAGTTGGAAGTAAGATAACCAAGATTCCCATTCCCTCCGAAGTTGGCCAACTCGACTACTTGGGCGTTACAAAATCAAAGACCCTGCTTGTGCTTCTTGAAGTGAAGATGGTGGAGGGGGCCGTCGAAGGCATTTATTGGCGCGACGATGCCACTCAATTTGTTGAGGATACTAAAAGCTACTGCGGACAGTTGCTGCGAAAAGTGAATTGGGTGAATGACAATCGGCTACCTATTTGCAATGCATTGGGCGTCGAACAGCCTGTTGAACTTTGTGCAGCTTTGGTGACGCTTTATCCATCATTCTCTCAGGTTTTCATTCAGGATTTCCCGTGTGTTTCAATCACAGAATTCGTCATGCACATGGCACGGGCGAATGAGACTTGGCCTTACAACACGGGAAAGGTAAGCACCGATTGAACGGGTCCACTATTCAAACCCCACCTCGCGTCTCAGTTCCGGGCTTCGCTCCAAGATGCTACGTAATTTCGCCATTTCGGTGTTCACTGGCTCGAAATCGGCTTCGAGCGTGATGCAGTCGTGAACGGTGCTTCCCGGCGCATGTTCCTGTTCGAGCATCCTTTCGATCTTTTCGGGAATGGCTTCCATCCCTATCAAGTGAGATTCCATCACTCGACAAAGCGCATGTCGGTATGGCTCAAAAATCGGGTGCGGATTTATTGACTGCCCCGACTTTGCCCACTCAATAATTTGTTCTGCAAGGTGCGTGAGATCGTCTGTCGCCAGTTTGATTTCCCGCAGGTCGCCTGGAACTCCGAGCGGACCCCAACATTCGCTATAGTTATCCACTTGGAGTTTCATCGCTTCACTGATTTTGAGCGCGTTTCCCATTTGCTGAGAGGTCCAATCGAAAAACTCCGGACCGTTGACCGGCTTCGTCGGGATAAAGTACTGACCTGACTGAACTTTCGCATACTTGCGCCGAATCACTTTCAGCCTTGATCGCAGCAACTCCGCAGTGAGACGAAACTCCCACGCCGCAGGTTTGTCTCGCGCGATGCGCTGCGCTTCTTCGGAATCACCGCGGAAATCGGCGATGGGGTCCAATGTTCCTTGTCGGCTCCGTTCTAGTAAATCCCTGAGCATCCCTGAAAACTGATGTGTGAGCACTTCCTCGATTTCCGCGGTGCGATCAAAGGGATACGTCCAGTGGTTCTCAGCCCGAATTTTTTCAACAAAGTGGAAGACTTCCGGGAAGTCAACGTCCGGTTTGAAATCGGTGTCTGAATTCCTTTTCCACACCGGAAGGAAGTCTATGACCTTGCGTTGGATGAAGACAAAGCACGGTATTCCTGCACGCCGGGCTTCATCGTATTCGAGATTGGTGATTGATTTACCGGTCGCGGAATCGAGTGACCCACGCTTCCCTCCGATTACGAGAACCAAAATGTCCGCGTGCTTTCGGACGTTTCGTTTGCAGTTCTCAATCGCCGGTTCCTCCGGTGAAACAGGAAAGGACGGATATTCGCTTAGGATGGGCTCATGTCCCAGCTTAAGAAAAAGTTGCCTGAGGCTTTCCCTTACGGCGGACAGATCGAAGCACGTTGAGCTAAGAAACACTTTCGTCTTGTTCATGCGAGCGAGTAGCACCTTACGGCTGGACACTCAAGCCTTCATGCAGTCCGGCGTCCAAGCACGCCAACCATTTTGAACTTAAGTTCATTACCTCCGGGGTGCCGTCATGTGGCCGGTTGATACCATTCGGACATAGGCTAAAGGCCCAGGGCGGGGATTAAATATGGTTGGGCGCGGCGGCATTGCAGCAACAGCCTAAGGTGCAACAACACGAATTACGATCATCCTAAAACACGGTTCAATGTCTCCCATGCCTTGGCGGGATCAAGCGGGGGCTTTCCCAAAGTCTCAAACCGTTGGAAGCATGTAAGGAACTGAGCCTCCGTTCCGCTGCGAACTTGGCCGAGTGCTCCTTCGAGGGCTTTGATGCCGTCCGCCACCATCGGAGTGACAATGGCCAGCTTAGGGTCATAGTGCTTTCGATTCATCAGGTTGTTGTCCGCCCCCTGCACGTCCAGAAATGCGACCACTAGCAATCCATCCAGCCCCTCAGCATATCGTCCCTGCGCAATGAAGCCACATGCCAACGTCAGAGAGTCGTTTCGGAAAAGTCCCATCCAGTTCTTTGAGGGATACTCCTTCATCCGCTCAAGAAGTGCCGCAGTGAACTCCTGATCGCAAGCCTCAGGCGTTTCGGGACGAGCCTTACCGAGTAATCCGAATAGACGAGGCTTCGGCCACTTTTCCCAAAACCACTTCCGCTCCTGCCGATAAAAGCGAACGTGATCCGCGAATGGATCAGGGACGTAGGGTTTTTTCTTGGCTGGCATAGTCAGAGCTTATGCGGAATTGATCTCCGTTACAACCACGGCGACATCGCAAGGTTTCGCTCAATCCCGGTTCCGAATCCACTGACCGTCCGGCGTCTTATAATAAGGCGGATACGGTCCCGATCCGAAGAACGCCAAAGACGGGTCATCAGGCAGCGCCCGGAGTGCGTTGGCCGCGGGGATGTAATCAGGGTGGAGCCGGTAGAATAGAGCGCCAGCCCTTCGCTCATAAACAAGAACACCCCGCCGCCGGAGTTCTCGAACCGTCCTTCCTTCCGCGCCCCCGTCCGTCTTTCCGCGGTAGCCACGCTGATGAACAAGCAGACCGCTGATGGTCCGCGCGAGGGATACTCGTGCCTCGGGTTCCAAGTCGGGCGGGAGGGAACCGAATACCTCCGCTATCAAGTGAAGCGCGGTTATCGGAGGCGGTTGGAAGACCGGGGTTTCCCGCCGGAAGTCGGCAATCAGTCTGTTAAGGTGTTCCGCGGCCCGCTCTCTGACTTCGCGGAGCATTGGGGTGAAATTTGTCCAATCCTGCGCGGTGCCACCTATTGCCGCGCGCCGGAGGTTGTCGTTGTTCAGGTCATTGTGAATCACTTCAAACCGAATCCGCTTGTTGGTCTTTGCATATAGCCGGAAATCTACCCCGGACGCCAGTGGAAAGGCAATCCGGGTAGAATCTACCGCCCGATCCACGTCTCCTATCCGATAAAACCGCGCCCCACTCTCTCCCGTTCGCAAGTGCATCAAAGCGTGGCCTAGGTGCAACGCCTCCGCACGAGGGTCTATCGAAGAACATTCCCAGGCGGTTTCTACCTTCCTCAAATGCACCCGCTCGCGCTCCCGCTGCCAGTTCAGAGTAGAGAATCGGATGATGCGCACTGCCTGGCGTGCTCTCCTCGCTTCGCTTTCCATGATTCGCCTGATCCCCACAAGATAGGCGTTCAAATGCCTTGTTTCTACCGGCCCTGTAGTGAAGCGCCGCCAGAGATAGGAACTTGGAATCCAATTGTCCTCCCCATCGAAAGCGAATTCTCCGCCGTATCGGGACCGTTCATCAGGCCGTCTTTCCATTCGCGCCGCACCTTGAAAGTCGGCCGTTGAGGGGAATTCGCCCTCCGGCTGATGCCGCATAAATCGCGCGGCGTTTAGTGACAGTCGGAGTTCTGCGAATCGTTCATCGCTTCTCCCCGAGAAATTCAGATACCCGCCCCAGAGCGGTGGAAGGTATGTGTGGCCCGACAATTGCATAATGCTGTCCCTGAAATGAAGCCGGTTCCGATTGGTGCCGCCCGACGGTCTGTTGAACCACCGCCCGTGTGTTCCATGCGCCAGCCTCGCCGAATCCCGTGTGTCCATTCGCGGAACCGCCAGCGCATCCTTGAAGGCCAAGAAGTCCTCGTAGTCTGCCGCAAATTGCCAGCGCCCCAAAGACAGGTCTATCTTGTCTTCAAAGGCATCATCGGGGCGGAATTCAGTATCTGAGGTAAAGGCGGGCAAAAGGCGCACGGATGGTCATCTCCGCGATACTCTCAGGGTCTTCAATGAAGACTTCCTCTCTATAGTGGGGGGGGGTGCGGGTTGAACTTAAGTTCAAACTCCAGCAGCGTTCACGGTCAGCAGAAAGCGGCCCGAATGGGGCATGGTGCCGGTGCAGCTTGGCACGGGATACCCTATCACAATACCGGGAGAGTTCCAGTAGAGTTCCGGGAGGAATCGCGGCTCATTCCTTTAACAGTGCCGGGTGGATAAAGTGAGCCTCCCAAAGGTCAGTGAAATCCAGTAGCGCCTTGTTCTCCCAATTGATTTTTCCCGCGGTGTCTTTCGTCATGGATACCTTATAAATCAGGTCAACGGACTCCGCTCCAAATTTGTCAACGAGCTTGGCATCCTTGCGCAACCATACCTCCCAAATGGGGAGGCCCGCTTTGAAAAATCTCTCAAAGCCGTCGCGCAGTTCACGATCAATCCCGCTCTTGTAGTCCAAGCCCCCCTGAAAGGTCACGTCCACGTTGTATTGCCCCTCTTTGCTTCCGCCGGTGATCTTGCTTGCTTCAAATTTCTTGAGGCGGTCCCCGAAGATTTCCTCCGCTACAAATCGAATGCGGCCTTCGGGGGTCTCTTGTAATTCCGCCTTCCGATCCTCTCTTTTTTTCGCTTCCTTCTGGGAATCGCGCCAAAGCGGATAGATGCCCAGAGCGACTATGCAGCCAACGAAGATTTTGATTGAGCGGCGGACTTTTGGCCGCGGTGTTTGAGACGGTAGGGGAGGCGGAGCGGGGGGAGGTTGAACGGTATTCATTTGGCGGGTCACGTGAATCGGTTCCGCTCTCTTTCCCGTTGTGTCCGGCCCCATTGACCTTGTGCTGACAGAAGGCCCGCTGTGAAACGAAGCACTGCCGGTTGTATCATCCTCCGCCACTGATTCTTGAAGTTGGCCAGGGCGCTCTGTTTGACAGTTCCAGCAGCTATCGAAAGCGCTTTCGATTTCTTCGGAACATGTGGGACACTTCCACTGAGTTGCTTTAGCGGGGTTCATGGTGCGTTACTGGTAAAATTTCCAGAACGCCCAATCCCGGCGAAGGTCGCCGGGACAGTTTCAAACCCGCCAGAAGACGAGCGTGACAGGTTTCGGGCGCAAGCCGTAGCCCGCGCCCTATTGTATGCCCGCCACCTGCCCGACGGTGTTTTCGTCGGTGGTGGCGATGCATTTCGGTCATCGCCTTCCGCTTCTGGTTCAGGGTTTGAACGCCCTGGTGCCCACTATTGCGAGCACGTGGAAACAATCCCAAAGCGAGGAGGTTGCGCAAGCAGGATGCGCAGGAATAACAGAGTCTCAGGAATCCCGGTCCCGGAAAACCGGAAGCGCCTTTGTGGAGGGGTAGAGGTGGGAAAGGTCCAATCCGGGATACTCGATCCGTGCGATTTCCTCAGCCAGCGTCCTCAGGTAAGCGGAACCCCCACCATAATGCGCTGCCATGCTTGAAGCGTTACTTTTTCCCTGCCACCCCGCCAATCGCTCAACAACGTCCACAGGGAGACGGGCCGCTCGCGCGGAATCCCGAAACATGTGGCGGAACGAGTGGAATGTTGCTTTGCAGTCACTCCCGAGCGTTTTTTCAACGAACCGTCCGAACCACTTTGAGAACGCCCCGGAGAAAACACCGGTCGTTCCCGCGGTGAGTTCAGGAAAGAGCCGGGGGGATGTGGTGTCCTGATTGCGCTTCTCTACATACTTCAAGAATCCAAGTCGGATCATTTCCGGGTGCAGTGGAACCTCCCGACGGCTTTGGCGATTCTTGAGACGCTTCTGCGTTTCACCGTTCTCATCCGCCGACTCTTCGACCGACAGGAAGTGGATACCGTCTCTTTCCTGCACGTCTCCGGTCAGAAGTTGGCAGGCTTCATTCAGCCGCAATCCGTGAAACAAACCGATGAAGGGAACCCAAAAGCGGGAGCGGCGAGGATGGTTCGGACCGGGTTTCCAGTAGCCTTCCTCATCATCGACGCATCCGGTATAAAGAGGCGCACTGAACAGTCTGTTGAGTTCATCCGGGACCGTGAACTGCGCGCGAGGTTTCTTGTCTGGCCGCTTCCCAAACGTTTCCCGCATGAATCTGTCTTTTGCTGGGTTGTCGGACATCATTCTCTTTTCCACCGCAAACGCAAACAGCGACGAGATACGCTCGAAATAATTGGCGATGGTGCGTCCGTTCAATCTCCGCTCATCCTTGGCTGCGTCCGCTGCTGCAACCGCTTCCCGGACAGCCTTCTTTGGATACCGTTGCGCTGAATTGATCGGGTAGCGCTTAAGCTCCCTGCAAAAGCCCTCCATCGCTTCCTGCGTCAGGGAGGATAGCGGTGTGTCATCCCCGAAATACTCCCGAAGCAATCGGCAGGGGAGTGCAAACGCAAGGACGGTGGCTGGAGCGCGTCCAGCATCCTGTTGGAATTTTGCGTAACGCTCCACCAGATTCAAGAGAGTCGGGCCAACCGTCTCAGCGGGAGGCGCGCTGTGAGCGAACGCATCACGGAATGCGGGTTCGCGAGCAACGACAGGTTTTCCTCCCATCAAGTCCAAGCAGCGCCGGGCATGTTCCAGTTCCGCCCTGCGAAAGAGCGGCTTCAACGTCTGAAATGCAGGACTGGTTTCCGCACACTGGATGCCGCTCTCTTCGAGGAAGCGCCGAAGGGCCGCGGAACCATCCGCAGGTTTATGCACGCCACGTCCGTCTCCATAGGAAAGAGCGTTCTCGGTGATTTCCTCCTCCAGTGCTTCCCTGTCGTGCTTCTCCAGCCACACCCCTTCCTGATCCCACTCGGCGTTGAACTTAAGTTCACACTTTACCAAATGCTGGAACGCGAGCGCCCACGCTTCGGTCCGCGTCACCGACACAAGCACCCGTTTCTGTTGCCGGGAGGGTTCGCGCTCAGCATCGAGTTTCCTCCTGCTATCCTCGAAGACCGCTCGCCAGTGTGCGATGCGATAAGCGACCGTTCGCGCTGCTACTTGGTAGTCGGAAGTTTGCAGCGGTTCCCGAATATGTTCCTTTCCGATTACGGTCCGCAGGTCTCGCGGAACCTTGATGTTGAACCACCAGCGATTTCCGCGGCGGAGTAGTCCTTGGGGTCTGTGCATTTTTGTCAGCGGTGTTACAGGTTGGGGTTACAATTCCCAAATGTAACTCGCTGATGCTCAGTATGTCGCTCATCCTAAACGGGTTGTTTTTGAATGAGCGGAGAGGGTGGGATTCGAACCCACGGACGGTTTCCCGTCGGCGGTTTTCAAGACCGCTGCCATAAACCACTCGACCACCTCTCCAGTCGCGGGAAGCGGCGGGCATGGTGTCCAGTCCTGCGCCGCCGGCAAGGAAGAAGTCCCACTTGTGGGGAATTTCCGGTAAGGTTACAGGTCGGACTGTTCCTCTGCCCCGACCCGCCCCCACATGCCCAAGCTCCTGCTTCATCATCCCGACGGCTCCACAGTCAAATTCGGCCTCAACGGCAAAGTGTTCACCATCGGCCGGGCCGACAACAACGATATCGTATTACGCGACGGCTCGAGCAGCAGTTGCCACGCCGTTTTGAAACTCACAGACTGCGGGGACTTTGAAATCTCGGATCTTGAATCCACCAATCACACCAAGGTCAACGGCCAGATCGTCGCGAGGCTGACCCTGATGAACGGCGATGTCATTCAAATGGGTGAAAGCCGGGCGGTGTATGAATCGGATGTGCCGGCGGAAGGCCGGGTGCGCGAAGACCAGGCGACACAGATTTACGACCGGCCGGTGCCGGCGGCGTCCACGCCGGGAATGCCGGTTTTTGTGAATCAGCCGCCGCGCGGTGCCGCACCGGTGCCGGCCCCGGCTCCTGGAGCGGCACAGCCTTATGTCATTCAGCGGCCTGTCTCCACCATGGGCGGCGGAAGCCGGCGCTCCTCGCAGGGTGACGGCTGCTTCGCGCTCATCGTACTGGGATTCGTGCTGCCGCTGGTCTTTTTCATCGGGCTGTGCGTGCGGCACTATCAGGACCACGACAAGCAGTGGTTCTGGGACTACATGCGGGAATATCTCAGCGCGGAATGAGAGGCGTATTGTGATCCCCGGCTAACAGCCCGCACACTGCCTCCTGCCGCATTCAAGTCACGGGAGTTTCGCGGTGCATCCACAGCTTGCGGGGCCGCTGCCCGGCATCATAGTGACGGCCCATGAATCGCCGCACCTTTCTCCGACGCTCCGGTATCGCCGTGGCCCTGCCGTTTCTGGACGTGATGCGGCCGGCGCGCTCCCTCGCGGCGGAGGCGGCGACACCGCGGCGCATGGTGTGCATTTGCACCTCACTGGGGATTCACGCCCCGTTTCTCTATCCGCAGGAGTCCGGCCGCGACTACTCCCTGACCCCCTATCTGAAACGGCTGGAGGAGCACCGGGGTGATTTCACGCTGTTCTCCGGGCTGTCGCATCCGGATCAGTCAGGCGCCGACGGCCATTCCTCGGAGCAGACCTGGCTCACCGCGGCGAAGCATCCGGGGCTGGGAGGGTTTCGCAATTCCATCAGTGTGGACCAGTTCGCCGCGGAAAAACTCGGCACCGACACGCGGTTTCCATCCGTGGTGCTGGGCACCAGCAACGGCAGCCAAAGCTACACCCGCAGCGGCGTGATGATCCCGGCGGAAATGCGCCCCTCGCGGCTCTTTGCGAAACTGTTCCTCGACGGAAAACCGGAGGAAGTCGCGGCGCAGATGCGCAGCATCCGCGACGGACGCAGCATCATGGACACCGTGGGGGCCGAGGCCAAGCGGCTCGAGCAGCGTATGGGCGCCGGCGATCGCGACCGGCTGGGCGAGTATTTCCAGTCGGTGAGGGAAATGGAGCAGCGGCTGGCGAAAGCGGAGGAATGGGCGCAGAAACCGAAGCCGAAAGTGGATGCCAGTGCGCCCTCCGACATCGCTGACGAGAAGGACATCGTGGGCCGGATGCAGCTGCTGTTCGACCTCGTGCCGCTGGCGCTGCAGACCGACAGCACGAGGCTGATCACGATTCTCGTACAGGGCCGCAACGATGTGCCTCCCGTACCCGGCGTTTCCATCGATCACCACAACCTCTCCCATCACGGTCAGGATGAAGCGAAGATCGGGCAGCTCAAGCTCGTCGAAGAGGCGGAGTTCAGCGCTCTGGCGCGGCTTTTGACCGGACTGAAAGCGAAGCAGGAAGGCGGCAGCGCGCTGCTCGACAACACAATGGTGCTGTTCGGCAGCAATCTCGGCAACGCCAACTCCCACGACACGCGCAATCTGCCGGTGCTGCTCGCCGGCGGAGGGTTCAAACACGGTCAACATCTTGCGCTGGATGCGAAGAACAACACGCCGCTGTCGAATCTCTTCGTGCAAATGCTCCAGCGCATGGGAGTGGAAACCGATGCCTTCGGAAGCAGTACTGCGAACGGCGTTCCGGGACTCACCTGACAAATGCCGGCCGCCTGCCGGCGAGAGCCCGGCGCGATGAACGTGCGCGGACACTTTCTCATATCTGAAGCAGAGGTTATGACGAAGCACACTTGCCTCTCCGGCTTCGTGAGTTAGATATTCCGGCGAATGCGGCTTCGACCACGGGTGATCCAAAATCACTCAAGCCGCATTCCGGCAGAACCCCCTGCATCCGTCTCGTCCGCCGGATCAGGCACCGGTTCTGCTCCTGAACCCTGCACATCCAGTTCCTCCCATTCCACTCATGCGATTCCGAGTCCTCCTTGCCACGTCCGTTCTCGCCACTCACGCGCTCCACGCCGCCCCCGATACTGTAGATTCCGCTTTCGCCGCCTCCGCCGGTCAGATCTTCCTGCCCAATCACTACGGCGGAGTCGCTTCTGTCATCGTCCAGACAGACGGCAAGATCCTCTTCGGTTCCAATGAAATGCCCGGCACGGTGAACGGCAATCCGCTCCAGATGCCGCTCATTCGCTTCAACCCGGACGGCACGGTGGATAATACCTTCTTTGCCGACAACGAGCCGACGGGTTCCGACGGCGGCATTTATTATGATGGCCAGGGGTGGTCGGAAGTCCACGCGCTGGGCCTGCTGTCGGACGGAAAGATCGTGGCGGCGGGCGTGATGCAGGGTGTGCGCACCGGCACGCGGTCGAATCCGGGCACCATCCACCAGTCGAACTCCATCGTACGTTTCAACGCGGACGGCACGATCGATAGCACCTTCCAGACGGTCGGCACCATTCCGTGGCCGACGGGCGGTCTGAACTACATCGAGGATGTGACCATTCAGCCGGATGACAAGATCATCGCCGTCGGCGGTTTCGGCGGCTTCCGGGATTCGTTCGCAGTGCCTCCGGCGACGCGCCACGGCATCGCCCGGCTCAATGTGAACGGCTCGGTGGATACCGGCTTCCAGATTGATCCGGCGGAGTTCGGCGTGCCGGCAGGTGTGGTGAATGTGCGCGCGCAATTCCGTCAGGCGGCGTTGGACAGCGCCGGGCGCGTGCTGGTGGCGGGCTATTTTGAATGGGGTCCGGCCTTTCCCGCTGCGGGTGTGGTGAATGTCTTTGCCCGGCTGAATCCTGACGGCTCGCGCGATACGTCCTTTGCGCCGGTGATCCCGGCGAGTGTCACGGAGTTTGAGAATGTGGTCGTCGAGCCTTCCGGCAAGATCGTCGTGATCGGCGCGCTGGCGCAGAGCGCGGGGACTTCATGGATGGTGCGCTTCAATCCTGACGGCACGCAGGATGCCTCCTTCGTGCTGGACCCTTCGGTTGGTCCGGTGCGCGGCCGTCCGCTGCAGGTGGATGCCGCCGGGCGCTATCTGGTGAACACCCGCAGCACGGCCACCACTTTCCAGGATAAACTCGTGCGCCTGCTGCCGAATGGTGCGTTGGATCCCGCTTTCACCGCGCTTTCCACTTACGTGAATGGCCCTGCAGGCGCGGGCCCGGGCTTCTTCGGCACGTTTACCACGGCACCGTCCGGCAAGGTGTACAGCGGCTCATTCTTCGACCGCGTGAATGGCGTGAACACTGTGAAGCTGGTGGCCTTCGAGGGCGATTCCGCGGCGAATGGCCCCGGGCAGTTGCAGTTCTCGTTCGCGGGCTTCACCGGCACGGAGGCCGGCGGCGTTTTGCGGGTGGGCGTCACGCGCTTCGGCGGGGTCACGGGGGCGGCATCGGCCACGCTTTCGCTGAGTCATGTCACCACGGGCGCTGCGGACCTCGGTGCCTTCAATACCAGTGTGAACTTCGCTGCCGGCACCGGCGGCACGCAGTACATTAGCATTCCCATCACCGCCGATGCCGCGCAGGAGAGCACGGAAACCGCTACGCTCAGCCTGACCGGAATCACCGGAGCCACCGCCGGCAGCCTGACTTCTGCGACGCTGACGGTCCTCGATTCCAACTCGCCACCGCAGATTGTCCGCGAGCCGCAGACGCTCTTTGTGCCGCCGGGTTCGCCCTTCTCGCTCACCGTGGGGGCCGTTTCCGGCACGCTGCCGTTCACCTATCAGTGGTATAAAGGCGGCACGCTCATTCCGGGGGCGACGAAATCCATCTACTCCGTCGCCGCCGCCGATCTCGCGCTGCATCAGGGCGACTACACCGTCGTTGTGACGAACAGTGTGGGCTCGACGACTTCCGCCGTCGCGACCGTGACGGTGAAGAACCCTGCGATCCTCGGCTTCGCCGCCGCCACGGCCACCGCGATGGAGAACGACGGCACGCTCAGCCTCACGCTCCAGCGAAGCGGCTCTGATGTAGGCGCGGTTTCCGTGCAGGTCACGCTGGTGCCTGGCTCGGCAGTTTCGCCCGGCGATTTCACCGCATCCACCACCACGGTCTCATGGGCGAATGGCGATACGGCTAGCAAGACGGTCAGCATTCCCCTAACGAACGATGCTGTCGCAGAATCGCCCGAGTCCTTCACCGCGGTGCTCGGCACGCTGTCGCTGGATGCGATCTTCGGCGGCATCACCACGGTGAATGTCACGGTGCTCGACGACGATGCCGGCCCCGTCATCACCCAGCCACTGCTGCCGCGCCGCGCCGTCACCGGCTGGAACACATCGCTCGGCATTACCGTGCAGTCCCAGACCGCTGTGACTTACGAGTGGTTCAAGAATGGCGTGCTCATTCCCGGAGCGATCACGTCCACGCTGTCCTTCACGCCAGTGACGCTCGCGGACTACGGCCTTTATTCCGTCTCCGTCACCAACACCGCGGGCACCGTGACTTCCGGTCCGGTGGAACTCGGCGCGCGGCCCAATCCGCTCACCCCCGTCACGCTGGATCTCACCATTTCCAACAATCAATTCTCCGGCGTGCGCGTCCGGCCCAATGGCGGCTACCTCATCTTCGGTGCGTTCACTTCCGTGCCCACCTCCACCGGCAATGTCGCCGCACAGCGTTTCCTTCGCACCGGTGCCGACGGCAAGGTGGACCCCACGTTCCTTCCGCCGTTCGGCTCCACGGTAAATCACGCGCTCGAACTTCCCGACGGCTCTATCCTGGCCGCTGGTTCCTTCACCACCTTCGGGGTCATTTCCGTGCCCGGCGGCTTTGTGAAAGTCCTGCCAAACGGCACCGCAGACGCTGACTTCCTCGCGGCGCTGCCTTCTACTATCGGCACCATCCGCGACCTGAAACTTGGTGCCGACGGGTGGATTTACGTCGTCCATTCCACCGGTGTGGACCGCATGAATGCCGCAGGTGTGGTGGATCCCGCCTTTGGTGCGAATGTGCTCGCTTCCTTCCAGGCAAACGGCACTTACAACTTCCTTGAGTTCGCACCGGGCGGTTCCTTTTACCTCGCAGGCAATTTCGACCTCACTACGGGCAATGCCGGTCAGACGCTGCGCCGCCTTGTGCGCCTGAATCCCAACGGCACCTACGATCCCACGTGGAAATACACCACCGCAGGCGCGCTCTCCTACTTCGGTGTGCAATCCGACGGCCGCATCATCGTCTCCGCCTCGTCCAGCACGCTCGTGCGTCTCCTTCCCGACGGCTCCAGTGATCCGACGTTCACCACCATCACCAGTGTCTATAACAACACCTTCGCCGTCGCCGCGGATGACTCCATCTACATCGCCAGCGGCACCAGTGCGAATGCCAAACTGCGCCACTTCCTGCCGAATGGCGCGCTGGACACCATCTTCAACAACGGAACCGACCCCGGTGCGGGCAATACGATTCAATCTATCACTGCACTGTCGAACGGCCTGATATCGCTCAGTGGCTCGTTCACCACTTTCAACGGCCAGACAGCCAGCAGCCGCCCCCTGCTGCTCACCGGTGAGCTGCGCACGATCACGATTTCCAGCCAGCCTGCGGCGCAGGTGGTGAATCCGGGAACGTCCCCGGTGTTCTCCGTCGTCGCCTCGTCCGTGCTGCCGCTCACTTATCAGTGGCGGAAGAACGGCGTGAATCTCTCCGGCGAGACGAACCCCACACTGACGCTCGCCAGTGTGACTGCTGCCAACTCGGGCGACTACTCGGTCGTCATTTCCTCCACCGCCGGCAGCATCACTTCCGCCGCCGCGAAACTCACGGTGCGCGATGCACCTGCGGTGCTCGCATGGCCTGCGGGCGGCACCTATCTCACCGGCAGCGGCATTTCCCTCACGGTGGATTTCGTGGCGCTGGAGCCCGCGACCTTCGAGTGGTTCCGCAATGGCGTGCTGGTCTCCGGCCAGATCACGAATGTGCTCAACATCCCCGCGCCCACTGCTGCGGACAGCGGTGCCTACACCCTGCGCATCACCAACGGGCTCGGCATCGTCACCAGCCCGCCGATCCTTGTGAATGTGGTGCCGCCGCCCGCATCTCTCGCCAGCGGATTCCTCGTGCCCACCGGAGGCACGCCGAATTTCGGCATCGTGATCCCTGAACCCGCGGGTGGGGCTTATCTTTATTCCAACTCACTCTCCGGCGTCACCCATCCGTCCGGCACTTATGCCAACTACTTCGAGCGTGTGGATGCGAATGGCAACATCGCCGAGCCCTTCACTTCCACGGCGAACAATCAGGTGCAGCGTGTGGTGCGCGATCCCTCCGGCAATCTCATCCTCACCGGCTTCAACTTCTTCATGGATGCAGTCTCCAACCGCCGCGTGGCCCGCATCGGCGCGGACGGCACCACCGATGTCGCCTTCTCCACCGCGGCCAACAATGCCGCCGCGGGCCTCAATCTCTCGCCGCTGGGCGTTGCTTTCGATGCCGACGGCCGCATCCTGCTCTGCGGCGGCAGCACGCTCATTCGCCTCAATACGGATGGCAGCCTGCATGCCAATCTCAGCAGTGGACTCAATGGCCTGACCAACCTTCAGGCGGTGAAAGTGCTGCCGGACGGCAAGATCCTCGTGCTGGGCAATGCCTCCATGCGCCGCCTGCTCGCGGACGGCACCGCAGACAGCACGTTCACCTTCCCCACGCTGGCCGCTTCACCAACATTCACGAAATTCGAGGTCACACTCTCCGGCGAGATCCTCCTGCCCTACGCCAACTTCACCGGCCAGGCCATTTACCGTCTCGCGGCCAATGGCGCGCTGCTGCAGACAATCGACTTTGCTTACGCGACCTACAATTATATCACCCGCTTCCACGCGCTGCCGGACGGTTCGATGCTCGTGGCCCACTCCACCGGCAAACGCCTCACGCGGCTCAAGCCGGATGGCACCGTGGACCCGCTCTTCGATGTGGGCACCGGCTTTAATAACAACATCTCCAGTCTCGCCACTTCCGCTGATGGCAGCACCTGGGTGGCGGGCAATTTCACACAATACAATGGAGCCAACGCCCGCGGTCTGGTGCGGCTCCAGGGGACGCCGGTGGACGTACTGTTCGCTGCTCAGCCCGCAGCCCTCACCACGGATACCGGCAGCACGGCGCAGTTCAGCGTGGCAGCCACTGCACCCGGCGGCGCATCGCTTACTTATCTCTGGCGGCGCAACGGGCTTCCGCTCAGCAATGGCGGCGACATTTCCGGCGCCACCAGCGCGACGCTGAGCATCGCGAATGCCGAAGACGCTGACGAGGCCAGCTACGACGTCATCGTCACGAATGGCACAACCGGCCGCGTTTATGCCTCTGCCCCGGCGGCCCTCACGGTGCTGCGCGAGCCGGAATTCCTCACCCTCACGGGTGATCAGAATCTCGAAGTCGGTCAGGCGCTCACGCTCAGCGTCACGGCCCGGGGCGCAGGTACGCTCGGCTACCGCTGGCTGCGCAATGGCGAGCCCATCATCGGTGCCAATGCCGCGACTTACACGGTCGGCAACTCCGTCGAAGCGAACACCGGCATTTACACCGTCGAGATCACCAATGCCTACGGCACCTTCACCTCCAGCCCGGTCGTGGTGAATGTCACGCTGCCCGCGGGAGGCATCCGCTTCGGCACGAACAGCATCACATTCACCTCCGGAGTGAACACCATCCTGCCGCTGCCCGATGGCCGCACGCTCGTCGGCGGGGCTTTCACCACCGTTATCGCCAACGCTGTTATCAACAACATCGACGAACTCGCTCTGCTCGATGTCAGCGGCAATCTCGTCACCACCTTTGACCTCAACCCCAGCGGTGCAGTGAATGCCCTCGTGCTCATGCCTGACGGCGGCGTGCTCGTTGGCGGAAACTTCACGCAAATCGGCGGTGTCACACGCGACAGACTGGCGCGGCTGACTCCCTCACTCGCTGTAGATGCTGCCTGGACACCCGTTTCCGGTTTCGCCGGCAATGTTCTCTCCGTCGAACCCGCCGCCGGCGGTTATTATATCGGTGGACTCTTCACTGCGGTGAACGGCGATGCCACGCGTGCTTATGTATGCCGCATCCAGGACAATGGGGCGCTGGATCCCTTCTTCACACCGCCTGCGCTGGGAGGCGGGGTCTATCGCATCCGCCACAGTGGCGACGGCATCGTGATTGGTGGTAACTTCACGCTGAACAATCCGGTCGCCTCCATCAACCAGACAGGCATTGTCCGGCTCCACTCCACCGGGGCGCATGATACGGCGTTCGTTTCTTCGATGAACTTTGGCGTCACAGTGAACGACCTCATCGCCCTGCCGGATGGCAAATGGCTCGCGGGCGGCAACAGCGGGTCTCTGCGCCGCTTCAACGCCAACGGCAGCACGGACAATACGTGGCTCACCACCGTCAGCGCTGACGTAAGCGCCCTCGCCCTGCAGCGCGATGCCCGCATCGTGGTTGGCGGCAACTTCACCACCATTGCCGGCCAGTCGGTGAACCGCCTCGCACGGCTCAATGCGAACGGCACCTTCGACACCACCTTCGCCCAGGGAGCCGGAGCGGATGGCGCAGTTACAGCCGTTGCCCTGGATGCCCTCGGTGCGATCCACATTGGCGGCGCGTTCAATAACTACCGCGGCACCGCGCGGGGACGCTATGCCCTGCTCAACGGCACGCCGCTCAGCCTTGGTATTGCCAATCAGCCAGCGGGCCAGACGGTGAATCCCGGCGCGGCCGCTACTTTCAGCGTCAGTGTAAGCGCCACGGACACCGTGTCCTATCAATGGCGCCGCAACGGCGCACCGCTCAGCGACGGCGGCGACATCTCCGGCGCGACCACTGCCACACTCACCATCGCCAATGCGGAGGACGCTGATGAAGGCGACTACAACGTGCTCATCACGCACAATGGCGACGCCACCACCGTGCTTTCGGATGCCGCCACACTCACCGTGCTCGGCGCGCCGGAAATCCTTACGCATCCCGCCGCGGTCACGACAGAGACCGGGCTCGGCGCCACCTTCCGCGTGGCGGTGCGCGGAGTGGCCCCGCTCACCTACGAGTGGTTCCGCGGCACCACGCTGCTCACCAATGGGCCTGGCATTGTCGGTGCCGACACGCACACGCTCGTTCTGTCCAATCTCGCCCTCGCCGACAGCGGCAGCATCAAAGTGCGCATCACCAACGGCCTGAACTTCGCCGAAAGCACGCCCGCCGCACTCGTGGTGCAAAAGCTGCCGCACGGCCGCGACCGCTCGGTCATTCTCCCCGTCAGCCTTGGCGGAAATGTGAACGGCTTCCTTGTCTTCGCTGACGGCAGTTATCTCCTCGGCGGCACGTTCACCAGTATCGGGCACACCGCCGGCAGCGCCACACGCCGCTACCTCGCGAAGCTCAATGCGAACGGCTCGCTCGACACGACGGTGCCGCAAATCAACGGCAGCGGCTTTGTGGAAACCATCGCGCAGGACGCCGATGGCAAGATCTACATCGGCGGCGGCTTCACTTCCATCAACACTGGCGCCGGCGGCAATGCAGGCCGCACCCGCATTGCCCGGTTCAATGCCGACCTCACGCTCGATACTACCTTCAACCCGCCCGGCACCGGACCTCTCAACACGGTGAAGACCATTCTCCCGCTCGCCGACGGCAAGGTGCTCATCGGCGGGGACTTCAACAGTGTGAACTCCGTGGCCGGCACCGCCTACCTCGCGCGCCTCAACAGCGACGGCACTGTGGACACCACCTTCGTCTCCCAGGGCACCACCGGCGTTCGCGACATCGCGCCCGCCGGCGGTGGCAACTTCTGGGTCAGCCACCCGAACAGCTACGGCGGCCAGCAGCGCATCGTGCTCGTGGATGGCAACGGCACGCGCGTGCCTGAGTTCGTTTACACCGGCACCATGACCTCCGACCGCGTGCTGCCGCAGAGCGACGGCACCGTGCTCTCACTCTCCGGCAACTTCCCCTACATTCAGAAAATCCAGCCCACCGGCGCGCTCGTCTCCGGCTGGCCCAATACGGGCGGCATCACCCCTGGCAACGACATTACCGCCGGCCTCACCTACACCGACGGGCGCACCATTCTCGGCGGCAACTTCACCACCTACGCCAGCATCACGCGCAACCGCCTCGCCGCCATCGAGTCCGACGGCTCGCTCATTACCGCTTTCGATCCCGGCGCAGGCCTCAACGGCACCACCAGCCGCATCCGGCTCGACGCCGCGGGCCGACTCTGGCTGGCCGGCAACTTCACGACCTACCGCGGCGAAGACGTGCCCCGCATGGTGGTTCTCAACGGTCTGGAGCCTGTCGTCGCGGATCCGTTTCTCACCTTCGTCGCGTCCCTGCCTGAGGGGCAGCGCGGGGAAGGCGACGATCCCGATTTCGACGGCGTTCCAAATCTGATCGAGTTTGTGTTTGGCACCTCACCCTCGAACTTCACCGCCGCCCCGGCGCTGGTGCTCAATGGCACTGCCACCGGTGCGAGCCTTTCGCCTTCACTGGATCCCGCGAAGCACTATCGCGTGGTGGAAATCGAAACACCGAAAAACACGCTGGGGGTCACCCTGACACTCGCGGTCACCCGGGACCTCACCTTCACCGACGGCGCAGCAGCCACCGAATTCGGCACCCGCACCGATCACGGCGCCACCGAGACCCGCCGCTACTACCTGACCCCCGCCGTGCAGGACAGCTCCAAACTGTTCTGGCGCCTCGAGGCCAATCGTTAGGGCGCCGCTGGATGCCGGATCACCGTCACAGCCGCGTGACCCGCAAACGCAGGAAACCGGCGGCGTTGGGATTCGTCAGGCGCACGGTGACGGTGGTCGCTCCGGCGGCCGTGTCGCCGGTTTGCGAGACGGTGGCGATGTCTCCGGCGGTGGCGTTGCGCCATGAGGTGAGAGTGTCGGAGAGTTCCACCTGGAAGCGATAGTCTCCGGCGATGGATGCGAGGCCAGGGGTGCCGGTGCCGCCGGACTTTTGTCGCCACGTGAGCCCGGGCGCGGTGCTGCCGCTGCCGGCATTGACGATGAGCGGCTGCGGCAGTCCGCCGCTGTCGCGGACCTGCGGATTGCGCATGAAGGCTTCTTCCACAAAAGTGGGAACACCGTCGCCGTCAGGGTCGCCTGTGAGGTCGGCGGCGTCGGCGGAATTGGGCCTGCCCGGTGTGAGCGAGCCCGCGAAACCGGCGGGAAAACGCACCGCGTCGAGAGTGGTGTCCACGAGAATGTCGCCGCCGAACCAGGCCCCGGCGGAGACGGGTGAGAAGCGCCCGCGGAGGCGCGCGGCCATGTCGGGCGTATAACCGGTCTGGCTGAGATCGCAGCCGCCGTAGATAATGCCTTCAAAACGCGCGGGGGGAAATTCCGGCGCGGCGTTCCAGTAGCGCATGGCGATGGCGTCGCTGATTTCCGTCCACGGCATGAAGTCGAACTGACCGTCGCCGGCCTGCGAGGCCCCGCCCGCGATGTCGAGGTCTTCGCCCGCGGCGCCCGTGAAGTTCTTCACCAGCAGCAGGGAGAAGGCGCCGTTGTCACTGTCGAGACCGATGTCGTCAGGATCGAGGCCAGCGGGATCGGCGAGGCGCGTCGCGGCATCCGGCGCGCCGGCTCCGGTCCAGGGAATGGCGGCGGTGTCGTAGCCGTCGCCCAGCAGGAGCAGGCCGTTGGGACCGGTGGCCAGCCCGTCGAGCGACCACGCCTCGAGCACGCGGCCCACGTTGCCGGTGAGATTGTTGCCCACGGAGGAGTCAAACAGGAGGAGGGTGTAGCCGTTGGTGCTGAGCGCGCCGCCGCCGGTGCTGACAAGTTCGATGAATTCGCGGTTTCCGTCAGGGCCGCCGGGCGGATTGATGGAGACTTCGTTCAGCAGCAGCGTGCCGCCGAGGGGCGCCGCGGTGTGATTCCAGCGTCCGGGGCTGGCGGCGGTGGGGTACTCAATGCCGAAGCGTACCGCACCGCCTGCGACCATGGACCCGCCGCCGGTGAGGCTGGTGCCGTGCCATGCCGCCGCCGTGCGGCGCAAATCACTGTGATGCCGCGCCACGACCTGCACGCCCGCGGGAATGGTCAGCGTGGTGATGTCCGCGTCCTGAATGCCGCCGGTGCCCACGGCATCGAGCACCGCCGCCCAGGGCTTCGTCTCCAGACCGCCGTTGTCGTCGCTGTCGAGATCCTGCCCGCGCACGCCGGTGAAATCGCGCACGATGAGCATGACGAATCCGTCATTGTTGCGCGCGATGTCGCCCGCATCGTAGCCGGAGGGATCCTCGCGATTGGTGAGGGCGGAAACCTCCGCGCCGTAGGGCGTGCCGTTGTCGTAGGCGTCGCCGATCAGCGTCAGGCCGTTCGCGCCCGTGGACAGGCCGGACAGCGGGATGGCCTCCATGATCTGCCCCAGCCCCGGCGCGGCGGCATCGAGCATGAGCAGCGTGAGGCCGTTCATGCCGGCGATGCCTTTGGTGTCGCTGATGAGTTCCACGTATTCCTCGTTGTTGGCATTCGGATCCGGCGACTGCGCGGGATTGAAATTGATCTCGTTGATGTAAATGCCGCCGCCCGCCGGAGTTGCAGAGACATTGGGACGCCCGGGCGTGGCCTCGGCTTTGAACGGCCCGAACAGCGGGCGCACGGGATCGGTGCGCAGTCCGGTGGCGAGGAGACTGTTGCCGCCGTAGTCGCCGCCATACCAGGCGGAGGCCGAGCGCGCGGTCATGTCGGAAGGGATGCGCCCGAAATAGTCAGGATCATACGCCGGGGTGGTCGTGATGCGTGTGGTGGCGTAGGTCTTGCCGAGGCCGGCGGCATTCGGATTCAGCGGGTCCACCTGGTCAAAGCCGAGATCATCCACCACCTCGGTCCAGCGCGGCGATTCGATCACCCCGTCGTCGTTCGTATCCACGTCGGAGCCGGCGGTGGAGCCGCTGGCGCCGTTGCCGTTGAAGCCCCGCACGAGCATCAGGGTGAAGCCGTTGTTCTCGCCGATGTCGCTGGTGCCCATGCCCGGGGGATCGGCCACCGCAGTGTCAGGATGCACAAAGCCGCCCCACGGCGTCTGGCCCGGCGCATAACCGTCGCCCAGCAGGATGAGGCCGTTGCTGCCGGTGGCCAGGCCGTCCAGCGGCCACGCTTCCACCACTTCGCCGAAGAATCCAGGGCCGAAGCGCTCCGGCGGTTCATTGTTGGAATCAATGACGAGCAGCGTCAGCCCGCTGAGACTGGCGAAGGCGCGGCTGCCGGAAGTGATCTCGATGTATTCGGCATTTCCGTCAGGACTGCCGGAGGGATTGAGCGAAACTTCGTTGATGCGGAAAGTGGCCGCCGACGGGGCGACGGAAAAATTCGGCGTGCCGGGTGTGGCTTCACCGGGCGCGGCGACGCCCTCCGCATTGAGCAGTCCAAAATGACGCGACGCACTGAAGCTCACACTGAGCAGGGACGCCCCGTCCACGGCCCCGCCGTACCATGCCGCAGCACTGTTGGCCGTCGTATTGCCCGGCTTGCGCGAGACGTTGCCGGGATCGTAGCCCGGCTTTGTCAGGTTCGCCGCGGCCAACGGAGGCTTCATGGGAATCTCCGCGCGGTCGCTGAAGCCGACGCTGTCCAGCACCCCGGCTGAGCCCACGATCGCGGCCCCCTGCCAGGGCAGCGTACCGGCGCTCACGCTGAGCAACCCGTCATCGTTGTGGTCGAGGTCCGTGCCCGCCGAAGTGCTGGATTCCGCTGTTCCGGTGAAGTTCCGCACCAGCAACAAACAGAAGGCGTCGTTGTCATCCAGGTTGTCGCCGCCCATGCCCGGCGGATCGCCCACCGTCGTCGCCGCCGCCCGTTGTGAGGCCCACGGCCCGCCGCCGCTGTCGTAGCCGTCGCCCAGCATCAGCAGGCCGTTCGTGCCCGTGGCCAGGCCCGCCAGACTCCACGCCTCCTTCACCACGCCGATGCGCCCGCCGCGCACATCCACCTGAAGAATCCACAGCCCGTCCGTGGACTCCACGCCGCCGGTCGTACTGATGAGTTCGATGTATTCGTAATCCGCATCCCCGTCCGCCGCATTCACCTGCCCCGGCGGGTCAACGTGGGCTTCGTTCAGCAGGATCGCGCCGCGCGCGGACCAAGGAATGAAACATGCCGCCGTGAGACACGCCAGCATCAGGGTGCTTTGAGTTTTCATGTGAGGGTATCGTGGTTGCCCCCAGATGAGTCATCATCATTACCTGCGAATTACGCTGCATGGATTACAGTGCCATAGCGCAGCACGGCTCCACTCCCATTATCTGTTTCGGAGAGCGCTGAACTGCACTTTACATCCCTTCGGAACGTCCGTCGGGGCTTCTTGATCACGACACATCCGGTGCGGTCGGGGCAGTTCCCTGCTTAGAGCAGGTCGAGCTTACAAAAGACCGGCAAACCATTCCGCCGCCGCCGGCGCTGGCACTTGGAGGCGCCTCAAGCAGAGGCGTTCCACGAGTTGCCGGCTGCCATGCGCTATTGGCGGGCTGCGGGAGGCTGTTTCAACTCTTTGATCAGCGCCTGCATTTCTTCGTCCGGGTCTTTGAGGAGGCGTTCCAACTCTGCGGCAGCATGGCTGCGCAGTGTGGCGCCGGCAGCACGGCGGAGTTCATGGACAAGGTGCGGCGTCGCGTAGCCCAGGCCGTCGTCGCGCGCGATAAGTTCGCACCATGCAGTGACCTCTTGAGCCGCCCCCGGCGCAGGAGTCAGCTTCAACTTCATCGCGTCCACGGCGAGAGCCTGCACCCTTTCATGGAAAAGTCTGGCCGGCAGACTCTGCACCCGGGTCAGCAGGGTCTTATCCGCAGCGCGGATGCAGGCATTCACAGATTGATTGGCCTGCGGTTCCTCCGACTTCGCGGCTGCGATCTTGTCCAGCACCGCGGAGAGAAATTTCGCGCGATCCGGCAGCGCCGGATTTTCGCACTGCGCGAGGTTTTCGGCAGCGGAATCGAGAACGTAGTCCTCCAGCGGGCCTGCGAGCACCAGCCTGGCGGCATCCTGCAGCGTGCGCGGCGTACGGTGGGAGATGAGCCACTGGACCGCGGCTTCGATCACGCGGCCTTCCTTTGCGTGAGCTTTGCAGATGTTCCCGGAAAGTTTGGCAACAAACTCCTCCGGGAGCGGCTTCTGTGCCGCCAACGTTTCGACTGCCGCAGCAAGTTGATACGGGTTGATCTCCGGCTGCGTCAGTCGTGCGGAAACGGCAGCGAGACTCTCTTTGCTGCGTTCATTGCCTGCATAGGAGAGAAAAATGGTCAGCGCTTCATCCGGGCAGCGCGAGAGGAGTTCCAGGAAACGCGCGCGCGCGGCGTCGCTGCGGTGCGCGAGAAAGTGGTCGCGCAGTGCGGTGAAGACTCCTTCGCTTAAGCCCTCGTCCTTGATGAGGGCGACGAGCACGCTTTCCGCTTCAGCCGCGGCCTTGTAGTGCCCTATGGCGCGAATCATGAGCTCACGTCCCGAGGCGTCCACATTGCGGATCGGATCCATGATATTGCCGGGTGAACGACCGGCGGAACTGGAATCCGGCAGCGCCTTGAGCAATGCCTCGACACACTTCGCGCGATCGAAGCCGGCTCCTGCCAGCAGCACGCGGACGGCTTCGCCCTGGGCATAGCTGTGCCTGCTGCGAAGCAGTGCCGCTGCGGCTGCGAGCGTTTTGTCGTCCGCAGGCAGCCGGCGCAGTGCGCGTCCCGCGGTGATTTGCACCACCGGCGAGCCACTGACAGCCGCTTTGATGACGACCTCCGGCGCAGCGCCGCCGTAGTCTCCAGCAGCCCACAGCAGCCAGTGCAGCGTCCATTCGGCGGCGATGTTCTCCTCTGTGTCGGCTTCGGTTACCGCCTCCAGAGCTGCGATCGTGAGTTTTTCGCCGATGAGTTTTCTGGCGGCCTGAGGCTCCTTACCCGCCCGCCGCTGCACAGCACCGCGGACGAGTTCCACGACCGTCGAGGTTTCGATGGCTGGATAGCGCAGCGGATAGGTATGCAGGTAACAGCCGCCCCGAATCCGGCCTCCGCGAATCACGAAATCACCACAACTCGGTGTTGGCACCAGGAAGATGGCCTTGTCACCTGCCTTCCTTTCTTCCGGGGCTTTTTCCAGAGGGCGCATGAAGGCGAGGACGCGGTCCCCTTTGTGCAGCGTCTCCGCTTCGATTCCGCGCTCCTCCATTTGCTCGTCATTGTAGCCAGCCAGGGTGAACTTGCCTGCCGGAGCCGTCCCTTTGAGCACATCCACAGCATTCACGGGGCAGGAGAACTTCCCATCGGCCTGAACCTCCACCACAGCAATGAGGGTTGAGTTCTCCAGCATTTCTTCAAAGCCGGGATCCTCCCACATACTCGCGTGTGCGGACAGGCAGACAAAGTAGAACGCGACCAGCAGGAGCAGTTTCATGGAGAGAGCATGGCTGATTCTCCCCGGGTTGTCACGCTCGGGTGTGTGGAAGATCATGGTAATGCCGGATCAGTTCTCACTCCACCAGCAGCACCTTGAAATGCTGACACCGGCGCGCGGCGGTGACAGTAGTGGTGACTGTGGTGCGTTCGCCGGCGGGCAGAGTGGCTGGGAGGCTAAAGGTGAGGATGGTGACACCGGCGGCATTGGAGGTGGCGGCGGGGAGGTAATGGAATCCGCCGGGCTGCCCGGGGGGCGAGAGTGTAAGTGTATTCGATGACGTTGGTGAGACCGTCCTTTTCAGGGTCAGCGGTGGAGGGGGCGTTGGCGCCGGTGAGTCCGCCGGCTGCGGCCCGGGCGGCGAAGCCGTGGGAGCAGACTGGCCTTTATGGCGAGCTGCTGTCTGCCCGGAGAGACGAACCCTTACGGCGCGGTGCAGAGTTTTTCGCCAATATCGCGCTGGGTGGAAATTCCCCGTTTTCTCCAGGAGCCGCGGCGTTCACAGAAGCCGCCGATGCTGATTTCTGAAATCTTTCACAGCGTGCAGGGCGAAGGCGTGCTTACCGGCGTGCCGTCGGTCTTTGTACGCACCAGTGGCTGCAACCTGCGCTGCCGCTGGTGCGACACGCCTTATGCTTCGTGGCAGCCGGAGGGTGAGGAGATGAGCATCGCGGAAATCCTCGCGCAGGTGCAGCAATGGCCGTCGCGGCATGCAGTGCTCACCGGCGGCGAACCGATGGTGGCGCGCGGCATCCGCGACCTCGCCGCGGCCCTGCACGACGCCGGCAAGCACCTCACGATCGAAACTGCCGGGACCATCGCGCCCGAAGGCATCGCCTGCGATTTGGCCAGCCTCAGCCCCAAACTCAGTCATTCCACGCCGCGTGAAGGCGAGATCGAACCCGGCTGGATCGAACGCCACGAACGGCTGCGGCTCCAGCCTGACATTCTGCGCGCGTGGCTCGACAGCGGCACGGAGTATCAGTTGAAGTTCGTCGTCGCGTCGGAGCCTGACATGGAGGAAATCCGTGCATTGCTGGAGGAATTGCAGCGCGGGGTGCCGGCCGATCGCGTGCTGCTGATGCCCGAGGGACGCAGCCTTGCGGAACTGCGCGAGCGCAGCGCCTGGCTAGTGGAAGTCTGCAAAACCACCGGTCACCGCTTTTGCCAGCGGCTGCATATCGAACTCTTCGGCAACAGCCGGGGCACTTGATCCTGGCGCCGGGTCTCCGCACCCCTGACGCACGGCATGGCAAAGCCTGCCCGGGTTTGTCACTCCCGTGCGGCGCGGTCGTTTTCAAATGGCGGCCTCAGCCCGCCGCCTGGTGCGGCCCTCACTGTGGCTGCAGCCGGAACAAGGCCGCGTTGTCCGGCACGGTGAAGAGAAACTCGATCTTCCCCTGACCGTTCACGGTGGTCTGCGGCGCGAGGAACGGGAACGGCGTGAAGGTTGTCAGGTTCATGGACTTCTCCATGCCGATCTCCAGTTTGAACTGCCCGGTCGCCGGGTTCCGCTGGAGGAATCGCGCGCCCACGTTCAGCGCCTGGATTTGCGCGGCGGAATAGTAGCCGGCTCCGTTGGCGCTCGCGTTGTAGGTATTCACCAGGGCGGGCTGGCTGACCTGCCAGTTGAAGCCCAGCGCGGCCATCTGGAATTCGGAGGCGTCGTTCAGGCCATCACCATCGGTGTCCGCGGTGAAGGTAAGGGCCTGGGCGCTCAGGTTGATGTCGTAGGGGTGCAGGCCGGGAACGTTGTTGGCGATATGCAGAGCCGCGGACTTTACCCCGCTGGTGGATGGGGCGAAACGAATCGTAAATGTCGTGCTCCCGCCCGGGAGAACCGGTGCGGCCGGGCTGGCCGTGACGGTGAGGTCGGCGGCGTTGGCTCCGTCTTTGGTGATGGTGAGCCCGGTGAGGTTGACGCCCCCCGGGTTCCTCACGGTAAAGGTCAGGTTTGCCGGGCTGCCGAGCGCCGTCACGAAGTTCAGCGTGCCCCCGTCGGTGATCGTCGTTCCCGCGGGGTGTTGTACAAGGATGTTTGGGAAGGCAGTGATGAATGCAGCGCTGGGAATACCGCTGGCAAATACGGTCACCCGCGCATGGCCGGAGAATGGAGCAACCGGCAGCGAAGTAAAGGCGGTGGCGGAATTGGTGGCAGATGGATCGGGCAACAAAATTACAGTCTGACCATTGTCGAGACGCTGCAATTGAACCACGGGGAGATGCGCCGGTGAATCCTGCGAACCGTTGCCCCCGGAGGCACTGGAGAGGCCGCGAAAGCCGGTACCGGTTAGAACAAGTCTGCCCGCCCCGTCGAATGACGCGGAACTGATCTGCGGCTGAGAAGCCGCGGAGAAGCCCAGCCCGGCATCGTAGAGTTCGGCGCTGGCGAGGTAACCGCCGTCATTCAAGCCACCCGCGACAAGCACTTTGCCGTTCAGCAGCAATGTGGTCGTGGACAAGGTCCGTGCGACGGAGAGGGAACCTGTCGGGATTCCATGACCCGTAGCCGGATCGAAGAGTTCAGCGCTGGAGAACTGGCTAAAGGCCGCTGAGCCTCCCGCGAGGATCACTTTTCCGTCCGGCAACAGCGTCGCCGTGTGATCGTAGCGCAGAGTGGAGAGGGGTCCGGCAGGAAGCCAATACCCGACCGCTGGATCGTAGATTTCTGCCATTCCGACTCCGTTGTCACCAAAGCCGCCGGCGACGAGCACCCTGCCGTTGGGGAGCATCGTGGCGGTGTGATGACTGCGTCCCGCTTCAAGCCAGGGGGCGGGGGACCAGACCCCGCTGGCCGGATCATAAATCTCGGAGGCGACGAAATAAGAACCACCCGCAATCTCTCCCCCGGCAACGAGCACCTTGCCGTTGGTCAGCAGCGTGGCGGTCTGACCATTTCGAGCGGTGGCGAGGTTGTTGGGCGCGGCACTCCAATTACCGCTGACCGGATCGTAGATCTCTACGCTGGCAATAAAGTTTCCGGGAGTGCTTGCGCCCCCGGCGACGAGCACCTTGCCATCGGCGAGCAGCGTGGCGGTGTGACCATAGCGCCCGGTGAGGAGCGAACCGGCGCCGCTCCACGTCCCGGTGACGGGATCAAAAAGTTCCGCGCTCGCGAGACGGCCAATGGGGACATTGAAGCCCCCCACCACGAGCACCCTGCCATCAGCCAGCAGCGTGGCGGTGTGAGAGAAGCGCCCGGTGGAGAGAGCGCCGTTGGCAGGAGTCCACGAACTGGACGCCGGGTCATAGAGTTCCGTACTGGTGAGCGTGCTGCCGTTATTGCCTCCCGCGACGAGTACTTTACCATTGGCCAGCAGCGTCGCGGTATGATCGCTTCGCGCGGTGCCGGGCGACGTCAGAGTCGGAACCCATGCACCGCTGGCAGAATCGAAGAGTTCCGTGGAGGACAGAGCTGCGCCACTGTATCCCGCGCTAACCAGCACGCTGCCGCCGGTCAACAGGGTGGCGGTATGGGCGTAGCGTGCGGCTGCCAGCGGGCCGGCGGGTGTCCAGGTGCCATCCGGCTGGTAGAGTTCCGCGCTGGCGAGGGAGTTGAAGTCGGCGGCAAGGCCTCCGGCAATGAGCACCCTGCCGTTGGGCAGCAGAGTGGCGGTGTGATTGTTGCGCCCGGTGACGGGAGAGCCGGTGGTGCGCCACGTTCCCGCAGCCGGATCGTAGAGTTCGGCGCCGGCATAGCGCGTGGTAAAATCCGTGTAGTCGAAATAACTCCCGCCGGCCACGAGGACCTTGCCGTTAGGCAGCAGCGTGGCGGTATGGCGCAGACGCCGGGTGCCCAGACTCCCCGCAGTGGGAGTCCACGCGCCGCTGGCCGGATCGTAAAGCTCCGCGCTCGCGAGTTCGGTGATGCCGCCCATGCCCGCCGCGACGAGCACCCTGCCATTGGGCAACAGCGTGGCCGTGTGATACCGCCGCGCCGTGACGAGGTTCCCGGTAGTGCTCCACGCTCCGGTGGCGGGATCGTAGAGGGCGGCATTGTTAAGCGGCACCTCGCCGGCCGTGTGCCCCCCGGCCACGAGCACCCGGCCGTTGGTCAGCAGCGTGGCGGTGTGATAGGCACGGGCCGGACTAACGCTGCCCGCACCCGTCCATGTTCCCGTCGCCGGATCGTAGAGCTCGGCGCTGGCGAGAAAGCTGCCATTGGTGCCTCCCGCGACGAGGACTTTGCCATTGGCCAGCGGGGTGGCGGTGTGTCCTCCGCGCGCGGCGGCCAGGGAACCGGTGGCGGTCCACTGCCCGGTAGCCGGATCGTACAGCTCCGCAGTGTTGGTACAAATGCCGCCGGCCGCACCGCCGGCCACGAGCACCTTTCCACTGGGCAGCAGTGTGGCCGTATGAGCACTGCGCGCACTGACGAGCGGACCTACATTCGTGAAGGTGTCCGCGCCGTGCGCTGACAGTGATATCTTACCTGCGAATATCCAGGCAAACCAAAGCCACAGGAGGGGTGAAGCGGGGCGGAGGGAGGCGGAAAAGGAGGAGGTTCTCAAGGTGACGGCTGGTGAAGATAAACGAACACAATGGCGGTGATGCGGCAGGCTCACTGGTTTTGCAGGCGGAAGAACGCCGCGTTGTCGGGTACAGTGAAGAGAAACTCGATCTTCCCCTGACCGTTCACCGTGGTTTGCGGTGCGAGGAACGGGAACGGCGCGAAAGTTGTCAGGTTCGCGGACTTCTCCATGCCAATCTCCAGCTTGAACTGACCGGTCGCCGGGTTCCGCTGGAGGAAGCGCGCGCTCACGTTCAGCGCCTGGATTTGCGCGGCGGTGTAGAGACCGGCACTGTTGGCGGTGGTATTATACGCATTCACCAGCTCGGGCTGGCTGACATTGAAGTCGAAGCCCAGCGCGGCCATTTGGAATTCGGCAGCGTCATTCATGCCGTCGCCATCGGTATCACGCGTGTAGAGAATCGTCTGACCGGTGACGAAACGGGCGGCGCTGGGAATGGCATTCACAAACACCGTCACCAGCACATGGCCGGAGAAGGGCGCGACCGGGGACGAGGTGAATCCGGTGTCGGAGATGACGGTGCCGGGATCGGGTGTCAGGATCGTGCATTGGTCGTTCGCGAGCCGGCGCAGTTGCACCACGGGGTGATGGGTCAGCGGGCCGCCTGCGCTGCCGCGGATGCCGGTGCCGGTGAGCACCAGTCTGGCGCTGCCGTCAAAGGACGCGGCGCTGATCTGCGGCTGCCACGCCGCGGAGAAACCGAGGCCGGCATCGTAGAGCAGTGCGCTGGCCAGATAGGTCGTGGGGGAGGCGGTCAGGCCACCGGCGACCAGTACCCGGCCATTGGGCAGCAGCGTCGCGGTGTGCAGGGCACGCGCCGGGGGGCCGGCGGAGGAAGCCAGAAGACGGGTGGCAGGGTCGTAGAGGTGCGATCCCGCCCCGGCGAGGAGGACTTTGCCAGTGGGCAGCAGCGTGGCGGTCACGGCCCCTGTTCCGGAGGTGGCGGTGGCGGTCCAGAGGAAGCTGGCGGGATCGTAGCGCTGCCCGCTGTTCAAATACACCTCACCGGAGGGCAGCAGCGTGGCCGTGTGACCGTAGGCTCCGGGGTTGAACGATCCGGTGAAGGCCCATTTGCCCTGGGGCGAAGAGTATAGCTCCGCAGTCCTGAGAGGATCCACTATCAGACCGCTAGCGGGTCGGTCTTGACCTCCCGTGATGAGCACACTGGCGCCGGCCAGCAGCGTCGCCGTGTGAAAAACGCGCCTGGTGCGAAGACCGCCAGTGGCGGTCCAGGTGCCGAGTGCCGGATCGTAGAGTTCCGCGCTGGAGAGGTAGGGATCAATATCGCCGCCGCTGCCCCCTGCGACGAGCACCTTGCCATTCGGCAGCAGCGTCGCCGTGTGAGAATGGCGCGCGGCGAGGAGGTCGCCGGCGGCGCTCCAGGCACCGGTGGCCGGATCGTAAAGTTGCACGCTGGCCAAAGCCTGGGTGCCACCGGTGATGGTTCCTCCCGCGACCAGCACCTTGCCATTGGCTAACAGTGTGGCGGTGTGTGCACTGCGGCCAGGGGAAAGGTCCGCGCCGGGCGTCCAGGAGTTGGTGGCGGGGTCGAAGAGTTCCGTGCCGGGGGGATACCCGCCGCCGGTGGTGACGCCTCCGGCGACGAGCACTTTGCCGCCGGGCAACAGCGTGGCGGTGTGTCCTGCGCGCGCAGTGGTCAGGGGCGCGGCGGCGCTCCAGGCTGGGCTGGCGGAATCGAAGAGTTCTGCGCTGGCGATGTTGGAGCCATTGGACCCTCCGGCGATCAGCACCTGACCGCCGGGCAGCAGCGTGGCGGTGTGCGCAGAGCGCGCGGCGGCCAGCGGACCGGAGATGGTCCAGGTGCCATTGGGCAGGTAGAGGGCGGTATTGTTGAGATAGGTGAAATTGGCTCCGAGGCCCCCGGCGAGCAGCACCGAGCCGTTGGGCAGCAGCGTGGCCGTGTGGTTATTGCGCCCGGTGGCGGGTGCGCCGGCGGCACTCCACGTTCCCGGCACCGGATCGTAGAGTTCCGCGCCGGGATAAACGGTGGTGAAAGTCGTGTAGTCAAAGTAACTCCCGCCCGCCACCAGCACCTTGCCGTTGGGCAGCAGCGTGGCGGTATGGCTCAGACGCCGCGTGCCCAGATTCCCCGCAGCGGGAGTCCACACGCCAGTGGCCGGATCGTAATGCTCCGCGCTCACCAGTTCGGTGAGGGTGCCCATGCCCGCCGCCACCAGCACCCGGCCATTGGGCAACAGAGTGGCAGTGTGATAACGCCGTGCCGTGCCGAGATTTCCCGTGTTACTCCATGAGCCGGATGCAGGATCGTAGAGCATGGCACTGGCGACGGGAACTTCCCCGGTCGTGTGCCCGCCGGCGACGAGCACCCGGCCCGTGGGCAACAGCGTCGCGGTATGATAGGCGCGCGCCGGGGCGATGCTGCCCGCTCCCGTCCAGGCTCCCGTCGCCGGATCGTAAAGCTCGGCGCTGGCGACAAAGTTCCCGCCAGCCCCGCCCGCCACGAGGACTTTTCCATTGTTCAGCAGCGTGGCCGTGTGCGCGCTGCGGGCGGTAGCCATAGCGCCGGTGGCGGTCCACTGCCCGGTGGCCGGATCAAAGAGTTCTGCCGTATTTGTAGCCTGAGCCGAGCCGCCGCTCACGACGCCCACGCCGCCGGCCACGAGCACCTTGCCGCTCGGCAGCAGCGTGGCGGTATGCCCCGAACGCACGGCGGCGAGGCTGCCGGTATTCGCGAAGGTGTTGGCACCCTGCGCCGGAGCCGGCGCGGGCAAGAACAGGAGCCAAACGAAGAGCGGTGCCCGGAGGCTGCCAAGCATCCGCGCCGCGAGAGTGAAGAAAAGGATCATCCTCCTCCAGTGCGCCGAATTCCCGCAAACCAGGTCAAAGTTTGTCCGGGAAGTTCACGGCCCGAAGTCCAGCCCCAGCTTTTGCAAATGCGCGCGCATCCGGGGCAGGTCGAGAAACCACGTTCGCGAGAGCGTGCCGGCCGCGAGCGTGGTGCCATCCGGCGAGAACGTGAGGTCGCCGATGCGATCGGCGCAGGGCAGCGTGAACTCCGCCACGACACCACCCGTTTCGGGGTGAAGCATCCGCACCCGGCGCGGGTCCACCGCAAAAGCGAGCAGGCCACCCTGCGGAGCGAAGACCGCCGGCAGGGCAAACTGCGACGTGGGCTCTACCTGGAAACGGCGCACGGCCTGCCATGTCTCCGTATCCCACAGGCAAATTTCTGACGACGAACTGGAGGCCAGCCAGCGTCCGTCACGACTGACCGTCAGGCGCAGGGTCGCCACGCCGGCCTCCCGCACCACAGATTTCCAGGTGCCCGTGTCCCACACGCTGAAGCCCTTCCCCCGCCACCACGAGGCGGCCATCCATTTTCCAAGCGGATCGAAGACGATGGACTCGACGCTGGCCGCAGTCCACGGGAGCGAGGCCACCCGGTCACACGCTGGCAGACTGAAGACTTCCAGCGTCCGCTCCGGCGTGTCATGTCCCGCCGATGCCGCAAGCCACCTGCCGCCGGCACTGATCGTACAGGGTCCAAACCTGCCTGCGGCAATCAGAGTGCTGTCCCGCTCCGTTGTGGTTTGTACCGTTCCTGCGGCAGCGTTCATCGTCGCGACAGGCCACGCCCGCAATCCGTCACCGGACGTGAACAGCCGGGTGCCGGCAGAATCGAACGCCATGGCGTGCTGCCGGCCTGACAATCGCGCCAGCGGCCGCAAATCCGGCCAGGTGCTCACCAGCCAGCCGTCACTCACGGTCGTGGCGACCCGCTTTCCATCCGGCGAAAATTCCGTGCGTGCGATGGTCGTCGCTTCCGCCTGACTGATGACGCGGCACTCGGGCGCAGGAATCAGGTCGAACAACTGCACGCGCTTGCCCTGCCACAGGAGCAGCCGGTTTCCATCAGGCGCGACCATGGAGCGGCCGGCATCCAGCATGAGCAGTTGCCGGCCTCCGGGATTCCACAGTCGCACAGTATTGTCCCAGCCTGCGGTCGCCAGCATCTGTCCCCCCAGCACAAATTCAGCGGAGGTGACATTGGCGGTGTGGCCGCTGAGCTCCGCGGACGGCAGCCGGCCTCCTTTGCCTGGCGCGCTCAGATCCACCGTCCGCACGCTGCCGCTGCTGTCACCCAGTACGGCCAGCCGGCCATCCGGTGAAAAACCCGCGACACTGTCGCCGCGCACGGGAAATGTCCTCGCGACACTCCCGCCGGGGAAGTCCATGAGCAGGACTGCCGGCGGGTTGGGGCGACAAGCCAGCAGCCGCCCTCCGGCAGCATCCACGCGCACCTGGTGAATCCGACCTCCGGTTTCAAGGTGCCGCTCCTCCTTGCCGGTTTCGACCTGCACCACACTGAGCCCGCCCCGTTCCATGGGAATGACGGCGCGTCCATCCGGCAGAAATTCACAGCCGCGTCCTTCAAAGTCCGCGCCGGCCACTTCACAAATCCGGCGTCCTGACGCCGTTTCATAAAACGTCAGCGCCCGCCCGATTCCGACGCGGTCAAACAGAGCAACGGGGTACAAAGCCAGAATGCGGGATCCGGGGCTGAGGCAGAATTTGAACGATCCCGTGAGCCGGGGCGGGAGGGGAATCAGCCCCAGCTTTTCGCCGGTGGAGAGACGGTAGCGGAGGACTTCCGCGCTGTCCTGGCGGCCCACGACCAGCAGGTCTGCCGCAAAGTCGTAGTCCACGACAGGACTGGTCTCCGGAATGACGTCAAGGCCCGCCACCAGGGCGATGTCCGGAAGCACCATCGCCGCAAGCGCCTCGTCGCGCAGTTCCGGCGCCGGGCGCAGCTTTGCCGCTTCGGCCACGGCGGCCAGCGCCCGCAGCCGCTGGCCGGGAAGTCCCGTCCGGCGCACGGCGCCCGCTTCGGTCAGGCGGGCCTCGTAAAGCGCATCGGACATGGCGAGTGTCGCCTGGTGCGCCCGCTGCGCATACACCAAGCTAACGATCGTGCCGGCCATGAGCGCCAGCACCGCCGCCGCCGCCGCGGCAAATTTCACCCGGTGGCGGCGAATGAATTTCCCCGCGCGGTACCACGCCGCCGGCGGCCCTGCGCTGACTGCTTCGCCCGTGAGGAACCGCTGCAGATCGTCGCGCAGCGCCCCCGCCGAGTCATAACGCTGCCCCCGCTCGGCGGCCATGGCCTTCATCACGATCCAGTCGAGATCGCCGCACAGCACGCCCGCGAGTTGTCGCGGCGTGGTGGATCGCTGTTCCGCCACTGTGACCATTTCGTCAGGGGGCAGGCGCATCACGCGGCGGCTTGGCGGCAGCGGGGAGTCACCGGAGGGGGCGGGGCGCGTCACCGCAGGCACGCCGGCGAGGAGTTCATAGAGAATGACCCCCAGGGAATACACATCGGTCCGTGTATCCAGGGGACCGCCGGCGAGCTGTTCGGGACTCATGTATGCGGGCGTGCCCCAGTGCTGTCCTGCCAGGGTCACATCCGTGCCGGCTTCCTCCGACACCATCTTGGCGATGCCGAAATCTATGATCTTCACTGCCGCGCATCCATCCACTTCGACCACGATGATGTTGGAAGGTTTCAAATCCCGGTGGATGACGCCCTTCTGGTGCGCATGCTGCACCGCGGCGGCCGCCTGCAGCATCAGCGTCAGCCGGTCCGGCACCTTGAGCCGTCGCGCCGCCGCGTATGCGGGCAGCGGCTCGCCCGCCAGAAACTCCATCACAAAATACGGACGCCCGTCCGCGGTGGCGCCCGCATCATAGACATGCGCCACGTTAGGATGATCCATCAAGGCGAGCGCCTGCCGTTCCGCGGCAAACCGCGCCACCACGGCCCGCGTATCGAGGCCGGCCTTCAAGATCTTCACCGCCACCGTGCGCTGCACCGGCTCCTGCTGATGTGCCAGCCAGACCACTCCGAAGCCGCCCTGACCGATGATTCGCTCCAGGCGGAACCGGCCGACCTGTCCGCCGGGCTGTTCCTCGTGCCGCAGCATTCCCCACCCCGCCGGTTCATCCGGCAGCAACTGCGCGGCGTCCGCCTCCGTTGCGAAAGTCAGCAGCGCCCTGATACGCGCCCGCTGAGTTCCGTCAGGACACTTTTCCCGCAAGAACGCCTCAACCGCTTCCGCGGGCAGGTCGGTCACGGCATCGAACAGTTCGCGCTCGGTCGGCACTGGGGTGGCGGGATTCATGGTGTTTGATCTCAGTGCGCCGGAATGGGGAAAGCGGGTCACGCATAAAATCACTCTGCCGTGAGTGCCCGGTGCAAAAACGCCCGCGCGTAGGCCCAGGTCCGCCTGGCCGTGGATTCCGAAAGCCCCAGGATCCGCGCCGCCTCGGCGTTGGGCACCCCGGCGAAAAATCGCAGTGACACCAGCCGCGCGGCCTCTGCATCCTCCTTCTCCAGCAGGCTCAGGGCCTCATCCAGCAGGAGCAGGCGGTCCGGCTCCGTGTCCCATGCCACGTCCAGGCTGCTCATCTCCACCCGCTGCAGGTGCCCGCCATGACGGACACGCCCGCGGCGCCGGGCCCGCTCGATCAAAATTCGCCGCATCGCCTGCGCCGCCGCGCCGAAAAAGTGCGCCGTGCCTTTCCATGCGGCCTCCGCCCCCAGTCGCAGATAGGCTTCATGCACCAGCGCCGTCGGCTGCAGCGTCTGGCCCGGAGATTCCCGGCTCATCCGGCTCTCGGCCAGCTTGCGCAATTCCGCGTACACCAGCGGCAACAGTTCCTCCGTGGTCCCGGGCATCGCCTCCGGAAATCCAGCGGCGGTTGATTCGCGGGGGCCATCTGTCACGCCGCCACTGTCATCCCTGCAGTCAGAGAGTGACAAGAATTTTCTCCGGAAAGTTGCCTGTCACCAGAAGCGGAAATCAACAGTCCCCTCCCCGGGTTTCTCCCGCTCCTGCAACTGCCTGAAGCGAAAATGTCCGAAAGATTTGTCTGAATGTCAGGCGCGCATTCATCCTTCGTATTCTTCCCGCGGCCGCTTTGTCGTTCCAGACAGCGCCGGCGCTGGAGATCAGTCTCACCTGCGCCACCACCGGCCAGGCAGGCGACATTCCCGCGGGCGATGCCAACGGCACGCAACTCATGGCTCTGGCCCGGGCGGCGGCGGATTACCGGGAGGACATCATCGAGGACGCCCACACACTCAATCTGACGATCTGCTATGACAACGGCATCACCGCGGGCTTGATCGGTCAGTGGGCCATCGGCACGCAGTCGAACGGACGTCCTGATTCCGGCACCATCGGCATCCGGGGCGCGACGGAGTGGTATGACGATCCGACGCCGGCCAGTCACAGCGAGTACAACATGACGCAGACACTGTTCCGCAACGCTGCGCCCGCCCGGGCTGCGGTTTTCGCTCAATCCGCCGCCGGCACCCTGGCGGTGGAGATTTTCGGTGCTCCAGGCAGCCCGAATTACGACCACTTCACAATCACCGGCACTGCCGCGCCCGGCGGACGTCTGGAAGTCATCTTCCATGTTCCCGGTGCGCTGCCCTGCGACACCTGGAGAATTTTCAATGCCGGCGCGATCACCGGCAACTTCATCCGGGTCGTTACCGCGGGCGTGCCGGCGGGCCACGAACTGCTGGTGCTGCAGGATGCCGGCGGCGTTTATCTCAAGTTCGTCCGCCACATGAAATTTGCCGACTGCGCTCAGGAGGCAGTCCTCGCTCCCCCGAATGACAAGGCGGACTCCGACCCTGACAACGACGGCCTGAGCAATGGCCTGGAGATGTTCCCTGGCGGCAATCCTTTGCAGACGGAGCCGGAACTTCTGCCTGCCGGCAGTGTCGTCAAAGCAGGCAACGGGCACTTCCCCGCCATCACTGTGCCTGTGGGGCTGGACACCACACCGTCGGACTGAAGTTAACCGCACTTCGTTCGACCGGCCTCACTGAATGGAACCCGGAGGACACCATCGTCGAAGTGATGCATTATTCCCCTGACCAATGCGCCGGATTCCACCGTTTCCGCTCCCTCATTCCCTTCCACCCGCTCTCGCGTGAATATCTCCCCATCCGCGTCACTGCGCAGTAGCTTCCGGCTTCCGCCCGCGCGCGCGCCGCGCATGAGCACGGGTGAATTCGTGGGCGCTGAGTGCGCCGATGATGCTGATTTCCCCGGCCAGGGCCAGCGCAGCGCAGATCTCCGCCAGGGCATTCGCGTCCTCCGGACGGGCGAGGCGGAGGATCTCCAGACAGGCGCGCTGTCCTGGCAGTCCCGTGCCGCCGCCGACCGTGCCCACGATGATGTTGGGCAGCGTCACTGCGGCGTAGAGCGCTCCGTCTTCGCGCAGTTCGAAGCGCGTCACGCCTACGGCGCTCTCCGCCACGCAGGCGGCATCCTGACCGGTGGCAAGGTAGAGCGCGGCGAGGCCGTTGGCATAGTGCCCCTGCACGCCGATGGTGCCGCTCATGACTCCGCCCAGCGCGCTCATGCGCCAGTAGTCCGCCATCCGTGCGGGAGTGGTGTGCAGACGGCGGCGCACCAGTTCGGCCGACAACTCGGCCTCGGCGCAGACTTTTCTTCCGCGCACGCTGGAAAAGGAAATCGCCGAGGCTTTTTTATCGCCGGAGAAGTTGGCTTCAACGAAATGATATTCCGGCTGCACCGGCGTGTGGGCGACGATGAATTCGCATACCGCCTGAGTGGCGATGGTCACCATATTCTGCCCCGCCGCGGCACCAGTGCTGAATTCCAGCTGGAGATAAACGTGATTCGCCTCACCGTTGAAACGCACGTCGATGAGCCGGCCAAAACGTGTCGTTGCCTCCGCAGCCGCGCGGAATTCCTCGAACTTTCCGCTGGCCCAGACCACGAATTCCCCCGCATCCGCCATGCTGCGGAAGGCAAACCCCGGCGCGCGCGTCACGCCTTCATTGACCAGCATTGCGGCGCAGCCTCCGGCTTCGGTCAGGATGCGCGCCCCGCGGTCGAACGAAGCCACCAGCGCCGCCTCGGTCGTGGCCAGCGGCACGAAGTAATCCCCCTGGGCGAACAGTCCGTTGACCCGCAGCGGTCCCGCCACCCCGACCGGCACCGCGAGCGTGCCGATGAAATTCTCGATGTTTCTGGCAAAGACATCCACGCCAGCCGGTGCCAGCGCTTCCGTGGCGCCGACCAGCCGGCGCCTTTCCTCCACACGTTCGCCGGTGATGGCGGTGCCGCCCGGCAGCTTCTTTTCCACCGGGCCGGGCCTGGCCTCGAGCCGGCGGCGCAGGGTCGCCGTGTCGGGCGTGCCGAGATGTCGTTGAATGAAGGCGGCGGCTTTACCGGTGCTGGCGGACATGGCGAACTGCCTCCTGGCGACAATTCCACGCACAGCAACGGGAGCCGCGGGGATTCGCAAACTTCGCTCGTGGCCGGAGCGCCCCTGCGGACGCGGGCAGCCATTGGCATTGCCGAATGCCCGGACCATGCCAGCATGGCGCATGTCTCAAACGCCGCGCCTTCTCCTCCCCCGCCGCCGCTTTCTGCAAACGCTCGCCGGCTCCGCCGCGACACTCTCCCTGCCCCGCAGCGCGTGGAGCGCAGACGGCGACGGAAAGACGGTCACCGTCTCCATCTTCAATACCACCGACCTGCACGGCCACATCATGTCCGCGAAGACCTACGAGGGCGAGGAGAACGTCGGAGGACTCGCGCGCTGTGTCACGCAAATCCGCTCCTGGCAAAAGGAGAATCCGCACCATCTCCTGCTCGACATCGGCGACGTTTATCAGGGCACGCACGTCAGCCGCGCCACCGGCGGCGCACTGATGATCGACTTGTTCAACCGGCTCAACTACGACGCCTGGGTCATTGGCAACCATGAGTTCGACTGGGGACTCGATACCCTGACCAAGTGCCTCACCGCCTCCAAAATGAACGTCCTCGCCGCCAACGCGCAGGCCGGCGGCAAGTGGACCAACACCCTGGAGGACAAGACGCATCCTCTCGCGAAGATCGCTCCGTATTTCATCAAAGAGGTCGCCGGATTCCGCATCGGCGTCGTCGGCGCAGTCACGCCGGGGCTGCCGGCATGGCTGAATCCGTCGCTGCTCAAGGAATTCTCCGCCGCCGATCCGCTGGGCTCGGTGAAATTCGCCATCCGCCGGCTCAAGGCGGAGAATGTGGATGCCATCGTGCTCGCCTGTCATTTCGGGATCAAAGGCATTCGCGACGGCAGGGGCACGCCGGATGATTTCGCCAACCGCGTTCACGAGATCACGCGCGAATGCCGCGATCTTTCCGTAGTCATCGCCGGCCACACCCACCGGGACATCGGCGTCTTTCGCGTCAATGACATCCCCTACACTCAGGCGAGTTATTACGGCATCCACGCCGGACGCACCGATCTCGTTTTCGACAAGGACTCGCGCAAACTCCTCGACGTCAAAGTCAGCACGGTGCGCATGGAAAAGGGCATCGAACTCGACCCCATGGTCGTCTCCGCGGCGGCCAAAGATGTGCAGGCTTCCGAAGCCGAACTGAAACGGGAAATCGGAGAACTGGCCGACCCGCTTTCCTGCAAAGGCGAACCCGGCATTCCCGCGCCCTCGCTGCGGCTCATTCACAGCGCCATCCGCCACTCCCTGGAGAAGCGAGGTCAGAAAATCGACGGCGTGCTGCACGGGCTGTTTCTCGACGACAAAGATCTCCCCGCGGGAAAGAAAACCATCGCCGACGCGTGGGAAATCATCCCCTACGAAAACCGCCTCGCCACCGCGGAGTTCACCGGCGCGGAACTCGCCGCCGTGGCGGAGGAAACCATGAGCGCCCGCTATTCCACCCACGGATTGTCAGGATTCAAAGTCGCCGTGAGCGGCGAGGGAGCGGATCTGAAAGTCACCGGCCTTGCCCTTCCCGGCGGGGAGCCGGTCGATCCCGCGAAACGCTATCGCATCGCCCTCAACGGCTTCGACGCCCAGTCCGGCGGCCGGCGCTACGAGAAGCTCGCAAAAATCTGCGCCGCTCCGGAAACCAAACTCACCCTGCACAGCACGGAGTCCCGCGACGCGGTGATCGAATACTTCACGGACAGGAAAACCGTCCGCGCCGCCGATCTTGCCGGCTGAAAAAGAATACCGGAAGAAGGCTTGCCACTTCCTTCGGAACATGATACAAACACAGGACAACTGTCATGGGGGCGCACCGGTTTCGACTAGTGACTGGAGACGCGGGCAGCATGCCGGAGATGAATCGTTGGCTCCGTTATCAATCCGGTTCAAACCAAACAAACGCAAACTCCAACGAGTTGGCTCTCGCTGCTTAATTGACAGCGACATCGGCGGCGGAACGCCTGATACCGCCTCCGGTGCAAACCATCAGGCTGGCTCCAAAGCCGGGCATCCGGGCCGCGAGCGAGATTCAACAGGGTGATCGGAACGGGGAATGGTGCCAGTGCCAGCCCCCGGACTTAACTCAAACCACCGGCTAAGCATGTAGAAACCCACGCCAAAGGGCATTAGGACACGGGTTCAATTCCCGTCGCCTCCACCATTTCGTTGGCCGGCCTGCGGAGTTGCGCACGGGGGATTAGCCCGGCGTGATTGCGTCAGAGCCGGGCCGTTGCAAAGCTTTGTGTTCCACTATGCTGGCGGGCATGAAAATTCTGCGGCGGTTGCTTCAAGGCATCATTCTATTGGGTTTGTCCGGCGGTGCAGCCGGCGGCGAAGTTCCGGCCGGCGTATTCAGCAAGGCGGAGGCGAGACTCTGCGCGGACCTGACCCTCACGGCGCGCCCGTGGGCCACAGCGCGGTGGGAGGTTTCGCTCACCGAAGCGCGGCAGCGGGCGGAGCGCGAGGGGAAGCCGGTCTTTCTGGTGGTGAATACCGGCAACGTGCTGGGATTCGTGTGAGGGAACGGCGTCATCGTCCGTGAGGCGACCCTCAATGACGCCGCCGTGGCGGCCCTGCTGCGCGAGAAGTTCGTGCCCATGGCGATCGACAATGTGGACTTCCCCAACCAGACGGCGGCGGAGCGGGATTGGCTGATCGACAAGGGCTGGACGGCATCCACCAACGGCCAGAGCACGTTCACCGCGGACGGCCGGCTGCTCGGGACGGGTTATTTCTTTGACGCGCGGGAACTCGAGAAGTTTCTGCGCGAATCGCTGGTTCGTTTCGAGAAGGGCGAAACCGCTCCTCCAGCACGAAAACGCACTCCGCCGGAGGAGGAAATGCGCGCGAACGCACTCAAGCGCCAACTGAAACTTCACTTCCCTCCCCCGGACACGCTGGTGGCGAATCTCACGTGGAAAGTCACCGGCGATTATGGCCGGGCGGAAGGCAACAGCACCTCCGCCGGCGATAAATACGCCGCGCTGTTTCAAAACTCGGTCGGAGTGGACCGGCTTTGGATCAATGCCGCGGAGCAGGAGCGGCTCGCCGCCGGCGAGTGGCCTGAGCCGTTGACGCGCCGCTTCGCGGTCATGCTCTCCTATCTGAGCGGGGTGAAGCGCGAGAAGTTGAACGCGCGCATCGATCTCTCGCCGGACGGAGTCGTCAGCGGCACATGGACCGGCGCCGACGGCAAACCCGGGCGGATCAGGGGCATGCTCCAGGTCAGCGGCGGCAAAATCACCGTACTGCGGGTGCTGGCGCAGGGCTCGGTGCAGCAGGTGCGCGACTGCGGATTCTCCGCCAATCTTCAGACGATTCCCAAAGGCCGTTTTCCCCAGGCTGCCCTGCTCATGGAACTGGCGGACACCTCTCAGCCGATGCACCGCGTCACGCCCTATCGGGCGGACGATCATCATTACTTCGATTGAAGCGTCAGTCCCACTGATAAGCCACGAGCGCTTTCAGTTCCCTCACGTAGAGCGTGCCGTCCTCCACGGCGAGATGTGCCCAGCATTCCTCACCGGTCAGCTTCTTCTCCGCGAGGATTTCAAGTTTCTCCGGATTGGCGCGGATCAGCCGAATCGTGCCGTCCTGATCGAGGGCGAGGATGCGGTCTCCCTGCATCACCAGACTCCAGTATTCGCCGAATTTCTTTTCGCTGACCCAGTGCTGTGATCCGGTGGCGAGGTCGAAGCAGGTGAAGCGGCGGTTGCGCAGATGCATGAAGACCTTGCCGCGAATCACGACGGGAGTGCTCATGTAACCCTCGCTCTTGTGCTCCCAGGCGAGCGAGGACTTCAGGCCGGCACCTTTGCCGATGTCCCATGCCTGACTGATGCCGCCGTAGGCACTGGTGAAGACTCTGCTGCCCTGCACGACCGGCGTGAAGATATTCATGCCGCGAAAGGCTTTCACCGGCTGGCTCCACAGGACGGTGCCGTTGTCAGGATTCAATCCGTGCAGTTCCTGCCGTCCCTGCACGACGATCTGGCGCACGCCGCCCGGAGAGGCCATGACGGGGGAGGAAAAGGATCCGCCCATCATGCCGCCGCCTTCATCGAGCGATCGCCACACCAGTTTGCCGGACTTCCGGTCGAGCCGGCAAAATCCCGCGCCGGTGTGCGTATAGAGCGCGTCGCCGTCGAGCAGCGGGGAACACACGAAGCCGAAGGACTGGTTCGATGCCTTGAGATCTTTCGGGAAGTTCACGCGCCAGCGCTCCTTGCCGTCCGCGGCGTTGAGGGCGACGAGGACGTCCTGCATGCCTGACACATAAAGCGTGTCCCCGTCCACCGCCGGCGTACTGCGAATCCAGTCGCCGTTCCGGGCGGCAAAAAACGGCACGCCCTGGTATCCCTCCCACTGCGCGGACCAGACGATCTTTCCGGTGGCGGCATCCACGGCGTGAGCCGCTTCAAACTGCTTGTCGCGGCTTTCGGTGGTGAAGACGTATTTCCCGTTCGTCACCGGCCCGGAATAACTGGCACCCAGAGGAAGGCGCCACTTTTCTTTGAGACCGGAAAAGTCGGCAGGCCATACTTTGCCTTTGAAACTCCCGTCACGGTCCGGTCCGCGCCACTGGTTCCAGCCGGCATCGGCGGGACAGGCGGTCGCGGTGATCAGCAATGCGAAGCGGAGCATGGTGCGCAGAGTCATATCAGCTGATTACGCTCCGCTCTGACTTACGGATTCAACCGGCGTGCGGACAGTGTGCTGTTTCTGCCGTGCGCGAGCCGGCGCCTGCCGGGGAGCGAACGGCCGTAATTGACTGAATTAAGGAATTGACCGGCCTGACGGAAATCGCTACTCAGAGCCGAAATGGCGGACCTCACCGCTGCCTTCATAATTGTGAAAACCTCCTCACTGCTTCTCCTGTCGGCCTTTTCCATCGCTGCTCATGACACGGCCCGCGCCGCCAGCGTAACCTTTTCCGCCGTATCGGCGACCTTCGATCAGGGCGGATCCTACGCCGTGGGCGCGTCCATCAACGGATCCGATACGGACGGCTTCGGGTGGGGTATTTTTGGAGGACAGACCGCCGCCAGCCAGAGTGCGGTTTACACGGCTTCCGCACCGTTTTCCGGCAACCGGCTCGCCGTCTCCATTCCACAGTTTTTCGGCAGCAATCACTACGCGAATCAATTCCGTGTCTCCTACACCACGGATGCCGTTCCGTCAGCGGGCGGCTCCTGGACGGAACTCTCCCCCTCCATCGCCCGCGCGGCCAACGGCCTGACGCTCAGCAGCCTCGGGGCCAATCAGTTCGGAGTCAGCGGGGCGGCCGTCGATCAGAAAACGAATTATGTCCTGATGGCCAGCGGCGCTTTCAGCAATGTGACCGGCATGCGCCTGGAACTGTTCAACTCGGGCGTGAACATCGGGGCGGCGGCGAATGGGAACCTTGTCATCTCTGAACTGCTCGTCACCACGGACAACTCCATCAACTACGCGCTCGGCGCACCCGTTACTTCCTCCGCCGCCACTTATCCAAACCAGTTCGCCTCTTTCCTCACGGACGGGAACCTGCTGAACCAGACCCATCCCGCGGACCCTCCGGCGCAAACCGGCTTCTCCTACACCGTGGATTTGCAGGGGGTATTCGATCTGACGACTCTGGAACTGGTGAATCGCGCCGGCGGCTGCTGTCCGGAGCGCTTGAGCAACTATCGTGTCGAGGTGCTCAGCCCGGCCATGGCCACCCTCTGGTCCGGCGACATTCGGACCGACGGCTCCAATTCCGGACCAAGCGGCATCGACACGATCTCCGCCGCCAGTGGCAGCGGCGTCTTTTCAGGTCAATACGTGCGCATCACGAACCTCAGCGACGGCGCCTACAATCCGCAAATTGCGGAATTCCGCGCCTTCGGCACCCCCATTCCCGAACCATCCGTGGCGGGAACGTTGCTGGCCGCGGCCCTGACGCTGACGCAGCGTCGCCGGCGGGCCTGATTGCTCCGGCCTTTGGGCTCATTCCGGAAAAGGCCACAACGGACGGTCTCTCACGGCGCGGGGAGACCCGGCAGGCACCGCTGTTACCACGGCGGGGGATCCATCGGCTTCACCGGGCCATGTTCGGGGTGCGCTGCAAAATCGCGGCCCCGGAAACTCGTCGCAGTCTCCGGCTGGTGCCGGACTTCATCCTTCAAGTCCGGCCAAAATCGAGAGCCGGGCCAATTACTCCTGGACTCTATGGATTTTCGCTCCCATTACATCGAAGTCCCCACCCTCACTGGATGAAAGACAACCCAATGCATTTCAGCAAGAAGCGCCCGCGCCGGTTCAAGAGCCGGCCTGGTGTTTCTGCGCCCAACAGCACTTCCGACTCAGCCGATATGGACCCCAATGCCGATGACTCCGGCGATCTCAATGCCGAGATCGTTCAGGAAATAGCCGAGGCAAAGATGGCGGAGCAGGACCAATCCGCCGGCGAGGCCCCCGCCCCGCCGGATTCAGCCGCGACCTCCGCGGATGACGCGTCCGACCCCGCCCTTCAGCCATCCCCACAACAGCGACCGCCCCAACTGACCCGGGAGCAGGTCGCCCAGCAACGCCGCGAGCAGGATCAGCAGCGGCGAGAACAGGAAAACCTCCGCCGCCAGCAGGAACAGCAGCGGCGTCAGGAGGAACAACGCCGCCGCGAGGAGGAAAACCGCCGCCGGCAGCAGGAGCAGGCCCGCCGTGAAGCGGAGGACCGCGCCCGCATGCCAATGGACGACCTCTGCAAGAAAGCGTGGGATATTTACCTCGCCGAAGTCAGCGAAGAGGGCGTGGAGCTTTTTCCCGACAACGACGCCCGGGAACTGGCCCGCCGCAGCTTCCGCCTCGCGGAAATCTTCCTCATGGAGGAACTGCGTGTGCGCCGTCCCCCGCCACCGCCGCAGCAGCGCGAACCGCGCGAACCGCGCGAACCTCGTGAATCCCGCCAGCAGGCCGCCGAAACGGACGCTCCGGAATCCGAAGCGGCCGACGCAGGCGAAGGAAACGTGGTGGAGGCCCCCGTCGAACAGGCCGCCGCCGCCTGACTCCGGCAATTCACATTCAATCAAACCAGAGGGAGGCCGCAAGCCTCCCTCTTTTGTTTGCGCTGAGGACAGAGGCCGCAGTTTCAGGACTGACGCCGGGGAGCGGACGTCAGCGCTTCGCCGCCCGCATCACGCGCCGCATTTTCAACACCGCCCACAGCACCACGATGCCGCAGAGGGCCGCCACCGCGACATTTACCGGGGCCTTGAATGTCTCATAAAGTGCGCCTCCGGCACGTTCGAAAAACCCGGGCGTGTCGCCCTCGCCGAAAAGTTCCTTCCGCGCCAGCACCACCGTGCCCGCCACCGCGCCGGTCACGAGGAGCTTCGGGTGCTTTTCCATCCATGCGAGCACTTTGCCAGGCGATCGCTTGATCAAATCCATCACCGCCGCGCGCTCTGCCGCCGGGAGTTTGGCAATGTCGTCCGCGTGACGCGCGAGGATCGTGGCCTCCTGCGTGCTGACCTGACGCGCGATATCGAGCCCTTCACTTCCCAGCCGGCTCACCGGTGCCGCGAGTCCGGGATGTTTCGCCGCCGTTTCCAGGGCGCTGCTGCCGAACTCTTTCACCATGGCCTGCATCGCCGCGGGTTCCCGGGCGATGGCGCGGAGACCGTTTTCGGCGAGTTCGGCGGGAATGCCGTCCACCGCTTTAACGACCGTGCCGGGTGCACCGCGCAGCGCTTTTACCGCCAGAATTCCGTGATGTTCCGCCAAGCGGGCGGACTGCTTCATCAGCGTCTCGCCGCCTTCCTTCATGGATTGCTCCAGCATTTCCTGCACAGCCTTCTGCCCGCCCATCCGCGCCAGTTCCGTCGCCGCTTCGGCTCCGCCTTTGCGCAGCACCAATTCGCCAATTTCCTCTGCGGCCCGCACGACTATCGTGCCCTGCGCGAGCGCCGGAGCGGTGAGGAATCCAAGTAAAAAGACGGCCAGGAGCTTCATGGCAGGGTATCAGTGGAAGTTGGTGCCGCCGCGGCGGCGAGGGTGTGGGAAACCGCCTGACGGCAGGCGTCCCGCGAGGCATTTACGTGGTCGAGCAGCAGCTTTTCCTGGCCCTTGTCGCCCGTCATTAGAGCCACCTCCGTCGCGATCAGGAAACTCCGGCACTCCGCCGCGACCTTGTCTTTGAACTCATCTGTCAGCCACCAGTCCACCACGGCCCCGACGATCAAGCCGCCCGCCAGCCCGATGGCGGTGCCCACACCCGGCGCGAGCGCCGTTCCCCCGGCGCCGCCTGTCACCGCCGCGCCGGCCGCGGCACCGCCGCTCGCCGCCGCTCCGGCCGCGATCCGTGCCGCCGCCTGAGCGATCACCGCTCGGATCAACTGACGCACCGCTTCCTCCGCCACGATGCCCGCGGCGAGACTGCCCACGCCGACACCCACGCTCTGCCCCGGCATCCGCGCCAGCAGTTCGCGAATGCGATGGCGGGTTTGCTCGCGGAAGTTCCTCAGCGCCAGCTGCCTCGTTGCCGCCGGCAGATCGGCTGCGTGCAGACTGACTTCAAGGTTCACCAGTAATTCGTTCCGGTTCGCCTCGAGTTCATAGGCAAACTGCTTCATCACCTCCAGCACGTCTCTTTCCAGTTTCGCGTCGGAAATGACATGCTCGTCGAACTTCTCCTGTACCAGCGATGCCGTCCAGTAGTGTGTGTCCTTTCGCTCAATGGTTTCCACGCTGCTGCGATAAACGATCTTCATCCGCGTGCCCCAGCCGGTCAGGGCGTCGGTGAACGCGGGAATTCCCTCCGCATAGCCTTTGAAATTAACCCGCAACGCATCCAGTGCGCGCTGCACCGCCGCCATGTCCTTGCGGTGCGTTTCGCCGAGCAGTTTCGCCGCCTCACGGGTGAGGAAAGCATCGAGCGCAATCCGCTCCGGCGAGCGCTTTTTCTCCAGCGTCTCCGCGGCTTCCTTCGCGGCGTCAGGCTGCGCGGTGCGCTTCGCCTGAAAAAAAACCGCGCCCGCCGCCGCGAGCAGCACCAGCGAAATGAAAATCGCGGGCCAAAGCCGTGGTCGAGGCCCGGTGCCGGAAGACGGAGTGGACATGGGGAGGAACGGCGTTGCCGCAGCGGCGCGCCGCGGGAAGTATCGCGTCCCGCGCCCCGTTCGCAAATGCTCATTGCCCTGCACAAACCCTTCGATGTTCTCAGCCAGTTCACCCCCGAACTGCCAGGTCAGCGCACGCTCGCGGAGTTCGGACTGCCCGCCGGAGTCTATCCCATCGGCCGGCTGGATCGCGACAGTGAGGGACTTCTGCTTCTGAGCGATGAGCGCACGGTGGTGGACCGGCTGCTCAACCCGCGGCATGCTCACCCGCGCACTTATCACGTGCAGGTCGAGCGTCTGCCGGATTCAGCCGCACTGGAGCAGTTGTGCCGTGGTGTGCTGATTGAAGGCACGAGGACCCTGCCCTGCCGGGCTCGAATTCTGGAGCCGCAGCCTGATTTTCCGCCGCGGGTGCCTCCCGTTCGATATCGCAAGTCCGTGCCGGACTGCTGGATCGAGTTAACGCTGATCGAAGGCCGCAACCGTCAGGTGCGGAAGATGACCGCCGCCATCGGCCATCCCATCCTGCGGCTGGTGCGCGTGAAGATCGGTGCGTTTGAACTTGGCGCGCTGCCGCCGGGTGCGTGGAAGGAACTCAACGCCGCGGAGAGGAGCCGCGTTTTTTCAGATGAATGATTTCGCCGCCGCCCTGCTCGCCGGCGGACGCTCACGCCGCATGGGCACAGACAAGGCCTTTCTGAACTGGCAGGGCTGTCCGCTGTGGAAGCATCAGCTGGAAAAACTGCGGAGCCTGGAGCCGGCGCAACTGTTGCTTTCCTGCCGGGCGGAGCAGTCCGCGGTGTTCCACGGCAAAGGCACGGCCCTGACCTGCTCTGGTGCGGCTTCGACCAGTGAGACCGGACACAGGCCCGCGGTCGCCGCGCCCCCGCTTCAGATCGTGCCTGATAGCGTGGATAACTGCGGCCCGCTTACCGGCATCGTGGCATGTCTTCGCGAATGCACGGTGCCGCGCCTCGTGGCGCTGGCGGTGGATCTGCCGCAACTGCCGGCGGAATTCCTGCGCTCATTGCTCAACGGGAGCAGTGCACAGTGCGGTGCCGTGGTCCGTCTCGCGGGCTATTACGAGCCGCTTGCCGCCGTTTATCCGCGCGCGATTCTCCCGCTCGCAGAAAAGCATCTCGCGTCGCGCCGGCTGGCGCTCCAGGATCTCATTGCTGCAGCAGTGCATGACTCTCTGATCCGTTGCGTTGCCATCCCGGCCCCCGCTGAGTGGTTTGTGAACTGGAACTCCCCCGAAGACCTTGAAACGGAGACACACCATCCTGCCCCCACTGTATCCGGCCTGCCGGCAAGCCCGGCGGGGAGAACCGAAATTCAGCCGTGATAACCACGAGGGAACGGGGAATATAATGCCAACGGGGCCGTGCTCTGCATCCGGCCCGGTTCCAATCCCGCTTCTTTCCCATGAACCTTCGCCCGCATCCTTCCAGTTCCCCGTCAGCCCATGATGGGTTGGAACGTGCCCGCCGGCTCCTGGACGTGGACGACACGCCGGTCCCCCCGGAAACCTGGGAGCCGCCCACAGTGCCGGAACTCCAGGCGCTGCTGGCAGATTATGAGATCCTCGAACTCATCGGCCGCGGCGGCATGGGCGCAGTTTACAAAGCGCGGCAGATCTCGCTCGACCGGCTGGTGGCCGTGAAAGTGCTGCCGCTGGGGGATGACGCGGAGTACGCGCAGCGGTTCAAAAACGAGGCGCGGCTGCTCGCGAAGATGAATCACCCGGGTATCGTTCACGTGTATGACTTCGGTCACGCGGGGCCGAACATGCTCTACTTCGTCATGGAATACGTGGACGGCACGGACGTGGCACAGTTGGTGGCGGGCAATGGCCGGCTTTCCATGGAGCACGCCGTGAGCATCACCGCGGATGTCTGCGCCGCGCTGCATTATGCGCACAGCAACGGCGTAGTGCACCGCGATGTGAAACCGGCCAATGTGCTCGTGACGCGGCAGGGACAGGTGAAGGTCGCGGACTTCGGCATCGCCCGCATTCAGGAGGGAGAATCCGCGGCACTCACCACCAGCCTGGTGCCAGGCACCCCGGAATTCGCCGCACCGGAGACACTCATGAGCGGGGTGGTGGTGGACCACCGCGTGGATATTTACGCCGTCGGTGTCATGCTCTACAACATGCTCACCGGCGAGATCCCGCGCGGGGTCTTCGCGCCGTTGAGTGAGAAGATTCAGGCACCCCCGGAGTTCGATGAAGTCATCCGCAAGGCGATGGCCGCCGACCGCGAGAAGCGCTATCAGACGGCGCAGGCGATGAAGACGGATGTGCAAAATGCCGCCTCTGCTCCGGTGATGCGCGGGCCGCGGCCATGGTGGCGACGTCACCTTTGGCCGATCGCCGGAGCCGTCGCTGCGGGCATCGCCGTGATGGTTTGGCAGCGCCCGGCGGATACCAAACCGGGGACGCAAACGACTGCGCCGTCTGCTGCGGTTTCCGCCGATAAAGTCCGCGCCGCCGCGGAATGGGTCATCTCTCTGGGCGGTGGAGTAGTGCCGGCAGGCTCTAAAGTAGGCCCCGTGAAAAATGTCGCCGCGCTGCCTGCCGGTGAGTTGTCGCTGGATGCCATCGTCTTCGACGGCGCGGCAAACGGTGCCATCACGGATGCCGACCTGCGCCGCCAGTTGCCGGAGCTGCAATCCCTCAGCCGTCTGGAAATCCGGAATTCCCCCGGGCTGCTGAAAGCCGTGACGCACGACGGATTCAAACCGCTGGCCACGCTCTATCAGCTCGAAACCCTGGCGCTGGAGGATGCTCCGCTGCGGGACGACGATCTGGTCTTCCTCTCCGGTCTGCCGCTGCTGCGCGACATCAATCTCTCGCGCACCGGCGTCACGGGCACCGGTCTCAACCGGCTGCGGGGGAAGCTGGACCGGCTGGTGCTGCGGGGCTGTCCGGTGAATGAAGACGGCGCGCGCGAAATTACCGCGCTGCAGGGCCTGCAGGTGCTCGACCTCACCGATTCCACCGCCACGGATGCCTGCCTGCGCATGATCCGCATCCCGTCGCTGCGGGAAATCTCCGTGGCCGGCACGCACGCCACCTATCAGGAATACCGCTTCATGCGCGAGAAGGTGCCCGGCCTTAAACTCGTTCCTGACCCGCGGGTCGCCGAGAAAGAAATCTCCGGCTCGCCCTCGGAGACGACGCGACTCAATGTGGTCACGTGGGGCTACGGTATGCTGGGCCAGTTGGGCCTCGGGGTGGATGTCAAAGAATCCGGCCCGGTCATCATCGCGCCGGTGAAAGACTTTCCGGCTCAGTCCAAAATCGTGCAGCTGGATGCATTCTATCATGCGCTCGCCCTGCTCGACACCGGCGAGATCGTCGCGTGGGGCATGAATAATTACGGTCAGTGCACCGGTCTCGCGGACCCAGTCTGGCGCCCCCGGGTCATTCACGTTCCGGGCCTGCCCAAAGACGACCGCGTGACTTCAGTCGTGCAGGCTGCGGACACAAGTTATGCCCTCACCGCGTCCGGCAGTGTCTATGCGTGGGGTACCAACCGCGATGGCAATCTCGGCGACGGCACCCTCGTTTCCCGCAGCACCGCCGTGCGCACGCTGCTTCCCGAAGGGGTGCGCATTGTGCGGATTTGCACCGGCTGGCTGACGGTGCTGGCGCTCTCGGAGGATGGCCGGCTCTTCAAGTGGGGGACGGATCAGGACGGCCGTCTCATCCAGCCCGTGGAGATCACAGGCCAGCTTCCCCCGGGCGAGCGCATCAAGTCATTCTCCAGCTACAACCACCGTCTCGTGCTCATGGAATCAGGCCGCCTCTTTGCGTGGGGAGCGAATAACAGCGGCGAGTTGGGCAATGGCACCACCACGCCATCGGTCACGCCGGTGGAGGTGAAAACCGACGGCGTGCTCGCCGGGGTCCGGCTGCGCGAAGTCCACGCCGCCGATAATTTCTCCGTGGCTCTCTCCGAAGACGGCCGGGTCTTCGCGTGGGGCCTCAACAAGAACGGCTGCCTCGGCGACGGCACGGGACAGAACTCCGCCGTGCCGGTCGAAGTTCTCTTCAGCGGTCCGCTCGCCGGACGCCGTATCGCGTCGCTCGACGCGACGAACAGCCACACGCTCGCGCTCACCACCGAAGGTGAAGTCGTCTTCTGGGGGATTGCCACACCCATTGGTGGCATGGAGCCCGCGGCGGCGACCCGTCTGCTGGCTCCCGGCGCGCCGATCCCGGCGCTGCAGCCGGTAAGGCTCGAAGGCATTGTGCCGGAAGGCCGGAAGGTCAAAACCATCCGCACGTCGAGTCACACAGGGCTGCTCCTGCTGGAGTGAGGCTCACTCGCCCAGCGCGCGTTTCAGTTCGCGCAGTTCCGCCTCCACGTCTTCAGGCGAAGGATCATTGAGGGTGTCGGCAATGGCGCGGCGGAGTTCCGCGCGGTACTTCTGGCGCATGCGATAGACCTCCATCCGCGCGGCGGTGATGGACAGTTTCAGCGCGGCTGCGGCGGTTTGATAGGTGGCGTCGTCGGCCTCGCCCTCCAGCAGCGCGCGCAGGGCTTCGAAACTTGCCGCTTTGCCGCGGGCCGCATACGATTTCTCCAAACCCGCCATCGCCGCATCCACCAGCGCGAGCGCCCAGTGTTTGTCGTAGAGGGCCTCGATGCTTTGTCCGCGGGCCGGCAGGAGACGCTCCTCGGCGCCGTCCATTTCGATGGAAAGAATCGTCTGCCCGCCGCCGCGCTTCAGGCGTGACTGATCGCGGTGGGCATTCACCAGATGCCGCGTGAAGGCGGTGAGAAGATACGTTCGCAGTTTCCCCCGATCCTGCTCGGCTTTGGCAAAGAACTCCGTGTGCAGAATGGATGCAAAAAAGCTCTGCGTAAGGTCCTCGGCATCCTCCGGCGATACGCCCCGGCCACGGGCAAACGCATACAGCGGAAACCAGTAGGCGCGGCAGATGTCCTCCACTGCCCGCCGCCGCAAATGCCCCGTCTCCGGACTCCCGGCACGCACCACCATCGTCCACCGGGTGGCGGGAAACTGGGAGCTGGATTCTTCGGCGGGCATTGACGGCGCTCCTTAGTGGAAGCGGACGCCCGATGTCAAAGGGTGTCCTTTCAGGTTTCGGCCGCGATGGGACCGCTCCCTCAGGCCGCCTGGCCGTGGCTGGTTTCCGGAAACCGGCAGCTGAAAACGGACCCTTCGCCCACGGTGCTCTCGACGGCCACAGTGCCGCCGTGGGCCTCGACCAGAGTCTTTACGATCGCGAGGCCGAGACCGGCACCGCCGGAGTGGCGGCTGCGGGCTTTGTCCACGCGGTGAAAGCGGTCGAACAAACGTGGCAAATGAGCGGGCGGGATGCCTTCGCCGGTGTCGGCAACGTTGAAAAGAATGGCTCCCGGCTCCGCGGCGACGGTGAGCGTCACGCTTTCACCGGCCGGCGTGTGGCGAAAGGCGTTGGTCAGGAGATTGCCGAGGACTTGTTCGATGGCGAGGGCATCGGCATGCCAGGGCAGCGCTGCGGGAGCCTTGATGTTGAAATCAATACCCTTTGCCTCCCCAAGCCGCACATGGCGCTGATGCACGGTGCGGGCAATCTCCGAAGCATCGCAGGCAGCGGGATGGATTAGCGGCTGACCGGCATCGGCGCTGGCGAGCGAGAGGAGATTCTCCGAAAGCCGTGACAGGCGATCCATTTCCTCCCGGCAACTGACAAGGGCCTCGCGATACTCGCCGGTCGTGCGCTCGCGGCGCAGAGCGAGATCGATTTCCCCGCGCAGCACGGCAAGCGGCGTGCCGAGTTCATGCGCCGCATCCGCGACAAAGCGATGCTGAGCCGCCTGCACTTGCGCGCTTTCTCTGGCAAGTCGCGCCGCCGCCGCCCGCACAGCCGCAAGCAGCGCGATCAATGTCAGGATTCCAAAGCCCGCGAGGGATGCGATCATCACCCACGTGAACCGGGCGAGCGCTCCCGTGGCATCGGGCATCAGCAGTCCGGCCTGGGCGTAGCCGTGGAACTTGATGCCACTGTCCGTGCCCAGCCCGGTGTAAATTGGATACACCACCAGCCGCAGCGGGCGCCCGTCCGCGCTGCGCACATCCTGCGACCGCCATCCCTGCTCGGCCACCGCAGCCGAAGAGAGCACGACCTGCCTGGGTGTGTTCGCCGACTGCGCCACCAGTCTCCCGTCCAGCGCGAACACCTGCATGAAGATGTCCCGGTTATAGTCCGCATGATTCCGCGTCAGCAGATCCGGCAGATTCTGCGGCCACTGATCATGCTCCGCCAGTTGGTCCGACAGCAGGTCTCCAAGGAAGCGCGAGCGGTCCCGCAGCGACAAATCGAGGAATGCCAGATTCACCTTCTCCTCGCCCTCCAGTGTTCGCGCCACCCACCCGCGCAGCACTACACCCGCAAGCACCAGCAGCGCACTCACGAAGAGCGCGAAATACAGCATCAGCCGGCGTTCGTCGCGGGTCATGAGGTGTTGCGTGAGAACCGGCTCACAGAGCGTTGAACTCGGCCTCGGTGGCGTTCGCCTTCTGATACTCCATCACAATCTTCCAGCCGTCGCCACGCTTCAGCAGCAGGGCTTCAAAGTGAACATAAGCCCGCGTTTCCTTTCCGTCTGGACCAGTGGCGGTGTAGAGGAAGATGCCCGTTTCATGAGCTGTAGTGGCGTCGTGGAGACGTTGGGAAAATTTGAACGCCACGCTCGCCTTCATGCTGCCGCTTTTGGTCGCATCGAAATCCTTCTTCCAGCGCTTCAGCGCCTCCGCCAGCGGCGTGCAAGTCTTCTTCACCCCCGACACCAGCACGCCCTCCGGATCGCAGGTCGCCTCGTAGGCAACGAAGTCCCCGCTGTTCACCGCCCGGGAAACCTGCGCCCAGTAGGCATCCAACTGCTTCAGTCGCGCCCGCTCCGGCTCTTCATCACCGGCGAGGAGCAAGAACGGAAACAGCAGGATAAAGGCGAGGATGGTTTTCATAACACTGCGAAACTACGCGAGCGGGGGTTGCACTTCCAATCGTGATTTAAGTTCACCCTTTCTCCCTCACCACGTATCCCGCCCCGCGAACGGTGTGCACCAGCGGCGGACCGTGGGCATGGATCTTCTCACGCAGACGATAGATGGTCACGTCGATCACATTGCTCATGGCATCGAAGTTCTCGTCCCACACATGCTCGCTGATCGTGGTGCGCGAAATGACGCGGCCCTTGTGCCGCAGCAGGTATTCAAGAATGGCGAACTCCTTTGCGGTCAGTTCCACTCGCCGGCCGCCGCGGGTGACTTCGCGGGTGCGCGGATCCAGCACCAGATCAGCCACGCGCAGGCAAACGTCCGGCTCGGGTGCGGCCCGGCGCAGCAGGGCGTGAATGCGCGCCAGCAACTCTTCGAATTCAAAAGGCTTCCGCAAATAATCGTCCGCACCGCTGTTCAGTCCGCGCACCCGGTCCTGCAGCGCCCCGCGGGCCGTGAGCATCAGCACCGGCGTGCGCTTCCCCTTCGACCGCACGCGTTCCAGCACGGCAAACCCGTCCATGGCCGGAAGATTCACATCGAGAATCACCGCATCATACTCATTCTCCACCGCTCTCCACGCGCCATCCTCACCATCAATCGTCGCATCCACGGCAAACCCCTCCTCCCGCAGCCCGCGAACCAGCAGGCGCGAAAGCTTGGCGTCATCTTCAATGAGGAGCAGGCGCATGGGACGAACGATCACTCCTCGCCTTCGTAATAGTCAGCATCCTCGGCGGTGATGATGCGATACTCCGGCTTCAGTTGGCGTTTGCCGGTGCGGGGGTAGGTGGTGATGTCGGCGCGGTGGTGGTCGGAGATGACGTAATAGACGAGCGGTTCCGAGTCGCCGCAGGTGATCTGATGGGCCTCGCCGGGATGGCAGATGACATGATCGCCCGCCTGCAGCGGCTGTTCGGCGCCCTCGCCGTTGGTGAGCAGGCCCTTTCCTGACAGAATGATGTAATGCTCCGTCTGGGCCGCATGGTTGTGGAGCGGGTAATTTTTCTTTCCGGGAGCGAGGGTGACCAGTTCGACATCGAACGGATGTCCTCCGCCCCAGGGGCCCGCATCCTTTACGCCGCCAAGGGCAAGCGACACATGCCGGCGCTGGAGTTCATAGACCCCGCGCGGTGACCGGCGGTGCTCAACGGGAACGTCCGAGAGATTGATATGGTGCATCGGGCAACATCGGCGGTTTTCCAGAACGGCAAGCATAGGGAACCAATTGATGCCGTCCGGCCGTCTCTCACTCCCGCCAGGCGCTGAAGAGCGACCAGCCGATCCAGCCGTGTTCCTTCACGGTGTTCTTGTGATAGATGCGCGTCTCGCCGGCCCGGGTTTCGCGGACCTTGTTGAGAAAGGTGTGCTGGTTGAAGGCGATCTCGCGGATGCCGGCGAGCGAGAAGTTCGCTTCGTCCACGATGAAGTTCGGGCGCGGGTCGTTCTCGTCCTTCGTGCCGCCGTAGTTGAAGAGCCCGAGAATCTCGGTGCGGCCGCCGTTCCTCGTGGCGATGCGCACGCCGCGACCTTCATGCTTCACGCCAAGGCACCACAGCGTGCCGCCGTCGTTCTGCACGAGCCCGGTGTCGCTGTCGCCCTCGGGATTGAGATGCCGCGCCCAGCACGACTGACCTTTGCGCTTCAGATGCACGCCGGCCGGGCAGTCGGTGATGAAGATGTCGCCCGCGCCGTCTCCCACGATCTTCACCCCGCAGCTTTCCACCACGAGCGTGTTCTTCGCCGAAGCGTTTGTCAGCGTAACGGGCGGTCCGCCGAAGCTGTCGATATTCTGAAACTTCACCAATGGCGCCGAGGCATCGTCCACGATGAAGCCCGCGCCCTTGCCGTGCTCGTCAAGCACGCGGCCGAATCCAAGACCGATGACCATGCGCACCGGTGCCGGCACGCGCAGGGTGCGGTCGAGATCATACCAATTCGGATCGCCGCCGCCGATCCCGCGAAAATACACCACCGTCTTCCCGTCCTTCGCCGCCGCCGCGAAGGCCTTCTCGATGGCCGCGCTGTCGTCGCGATTGTCGCCCGCCACGGCACCGAAGTCATCCACGCAGAGCCACTTCGAGTGATCATGCTCCCACGCCACCTCCGGCTCGCGCTTGATGGGCAGCTTCAGCGCTGCCTCCGGCGCCTCGCCCCAGAGCTTGCGGGCCTTGCCGCTCGAGAATTCGGCAACCTTCAGCCCATCGCACGGGCCGCTGCTGCCATTCGAGTCAATCGCTCTGGCAAAACCCGGCGCCTCGACATTCCGCGCATAGAGCTTCCCTTTGTTCACGATCGCCGCGCCATCCGCTTTGCCGCCGGAGAATTTCCCGCCGGTGATGGCCACGATGCCGCCCCAGAAGTCCCAGCCGTTAGGGATTTCATTCACGATGCCCACGGGCGTGTTTTCCACGGTCAGGTCCTCGATGGCGAGCACATTGGCCGCGACGAAAATGCCTTCGCTGCGGCAGTTGCGGATAGTCACCCGCGACAGCGTGCCGCCCCAGACCCACTGACTCTGAATACCGCGCTCAAAGCCTTCGATCTCCACATCCTGAATCAAATTCGGCCCGCTCTGATCAAGGAATCCGGCATTGATGCCCACCTTGCCCCTGCCGGTCACGCGGACATTCTCCAGCGTCCCGGTATTTGTCGCGTGATAGCGAATGCCGTCGGTCTCCGGGTTGTTACCCGCATCCACGGTGAAGTTCCGCAGGTTCCGCATGAACCAGTCGGCGCTCGTCGGTCCCTTTTCGCGAGGATGAGTCCGCAGCACTGCGGTGACGTCCTTCACACCGTCGTCCAGTTTCAGCACCACGCCGTCGCGCGACTCCCCATAGAGCCACGGCCCCACCGCGCTGTTCACCACCAGCGATTTCGTCAGGCGATAAATTCCATTCGGCAGGAACACGACCCGCGTGTGATTGCCAAACTGCTTCGCGGCGTCCTTGTCGCGACCACTGCCGATATCGAGCGCCCGCTGCAGCACCTCAGTGTCATCCGTCTTCCCGTCGCCCCTCGCGCCGAGATCCCTTTTCACATCCAGCACGGCGGGGTCTTTCGGGAAGCTGTAGCGCTCCTGCGCGGCGGCAAAGGCTGCGAACAATGCGGTCACTAGACAAACGGAGGATTTCAAAAGGGGATGCGGCATACGGGTAATCATACCCTGCGATGCCCCTGTCACATGACAGGAAAATGACAGCGGAGATAATCGCCTGACAAATTCCTGCGCGGCGGAATACCTGTGGCGCTCCGGGCTGGCGGTACCGGGTTTCGGGCAAAACACCGAAAAATTCAATCCGGCCCGTTATGCGGCGAAGCGGACGGTGAAGAGAAGTGCGGATCACTTTCCTTCCTGCGTCATGACACGACTTTCTCTTCTCCTCGCGCTGATCTCCCTGACCGGAACTCTCCAGGCCTATCCGCCGGCGCCGGCGTTCACAGTGTACGGCACAGTGCGCGATGCCTACGGCTGGGAACTGAATGCGCAGTCGACGGAGATCATTTTCCGCGATGCCTCCAGCAGTGCCATTCTCGCCCGCGGCCCGGTGGCCATGGGGGCGGCGATCTCCGAAAACTATCGCGTGCTGCTGCCGCTGGATCACGCGCGGGCCGGGCAGCCGTACCGGGCGGAGGCCAGAACGGCACTGGCACCGTTTCGCATCGAAGTCGTGGTGGATGGCGTGACGTGGCTCCCGGTGCAGACGCAGGCGGCACAGGTGACCTCGCTGCAGACTGCGGAGTTCGCGGAGGTGAATCTCTCGCTCAGCGAAGATGCCGACGGCGACGGGCTGCCGGATCTTTGGGAGCAGTGGCAGCTCGAAGCCGGCGGGCTGAGCCCCACCGACATCTTTCTGCTGAATCCGGCGGATGATCCCGACAGCGACGGCATGTCAAACCTCGATGAATACATCGCCGGGACCTTTGCGCTGCTGGGTTCGGACACTCTGCTGCTTCAGTTCGTCGGAGCCGCTTCGGACGGCTGGAGCGAGATGGAATTCCTCCAGGTGATCGGGAAAACCTACACCCTGGAGCGTTCGCGGGATCTCGTAGCGTGGGAACGCGCGCCGGTGGTGTTCAGCGGCGTGCGCACCGGCGCAGTGCTCGACTGGATGGCCTCGGACACCCTCATGCAGCGCCTCTTCACCCCGCCGGATGGAGGCATGCGGTGGTTCTACCGGCTCATCGTTCGCTGAAACGCCCCACCAACTTCCGCCATGAAACTCCGTCTCTCTCTCATTCTCGCCGCCCTCACTGCGAAGGCTTCTGCTCAGTGGACCCGCGAGACCTACTTCCTCCCCGCCGGCTGGTCGGCGATCTACATGCTCAACGACGCGAGCCATGCGACGCTCGATGCACAGCTCGCCGCTTATCCCGCCATCACGAAAGTGTGGCGCTGGGTGCCGTCGAATCTCCAGTCCACGTTCCTCTCCAGCCCCACCGAGCCGGTGCAGGCGAATGAATGGAAAACGTGGGTGCGGGGCCAGCCGCAGAACACGACCATGAACACCTTCGCGCCCGGCCACGGCTATCTGGTGTATGTCAGCGGGACACAGCCGGTGAATCTCCAGCTCACCGGCAAGGCGCTCCTCATCAAGCCGCAGTGGCACTCCAGCGGAGCGAATCTGCTGGGCTTTCCCGTCGCGCCCTACGTTACCGGATCACCGCTGGCGCGCTTTGGCAGCGCTACGGGCGGCTACTTCGCACCCATGACGTCTCAGGGCTACAATGCTTCCACGACGCTGGTCTATCAATACATCGGCGGCGAGATCACCCCCACCACGAATCCCCAGCGGATCAATGGATTGATCAATGCCGGAATGCTGCGTGGCCGCGCCTACTGGATGGATATGGCCACGGTGAGTGACTATGCCTCTCCGGTGCTGGTGGAGGTGAATGACGGCCGCGGGCTCAGTTTCGGCAGCCAGGGCGGGCCGCAGAAAATCATCGTGCGCAACAAGAGCGCCGCCCCGCTCACGGTAACGCTGATGCCGACCGCCAGCGAAACTCCGCCGGCCGGGCAGCAGCCCATCGCCGGCATGGTGCCGCTGCTCCAGCGCGTGTGGAATGCGACCACGCAGCAGTTCAACTACACGCCGGTGCCGGCCACGCTCACGGCCAATCTCGCCGCCGGTGCCAGCACCGAGTGGACACTCTCGCCGGATCGCACGGCCATGACGGCAGCTCCAGGTTCGCTGTATGCTACGGCATTGAAGATCACCGACAGCGGCGCCCACGGCAGTTACTCGATGCAGTATGTGCCGGTGACGGCCTCCACCTCCGGCCTCGGCGGCCTGTGGGTGGGCGAGGCGGTGATCAATCAGGTGCAGAATCACCTCCAGCGCTATCAGCGCAACGAAGACGGCACCAACGCCGTGGACGAGCAGGGCCGCTTCATTCCCGTCGGTCCACCGGTGACGAATGCCTCGGGCACGGCGCAGCCTTTCCGCCTGCGGGTCATCGTGCATGTGGATGCCGCGGGCACGGCGCGCCTGCTGTCGAATGTGTATATCGGCAAAGTCTCCTCGCTGCCTCCCGGGCCGGGCTTCACCGCGCGTCAGGCCGCACTCGTCCCGGAGGAAATTGCGAAGGCTTCACGCATCACTGCCACGCATCTGCCGCTGGATGTCGTGCAGTCCTTCACCGGCAATTTCGGCGCCGGTGCGACGCTCGACGCCACGGTGAACTGCGGTGCCGCCGATCCGGTGAATCCCTTCCTGCACACCTATCATCCGGATCACGACAACCTCGACGCCCGCTTCTCCGGCCCCACGGCGGAGACCTTCGCCGTGAGCCGGGCCATCACGCTGACAGTGGATGCCGCGAGCCCCGGCAATGAACCCGGCTGGGGCAGCAGCCTCATCACCGGCCATTACAGCGAGACCCTCAGCGGCCTGCACAAGAACCCCATCAGCATCACCGGCAGCGTCACTCTGAAACGCGTCTCGGAGATCACCAACTTCGTGCCCTGACCATCCCGTTTCACAAACCAAACCATCCAAACCTATCACTTCCCATTCCGCCATGAAAACCCGTACGCTTCTCCTCCCCCTGCTCGCCCTCCTCACCGCCGCCCCGCTCCACGCGGTGCCCGCCGTGCCTGAGATCATCAACTACCAGGGCTATGTCACCAATGCCTCCGGCGTCGCACTGCCCGACGGGAACTACGACATCTTCTTCCGCATCTACAACGGGGCGACCGGCGGGACAGCCCTCTGGGCGGAGAAGCAGACGGTCACGGTCAGCGGCGGGCAGTTCAGCGTGATGCTGGGCAACGGCGTCACCGTGGGCACCACCAATCACGATCCGCTGGGCACTTTCCTCACGACCAATGCCGCGACGGGGAATCTCTTCATCGGGCTGTCGGTCAATGCGGTCGGCCAAAGCAGTGCGGCGGAATTCGCGCCACGGCAGCAACTGGTCGCGAATCCCTTCGCGCACCATGCGAAGCTCGCGGATACGGCCACTGTCGTGGCGGGTAACGGCGTCGGCACCACGGCGCTCGCGGCGAGTTCTGTGACTTCCGCGAAAATCGCCGACCTCAATGTGACGACGGCGAAGATTGCCGATGGAAACATCACCAGCGCGAAGCTCGCGGACAGTTCCGTCACCGGCGCCAAAATCGTGGACGCAACCGTCTCCGCCGCTGATCTCGCCGCCAATGCCGTGACCTCAGTGAAACTCGCCGATGGTTCGGTGACCTCTGCGAAGCTGGCCGCCGGAGCGGTCCTTGCCGCCAACATCGCCCCGGGGAGCGTGGGCACGGCACAGTTGGCGAACAGTTCCGTCACCGCCGAAAAGCTGGCCCCGGCTGTTATTGGGAGCAGCCAACTCGCCGACGGCAGCGTGACCAACGGCAAGCTCGCGGCGGACGCCGTCACCAGCGCCACACTGGCTAATGGATCGGTCACTGCCGCAAAGCTCGCGGGTGCCGCCGTCAGTCCTGCCAACACGACCTTCGCCTCCCAGGGCGGCAGCACACTGACGCTGAACCCTGCCGGTACCGATACGGCTACCGCCCCCGTTCTCACCATTTCCAACGCCTCCATACGCGCCTCGGCGCCGACGGAAACGCTCGCCTATCCTTTCCGTGTCCGCCAGCAGCTCACTTCTTCACCGGGGTTTTCCTCCGGGGCCTACGAGTGCGGGTTCCAGGTGATTAAGGTCACCAACTCACTGAGCCAAACTTTTCCGGGGCTCAAACTTCAACTGTTGAACCCAAGCGGCGGCATTATGGGAGGTGCTTTCCTCAGCAGCAGTTCCGGAACCTGGGCTGTCACGAGCGACGCACGCTGGAAGAAGGACATCCACACGGCTGATGGTCTGCTCGGCAAAGCCATGAAGCTCCGACCCGCGTGGTTCCGCTTCAAAGCTCAGGAGGACACCGCTCCGGAAACCCTCGGATTCATCGCACAGGAGGTCGAGAAGGTGCTGCCGAATTTCGTGACCAAAACGGACGACCGGCTCACGCTTGATTACTCCGGGCTCAGCACCGTGGCCATCGGTGCTGTGCAGGAGCAGCAGACCCTCATCGAAAAGCAGAGTGCGCAAATTAAAGACCTGGAGGCGAAGAATGCGGCACTGGAGGAGCGGCTGTCACGGCTGGAGAAGGCGATGCTGTCTGTGGCGGCGAAGTAATCCGCCAAAGCCCCGGGTCCACTCCTTTCCAAAACTTCGCCGCTCATGAAACGCTATCTGTTCTACGCCCTCGGGCTTTTGTTCCTGCTGCCCACGCCGCGGGCACACGCGGACGTTCAGGCCACTGTGCAAAACCGCCTGCCCGCCCCGCCAGAAGTGGGGAGTCCGACACCGGGACAATTCAGTTCCGCGGCCATCACCTCCGGAGGCGTGGACCGCGCAGCGACGACTCATCCTCAGCCAGCGGCCTACCCTGCCGCCACCACCGGCGGCGTCACCCGGCAACTGCGCCGCGTTGTCATTGGCACCTCGTTTGCCCTCGGCTCACCGGATTTCGCCTTCGGCGATCAGATCACGCCGCCGCTGGGCAACTGGCGCGCCAAACCCGCGCAGCCCGGCGAATTCATCCGCACCATCGACGGCGATACCCAGCCTGTTCCTGCGGGAACGGTGCTGCACTACTATTACAGCCCGCATTCGGAGAAGGTCTATGCGGCGGAGCCCGGCAGTGTGGATGTTCACTGGGTCAGCGCCACGTCCACCAACGGCATCTACACGGTGCAGAAGGAGACCTACATCGTTTCCGCCGTGCCCTCAGGGACTGTGGAACCCAGCCGCATTTTCTGGACGGAGTCACCCAGCGACGGCCCGCCAGTCTATCTGCCGCCGGCGGTGAAGGAGGCCTACATTCACTACCGCAGCGACTTCCCGGCGAACTCCGGCACACCGGTCAACGGGAATGACAAGACGTTCTACCTCGACGCCCAGCCCGGCAGCAAAATCTTCCGCGCCCGCGAGCGCACCGGACGCATCTTCATTGAATTGCTCGGCGAAACCACCGATGCCGTGAATGGCCTCCGCGAATCCCTCGGCGTGCGCGTGGTGGATGTCTTCAGCGGCACCACTCCCGGCGAGACCTCCTTCAATGTCACGGCCCATCTCGGCGAGCGTCTCCAGCCATCCAATGGAGACGCCTCGCTGGTGCCCGACGAAAGCCCCATCGGTTCCACCACGACACCGCCCTTCATCTTCAACCGCCCGCTGAATAACGACCCGGCCTATTTCGCCGAGCAGGAAACCACCGCCGACGGCCAGGCCGTCATCTTCTGGAAGAAGCCGGACGCCCAGGGGATCCGCTGGCCCTACTTCCGCAACAACTACATTCTAGAGTGGCCCACGGACGGCGCAGACTACGCGCTCAATGCCCTCGATGGCAGCGACATCGCGACCCCAGTGGATGTCTTCACCGAACACACGCCGCTGCTCATTCATCAGGACACGCCGGACGAAGCCGCGCTGAATGGAGGCACTTTCACGGTGTCACCCGGCACCGACGGCACCAACCGCGCGCTGCTGCTCATGCAGTCGAATGGCCGCTTCTGGTATGTGCGGGTGCTCAGCGCCACGCAGGATAAGTTCACCGGCATCAATGGCGGCACGCAAACCGTGGCCGGTGTCACTGTGCCGGGCATGGTGAACTACACAGGCACCGCGCTCGTCGGCGAACGGCTCGCCCCGCCGCCGCTGGCCCCGGATGACACCCTCGGCCCGCTCAGCCGTGCCGGTCACATCGTCGTTTCCACAGGCAAAGCCTTTCATCCGCTCGCCTACTTGGACCCGCAGGGACCCGCAGGCTTTGCCGCCGCCGAGGCGCAGAGTGAGATCATTCCGGTGAACGCCCTGAGCGGTCAGAATCAACTGCGGGTAAAGTGGTTCCGCCGCCTCGCCGCTCCTTCCGCAGACTTCCGTCCGCTTTACTGGCCTGCCGTCACCGCGACCTACACGATCTCCTGGCCCTCCGAATCCACCGACGCGAACGACGAGATCGTCATGGCGCGGAACAACGGCACCGGCGGTCAGCTTGCCGGGCTCAGCGATCTTTCCCTCTACGCGCAGAACGACACCAGTTTGCCTGGCTACAATCCGAACGAGGAACACGCGATGCTCATCGCTGGCGAAGCCTACGCGCTGCGCGATGACCTGAATACCTCCGCGACTTCACTGCCCGCCGTGCTCGTCAACTACCGCGCACCTGATGGCCGTCCCGCGATGCGGGTCTTCCGCGTGCTGCGCGAGAAGCAGGACGCGCTGCACAACTATCGGTTCCAGTACAACGTTGACGCCGGCACCATTCTCCAGGCTCCCGCGCCGCTGCCGTTCCTTCCTCCGCCGGTGAATGCGCAGGGGCAGTTGATGAATGCGGAGGTCGCCACCCAGGGCGCAGACGCCGGGAACAACACGCCGGCCTACTACGACAAGTTCACCTACGAAGACCGCAAGCACAGCCATTGGGTCTATCGCGGACCGCACACAGGCACATTGGGCAGTTTCACCATGCGCTACTACTACGTGGTGCAGCAGGGCTTCGACTTTCCCGGGGTCACGCCGCGCCCCGAGGTCGGCAGCATCCAGCCCTATCTGCGCGCGGGCGCTCCTGGCAGTTATGTGGACCAGCCGGTGGACGTCGTCTTCCAGCCGCAGTGGCCGGCCGGCACACCGGTGCTCAACTTTGGGCAGACGCTGGGCAAGGCGCAGTTCGGCCTGCCCGACATGCGCAATCAGACCAGCGTGCAGGTCATCTACGAACAGTCGCGCGCCAGCACCGCCGCCGCCGATGTCATCACCGTGAATCTGCTCGATCCCACGCGGGAGAAAACCTATCTCATGGGCAGCGGCCAGTTGCAGAGCGTGCCGGGCAGCGTGGCCACCGATGCGCGCAACGGGAAGGTCTATTTCCAGAACCTGCCGCCGCATCTCAAGGAGCGTTTCTACTTCAATCCGCTCATCGGCACCAAAGGCGCGCTCGTCTTTGAAGGCCGCTTCGTGGATGACATCGTGGGCGACGATTACTTCCTGCTCAATGTGCTCCGTGGTGATGACCTGGATGCCGTGAAGGACCTGGTGCCAGCCAGCGACGCGAACCGCTCCGCATGGAACAGCGCCGTGGACGGACTCGCCACGATTGTTGAAACCAAAGTGCCGAGCACCACCGTGCCGGGCACGTGGGAAGTGGACACGGCGCAGAATATCACGCGCACCAGCGAGCAGCCGGTCGTCATCACCGACGACGATCAGGTGGTGAACAGCTACGCGCTCGCCGCGGCGGGCATCGGCAGCGGCTACGTGACCGTCATCACCGGCAATGGCGGCGCGCACGCGACACCCGAAGGCGAACCGGTCTCCATGCACATCATCCGGGTGGGCGAGGGCAACTACCGTGGCCAGGTGAAGCCGCTGCTCTCCGCCAATCCGCTCGATGAAAAAGTGACGCTGCGGCACTCGGGCGATTTCGCGGGCAATCCAGGCGACTATGAATTCCAGTGGCGCTACTCGCCGCCCATCGGTGGCCGCGCGCCGTCTCTGGATCCCGGCCTCGATTTCCCCGGCGACGCATGGATCAATCCCGGCGGCAGCGATCTGGGCAATCAATACATCGTGCAGGGCGCGTCGGTGCAGACGCTATCCGACAACTACTGGATCATGCGCTACCGCCCGCGTTCCACCTCACATCCGGCGCACCTCGTGTGGTCGGACTGGACGGCGCCGGCCCTTGCGGAAGGCTGGATCAAGCGCGCGCTCGCCGGCATCAACCCGTTCAACCAGCGCATCAGCGACTTCTTCAACAATGCGGTGAACACCGATGTCAGCATCCTCACGCAGGCCGGGGCGCGCTGGGAAGGCGACGTGGCGCTGAACCTGTCGAACATCAACGAGTTCGGCCTGCTGGAAATCTATGAGACCATCCTGAACCGCGGCATCATGCTCAGCATCAATGGCGCGCCGCCCCAAGATTACGGCCCGGCCAATGACGCGCTGCTCCTCGCCAGCGGCTACATTTCCGACCTCTATTCCATCATCGGCGACGAAGCCGCGGCCGACGCGGCGAATCCCACTATCGCCTTCGATGCCCAGGCTATCGGCTCGGTGGCCAGCAGCCAGGTCGCCGTGGACTTCGAGCAGGTGTTCAATCAAACCAGCACCGCTCGCTTCGCCTTCCAGGGTCAGGTGGCAAACCTCATGGAGGAGGAACTCGCGCTCCTGCGCGGTCGCGACGACCTCAATTCGCCGGGAGTGGAGATTTCACCGAGCTACAACCGGATGTATTGGAACTACACCCGCGGCATCAGCGCCGGCGAAGTCATTTACGCGCTGAACTACAACATCCGCGAACGGCAGGAAGACTCCGCCGACGGCAGGATTGATGCCGCGGATGCGCAGCGCATGTTCCCGCAGGGCCACGGCGACGCCTTCGGCCACTACCTCAGCGCACTCACGCCCTACTATCGTCTGCTCACGAACGACAACTTCACCTGGGCTCCCCGCATCGAAGCCGTGAATGTGCTCGGCGTGCCGGTGCAGGTGGATTATTTGGACGAACGCAAGTTCGCCTCCGCTGCGGCGCGCGTCACGCGCACCGCGAAGCAGATCGTGTCGCTGGTGCAGCGTCAGGCCCAGAGCAGCGACCGCTCGCAGGGCTGGCGTCGTCTGCGCGACGGCGATGACGCCGCGCAGAACTACCGCGACGGCACCGCGACCTCCGCCAAACGCACGCGCCACTGGGGCATGGACGAATGGGCGGCGCGCGGCGGTCAGGGCGCATTCTATCACTGGGTGGTCGCCAATGCCGTCCTGCCTGCCGAGGACACGGAGCACACGGGCATTCAGAAGATCGACCGCCGGACCGTGCCGGAACTGGATGAACTCGCGCTCAACGCCGACGAGATCCAAAAAGCCGCGGACAAGGCCAACGCATGGCTCAATCCGCTGGGCCTCGACGCGAACAGCACGCTCTTCGACATCAGCCCGGCCGAAGTCGCCGCGGGCAAAACCCACTTCGAGCAGATCTACGACCGCGCGGTCGCCTCGCTGAACAACGCCTTCAGCACTTTCGATCAGGCCACCGCCAGTTCGCGTCTGCTCCGTTCGCTGGAAAACCAGGCCGATGATCTCAGCGCCGCCGTCTATGATCAGGAGCGCGCGTTCAATCTGAAGCTCATCGAAATCTACGGCACGCCCTACGCCGGCGACATCGGCACCGGCAAAGCCTACCCCGCCGGCTACGATGGCCCGGACCTCTACCGCTACTTCTACGTCAACCGCGCCACGGCCTTCACCGATGCCTTCAATGCCGGTCAGGACTACACCGTGACGGTCAATGCCGTCGGCTATTGGAGCGAAGGCCGGCAGTATTTCCCGGAAGATCCCGGGGAACTCGACTTCAACGAATTCTACCTGCCGGAGGACCGCATGACGCCCATGAGCTTCACCATGTCTGCGGAAGGCGGGGTGCAGTATGCCACGCCGGAAATGGGACGCCGCCAGCGCCCGGGCCTCATTCAGATTGCGCTGCAGGACATTGATGCCAGCCGCGAGGATGTCATCGCCTACCTCGATGTTTACAATCGCCGCCAGGCCATTCTCCAGGAGAAGGTCGAGACGTTCAACGAAGCCATCCAGGCCTATCTCAACCGTCAGGACATCAGCAGCACGGCGCGGGATGAAATAGACACGCTGCTCAACAGCATCGCCGCGCTGCGATCCACGGCGAACACTGCGGAAGCCGCAGCAGCCATCGTGGACGCCGTCGCGAACGCCGCCACCGAAGGCTTCCCGGATACTATTGGCACATCCAACGACCCGTCGTTCGCCGCACGGTTCAGCGCCAAGATCCTCTACGTGACAGCCCTCGGCATCGGCACTACGATTTCCCTCGCAGCCAACAGCGCCGCGGACTTCGATGAAACCGATGTCGCATTGCTGGAGAACGATCTCGACCGCCAACTGGAGGAAGCCGGCTTCCCGCCCGAGTATCTGGCGATGGCGGCCGATGTTCAGGCCGCATTCTACGACTGGTACGCCACGACTTCCAATGTGGACCAGCCGCTGATGATGCTCCAGAAGCGCCGCATGCAGCTGTATGCGCTCATCGCAGAAGGAGAGAGCGTTCAGCGGAGCCGGGAGATCTTCCGCAAGCGTGCCGCCGCCATCACGCAGGGTTATCGCACCCGTGACGTCGCCTTCCGCACCTTCCGCACCGAAGTCCTGGAGCAGTATCAGACGCTGCTCGACTGGGCCACGCGCTACACCTGGCTCGCCGCCAAAGCCTACGACTACGAAACCGGCCTGCTCGGCAGTGGAGACGGTCAGGAATTCCTCGACAGCATCGTCGCCACCCGCGCGCTCGGACTGCGCGATGCCGCCGGCCAGCCGATCTTCGGCGCCAGCAGCACGGGAGATCCCGGATTGTCCGGCCAGCTCGCCAAGCTCAAAGGCGACTGGAGCAGCGTGCGCACGCGGCTCGGTTTCAACAATCCTGACACCTACGGCACGGTCTTCAGCCTGCGCGAGGAACTCTTCCGCATCCCCCGCGATACGCCCTCCGCCAGCGGCGACACGGACGTGAACGACGACAGCCAGGAGGACAAGACATGGAAGGAGAAGCTCCAGACACTCATGGTTACCGACCTGCGCAACGACGCCGACGTGTCCGCGCACTGTCTGCAAATCAGCGGCAGCACCACGCCCGTGCCCGGCTTCATCATTCCCTTCAGCACGACAGTGACCGACGGCCTGAACTTCTTCGGTCAGCCGCTCGCGGCCGGTGATCACACCTATTCGAGCACGAGCTTTGCCACCAAGATCCACAGCGCCGGCATCGTGCTCGACGGCTATGTCGGGCTCGACGCCTATGCCACCGGCAGCCCCACCGCGACCGGCCCCAACAGCAGCGCGCCGAACGCTCTCAGCGCGACGCCGTATGTGTTCTTCATCCCCACGGGTGAGGATACCATGCGCACGCCACCGCTCGGCGACGGCAGCGAGCTGCGCCGCTTCACCATCCAGGACTATGCGCTGCCGCTGCCCTTCAATATCGGCGACAGCCAGTTCAGCGATGTGGACTTCTGGACCGGCAGCAATTCGCTCAGCGAAGGCTTCCTGACACCGCGCAAGCACCAGGCCTTCCGCGCCGTGGACCATCCATTCTACTTCTTCACGCCGCTCACCTCCGACTTCACCAACCGCCGCCTCGTCGGCCGCAGCGCATGGAATACCGGCTGGAAGATCGTCATCCCCGCCAACACCCTGCTCAACGACACGGCCGAAGCCACCCGCCGCTTCCTCCGCAGCATCCGCGACGTGAAGCTCTACCTGCGCACCTACAGCTACTCGGGGAATTGACCGGACCCCGTTCAGCGCCGCAGCTTCCGCGCTGCGATATTCATAAACTGCTTCGCCTCGCCAACCCGCATCACGCTTGCCAATAGCATGTAGGCCGTGCCCGCGGCGACAATGGTGAGGCCCAGCGAGAGGCAGCGGTTGAAAAAGCCAAAGCCGTCCCAGCGCGGCTCCATGACGAAATGCCAGCTCAGCCACGACACCAGGCCCAGCGCCACGACCGGCGCGGCGAGGCGCGCCAGTGTTTCCAGCAGTTTGCGGCCCTCGAGGCCGCCGGCGATCCTTGTGAGCAGCACATACAGGATGGTGCAGTTGGCGCAGGCCACCACCGCAGTGGTGAGAGCGAGGAAAGTGTGGTCGAATCTGAAAACGAACACGAACAGCGAGTTCAGCAGCGCATTCACGCCAATGCTGATGAGCGCGACGATCATGGGCACAAAGCGGTGCCCGATCGCCGTGAAGGCAGGCTGCACCACTTTGATCAGGGCATAAAACACCAGCCCGATGGCATACCAGCGCAGCGCCCCGGCGGTCTGGAGCGTTTCATAAGGGGTGAATTTCCCCCGCTCGTAGAGCAGTGAGATGATCGGATAGGCGAGCACGAACAATCCCAAAGCCGACGGCAGCGTGAGAAAGGTGACGAGCCGGTTTCCGCCTCCGAGAATCTCGCGGAATTTCGGCGTAATGCCCTCCGTGGCCACGCGCGACAGCGCCGGCAGCGTCACCGTGGCCACCGCCACGCCAAAGACGCCGAGCGGCAGCTGCATGAGTCGAAAGGCGTAATTGAGCCACGAAACCGGACCGTCCTTTTCCACCAGATAGGACGCGAAGATGGTGTTGAGCAGCACGTTCACCTGAACGGCACTGCCGGCGATGACGGCGGGCCACATGAGGTGCAGAATGCGGCGCACGCCGGAGTCCTTCCAGTCGCGGCTGAAATTGAAACGGTAGCCGGTTTTCCACAGTGCCGGAAGCTGCACGCCAAGCTGCGCCAGGCCGCCCAGCAGCGTGCCGATGCTGAATCCGATCATGGCCCACTGACCGAACGTGTGCGTCTCGTCCCAGTCCCCGAAGAATTTCTCCATCGCCCAGCCGAGTCCGGCCCCGCCGGCGATGCTCATGATGTTGAAGAAGCTGCTCGCCATCGCCGGCACGCCATAGACTTTCTTCGCATTGAGAATGCCCATCACCAGCGCCGCGAGGCTCACCAGCAGGATGAACGGGAACATGATCTGCGCGAGCGTTACGGTGAACGGAATCTTCCATTCCTCATCCGCCCAGCCGCCCGCGAGAATCCTGACAATAATCGGCGCCAGCAGCACGCCACCGAGCGCGATGACGCTCATGAACACCGTCGCCAGGCTCAAAATGCGATGCGCCAGTTCCCACGCCGACCGGTCGCCCTCCGTCTTCATCTTCTGCGAGAATACCGTGACAAATGCCGTGCTCAGCGCGCCTTCCGCAAACAGATCGCGCAGCATGTTCGGTGTGCGAAACGCCACCAGAAAGCAGTCGCGCAGTCCCTTGTCGAACCACTTCGCGAACAGCATGTCGCGGATCAGCCCCAGCACGCGGCTGCACATGATGCACAAGGCCACCAGACCGGTCGTCTTCGCCGACGCCGCGTGTTCTTCCTGGGGCGGCGGCGGGTCGGCGGGCTGGTTGTAGTAATGGAGGGCCATGGGGAATTAAGAATGACGAATGCAGACTTAAGAAGTGGCTAGGGATGCGGCGTCGAACTCGAAGGCTGGGATTTCTTCATTCTTCATTCTGCACTCTTCAATTAGCAGCCGCCCGCCGCAGCCGCTCCACAATCGCCACGCCCACCCCGCGCTCGGGCACGGGTTCGGCAATAATCTCATCCGCGCCGCATTCATCGAGCTGGCGCAGACAGTGGAAGAAGCGGACCGCGGCTTCGGGAAGCTTGCCATTACCGGGCGAAAGCGTCATGGTGAAGTGCCAGTCGGTCAGCGGCAGATAGCCGTCGGCCTCGTCTCCGCGGTAACTGAGCAGCGCGTAGCGTTTGCCAGGCTCCGGCTGAAAATCGCGCGGGCTGCTGAGCAGCCGCAGCGGCGTGCGCGGCGCATAGTGACTCGGCAACTGCCCCGGCACTTCCGTCTTCTCCGTCGTGTCGTTGGCGAATTCCACTTTGCCGAACGGCTGCAAGTCCTCCTTCGTCACCGGCCCCGCGCGCAGCACGCGGATCAGCGGTTTTTGTTCCCCGCGCGACACCACTTTGATGATCGTGCTCTCCAGCCCCTGATGACACGCGCCGCCGTCCACAATGAGCGGGATGCGTCCATCCAGTTCTTTGAGCACCGCGGCGGCGGAGGTCGGACTGATGCGGCCAAAGCGGTTCGCGCTCGGCGCGGCCAGCGGTCGCGCGAGACTGGTGACGATGCGGCGGAAAATCGGGTTCGCGCTCATGCGCACGGCCACCGTCGGCAGGCCGGCGGTCACGATGTCAGGCACCGCAGGCGTTTTCGGCAGCACCAGTGTCAGCGGCCCCGGCCACAAGTGTTCGATGATCTGTGCGACAGCCTTGGCGATGTCATCGGGAATGACCGCCACCTGTGCCAGCCAGTCGCGGTGCGGCAGATGCACGATGAGCGGGTCGAACGACGGCCGCTCTTTCGCCGCGAACACCTTTGCCACCGCCTCCGGATTCATCGCATCCGCGGCCAATCCGTACACGGTCTCGGTGGGAAGCGCGACGACTTCCCCGCGGGACAACAGTTCGACCGCCTGACGCACAGCCTCTTTAAGCCGGTCATGGCGGTCGGTTTCAGCAATGATGGTCTGCATCTACCGGTAACGAGGCCGCCATCATTCCCCGGGCTACCTGGCATTCAAGGGGTCTTTGCCGGCATCAAATTCCGGATAGAGCGTCACGATCCCCTCCTCCGGCACCGCAATGAACGGCGTCTCCTCTCCCGGCGCAAAATGCCAGAGTTCCGCCCCGCGCAGCACCTCCGGCGTCCAGCGCGCACCGGCGGCAAGTTCGGCATCGGGCATGGACACGTCGAGGAAGCCTTTCTCCCCGGAGAATTGAGGGGCCTGAAAATTCATCGAGCCTTCGCCGGCACGAAGCAGTGCCGCAGTCAGTTCAGGCAAGTGGAGCACGAATACATGAGATGCAGGGTCCACCTCCGAGTAGAATGAATAATACGCATGTCGCAGTTCCAGATGAATGCGAAGATTCAGTTCGCCGGGCTTCAATTCAACGATCCGCAGGTGTGTCCCATCGCGGGCTCCTTCAGCACCGGCTTCAAGTTTCACCGAAAAACAGCTTCCAGGGGCGATGAGCCGTCCTTTGGCCGTTCCTTGCAGCCGGGCCTGCATCGGCCCCTGCCATTCCCAATCATGGAGACGCCAGTACTGCGCATCCTCAGTGACCGGAACATTGGAATACCAGCGCGTCCCGCTCGGAAACTGAGACCGCATCCAGGATCCGGCACGAGGTATGGAGAAATAAGCTTCCCTCCCGCCATGCCCCAAACCGTACCAGTCCAAATACGGCCCGCCGCGATCTCCCCAGGACGGAGGCAGCCCAGGCCAGGTCGCAGAGATGTCATCCAGCAGCGCGATCTCTGAAGACTCCGGCACACCTGAAATTTTCAGCAGCCCGGCGACTCGCACATCCGCCGATGAATCGTCACCCGGGACTGTCGCTGCGATTGTAAGTTCTCTGACACCGAGGCGACGCACCGCCAGCCAAATCATCGGCGGCGCCAGAATCAGCCAGAGACCAGCAGCCACGATTACTCCTCGGTTCAGGCTCCGGCGCAGCCATGCAGCCCAGATGAGCATCATCTCAGCCGCGGGTACTAAACTTGCGACAAAAAAGAAACGCCAGGGATCGGTCAGCGGTCCCGGAAATCCGCTCCACCGTGACTCCCTGTTCGTGAGTTGCTCTTCCAGCAGCCATTGCAGCCAAACGCCGGCGGCGACTAAGCTTCCGCAAATCAAAATCACGCCCGGGCCGCGCAGCCAGCCACTCGCCAACGAACTCAGCGCGACGAGCACCAGCAGCGCGGCAATCAACATCGCCGGCGTCATCATCCCTTCCAGCCACTGCGACGCCGTCTGATCCAGCAGCAGGCCGTTTACCGCCCAGCAGGCTATCGCCGGCCCGGCAAGGCCGACCACGACATAGCAGAAGTGGGCGAACAAAACGCTGTGCCAGCGCGGAGGACGTGTGCGCCAAAAGGAAGTGGTGCCGGCAGCGGGCACAGCGTCGCCCGCGTCCAATGCCAGCGCCCCTGCCATGAACAACAAGGCGAAGTGAAGGATCGCGGAGAGTCTGGCCACGCCAAAGAGTTCGGCATAGTTCCACGCAGCCGCGGTGAGTGCAGCCCACAGCAGCGCATGAACGATGAGCATCACCCGTCGCCGGCGCACCAGCCATAGGAACTCATGCAGCACATGTCTCATGGGGCTTTGGGAGCGGAGGGTTTACGTACGAAGCGGCGCATTGCGCGGTCGAAGTTGAAGTCATCCGCCGACAGGCCCTCGAACCATTTCATGAACTCCTGCGTCACCGGGCGCGGCTGGTAGTAGCGCAACTTTCCATCCTTCCCAACCGCAAGGCCGGAGGGTGGAGGCGGACGGCCATCGGCATCCAGCACACTGCGCTCCAGGTAGTAGGCTGCGTGAATCTGTCTCCAATTGTCACTTCTGTTCGCGGTGAGATTGTGGAGAAGGTCATTCAGGAACCTCGGCTGCCCGCCGGTGACAAGGGCCTCCCATTGCTTGACTTTCCACGGAAATTCGCGCCGCGCTTTATCCAGACGTTCTGGCAGTTCCGCTGCGAGGTCCGGCATGGATTCCCAGTAGAGCACGGTCGGCACATCGAGAGTAAAATGCCAGCGCATCCAATCATGGAAAACAGGGTCGCGCAGCGCCCGGCACAGCGACATCAGATCATTTACGGTCGCGTCATCCATCCTTGATTTGCCACTGCGAATACGTTCCAGGACTACAGACTTCACCTCTTCATGCCATCCGCGCTGTTCGATGACCGGTGCCAGCCATGTGGCTCCCGGAAACCGCCGCAGCAATTCGCTGCGATTCTCGTCAGGAAATCCGGCCACCAGCGCCTGCACCAGCGCATTGTCCCGGCGCACTGGATTCAGCACAGCGATGTCCAGACACTGCGACCACCATTTCGCGATGAAAGCCGGCATCTTCTCCGGCTCTGACAATTGCTTCCGGCCTTTGAGCCAATGGATGTAATAGGTCGCATCCCGCTCCGGAGCACTGGCATCCGGCACCGGCAACGTGGAGCCCGGCTGCCAGACAAAAGTGCTCAGATGCCCGCGGAACGGCTCGGGGTCCGGCTCCGGCGGCGGCGACGGCGCCCGTGGCTTCTCTCCTGGCAGTTCCGGCTCCGGCCTGGGAAAAGTCTTGCGAAGCGAAGTGACTCTCACCATGCGAACACACTGCTCCTCGCGGACCAGCGTAATCCTGACAGGCGCCTGTTCGACCTTTTGGAATTCTCTTGTCCGGCGGTCCAGAAAAATGGGATCCCAATGAGGCCCTGGATAGTCTTTTCCGGGGAGAACATTCTTTAACTTCCTCCATCGACCGTGCGGAAACCAACTGGAATACAGCGGTCCACCGGTCACCCGCAGCTCTTCAATGCCCGCGCCCGGTGCGACCCTGCCCCGTTCTCGAACCAGCGACTCCAGCCCAAAGAGTTGACGCTCATAAACCCAGCCGTGCCCCCGTGCCTTGATATGACCCGCCGGGGGCAGTTCGATTTCGTCGCACGCCACCAGCGTCGCCAGCACCTTCATACGCACCTCCAGGTGCTCGTCACCGGACAAACCATTAGTTTCAGACGGAGACCAGGTTACTTCCAGATCATTACTCCGCCGCTTCAGGTAAATGCCGCCGTAAGCCGGTGCCCATGCACTCCAGTCTCCACCACTCTTGCGACGCCACGAGGAAGCGAGGATTTCCAAACTGTTCACAGCCGGTTCACCGTCCGACCATTGAGGATAGTGGAAACCTTCAGCCATGAAGCCCTGCCCTTCGTCTGAATCCTGACCAATCGGCCGCACCACCCACTCATCCCCGCCACTGGTGGACACCGCACGCTCCAGCGGCCCGGGAAAGACACGGCGCAGCGCATACGAAGCCGCGCAGCCAGCCATCGCCAGCAGCGGCAGCAGCAAGCCCGCCAAACAACTGTACCGCACCGCGTGCCTCGCCGATCTTCCCGCTGCCCTCAAACAAAGCAACGCCGGCAGAGACAGGAGAACCGTCATCACCAGCCACGACGGCGGCATTGCGAACCACTCGCGCGGCAGTTCCCATTCCAGTCCATGACCCGCCGCCCACACGGAACCGGCGAGGGCCAATCCCAACAGCAGCCCGCCCGGATGCGGCCATGCCCTGATCCACAACCACAGCGCCGCTGCGAGCGGAGCCGCCACTTTCAGCGCCAGCCAAAATACATGCAGCACCGTCCCGGGATCGAAACCCGCCGCCAGCGGCATCGCGGCATAACCAATCACCAGCGGCAGCACGATGCCCGCGATCACAAAGCACAGCCGCGACGCGAACCGCACGTCCCGGCTTCCCGCCCGCGTCATCAGCCATGTCCGCCGCCGCACCGGCGAATCCGATCCCGCCACGAGCAGAAGCACCAGCACCGCCCAGCCCAGGGCTCCGTGCGATACCCACAATGCGACATCGCCAACGCTGTCCGGCCCATCCACATCTCCGGGCCCCGGCGGCGAAAAATGCAACGACTCCGCCCACGCAAACAACCCCGTATGCAGCAACACCAGCCCCCACAGCGCCAGCACCAGCCAGCTCCAGCGGAGGAAATCGAACTTCAGACAGTGCAGCAGCAGTTTCATGGCGCGGGAGATTCCGCTGACGGAAGGGCGACAAATTCACCCGCAGGGCGCAGGTGGCAGACGAGAAAGCGGGCGCCGTCCAGGGTGGCGGGGGACCAGTCCGCGCCGAGCAGGGATTCTGCGAGGGGCACGGCGGTGCGGAGTTCCACCTGGACGGCGTCCGTTTGCCAGGTGCGGAATGTTTCCCGCTCCGTCTGTTCCAGTATGACGGCAAACCCGGCGCTCGGGAAATGGAGCACGGGAAGGAGCACGGGAAGGAGCACGGCATCCACAGACCCGCTGAGTGTGGTCAGGCGGGAACGAACCGTCTGCCCCAACGAGGCGGCCAGGAAAACATCGGCGGCGAGCACGAGTTCGTGCCCGGAAACATGCACCCCGCGGAGATGCACGCGCGTTCCATTTGCCGCATGAGCGGCACCACCCTGCAGCGGCAGACTGAGAAGCACGTCCGGCGCGACAAGGGCACCGCGAACATGGCCTTGCAGCACGCTCCATATTTCCGGCGGTGTTTCGCGGGGGTGCCACTCCTGCGGCCTGCGATTCGGCAGGCTGTGATACCAGCGCGTCCCTGCCGGCAGGAGACTGGCGAACGCCGCCGCAGGGAGCGAAGTGATGGTCTCCGTGCCGATGACACCGCCGGCGCGGTTGCCGTCAGGAGTTCGCAGAGCGGATTCGCTTAGCAGCGGCCACTGGCCCTGAGGCATGCCGCTGAATTGAATGCCGCCAAAGTCGTATGCGCCCGGAATCGCCACCCCGGACGGATGCAGCGAAAGCTGTGCGGGCTGCTCCCTTACCTGCCGCGGCAGCAGGTAACTAATTGCAGTCGGCCCAATGATCAGGGCCAGAATTAAAGACACCCCGCGCGGCATGATCCGCCCTGCTTTGAAACTGAAGCTCCACGCCACCACGCAGCAGGCCGCCGGATACAGCATCCACAGCCACATTGCAGACTCCAGAAGGTCCGGCACGCCCGGTCTGCCCACATGGGCAGACATGGCTCCGGCCCGAAGAGTGAACCAAATACTGATCATCCACGCGACGCCACCCAAAAAGGTCGCCACGGCGAGACCGAAGCTTCTGCCGGCAAACGACGCCACTCCCGCCACCGCCAGCAGCGGGCACACGATGAGCGCCGTGTCCCACAGACCGGCGCTCCATTGCGTTGCGGTATTATCCAGGAGCAGACCATTCAACAGCCAGCAGGCGAGCGGTGGGCCGGCGATGCCGGTGAGAAGAAAAGCCGCCTGCGAGGCCCACAGCGAAGGGCCGCGCACCGGCCGCGTGCGCCAGAACGCCGCAGTGCCCGGCAGCGGATCCTGCTGCAGCGCGCTCAGCCACACTACGCCGCCCACAGCGAGGAGCAGCCAGTGTGACATCAGAGCGTAGTCGTCCGTCTTTGTTCCCCATGCCGTGCCCCATTGAACGAATGCCACCGCTGACCACAGCGCGACGTAAAGAAAAAGCGCTCCGCGGAAGCGCCGCAGCAGCCAAGCGTAGTGATGGAGGGCGTGTCTCATGGCTGAGGGGGAAGGCGGATCCAAAGGCGCTTGTCACGGTTGAACCGATAGTCTGCGGCGGTGCTGTCACCGATGAAGGAGAGGCGAGCTGCGGGATCCCAGGACAATTGTTTGCCGTCGGAAGGCCGGAGGAATTGATGCGCGATGGTATCGAACCGGCCAAAACGGTTGCCCGTGCGAACGAATCGCAGCAAGGCCTCCAGTCCGACGGGATCCCCCGCATAAAGGAGGGCCTCGATCACGGAATCATCCTTCGGGCCAGGCTGACTACCGATGCCGCGGACGTATTCCCGCATCTGCTCCAATTTGGCAGGCAGCTCGGAGGCCAGTTCCGGCAGTGCCTCCCAAAGCTTCACGTTCGCCATAACCGGCGTCCACAGACGCCGCAGCAGCGGAGCCAGCGCCGGGTCGCGGTAGAGCAGGATCGCCTCGTGCCAATTCCCGTCGTCGGGAATCCGTTCGTCCCGCAGCAGTGTTTCGATCACAAAGGGCCGTGCCTCCGCCAGCCAGCCGCGGCGGACAATCACTTTCATAAGTTCCGGTGCGAACGGCAGCCGGCTGATAAGGACACTCCGCTGCTCTTCAGGCGTGGTTTGCGCCAGCGCCGCTGTCACCGCGTCAGGCGTGGAAAACTGCTTCTGCTCCACCAGCCGCAGGAAGAGCGGCAGCCATCGCGGCACCAGCGGAGCGAATTGCTGTTCACGCAGCACCACGCCCATGCCCCTCACTGCCACGAGATGATGCAAATAGGTCGCGACTTCGGCATCGGTCGCATCCTGCGGCGGCAGCGGAGGAATGAGCGCGTCAGCGAGCGGAAACGGACTGATGACTGCTTCGCCCCTGGTGTAGGGTGCCGATTTCGAGGTGATCTGGGGCCAGATGGACTTCCTCGCTGGGGCATTCGGTGCCGGTTCTTCTTGAGGCAAAGGACGCGGCGGCCGCAGCGTGATGCCAGAGATGCGGAACAGGCGCATTTGTTTCGGCGGGTGGTCCTGCCACTCCACCGCCAGAGCCCGGGAATTGGTAATCCGGTTAAGGGGAATGGGCCGCGCGAACTCTTTCCAGAACCCAACTGTAACCCATGGAAAGCCCCGCGATGTGGAATGCCCGCTACTGAAGGTATTTGACCCATTCATCTCCGCGGGCAGTTCCGGCCAATTGAATTCCACTGCCGGAAGGTGTGCGGAGCCGGGCAGCCGACGGCTTACATAATTCAAAATCATCCTCGCATCTTTAAAGTGCGGCGGCGGAATCTCGAGACACCAGCCCTGTCCGGAAAGTTCCTGCACTTCATCTACGGGCAACGGCTGCAGCCGCATCTCCGGAGGCAGTTGCACCAGCAGCCGCAGTTCTCCGTCATCCATGTCGCCAATTCTGTGCGGCTCGCACTCCAGATCCACGATAGTTTCTGCAGCGGGCCGGAAGGGTCGTTCCATTCCGATCCAAGGCGACCACCCGCTCTGCCTGTTCGCGCGCCAGGAAAAGCCGTGCACGTTCCACGCGCGGTCAACGCGGCCCGAAAAGCGTTCATCCGGCGCGAGCGGCAGTTGAATCGTCACGCCACGATAGTGATCGGGGATGGCAGTCACCTTTTTCTCCTTGGAGAGAGTGACCTGCCATTCTTCCAGACCGCGCAGCGCCAGCAGTTCGGTAAATGGGTGCCTGAAGGCGATCCAGTTCTGCACCGGGATGAATATCAGCAGCGCGAACACCCCCGTAAGTCCGCAGAGGAACCCCTGGATGGCCCACTCCCGGCGTGTGAGCCGCCGGCGCACACTCTCCAGCGCCGGCAGCAGCCCCACCAGACAAGCCGCAGCGGTAGTGAGCATCGTGGCCGAGCCCCCATAATAGGCGCGCACCGGCTTGGCCGCCGGAATCGCCAGCAGGATCAGGGACAGACAAGCGAGCAAACCTCCGATGATGACACCCGGAAGGCAAAGCGGCACGAGAGCCGCCAGCGCCAGCGCAGCCGCGACGGCCAGCACCGTGCCCAACATTACCGGAAACTCCGCCCAGATGCTCGCGGCATTGAATCCCATCACCAGTAGAGTGCCCCACCAGGCGACCATCGCCGGTAAAACCGCACCTCCAAAAATGTGCAGTGCCCGTGAACCTGCCCGTGCCCTTCCATGCCGCGGCCGCGTCATCAGCCAGGTCTCCGCCCGTGCGGTGGAGTCCATCCCTCCGGCCCTCAGGCAGATAATCGCGAACAAAATGACTCCCCCTCCAAACACGCAGTTCGACAGTGTGGAAACGATCCAGACCTGGTCTTCGACCATCCGCCATGATCCAACGATCGCCATCAGTCCGATCCACACCGGAACCAGCGACCACAACATTCCCGGCAGCGGGGAAAGGGCGAGCCGATCGAACTTCAGATAGTGCAGCAGCAGTTTCATGGCGCGGCAGGGGGCGTGGAGGCGAGGCGGAACTGGCGGGAGAAGGCGACGAAGATTTCGCGCAGGGTGAGGGTGGCGACTTCTTCCAGGGTCGCCCCGGGGAGCAGGGCGGCGGCTTGTGAGGGCGAGGTGGTGTCGTCCCAGGCGGTGTCGGTGTAGCGGAGCAGGCGGCCGGAGGGCTCGGCGAGGATGATGTGCCCCGGCAGCGGCGGGAGTTCCTTGACCGGCTCCGGCATGGCGAGGGTAACGCGGCGCACGCGCTGCTGGAGGGCGGCGGTGGATTCGTGGAGCTGCAGGCGGCCTTCGTGAATGATGGCCACGCGGTCGCAGAGACGCTCGACTTCACCAATGTCGTGGCTGGAGATGAAGACGGTCCAGTTTTCGCCTTCGGTGAGTTCCAGCAGGCCGCGGATGAATTCATCGCGCGCCAGCGGATCGAGCCCGCTGAAGGGTTCATCCAGCACGACCAAGCGCGGGCGATAGGCGAGACTGGAGAGCAGCGCGGCTTTCATCAACTGGCCGCGCGAGAGGTGCCTGAGTTTCTGCTCCGGCGGCAGCGCGAATTCCTTGAGCAGGCGGGATTCAAGATCGCGGTCCCACGTCGGATAGAGCGGGCGGCAGTAGTCGAGCAACTGCTGCACGGTCATCCACAGCGGCTGGCGCTGGTTCTCGCTGACATAGCCGATCTGCTCGAAGGCTTTGGCCGGGAGCTTGCGCGAGTCGTGGCCCAGCACGTTGACGCTGCCGCCGTCGGGCGCATGCAGGCCGAGCATGGTCTTGATGGCGGTGGTTTTGCCGGCGCCGTTAGGGCCGAGAAAGGCGGTGACGCTGCCCTCCGGCACGGCGAGGTTGAGGCTGTTGATCGCAGTGCGTTTTCCGAAGCGCTTGGTCGTGGAAGTGAAGGTGATGGCGTTCATGGGGTGCTCTCGTGCTTGGTGCGTTGGTGCTTGGTTTCTTGTAATCGGTGCGCAGTGCCGGGTGCTCAGTGCTCAGTGGCCTTGGTGAGGGACTCGCGGACGGCGGCGGCGAGGGCGGCGGGTTTGATGTGCAGGGCGGCGGCTTTGCGCGTGAGGGCTTCCAATTCCGGCGCGAGCAGGGCGAGGCGCGCGTCGGCGTCCGGCGCGGCGGCGGTGCGCACGACCATTCCGACGCCCGGCCGGCTGGCGAGCAGGCCGGCGTCGCGGAGGTGCCCGATGGCCTTGTGCGCCGTGGTGGGTGAAATGCGCAGTTCCTGGCTGAGCGTGCGCACAGAGGGAAAATCATCGCCGTCGCGCAATTGCCCCGCCAGCACCGCGCGCCGCACCGCGAGCACGATCTGGTCCGCGGCCGGCAGGCCGTCGAGCAGGCGGATGGGGAACGGAAGCATGACCGGCGGGGACTATGTGTAACAGTCATACTGTTACAGTTGGAGCACGGCAAGAACTTTCTGCACCCGGAGCAAAAACCAATGTCACGGTGCGGCGTCGGAAGCGCCCTGCCTCCGGCTGGACATTCCAGGGCCGGCGTGCTACGAATCAAACATGAGCACGCTGCTGGAGCGCCTCCGGGAGGAGGCCAAACAACTCACCGAAGACGAACGGATGGCGTTCGCCACGGACCTCCTTGATTCCTGCCGCGGCGGTGACAGCACGGAAGTTGAAGAGGAATGGAACGCGGAAATTCTCCGTCGCGTCGAGGAAATCAGAAGCGGGAAGGTGGAGATGATTCCGTTTGATGCGGTCATGGCGGAACTGCGCTCCGAACTGGAATGCGTGCGACCGTAATCACCCATCCGGAGGCGAAGCAGGAATTGCGCGAAGCCGGACGTTATTACCACGACTGCGCCCCTGGCCTGGGCCAGCGGTTCTACGATGAAATTGAAGCTTTCGTCGAAAAGATCACCGCCAATCCCCTCCGCTATTCCATCCGCATCGCCGATGTCCGCCGGGCGAATCTGAAGAGGTTTCCGTTTCATATCAATTTCCTGATTCATGAAGGGATGATCGCGATTGTCGCCATTTCACACAATCGCCGGCGGCCATACTACTGGCGCGACCGGATTGAACACCGAACGTGGCTCGATGTCTGACCGCCCCGGGGCACGCCACCGAGAAAAAAACGCGCAGCCCTGGACGTTGACTTGCGGCCCTGCGATTCGACGGGCACGTTCCCTCCATGCTGCTCCGCTTTCTGCCTTTGCTGTTCCTGTGTGCTCTGCCGGCTCCGGCGGAGGATCGAATTGGCGATGCGTGGAGCGATGAGCGGAATCCCATCCGGCAGTTGTTTCTGGGGAAGCGGCTCGACCTGTGGTCGCTGCGTCCGGTCGTGTCCCCTGCCCTGCCGGAGGTGCAGCGAAAAAAGTGGCCGCGTCAGGATCTGGACCGCTTTATCCTGGCAAAGCTGGAGGCCGCGGGCCTGACGCCGGCGCCGGAAGCGGAACGCCGGGCGCTGGGGCGGCGACTTTACTTTGATCTCACCGGTCTGCCACCGGCGGCGGAGGAACTGGAGGCGTTTGTGAACGACACCGCTCCGGATGCGGCGGACCGGCTTGTGGACCGGCTGCTGAGCACGCGGGCCTTTGCCGAACACTGGGCGCGCTGGTGGCTCGACCTCGTGCGCTATTCCGACAGCAACGGCTATGACTGGGACGAATTCCGTCCGCAGGCGTGGCGATTTCGTGATTATGTCATCCGCTCGCTGCAGGCTGACAAGCCACTGGACCGATTCCTGCGCGAGCAACTGGCCGGCGATGAGATGGTGAACGGCGCGCCGCGCGATGCGGCGGAGCAGGACTGCCTGATTGCGACTGGCTATCTGCGCATCGGGCCGTGGGACAATTCCAGCAAGCTCTTTAACGAAGAGCACAAGACGCGCGCCGCATGGATGGCGGACCTGACAGAAACCACGGCGACCGCATTTCTCGGGCTGACGATGGCCTGCTGCCGGTGTCACGATCACAAGACGGAGCCGTTCTCACAGGCGGATCATTACCGGCTGCGCGCGTTCTTTGAAGGCACGCAGTTCGCGGACGATCTGCCGCTGGATCTCGCGCCGGTGCAGGAGGAAATCCGCGCCGCGAATGAAACGGTAGAGAAACGCATCAAGATACACGAGGACAGGATCAAGAATCTGCTAGGCGGAAAGAAGGATGAGAAGAAGGAGCGCGAAAAGCTTCCCGGGGACGTGCAGGAGAAACTGGCAGCGGAAGACAAAGCCATCGAGGCGGCGCGAAAGGAGAAGCGTTCATTCACGACCGGACTTTGTGCCACGGGTGAAGATGCGCCGGGACCGGCGAAGATTTTCGCGCAGGGAGATCCTGACCAGCCGCGCGAGGAGGTATCGCCGGGCATTCCCGCGATCTTCGATCCGCAAGCGGCGACGGTGACGAAGCCTCAGTCCGGCGGAAGCGGTCGCCGCACGGCGCTCGCCGACTGGATTTTCTCGCCGCAGAATCCGCTGACGGCACGCGTGATGGCGAATCACGTATGGCAGCGGTGCTTTGGCGCAGGAATCGTGAGCACAGCGGGGGATTTCGGCTACAGTGGCGCGCGGCCATCGCACCCGGAACTCCTCGACCATCTCGCCGTGAAATTGCGCGACGACGGCTGGTCATTGAAAAAAATGGTCCGCCGGCTGGTGACGAGTGCGACCTATCGTCAGGCCGCCTATGTGCGCGACGCCGCGGCCCGCGCCGCCGGCATGGCGAGGGACGGCGACAATGCGCTGCTCTGGCACATGAATCCGCGGCGCCTGACGGCGGAGCAATTGCGCGACGCCATGCTCGCGGTGAGCGGAGTCCTGACAGAATGCGACGGAGGCCCGCCTCGCTGGCCGTCGCTCCCGGACGAAGTGCTGGCGGCGAATCCCGCCTTTTACGACGACAACGCGGAGAAGACGAAAGGCTGGTATCCGAGTCCGCCGGAGAAGCTGAACGTGCGCAGCATTTATCTGGTGCAGAAGCGCAGCGTGCGGCTGCCGTTCATGGAGACCTTCGACCTGCCGGACAACTTCGTAACCTGCACGCGGCGCGCCTCGTCCACCGTTGCGCCGCAGGCGGCGACGCTGCTGAACAACCCGATGTCCGTGGAACAGGCAAAAAGCTTCGCTGCCCGCGTGGAACAGGAAGCCGGCCCGGACGCGGCGCAGCGAGTGCGCGCGGCATGGCGTCACGCCTTCGGACGCGCGCCGGACGCAAGTGAACTCAACACCGCGCTCGAACTGCTGCACGGCAGCACGCTGACAGAGTTCTGCCGCGCGGTCTTCAACCTCAACGAATTCGTTTACCTCGACTGAACGGCCGTGCCTTCACCGGCGCCTCCGGACCTTATGCCAGCACCGCCTTCACCAGGTTTCCGTGGATGTCGGTGAGACGGAAGTCACGGCCCTGAAATCGATAGGTGAGCCGTTCGTGATCGATGCCCATGAGATGCAGAATGGTGGCATTGAGGTCGTGGACGTGCACCGGATTCTCCGTGATGTTGTAGCAATAGTCATCCGTCGCTCCCCAGGTGATGCCTTTCTTAACACCGGCCCCGGCCATGAGCACGGTGAAGCAGCGCGGATGGTGATCGCGTCCGTAATTCGTTTCCGTGAGCGCGCCCTGGCTGTAGATGGTGCGCCCAAACTCGCCGCCCCAGACGATGAGCGTGTCATCGAGAAGGCCGCGTGCCTTGAGGTCGCGGATCAGCGCCGCCGTCGGCTGATCGGTGTCGCGGCATTGCCCGCGCAGGGCGTTCGGCAGATTGCCGTGATGATCCCAGCCCATGTGGAAGAGCTGAATGAAGCGCACATCGCGTTCGGCGAGGCGGCGGGCGAGCAGGCAGTTCGCGGCGTAGCTGCCGGGGCGCTTTACGTCAGGGCCGTAGCTGTCGAGCACGTGCTGCGGCTCTTTTCCGGTATCGAGCAGTTCCGGCACGCTGGTCTGCATGCGAAACGCCATTTCATACTGCGCGATGCGCGTCTGGATTTCCGGATCGCCCAGCTCTTCGTAACGCTTTTGATTCAATGCCGCGAGTTCGTCGAGCGTTTCGCGGCGCGTCGCGGCGTCCATCCCCTCCGGATTCGATAGATAGAGCACGGCGTCGCCTTTGTTGCGGAACTTCACCCCCTGATGCTTCGACGGAAGAAAGCCCGCGCTCCAGAGCCGGTCGTAGAGCGGCTGATCATCCGGGCGGCCGCTCCCGAATGAAGTCAGGACGACGTAGGCCGGCAGGTCCTCGTTGTCGCTGCCCAGACCGTAGCCGACCCAGCTGCCGATGCTGGGGCGTCCGGCGAGCTGCGATCCGGTCTGACAAAACGTAATCGCCGGATCGTGATTGATAGCCTCGGTGTGCAGCGAGCGGATGATGGCCCACTCATCGGCCAGCTTCGCCATGTGCGGCATCAGTTCGCTGAACCATGCGCCGCTCTGGCCGTGCCGGGCGAATTTGAAGATGCTGGGAGCGACGGGAAATTTGCTCTGCCCGCTCGTCATGGTGGTGAGTCGCTGTCCCATGCGGATCGAGGCGGGCAGGTCCTCGCCGCGGCGCGCAGCCATTTGCGGCTTGGGATCGAACAGATCCATCTGCGAGGGCGCTCCGCTTTGGAAGAGATAGATGATGCGCTTCGCCCTGGCGGGAAAATGCGGCAGCCCCGGCATCGCGCCGGCGGCGTTCGCCCTCCCCGTGAGCAGTCCGCCGAGCGCCGCCAGACCGATGCCGCCGGCGGCTTTTTGCAGGAATGTCCGGCGCGTCACCGCGCGGCGGGCGGTGTCATTCAGATGGAGGAACAGGTGGTCGTTGCAGTTCACGGCGAAAGGAACGCGCCTTTCGTCCTCCCGCAACCCGAGGAATGGCCGAAGGGCACTGGTTAAAGTCAGGAAATTACTTGCTCATTGGTGGGCGGACAAGCAATCATGCGGCCATGATTCAAGTGATCTCTGTCCTCCGGACCTGTCTGCTGATTCTGGTATTGTTTACCGCTGCAGTTCCCGCCGCTCCGCCGGTGATCGGCAGCTTCACCGCGAGCAAGACCGCCATCGTGCGCGGAGAAAGTGTTACGTTGAACTGGAGCGTCACCGGCGCCAACACCGTGACACTGCGGCCTCCGCTGATCCCGGTGTCGGGCAACTCCTACACCTTCGCCGCCACCGGCACCCAAGTTTACACCCTGACAGCATCGAACCGCAACGGCGACAGCACCGCGAAGGTCAAACTCTATGATCTGAATCAGAAGGCATTCTTCACGGATACCGTGCTGATAACGGGTGGCGGAAGTGTGGAAGAAGTCACTTGGGAAGGGTTACGGCTTAAGAGCATCGCTTTAGACGGCGCTTTGCTCAACGTCCAGACGCTCTACTTTTGGCACGACAGTGCCATTGCACCTGACGGTGCGCTCCTGGGCACGGCAAGCATGACGTTTAATTCCGGCGGCGGTCTGCAAAGCGGGCTGTTGCGCTACGAGCCTGAGAGCGGCTCCTGGGCATGGCATTCTCAGGCGGGGGCCGGCTTTGGACTGGCCTCTGCGGGTGATATTTCGGTAATAGGCAACAGTGCCGTTTACAGCCAGCGCAGTATTCGCATTGGGGACTTCGCGCAGGAATTCGTGCTGAATCAATCTCCGGAGATGGCAGCGGGAGGCGACGGGCGGATCCACAACACCGCGGCACCGGTCAGCTATCCGGAGCCTTTAGACTATTTCAGTCCGCAAACCGGAGTTTTACTGGGCAGATATTCTTTCGCCGGAGTGAGCTTTCCGCCGGAAGATGTCGCCTCCGGAAACATGCGTGTGGATGCCGTGGATGTGACTCCGGACGGAGAGCGGATTATCGGCACCCTTGGCGGGCGGATGTTCCGGCTCATGGGACAGCCGGCGGTATTGCAGGGAAGCATGGATTTCAATATCCCCGGGACCGGCTTTCGTTCCGCGGTTTATGACCTGCATGTGGCCCCGGATGGGAAACTGATTGCAGGGAGCCGGGAAGGATGGGTGTTGTTCACAGACCGGCAGTTCAATCAGCGCCGCTACCAGAGACTGGGAACCGGCAGCAGCGCCGCTTATACCGCATTTACTTCCACCGGCCTCACGCGACCGAGGGTGGAGTATTTTCGCCCGCTTCACACCGGAGTCTCGCCCGGCGGGAGCACAGAACTTACCTGGAATGTGGCTGGTGCCGCCTCGGTGAACATCACAGGCGTTGGTTCCGGGCTGCCACCTGAAGGCAGCGCGCCGGTGACAGTGCCCTCCACGACAGTGTTTGAACTGACTGCAGAGAATTCCTGGGGACACAGCACGGCGGAAGCGGCGGTGGTAGCGGGCGAACCGCCCGTGATCAACTCCTTCACATCCGACCCTGTGCTGCCGCCGTTGGGACAGCAGGCTACTCTGACATGGAACATCCTCGGCGCTGACCGGGCATGGATTTCCCCCGGGTTGGGCGACCAGGCACCGGACTCCGGTTCACTCAACTACCTCGTTACCGGGGGCACGACTCTTTGGCTGACAGCGGAGAATGAACACGGCCGCCGCCGGGCTTCCCTGACAATCCAGGCAGGATCGCCGGAAAACGGCAGCCAGTATCTTAATCTCATTCCTTTCCAAAGCACATGGCAATGGCTGCACCCCGTCAATGGCGTGGACCCGGCAGTGAACGATACCGATTTCCACACCACCTGGATGAAACCGGATTCGTATAACGGTCCCGCATTTCAGGGGCCTTCACCGGCCATGTTCGGATACGGGCTGATCGATTGCTGCATTATTACCACAGATATCACAATGCCACCCAGCGGTTTGCGCTATACGGCGTACTTCCGAAAGGGTTTCACTGTTCCGGAGGTTTCGATGGCGGTGACAGCGGACGCATTGGTGGACGACGGATTTGTGATCTACATTGATGGTCAGGAGAAGGGCCGCCGCAACTACGCGGGACCAGACACCTTCCGCGGCCTGACCCCATCATTCGCCAACGAGACATCCGGGGGACTGACTGAACTTGGAATCTTGCCGTCCGGACAGCACTGGCTTGGCGTCTCAGTCCACAACTACACCAGCGACAGCAGTGATCTTGGGCTTATCCTCCGTCTTTTTGGCACGATCCCCTGGTATGGCCTTGCCCCGGATTCCAGCGGGAGGAAACAAATCACCTTTTCGGAAGCCGCTGTCGGTGCCACCGCCTACACCGCGGGCAGCAATGGGTCGAACGACGCCGGCTGGTCTCAGCAGCCGGGAAACTGGGGACGGGTCGCCGATTTTGCCGCCGGCCATGCTCTCCGGCTCAGTGTCGGAACCACACGGCTCACCGGCGACTTCGTGGATCTGCGGAATCTCATCGCCGAATCCGCCCGCGTTGATGTGAAAGCCTGGCAAACCGCCGGCGGAAACGGTTATGAAACCGGCGACACCATCGAAGCTTGGGTGGAGGCCACCGCAGACGGTATGGCCTTCTCGCGCATTGCTACTCTCGTTCCCCTCCGTCGCGGAGGTGCGGAACTCATCCCGCCGAACGATCAAATCTTGCCCCTGGACAGCGGTGAAGCCGGGGCCTTCACGCGCTTCACGACTGCCCCGGGCGCCATCGGACCGCAGTGGCGGGGGGCGCGTATCGTCATCAATGCCGTGAACGATCATTCCACCGAGTTTTTTGCTTTCGACAATCTCGTCATCGAAGGCACCCCGCCGTCCGTGGACAGTGACGCCGACGGACTTTCGGATGTCTGGGAGCATACCTGGTTTGGGGGACTCAGCGCTGCCACCGGAAGCAGTGACGCCGATCGCGATGGACACAGCAACGCGTCCGAGCAAATCGCCGGCACCGATCCACTCAACGCCGCCTCGCGTCTCGACTACACCGCAGTCACCTTCCCCAGCGCTGAGGCACCTGGCCAGCTCACGTGGATGAGCGTCGCCGGCAAAACTTACAACCTGCAAAGCTCCGGTGACATGATCGTTTGGGAGAATCTGGACACGGGCATTCCCTCGGACGGTAAGACGACCACGACAGCGATCCCTCCTCTCCCGCACGCCGGACGCAATTGTTACCGAGTCCTCGTCAACCGGTAAGGCAGTTACGTCGCTCCCGGGCACGGCAATTCCAGTGTTCCCTCAATGAAGGCAACGGTCGCAAATGCGGATGGCCGGCTCATGCGGATGGCCGGCGAGAAAAGAAATTGCCAACCCCGGGGTGCCAGTTAGTCTGCGCCCGGCATGAAAGCACTCTCACTCCTGCTCTGCGCCGGCCTTTTGCTGCCGGCGGCCTCCCCCACGGCGGAAGCCCAGTCCATCCGCATCATCGGCGGAGAATCGAAGCTCAAGGAGGTCAGCCTGGACTGGCTGCTCGACGATGACATCTTCGCCATGACTCCGGATGACCTTGAGAAGAAGGCCGGGAGCAAACATTTCGTCTGGCAGGACAAGGAGCGCACGCGGGCGCGCTTCAATCCGGACAAGTACAAATTCCAGCTCAAGGGCAAGGACATGGGCGAAGTGCTGGTGAACTTCAAGAACGGCAAAGTCAGCAGCGCGATGATTTCCGTGGCGAACAAGGGCGATGACGAGGAGATCATCACTCAAACCCGTTTCACCGCCGCGGTGAAGAATGTGCGCGAACTCCTGGGCGCCGCCAGCGGTGTGAAGGAGGAAAAGCGCCGCAAGGAGGAACTGCTCAGTCCCCAGTCCGACGGTGGAGTCTGGCGCGGCAAGAAGGCGCTCTACATCGGAGAGTGGCTCTTCCTGCCCAAAAAGAAGGAGCCCATCGACGACTACTATTACTGGGAAATTCCGGCGCACGGCGAGTTTGTCCGCATCCGGATCATGCCGCCGCAGGTGCAGTTGGGCGTGCAATTGAGTAAAATCCGCACCACCGTCACCCGGCCGCAACTGATGACCAAAGTGAAGCGGGACGGCGAGAAGGTTATCATTGAGGACATCGCCATGGTGGATCAGGGCAGCAAAGGCTACTGCGCGGTGGCCTCCTTCGAACGCGTGCTGCGGCTCTATGGAGCGGATGTGGACATGCACGATCTCGCCAATGTCGCGGAAACCTACGGCGGCACCGAGCCTGGCAAAATGAAACTGGCCATTCAGCGCATGTCGCAGAAGCTCAACCTCAAGGTCCGGGAGATCCTGTTCCTGCGGCAGAAGCAGCTCGAGATTCTCTTCAAGAACTACAACATCGTCGCCAGGAAGGAGGGCAAAGATGAGGTGGACCTGACAATTCTCAAACGTCACGGCCACCTCGACTGGGAGCAGGTTGACCCCGAAACGCTGAAGAAGTTCCGCTGCGGCGGCCAGGAGTTTCAAAAGTTCAGAAAGGATCTCACGGATTCGATTTCCAGAGGTGTCCCGGTCTTGTGGGCGCTGCAGCTCGGCCTGTTCTGGGAGGACCGCATCGAGGAAAGCTACGAAGCCAACCGTTATGCGGTGAACCAGGACAAGGATGGCGACGATGAGGAGGACGACGGGATTTCGCGCAAGTTCGAGGAGGACCGGAAGAAGAAACTGGAGGAGCTGCGCAAGAAAGGCGAGCGCCCGCCGGCTTACATGATGGGCGGCCACATGCGCCTCATTGTCGGCTATGACACCCGATACGGCGTCCTCTACTACACCGACTCCTGGGGTCCCGGGCATGAACTCAAGAAAATGCCCATGGACGAGGCGTGGGCCGCGACGCTCGCCCTTTGGGCGCTGGAGCCGAATTGACCTGCGGCCTGCTCCCGCGGCCCGTCCGGCTATTTCACTTCGACAAGCGGCAGCCCGTCCACGTCGGGCTGGATTCCCGCGCCGCCTTTCACCAGCAGGCGCGGCGGACAGCCGGCGGGCGCGGCAAAGACGCTGAGCACGGAAGGACCGAGGGTTTCCGCGTAGAGCACCTCGATGGGATACTCGCCTTTGTTTAGAGCTACAGACACGACATTCTGGCTATTGTGCCCGGTGCGCACGGGCGCCTCCTCCCAGACGGTGTCGCCGTCCAGACGACCGGCGCCGCCCGTGCTCCGGATGTGGGCGAGGAGTTTCTCTCCCCCGATGCAAAGCGCGCTGTGGTCCTCGCTGTGCACGCCGAAATGATAGACTCCATCGCGGGGAATGATCAGCGTGGCACTGGCGAGGATGGCGAAGTTGTTTTGATCGCCCGGAGCATCGGCGGGAAACGGCAGGGGATCGGGAAACAGAATGTCGCCGGGGGCGGCGGGCTCGATGAAGTGGATCCGGTCACAGGCCGCGTTTGTGAATACGTCTTCGCTCTGGAGCTGATTGAAAGCGGCGCGCAGGGTGCCGAGGCCGGCATCCGGCAGTGCCCTGGCAACGGTCCAGCCGGCGTCCGCAATGCCCGGCCATGCCAGCGTCGTCTCCCCGCCTTTGTATCCCGGGATTCGCCATTTGTCAGTGGCGCCGCCGGCGGAAAACTCCCCGGGCGCGGCGAGCACCTGAAGGAGCGCACCGCGGATGCGATTTCCGAGGAAGACCTCGAAGCGGTGTTCCCCGGCGGGCAGTTCGATGATGCCGATGCCCTGACCGTCACCGTTTTCGCAGTCGTAGAACATCGTTTCCGGATCGAGCGGATCGGTGCCGGCCAGACCATGCACACGCTTCCATTTGTGGCCGGGAAACCGCGCGGCAAAGAAATCGTCGGAGTGAATGTTGATGCTCCACACGCCGGGCGTGTCCACGCGCACCTTCGTCACATGCAGGGCACCGGAGCCTTTCTCGCTGAGCGGATGCGCTGGTTCATCGGAAATCGCAATCCAGCCGCCGGCCGGCGCCGCCGTGGTGGCGGTGCGGTAATTGAGTCGCTCCATGGCGAAGCGCGGCGTGTCCGGCTGCAAGGCAGCGGTGAAGTCGGCGACCGTGGCCCGAAGATTGTGGCCGTTGAGATCTGACGCCGCGGCGATGGTCCACGGACCGCTGCCGCTGCGCGCGGATTTGCCGTCCAGCAGATCGACCGCCCATTTCTCCGGAAGCACGCGGCCAATGACGCGCGTGCCCTCCACCGGTGCGGGCAGGGCGGTGTCCCACTCGATGAGAAACGGATAGGCGACTTCCTGCTCCGCGCCTTCCCCGACGGGCCAGTCGGCCCAGCGGCCTGCGTATTCCATGGCCACGCCGTCTTCCCCGCCCGCCGTGCGGGCATTCGGCTCGGCGCCGCACCAGGGAGGAGTGAAGTCTCCGGCGAAGGGCTCGCCTGTGACCCAGGTCCAGCCGCCGGCGCGGTTGCTGCCGGCTTCGCGGCCGCCGTGTCTTTCATTGTCCGTCAGACCGATCCAGAGATACCAGCCTTCCACGAACTGATAGACGAACATATTCTCCGCCGCGCTGCCGATGGTGACGAGGTGCCCTGTCTTGTCCGTGCCGCCTTTCGGATCCTTCAGGGACGCGGCGAGGGCTGCGGCTTTCGCCCATGTGAGCGGCTCGGTGGAGGTTTGATAGAGATTCCATGTGCCGCCGGGGCCGAAAGGAGCGCAAAGAAATGCTCCCGGCGGTGATGTCTGCGCGGTGGCAAACGAAGCGGCGGCGAGAAAAAGGAGGGAGCGCATAACACTACCGTAAACCCTGGCCCCTGGAGCCCGGATTGTCCATGTGGATTTCCCGTCTCCTCCGCGATGGCGTGATGCATGCCCCGCGCGTCCCGGGCTATGATCGCGGTTCAGCATGACGCACCGCATCTCCCCCCTCGCCTTTTCGCTTTGTCTCACAGCCGGTGCGGCATTCGCCCAGTGGCGGAATGCGGCACGGCTCAGCGACCCGGCCCACACAGGCGACATCAAAGAGGCCCGGCTCGCTCCGGCAGCGGATGGCGGCTTTCATGCCATTTACCGGCATTTCGCCGCCGGGGGCGTGGAGGTGCGCTACCGCCGTTATGAAGGCGGCTCGCTGCGTCCCGCCGTGCTGGTGCATCAGCTGGGATTCCTCGCCGGCGGGGAGATCTGTGAATCCGGAGACGGCGGCATCCATTTGGTCTGGGAAAACTGGGATGACGTGAACGAACAGATCTGGTGGGCCAGATCGGCGGACGGCGGCCTGACATTTCCCTCAAAGCAGGCCATCACCGCCTACGGCAACAATCCGAACGGTCAGGCCAAGAACCCGATGATCGTGCCATTCGGTTCCGCCGGTGCCGAAGTGCTGGCATTGAGCTGGGGTGCGCCGCCGGCGAACCGGATGTATCACAACCGCCACAACGGCACCGCATGGCTCGGCCACACCAACAGCGGCATCAGCACCAGCAACAGCTACGCCGCGTGGGGCAGCGCGCGGAATCCCGTGGACGGCTCGGTGTGGCGCACCTACGGCAAAGAGGTGAGCGGACAGTGGCAGATCGCCATCCGGCGGTTCAACGGCACCGCATGGGGGCCTGAGGAAATGGTGACAACTTACGCCGTGGACACGGTCGATGAATTTCCCTCCCGCGGAAATGTGGCCATCAACAGTGCGGGTGAAGTGATGGTGGTGTGGGATGCGGAGAGCGATGTCTGGAGCCGTCTGCGCGCCGCCAATGGAACATGGGGCGCCGTGCAGCGCATCGGCGCGGGTTATGCCCCGGCGGTCACGGATGTTCCCGGCGGACGGGACTTTTATCTGGTGCATCCATGGCCGCGCGATTCCTGGAATCAAATCGCGGGCCGCCGGTGGTCCGGGGGCGTGTGGTCCGCCAGCGTGAAGGTGAGCAACGGGCTGGCGAACAATTATTCGCCCAACTGCGACATCACCGCCGATCCCCTGGGCAATCTTTACGCCTGCTGGGAATACTGGCCGAACGGCGGCGCCGGCCCACCCGTCTCTTATTTCTCCGTGATGCCTCATGTGCCGCCGGCGGCTTTGAGTGCGCCGCTGGACGGCTCCGGCGTGCTCGCCCCCGGGACCATGACCCTGACGGCAGAGCCAGGAGATGCCACGGTCACCCTGACAAGAGTTGAGTTTTACCAGGACGGCGTCAAGCTCGGCGAGAAAAGCGCCGCGCCGTGGACATGGCCGGTCAGCGGTCTCGCGGCGGGCCATTATTTCTTCCATGTGGCCGGGACTGACAGCACCGGCCGGCGCGAGAACTCTGCGGCCGTCAGCGTCGTCGTCGTGCAGGGCACGTCCCGGGCGCTCATTGGCACTGGCGCGACCTGGCGCTATCTTGATAACGGCACCGATCAGGGAAGCGCATGGCGCGCCGGCGCGTTCAATGACAGCGCGTGGCGGACCGGAGCCTCGCAACTGGGTTATGGCGACGGCGATGAAACGACCACCGTGGAGGACAACGCCACCGCCGGTTATGTCGCCGCAGACACAAACCGCTACATTACCACATACTTCCGGCACACCATCAACATTCCCGGCCCCGGTTCGCTCAAAGCCCTCACCGGCCGCCTCATGCGCGACGACGGCGCGGCGGTGTATCTGAATGGTCAGGAAATCCACCGGTCCAATCTCGCGGATGCCGCCGCCTACAACACCCAGGCTCTGGCCACGGTGAATGCGCCGGATGAATCGGCATGGCACACTTTCGTCGTGCCGCCCTCACAATTGGTGGCGGGAGCGAATGTGATTGCGGTGGAAGTGCATCAGGCCGCCGCCGGCAGCAGCGACCTTACTTTCGACTTCGAGCTTACCGCGCTGCAGGCTGACCCCGTTCCGCCCGCTGTCAGCTTTCTATCCCCGGTCAACGGAGCGGTGCTGGGGGCGCCGGCCAGTTTCCCGCTGCACGCCGGTGTGAGTGACGACGACGGCGATGTCACCAAAGTGGAATTCTTCCGCAACGGCATGAAGCTCGGCGAAGCCAACGGCGCGCCCGTTACATTCACCATCGCGGAAGCCCCCGCCGGCAGCCATGTTTACACTGCCATCGCCCACGATGCCGCCGGCTTCACCTCTCCGCCCGCCGCAGTGAGCGTCATCGTTTCCGCCACCCGGCCCGCCACCCTCGCCGCGGCTGGAAGCGCATGGCGATATCTCGACACCGGCAGCGCCGCCCCCGCAGGCTGGCAGCAACTCAACTTCAATGACGCCACATGGAAAAGCGGCGCCGCTGAATTCGGTTTCGGCGACGGCGGCGAGACCACGCTCATCGACGGCGGCCCCGACGGCGCGCGCTATCCAACCACCTACTTCCGCCACCGCTTTCGCATATCGCAGCCCGCTGCGGTGGAGCAAACCTTCCTGCGTCTCCTCTGCGACGACGGCGCTGTCATCTATCTCAACGGACAGGAAATCCGCCGCTACAATATGCCGGCCGGGGCGGTCAGTTTTACGACGCCTGCGCTCACCGCTGTCGGCGGCGCGGATGAAACCTCATGGCTCCCCTTCCCTTTCGCCGCCTCACGCCTCCAGCCGGGCGAAAACATTCTCGCCGTCGAAGTCCATCAGTCCGCTGTCACCAGCAGCGATCTCAGCTTCGACTTTTCTCTTGGCGGCTACACGTTCGCCAGCCTCCCGCAACTCGCGCAGCGCCCGGGAGCCGCCGGCATCGAACTGTCCTGGCCGGACTGGGCCCTGGCATGGCGCGTGGAACAGTCGTCCGATCTGCAAAACTGGTCGCCGGCGGCCGGCACCGCAGTGCCGGACGGCACGAGCCTCAAACTGGAATTGCCGTTTCCCGTGCCGCCTGCTTTCTTCAGGCTGGCCACGCCTTGATTGCGCAGTCCTCCCGGCGTCCGGCGGCAAAAACAAACAACTCCGCCGGGCGGCAGCCGCGGCGGAGTCGCTGTGCGGGGAGTTCGCGGGGAACGGTTAGCGCTTGCTGAACTGGTAGCGCTTCCGGGCGCCGGGGCGTCCGTATTTCTTGCGCTCCTTGGCGCGGGCGTCACGGGTGAGGTGATGACCTTCCTTGAGCACCGGGCGGTAATCGGGATCGACCGTCAGCAGCGCGCGGGCGATGGCGAGGCGCGCCGCTCCGGCCTGGCCGCTCAGGCCGCCGCCGGTGGAATGAATGACGACGTCGAACTTGGTGGTGTTGCCCGTGTACTGAAGAGGCGCCAGCACCGCATTGCGCATGGAAACGGTGGTGAAGTAGTCCTCGAAGGCGCGGTCGTTGACGGTGATGTGACCTTCGCCCGGGGTCAGAGTGGCGCGGGCGATGGAGGTCTTGCGGCGGCCGGTGGCGGCGATGGGAGTGTCTGCCATGATGGTTGGAAATTGAAATTAGAAGGTGTGGGCGACGGGCTGCTGAGCCTCGTGCTCGTGTTTATCGCCGCGATAGACGCGGAGTTTGGTGAGGATTTTGCGTCCGAGTTTGTTGTGGGGGATCATGCCGCGGACGGCCAGCAGGACGAGTTGCTCGGGACGGCGGGCGCGGATTTGGCGGGGCGTCTCGCTGTGGTGACCGCCGACATAACCGGTGAAGCGGCGGTGCACTTTGTCGGTCTCCTTTTTGCCCGTGAGGACTACCTTGGCGGCGTTGATCACGACGACGTGATCGCCGTTATCGATGTGAGGGGTGTAGGTCACCTTGTTCTTGCCGCGCAGAAGATTCGCGGTCTCGACGGCGACGTCACCGAGCACACGGTTGGCGGCATCCACGAGATACCACTTGCGTTTGATGTCTTCAGCTTTGGCTGAGATGGTTTTCATATGACTCTGAAAATGAATAAGGTCTGGCACGAGCCCCGGGGGCGGGGGCGCGGAGAGTAGGTTCCCTTTCCGGGGTGTCAAATGGAGTTTTTCAGGGAAACGGCTGCTTCCGGCCGCGCAGCCGACGGGCGCCCGGCGGACAATTCCGTCCCCGGCTTCAACCATCCAAGCCCTGACGGCGCAGCGCCGGGAGATCACCAGCGCGGATGATAGCCACGGCGATAGTGGCCGTGGTAATGCCCGCCGTAGTAATGATGGTGGTGATCATCGTCGGCAAGGATCGCGGCAGTGCCCAGCGCCACGGCGCCGATGGCGACTCCGGTGGCCACGTTATTGGCATTCGCCTGCTGCCAGCCGGCGTCGTTCACGCGCAGCCGCGCCATTTCCCGGTCGTATTCCTCAGGTGAGATCTGCCCGTTCATGTAAGCCTGGTGGAGCGCTCCCATTTGAGCCTGGTAGGGAGAGGCGCAGGAGGCCAGCACAGCGGCGGCGGCAAGGGCGGCGATAAAGCGAAGGGGTTTCATGGGGTAAGAGTGAAGCACGATGACTGAAGGACCGGTGAATCCGACGGCGGGGAATGTTTTGTATTCACGGCGGAGAGAAAATGAACTGAAATTTTTGCACCTGCGCCTTGCGCCCGGCGCATCGCCCGGAATGTGGCGGTTTTCCCCGAACTCAGATTATGACACCCCGCTGGACCGGCGTCTTTCCCGCCATCACCACTCAAATGCACCAGGACGGCTCGCTCGATCTGGAAGCGACCGCCCGCCACGCCGAAGCACTGCTCGCCTCCGGCATCAAAGGCCTTATCTTCCTGGGATCGCTGGGGGAGAACCAGCCGATGACCGCGGAGGAAAAGCGGCTGGTCATTTCTGAAATGGTCGGCGCGGTCAAAGGCCGGGTGCCCGTGCTCAGCGGCGTCGCCGAGACGAGCACCGCGGAGGCGGCGCGGTATGTGCGCGACTGCGAGAAACTCGGCGCCGACGGCTTCATGCTCATGCCCGCCATGCTTTACAAAGGCGCGCCGGAGGAAACGATGGCGCATTTCCGCACCGTGGCGCAGGCCACGGGACTGCCGATCATGATCTACAACAATCCTATCAGCTATGCGAATGACATCACGCCGGAGATGTTCGCGCAGCTGGCGGATCAGAAGAATTTCGTGGCGCTCAAGGAAAGCGCCGGCGACACCCGCCGCATCACCGACCTGCACAACACGGTCGGCGGCCGCTATGCCATCTTCACCGGCGTGGACAACCTCATGCTGGAAAGCGCCGTGCTCGGTCTCGACGGCTGGGTCGCGGGCAGCGGCATCGCCTTTCCCATGGAGAATCAATACCTCTGGGAACTGACCCGCGCCGGACGATGGGCGGACGCGCTGGCGGTCTATCGCTGGTTCACTCCCCTGCTCCATCTGGATGTGAGCACCAAGTTCGTCCACTACATCAAGCTCGCCGTGCAGGAGTGCGGACTCGGCAAGGAATGGGTCCGCGCGCCGCGGCTGCCACTGACCGGCGCGGAGCGGGAGCGCGTGCTAAAGATCATCCACGACGGCATCGCGGCGCGTCCGCAACTGCCTGCGGACTGGAAGCCCGGGACGTGGAGTTAAACCCGTTCCATTCAGATACGGACGGACTCACAGGCCGGGTTGCGCCGGCCGAATCGAGGGGCATACTCGGGGCATGTCCCGTTCCTCCCTGCCACTCCTTGCTCTGCTCGGACCTCTAGCGACTGGTCTCATCGCAGCGCCGGCCAACGACAACTTTGCGGCCGCTGCAGCCATCACGGCGGCTTCCGGCTCCCTGCCGGCAGTGAATACCTTCAGCGCCACCGGCGAACCCGGCGAACCGGAGCACGCCGGCATCAGCGGCGGGCGCTCCATCTGGCACCGCTTCACGCCCGCTGCCAAAGACCGGTTCGTTTTTCACACCGTGGGAAGCAACTTCGACACGCTTCTCGCCGCCTACACCGGCAGCGCGGTGAACACCCTGACCGAACTCGCATCGAATGACGATTTCAGCTCCGGCACCGCCAGCCGCATCGAGTTCTTCGCCGACCCGGCGAATCCGGTCAGCGTTGCCATCGACGGCTATCTGTCGGCCAGCGGCAACGCCGTGCTGACCTGGGCTAACGCGGTGCTGGCCAACGATGCTTTCTCATCCTCCATTGCCCTCTCCGGCGCCCAGGGCGCGGTGAGTGGCTGGAATTTCCGGGCGACGAGTGAATCCGGGGAGTTGAATGCGGGAACCTCTGTTTGGTATCGCTGGACTGCGCCCGCCAATGCCAACGGCCTGATCACGGTAAACAGCCCTGACATGGCGGCGTTTGTCGGTGTTTATACCGGCAACAGCGTCGGCGCCCTCACTGAGGTGACCACGGCCAGCGCCGGCCCCGGAGCGGATGCCACCGCGAGTTTCGCGGCCGTCAGCGGCACCGTCTATCGCATTCAGATCAAAGGAAATACCGGGGGCACCGGCGAATTCAGTCTCACCTGGGGTGTCAGCGGCGGCGGCGCCACGCAACTGCTGCCGGACATCATTTCCGTGGCCAGCCAGGCGGATCAATACATGTACGGCTGGACCCTCGATCAGACTCAAATCCCGGGCCGAACGCTGCTGCGTGTCACCACCGCCACCGCCAATGTCGGCTCCGGCAAACTCGAACTGCGCGGCTCCACCTCCAATCCGGCCGTTTATCAGCGCGTCTTCAACCTCAACGGCACCTACTCCGACCGGCTCGCGGGCACGTTCACTTTCCACCCCACTCACGGACACCTGCACTTCGACGGATGGCTGCAGTTTCACCTGCGCGCCGTCACGGCGGAAAACGGAGTCGGCGGCATCGTGGCCACCGGCGACAAAACCAGCTTCGCCATCATCGACCTCGACGCTCACGATCTCTCTCTGCCAGGCGCTCCCACCAGTTCCGTGTACAGCGGCGGTCTGGTGCAGGGCATCAGCGTCGGGTGGAGGGACATCTACTCCAGGACCCTCGACGACCAGTGGATCGATGTCACCAATGTGCCGCCCGGGGCCTACTGGCTGGAATCCGTGGTGGACCCTGACAATCGCGTGCTCGAGTCTGACGAAACCAATAACACGACACGCATTCTCATCACCTACGCCGGATCCGCGCCGCCGAACAACAACTTCTTCTCCGCCACCCTGCTCACCGGCACCGGCGCTGCAACCAACGGACGCAATTTCTCCGCCAACAAGGAAAGCGGCGAACCGGCGCACGCGGGCAACGCCGGCGGAAAGTCCGTCTGGTACCGCTGGATCGCACCCTATTCCGGGCCAGTGACCATCAGCACCGCCGGCAGCGGCTTCGACACATTGCTGGCCGTGTACACCGGCTCCGGCCTGACCACGCTGACGCCGGTCGCCTCGAATGACGACGACGCGCCCGCCACCACCAGCCGCGTCACTTTCACTGCCGTCAACGGCACCGCCTATCGCATCGTCGTGGACGGCAAGGACGGCGCCGCCGGACCGGTCGAGATCGCCATCAATCCCGCGAACAACGATCACTTCAGCACCGCCACCGCGCTGACGGGAGGCAGCGGCACGGCCACCGGCAGCAATCGCGGCGCCACCGCCGAAGCCGGCGAACCCGGTCACCACGGTGCGCCCGCTGCCACCTCCATCTGGTACTCTTGGACCGCCACCCTCACAGGCGACGCTGCGTTTTCCACCGAAGGCAGCACCTTCGATACGCGGCTCGCCGTTTACACCGGCAGCAGCGTGGATGCCCTGACACCTGTCGCCTCCTCGATGGGGGCGGGGCTGAATGCGCCCGCCACCGTCAATTTCCACATCAACAGCGGCACCGTTTACCGCATTGCCGTGGATGGGGGGCCCGGGGCCGTGAAACTCACCTGGCAGGCCGCCACCGCCATCGCTCCCTACGTGATCACTCATCCCGCGACGGGCAATCACCAGCAGGGAACCAATCTCCAGATCACCGCCGCCATTGGCGGTTCGCCCACGCTCACCTATCAATGGCGATTTGCCGGCAATCCCATCAGCGACAGCGTGAAATATGCCGGAACGGGCACTCCGGTGCTGACGGTGCGGAAGATCGACTTCAATGACTCCGGCACCTACACGCTCACCGGCACCAACCCCTCGGGCACGGTCACCACCAATCCGGCGAGCATCATCGTCCTCGCGAACCCGCGGACAGCCTCCATCACCGACAGCTCCGGCGATATCGGAGGCAGTGTCTTCGCGCCGGTCATGCTCAACGCCACGGGGAACGAACACGCCCTGCAGTTCACCCTGACGTATGATCCTGACATTCTGGGCAACGGCCGCATCACCGCCGGCCCGGCGGCGCCTGGCGCCGTCATCGTGCTCAACCGCGACGAGGAAACAGCAGGCCGGCTCGGAGTGACGCTCACTCTGCCGGGCAGCGAAGTGTTCGCCGCCGGACTGCATCACGCGATCGATGCGCAGTTCGACGTGTCCCCGGGAGCCGCACCCGGCAATTCTATCCTCGCCTTCGGCGATTCGCCCGTCGTGCACCATGCCCTGAGCGTCTCGAATGCCGTGCTGCCGGTGGTTTTCGATCCGGGAAACCTCCTGCTCGAACAGGTCAATGCCACCATCGCCAGTGCGCCCGCCCCGGGCGGCGGCGCCACCCTGACGGTTCGCGGGCTGCGCGGCCGGGACTATCAACTGCTGCAGTCGGGCGACATGACCAGCTGGTCCGTGGTGGAGACCGCCGCCATCGGCGCTTCCGGCACCGTGGTATTCAATCTGCCCGCGGGCGGCACGCGCGGATTCTTCATGGCAGCCCCTGCTCCCTGACCATGCACTTCCGCACTGCAGTTTTCCTCCTCCTGTCGTCAATTGTCTGCGCCAATGAAGCGACCGGCTGGCCTGGCCTGAAAATTCACGCAGCGCCCCGGCCGCTGCCGCCAGGTGCGGTGACGGAGGACTGGCCGCGGTTTCTCGGGGCCTCCGATGCGCCGGTTTCCCGGGAAACCGGTGTGGTTAGGGAGTTCTCCGAAGCGGGTCCGCCCAAAGTGTGGGAGTGCGAAAAGGGCGAAGGTTATGCCAGTCCCGCCATCGCCGGCGGAAAGCTGGTGCTCTTCCACCGCGCCGGCGGCAGGGAGCGGGTGGAATGCCTCGACGCCCTGACCGGCAAACGCTTCTGGTCGCATGATTACGAAGTCGAATACCGCGATGACTTCGGCTACAATGCCGGCCCGCGCGCCGGTCCGGTCATCAGCGGCGGCAAAGTGGTGACTTTCGGCGTCACGAGCTGGCTGAAGTGCTTCGACCTCGCCACGGGCTCGGTGGTCTGGCAGCACGATTGCCAGGAGGAGTTCGGGGTCATGAAGTACTTTTTCGGCTCCGGCGCCAGTCCGCTGATTCATGACGGAAAAGTCATCGCGCACCTCGGAGGCTCGGACGACCGCTGCGTATGCGCCTTCTCCCTGACAGACGGCAAACTGCTGTGGACCACGAAACACGCCTGGGGACAGAGCTATGCCTCTCCAATCCTGGCAAAGGTGAATGACAAGGACCGGGTGCTGGTCTTCGCCGGTGGAAAAAGCGAACCCAGCACCGGCGGCCTGCTCAGCATCGATCCCGCCGGCGGAACGCTGGAAAGTGAATTCTTCTGGCGTGCCCGGCGCTATCCCAGCGTCAACGCCCAGACGCCTGTGCTGTGCGGCGACGGGCGCATTTTCATTTCCCAGGCTTACGTGGATCGCGAAAGCCCCTGCAACGGCGGGGTCATGCTCAAAGCGGACCCGCAGGGCAAACTTGAAGCCGCATGGAAGAACCCCGGCCTCGGCTGCCACTGGAATACGCCGGTCTTCCACAACGGTTATCTCTACGCCTTCAGCGGAGAGAAGGACCGGCAGTGCGAACTGGTGTGTCACGACGCGATGACCGGTGAGCGAAAGTGGGCGGAGAAACTCACCTGGCCGCTCGAAACCGGCGGGCAGAATATTCCCATGGGTCTCTACCGCGGCAGTTTGCTCAGGGTCGGTGACCGTTTTCTCGCCCTCGGCGAATGGGGCACGCTGTGCTGGCTCGACCTCACACCCCGGGGCGCGACCATGCTTTCAAAGTTCCAGCCGTTCGTCGCCCTCGAGTCATGGACGCTGCCGGCCCTCAGTCACGGACTGCTTTACGTTTGCCGGAATCAGGAGGATCGATTGAACGGTGCGCCCCCGGCGCTCATCTGTTATGATCTCCGGGCCTCCTCCTCCCCCTGACCCGCCATGATTCGTCCCGCTGTCCTCAGACTCACCGGCTGCGCCGCGGCGTGTCTGGTGACGACCGGCTGCGAACCGCAGGACAGCGCCAGCGGGCCGCCCCGGCCATTCCACGCCCCGATTCCGCCACCCCGGCGCACGCTTCATCCCGATCCCGCCAACGCGCAGTGGCTCGCGGCATGGCGAGACCTGCGCACACGTCTCGCGCCGCTGGAGGAAAGACTGGCCGAACTGCAGCAGATCCACTCCGACAACAACTTCGACGGTTACCTGGACCTTGATCCGGAGACCCTGAGCACTGCGCAGCTGTGCAGCCTCTTCCACTTTCTCCAGCGCGGCTACTTCACCGTCGAGCGTCGGGTGCTCGTGCATCTGCTGGAAAGAAGACTGGACCGCGCCGCGGAGCCCCTGGCCATCCCCGGGGACGGCAAAACCGCGCTCAAGGACTACTTCGCCGCCGCCATGCAACGGGATGAAATCCGCATGGTGGACCTTGAGACCGCGATTGAATTCTACGAACAGACCGGTGAGGCCAATTTTCAGATCCCGGGGGAATTGACGGAGGAGGAGCAGGCGGAACTTCGAGGCGCCGTCGGGGAGTTGCTGGTGGAGGCCCGGACTTCGATCCGCGAACTCGATGCCAGGATCACGACCCTCAAGGAGCAAATCTGGGGGCCGGCCCGGACGGGACAGAATCCGGAATCGGACAATCCGTAGGCAAGCCTCCGGCGAAGCGGGCGGAAAGACTGCAATCCTCCGGACCGACCGCGCTCCATGTGACATTTCCGTCACCGTGATTCCCGCTGGCACATGTCATTTCCGTCACATAAAGCCCGGATCCACTGCAACTCGCATGATCTCCCTCCAGAAAATCTTCGGCAAAGACGACCGGTTCTTTACCCTTCTCGAAGCCTCAGCCAGCGAGGGCCGGGCCAGTATCCAGGCGCTCAACCGCGTGCTCTCCTCGCCTGCTCAGACGCCCAGTCTCGAGGCCTTCCACCAGGCCAAGGAATCAGACAAACGGATCACCGACCGGATCAACGAGGCCCTCGTGTCCAGTTTCGTCACCCAGTTGGAGAAGGAGGATATTGAGATTCTCAGTCACGCGCTCTACCGCATTCCCAAGACAGTCGAGAAATTCGCTGAGCGCTTCCTCATCAGCGGCCCGGATGTGCGCTCCGCAGACTTCACCCGGCACATCGCCCTGCTCGATGCGGCGACCAATCAGGTCGTTGCGCTGGTCGGCATGCTGCGCACACTGGGCGCGGGGAAAATCCAGCAGGCCAAAGAGCTGAACGGCAAGCTCCAGCAGATCGAAGGTGATGCGGACAAGCTCCAGCTCGAAATGCTGCGAGACCTCTACAGCGGGCGGCACGATCCCATCAAGGTGCTCGCCCTGCGCGACCTCTTCGACCTCCTGGAGACGGTGGTGGACCGGTGCCGCGACGCCGGGAACATCGTGACTCACATCGTCTTCAAAAACTCCTGACACGAGCGCCCATGTTTTCCGTCCAGCGTGCCCTCGGCCGACCCGGGGCGTTCTTCGGCCTCCTTGAGGAAAGCGCCGCCCTCGGGGCTGAATCCGTCGCCGCTCTCCGCGAAACCCTCACTCAGCGCGGCCAAAAGCCCTCACTCGACGCCTTCGCCGGCGCCCGGCGCAAGGACAAGGAGATCATCGCCCGCCTCGACAATATGCTCACGCGCGTCTTCGTCACTCCCATCGAGCGCGAAGACCTCCACGCCGTCGCCAGCCAGCTCTACCGGCTGCCCAAGACCGTCGAGAAGTTCGCCGAGCGCTACGAAATCGTCTGGGACAAAATCGACGGTTACGATTTCAGCCTCCCCGCTCACATGCTGGAGAGCGCCGCGCGCATCCTCGTCGAAATGGTCCAGGGCCTCGGCAAAAACAGCGCCATCGCCGAAATCAAAGCCCTCGATGCCCGCCTCGGCCAGATCGAGGCCGACGCCGGCCGCGTCATTCTCGACTCCCTGCGCCGCCTCTATGAACCCGGCGGCGACCCCCTTCGCGAAATCATCGCCCAGGACCTCTATCACATCCTCGGCGACTGCCTCGACGTCAGCCGCAGCATCGGGCGCACTCTCGCTCTCGTCATCCTCAAGAACAGCTAGTCCCGCCGCCGCCGTATGGAACTCACCCTCGTCCTGATCGTCATCTTCGTCGCCCTCGTCTTCACCTACACCAACGGCTTTCACGACACCGCCAACTCCATCGCCACCGTCGTCGGCACCAAGGTCCTCACCCCGCGCCAGGCGATTCTCCTCGCCGCCGTCACCAACCTGATCGGCGCATTCTTCGGCATCGCCGTCGCCAAGACCATCTCCAGCGGCATAGTGGACCAGAGCTTCATGAGCGCCGGCGCGCAGCAGATGGTCCTGATCTGCACACTGATCTCCGCCATCTTCTGGAACCTCCTCACCTGGTGGTTCGGCATGCCTTCCAGCAGCACTCACGCCCTGGTCGGCAGCCTTGTCGGCGCCACCTTCTGCGCCGCACTGCTCACGCAGCAAGTCCAACCGGACAAACTGGGCGACAAGACCCCGTGGGCCGCCTCCGTCAAATGGGAGGAGATCAAGGACAAGAAGTCACACCATCTTGTCGAGGCGGCACCGGAGGAAATCGCCGCCCTCGGAGGAACCACCGACCTTGCGCCCGACGGCTCCCCGGTCGAAGCCGTCCGCAACGGCACCCACAAGATCACTGTGGGCGGCCGGGATGTCTTCCTCGAAGTCTTCGAGGGCCGTGTGCAGAAAGTCGAAACCACCGTCGAACCCGGCGGCGACAAAGGCGGCATCCTTTGGAAAGTCATCGTCCCCATGATCGTTTCCCCGCTCACGGGATTCGTCTGCGGCTTCATCGTCATGGCACTGCTCTATCTGGGGCTCCGTTCGGTTCGACCCGCCACGGTGAACAACGTCTTCGGCAAAGCCCAGCTCGCCAGCAGTGCCTACATGGGTTTCAGCCACGGCATGGCCGACGCCACCAAAACCATGGGCATCATCGCCATTGCGCTCGCCGGGGCCAGCAAAGGCGGCGTTTTCGATCAACTTCCCGGCTGGCTGGGCTGGCTCAGGACCAGTGCCGGCACCGATCCCTTCAACCTCGCCATCGGCGCCAAATTTGTCAGTATCCTCCCCGACTGGCTTCAATTCGGCTATATGCCGGACGCCGTGGTGGACAATAAGGCCCAGGGCATCCCCGCGTGGGTTGTCGTCACCTGCGCCCTGACCATGGCCGCCGGCACCGCGGCCGGAGGATGGAAAATCATCAAGACCATGGGCCACAAAATGGTCAAGCTCCAGCCCGTCCACGGCTTCGCGGCGGAGACCACCGCCGCCACCGTCCTCGCCGTCACCGGCACCCTCGGCATGCCCGTGTCCACCACTCACGCCATCACCACCAGCATCATGGGTGTCGGCTGCGCCAAACGCTTCAGCGCTCTCAAACTCGGTGTCGTCGAACGCATACTCTGGGCCTGGATTCTCACCATCCCCGCTACCGCCGGCGTCGCTTATGCCCTGGTGTGGATCTTCGGAAAGCTCGGCTGGATCAACTTCGCATAAGTAAGCTCCCGCCAGGCGGGCACCGCACCTGCCGCCGGCAGCGGGAATCGCCCGCGGATGGAAAGTTGCCGGGGGACGGAAGCGTTGTAGGATGCGCCCGCAGCCATGCCCGCCCCCTTTACCTGCCCCTCCTGCCAGCGAATCGTCTATAACCGGCGATTGGCGGCGTGTGAGTTTTGCGGGAAGGAACTGCCGGAAGGCATCCGCCTGACGCCCGCGGAAATCGCAGCCCGCGACAAAAGACACGACGAATGGCGTTTGGACATGAACCTCCAGCGTGCAGAGGACGGGACTCTCCCGTCCGCCCATGCTGCAAGTGCCATTACACGGGCCGCGATTGTCGCGGCGATTGTGGGTTCCGGCTAACTTTCCTTATTTCTGTTCTGATCATGATCTTCACACGTTCCATCCTTCATCCTTTAGCCTTCATCATTTCCGCCGCCCCCGCGCTGGCGGCATATCCGGAGTTCAACTCCATCCAGCCTCGCGGCGGTCAGCGCGGCACGGACATCGAGGTGACGTTTTCCGGCAACCGGCTGGCGGATGCGGAGGAGATCGTTTCCTACAACCCGGCTCAGATCAAAGCGACGGAGTTCAAAGTGGAGAATCCCAACACGCTGAAGGTGAAACTGCACATCGAGCCAGGCTGTCCGCTGGGCGAGCAGTTGTTCCGTGTGCGGACGAAGTCGGGCATCAGTTATGCGCGGAACTTCTTCGTCGGGCAGTTCGCGACGGTGGACGAGAAGGAGCCGAATACACTGCTGGAGGAGGCGCAGCCCATCACGACCGGCGTGACGGTGGCCGGCACGGCGCGCAATGAAGAGACAGACTATTACAAAATCGAGGCGAAAAAGGGCGAGCGCCTCAGTGTCGAGGTGGAGGGCATCCGGCTCTGCACCAATTTCTGGGATCCCTATGTCGCCATCATGGACAGCAAGAAGTTTGAACTGGCCACGTCCGACGACACGCCCCTCGGCGTGCAGGATCCGCATGCCAGCGTGATCATTCCCGAGGACGGTACCTATTATATAGAGGTGCGCGACTCATCCTATGCCGGCAATGACGGCGCGCAGTACCGCGCCCACATCGGCGCTTTTCCCCGTCCCACCGTAGCCTATCCGCCAGGAGGAAAGGCGGGCACGGAAGTGGAGGTGACCTATCTCGGCGACGTCGGCGGCGAGATTAAAGAGAAAGTGACCGTGCCTAACACGCCCGGCGAAGTGCTGCCTCTGTTCGCGCAGGCGAACAGCCTGAGTGCCCCTTCGGCGAATCCGTTTCGCATCACAAATCTGGACAACACGCTGGAGGCGGAGCCGAACAACAATCACGCGGAAGCGAAGGCGAACGCCTCGCCCCCTGCCCTTCCGATGGCGTTCAACGGCATCATTGAGAAGCCGGAGGATGAGGACTGGTTCAAATTCACGGCAAAGAAAGGCGAGCGCTACGACCTCATTGTGCATGCCCGCGGCATTCGTTCGCCGCTCGATCCCGTGCTGGAACTCCTGAATAAAGACGGCGGCGGCATCAACGGCAACGACGACAACGGTGCAAACCCTGACAGCAAGATCGGCGGCTGGCAGGTTCCGGAGGACGGTGAATACTACATCCGGGTGCGGGATCACCTGAAGCGCGGCGGCTCCGACTTTGTCTATCGCGTGGAAATCGCCGTTCCCGAAACCGGACTGAATACCTACATTTCCCGCTACGACCGCAACGACAGTCAGCAGTGGGTCCAGTCCGCCATCCCGCGCGGCAACCGTCACGCCATTCAGGTGCACGTGGACCGCATCGGTGTGGGCGGCGATGTGGGATTCGACTGCACGAATCTCCCCGCCGGCGTGAAAATGGAGACCGAAGTCATCCCCGGTGCGACAGCGGAGCATATCATGATTTTTTTCGCCGCGCCGGATGCCCCGCTGGCCGCTGCGCTGCTCAACATGACGCCGAAGCTGACCGATCCGAAAGCCTCCCCGGTACCGGGCCGGTGGATGAACAACATCGAATTCATCCAGGGTGAGCCGAATAATACGCCTTACGTGGTCTCGCGCCGGAAAGTGTATCCCGTAGCCGTCGTGGAGGAGATTCCCTACAGCATCGAACTCGTGCCGCCGCCGGTGCCGGTGGTGCAGAGCGGGACCATGAATCTAAAAGTGAAGGCGACGAGGAAAGAGGGCTTCAAGGCGCCTATCACCGTGCGCATGCTGTGGAATCCGCCAGGCATCAGCGCACCGGGCACCATCGCCATCCCGGAAGGTCAAAGCGAGGCCGACTATCAAATCACCTGCAACGGTGACGCCCCGCCGAACACCTGGAAGATTGCGGTGCGCGGAGAATCGGACGCCGGCCAGGGGCCCATCTACTGCTCCAGCGCGCTGACGCCGGTCACCGTGGCACCGCCGTATTTTACCATGAAGATGGAAATGGCCTCCGCCGAACAGGGCAAGCCGACGGAAATCTTCTGCAAACTGGAGGTGAAGAAACCCTGGCAGGGCAAGGCGAAGGTCAATGTGTTCGGGCTGCCGGCCAAGACGAGCACGACCGAACTGGAAATCAGTGCGGAGGACAAGGAACTGCGCTTCCCCGTCACCACCGCGCCGGACAGCCCGGTGGGCAAACACCAGAACCTGTTCTGCCAGGCAATCATCATGGAAAACGGGGCTCCCATTCCCCACACCGTCGGACAGGGCGGCGTAATCCGCATCGATCCGCCGCCGCCGGCCCCGCCGCCCGCGGTCGCGAAGACCGATGCGCCGCCCCCGCCCAAACAGGACGCCCCTCCGGCTCCGAAACCGCTCAGCCGTCTCGAACAGCTCCGGCAACAGGCGTCCGGCAAGTAGGCGGCCTTCCGTCCCAAACTCCGGCCCCGCGGCAATCGAATAACACCCCGGCGGTCTTCGCATCAGGAAGTCCGTTGCGTTGGCATCCAACGCGACGCGGAAAATCCGGACGTGAGCGTTGACTCTCCGGATGAGCAGAGTCAAATTATTGAAATTATAAACCCGTCTTAGATACCATGTCCCGTCAATTACCCGCCCTTCTGCTCTCCCTGGTTCCGTTTGCCGCCTTTTGCCAGGATCAGCCCAAGCCTGCTGCGCCCGCCGCCCCGGCACCGCAGCCTCCTGGCATGCCCGTCACCGCGACCGCGAATACCGGGGCCACCATGCCTTCGATCGCCCCTGCCCCGGCACCGGACGATCCGGCCCTCACTGAAGCGCGCAAGGAACTGGCCAAACTGATGGTGGAGCGGGACCGGTTGATGGCGGAGAACGCCATCGCGAAGGAAAAACTGGTCAAAGAACTGGCCGACCGGCGCATGGAACTCGAGCGCCAGACGCTGCGCACCGAGGAAATGAAGAGCAAATTGAACCGCGAACTGGAGGAAGCGCGCCTCGCAGCGGAAAAGGAGATCGCCGCCCTCAAGTCCACCAGTGAGAAACTCACGCTCGAGAACTCGATCGCCAAAGCGAAATCAGAAACCCGGCTGACAGAACTGCGGCTGGAGGAGGCGGAGGCGCGGCGCGAGATTGCCAGACTGGCGGTGCAGATCGAGACCAAAGACAAGGAACTGACCGCGGCGCAATACGCCGTCAGCGCCAAGCCCGCCTACCTGGAGAACCCTCATCAGGATAACAAACTCATCATCTCCGACCGCCGCATCCCGCTCAACGGCCCCATCGTTTCCAAAACGGCGGATCAAATCGCGGAGCGCATCGATTACTATAACAATCAGGATCCCAAACTGCCCATCTTCATCGTCATCGACAACAGTCCCGGCGGAAGTGTCATGGCCGGTTACAAAATCCTGCGCGCCATGGAGGGCAGCAAGGCGCCGGTTTACGTGGTGGTGAAGCAGTTCGCCGCCAGCATGGCGGCGTGCATTTGCACGCTCGCCGACAAATCATTCGCCTATCCGAATGCACAGATTCTGCATCACCAGATCAGCGGCATGGCCTTCGGTAATCTCACCCAGCAGCGGGAAACCCTCAAGGAAATCGAGGAATGGTGGCGCCGCCTCGCCGGACCGATCGCTCAAAAAATGGGGGTCGGCCTCGACGACTTCATCAAGACCATGTACAGCAAAGTCAGCACCGGCGACTGGACTGAATTTGCAGACGAGGCGCAGAAACTGAAATGGGTGGATGTGATCGTGCATGAAATCCACGAGACCTCGGTCTTGAAGCATCCGGATCTCGCCGCCACCCCGGCGCCGGCCGCGCCGCGCATTGTCATTCCGACGCAGCCGGGACAGTCCGTGGAGATTCCGCTTCTGATCGAGACGCTCGATGAGAAAGGCCGGCCTTACATGATGCTTCCCCGTCCGAATCCCAAGGACGTTTACTACCTCTACAATCCGGACGGATACTATCGCGTACCGTGATTCAGCATGGCGGGGTGCTGCCGAAAGCCGCGTTCAATTGGAGGAATTGATGCTCTCCACCGCGAGCGATGAGGGCTTGAGCGTGGGGTCCACTTTGCCGTCACGGCCGAGGCGCACCGCTCCGTTGCAGGCGGTGCCGTTGAAGCTGCGGAAATTCCCGGTGAGGTGAATGCGCCCGTCTTCGACGAGGTGGATGGAAAAGACTTCCCCCGCGGCGCCACCGCCGGCGTTGAACGACTCATCCAGACTGCCGTCGCTGTTGAGTTTCACGATGCCCCCGCAGGAGGCACCATTGTACTTCGTAAATCCTCCGCCGAAATAGACCCCTCCGTCCGCCAGCACTGCCCCGCAATAAACGGGCCCGTTGGCGCCTTTCCCGGCAGTGAAACCGGTATCCACCGAGCCGTCGGCATTGAGACGGGCGGCATTGCCGCAGAGGACACCGCCGATCCGGGAGAAACATCCGGCGAGATACATGTTCTGCCCGGCGGCCCCGGCCCAGTGAACCATGCAGGCGTCAGGCTGTGCGATCCCGGGGATTCCGGCACCGGACGGTGAGAGCAGCGCTACTCCGGCTGCCGGGTAGCCATTATAGGAAGTGAACTCGCCGGCCACGAGAATCAGTCCGTCGTCCCTGATGGCAACGGACCGCACCGTGCCGTCGAATCCGCTGCCGGGATCGAACGAAGTGTCCACCGCTCCACCGGCATTTACTTTGACAATGTTATTGCGGGGAACTCCGTGAGATCTGGTGAACCGTCCTCCCAGAATCATGCCGCTTCCCGTTTCCGCCATGGTCCAGACGGCCGGAGTTCCTGACAGATCACGCAGGCCGGCATCCCAGGTCAGGTCGCTTTCCCCCGAATCGATGGCGGTCACCGGCATCAGGCCGGTGCGCCGCCCCGCACGAATGATCTCCACGGCATCGGAGTCAGCGGCGTCGTCCGCGCCGGTATCCGGTGTGGAAAATCCCCAGCTGTCGGACAGCGCCAGAGCCGCGAAGTAACTGCCAGGAGGAAAATGCCCAAAGCGATAGGCCCCGGCCTGACCATCGATGGTGGCGGTGTTGGTGGCTGCTACGAACAGATCGCTGTAGGGGTCGGGGCGGCCGTCACCGTTATCCCTGTAGAGTTCTATCCGGATGCCGTTGACGCCGGGCTCGCCGGGGGACTGCAGGCCGTCGTTGTTGAGATCATGCCAAACCCTGTCGCCATAGAGCTCCCCGGCAGTGCTCAGAGCCTGCACCACGGCAGGGCTCGATTCCCGGCCCGGCAGCCGCTGGCCGCTATCTGCCAGGGCCACCGAAACGCCCGCGGAGTTGACCGCCGTCGTGAGGGCCGCCGCATCCCACGGCACCGCCGCGCTCCATGTCACGGCGAATTCCTCTCCTGGAGCGAGAGTCAGCCCGGTGGCGTCAAATTTGACGGCCCTGACAGTTCCCGGATTGGCCGGCAGGACGAACCAGCCCGCCGGAACACTGCCCGCGGGATCCTGGAGAAGCACTTCCCGGCGCTGCGGATTCTGCACCAGACTGTAGGACGCTTCCACCCCTGCAGGCACACCGGCGGGCCCGGTCAGAAGCATCCGCCACGCACTTCCCCGGGGCGCGAGTTCCACGGTCCCGGTATCTCCGGGAGCGGGCAAAAGTTCCACGATGACAGGGTCTTTGACAGGCAGTGCTCCGGTGTTCCGGACCGTGAGCCTGTAATCCACCGCGGCACCGGCCTGGACTGCGATGTGGGTACCCCAGTCCTTCGCACCTGCAGGACGCACTTCCATAACTGCCTGAGTCCTGACAGACACGGCCGGCACGAGGTAATCCTCCACCTCCCCACTGCCCACCACGCCGGAGGGACCTGCACTGCTGACATTATTGAGCCGGAATCGCACGCTGAGAGAACCGCCGGAGGCGATTTCGTCAGGAACCGTAAAGGAGACTGTCAGGGCGACGGGGCCAGAAGAGGGATTGATCGCAGTTTGATCCATGAGTCGTTCCCCTCCGGGGACGGAAAGCGGAGCATCGTTCAGTACGCCGTCACCATTGAAGTCGATCCAGGCACTCAGCCATGCGGCGGCGGCGGAATTGTTGAAAACCGAAACCGGGATACTCGCCGGCGCACCGGTTACCAGCAGTTCAGGCATCACCGCCCCGTCCTCGTCGTCGGAGCCACTGGTGTCATCTCCCGTGGCGTCAGCATTGGCAATGGCTGCTGACTCTCCATCGACAATCCCGCCCAGACGGATTGAATTGACACGCAGACTCCCGGCGAGTGGCAGAAGTGCAGAGTCTCCGTAATCAAGCAGCGGATTGTTGGCGGGTGCCGGCCACGGGACTGCCAGCGTCATGTCCGAGACGTCAGTCAGGTTGGAGGCACCGACTTTGGAAACGATGGAGCCGTTGGAGGAGTTGAGAACATACCAGTCCCGGTTGGCGGTCTCCAGGCCCAACCCTCCATAGATCTTTCCATCGAGCCCGAGAGCGATGCCGTTTTGCATCACCGGAGGGGTCCCTGCGAGGGTGGCTTTCGGGCTCGCCACGGCGAGGCTGGCGGTGTAATACTCAGGCGAGCCCCCGGTTCTGGTGCCGATCGCCTGCATTTTGCCGTCTGGCCTGACAATAAAGTCGCCGTAGGTGTGGGAACGGTTGTTGTTCCACAGGTCCGAAACCTTCTGCACTGTATTGATCCGGTAATTTCCGGAAGTTCCGGTGAATGTAACGCTCCAGAGGTCATCCGTGTTGTTGGGAATGAACCAGTACTTTCCTCCATACCATGCGCCGCAGCGCAGCACACCACGCGACGGACCGCCGAAGGAGGCGAGGTTCCCGGCGATATTCGATGCGCCCGTGGCGCGGTCCCACACGCCGAGGCGCATGTCGTCGGATTCTCCGGTACTGTAGATGAGAACCCCGTCCGAGCCCAGCTGACTGGTGAACGCCAGCGAATTGCCGGAACCGGGAAAGGCGAGCGGCGCGATATACTTGCCGGTACCGGTAGCGACGTTGATCTCATAGAGGCTGCCTTCGGAAACCCCATAACAGAACCCCGGCGTGGCGAGGTCGAGGGTATAGTCCTCCACTTCCCCCTTTCCGGATTCCCCGCCCGGCCCCGGTGCACTGACATCGGTCAGTCGAATGCGAAGGCCCCGGGCCGTGCCGGTGGTGGCGGTCGAGGGCACGGTGAAACTGATGGTCCGGACTTCAGAATTGACGCCCGGGGCGATCGTAATCTGACTGGTCAGCTTCTCTCCGCCGGTGGTGGTGACCAGGGTGTCGTTGAGCGCGCCATCGCCGTTGAAGTCCATCCACGCGTTCAGATAGACGTTGCTGGACGTGGCATTGGTGACTGTGACGAGAATGGAATGAGTGCCACCCACAGCGATGATAGGCGGCACCACCGCGCCGTCTTCGTCATCCAATCCGTTAGCATCGTCTGTAGTCGCCGTGCTGTTGGCGAGGAGCCTCAGCAGCTGATCGAGGAGCCCCCCGCCATCCTCGGGCACGGACTCCGCGTCCACTGCGGCTCCGAGTTTAATCCGGGAGTCCATTTGACTGCCAGCGGACGGAAAACCGTCAAAGTCACCCAGTTCGAGCAATTTGGCCTGACTAAATCCGGCCGGCAGCAGCGTGACGGCGGCAAGAAGAGGCAGCATCCTCAGGGATCGAATATTCATTGGATTAGTATGGTTGATGTGCGGGAACAGGGAGATCGCTCGAAGCGACGCGCGGAGAGAGGCTGCCGCGAAGCGTCACCGTCCCCGGCGTGTCCGCAGCATTCGAATGGAATTGAAACCTTCTAAGAAACTCGCCCTCCGCATCAGCCGGAGGGGTAACTCTAACACCTACGACCGCCTGCGCGCCGGGAGGGATCTGCTGCTGCGGCAGGCAGGTAATTTCGCAGTTCGCGTCCAGAGAGACCCAGCCCAGCTGCAGCGGCGCCCTGCCGGTGTTGCGAACTTCAATTTGGATCTCGCGGGCTGCACCCGGCTGAAGATCAGGCAGTGCGACTTCCGGATCGAACTCCATCCCGGCGCTGAGCGCTTCAGAAACCGGGCCGGACTCCTCCGCCCCGCCCGAACTGCGGAGAAATGCCCTCACTCTCTCCGGGTTCAGCTCTGCGCCTGTCACCGTGCGGCTTCCGCAAAGAAGGAGAGGCAGCGGATAGGACTTCCCCGAATCCCTGAGGCGCCGTATCACTTCCGCGACCAGTCCGAGCCGGGATGCCACATCGTCAGTGTTTTCGCGCACCGCCGCGGCCCATTTTTCCTCACCGAGAAGTTTTGCGGCAGCGGCCAGCACAGCATCCGCTTGAGGAGGAATTTCGCCGGCCAACAGAGCGCGGGACACGAACTCCCACGCGGAAGCGTCCACGCAGAAAACCGTCAGCAGTGCGCGCTGTAAGGCAGCGGCTTCGGACGATTCGCTGGCAGGCAGCACTGCCACCGCCAGCGGACCGGCACCGCCGTTGAGAATCCGCTCAAGCGCTGCGACATACTGACGGCAGCGTGAGGAGGCGTAATCCACCAGCAATACTCCGGCGTGAGCCCCGGCGGGCCGGCTTCCCAGCACCGGAAACTGCCCGGCAGGCAACACCATTTCGCCTTCGAAGAGCACGATGTCGCTTCCAGTTTCCCCGGATGAAGGAGCAGGCGGCGATGCGACCTCCTGACCGGCTGCAGACTGGTCCTGAGTGAACGATGCGCCACCGGCCACGATTCCGACAGCCGCCAGCGCGCTGAGATTGGTCAAGAGCCGGCAGAACCTGACATTCGCGAGCAGACCCTGCAGCGCATGATCGCCGTCCGGCAGGGGCTGGCGCCTGCGGCTGCTCCACAGCACCAGGGCACCGAAGGAAGCGAAGGCATGGGCCAGCGCGCACCAGAGGCAGGCCGTCTCCGGAACGAAAAACTGCAACACTGCAAACCAAACCGCGCCGGCGACCCCAATCGAGAGCGCGATGCCTCCAACGAGTGCCCCCAGCGTGCCGTCCCGGCGGAGATAGGCCCAGCTCAGCAGAATCGACAGTGAGTACACGAGGAATCCCGCAAAACTGACCGGCAGTCCGAAGGCATGCGACCACGGCGTCGCGAGCGCAGCCTGACACTCGCTGCCGGCTTCACATCCGGGCAGGGCAGTCCCGCCGAGGGCCATTGCGGCGAGGTAGAGGGCAATGGCCGCCGCCCCTCCCATGAGCAGGCGTCCGAACAGTGCAGTGTGGCGCAAGGCGGTCTTCATGGGCAGGGAATCAGTTCGAGGTCAGGCCGGCATCGAAGCCGCTGTCCAGGCTCCCGTCGCCATTCAGCCTGGCCACTCCCATGCGGATCGTGCCATTGACCGATTGGAAGTCCCCTCCGGCCATCACGCCTCCTGCCGCCTGCCTGACAACACCGACGATGCTGTTGCCGGAGGCGCCGCTGCCGGTGTTGAAGCGTTCGTCGATCTGGCCGGAATTGTTCAGACGGGCGATATTGCGCATCAGGCTGCCGCCCGTGTTCACAAACGCCCCGCCGACATAAATCGAAGTGTCCGCCGGAAGCAGGAACTCCACCGAGGCCGCGGTGCTGACATTGAAAAACTGCAGATACGGCAGCGGTGCATAGACTCTCGCAATCACCGACTGATCAGAGCCGGTGGCTCCGTCCAGCGAAGTGGTCCGTCCGTCGTAAAGCGTGCCGCGCAGCGGGTTGCCCTGTTCATCGACGCCCGGGTCCGTGCCGTCGGTCGTGTAGAAGATGCGGGCGTTGGCCGGCATGTCTCCGCCGCTTACATCAAGGGACAGGGTGACGTCCCGCCCGTCGATATGCACCAGCGGAGGACGCAGCGGCAGCACCGCAGCTGCGAGGGTTTGAGATACGATTACTGAATCGCTCACCAGAGTGCTGTTCGCGGACTTCACGGCACCCTGCACGGTGACCGTGCGGGCCGTGCCGAAAACTGTCAGCGGGAGCGGCACCACCGCCGGCACGAAGCTGTCGGTGAAATCCGGCTGATTTTGCGCGGACGCCGAATTCAGCGGATTAGATCCGTCATAGGTCCAGACAAAGCGAAATACGGAACTGTTCTGATAGGCCGCAGGGATCATTGAAAGATTGGCCAGGGTGCCGGTGCCGCTGACCTCACCGGTGCCAGGTGAATCCGGAGAACCGGGTGCCGCATCACCTCCCAGTTCAAAGTAATTGAATCCGGACTTCCCGAAATCCAGGACCGGCTCCGGATTGACGGGACTCGTCGTGTAGGTGTGCGCGGCGGAAGCCGGGCTGTCTTCATAGTGGTCCGGATCGAGGGTCGCCGTCATCGCTGTCACCGTGGTTCCAGGTTCGATGCTGACCGGGCCGTCGTAGCGGGAGAATGCGCCTCCGTCGATACCGTAAAGAATCTCGGAAGAACCCGCCGGGTTGGGAGACAGCAGGGCGAGTTCGAGAGGATACGAACTCAAAGGAAGTTCACCGGCGGGAATGCTGAACTTCGGCGGACTGAGCACCGTATTGGCTGCGTCCTCAGGATTAGGATTGGTTAGGTAAGGATTCACCGCCGGAGGGGTTCCCGGAACACCGCGGCCAGGCCCCTGGTCGGAATAATCCCAAACCCAGGCATCCCGCTTCGCGAGCTTCATACTCGTCTCGCGCTCCTCCGTTCCGTAATCCCTGGCTGCAAAGTCGGGGTCGAGAACGAAGCGGCTGATTCCCGGGGGCCCGTCATTCTGCACGACAAACCGCGGGTTCGCCGGATCCGCGATGAACCTCGCCCGTTCCACGCCCTCACCGGCTTCGGCTTCCGACTGCATTTCGAGAACCAGCCGTTCATCCAGCATTACCCCCCGCAGTCCCGCGATTTGCTTCGCGCTTCCAGCGCTCGCCGTGGTTTTCAATTTTGCCAGCACCTTTGCCGGATCACTCAGGTCCGTCGAAAGCAAGGTTCCGCCATTGAGCAAATAGGAACGGATTGCGGAATTGAGCACCCGCACGTCCCGCTGCAGTTTCGTACTTCCGGCGGCTTTGGTCACGTCACCGACCATCACAATCGTGCCCGCGGTGATCGTGGAAATCAGCGCCACGACCATCAATACCTCAAGGAGGGAGAATCCGCGGGGAAGCGGCGATTTCGTTTTAATGCAGGGGTTCATTTTTGAAATAATTACCATAAATAATATTGCCATTGTGATTTTTGTCAAAAATTCACTCATGAATAATTTTGAGAATTGAATTACTAAAATTTTCACGATGCTTCGCACTCTTGACCAAACTGTCGGCCGCTGGTGCGGATGGAACACCGGGGCAAAAGGCCCGTGAACCGAAAAACCGGGGGAAATCCCCACAAATCCATCCTTGTCACCGTTGATTCCCCGGCCCTATTTTCGGGCGGCAATTCAGCCAGAAACACCAACCGACATTTCTAAAATTATGGGCAACATTCGCTTTGGTTCCGAAGTTTACACCTGGTTCATGCAAGGCACCGGCAAAGGCTATGACAATAAGCTCGATCACATGATCAAGGTCGCCGCACAGGCGGGCTTCACCGGCATCGAACCGATGGTGCTGCAAATCGCGGAAAGTGCCCTGGGATGCAGCCGCTACTGGCTGGGGGATTTTTGCGATCCGGCACGGCTCAAGGACGCGCTGGCAGCTCACAAGATGACCTTGTGCGGGCTGGCCTTGATTTGCTCATGGGACGGTGAAACGGAAACCGACGCCGAACGGGAGTGCGCCGACTTCACGATCGGCCTGTTGAAGCATTTTCCCGGTGCCATGCTGGGTACCGTGACGCTCCCCAGCGGCCGGAAAAACGACCTCCAGCGCCGCCGGCTCAATGTGGCGAGAAACGTCAATGCCGTCTCCAGGCGTGCGGCGGACCAGGGCATCAAGTGCAGCTATCACCCCAACAGTCCTCCGGCCTCCATTGTCCGCACTCAGGAGGATTACGACGTGGTCCTCAGCAGTCTCGATCCCGCGGTCACCGGCTGGACTCCGGATGTCGGACACATCGCCCGCGGCGGCATGGATGTCATCGCTACGCTTAACAAATGGGCGCATCTGGTCAATCATATCCACTACAAGGACTTCAGCGGCAACGGACCGGAGCCGTGGGCGCAAATGGGCACCGGCAAACTGGATTTTCACCGCATCACCGAATGGCTCGTGCAGCGCGATTACAGCGGCTGGATCATTTGTGAAGATGAAGCCCATGTCGCCGTAGAAGACCCTGACGGCGTAACGCTGCAGAACGGTCAGTGGTGCCGGGACAACCTGGCTCCTCTCGTGAACTGATCCCGCCGGAGGCCGGTGTCCCTCCTCAACGGGCCGGGATTGGCATCCCGTTCACGGCAGGGATTCGTCCGGGCTCCAGGCATGAGTTTCTGCGCTCCTGCATCTGCGGCTGCCGGCTCGAACGCGGAACCGGTACGCCGCCTGCTTTGATTTAACCGGAAAATCCATTTGAGCGCCCGGGGCCTCACGCTAAGTCACTTCCTCCCCACCCCCATTCTCCCCACTCAAAGATGTCCATGGTAGCAAAAGGTCTCGAAGGAATCGTCGCCAATGAATCCCGTCTCAGCGACGTGGATGGAGCCAACGGCAAACTCTGTTACCTCGGCTACGCCATCGAAGACCTTGTGAAGCACTGCTCGTTCGAGGAAGTCCTCTTCCTGCTTCACCGGGGAAAACTGCCCAACGCCGCGGAACTCGCCACGTTCACGACTCACCTGCGCGCCCAGCGCCTCTTGCCTGCGACCCTGCGCCAATTCATTTCGATGCTGCCGAAGGACGCCTCTCCCATGAACGTGATCCGGACCGGGGTTTCCCTGCTCGGCGTCCTCGACAACCGCGGGGCCGACCAGGACCGGGCGCTCAATCAGGAGCGCGCCCTCGCCATCTGCGCCCAGATTCCCATCATCGTCGCCGCCTTTCACCGCCACCGTCAGGGCCTGCCGCTCCCGGAAATCCGCACCGATTTGAGCGAGGCCGCCAGCTTTCTCTGGCTCATCAACGGAGAGGAGCCGTCCAAAGACGCCGCAAAGACGCTCGATGTCGCCTATGTGCTGCACGCCGACCACGGCATGAACGCCAGCACTTTCTCCGCGCGGGTGACCATCGCGACGCTCAGCGACATTTACTCGGCTATCACCAGCGCCATCGGCACCCTGAAAGGCCCGCTCCACGGAGGGGCCAATGAGGGCGTGATTCACATGCTCCAGGAAATCGGCAGCGAAGACAACGTGGATGCATGGGTCGAGGACAAACTGGCGAAAAAGGAGAAGATCATGGGCATCGGGCACCGCGTGTATAAAGTGCTCGATCCCCGCGCCCCCCACCTGAGGCGCATGGCCATCGAATTGACCAAAGAACTCGGTGAACCCAAATGGATTCGCATGAGCGAGCGCATCGCGGCCATCATGCTGGAGCGCAAGAAACTGAATGCCAACGTGGATTTCTACAGCGCCACGGTTTACTACAGTCTCGGTATTCCCACGGATCTGTTCACCCCGATTTTCGCCATCAGCCGCGCCGCCGGCTGGACCGCTCAGGTGCTCGAACAGCTCGAAGATAACCGGCTTTACCGCCCCTTGACGGAATACACCGGCCCGACGCCGCCGCAGCCGATTCTGCCCATCGCCCAACGGCCCTGACCGGACGCTGCGAACACTGTTCCGGGGAGAGTGCAGCGGCGCGCCGCATCGCTCAAATCCTATCTCAGCGGCAGTTTCCCCCGGCACTTCGGCCATGAGGGGCAGCGCCACACCTGCGCCACCGGCAGCGCCCGCACCGGCTGGATTTCGTCCGCATTGAGAATGCGCGTCTCCGCCTCCAGCACTCCGCCCTCTTTCAGCGAAATGGCGCGGGCCGCGAGCAGTCCGCGGAGCACACCGCCTTTGCCCACCGTGAGTTTCCCCTGCACCGTCACATCGCCGTGGACCCGGCCGTTGACCACCATCTCCTGTGCACGAACCGGCTTGAGGAACTGCACCTCGGCACCGCTTTTCACCGTGAGGGTGCGGCAGGTAACTTTGGAATTCACCATCCGCCGCCCCCGAATCGTGACGTCCTTTCCCTGCAATCCCGGGTCGTCTCCGGTATCATTCTGAATTTCAAGTTTCCCCCCGCAGGACGGGCACGTCGGGATGGTGTACGGGCCCACCGTCACCATGCGAAGATGATAGGACTGCTCCTCCGCGGGCATCTTCCGGATCGTCCTGAGAAATGCCTGGCCGTCGATGAGTTCCAGCGGGCGCATTCCGGCGAAGGCGCGCGCTTCCTCACTGAACTCCCCGGCGGTAATGAAAATTCCCCGTGAGGCCCCCTCCTGCAGAACCGAGTTGTAGAGTTCCTTCAGCGCCGGCGTGTCCACGTTGAGCATGGCCCACGGCGGGCACTGTACCAGCGCGTCCACCCGACCCGCTTTCAACGGATTGGTCACGGAAAGCACCACGCCGCCGTCCGGCCGGATCCACGCGATCTCGGAGGTGAATCCGGTGCGGTGCAGCATCAGCGTCACCAGTTCCTGCATGCGCTTCCAGTCGAGCTGACGCAGCAGAGGCAGGCTCCACAGAGCAGCCTCCGCCGCCGGCTGCGGGCTGGGTCGGATTTCAAGCATGGCCCGTAAGTGCGGCGAAATGCAGTCCGTGCAAGCCGCGAGTCCGCAGCACACCGCAGCACCTGGCCCGCCCTCACTGGAGGGTTACCAGTCCGCGGAAGAACAGCCGCTGTCCCCCAGCGATGCTGACCGGAGCCTTCCAGACGACCGTCACAAAACCTCCGGGCAGCGGCGTGACGCTGAGGATTGAAATGCCGGCGGAACTCCATGTACTCAAACCGGTGCTGACCTGCGGTGTGATGAGTACATCATCGGCTTCACGGTAGGTGAGGGTAAGCGTCAGGAATCCTCCGTCCTCGCCGGCGGACGGCGGGTTGCTGTCCGCGAGGGCCGGCTGAGTGCCGAGGGCATACTCCAGCACGGCGTCCAGGCCGTCGTAATCACTGTCCTCACTGTCGGATGCGATGCCGTTGGCCGACTTCCACGCCGCGAAGCTGCTGGCAGCGGGCGACCCGCCGATGATGCCACTGCCCCGCCAGCTTTGCGGCAGCGCGTGATCGGGATTGGTGAGTGGTGCGATGAGGCAGAGGGAGAAGCCGGCGCCGTCCGCGGATTCCGGCCAGGGGGCGTTGTCGTCGAACACAAAATCGCGGATTACCGATCCGTCTCCGGCGTTGAGAATGATCTGCTCGCCCTGATTGTTGAGGCTGCCCGAGTAGATGCCGAGGACACGGGGACCGGTGCCGTAGCGGACCTGAAACGCGGCGGGGTTCTTCACAAAGACGGCCCGCTCTCCCGGCTGGAGCACTTCGTTGCCCAGCGCCGTGGTGGTGATGCCCGCGGTAAAACGAATCGCGGTCAAATCCACCGCCGCCGCAGGACTGATGTTCATTACCTCGATGAATTCGTAGTCGTCTTTGTCAGGAGACACCGTCAGTTCCGCGGCCAGGGACGGGTTTTCCGGATGATAGTGAATTTCGCTGATGACGAGATTCGAGGCACTGGCGGCTTCTGTGGCCACGCTGAAAAAGGCGCTCGTAAGGGCGCTCCAGACGCCGTTGTGAAAGACGCGGGACTGCACCGTGACAGGCTCGCTGAGTGTGAGCGGTCCGCTGTAGAGCTGCGCCCCCGGCGTGAGCGGGGCCGCGGCGAGCGTGGCATTGTCCGCGGCAACAATTTCAGACTGGAGCAGGAAGTCGTTGTCCCCCGCGGTGGTGTTCAATCCCTGGATGGCGAGCACGTTGTTACCCGCGACGAGCAGGTTCTTGAATGCGGTAATGTCGATCTTCTCCTGAAGCACCGCCTCTGCATCCGCACGCGCAGCGGTGGCGGTCGAAGAGCCGCTGGGACTGGTGGTGGTGGTGGCGGGAGCGTTCCGCTCGGCGATTTTCGTGCCGTTGAGGTAAGCGATGAATCCGTCGTCGTAGCGGATGTTGAGCTGCAGGTAGCCGGTCTCCGCCACCTGCTGGGCCGTGAGGGAGAAGTCCTTCCGGGTGAGCACCGAGGCGGAGACGTTTTGCATTCCCGACAGGAGATCGGTGCTGATGTGAGGCGCGAAGGAAACCGTGCCGTCCGTGTCGTAGCCAACGCCGCCGGCGGCGCTGCCCCATGCCGCGGGAACGGTGTAAGCCGGCTCCTTCCAGTCCGCCGTGAGCACCAAAGCACTGGGATCGTAAAGCGCGAGCACTTCGACCGGCGAGAGACCGCGGTTGTAGATGACGACATCGTCGATGCTTCCCTGGAAGGCGCGTTCGGTGGGCGAACCGCCGCGGCTGCCGATGTTCCAGACATTGTTGGCGACAGTGGCGCCGGCCACAGGCACGGCTCCGGTGGCATCTACTGTGCTGGCGATTTGCGCTCCGTTTTTGTAGAGCCGCCACGTGGTGCCATCATACACACCGCAGACATGCTGCCATGTATTGGCCGTGGCCGCGCCGCTGAGGGACGCGAGGTGATCCGCTCCGTTCCATGATCCCGCGCCAAGCAGGGCACCGGAGTTGATGCGCAAAGTAATCTCACCGCTCGGGGAAGTGTTGTGCCCTTTGTTCAGAATGTTGCGCAGGGACGACACATTCACCGGATTGATCCACGCCGCCATGGTGATCTGGCCGGTGATTTGCAGGCTGGCGGGGTTGCCGAGATTCACGGCCTGATTGGTGCCATTGAGCACGATGGCGCTGCCGGCGTTGCCCAAACGGTCGGGGCCGTAGGCCGGCGCGTTGTTGGGAGTCCCGTGATTGGCGCCGACCGAGTCGTTGGCATTGCCATCCAGCGGATAGCGGCTCACCGGACCGGGTGAAGGCGGCGCCACCGGTGAGGAGGAGAAGCCGTTGTCGCCTCCCGATGACGCGGTGTTCACGTAATAACGCACCGGAGCACTGACCGCGCAGTAGGTCAGCGGTGTGGGGACGGTCCCGATGGCGCGCGGATCGCTGCCGTCGAGAGTGTAGTAAATCTGAGCCCCGGCCGGCAGTCCTCCGGGCACGCTGAGACTGAGTTGATACCCGCCGGGCACGCTGCCGCCGTGCTGAGAGAAGTCCGCGGCTTCGAGCGCGGGATACAGCCCGTCCACCTTGAGCTGGCGCAGGAGGTTCTGCGGATTGGTCTGGTCCGCAAGATTGGTGCGCATGGCGAGGAAGTCCTGCGGCACGTGGTCGATGATGCCCGCCCCGTTGACCGACTCTCCGGGGATGCCGCAAAGGTTCTTCCATGTATTGATGACCGTGGCCGAGGTGGCCCAGCGTCCCGCGTAGGGCACGATGGCTTTGGTGATGGTGGCGGCGCGGGCATTCCAGCGTTCGATGCAGCGGTCAGGGGTGAGCGGACCGTTGTTGAAGAGGTGCCGTCGAATGCGATCCGCCCAGCGCAGCCGGTATTCCGGGGAGGACATCAGTTCCTCGTGCATCCACTGCGGATTGGAGTAGGTGAAGTTGTTCTGATTGCTGCCGCCCCAGGGACCGGTCTGATCGGTGGCCGCCACGCTGCGGCTGCCGGCCCATGAGGAGGCGCGCAGAGTGTGCTCGGCGTCGTGATTGAAAAAAGTGAACCCGCGAGTGCCCGTGCGGTCGCGCATGCCGTGCCAGTTGTTCGGCTGGTTGAAAGGCCCGAGAAACCCCGAGAGACAGGCATCGCCGTCGCCTGAATAGAAGATGGCCAACATGAAATCGATGAGATTGTCCACGTCGAGCAGCACGGGCCATGCGGGATTGCGCGAGCCGTCGGGATTGCGGCCCAGGATGCGAAAATAATTGGCGTTGGAAGGATTGGCTTTGACCTCCTTGCAGCGGTCCCAGAGTTCCTTCCACGCGGCGCGGCTGCCGTCGGGATTTGTCAGGAGATAACCGTCGGTGGCTTCGGTGGAGAATGCGATGCCGCTGTGCCGGTCGTGGTTTTTGACGACATCGTAGTCGTCCTTGTCGCCCCCGAGATAGGTCTCGCCGTAGGAATTCTCCGGGCGCTCGTGAATCTCAAAAATGCCCCAGTAGAGGCCGTTGAGATAGAGGTGACAGAAGCGGCTGCGCGTCCACTGCTGGCCCATGGCGCCGAGCAGTTCGCGGCAGAAAGGATCGCGCACCAGCGTTTCCTCGGCGCCGTTGGTGGAGTTGCTCCACGAATAATTCTGGCTGCCGCGGAGGTCGAAGTTCTCGAACTCCGCCGCTCCGTCCGGGCCGTAGAGGCGGTAGTTGAGTTTGCCGTTTCCATATCCATTCCGGAAGAAGACGCGAAAGCTGTGTTTCGTGTAGCTGTCGGCCCGGCTGGCGCCTCCCCGGATCCGGATGCCGCAGGGCTCGCCGAACTCGCCGTGCCCGGCTTCGGGTGTCGCTCCGGGTTTGCTGTAGTCGAGAAACTCGATGCTCGCAGGCCGCTCCCACGAGCCGCCGTGCTGGATGCCGTTCACATAGATGCCGGTCACAGGATCCGTCAGGTTGTTCTGCTGGGAGACGATGGAGATGGACGGAATTTGTGTCAGGCCTTCGCGAATTTGCGCAGGGGAATAGGCGGCCATGGTGGCGGCGGTGAATCCGAAATTGAAAGCCTGCCCGCCGTTGGTGGCGGAATTGACGGGCCAGCCCGCGGGGATGGAGCCGCTGGCGGCGCCGCCGGTGCTCAGGGTTCCCTTGGTCTGCTGCACCACGCTGTCGGGAAAGATGTAGCTGTGGGTATCGATGTTCGTCGGCTTCCAGTTCGTGAGATAGGCACGGGCGCGGATGATGCGGGTGCCGGAATAGCTGCCGCCGGGATTCTGAATGGTGATGGGACCGGTATAGAGCGTGCCGGTGGAGGGCGTCGGCTCGCTGTAGTTCGTGGTGTAGTAAATCTGAGCACCGGGAGTGGCGGAGGTGATCGTCAGCTGGAACGGGGCGTCGTAGAATCCGCGGCGATGACTGAACACGGTGTCGGCGACCTGATCGAGGTACCATGTCGAATTATTGAGCGTGCCCGGGGTGGCGCTGTCCAGAAAGACATCGGGGGTGTCACTCAGATAACTGGTGAGGAGTTCCGGCTGGAGCACGAAATCGACATCACCGGCGGCGGAATTGAGCCCGTGAATGGCAAGGACGTTGTTGCCGCCGGCCTGGAGTAATCCAAGGTGCGCACCGAGATCGATGGTTTCCGCGGTGAGACTTTGCGCGAGCGTGCGGTCCGCGGTGGCGGCGCTGTTTTGATCAGCCCCTGCGGGCGCATTGCGGCTGGCGATCAGCGTTCCGTTCAGATAGGCGAGGAATCCGTCGTCATAGCGAATGCGCAGCGAGAGAGCGGTGAGGATGGAGGGATCGGCGACGGTGAACGGCAGGCGCCAGTAAGCCGACGGGCTGCTGTCCTTCATGGATGCCTGAATGTCGGTGCGGATGTGAGGACGCAGGCCGTTGAGTTCGGTGCCGCGCACCTGGACTTCGCCGAGCGAAATCACCACGGCATCGTCGGCGCTGGCGCCGCCGGTGGCATCGCGGGTGCGGCTGATTTTGACGTACTGACCCAGGACCGGATTGCCTCCGTTGGCGGCGGCCACATCGTACACGAGATCCGCCGGGCCGCCGAGAGCGTTGCCGGGATTGAGCAGCGGTGACGTGTGCAACACGGTGGTGCCGTCCGCATCGAGGATGGTGACGGTGAGATCCCTCAGTCGCTCCGGGCAGCAGCCTTCCCGGTTGTGCATGTTGACGGTGCTGATGGCGGCGCGGCGCTGCAGATTCACCTGCCACCACGGGGCGAGGTCGGTATTGAGGGTGTGCGTGAAGTCATTGTTCAGACCGTTGATGGCGTTGGCGGCGAGGTAGAGCGTGGCGCTGTAATTGGACGATTGCGAAGCCACGGGCGCGGGCGATCCGGCGCGGGCCAAATTGATCAGAGCGCTGGGCGCAAAACCGGTGACTTCCACCTCGCCGAGCGCGAGCACGTTTTGCGCGTCGATCGTGTTGTAGCCGACCGGCGCCCCGGGAATGCCGGAGCCGTCAGGGTCGGGGGTGCGGCTGACGCGCACATGACGGCCCTGCACAGGATTTCCTGTCAGGGCCACAAGGTCCACCGACAGGGTGGCCGGCCCGGTATTGTAGGTGTAGCCGGCATTTTCCGGATTGAGCAGCCCGGAGGTCCACACCTCCCCGTTCGAGGCATCCAGCACGGAAATGGTGATGTCGCGCAGGCGCTCCGGGCAGCAGCCGTCGCCGCGGTTGCGCAGGGTGATGCTGTGGATCGTCGCGGTGGCTCCGAAGTCCACGTTCCAGAACGCCGCCGAGTCGGTGCCCAGGGTGTGCGAGAAATTCGTCAGAATACCATCGGCGGCCAGACTGGCGGAGAACGCGCCGTTGGTGGTGCTTTGGGAAGCCGTGCCGCTGGGGGCGATATTGGACGGCAGCGGCGGCGCGGCGGTGGTGTCGTAGCCCAGTCCCGGAGGCGCGATGGTGGTGATCCACGAACCACCCGGCGCAAACCCGGCGGAATTCCAGCCCGCGGGCGGCGGACTGCCGCCGGAAGGGATCCACGCATTGCCGGCGGAGCCGTTGATGAGCGATTGCGTCAGCACCTGCTGCGCCGCGCCCCAGCTGACATTCTCGCGCTGCGGCGGATAGGGATTCCACTCGCTGGTTTTGGTCGTGCCGTCGGGCTTCACCAGCGCGAGGTATTCACCGGCGTCGTTGAGGGAGAAATTGGCGTGCAGTTGAGCTCCCGTGCGATTCTTCCCGCTGGCCCACACCACCACGGATTGTCCGGCATCGAGGTTTCGGGAGGGGAAGACCCACTTCTGCGGTGTCGTACTAACATCGGTGAGCGCCCAGCCGGCCAGATTCACGGAGCCGGGACCCGGATTATAGACTTCGATCCAGTCCATGAACTGGCCGTCTTCGTCGGCGAGGTAGCCGGAGTTGTCGGCCATGAACTCCGAAATGACCGGATCGGCGGCACGAAGCAGTGGCACGGCGAAACTAAACGCCGCGGCGATAAGGGGAGAGATGCGCATGGAGGGAATGAATAGGAGGGGACGGGTGCTGCCAGGGATGCGTTTTCATTGCACCTGAACCGCTCCGTCAGGGCAATAAAAATCTCTCGTTCGAATTCCCGATCACATAAGAATCCGGCGCCCAAACCTATTTATCCGCCGATGCCTCCGGCTGTGGATACTTCACTTCGCGCGGAAGAAGCGGGACGTGCTCGAAGGAGCGACCGGTAAATCCAGAAATCTCTCGAAGCCATTGCCCGTGAGAACCCCGGCCGTTTGCCACGGATTCCCTGGCACCCATGACTCGATGGTCCGGGTCACGCCGGACGGCACCGTCATGGCGACGCGGAACGTGCGCAGCCCGCCGGGTGCATTCGCTGGCAGCATTTCGGCATGCAACTGCTGTGCCGAAAGATTGACCGTTCCGGGTGTGGGCGAGATGAAAGTGAACGGACCGCGGGGGCCGAGGCGCGCCCACGATTCCGTGCCGCCCTCGTGCGGCGGGGGCGAGACTTTGTCCAGGATGGTGACCGGCCCGCTGGCGTCCAGTTGAACCAGCCACACGGAATCGCCTTCATTGGAAAGTTTGAAGGGCATGTGCAGCGGTCCCTGATTCGGGTCGGCGTCGGCAAAATAGAACCGGTATTCGCCGGGCTGGAGGGTTCCTGTCAGGGAATAGGTCCGCTCGCCGGTAAAAAGTCCGTCGCGCAGGGCGAGTCCCTCAAGGGTGACCGGAGCCGGGCCGGTGTTGCGCAGTTCCACGAAATCACTGGGCTGCCCGCGTTCATCGAGCAGGGCACTGTGCGTCTGCACTTCGGAAATTTCCAGCCCGGGCACCGGCACAGCGGTTTCGGGAACTCTGAAGGCGTAGTTGGTGATTTCCTGCCCTGGCAGTGAGAAGATCGGATCGCCCGGTGCGGTTTCCTCCTGGTCCAGCAGATTGGTGGCGGTGACGAAGAACTCAAGCTGTGCGCCCGCAGGCAGAACCACGGGCAGCACCGCCGAGTAAAGCCCGTCCAGCGTGGCGCCGTCGCCGTTGAGGCCATCGTCGAAAAGCCCGGTCTGGCCCTCCCGGTAACCCGAAGGCGTTCCGGCCGGCGGATTGAGCCATTTCCAGAGCACACTGAGCGTGAAAATGCCGGCGTCGTCCTTCGCTTTCACATACACCCTTGGCCGGCTGCCCGGCCGGATCGAGTCCGGCTCCACCGAGACCTGTTTGAAGTCCGGACCGCTGTTGGACTCCCAGTAGTTGGGCTGCCCGGGATCCGGCGGGGACTTGGTAACCCACGCGGTGGCACCATCGGAGAACCGCCCCTGCGAAACATCCTCCGGCTGATTCTCCCATGAAAAGGAATCGACCGCTTCCCCCGCGGGATCGAGCAGAGTGAGGGTCCCGGCGGCGCGATTGAGTTTGTAGTTCACGTGGTCGGTGCCGTTGCGCTCGTCGCAGAGCAGCAGACGGCGCGCCCCGGCGGGTATCTCTCCGTCGAGCGGATGCGTCGTGACCAACGGCGGCCCGGCCGGCGCAGCGGAGGGCTCCTCGTATCGCAGCATCCATCCGGTGAGGTCCACCGCGACGGTCTTGCCGTTATAGAGTTCTACGAAATCCGGCGTGCGGCCGCTGCTGTCGAGGGGCACGGTGAGATTCGAGGTCATGACTTCATTGATCACCACATGGTCCACCGGAGGACGCGCCGGCGGCGCGCTGCCGTCCACGGACTGCGGCGCGCGACTGGAAAGTGCGGTCCAGATCACCTCGCCGGCCCCCGCGAGGTCGGCAATGCCGTCGCCGTCGATGTCGCCGGTGGCGATCATGTCCGCCGTGGGCACCGGCGTGGATCCGGCGACCTGAAAAGTGCGGTCCGGCATGCCTTTCAGAATCACCACGCAGGCCAGCAGGCGGCAGGCGGTCGCAAGGTCCTCGATGCCGTCGCCGTCAAAATCCCCAATCGTCAAATCCGTGGCGCTCGTGGTTCCAGGGAGAGCAGAAGCAGACGGTGTAAATGTCAGGCCCGGCCCGCCGGTGTAAATGATGACGCCTTCACTTGTGTTGATGGCCACGTCAGGATCGCTGTCGCCGTTCGCGTTCAGTTGGACCATGCTTTTGATGCCCGACTTGTCACTGCCCTGGGTGTCGGTGCGGCGAAACATATTCTCCCGCGAAGTGCCGGCTGCCGGAAAGTCCAGCAGGTGGCCGTCATTTTCCACGATGGTCAGTTTCCCCGTGGCGCTGGCGCCGGCGAAGTCCACATCGCCGTCCTGATCGAAGTCCTCCGCCGTCATGGCCCGGGCCTCGTAGGTGAAAAGTCCTTCACGGCGCAGGGAGAAACTTCCGTCGGGCATGCCTTTATAAAGTGCGAGGCGGCAGTCGTAGAATCCCGCCGCGGCATCGATCACGCCGTCGGCATCGAAATCGGCCATGTGGATGGAGAACAATCCGCCATCGGAGGCAAAAAAGGCGGGCGCACTGAATGTGCCGTCACCGCGCCCTGTCAGCACGCTCATGCCCGGCCGGGTCCGGCTGTTATGAACGATCAGCAAATCCGTTTTGCTGTCACCGTTGAAATCGCCGGCACGCAGCGAGAGGGGCGGCTCCGCCAGTTTGGAAAACACCGGCGGCGCCAGTTCCCCGCCCGGCAGGCTGAGCCGCACACTGATCTCCTTTGTCTGCATGTGGGAAAGCACCGCATCCGCACGGCCATCACCGTTGAGATCCGTTAGCTGCAGAGCGGAAACTCCGCCGTCCACCGGATAGACCGAGTCGAGCCGCTCGAATCCCACGGAATTCTCCTGCGTCAGGAGCACGGAGAGGTTGTCCGACTTCCGGTTGGCGACGGCCAGATCCGGGCGCCCGTCGCCGTTGAAATCGGCGGTCGCGAGGTCGCGGGGGCTGACTCCGGTGGGCGATTCCGCAGCGAGTTTCAGCGTGCCGGCTTCATTTCGCAGCGTGACGACGCGGTCGTAATTGCGCAGCACCACGATGAGGTCGTTCCACCCGTCGGCATCCACATCCGCGAGCGACATGGCGCGCGGAGCTCCCGGCAAGTACACCCGCTGAGCCACCACGGTATCGAAACCGGTCGCGCCCGCGAGCCCCCGGCGCACCAGCACCTGGTTCGCATCCCGCGCCGCCGTGACGAGATCCATCTCGCCGTCCTGACTCAAAACGCGCCCGGTGGTCAACGACTGGGTGTACACCAGCGTCTGCCCGGCGGGCTGGATTTTCAGTTCAGCGGCCCCGGCATCCCAGTTCGTCATCCACAGCAGTTCACTGAGCGCGTGCGTGAAGATGACACGGCGGGCATTGCTGCCCGGCAGAGGCGGCAGCGTGGCCATGGTGAAGACCGGACGGGGAAAGGCATCACTCCATTCGGATGGTTCCGCCAGCATTTGCGCGTCGCCCGCAACAAATCCACCCGCATGGCGAAAGTAGGCGGTCACCTGCGTGCTACTGGAATAGTGGCCGCTGCCTTCCGGGCCTGCCGCGAGAATGTCCTGGTCCCCGTCCCCGTCGAGGTCGGCGGCAATCAGATTGCGCACTCCGCGCCAGGAATCGATGGTCTGCGGCGCCTGAAACGTCCGGCCCGGGCCGGCGGGAAAGACGACCAGCCTGCTGCCGTAGGGCGCCGCCACTGCCAGATCCGGCCGCCCGTCCCCGTTGAAGTCCGCCGCGGTGATGCCGCGCAACTCCCCCGTCCCGTCCGGAGGAGTGAGGAATACCGCCGGATAAAATTCCTTGCCGCCGCTTCCATACACCACGGCGACTTTCCCTGACACTTTACTCGCAGCGAGGTCGGGCTTGCCGTCCAGATCGAAGTCCGCGCTGATCAGTTCCTTGGGTCCGTCAGTTCCATATTCGCCGGTTTCCTCCGGCGGAACGGGGTCGATCAGCGACACTGAGTTGCTGAAGGACCGGAGATTTTGCAGCAGTTGCCCGGAGGCAATGACGGTGCTTAAAATCAGCACAAGGCAGGGACACAGACGGCTCAGGGAGTTCATACGGCGGGAGAGGCTGGAGTTCGCGGCGGGGCCACATAGTCGCATTGCCACTTAACCGCCAATGAGCACCGGCCCCGGCAACCCCCGATGCCGTCATGAGGTATTCCCCGGCGCGAATCCGGAAAATGTTACTAATGATTTCATGTGGCTTGGCGTAACCACCGATTAGCCTGGTCTTCGGGCCTTCCTGCCTCCCGCTTTTACCGGCGAGAATAGGGAAAACCCGGAAGCCAAAAATGTTGCCTTGCCCCGGAGCCGGTCTTTAGTTTGCCCGGATTATTATCAGCCACTCCATTCCTCTCCATCCTCCATGAATCTCAGACGATTTCTCCCCGCAGCCATTGCCGCGGTGACGTGCGCCGCTCCGGTGCTGCGCGCCGACCAAATCAGCCAGCGCATCGACGCTCTGATCGAGGAGGGGTACCGGGTCAACAAGATCAAGCCCAACGAACCCGCCAGCGACGAGACTTTCGTCCGGCGTATCTATCTGGACATCGTGGGCCGCATTCCCTCGCAGCAGGAGGCGCGCGATTTCCTGGAATCGACGGAGCCCGGCAAACGCGCCGCCCTGATCGACAAGTTGCTCGATTCCGAGGGCTACGTCAGTCACACCTACAACTGGTGGGCCGACATTCTCCGCGTCCAGAGCAACATGGGCGGAAACAACAACAACCAGGCCGGTCAGGCTTACGCCGCGTGGATCAAGGACGCCATCCGCAACAACATGCCCTACGACCAGTTCGTGCACAAAATGGTCACCGGCGAGGGCTACGTTTGGGACAACGGCGCGGTTGGTTATTATTTGCGCGATGCCGGGATGCCGCTCGATAACATGAGCAACACGGTGCAGATTTTCCTGGGCACACGGCTGGCGTGCGCGCAGTGCCACAATCACCCGTTCGATGTCTGGACGCAGAAGGACTACTACGAGATGGCGGCCTTCACTTACAACGTGGACACCGCCGCCATCGCCAATGCCGCGCTCGCCAAAGATATGCAGGCGACCTACGAAAAGATAGACAAGGACAAAAGCAAAAAGACCGCACGCATCAAGCCGGCCATGAAGCGCATCGTGGACGGCATTCTCGATCCGCTCAAAAACGGAGTCGGCGAAAACGGCATGAAGGGTCTCAAACTGCCGATGGATTATAAATACGACGACGCCAAACCCGGTGAAGATGTCAAGGCCGTCACCATCTTCGGAAAAAAGGTCAGCAGCAAGAAAGAGGGCCGCGAGGAATACGCCCGCTGGATGACCAGCCCCGAGAACCCGCGCTTCACCACCGTCATGGCCAACCGCCTCTGGCAGCGGGTCATGGGCCGCGGACTCATCGAGCCGATGGATGACTTCAAGGACGATACCGAGGCCAGCAACGTGGCGCTCATGCGCTATCTCACGCAGCAGTTCGCCTACGCGAAGTATGACATGAAGAAAATGCTGCGCGCGATGTACAACACGAGAACCTATCAGCGCCAGACCACCACCACAGACGTGCCCGAGGACAAGCCCTACCATTTCCCCGGTCCGGTGCTGCGCCGCATGAGCGCCGAACAAATCTGGGACAGCATCTGCACCCTCGTCATTCCCAATCCCGACCTCCGCCTGCGCGGGAAAGGCTACATGGCCGCGCTGGAGTCCATGAGGAAAGAGGCCGAGATGATCGAGAAGGCCCAACCCTCGGACATCGTGATGGTCGCCGAGAAGTATGCCGCGCAGGACGACGAGTTGAATAACAAAGCCTCCGACGCCCGCACCAAACTCAGCAAGGCCCGCGAAGCCAACGACGCCAAAGCCATCCACGCCGCGCAGAAGGAGCTCAACGACATTAACAGCGCCCGCGACGGCATCGCCGACATGGCCCGGAACGAGTTGCTCCAGATCGCCGCCACCAAGTCCAAAGGCCAGTTCGTCGCCTCGCTCCGCCCGCCCGGTTCAAATATGATGGAGGACAAAAACAAAAAGATGGAGCCGCAGATGGATACGCAGACCACCAGCCAGTGGAACGGTTACGGCGACGAATTCTACCGCGCCTCCGAACTGCCCTCGCCCGCCCCTGGCGGTCACTTCCTGCGCGAGTTCGGCCAGTCGAACCGCGAGATCATCGAAAACTCCTCCCGCGAAGCCACCGTCAGTCAGGCGCTCAGCCTCATGAACGGGCCGCTTTTCGAAAAGCTCACCAACGAAAAGACCCAGCTCATGCAGCGGTTCTATGGCGCCAACACCGACGAAGGCCGGACCAACGCCATCTATCTCAGCCTCTTTGCCCGCAAGCCCACGGAAACCGAGCGCACCATCGTCCGCCTCACCGTCGAAGAGAAAGGGAAAACCGACGGCTGGAAGCACGTCATCTGGGCTCTCATGAACACCCGCGAATTCGTTTTCATCCAATAACCTTTTCATCCGATCTCGAATAAATCAGCCACCATTCACGACACCACGCCATGAACGATTCCTTCCTCCGCCAAACAGACGAACTGAGCCGCCGCCGGTTCATGAACTACGCCAGCAAGAGCCTGCTCGGCGTCAGTATCATTCCCACCATGCTGCCGCTGGCCGGCCGCGCCGCCGACAAAGGCGTCGTCACCCCGCGTCCCGCGGCCCCTTCCCGCAAACCGACGGCCCGGAATATTATCTATCTCTACATGTCCGGCGGCATGACGCATCTGGACACATTCGACCCGAAACCGGAAGCCGGCGAGGCCGTCGCCGGTCCTGTGAAGGCCATCAACACCAATGTCACCGGCATCCAGGTTTCCGAATACCTGCCGATGATCGCCAAACAGATGGACAAGATGTGCCTCATCCGCGGCCTCACGACCACGCAGGGCGCGCACGAGCAGGGAAATTACTTCATGCACAGCAGCTACACGCCGCGCGGCACCATTCAGCACCCGGGTCTCGGCGCATGGATTCAGCGGCTCGAAGGGAAAACCAACCGCACCCTGCCCGGCAGCGTCTGCATCGGCGGCGGCGCCAACGGCGGCGGCGCCGGCTTCATGGAGAGCAAGTATGCCCCGCTCTTCATCGGCAGCCCCAACGAAGGCGTGCCCAACAGCAAGGCCCGCGTCGGCAGAAATGAATTCGATGACCGCCTCATGCTGGCCAACAAGTTCGACCAGACCTTTCATGAGCGCTACGACGTGAAACAGGTGCGCGCCTACACGGACATGTACGAGGACGCGGTCCGCCTCATGCGCTCGGAGGATCTCAAGGCCTTCAATCTGAATCTGGAAGACCAGAAGATCCGCGATGAGTATGGCACCAACGGTTTCGGTCAGGGCTGTCTGCTCGCCCGCCGTCTCATCGAAAACGACGTGCGCCACGTGGAAGTCACCCTCGGCGGCTGGGACACGCACAACAACAACTTCACCGCGGTGCAGAATCTAACCGCCAGCCTCGACATGGCCGTCGCCGCGCTCCTCAATGACCTTGATCGCCGCGGCATGCTGGAGGAAACGCTCGTCGTCCTCACCACTGAGTTCGGACGCACCCCGTACGTGAACGAAAACGACGGACGCGACCACTTCCCGAAGGCCTTCTCCGGCTTCATGGCCGGCGGTGGCGTCAAAGGCGGCCAGGTTTACGGCAAGACCAACGAGCACGCCACCGACGTCGTCGAAGGCAAGATGACCCCGCCGGACTTCAACGCCACCATCGCTTACGGCCTGGGCCTCCCGCTCGACCAGGTGATCTACAGCCCCAGCAAGCGTCCGTTCACCATCGCCGACAAGGGAGCCCCGGTAGCGGAAATCTTCGGCTGATCCGCCTGACATAAATCACGAAAGGGCAGCGGTGCGAACCGCTGCCCTTTTTCGTGCTCAGTGTGCGGACCTTTGGATAAAACCACAGATGGACGCAGATGGACGCAGAGGATGAGAGTTGAATGGTTCTACGCACCTTCCTGCCTTCATCCTTTCCCGGCTTTCGGGCATCCGGTTCTATCCGTGTCCATCCGTGGTTCAAAATCAGAACCAGGAATCGCTTTGCCTCGTTCACGTTTCCATACTCATGTCGCCGCATGTCACTCCCCTTCCCTGCCGCTGTCATTCAGGCCGTGCTCAGTGCCGGCGTGCAGGAATTCGTCGTCTGCGCCGGCGCGCGAAACAGCGCCCTCATCGTCGTCCTCGCCGCGCTCGGGGACAAAGTCAGGATCTGGCAGCACTTCGATGAACGCGCCGCCGGCTTCTTCGCCATCGGCCGCATTCGCGCCACGGAACGCCCCGTTGCCGTCGTTACCACCAGCGGCACCGCCGTCGCGGAACTGCTGCCCGCGATGATCGAAGCGCATTACCAGGGCCTGCCGCTCGTCGCGCTGACTGCAGATCGCCCCAAACACTATCGCGGCAGCGGCGCGCCGCAGGTCATTGAGCAGGCCCACCTCTATCAATGCTATGCCACCGGCTTTGACTTCGATTCCCCGCAGGATCTGGCGCAGCCTGGCTTCTCCCTCTCGCCGGAATGGGATGGACTCCAGCCGCTGCACATCAACGCCTGTCTCGACGAGCCCGACGCGAACGAAATGCCGCGACTCCGCGCGCTGGCCGGAACTTTGGGCGAGGCGGTGAATGAACTGCAGGCGCAGGAGCCGGATTCGCCTTCCACTCTTTCGTTATTTAAAAAGCTTCCGCCTCCCCTGGCTCAACGACTGGTCATCGCCGGAGAACTCCTGGAATCACAGCTCGCGGAAATCGTTCCGCTCATTCGCGACGCTGCCGCACCGGTCCTCGCCGAAGCCGCTTCCGGCCTCCGCGATCTGCCGGAACTGCAGGACCGCCTGCTGCGCTGTGTCGACGCCACGCTGCGTCACCTCCCGGTGCGCGAGATCTGGCGCTTCGGCGGCGTGCCGGCTGCGCGCTGGTGGCGTGACCTGGAGCATCTTCCTGACATCCGCGTGCATTCGTTCTCCCGCAGCGGCCACAGCGGACTGGCGCGCATGAAGGAGCCGTCCGACTTTAACGGATTCCCTGCCATGTCGGATGCCGTCAGTGCCGATCGTGTCCTCGCCCGCGACGCCGCTCTCTACGCGCGTCTCGGCGAACTGCTCACACGTTTCCCCAATTCCGAGCCCGCCATCTTCAGGCGGCTATCGCAATTCATCCCGCAGGGCGCGACGGTGTTCACGGGCAACAGCCTCGCGATTCGCGAGTGGAATCTTTGCGCTGAATACGGCCGCGGCCACCGCGTGCATGTGCTGCGCGGCGCCAACGGCATTGACGGCAACCTCAGCGCCTTTCTTGGCGTCGCCGCGGACGCGCAGGAAGCATGGTGCGTCACCGGCGATCTCACCACCCTCTACGACCTCAACGCGCCATGGATGCTGCGACAGCTACCGCCCGGCAAACGCCGCTTCGTCGTCATTCAGAATTCCGGCGGCAAAATCTTCTCGCGCCTCCCTTCCCTGCGCGGCCTGACGGATCGCGAACGCGCGCTGATGGAGAACCCTCACACGATCAGCCTCCGCGGCTGGGCGGATATGTGGGGCATGGACCACGCCGACGGAGGAGTGGAGGTGCTGGAACGAGCCACCGGCCTGGCGGATCACGCAGTCATCGAACTGCATCCCGACGCCGCGGCCACGGAGCAGTTTTGGAATGCCTGGGCGGAGGCGGAACTGCAGGTCTGGGGCTCTGTTCCTGGATAACCCTCGGTTTCATCCTTCATCCTTCGGACCTCATCCTTTCCCTTCATGATCCACGCCCTCCACGGAAATGCCGGCCTGCCCGAAGACCTGCTTCCGCTGCTCCATGCTCTCCGAGCGCCATTCCGTGCATGGCATCTCTGGCAGTGGCTCGCCGATCATCCTGACAGCGCCTCCCTCTCCGGCGTCGGATCGGCTTTGAATGCGGCCGCCGCGGCGGACACCGAACCGCGCGTGCTTTTCGGGTATTCGCTGGGAGCGAGGCTGGCGCTGCACGCCCTGACACAACAGGCGGCGGCATGGGATGCCGCAATTCTGATCTCCGCTCACCCCGGCCTGCCTTCTCAATCCGAGCGCGCCGCGAGGCTTGTGCAGGATCAGGCGTGGGCGGTGCGCTTTTTGCGCGAGCCGTGGGACGTCGTGATGGCCGCATGGAATGCCCAACCGGTGCTCGCCGGGGAAGCCGTGTCAGCACCCAATCAGCGGCTCGTGGAAACGTGGCGCCGCGAGGTCGCGATCGGATTCGATTCCTGGTCGCTGGGGCGTCAGGAGGATTTGCGGCCTCTGCTGGGAAGCGTCACCGCCCCGGTGCTGTGGATCACGGGCGCGAATGACGTGAAATTCACCGCGCTGGCGACGGAATGCTGCGCGCTGCTGCCGCGGGCGGAGCACTGCATCGTCCCGGATGCCGGGCACCGCGCGCATCTCGACCAGCCGGAGGCCGTGCATCGGGCGGTCGCGGAATTTCTGCAGTCGCTGCCCGCGGCGTGAGCGGCGACTTCCCCGTTGCCTGACTCCACGGCCCCGCGCACCGCGGCGCGATGTTCACCGTTCTCGCCACCGATCCTCAAAGCCGCGCCCGCCGCGGACGCATGGTGCTGCCGCACGGCACGGTGGAAACACCCGTCTTCATGCCCGTGGGTACGCAGGGCAGTGTGAAAGCCATGTCGCCGGCGGAACTGGAGACGCTTGGCGCGCAGATCATTCTCGGCAATACCTATCACCTCTTCATCCGCCCCGGCACGGATCTGATCCGGCAGTTCGGCAGCCTGCACCGCTTCATCAGCTGGCCGCATCCCATCCTCACCGACAGCGGCGGTTTCCAGGTTTTCTCGCTCAGCAAGCTGCGCAAAATCACCGAAGCCGGCGTGGAATTTCAGAGCCACCTCGACGGCTCGAAGCTCTTTCTGGGTCCCGAACAAAGCATGGAAATCCAGGCCGTGCTCGGCAGCGATATCGCCATGCTGTTCGACGAGTGCCCGCCCTATCCGTGCAGCGAGAAGGACGCGGACAAGAGCCTCGACCTCACGCTGCGCTGGGCCGCGCGCTGCAAAGAATGGGTCGCACAGCACGAGCCGAAGACCGACACCGGCGCGCGGCAGCTTCATTTCGGCATCGTGCAGGGCAGCAGTTACACCGCTCTGCGCGAAAAGGCGGCGAAAGGCCTGACCGAACTGGGCTTCGACGGATACGCCATCGGCGGCGTCAGCGTCGGTGAACCGGAGAAGGACATGATGCACGCTGTGGAGAGCGCTGAGCCGTTTCTGCCGCGGGAAAAACCGCGCTACGCCATGGGCCTCGGGACCCCGCCGCAGATTGTGGAAATGATCGCCCGGGGTGTGGACATGTTCGACTGCGTCATCCCCACGCGCCTCGCGCGACACGGCACGGTCTTCACCGCCCGCGGCACGCTGAATATCAAAAATCAGCAATACACCGCCGATCCCGGACCGCTGGAGGACGGCTGCGAATGCTATGCCTGCCGCGGATTCAGCCGCGCCTACATCCGCCATCTTTGGCGCGCAAATGAGATCCTCGGCATCCGCCTCATCTGCCTGCACAACCTGCACTTCTATATCAATCTCGCCCGGCGCGCGCGGACCGAACTGGAAGCCGGCACCTTCGATGCGTGGCGCGGGGATTTTGTCGCGAACTACGCGCCGCACCGCTCCGGCGAGGACGATCTGTGATCTCCCGCCCGGTCGCGGGTGGTTATTCCGCCTTGAGGCGGGCCAGATGAATCCGGCTGTCGAGATGGGCATTGCTCAGAAAGGCACCGGCATCGACTGACATTTGAAAGTGTCTCCGCGCCAGCCCGGAGTTCCCTTCGGCCAGCCAGCGATAGCCGATGGCATTGTGAATTTCCGTGAGGCCGATGGGCGAATTGCCGGCGCTGGCGAGCAATCGATCCATCGCCGGCTGATTCACCTGTCCGTCCTCCGTCATGAATTCACTGCAAAAGAAGTCCACCAGCTGCGGAAAGGGGACGGGCAGGCGGGACAGGAGATTCTGAGCCTCACTGCGCTGCCGGAAATCCTGTGCATCGAGTTTCGCACGTTCCTTTTCGCCCAGCAGCAGCGGGATAAGAGGAGCGAAAACCTCTGCGGATGTGTTTATATAACGCTTCCGGAAGGCGTGATATTCATCGAGGACCCGCGCACGGCTCGACGGATCGCCGGCGAGCATGCGCATGTGGAAAAATGCGTCCGGCGCCGCGCGCTGCGGCTGGATGACCCGGGGAGCCTCCGCGGCATGACCTTCGCGGAAAAGCTCGAGAGCATAACGCTGGGCCACGAGTCCGTTCCCCGCCGCTTCATACTGTTTCCGCAGAATTTCCATCGCCTCCTCATTGCGCCCGAGTTCCTGAAGTTGCAGTGCCCGAATTGCGACAGCGCCGGGAAGCGCGGGATCACTTTCGAGAAACCTTTGGAGTTTCCCGGCATCCGCCGCAGCCTGCGCACGGTGTACGGCGCGATCCCGGGAGTCGAGCCGGGCGGCGATCAGATGCGCGGAGATCCGGACGCCGAGCACGGTGGGGTTTTCCGGCGCATTTTCGAGTTCTTTCAGAGCGTTGAGGGCATCCTCGACGCGGCCTGAGCGCATGGCCTTCCAGACTCCGATTTCCCCGGGAATGACGCTGATCATTTGAAGGCCGGGAAACTGCGGCGGCAGTGCGGCGATCAGCTTCAAGGCCTCTTCCGGCCAATAATATCCCAGCGCGAGGCCCTTAAAAAGCAGATCCTCCGGACGCTGCGGATTGGGATTCATGGGACCCAGCAGTGCCATGTCGCGTTCGTAAGCGGTCCATTGTCCGTTCCGGAAATGTGCCACCGCCAGAAGCCCCCGTGCCGCGGCACTGTCGGGCACGGCCTTGTTCGCTTCAGTGAGAACCGGAATGGCCTCGTCATACCTCCCGGTGAGCAGACCGTGGCCGCCCTGGAGCATGAGGAACTGCGGGATGGTCAGCTTCGCCCGCGCCTCGTCCATTGCGGCAGCCATGCGTGCCGCATCCCCCGTTAGACCTGTGAGCATCGCATCCTTGAAAGCCTCGCGCGACTCATTCGCCGCCCGGGCTTCCTCGGAGGCTCTGTAGAGTCTGTCGAGCCGGAACAATTCCCGTTCACGCAGGTAAAGCCGTGTGCTCACGATGGCCGCTGCCGTCAGGGCCACGAGCACCGCCGCCGCCGCGGTAAATGCCGCGCGGTGCCGCCGCACTGCTTTGCGAAATCGATAAGTGCGGCTCGGCGGGCTGGCGGAAACCGGTTCATCGCGCAGGAAGCGCTGCAGATCGAGCGCCAGCCCGTTGGCCGTTTCATAGCGGCGGGACCGGTCTTTTTCGAGACACTTCATCACCATCCAGTCCAGTTCCCCGCGCACTTCCCCGGCTAATTTTGCCGGATCGATGCGGCGCAGCCGCGCGATGGATGAAAGCTCGTCGTCCGCCAGTTTCTGGATGCGAGTGGAAGGCCGGAGCGGGTCCACCTCGCGCACGAGGCGCCGCACTTCTTCGAGTCCCGACCGGCTCAGTTTGTCCGCGTCGATCGGCGTCCGGCCGGTGATCAATTCGTAGAGCAGCACGCCGAGTGAATAGATATCGCTGCGGGTGTCCACGTCCTGCGGGTTCATGCCGGCCTGCTCCGGCGACATGTAGAGCGGCGTGCCGATGATCTGCTGGAAGTGAGTATAGACGGTGTGTTCGCCGATCCGGCCGTGGATGGCTTTGGCGACGCCGAAATCGATCACCTTGGGCACCGGCTGACCGTCCGTAACAGCCACGAGAATATTCGACGGCTTCAAATCCCGGTGGATCACTCCTTTCTGGTGCGCGTGCTGCACCGCCTGACATACGGTGATGAACAGTGCAATTCGTTCCTCCAGATTGAGGTGCTGCTCGTCTGCAAAGCGCGTCACCGGCGTGCCGCGCACCAGTTCCATCACGAAATACGGCCGGCCCGCATCCGTCGCTCCCGCATCGATTACGCGGGAGATGTTCGGATGATCCATCAGCGCCAGCGCCTGGCGCTCCTGTTCGAACCGCGCGATCACCTCGCGCGAGTCCATCCCGGGTTTGATGATCTTCAAGGCCACGCGGCGCCGCACCGGCTGCTCCTGCTCCGCCATCCACACGGTGCCGAAGCCGCCTTCCCCGAGCTGCTGCAGCAAGTGATAGGGACCAATCGATTCTCCAGCCTCACCGCTGTGAGGAGTGATGACCGTCGGGGCGACGGCCGCCGCACGCTCCAGAAACCCGTCTTCCCGGTGGTTGCTGAGCAATTCCTCCAGCCGCGACCGCAGGGAGACATCGCCCCCGCAGGTTTCGTCCAGAAACGCCGCCCGCTTTGCCGGTTCGCAATCCAGCGCCTCCAGAAACAGGTTCCGCAGGCGTTCAGGGGGGACGGATGAGTTCGATTTCATCGTTCCTGGTGAATTAGCGCGCCATCCTGCTGCAAATCCTGCCAACTTGCTTCAAAAAAAACTTCCCCTGCGCATTTCCGGCTGAAACACACCGGCCGGCGGATTGGAGAAGCCGAATGCCACGAGCGCCTTGATCCCGCAGGTGAGTTATCGCCGCGTGTCCGTTTTCCGCCGGACGGCGCCGCACGGAGGTGAGGTGACCAGCGCATGGCTGCCTGTGGCAGAAACAGGCTGAATGGGTTGGGAGGAGTTCGGTTCGGAGAGCGGCATTGCCGTTATGACCGGTATAGCGAAAGTCCTGATCGCAGACGGCAGGAGTCGCCATGCCGGATGCGCTTCGTTGAGAAAGGCGGACGATGCCCTCAGTACTCCCTGGATGCCGGAGACCCTGCCCAACTCGCCTGCCGGATGTTTCCTTTCCCCCCCGGCCGCGTCGATCGCCTGTCGCGTGCCCCGCCCCTGGCAGCGGATTTGTTTCTGCCATTTATGTTTCCTGCAAAACACCCGTTATACAATTCTGTCCTGGAGCTTACTGTCAGCCGCTTTAATTCCCGTCGTTAAATCAACCCAGTGTCCACGTCATGATCCGCTCCCACTTTGTCCTCGGACTTCTTTCCCAGTTCCTTGCCCCTGCGGCCTTCGCTCAACTCGCCGCCGAGCCGCTCGTGGATCACAGCGACAACTGGAAGTACCGCAAGGGAACCAGCGAGCCGGCGGCTGACTGGAAATCGGCGGCGGATGCGGCCCTTGATGGCAGCTGGCTCACGGGCCCCGGCGGGTTTGGCTATGGAGACGGAGACGATGCGACGATTCTGAATGACATGCGCAGAGTGACGGGAGGCGCTCCTGGTTATATCACGGTTTACACCCGGGCCTCGTTCACGGTGACGCCGTCGATGGACCCCGGCCGCCACCTGCGCCTCACGCTGGACTACGACGACGGCTGCATCGTGTACCTTGGAGGGACGGAAGTGTACCGCACGCCCAATGTCCCCGGGGCTGCCGGCACGCCCTATCCCTTCGATCAGGACAGCATCGCGACGAACCATGAAGCGTCCGCCGGGGCAGGAGGCAATCCGCCAACAGTGGTGGATCTGGGTCCGCTGTCGGGACTCCCCGGCGTGGGCACGCATGTTCTCGCCGTCCAGGGCATCAACGGTGAGTACGACAGCAGCGACTTCTCACTCATCGTGGATCTCGACCTTGTGGACGCTCCCCCGCCTCCTGAGGACGTAACCTGGACACTGGCCGACAGTCCGGTCGCGCTGACCAGCAGCCTCACCATTGATAACGGGGCCACCCTCACCATCGAGGCCGGCGTGGAAGTGATTCTGTCCGCCGGCGTCACGCTGCGGGCGATCAACGGCAGCCACATCATCATCGCCGGGACCGCTGCGGCTCCCGTCGTCCTGCGCTCGACGGCGCCAACCGTGGCCGCGGAGTGGACCGAGCTTTCCGCCACCGGCGGCGGGACGATGACCATCCGCCACGCCGACATCTCCGGGGGCGCGGTGCGTTTCCTGACCGGCGTCACCGGCCTCATGGAGGATTGCAGGGTCCATGATTCTTCGGCCGGAAAGATCGTTTACAGCCTGAATGCGGCCTCGATGATCATGCGCCGCTGCCATGTCTTCAACTACGGCGAGACGAACTTCGTGGACACCCTGACAGTGCTGGAGGATTGCCTTTTCGAGGCACCGACGGCGGATGCGGTGGACTATGATGGCGCTCCGCCGGGATCCGCCATCCGGCAGTGCACGTTCCGCAACGGCCCCACCGGCACCAACACCGATGCCATCGACATCGGCCCCTCCCCCGTCACCTCGGCTCCCTGCGTGGATGTGGTCATTGAGGGCTGCGTGATGCACAACTTCAGCGACAAGGGCGTCTCGGTCGGAGATGCGCCCGACGACGCCGAAAACCTCATTGTCAGGAATTGCCTCATCTTCGACGTGACGCGGGGAGTGCAGGTCAAAGCGGACTCGGTGGCGCACGTCGAGGACTGCACCATCGTGGACTCGCAAATCGGTCTGCACGGGTTTGAGAAAGTGGCCGGCACCGGCGGGGGCATCATCACTGGCTGTTTCAACAACATCCTCTCCGGCAATGTCACCCCGATCGAGACGGAGGACGACACCGTCGTCGAAATCACATACTCCAATACCCGGGGCGCGGACTGGCCAGGCACCGGCAATCTGAATGCCGATCCCCTCTTCCGTGATCCCGCCAACCGCGACTACCGGCTGCTGCCAGGATCGCCCTGCATCGGCACCGGAAAGTTTGGCGACACCATGGGCGTCCAGTTTCCCGTGGGTGGCCTGCCGGATGTGCCCGGCAATCTCCAGGTCGTCTCCTTCGACGGCAGCACGGCGGTCCTCTCATGGACTGATCCTGACAACCGCGAGACGGAGTTCCTCGTCGAGCGTTCCATTGATGGCACGACCTGGACCGATGCCGGCACCTTCCCTGCCAACGCCACCGGGGCTACCATCACCGGACTCAGCGCCAGCCCCTCATGGTCGTTCCGCGTGCGCGGCGCTAATTTCATCGGCTCCGGGTTCCGCTCCGAACTCGCCGTGGCGACCGCGGTCGATACCGATCACGATGGCATGCCCGACAGCTACGAGAACCAGTACCCCGGGCTCGACGCCAACGATCCCGCCGATGCCGCTCTTGATATCGACTTCGACGGCGCCACCAACCTCGATGAGTACCTCGCGGGCACCGTTCCCAATGATCCCGCCAGCATCTTCGTCGTCGAGTCGCTCACCCTCCTTCCCTCCGGAAACGTCGAAATCCGTTTCGAGGCCAAGGCGGACAAAGCCTACTCGGTCCTCGTCTCCTCGACTCTGGAAACAGGCTCATGGCAAAAGCTCACGGATGTCCCCGCAGATCCCGCGCTTCGGCCCACCGTGGTCGTGACCGACGACCGTCCCTACACCAGCGGCTTTCGCGGCTATCGCGTGGTGACTCCAGCGGTGCCTTGATCGCCGGTCTGAGAGCCCTCATCGCTCAACGCAACTGCTCTCGAACCTTCGCGTGCGGATTGGAGGCAGGCATCGAGCACGCGTTGAGTGAGCAGGCTGATCTGCGGCCAGCGGGGATCGCGTTCGCCGGTCAGTACGAGGCGGGAGAATTCCTGGAACATGGCGGACTCCTGCGAGCCCGGGGCGTTGCTCCCGGGTTCATCGATCTCCTCCACACGCAAACCTTCCGGCACATCGGTGCGGCAGCGGTCGAGCACGAATTCGCTGCTGGTGACGCGAAAGCTGGTGCGGGCTCCGGCGAAGGGCAGGACAAAATCGGAAACCTGCACAAGAGCTTTGTCCCCGCTGACAATGGCCCACTGCGCCACCGCGGCGGTGAAGGAGCAGTAGAACGAAGCGCAGGTGCCGCCGGCAAACTCCAGCGAGCCGGAAAATGCCACCGGGACGGAAGGCGAGCCCGGCTGCGGCGCAGTTTCGTCGTGAATGCGCCCGGTGACGCGGACCGGCGTGGCTTCCTGCATGGCCCAGAGGCTGAAGCGAAGGCAGTACCAGCCGAGATCACCAAGGCATCCGAGAGGCTCGAGCGTGCCGTGCGCACGGATGTTTGTGCGCTGAAAGTCCTCGTCGCTCATCACGCTGAACTGCGAGGCGATATGGCGGATTGCGCCGATTTCCTGATCCAGAACATCGCGCAGACTATTGAGTCGCCGGCCGTGCAGGAACATGACACCGTCCATGAACTGAACGCGATGCTGTTCACAGGCGGCGATGATTTCACTGACCTCCGCGGCACTGCGACCGGCTGGCTTTTCGATGAGCACATGCTTGCCCGCCTGCGCGGCGCGAAGGACCCATTCCTTGCGTACTCCGGTCGGCAGCGGCAGGTAAACAGCATCGATGTCGCCGCGGGCGAGCAATGCCTCGTAGCTCTCCATGGCCTCCGGCACGACCGGATGCGGCGCACTGGACTGGCATTCTGCGATGAACGCCTGCGCCCGCGCGAGGTCGCGGCTTGCCACGGCCACGAGGCTGGCATTCCCGGCATCCCGAATGGCCTGCCAGTTTTTGCGGGCGATGAAAGCGGCGCCGAGGATGCCCCAGCGGCAGGTGGGTGTGGTCATAAATCAGCTATGGTGCATTTGAATGAATTCACCATTCTGATTTCCACCGGCGCGGTCGTCAAAGACTGTCTGCGGGCGAGTGCAGTCGAGAGGCTTGTGCGGGCCGTCGCGGGCGGGCTACTTCGCGCCTGCGGCGATCCAGTTACGGAGGGCGGCAATCTCCTGTTTGGTGAGGGCGGCGAATTTGGCGCGCTTGTTGAGCGGGGGCATTTCGAGGTCCTCCTCCTGATCGGTGACGTAACGCAGCAGCGGGCTGGCGTCGGGCTGGCCGGGGACGATGACCGGGTCGCCGCGTTTGCCGCCGCGGGTGAAAGCGGCGCGGTCGGTCACGTCGAAGCCTCCCTTGGCGCGCTTGCCTTTGTGGCATTCGGCGCAGGAGCGGGTCAGCACCGGCTCGATGTCGCGCGCATAGTCCACGCCCGCCGCGGCGGGATCGTTGGCGGCCGCGGATGGCGTTTCCGCTGCGGCTTTGGCTGGCGCGAGCAGGGCGGGCGGGACTTTTGTCGCATCCAGCGCAAGTGTCAGGCTCATGACCGCCCAGCTCGAAGCGGTGGCGGAAAGCCAGCCGTCCGCACCGTGGCCAAAGCCGCTGTCCATCGGCGGCTGAAATGGAAACGTGCGCCGTGGCACGAACCAGGTGCCGTCGGCAAGTTGTGTGCGCACGAGAAAGGCGGCGCCCTTTTTCACCGCGCCGTGGCTGGGCGGCAGCGCAGCGCCTTCCTGCAAGGCGTAGAGCGCGAGGCCGGTGGCGAAGGCGTCGCTCTTCAGCTTTGCCAACTGCGCCCAGCCGCCGTCGGAGCGCTGGTCGCGGATCAATTCCTCCGCCAGCGCGCGCCGCCGCGCCTCTTCGCCGCCGGCCCATGCGAGGCCAAGAATTTGATATACGCGTTCGTCCGTGGTTTCCGCTTTTGCCGACGCGAGCCACTGACTGGCGCGGGCGATGCGTTCATCGAATTCCTTTTTCCGTCCGGGAATGGCGTAGTGCTTCAATCCCTGCACGGCGAGCGCCGTGGCGGTGATGGCGCTCGACTGGATCGGCGGGCGCGGGAGATTCCACTCCCACGATCCGTCAGGCAGCTGAATGACGGTGAGCTGATGCGCATGAGCGTCCGTCGTGGGCGACGCCGGGCGCTTCTCAAGGTGCAGAGCCATCAGCGCGTAGCCGTTCCCGATCGCCGGATCGGGATGGAACAAAGTCTGCGAATCCAGTTCCAGCATCCACTGAGCGAATTCCTCCATCAGCACCACCGTTTGTCGCGCGACCGGTTCCGCGACGGCAAAGCCGCGCGAGCGCGCGAGGCTCATTGCACTGAGCGGCAGGTCCTGCTGGTGACAAGAAACGCACGACTGCCTAGTCGCGTGTTTGCGGAAGGACGCCGCGGAAAACTCCGCCGTCCGTTGCAGCGGCGGCAGCGCCTTCTGAATGGCGGCAGCAATCGCGGCATCGTCCGCCGGGCCGTCGAGTGTGCGCGCCGGCGGCGGCAGTTGCTTGGGCTCCTCCGCTGCGCCCTCGCGCGCGCCGGCTTTCAGCAAAGCCTGTACGATGGGCGTGTCGCCGCGTTTCCGCGCGAGCTGGAGTGGTGTCTTCGTCGCACCGAGGAATGCATCCACCGGCTGACCACCTTCCGCATTCACATCGGCGCGATGCGCGATGAGCAGTTCCACGAGGCTGGCATCCAGACGCTCGGATGACGCGGCCCAGTGCAGCGGCGTGTAGTTGGCGATGAGGTCGCGCTGATCCACCGGTGCGCCGGCATCCAGGAGCAGCTTCGCCGTCGTCGCGTGTCCGCCCCACGCGGCGTGCGATAGCGCAGTGCCAGCGAGAGTGAAGGCGTCCACTTTCGCGCCACGGGCGAGCAGCAGTTTCACAAGGTCAACATCGCCGCGAAAGGCTGCCCACATCAGCGGCGTGCGTCCTCCGCCGAAGATGAATCCTTCGCCGCTCATGGCCGGTGCGGCGTTCACGTCCGCGCCCTTGTCGAGCAGCAGATTCACGCTGTCGGCATCGCCGGCGGCGACCGCGCCCATGAGCGCCGTGGCTCCCAGCCCGTTCTTCGCGTTCACGTCCGCGCCGCGTTCCAGCAGGCGCTTCACCAGCGCGGAGTTGCCGGGCTTTCGCGCCGCCAGCATCAGCGCGGAGTTGCCTGACTCCGATTGCACCGCGACGTCCGCGCCGGCGGTTAGGAGCAATTCCGCTCTGGCCGGAAATGTTGCGGCACGCAGCAGCGCCGTCGCGCCGGCTTTGTTCTTCGCCTTCACGTCCGCTCCGGCTTTGAGCAATGTGTTCACCGTCTCCGCGTCGGCGCACATGGCCGCGACCATGAGCGGCGTGTTGCCCGCGTCATCGCGTGCGTTCACGTCCGCGCCGCCGGCGAGCAGTGAATGAATGGCCTCACGATCCCCCGCGCGCGCGGCCACGTGCAGTTTCGGCGGCTCCGCGGCGGGGAGCGGAGTGAGGAAGGCGAAGCGAAAGACGAAGAGCAGAGCGGTGAGTTTCATGGGTGTGTGGTGGGTGCGTTGGAAAAGAGAGTGCTCACTTCACCGCGTCGAGCATCGCGCAGGCTTCTTTGAGCGCGAGCCAGGCGATGAGCGTGTCGTGGTCGCCGCCGCCGGCGAGCGGGGCGGATTCGTCGGCAGGCAATGATGGCGTGAGCACGGTGCCTTCATCGAACAGGCGGCGGGCATCCTCCATGCGCGACTGTTTCACGGCGATCATGGCGCGGTAAAACTGAGTCGTGCCGAGGCCGTTGATAACGCCGAAATGCACTGCCGCCAAATGCGATTCGGCCTCTGCATAATTCCCGCGCCGGTATTCGACCATGCCGACGCACATTTGGAAATAAGGGAGCAGCGTGCTCTCCCTGCCGGCATCCAGCGCCCGGCGGGCGAGGACGGCGGCTTTTTCCAGCACCTCGTTGTCCGCGCCAGGAATCATGGCCGCCGATTTCGCCGACTGCTCAGCGGACTGTGAATGCTCCGTGTTCACGAGGCGCTCGATCATGCGGCGGGCCGTGGTGCGCGCCTCCTCAGTGCGGCCCAGCCATGCAAGATACGCCGTGAGGTTGAGCGCGACAAATGCGTCGGTTTCATCAGCGCGGAGTTTCGCTTCCAGCGGCGGCAGGCTTGCGGCCAGTCCGTTCGCGGCGCGCGGTGGCCTGCGCTCCGCCATGAGGCGCGGCAGGTCATCGGCTTTGTCGGGCTGGCCATTCCTCCGGTACCAGCGGTCCAGTTCCTGCATGATTTCGGCGGTCACCGGAAATCCGGAACGGAAGGAACTGCGCGCGTTGTCGAAGGCTTCACGGAGCACGTCACCGGCCTCGGCTTCCTTGCCGTTCGCGGTCAGGATGATGGCGAAGCGCAGCGCGAGTTGTAAGGCTTCGGGATGCCACGCCTCCACCTCGCGCAGGCGATTCACCAGGCTGCGCGCGACGGCTTCCGCGTCCACTGCCTTGTGCTGCTGCACCAAAGATTCGCACAGCGAACGCGTCACGGATGAAAGCCGGCGGCCGGCGAATCCGGCGATGCGCTCGTAGCCGGCGGCAGCCTCGCGCAGCAGCGGTTCCGCCTCCGCGGGCCGGTTTTGATCAGCCAGGGAGCGCGCGAGATGCACCCGCGCGGCGATGTGGTCTGCGTCGTCATTGCCGAGCACGCGATCGGCGGGCCCAAGGTATTCCCGCAGCACCCGCTCGGCCTCCGCCGGGCGGCTCGTCTCGCAGAAGACGTGCCCCAACTCCCGCAGGGCGGCGAGCGTGGCCTTGTGCTCCGGGCCGGCGGTGCGGCGCAGCATTTCCAGCGCGCGCAAGGCGTGGGACTCCGCCTCCTTCATCCGTTGATCACGAACCGCACGGGCCGCCGCGACGGTCATCAACTCCGCCGTGCGCGTGGATTCTTCGCCGAATCTGGCCCGCCCCAAAGCCACGGCGCGGAGCGCGCTTTCATACGCGTGGTTCGGCAGGTCGAGGCGATCGAAGCACTGACCGATGGCGGAGACGATCTCGATCTGCACCTCCGGCTGATTCGTCAGTTCCATCTCGGCCCGGCGCATGGCGCGCCCGACAATGCCGTATATCACCTGACGATCCTCACCCTGCGCGGCGGCAGTGTCGAGTCCGGTGAAGATGGATTGAATGAATGCCGCCGCCTGCTGGCTGCGTTCGGCCTCAATTTTCGCCTGCTGCTCACTCGCGTTCGCCACATCGCGCGCTTTGTCGGCGGCGATGCGCAGCGTGCGCTGCTCGCGCTCCGCACCCGTAGCACGCACCGCCTGCCACACGCTGACACCTGCGCCGATGACCAGCGATGCGGCAATGGCCGAGCCGGCGGCGAAGACGGCCTTGTTGCGCCGCAGGAGCTTGCTCAGCAGATAGGCCGTGGTCGGCGGACGCGCGCTGATGACCTCGTTTTGCAGGTGACGCCGGAGATCGAGCGCGAGGCCGTTCGCCGTGTCGTAACGGCGGCCGCGGTCTTTCTCGAGGCACTTCATCACGATCCAGTCGAGATCGCCGCGCAACGTGCCCGGCAGCCGCGCGGGATCGGTGTGGCGGCGTTTTGCGGCGGTGGTGAGTGCATTGCCGACGAGCGTTTTCAGCCGCAGCGAAGGCCGCGGCGGGTCCACTTCGCGAATGAGGCGCCGCATTTCATCCATGCCGGCGCGCGCCATGGTGTCATGGTCTATCGGCGTGTGCCCGGTGAGCAGTTCATAGAGCAGCACGCCCAGTGCGTAGATGTCGCTGCGCGTATCCACGTCGAGCGAGGTCATGTCCGCCTGCTCCGGTGACATGTAGAGCGGCGTGCCGATCATCTGCTGGAATTGCGTGTAGATGGTCGCTTCGCTGAGACGTCCCTGCGTTGCCTTGGCGACGCCGAAATCAATCACCTTCGGCACAGGCCTGCCGTCGTTGACCGTGACGAGAATGTTCGACGGTTTGAGATCACGGTGAATCACACCTTTCTGGTGCGCGTGCTGGACCGCCTGACAGACGGTAATGAAGAGCCAGATGCGCTCCGGCGTGGAGAGCTGCTGCTCGTCGCAATAGTCCGTGATCTTCACGCCGCGCACCAGTTCCATGACGAAGAAAGGGCGGCCCGTGTCCGTGGCCCCGGCATCCAGGACCTTCGCGATATTCGGATGATCCATCAAAGCCAGCGCCTGACGCTCCTGCTCGAAACGCGCGATGACCTCTTTCGTGTCCATGCCGAGTTTGATAATCTTCAGCGCCACGCGGCGCCGCACCGGCTGTTCCTGGTCCGCTACCCACACCGTGCCGAAGCCGCCCTGCCCGATCTTCTCGCGCAGCTTGTAGGCCCCGATGCGTTCGCCGGGCTGTTCGGAGGGTGCGGCCATGACCGTGGGCCGGTTGCCGGGAAGGAACTGCGATTCCTGCTCATGAACCCGGAGGAGCGCGGAGATGCGGCATTTGAGATCCGCATCGCCCGCACAGGCACCGGCAAGCCACGCCCCGCGCGCCGCACCGGCGGGCTGATCAAGGGCTTCGTCAAAGAGGCGGCGTTCGAGGTCGTCGCCCGGCGGGAGAGTGTTCATGGTGAAGACGGTGTTCAATGCATCATGCGAAAGGCCGCCTCGCATTGGGCCAGTTATTTTCTCTAAATCGCGGCCCCGCCTGCCGCGGCTTCAATATCGCCGTCTCAACTCCTCGAACAACCATGCCCGGGCATAAGCCCATGTGCGTTTGGCGGTGCGCTCGGACAGGCCCAGCAGTTCCGCGGCCTCCACATTGGGCAGGCCGGCGAAAAAGCGGAGCTTGATGAGTTCCGCGCCGAGCGGGTCGCGCGCGGCCAGTCTGTCGAGCGCCTCATGGACGGCGAGCACCTGTTCATCCGGCGCTTCCGCGGCAACGTCCAGCGACGACCAGTCGGCCCGCTGCATCCCGCCGCCGTGCTTCCCCGCCTGTTTGCGGCGGGCGTTGTCCACGAGGATTCGCCGCATGGCCTCGGCCGCGGCCGCGAAGAAGTGCGCACGGCTGTCGAAACAACCGGCGCCCAGTTTGAGCCATGCCTCATGCACCAGAGCGGTAGCCTGAAGTGTTTGGCCCGGTGCTTCCCGCGACATCCGCTGCGCCGCCATGCGCCTCAGTTCCTCATAAACGAGGGGCAGCAGTTCCTCCGCCCTAACCGGGAGACAATGATCGTGCGGCGCTGTGTCCATGGGTAGCTTCTGGCGGCAATCCGTTCCATTGTCGAGAGTTCCCTGTGGCGGTGACACCGCAACGACGCGCCTGAGATTTCCGGTCGAAGCACAGGCAGAGGTCGTGCGGCAGTTTGATGATGAGGCCGCGGACGGCGATGTTGTTCCCGGGGAAGCCGGGCTTTTCCCAACCGGTGAAATCCACCGTGGACGTGAGCACCGGAAAGTCCGGCTCGGCGTAAGGGCCGAACTTCTACGGCGACAGGAATGTCGCCACTCCCTGTCTCGCCTTGTCGTGCCCTGGCCCGTCTCGCCGGTCCTTGATTTGAGGGCACGGGACCGGCGAATGTTACGCGCAAATGCATTGGCCTTCTGAAGGTGCTGCCTACGCTTGGTCCCGATGTCAGACGTCACCCAAATTCTCAGCAACATTGATCAGGGCGATCCCCGCGCTGCCGATCAGCTGCTTCCACTGGTTTACGACGAGCTGCGCAGACTCGCGGCCTCCCGGCTGGCCGGTGAGAAACCCGGGCAGACGCTGCAGGCCACGGCGCTGGTTCACGAAGTATGGCTGAAGCTGGCGGGTTCCGACCGGCAGCAGTGGCGCGGACGGAGTCACTTCTTTGGGGCGGCCGCAGAAGCCATGCGGCGCATCCTGATCGACAAAGCCCGGGAGAAGGCCAGCTTGAAGCGGGAACAGCCGCGCTCCCTCGCCGAGGTGGACGAAGCCGTGATCGAACCGACGGCCCCCACGGACGAAATCCTGGCGGTGCATGACGCCCTTGATGCTCTGGCCGCGGAGGACGCCATGGCGTCGGCGGTGGTCAAGCTGCGCTATTTTGTCGGGCTGACCATCCCGGAAATCGCCGAGGCCCTCGAGATTTCCCCGCGCAGCGCGGACCGGCACTGGTATTTTGCCCGTGCCTGGCTGAAGGGGGCGATTCGAAAAGAATGACCGGGCGACAGGGAGCATGGATTCATCCCTGACAAATTTAGTCCGGCCGGCTGCACGATGGATTCTCCACCGGAGATGACCTGCGTAACGGAAACGGAGCGCGCTTTGACTCCCGGCTGCGCTTGACCCGGAAGTCACTCCAGCCGGACATTCGAATCGCGCGCGGAGCGGGGTCGCTGCTGCAGGCGCAGTTGCTGAATGGGCTGGCGGTGTTCCCCCGCCTGTCGTGCGGAATCATGCTACCGCGATTGGTTAACAGCCCGGCCTCAAAATAAAATTGAAACCCGTTGGCGTGAATGGGCGGCGAATTCCGCCATTACCTGGTGACGGGATACGGGTCGGTCGCCGCGAGGGCCGGTTTTGTGGATACACTGACAAGAACAGAAATCTCCATCCGCCTCACCGTCCGTCATTTCTCGCCCATGAAAACAATCTTCAACAACTGTAGTGCGGCTTACCGCCATGCGAGTCCGGCGTGCCGCCCAGCCGGGGGTGCGGCGATAAGTCCTAACTCACTGGGTTTCCGCCATACTTGCGCTGTGCTCCTCGCGCTTTTGATTTGCGCTACCGCCTCCCGGGCGCAGTGGGTCACGGAACCCTATCCGCTCCTGCCCGGTTGGAATGGCATTTGGGTCTCGCAGGACTGCACCCATGAGACGCTCGATGACCTGCTCGCGGGCTCCCCGGGGATTGAGGAAGTCTGGCTCTGGAATCCGGTGGGCGGCGCGGGGAAATTTGCGACTTCGCCGGCAGTGCCGCTCGCGCAGGACGTGGCATGGCAGGTGTGGCGGCGGGGAAATCCGGCCGGGACCACGCTCACACGGATGCTCCCCGGCTCTGCTTATCTGGTGAAGGTGACGGGCAGCGGTTTCACGCTCTCGCTCACCGGGCGGCCGGTGCCGCCGCGTTATTCGCTGGCCCGCTCGGGGCGGAATCTCGTGGGCTTCCCGATGCTCACCCCGGACTCTTCCAGCGAGCGGAGTATCGAGCAGTTTTTTTCCTTCGACTCCGTGCTGAAGTTCAATCCGCCCGTCTATACTTATCGTGGTGGTGCCCTCAGCGCGGTGAATCCGAAAAATCCTGTATTCATTGGCACGCCGCGCACCACCGCGTTGAGCCGCGGAAAAGCCTATTGGCTCAATACGAATGATCAGACCCGGTACTACGGTCCGGTCGAGGTTACGGTCCTCGGCTCCACGCTCGATTTCGGGGCGGCGCTCAGTGCCGTCACCGTCCGCCTGCGGAATGCTATCGATCCGGCGAAGAATCTTGGCGTCACCGCGACGCTCGCGCCCGCGCCCTCGGCCACGCCGCCAGCCGGGCAGGCTCCAATCGCCGGGCCGGTGCCGCTGCTGGTACGCGGGCCGCGCGATGCTGCGACCCTTGATTTCACCTACACGCCGCTCGGCTCCGGCCTCTCGCGCACGCTCGGTCCGGGCGAGCAAACGGAGGTCACTCTCGCGCTCGATCGCCCGGCGATGGGCAGCGCGACGGGAGCGGTCTTTCAGAGCCTGCTCCAGGTAAGCGATTCGCTGAATCTCACCCGCATCGATCTCGGCGTGCGGGCCGAGGTGCCTTCCTTCACCGGTCTCTGGATTGGCTCTGCCGTGGTGACGGCGGTCGATCAGACCATTGGCCAGAGCACCGTCGCCAATGCCGCGGCGCCGTCGGCTTTCCCCATCCGCCTCATCCTGCACCGCACGGACGCGGGCGGGGTCACGATGCTCCAGCAGGTCTATGTCGGCGCGGCCGGCGAAGCGATGATCGCGGGTGCTTCGGAGGCGCTCGTCACCACTGCTTCGACGGGCAAAGTGGCGCGTTTTTCCACCGCGAGCTTTCCGCCGGGAAATACGTGGGCGGGCACCGGCGGGATCGGCCTGAGCGGGACGCTCAGCTTCAATGTGCCGCTTGGCTATAACGCGCCGACGAATCCCTTCCTCCACACCTACCATCCGGATCACGACAATCTCGACCCGCGTTTCGAGACGCTGCTCCCGGCGGGCGTCGAGTCGCCGAATATCACGCGGGCCGTCACGCTGACCTTCACTCCCACGCTGCCCGGCGTCACCGACAACGGCATTGGCAGCACCACGCTCGGCGGCACCTATCAGGAAACGATCACCGGCCTGCGCGCCACACCGGTCAGCGTCTCGGGCGCCTTCGTGCTGCGCCGCATCGCCGCCGTCCCCTCCCTGCTCACCGGCGGGCCATGATCTCACGATCCACTCGTCCACGCCCGGGACCAAAACCCCGTCAATCCTCCAGCCTCCACGCCGGATCGCAAGCCGCGCGCCTCCATCCTCCGCAATTCCTCACATCGCTATGAAACTCACCGCCCGCCTCCTCCCGCTTTTCACACTCCTGCTCCTCGTTGCGCTCCAGCCTCCCGCCCGGGCTCAGGTCGCCGGCGCGCCTGCAACCATCGACTACCAGGGCCAGATGCTCGACGCCGCGGGCAACCCGCTCGCGCCGACGACGCCGACGAATTACACGATGCAATTCCGCATCTATGCTCTTCAAAGCGGCGGCACTCCCCTCTGGGCGGAATCGCAGATCGTGACCGTGGACAAAGGCGCCTTCTCCGTGCGGCTGGGGACTGGTGTGCGCATCCCCGCCGGCGGCGGCGGCAATGAAGGCACCATAACCGATTTGCGCGATGCTTTCAACACCACCGAACGCTACCTCGGCCTTACCGTAATCACCCCCCCGCAGGCGCCCGCGGAAATCACTCCCCGCCTTGCCTTCCTGTCTTCGCCCTTCTCGCTCGTCGCCCACCGGGCGTTTGAAGCGAACCTGGTCACTCAGACCACGGGAACCTCCCAACTGAGCACGGCGACAATCAACAATTTCACCCTCGCGGGTCCGGGGAGGATCAACGGCGCCAATGTGCTGGAATTTGGCGCAGGCGTGGCAGCCAAACACGCTGATGCGGGCAAAATGAACTACAACACTGCGGCGGGCTCCCTGGACATCATCGGCGCGGGAACCACCGGCGCGAATCGCAAAGTCCACATTTTCGCTGAAGGCGGACTGACCATCAACGGTCCGGCGAACGCCGCATCGTTCACGGGAAACGGAAGCGGCCTCACAGCCCTGCACGCATCCGCTTTGACCACCGGCACGGTGCCCGACTCGCGGCTCACCACAACCGTCGCGCGCCGAAATACCGCCAACACGTTTACCGCGAATCAGACAATCAACGCAAGATTGGGGATCGGGAACTCGAATCCGCCCGAACGGCTGACCGTTGGAACCTTTGGAGAGGCGCAAAACAATTACATCTCCGTGGAGACGGACGGCGGCAATCAGTGGCGCTCTGGCATTCGCTTGCGCCACTTCGATGCGAACAATGGCTTCACCATCGAAAGCGACGAGCGGATTTCACCCGCGGGCGTGTTGGGGCTGAACTTTATCGAGAACGGGGCTCCGGCTGCTTCGAGAATGGTGATCAAAAAAGGTGGAAATGTCGGCATTGGAACCACCACCCCGCCTGAACGGTTGAGTGTGGGCAGTTTTGCCGATCAGCAGAACAACTACATCACCGTGGATACCGCCGGGGGAGACCTGCGACGCTCCGGGATTCGCTTGCGCCACTTCGACGCGAACAATGGCTTCACGATCGCAAGCGACGAGCGGATTTCTCTCCCAGGCGTTCATGGTCTGAACTTCATCGAGAACCCGGGCATCTCGCGAATGATCATCAAGAAAGGCGGCCACGTGGGGATCGGCACCACCGCCCCGCTCGCCCCGCTCCATGTAGGCACATCGGCCACCCGCAACTTATCCGGGGGCTGGTACTTCAACGGCCCGGGAATCGCGGCTTTCACCAGCGGCGGCCTCGGGGTCTGCATCAAGGCTGACGGCTATGTCGAAGCGCAGGGGTACCATGCTTCATCGGATGCCCGGATCAAAGACATCACGCGGCGTGCGGACTCGCGTGCGGACTTGGAGACGGTGCAAAAACTACAGGTGACCGACTATCGACAGAAGGATCGGGTAACGCAGGGCGATGCGCTCCAGAAAGGATTCATCGCCCAGGAGGTGCAGACCCTCATTCCTGAAGCTGTGACGAAGGCTTCGGGATATATTCCCGACATCTATGCGGTGGCGGACATTCTTAAATGCGCCGGGCCGGCGGGAGCCTTGAGCCTGCGTCTCGAAAAGGCGCACGGACTGAAGAACGGCGACACGGTGCGGCTGATCACCGATGACGCCGTCACGGAACACGCCGTGACGGAGATTCAGGACAACCACACTTTCGTGGTTGGCGGTTTCACGGCGGAACCGAAGCGCGTCTTCGTGTTCGGCCGGAAGGTGGACGATTTTCTCTCGGTCGATTACAACCGGATCTTCACCACCGGCATCTCGGCGATCCAGCAGATCAAGAAGGAGAAGGACGAGGAAGTGCGGGCTCTGCAGGAGGAGAACGCCGGGTTGAAAGCGCGTCTGGCCGCACTCGAAGGAGTGGTAACCAAACTCGCGGCACGCTCCGATGCGTCAGGCAGGGATCAGTCGGTCAAAACGGCCAGCGTCAGCAGCCACTAGCCCTCGCGGGAAAACTGTTGCCATGAAATCATTTCGCTGGCTGATCCCGCTGCTCCTGCTCTGCCTCGCAAGCGCGGAGTCGCTGCTCGCGCAGGGGCAGCCGCAGGTCGCCAATGGCTTTCGCAATCGCTTCAGCCTGCAAGGCGCGCCGGTCGTGCCGCCGGGCGATCCGCTCACCCCCGGTCTCGCCGATCTCACCCGGGCTGCCTACGACCTGCAATTCAAAAGCGGGACGGCCTTCGGCGGCTGGGCCACCACCCGCATCGCCGGCCCGTTTGGTTCGGTCTTCGCCGGAAGCCCGACGACCGCGCTCGGCCCGACCACGCTCACGCTGCCTTCCGGCGGCGGGGTGAAGCTGGCGAGCGTACGCATGTCGCGGCCCGTTGTGCTCTTCCAGGTTTCCTATTCGCTCGGAGCGGAGATTCCGGTGCCACTCGTCCAGTCCAACGGCCAGCCGGCGCCCGCAGACTTCTACCTCCCGCAACCCGCGAACACTTATCAGGATCCACCCACGAACTCCGTCGTGAATCCGCTTTTCTACTTCAGCCCGCATGCCGGGAAAGTCTATGCCACGCAGCCGGGCGTCGTCGTCATCGAGTGGAAGGAGCGCGTCAGCGGGAACATTTTTTCGCAGGTCTATGGCATCTCGACCTCTCCGGCCAAGCCCGAGCGGAAGATTTTCTGGACGGAGAAGGGTTTCACCGGGCCGAAGATCGTCGTGCCGCCCTCGCGCGTCGGGGCGATCAATATCGTGTATAACTCGCTGGTCCCGCGCACGGTGCCGGCGGAGTTCGTTTCACCCTATGTCACTCCGCCCGACCCGGGAGCGCAGTTTCCGCCGGAGTTGCGCACGCTGTGGTATGATACGCTCGACGGCCTCATCCACGCTTACAATCGCGAGGGCCGTGTCTTCCTCGAATACCTCGGCAACCTCGATCCTGACGGCGTCACCCGCGAACAACTCGGCTACGAAATCGTCAATGTCGTCAAGGAAGAGCGCCCCATCACGATCCATGCGGATATCGGCGGTGTGGTCGCGCCGCCCGACGGCGATCCCGCGCTCAGCGCCACCGTCGCCGCCGGCATGAATGGAGCGGACACGCCTTATCTCCACGAGCACATCTCACTCGGCGGCACAAAGCGCACGCTTTACGCCATCCGCCGGACCGCCCCGGGCGTGTTCGTGAATGGCGTCGAGCAGCAGGTGAGCAATGAAGTGCTGATCTTCTGGCTGGAGCGCGCCGAACTGGACATCGCGTGGCCGAAGTTTTATACCGGCTATCTCCAGGACTGGCCGGCTTCGCTGGATCAATACTCGCTCTACGCGCGGCCCGACGCCGGCACGGCGGAGGGCGCGCAGGCTTCGCTCGATACGGCGGTGGCGCTGGCTTCGGCAAATAACCCGGCGCTGGTCTATCAGGACGATCCGACCAGCCAGCAGGCGAAACTCGCGCCGGGAAATCTCTTCCGCACCGATCTCACTTTGAGTGATCCGGCGAACCGCGCGCTGCTGCGTTTCAGCCGGGACGAGGACATCTGGTTCGAGCGCGTCTTCTCACGGCTCGACTCGACGTTCGACACCCGCCAGTTCACCGCGGCCTTCGATCCGGAGACAGGCCTCTTCATGACCGGCTTCACCGGCATCGGCAATGTCTCGCTCGTCGATCCTAACGATCCGGCGCGTGCGTACGTCGAAGGCGTGGACTATTCAGTAAACTACCTCACTGGCGAGATTCAAAAGATCACCGGCGGTGCGATCAGCGAAACGGCGGCGGTGACGCTGCAGGTTTTCCAGGACACGCCCGTCGCGTCGCCGCTCGTGCTGATGCGCGACGTCGGCCAGCGCCTTGATCCGCCGGTGGGGGGGAACGATTCGCTCGTCGGCTACCTCCGGCAGCCCGCGGGCACGGCGTTCGACGTGACCGCTTACAAGGATCCCTTCGTGAACGGCTTCACGGAAGCAGCGAAGGGCGCGATCATCGGCGTCAATGCGCTGCCCGATAACGACCGGCTCGAAGTCTGGTGGTATCGCAAGAGCCGTCCGCCCGGCACGAAGATCACCGGCACGCTCTGGCCGGCCTTTGTGCAGCGCTACGGCCTGCGCTGGCCAGCGACGACGCCGAAGATCGTCCTCGCAAGCAACAAGGGCAGCGACGCCCTGCCAAGTCTGCAGGCCAGCGGCTCGATCTATTATCAAAACGACTCCACGCTCCCCGGCTATAACCCGAACGAAGAGCACGCGCTGATGATCAATGGCCGCGCGTGGGCGCTGCGCGACGACTTGAACATCGCGAGTTCCTCGGAGCCGTATGTATTGGTTCGCTATACCGAAGCCGACGCGCGCCCGGCGATGGCTGTCTTCCAGGTGCTCCGCGAAGACGCGACTTATACCTTCAACTACAACGCGACCGCCGGCCTGGTGCTGCAGGCCCCGATGCCGCTGCCGATCCTATCGCTGCCGATCAAAGCCGATCGCAGCGTGGCCAATTACGAAGTTCCGGATGCGCCCGCGGATCCCGCGCCGGGATTCGATCCCGATCGCGACCCGGCCTTCGAGCACTATCAGAAATTCACCTTCGAAGACCGCAAGGGCACACACTGGGTGTATCGCGGCCCGCACGGCGGCAACAGCGCCGCACCCGCACCAAACTTCCGCATGCGCTACTTCTACCAGACGATGCCGGGCTTCCACTTCCCCGACCTTGCCTCACAGCCTGCGGCGGGGACCATCGTGCCCTATCTGCGCCCAGGCGTGCCGGGCGCTTACGCCGGCGATCCGGCCACGGGCCAGCCGCTCGACATCGTTTTCACCCCAAAATGGCCGGTTTCGGTGCCCGAGTTGCGAATCAGCGAAACGCTCACCGTTGCCAGGCTCGGACTGCCCGCCGTGCGCGGCCAGACCAGCGCGGAGTTGCTCTATCAGCAATCCATCGCCGGGGACGCGACGCCGGCGCTCGCCTTCGCCGACCGGCTGAAGAGCGCGAGCCTTTACGATCCGACCCGCGCGAAGACACACCCGCTCGATCCCGACGGGCTCGCAGCCATCCCCGGCAGCGTGAAAACGAGCAGCTATCTCGGGAAAAAATACTTCCCGAATCTGCCGCCTCACCTCAGTCAGCGCCTTTACTTCGATCCGAATGCCGGTGCGGAGGGATCGCTGATCTTCGTTGGGGAGTTCAAGGACGAGACGGTGGGCGAGAAATATCTCCAACTGAATGTGATGAGCGCGGAGGATGTCACCGCTGCCAGGGCACTGTGCGCGCAGGACGACACGGAGAAGGCGGCATGGGATACCGCCATCGGCCAACTGAAAACGACGGTGGAGACGTTTATCGAAGATCCCGCGCAGGCCGGCTCCTACATCGTCGATCACAACCGCGACGCCACCGTCGGCCCGACGCAGATCGCGGAAGTGAACGACGATGACATCGCGGTCGATTCCTATGCCGTGGCGGGGATTGGCGGCGGATCCGGCTACGTGGTCATGATCACGGGAAATGGCCGCGCCTTCACGCCGCCGGGCGAGCCGGTAAGCCTGCACATTTTTCGTGTCACGCCGCCGGTGGTTCGCGGTGAGTTGAAGGTCATCGCGCCGGCCAATCCGCTCGATGAGAAGCTCACGCTGCAGCATTCCGCCGACTTCGCGGGCCATCCCGGGGACTACGAATTCGAGTGGCGCTATTCGCCGCCGATCGACGGTGCGCCGCCGCTGCTCTACACGTTCCAGCGCGCGCTGCTCCTCGGCGACAGCACTGGTGCGGCGGACACCGAATGGACGCTGATTTCCAACCCCGGCGCGGACTTTGAGAACTACCGCGCCCCCGATGCCGACCTCTCGGCTGGTGTCGCGGTGAATCTCCCGACGCAGCAGGTGGTCGTGAACGACGGCCTCGGCACGGCCGCCAACGGCACCACGCGTCCGCACGCCATCCTGCGCCGCACCTTCACCGTCCCGCAGCAACCCTACCGGCTTTTCGTTAGCCTCGCGCTCGGCATTCACGAGGGCGTGGCCGTGTATGCGAACCAGGCGAAAGTCGCGACATGGAATCTCGCCGGGCAGACCAGTTCGGTGCCCACCGGCTCGCCCGGCGCGGCCATCTCGCCGCTGCCGCTGATCTTCGAGATCGACCCGAATGCGCTGACGGACGGCACCAACGTGCTCACGCTTGAGCTGACCAGCGCTGCCGATGCGGGCTTCCCCGCGAGCATCAACGCGCGGCTCGAAGCCTCGAACGAAACCGAGAATCTCGCGGCGTGGATTCCGCTCCCGCCCGGCCCGGACGACGTGGCCGGTGAGGTGAGCGGCTCGGTCGTCGGCAAGGTGCGCCATACCATCCAGGGCAACAGCATCCTCACGCTCACGGACAATTACTTCACCATGCGCTTCCGCCCGCGCGAATCCGATAACGCCGCCCACGTTCCCATGGCCGGCTGGTCGAAATGGGTAACCCCGCAGCTTGCCGAAGGCTGGATCAAACGCGCCCTCGCCGGGATCAACCCTTTCCAGCAGCGCATCACTGATCTCTTCAACAACCCGGTCGATACGGACGTGAGCATGGTCATGCAGGCGGGCCGCCGCTGGGAGGGCGACATCGCACTGAATCTCGAAAACATCAACGACTTCGGGCTCATCGAAATCTACGAGACCATCCTGCGGCGCGGGCGCGGATTGAGCATCGAGGGCAATCCGCCCATCAACTACGATGCTGCCAACGACGCGCTGCTGCTCGCCGCCGGCTACCTCAGCGATCTCTACACCATCCTCGGCAACGAAGCGTTCGCCGACGCGGCGAATCCGACCATCGCCTTTGGCCTCGACGATGGCCGCACCTTTGGCGACGTAGCGACCGCGCTCTTCGCCTTCAAGGGTCAGGTGCCCACGCTGTTGGAGGAGGAACTCGGCCTGCTCCGCGGGCGCGATGATTTCCTCCAGCCCGGCACCCGGGTCGCGCCAGTCTATAACCGGATGGTCTGGAACTACACCCGCGGCATTCTCTCCGGCGAAGCCATCTACGCCCTGAACTATAACATTCGGGACATGAATGGGGACGGCGACGTGGAGGAAGCCGATGCCGCGGCCCTCTACCCACAGGGCAACGGCGACGCTTATGGCCACTATCTTACGGCCCTGACCGGTTATTATAGTCTGCTCAGCAACCCGAACTTCTCCTGGACGCCGCGCACCGAGGCCGTGCTCGTCGCCGGCGTACCGGTGCAGGTCGATTATCTGGACGAACGGAAATTTGCCGGCGCCGCCGCCGCGCTCGCCCGTACGGCCAGCCAAACCCTGGACCTCACTTATCGTCAGGCCTGGACCGCCGCGGAGACTCCCGGGTGGAGCAATCTGCGCGATGGCCGCACCAATGCCACGACGGGACAGGTGCGGGCATGGGGCACCGACGACTGGGCGTGCCGCGCAGGTCAGGGAGCATACCTGCACTGGGTTACGGCAAACTCGCTGCTCCCCGCGGTCGATCCGGATCCGAATCACGAGGGCATCCAGAAAATCGACCGGACGACCGTGCCGGAACTCGCGGAAATCGTCACCCGGGCTACCGCCGTCCAGCAAACGCTGGACAACGCGGACGCACGCCTGAATCCGCTCGGTCTAAGCCGCGGCGCGCTCGCATTCGACATCTCGCCCACTGAGATCGACGCCGGGAAAACGCACTTCGAGCAGATCTACGAACGCGCCATCAGTGCACTGCAGAATGCGTCCGCCGCCTTCATCAACGCAAAGGACTCCACACAATTCCTCCGCCGCCAGGAGGAGACGCTCGCCGGCCAGCGCAATGCGATCGCCGAGCAGGAGCGCGCCTTTACCAACCAGCTCATCGAAATCTACGGCACGCCATATCCCGACGATGTAGGGCCGGGCAAGACTTACCAGCAAGGCTACACAGGACCCGATCTGTTCCATCCGATGTATGTCGAGATCACCGAGGACCTGGCCGGCGGCAATTTTACGCCGGTCGGCCGGACACAATACACGCTCTACACCGGGATGTCGCCCGCATCGGTGGCCATGGCGAATGGTGAGCTCGCTCCAACCGGCACGCTCATCAATCCCAACGCCCCCCTCATCGACCCCGATGATCTGTCCGACCCCGATGATCCGGACTATACGCCACCAACGGTGGTGGAAGTCCCGGCCGGAATCAGTGGCCCCGTCGAATTCACCCTGGATGCGATCAGCGGCACCTTTCGCAAGCCGGAGGGGTGGACCGGGCGCCGCGCGAGCCCCGGCCGCATCCAGACCGCCGTGTCGAACGAACTGCTCGCCCGGCAGGATTTCTTCGGCGCGCTCTACGACTTCAATCGGCTGGCTGAAGTGATGAGTCAGCAATTGGCGCTCTATCAGTCCGCTATCGCCGCGCATAACAGCACCAGGATGCTCATGCTGACGAACCATCAACAGCAGACGGCGCTGGAGTCCGCGAATACAGCATTGGCGACCATCAGTCGTCTGCTTGAGCACACCATCGAGGTGGCGGAAATTGTGAAAGACGCGGTGGATGAGGGTACCCCGGGCGTTGTCGGTACAGCCAATGACCCTTCATTCGCCGCACGACTTGCGGCGAACGGGAGCTATGGGAGCGTCGTGAGCGGTTTAAGGGGGGCACAGGCCATCGCAGATACCCAGAAGGACATCAATGATCAGCTCAAGGAAGCCTATGGCCGGCTGCTTGAGCTCACGCTGGCAGAAGTCAGCTGGGGGAACGAGAACAAACAACTGATCCTCGGCCTGCAACAATCGCTGCAAAACTACATCGATTCCTCCGGCGCGATCGATGCCACCTACCGCCGCTACGACCAGGCGAACCGCGATCTCGCCGCTGTCACTGCGGAGGGATTGCGCGTGCAGCAGTCGCGTGAAGTCTTCCGCCAGCGCGCCTCGGCGATCATTCAGGGCTACCGCACGAAGGACCTCGCCTTCCGCGCCTTCCGCAACGAGGCGCTCGAGAAATACAAGACGCTCTTCGATCTTGCCGCGCGCTATGCCTTCCTTGCCGCGCGCGCTTACGATTATGAGACGGGCCTGCTGAACCCCGATGGGAGCACGGCTGCGAGCAGCTTCTATCAAAAGATCGCGCAGGCCCGCGCCCTTGGCGTGATCAGCGGCGGGCAACCGCAATTCGGCGCCTCGACCACCGGCGACCCCGGCCTCTCCGGCGTGCTCGCGCAGATGGCCGGCGACTGGTCTGTGGTGAAGTCACGGCTCGGTTTCAACAATCCAGACCGCTATCGCACGACCTTCTCCCTGCGCAATGAACTGCACCGCATCATCAATGGCGACAACGGCGTCCTCGAATGGAAGGACAGGCTGCAGGCCGCGCGGATGGCGAACATTCTCGATGATCCGGATGTGAAGCGCTACTGCCTCCAGGCAGCTGATCCCAACGGACAGCCCGTGCCCGGAATCGTCATCTCCTTCGAAAGTCTCATCGAGACCGGCGTGAATTTCTTCGGCCATCCGCTGGCCGGCGGCGATCACACGTTCACGCCATCGTCATTTGCCACGAAGATCCGATCCTCGGGAATCGCCTTCGCCGGTTATGTCGGCATGGACTCGCCGACCACCACGAGCGGCGCGCTGGGCGACATCGGCGCGGTTTCGCCGGACGAACCGGGCACCGGCTTCGCCAGTCTCGACGCGCTCAGCGCCACGCCTTACGTCTATCTTATCCCCGCCGGCACTGATACCCTCCGCGCGCCGCCGCTGGGCGACGTCTATACCCGGCGCACATGGGTCGTCGAAGACCAGGCCATTCCGCTCCCGTTCAATATCGCGAACTCCGGCTTCTCGACCAACCGCGGATTCATCTCCTCCGACTCACTTACCGAACCGGCCTTCACCCTGCGCAAGCACCAGGCATTCCGCGCGGTGCCTGACGGCACGAACTTCTCCAGCGATCCCGGGTTCACCAACTCCCGTCTCATCGGCCGCTCGGTATGGAACACGCGCTGGAAGCTGGTCATCCCCGGGAACACGCTCCTCTCCGATCCGGACACGGGACTCCAGACCTTCATCGACACGGTCACCGACATCAAACTCCACCTCGAGACTTACTCCTACTCCGGCAATTGAACACCATGAGCACCCGCATTCAATTCTTGTTAACCAGCATCGCACTTCTGTGCGCCGTGCCGGTGCCCGCGCTGGCCTATCCGCCGGCGCCGTTCCATCGCATTTACGGCTCGGTGCGCGACACCCAGGGCACTGCGCTGGGCACCCGGGCCGGCACGATCATCCTCAGCGGCGCCGAAGGCCAGGAGATCGTCCGCAATTTCACCGACTCAGGGATTGGCATCGGCATCAACTACTCGCTTTCGGTCCGCATGGACTCCGGCACCACCGCCCAGCTGTACACCGTCTCCGCGCTGCGGCCCATGCTCCCCTTCACCATCCGTGTCGTGATCAATAACGTCTCCTACGTCCCCCTTGAGATGACCGGCGCCACATGGGAAATCGGGGACCCCTCGGAATCCACCCGCCTCGATCTGACGGTGGGGATCGACAGTGACGCCGACGGTCTGCCCGACGCGTGGGAGCAGGCCGTCATCGACGGCGACCTGTCCGGACGGCTGATGGGGCTTGAAGACGTGCGGCCGGACGACGATCTTGATGGCGACGCGTTGACGAATCTGCAGGAATGGACTGCGGGAACCTACGCGCTCGATGGCAGTGACGCGCTGATTCCGCAGTTTATTGAGCTCAAAAACGGCCTCGCCCGGCTGCGGTTCCTCGCCATCGCCGGGCGCACCTACAGCCTGAGTTCCTCCACTGATTTGACAAACTTTGCGCCGCAGATGTTCTCGATGGACGCCACCGGCGTGAAGCCGGGCCTCGCCTACCTTGCCGAAGATGTCCGCACCGTCGATATCTACGTGCCGGAGGGTGACACCAATCGTCTCTGCTTCAAGTTGCACGTCCAATGAAAATCCCCTGGCGAAATCCGGTTCTGATCGTTGGGGCTGCGCTGCTGACCTGCGCCGCCATCTTCTCCTTCTGGACAGGGTCCCGGAGCCCTGAGCCCCCGGGCGAACTTCTCCGCAGCGAATTCCCGCGCAGCGCACTCATCCTTCGCGATGGCACTCTTTTCGCCCCGGGCGAATCCCGGCCCTTCTGCGGCAGGCTCGTGGAGAACTTTGGCGCCGGCCGCCGAAAACTCGAAATCGAAATCAGCGAAGGCAAGGCTCACGGCCGGTCGCGGGGCTGGTATGAAAGCGGACAATTGGAGGTCCACGAGACGTTCCTCCACGGGGTTTCGCATGGTCAGCGCACCCGCTGGCACCCCAATGGCAAGCGCAAGTCGCTCGCGCAGATAGAAGCGGGCAAGATCGAGGGCAGCTACACGGAGTGGTACGACAACGGGCAGAAGGCCGTGGAGATGAATCTTGTCAGGGGCCGGCCGGAAGGGCTTGCCGAGGCATGGCATCGCCCGGGATCGCTGAAATCCCGCGTGCATTTCGTGCACGGAAAACAAGTTAGCCGGGAATTTTGGGACGAATCCGGCAAGGCCGCCACGCCCCTCGCCGGTTCGAGGACTTTGTCAGGCGTGATGGACCCGGGGGCACGGTAGGCTGGCGACGGCAGAGACGATCGAACCGCTTCGGGGAGATGCCGTTAAGAATTGACGGGTTATGGAGCCGTCTCCGGTTTCGTCCCGTCTGCTTTCTTTTCCCGGCTCAGCGCGGCACGCACCCTCTCCAGGCGGGCCTTGTTCTCAGCATGGAGCGGATCGGTGGTCGGGATGAGGTCCCTGGAGGCTTGCAACGGAGCGAGCGCCTCAGCGAGCCGCCCCTTCTTCACCAGTAACTCCCCCAGATAGTATTGTGCCCAGGCGTTGGAGGGCTGGATCCGCACGGCTTCCTGCCAGGCTGCGATCGTCTTCTCGCCATTCCCATTCTTTCCGGCGCCGGCTCTGTCGTAGAGGAATCCGAGATTCCCCGCGGCGTGGCCCGTATCCGGATGCCCGGGTCCGCGAATTCTTCGGGTGAGCACGAGGACTTCTTCCTGCATCGCCAACCCCTCGTCCTGGTGTCCACCCTCAAACTTGGAAATCGCCAGATTCATCATCGCAACCAGCGTCTCCGGGTGTTCCGGACCCAGTATCTTGCGGCTGAGCGACAAACCTTTCTCCCGCATCGCGATCGCTTCGTCGATCCGGAAGGCCATGAAATAGAAAGTCCCCAGGTTAAGAATTACGTTGAGTGTGGCGGGGTGCTCCTCGCCCAGAATCTTGCGGCGGAGCGCAAGGGCCTCCTCGCCAAGGGTCAACGCCTTCTTGAGTTGCTCCAGATCGTCGTCTCTGGTTGCCAGATCGCTGTGGCTGACCGCCAGATTGATCATCGCATCAATGGACCGGGGATGCTCTAGGCCGTGCAATTCCAGCATCAGAGCAAGTACCTCTTTCTGGATCGAGAGAGCCTCGTCCAGACGGTGAGCAGAACAGTAGGAATTCGCCAGATTTAATTTGGCCACCAGCGTGTCGGGATGGTTTTCACCGTTTACCCTGCGGCTCAACTCCAGCATTTGCTGGCGTATCAAGAGCGCCTTGTCCAGGGAACCGGCTTCGTGGTAGGCCAGAGCCAGAATTTGTTGAGCGCTGAGCGTAGGCGGCGCTTCCGGTCCATGCACTTCCCGCAGAATCGGCAGCGCTTCCTCAAGCATGTCGATCGCTTCCTGTGTGCGCGCCGTACGGATGTAGAGCGCGGCGAGATTCACCGTCGCAAGCAGTGTGTCGGGGTGTTTCGTCCCAAGCTTCTCCTGGCCATATTGTTGCAGCAGTTGCTGCAGGGCGATGGCTTCCGGGAACAGGCCAAGGGCTTCGTAGGTGGTCGCCAGCGTCGTCCTCAGCCTGGCGAGCCGCTCCGGTTGCTCGCTGAGCGTGCTGTCAAGGGCCTTCACCGCCCTATCGAGAACATCCGCCACTTTGACGTCGCGCCCGCCGTTTGCCGAGCCCGGTTCAGAGCTTTGAAACATGTTCGTTAGGAAAGAGGCGACCGCCTCGGCATCCTCGCGGGCGTCCTGTTCCCGTTTCTGTGCGGCGAGGGCACCCTGGCGATCCTTCTCGGACTGCTCCCGCGCCCGGGTCGCCCGCACCGCCTGCCATGTGCTCACGATGGTGGCCGCCACCAGTACCAGTGTGATCCCGGCGACAATTCCAATCGTCGCCCTGTTGCGTCGCGCGAACTTCCGGAACCTGTAGGAGGCGCTCGGGGCGGCGGCGAGCACGGGTTCGTGGTGGAGATAGCGCGCGATGTCCTCTGCAAACGCATTGGCCGTCTCGTAGCGGCGGGTGCGGTCCTTCTCGATCGCCTTCATCACGATCCAGTCGAGGTCCGCCTCCACGAACTGCGCGACTTTATCCGGGGTGATGTGACGGGCTTTGGCAAGCGCACTGCGTTCTTCCCCCGCCACTGTGCTCAGTCGTGAGGAGGGCTTCGGCGGCTCGACCTCGCGGATGATGCGCTGCATTTCCCCGTAGCCGGCGGAGATCAGCGACCTCGCGTCGAATGGCGGCTTTCCTGTCAACAGTTCGTAGAGCACAACGCCGAGCGCATAAATGTCACTTCGGGTGTCGATGTCCAGCCCGCTCAGTGTCGCCTGCTCCGGTGACATATAGGCCGGCGTGCCGATGAACTGCTGGAACTGCGTGAGCATCGAGTGCTCCGTCAATTGCCCCCGGGTGGCTTTCGCGACGCCAAAGTCAATCACCTTGGGCACAGGCACGCCGTCGTGCAGCGCCACAAGGATGTTGGAAGGCTTGATGTCGCGGTGGATCACTCCCTTCTGGTGCGCGTGCTGGACGGCCTGGCAGACCTTTAGAAAGAGATTGAGCCGCGCCGCCGGAGGAAGCCTGTTCTGGTCGCAAAAGTCGGTAATCCGGATTCCCTGGACCAGTTCCATAACGAAGTAAGGCCGGCCGGCATCGGTCACTCCGGCGTCGAAGATCGTCGCGATGTAAGGGTGATCCATAATGGCGAGCGTCTGCCGCTCCGCTTCGAATCGTGCGACAACCTGCCGGGTGTCCATTCCCGGCTTGAGTACCTTCAGAGCGACGCGCCGCTGGACCGGTTCGCGCTGCTCGGCCATCCAGACTTCCCCGAAGCCGCCCTCTCCGATGAGTTCCAGCAGATGGTAGCGCTCCGCCATCGGCGCGGCGAGAACGGCGGGAGCAATCAGCGGCATTTCCGAAGGCGAGTCCAGCGCCGGTTCATTCATGAATCGGTCAGGCTGAAAATGATCAACCAGCAGGGCGTCAACCGCCGCCCGCAGCTGGCTGTTTTCCCCGCAGGCTCCGTCCAGAAACAAGTTCCGCTCCTGAGGGGAGTGCCTGTCCAGCGCTTCGAAAAAAATCTCCTTCTCCGTCAGGCGCCGGGTTGTATTTGGATTGCTCATGAGTTCGCCGGACCAGTCATCATGGAGCAGGGGGCTGGAAAAGCACGCCGGGAGTGCAAAAAACTTGCCTCCGATCATAAGCCGTCCGCCTGTGACCCGGCATCAGCAGTGCTCTCGGCCAGGGGGTGAGCCTGTCGGGAAGTTGCGGACACCATGCAGTCCGTGGTCTGCATCAGGTGAGAATGGTCACTTCTTTTTCTCCTCCGACTCCGCTTCCTTCTTGGAGGCCGCCTCTATCAAGTCCTGGAGTTCGGGGTACTTCGGACGGAGATACTCGGCGGCGGTGGCGGGTGAATAACCGGAGCCGTTCACTTTCGCGCCGCGGGAAAGAAGAAAACGCACGGCGAGCAGCGTGCGTCTCTCAATGGCCACATGCAGCGGGGTGCGGTCATCCTCATCCGCTGCGGAGACGGCTGCGCCGGCATCGGTGAGGATTTGGAGCAGATACGGATCGTTGTAGGCGGCGGCGAGATGCAGCAGGGTTTTACCTCCCTTCAGCACTTCCCGGGCGTCGGCTTTGTGTGCGAGCAACTCGCGGACAATCGGGGTATGGCCATTGCTGACAGCAACATGGAGCGGGCTGACTCCATCGGGTTTGCCGCGGCGGGTTGCATCAGCACCCGCGGCCAGCAGCAGCCGGAGGGTCTCGACCTCGCCACTCTCTGCAGCCGATGCAGCGGAGCTAACGTGGCCGTCCGGCGGCAGGCCTTTCTCCAGCAGCAGGCGCAGAGGTTCCACCAGTCCGCTGGAGGCAAACAGATCCACCAGATTGGCCGTGACTCCGTGCTCCATCGTAACCGTAAGCCGAATGTCCGCACCGGCCTCGATGAGGGCCATGGCGCTCTCACTGAGATCCCGCAGAGAAACGGACTGCTGCATTTCATCGGGGGCAAGGACACGCACCAGCGCCAGCCGCACCAGGGGATTCAAGTGGCCCGCACCGGAGTTTGGCGGGACACCGGCCTTGAGCAGGGCGCGCATGCATGCCGGATGTTTCCATGCTTGCAGCAGAGGGGAGGAAATGCCTTTGAGCGCGACCAGTTTCTGGCGCGGCACCGCTGCAGTCAGCAGCGGGATGATCTCCGCATGACCGGCGATGGCGGCGCCGGCCAGCGCCGTCGTCTGCGGATTGTCAGGATCGGGCTGCAGCGGATCGGCGCCGGCGGCCAGCAGAACTTTCACGCACTCGACGTCTCCGAGTTCGGCGGCAATCATCAGCAGGGAAATCTTCTGAGGGCCGCTGCTGTCCTTAATGCGGAGGAACCTGTTCGACAGCGCCGGTTCCTCTTTGAGCATCCACGACAGGAATTCCGGCCGGCCGGCGCGGATGGCAGTCCGGCCGGCGTGGCAGCCGGCGTGCTCGAACGTGTATCCCGCCGCGAGCAGACGGCGGGCGATCGCCTCCTCTCCGTGTTGCACTGCGGTGCAGAGGATGCCGTCGTTCAGGCTGCGGTCGATGCCTTCTTTCAGCAACCAGTCCACCACCTCCGCATTGCCGGCCTGGACCGCTTTAAAGAGCATTCCCGACTTTTTCCATGTGCCGGTTGTATCCAGTTTCAGCAGCCGGAGCGCCAATGCGGTATCGCCGTCCTCAAGTGCATCGCCCGCCGGATGCCTGCCGGTTTGATCCACAGCGACGACAGCCCCGGCGGTGAGAAGCTTCTCCACATTCGCGGCCTCACCGGAGGCGATGGCGGTGCAAAGCGGGCTGTGGCCAAATTCGTCAGGCTGATTCGGGTCGGCCGGCATCGTGAACCGGTGCGGCGCCGGTTCCGCCCACAGCCGCCGGCCGGCCAGATCGAAAGTGAGCCGGAAATGCCGCATCCATCCGGTGCCGGCGACCGCTTCCCGCTTCGTCTCCGGCTTTTCCCGCACCTGGATGCATGAGAGGTCCGGGATGGTGGCGAAGGGCAGTTCCAGAGGGCGTCCGGCGGGCCATGCATAAGCGCGGCTGACGGTGGTTCCGAGGGCCGCGGTGGTAAGCATCCGCCAGTGACGGAGCCCCTCAAGGACGGAGCGATCCTCCGGTTCGCATTCCAGCATGAGCTGACCGCTGTAACCCGTGTCGAGTAACACAGACAACCGGCCCCAGCCGGGGAGATTTCCTTCCACAGCGGGACACTCGTTCAGCAGGGTCAGTTTCGCCTCTTTCCCGCCCCCGGGCGGACGAAATGAGGCCCGCGGATGAAATGTCAGGGTTCGCGCCTGCCAGTCGAGCGTGAAGGGATGCTGCGCGAGAATATCGCAGCCGATAACGCCGCTGCAGGAGGGATGAATCCGCGGGCCGGTGTCACCCTCCACCATGTCAATCGGCCCGATCTTGCAGGAGCCGATTTGCAGGCTTTCGATGGTTCGCTGTCTCGGGGTCGCCTGGTTGCCGGCACCATCTTCAAGGGAGTGGGTGAAACTCTCTTTCCAGCCCGTGGCATTTACCGCCGCACCGCTGGAGATGACCGAAGCCGTCGCGCCGGTATCCACGAGGAACCGGTGCTTTTTTCCGTTAATGTCCACTTCGATGAACGGCGAAAGGCCGTCCTTGAGAACCACCGGTACCGTCACCGGCGCGTCGCCGGGCAGCGGATGCCTCGGCGCTCCCACCGCCGCGCCGTCCGCCCGTTCCAGGAGGGGCGGAGCCTTGAGCGTTGTTGTCAGAGCCGGCGGCAGCAGCGTCCCGAGCCGCGCTGCCGCCACTTTCATTTCCGCAGGCCATGTGTCTGCTTCTCCTTTCCCCACCGCCGCCATCAATCTGGTGAAGGGCTGCGTGAGTGGCCTCTTGAGCTTCTCGAGTTCCATGTCGTTGGGTTCGAGAACCTCCTTCTTCGCTTTGAGCCACTGCACCGGAGCCGTGTGGATTACCCGCACGGGAAGGCCGAGCGCATATACTTTTTCCAGGGTGATTTCCTTCCATGCCTGCACCGCTTCGGGGCCGGGGGCGAAAGTGAATATGCTCTCGCTTTCCCCGGGTCGCACTGCGGCAAAGGCCCGAAACGGCCACCGCGCTGCGGGATCGATCTCAAGAGCCGATGTGGAGCCGTCCGCCTCCACGATCTGGAGCCGCCAAATTCCAGCAGCGGCAGAAGCCTTCAAGTTCGTCCCGCCCTTCCCCGCCAGAATCGGTTCCATGAAACTTCTCATGGTTACGCCCATCCGTCCGTCATACGAACTGTCCGCGGCTATTCCCAGCAGCGAAAAGTTTACGAAACCGTTAGCGGCGTCGAGCATGAATCCCGATTCGCAGCCGGAGAGAATCTCCAGCCAGCCCGGACGCTCGGCGGATGGAGCCGCCAGCCATCCAGGGCCGCTCAGCGCGATCGCCGCCCCGCTGTCTGCGTAACGCAGGCTAAGGAATTCCTGACCGCCGGCGCGAACGGCATCGGACACCATGCCTTTGAACTGGACCCCGATACGAAACTCCGCCGCTGCGGACTCTCCCTGCGAGACAAGTTGCAGCACCTTTCCCTTCAACAGCGGTTCCAGTTTCTCCCGCACCGAGGCCGGCCCGGTCAACTCCTGCGCCGGGGCGCTTGTCAGAGAAAGCGTCGCCACCCCCGCAAGCAGCGGACGGCGGCAGGCCGTCAGGAAGTTCATGACGGCACGAAAGCGATGATGCCCGGGTGTCAAATCTTCGTCTGCGTAGCAGCAGCCTCCTGGTGTGACCTGACAAAGACGGCGCAGGACGGAGCGGGCATGGGATGCGGTGCGATCCATAGGAGTGATGGATGCGATGGGAGAAATCAGGGCTGCTCGTGTTTCGGCGGCGGTGGTTCACTGAAGTCCGGCGGCGGTGGTTCGGAGACAGCAGGTGTGCGCGGCGGCGGGATCACGGCGGGCTTTCCGGGCGGGAGGTTTTGCATGTTCTGTAATTCCGCGGCGCACCGCTGCCGATTCGCCAGGCTTCCGGCGATACCCTCAGCCAGAAGAATCACCCCGCTCGCCGCTCCCGCGATGAGGAACAGCCCAACCGTCGCGTAGATATAGGCGAGTCCGCCGAATTCGCGCATCGAACTCGCCAAACCAAAGTGACATACAAGGGTCCCGAGAATCATCGGCATGGCAGCCAGCAGAATCACGAGGACGGAGCATCCGCTGCGCGCCACGCGCAGCGCCATCCACGCGAGCCCGAGCCAGGGAATGAGTCCGGCGAGGGCGAACACAACGAAGAACAGTTGATCCTTTTCCATGAAGGCGACGGCGGCGAGTGTCTCCGCGACTCCGAAGCCGGCGATCATGCCGGCGAGGAGGCCGTCGCACCGGACATCTTCACTGGCAGCGGGTGCGGACGGGAGTGTTTCGATCTCCGCCGGCGACGGGCCGGTCTTCTTCCTGATGGGTTCGTCGTGGTTCATGGTTCTGCGATTTTCCGGTGTGGAAAGTTCATTGAGCGGGACCGTAACATTTGCGTTAGTGAGTTGCTTAAAGGCGGCGGCATCGGAGTTACTTGTCAGGTGGCTGCTCCGGTGAAAACTCGCCGCCGGAACCCGCCGATTGCTTCCTGCCCCGGGTGCGGACGATGGAATCCGCAAGGGAAGCGAGGCCGCTGGCGATGAAGACGGAAATCACCAGAATGAAGGGAGCCAGCATGACCGCGAAGATTCCCGCCTGGGCGCGGAACACATCCTGACACTGGAATTCGTAGGCGATGAAGGTCATCCATGCGGCTGCCAGAATAACAATTGTCCGCGAAGCCCGGGTCAGATGCCTTTTCCTGGCCACCGCGGCCAGCCCCACAAATGGGGTGAAACTGATCGCATTGAAAATGATGAGTCCGCCGCCGGTTTCGACCGCCACGATGACCGTCGCCATCAATCCACTCAGCAGAATCGCGGCGACGAGCCATCCGTCCCAGTTCGGCGGAGAGGAAGGGTTGTCCGGAAATTGCGAAGTCGATTCCTCTGCGGGAGGTATGTCAGGAGTTTTCATGGCAGGTGCTGGTTAATTTCCGCCGGACAGCGCTTTTAGTTCCGCCTCGTACGGTGCTTTCTCCGCCTCGCGTCCGGCTTTGTTGAGGAGAAAGATCATGTGCTCGACCGCGATTCTGAGGAAGCGGTGCGCGCGCGGCAGGACGCGGCGTTTGATTTCGAGCGACTGTTCCTGGAGTGCGATGGCCTCATCCAGCCGGCCCACGGTGCCCTGCTGATCTGTGAGATCATTGTCCAGCTTCCGTGCGGCACTGTCGAGCAGTTCGACGACTTTGATCCCGCGTCCGTCGCGATCCGGGCCGGTCCTGCCGGCGCACTGATCCTGGCAGGCGCACATGCAGTCCGATTTTCCAGAAACGAGTCCTCCCGGTGGTGGACCAGCAGCTCCTCGATGTGCGTCCGCATCGCGGCATCGTCTGCGCAAACCTCGTCGAGGAACGCGGGGCGATGCGACACCGGATGTTCCAGTGCCTCCTGGAAGATGGCGCGCGGCGTGAGTGGCCGCGGAGAGGGTGAAGGGCTGGAATTCATGAGTGGTCGGTTCTCAGCGCGCGGATTCGCGCCCCGGCCCGCCAACTTTTTTCAGATTCTTCAGCCCGCCCCGGCGATCAGCACCCGCAACCTTGCCCTCGCGAAGGTCCAGAGGCGTTCCGCCGAGCGGAGCGGGATTTCGAGCGCATCCGCCGCCTCCTGCATCGTCATCCCGGCGAAATAGCGCAGTTTCACGAAGTCCGCGACTTCCGGATCCTCCGTGCCGAGGACTTCGAGAGCCTCATGCACCGCGAGCACTTCTTCCTCCGGTACCGCGGGGTCGAGCAATGAATCCGTCAGGGTTGTGTGGTCCGCCCTGCCGCCACGCCTGGCAGCAAGGCGCCGGCGCGCCTGATCGATGAGAATGCGCCGCATCGCTTCGGCGGCGGCGGAGAAAAATTGCGCGCGGCTCTCCCATCGTTTGTTTTCGCCCTCCAGCCGCATCCATGCCTCGTGGACCAGAGCCGTTGCCTGCAGGGTCAGCCCCGGGCTTTCCGCAGCCATGCGCTGACCGGCGAGCCTCCGGAGTTCATCATAAACCAGCGGCAACAAGTCACCGGCCGCTCCGCCGTGCCGGCCGGAGCAAGTGTCAGAGTTCTGCAACGCCTCCGCGGACATGCCGCATACGTTATGCGGTGTCCTCCCGGCACGCCAGCCTGAAGTTTCCTGACTTCATAAACACCCGGCACCGTCCCGCCGGATGCAGAGGATTCGCACCATCCCGCGCAACGGGGCGGAGCGATCCTTCATGCTATCCGGAAAACTTCCGGCGCCATTCGCGCGGCGGAACTTTTTTCAGCCGCAGGAATTGACGATTGAAGTTCGCAAGGTTGGTGAAGCCGCAGCCCAGAGCGATATTCGTCACGGGCATGTCCGTCTCCGCCAGCAGCCGGCAGGCGCGGCCGATGCGCAGTTCGTTGATGAACCCGGGCACGGTCTTGCCGGTGCGGGTTTTGAAAAACCGGCTGAAGGCTCCGGGACTCAAATGCACCAGCGCCGCGAGGTTTTCCAGATAGATCGTTTCATCGAGGCGCTTCTGAATGTACTGCACCACGCGATTCACGCGATCCTCGTCCTGCGGGTCCAGTTCCGGGGCGAATCCGCGGCTGCTCACCTCCCGCAGGTCCCGGCTCACCGCCAGCGTCTGCAGAATCTGCAGCACCGTGATGACCCGCGGCAGACCGCTCAGATCGGGACATTTCAACAGCAGCCGCTCCACCGCGTCTCTGGTTTGCCCGGTCACCTGAAGTCCGAGCGCGGAGCGCGCGAGCAGGCGCTTCACCTGCTGCATGGCGGGCATGTCGAGCCAGCCGCGGCCCAGCCAGTCGGGATGAAAATGCAGACAAATGCTGTGCACCGGCTGCGGTCCGCCGGGTGCGGTGGCGTCGTTTTGCCAGTCATGCGGCAGATTCGATCCTACCAAAACCATATCGCCCGGTTTGAGACTGGTGACATCATCCCCCACCACGCGGTGCCCGCGGGCTTTGAGCACCATGGTGATCTCATATTCGGGATGACAGTGCCAGACACAGCCGAAGGAGGTGCCGCGCACCACGCGGCAATGAATGCCGTCCTCGGCGCTGGCGGGAAGTTTTTCGTAGGCGGGTTTCATGCGGGAGCCGTGCGGCGACGGCGAATTACCGCCCCCATAGCACAGCCCCGCAAACGAGGGAAAGCCGGGATATTGGAAAAGTATCAGTGAGGTGGTCCGCAGACTGGCGCGCGAAGCGGCTCTCCGCCCTGCGGCCCCGGTGGAGGCGACAACGCGAAGTGCGCCGGCGCGCTCCGGTTCAGCCCGCCGCCTCCACCTTTTGCCCCGCCAGCTTCGCGGCCCGCTCGGCGAACTCCACGTGGAACTGCTCCGGATCCGGCGCAGGGCCAGCTTTTCGTGCCCGGGCAAACCACGCGCTGAAAGTCTCGCCGGCCTGACGCTCTTTCGCGTATGGCTCCAGATACGCCCGCACCGCGGCGGGAACGCCGTCAGTGGTCACCGTCTTGTGCTCCAGCCCCGCGAGGCGGTCGCCGGCGATGCTGCCGCCGACGAACATGGCGTACTTGCCAGGGGCGCGGCCCACAAATCCGAAATCCGCGTTGTACGGGCGGCCGCATCCGTTGGGGCAGCCGGTCATGCGAATGAGGATCGGCTCCTGCTCCAGGCCCAGTTCTCGCAGAATGTTATCAATCGCATCCAGTGCACCCGGCAGAGTGCGCTCGCTCTCACTCAGCGCGAGGCCGCACGTCGGCAGCGCCACGCAGGCGTGGGCGACACGGCGGGCCGCCGTCATGCCGTCGCTGTGCGGCACACTGTGTTTCGCGAGGATGGCATCCACGGCGGCCTTCTGGTCCGGCGAAACGTCGGCGATGATGAGATTCGTATTTGGCGTCACCACGAACGGCAGCGCCAGTTCGCGCGCGATTTCATTGAACGCGCTCAGATAGGCCGGTCCTCCCGCGACGTCGGTCACACGGCCCATGCTGACATAAACGGCGCAGTAATGTTTCCCGTCGCCCTGCGCGTGCCAGCCGAGCTTGTCTTCGACGGACGTGAACTGAATCGCCTTCGCCGGCTCCACCGGCACCCCTGGCAAACGCGCCACCACGGCCTCGCGAAACACCTCCAGCCCCATCGTCTGAATCGTGTATTTCAGCCGCGCGTTCTTCCGCTCGGTGCGGTTTCCGTGATCGCGCTGCACCGTCACGATCGCCTCCGCCGCATCCACCGCGTGCGCGCGCGGCACGTAAAACAGCGGCTGCGCCAGAAACGGGCGCGTCGCTGTCTGCCCGTGACTCATGCCGAATCCTCCGCCTGCCACCACGGTGTATCCGGCCACCTTTCCCTCCGTCACATGCGGCACGAACCCCACATCCTGACTGAACACATCCACGTCATTGCAGGGCGGAATGGCGATGCCGAGTTTGAACTTCCGCGGGAGATACACTTTGCCGTAAATCGGGTCACCCGCGTCCGCCGCATCCGGCGCCGCCGTCTTCTCCCGCACCGCCGGGTCCACCGCCGCCTCCGCCCACGCCGGCTCCAGCCGCTCGCCGTCGAGCCAGATGTCGGCATAACTTTGCGAGCGCCAGAGAAAGCGTTTGCTCAGTTCCTCCGCCAAAAGCTGCGCATCCGCATGCACCGCATCCTTCACCGGCGCCGCCGGCCCCATTGTATTGCGCACTACGTCGCCGCAGGCGCCCATCGTCGTCAGGCCGCTGCGATTGATGCCGGCGATTACGTCCTTGAGATTTCCCTTCAGCGTGCCGTGCAGTTGGATTCCCTGACGGTTTGTCAGGCGGATCGAACCCTCGCTGCGGCGGCAGAGTTCGTCATGAATGAGCCACTGCGCCGCTGTGATGCGCCCGCCCGGCATCTTGCTGCGCACCATAAATTGCCACGCCTTGTCCAGTTTCTCCTTCGTCCGCTGCGCGCGCACATCGCGGTCGTCCTGCTGATAGGTGCCGTGAAATTTCAGCAGGACATTCTCCGCCTCCTCCACATGACTGAGCCCCGGGTCGGCAAGCGCTTCGCTAATGTGACCGCGCAGTCCGCGGGATTCGGCTTTGATTTCTTCGACGCTGGCTTTGGACATGGTTTGTTGATCTTGGACGCCCGGGTAGGCCGGAAAATTGCGGAACGCAACTGCAAATACCCAATTCTCCATAGGAACGGTCGGGAATTACCGTTGCTTTGTTTATAGCAGGCTCCCGACTCAATACTCCGGCTGGTGAGATGCCACCCTCACCCGGCCAAAGCGTCTCGCCGGAGCCAATGCCGGCAGCACATCGCGCACGGTCACGATTTCCCAGTCGTCATCCACCGGTATGACCACGGGGGTGATGGAAGAGACCGCCCAGGGGCCGGCGGGACCCGTTGAGAATTCAGCCTGTTGGGAGTGGGCCGATGTACTGCGGCGGCGGGGGAATTGCAGTTCGCAGTATTGCAGGCCATCTCCGCCGGTGACGAGACGAATGACCGGCAGCCCGAGAGGTGCCGCCACCAAGGCCGTATCATCGGACGCGGGATCGAGTCCGTGGGCAAATTCCACAATGTTGGCCAGACCGTCACCGTCGGCATCCTCATCCGGTTGAAGAAATGCAGGCGGGATGTTGGCGGCGGCGTATGCATGGTAGGTGACTTCCTCCGGCAGCGGGGTGAAATCAAAGGCATCCACAGCGGCAGCGGCGGCAGGATCACTGTCGGCGCTGCGGCGCAGAATCCAGCGGATGTTATGCGTGCCACCTGTCAGGAATTCAAATGATGCCGGCTTGAAATCCACATTCGTGGCGCTGCCGCGAAGCTGGCCGTCAATTTCGCAGAGAAGCGGCGCGTTGCCCGCAGTGCGCCGCCAGAGAAAGGAGACAGTGCCCGGTCCCTCGACCTGTGTTTCCAGCCACGAGTCATTGTCCGGCGACGGTGCGCCGGCAACTGCCGCATCGACACCGTCGCTGCTGAAAGCCGCGCCGGCCACGCCCATCCAGGGCGCGGCAGGACTCGTATTCCATGTGAAAGCAGGTGCATCCAGCGCCTGCGGCAGCGGCACGGCGGGTGCCGGCGCGAATGCGAACTGATCCAGCCAGCCGTGATCGGCAGGGCTGTAGGAATTGCCGGTCGCGCTCAGAGTCCACTGCAGCACCTGAGGCCCGGAGCCGCTGACGATGCGCTCGACACGGTCCCAGCCGGCATTTGGCACGGCATTGAGAAAATTCTCACTGTTCACCTGGAAACTGAATGTTGGATTGTCGAAAAAGGGAGTGTCGCGCCGCCACCAAAAACTGACCACGCCGGGGCCGGTCACCGTGGTTTGCAACAGTTGGGAGGGATAACGCATCGCGGCCGCAGCGTCGCTGCCATCGTGCGACACCGCCGACTGGCCGCGCCACGAAGGCAGCCCACTGGTGATCCAGGGATAAGCGGCGGCATCGAGCGCCTCCGCAAGATCATCTGCGGTAACGTCGCCGGTGAAGGTTACGCGATCCAGGCTGACGGGCGGACTCTCATCGCTTCCGGCAGGGCACCGCTGCGTCCAGCGGATGGTGTGCAGGCCCGCAGGCAACTGCAGTGCCGCGCTGGAATATCCTTCCTGATTAGCCGTGCCGTGCTGTGCGAGCGGGAACGGCACACCATCCACGCTCCATGTCAGGCTGGTGGAAGCGGTGTAAAGAAAACTGAGCCGCCCCGGACCGGTGACACTGGTTTCAATCCATGACTCCTCGCCGCTGCCGATGATGCCTGCGGCGGCAGCGTCACCGCCTTCGGTGGCTTGCATGGGCGCTCCGAAACCCTGCCAGAGAGCCGCTCCATCCGTGGTCCACGTCAGCGATGGAGCGTCGAGCGCTTCGGCCAGGGAAACGGACGGTGCGGTTTGATAATCAAATTCATCATGCCGCCACTCAATGCCGGCGTAGCCGCTGAACCGCCGGATGTTCCGGCCGGCGCGAGTGGTCAATGTCTCAGTGTATTTCGCCCATGCGCCGTTGTTTTCGTGCTGCCAACTGGTGAAGACACCGGGTCCGACTACGCGGCCGGCGAGGCGCGCTTCAATTCCCGAAAGCGCGAGTGCATCCTCACCGTCGTGCGTACCTGTGTTAAGAAGAGACCAGCCGTTTTCGCGAAGCAGCCAGGGAGTATCGGGCATATCGACAAGATCACCCGGCCACGGCAGCAGCGCCACGTTCGCCAGGCGCGCTCCGCCCGTAACGTCAGGTGCACCCGGCTGCCGGCGCTGCCAGCGCACGCGGTGAGTGCCTGCGGGCACCACCAGCCGCCACGTGCCATCGATGTCGAGCACCTGGACCAGTTGGTCATCCATCCAGAGGGTGCCCGAGGTTGTGTTCAATCCTGTCGCCCTCCAGTCGAAGCGCACTGAGGCCGGTCCGGTGACGCTGGTTTCCAGCCAGGATGCTTTCGAGTCGCCGGAAGGACCACTGACCGCGTGCAGCGGAAAGTCCGGCCAAACCGGGCCGTCGTTGACGCCGATCCACGGCTGCTGCGGACTGGTGGTCCATGTCAGGCCCGATCCTGAGAAGACCTGTGCGAGCGGCACTGCCGGCACGAAGGTCACCGCATCGAGTGCCGCCGAGGAAGCGGTGTTTCCGAATGTGGCGTCGCGATCACGATAGGTCCAGCGCACACGCTGCGGTGCATCACGCGTGATGTACACTCGCTGCTGTTCCTCCCAGCCGATGCTGCCGCGCACCATCGTTTCCTCGTCGCCGTCCATCACCGCCGGAAGCCATACCCTGAGAGTGCCGGGACTCACGGCATCGCCAAAGATTCCCGCGCGATAGCTGATGAAGCCCGGACCATGCATGGTGGTCTCCACCCACGAGCGGCTGCCGGGTGCAACATCGGCACTCGCGGCCCAGTCGATTCCGCCGCTGGAAAACCCCGCCCACTCATTCGGGCCGGTGATCCAGTCGAGGGTTTCGGCGTCCAGCGCCTGCGGGAGGGAAACCGGCGTCACCGCGAGGAGGGACACTTCATCGAGAAATACACCGCCACTCCCTGCGAGGGCTCCCGTCGGTTTGCGAAACGTCCACCGCACAGTCTGCTGCCGGCCTGACAACAACAACGACCCGCGCTCCCAGCCTGACGCTTCCGTCTCCTCCAGCGTCCACGGCACTTCCTGACCAGACACGGACATGCGCAACGCTGCGGGCACCGGACCGGAGCGGCGCATCAGAAACGTCAGTTTTCCGGGACCGGAGAATGACGACTCCACCCACGAATCTGTGTCTCCGGGGAGATCCTCCACGTTCGCGACATCCACACCGTCATGAGAATCGGCTGTAGAAAGCAGGCCGCCCCAGCCGCTGCTGGCCGTCCATGACTGCGACGGCCGGTCGAGCGCCTCAGCCAGCGTGGTGCCGCGAACGAAAGAAACCTGATCGAGATGCCAGTCCGGCGCGCGCAGAGTGGGAGAGCCGGTGCGGTTGTATTCCCAGCGCAGTGTTTTGCTGCCCGCAGACAAATCCACGGCGACCGACTCGCCGAAAGCACTCTGTGCCGCTCCATTCACCCGCAAAAACCTGGTGAATCCGGATGCCTGGTAATTTGAGGCCGGCGTCACCCGTTGGTTGTAACGCAGCCGGCCCGGACCAGTGACCGTCGTCTCCAGCCAGGAAGTTCCGGTAAAATCCAGATCGCCCGGCGCGGCGAAGTCCACTCCGTCAAAGCCCGCAGCCGCAGCGGCAAAGCCCTGCCATGGAGCCGTGGCACTCGTGGTGAAGGCCGGCCATTCCAGCGCGTCAACCAGCGGCACATTCGCCAGAGGCTCGAAGGCGAGCGCATCCACCAGCAGGCTGAACTGTGAAGAGTCACTCACCGTTGGCACCAGGGAAATGCGCAGCGTGTGCGTTCCGGTGCCCTGAGCGCGGACCGTGACCTTTCTCCACGCGCCGGTCACCGGCACGGACTGGGAAAACTGCCGCGTGCCATCCAGCGTGAACCTGACGGAAGCTGTGTAAAATTGCGTAGCGCTCTCCCGCACCACCTGCGCTGCGAGGTGAAAGGTGATGAACTGTGCGCCGGACACATCGAATTCAATCCATGACTCCGCGCCGCTGGCGATCCAGGCACTTTCCAGGGCATCCACGCCATCGTATGACAGTTCATCCTGACTGAGCCAGCCCCCCGTGCCGCCAGTGCGCGGCACAAGCCCGGGGGCATCGAGCGCCGCAGCCAGGTCATCGGAAAGCGCCGGAGTGAAACTTACCGCATCCAGGAGGGCGCGCGTGCTCAATTCCGCCCCTCCGGCACCATACGAGTGAGTCCAGCGCAGCGTATGCACTCCAGCCGGGATCAATTCCGCCCGCTGCCGCCATGAGGGTGACGAACCGCTCACGCTCCACTGCGGCGCGCCATCCATGGTGTACGCAAGACTGTCCAGCCCCGAAGCCCTCTGATAGCGAAAGCTCAGCATTCCCGGCCCGGTCACCGCCGTTTCCAGCCACGTCTCCTGGTTCGGCCCGGCATGAGAGATCGCGGCATCTCCGCCGCTGTGGGCACCGGCCACTGCGCCGGGGACTCCGATCCATGCCCCGCTGCCGCCCGTGGTCCATGAGAGTTCCGGCGCATCCAGCGCTTCAGCCAGCGGGAGTGCCGGATGAAACGCCACTTCGTCCAGCAGCGCCCCGGCGGCGACGGAACTGTTGACGCCCGTACTCGCCGTCCAGCGCGCCGTGTGCAAACCCGGCGAGTTGGACAAGACAACTTCCCGCAGCCAGTTCGTGGCGTTCAGCGGCATCGTGACTCCACCGTCGAGGGCGATGCGAAACGTGTCCTGACGCAATCCCGGTGCACTCGATTTGGCCTGAAAAGTCAATGCGCCGGCGCCACTCCACTGTGCTTCGATCCAGGAGGGAGTGGCCGCCACCGCGGTGGCGCCGGCGGCGGCATCCACGCCGTCCTTCGATGCGTTCGGCATTTGCCAGCCGGTCCACGGCGCTGCGGGATTCGTCGTCCACGTCAAACCACCGCCATCAAGCGCCTCCCCCAACGACGCGGCAGTCAGCGGGGTGATGCTCACTTCATCGAGAAAGACGTTCCCGCTGCTGCCGGACTCTGCGGCCCATGTCAGAAGTTTCGGCCCCGGACCTGGCAATTCCGTCCGAACCCGTTCCCACTCACCGGAATTCTGATGCGCCGCCAGGGCCTGTCCGTCGGCCCGGCTGAAATAGTTAAAAACACTGCCCTCACGCCGCCACCAAAAGCTCATGGCCGACGGACCGGCCACAGCAGCCTGCAACGACCCGCTGCGAGCGCCGGCCTGCGCGACATCCTGGCCGTCATGCGATAATTCCGGTGCTGCTGCACCGGTCCAGCCGCCAAGTCCGGTCTGTGACCAAGTAAGGCCCGGAGACTCAAGGGCTTCGCCCAGCGAAACCGCTTCGGGTATCACCGACACGGCATCAATCTGCCAGGTGCCGCTCGCGTTGTCGCACTCGAAGCGAAGGATGTGCGGTTGTCCGGACGGGGCTCCGGCTTCCAGTTTGAGCCATGAGGAGGAGAGCGCATTCGGAAGCACCGTGGCCACGACCAGCCCGTCGAGCAGCACGCTCAGCGAGCCCGCAGACCCGGTGTAGCGACAGTGATAACTGACACGCCCGCCATCGGGCAGGGTGGTTTCGATCCAGGAAGTACCCGCTCCCCCGGATGGTGTACTCAGTGCGTAGTCCATTCCCTGCTGCGCATCTCCCGCGCCGGCCAGGCCCGTCCACGCACCGTTGCCGCCGGTGCTCCATATCAGATGCGGGGCGTCCACCGCCTCGCCGATGCTGACCGGGCCCACTGGCAGGAAGGTCACTGCATCCAGCCAGGCGGTATCCTGTCCGGCACTGCCCGCGCCGTTCTTGCTGTAGGTCCAGCGCACTTTCTGAGGGCCGCTGCTGATGATGGCCACTTCTTTAATCGTCCATCCGGTTTCGCCTTCGATGGCCGGCACCTGAGGACTGATAGATGCCCCGGTGAAAAAAGACAGGCTGTCACCGGGCGAATCCGGCAGCCAGGGCAGACGTGCTTCGCTGGAAACTTTCCATGCAAACCGCAACACGCCCGGCCCGGTTACATCCGCTTCCATCCACGCACTGCCGCCATCCGGCAATGCCGGCGCCTGTGCGGCATCGCCTTCTTGATAGGATTCCGCTGTCTGATGAAACCATGCCCCGCTCGCGCCGCTGGACCGCCAGACCAGCGCCGGCGCCTCCACCGCTTCCGGCAAGCTGTCTGCCGCAGAGGGGGTGAAACTCACTTCATCCACGTAGGCCACGCCGGTGGCATTGTGGAGCCAGTCGAGAGTGTGGCTGCCCTCAGGAATGGAGAACTCCATGCGCTGCCATGGTCGCGACAGCGCCCCGGTATGTCGCGTGACTCCATTGAGGCGCAGCGTCACCTGCGTGGTGCTGTCACTGCGCCACCACCATGACAGTGTGCCCGGCCCGTCGAGCGTCGCCCGCAGCGTGCCGCCACCGGTGCTGCTGTCCGACTTGGCGGCCGACCCATCGCGTCCAAGCCCGGCTCCCTGCCAGCCCAGCCACGACGGCGACGGCTGCGCACCGAACAACGCCGGTGCCCCGACGGCATCGCCCACTGGCAGGGAAACATAGCCCCCGGGCAGCCAGTCCACTTCGTCGAGCCAGAGACAGCCGCCATTCAATGGATTCGTGTACTCCCAGCGCAGAGTGTGCATGCCAGGTCCGGTGATATTTACCGACTCGGGCCACCAAGCTCCCTTCCACGGTGCGCCGTAGGGAATCTGCAGGATCCTTTCCTGGCTGCCGTCCACAAACATGACGCCCGCCTCGCCCTGCAATCCATCCGTGCGCCACCAGAATGTCACCACGCCAGGACCCGTCACGGTCGTCTCCACGCCGGAGGGGCCGGATTGAAATGACACGCCGCTGCGCGCCGCATCCACGCCGTCGTGATTCGACATCGGCGCGAGCAGTCCGCCCCATTCGCGGTTCGCATCCGTCGTCCATGACAGACCTGCTCCATCCAGCGCCTGTGCCAGCGTGGTCGTGTTCGCCGCCGTGAATGACACCTGATCCACATAACCCGCGCCCTCAGCCTGCAGGGGTGTCGAATTGTCCTCCCAGCGCCAAATCACCGGATGCTGTCCGTGCGGAATCTCCACTTCCACCCGCGTCCAGCCCGCAGTATCCGTCCAGCCAAACAAGCGGCGGGCCGCAGTCATCGTCAGCACCGGATTGCTCGACGACATCCACTGCGGGTCCAGCGCCACCCACGCCGAGAGGATTCCAGGGCCGGTGACATCCACTATCATATTGGAGAGACCGCTGCTCCCGCCGCTGCGCGCCGCATCCACGCCGTCGTAAGTAATCGCCGGCGCCGCCCCGCCCGTCCACGAATTGCCGCCGGGATTGTTAACGGACAGGCGCGGCGAATTCAAATCCAACGCCTGGGCCAGCGTCACCGGCACCGGCGGCACCACCCGCAACTGATCCACCCACAGCGCATCCGCCCCGGCGCTCACCGTCGCGTCCTTTTGATAGAAAAAATCCACCGTGTGGCTCCCCGCCGCGAGCACCGCCGTCACCTCCGCCCAGCCGGAATCCCCGCTGATGGGCGGACGCGGACTGCCATTCAGCCGCCACCAGCCAAAGTCATAGGTCCGTTCGCTGGAAACCCTCCACCAAAACCGGAGCACGCCCGGCCCCGTCACCGTCACCGAAAGCTGAGAAGTCTGACTCTCCGCAATCGCCCCGCTGCGCGCCGCGTCCACACCGTCGTGCGCGTTGAGCGGCAACTCCTCGCCAAACCACTGGACGGCTCCGGAACTGGAGGCGGCCGTAATCCCCGGCCCATCGAGTGCCTGCGACAGCGCAGCGGCAGAGGTGGAAGCACAGAAGCCACCGGCGCAGAACAGCACGGCAACTGCAAACAGCAGCGGGGAAGTTTTCATGACTCGGACAGGATGAGTGGCCGAGGCTAACTGTCCGACTCCCCGTGACAAGGTCCAATCTGGACACGGTCGCGGCGAACGAATCCCCCCCCGCGGCAACAGGACCCGGTGTCGGGACTGCTCCCCGTTTGATCGTAATGACGACAACCCTGTCAGCACGCCGCCGGACTGCCATTTCCTCGCGCCGGCCATCACGAAGCGGCAGTACGTGCGCGTGCGGGTTACCGTGGCATGAATGTCAAACCGGCAGGGCGCGCGCCGCAGCGACGAAGGCGCGGATCAGCCGGTGATCCTTCACGCCGGGGGCGGATTCCACGCCGCTGGCGACGTCCACGCCGAAGGGCTGCACTTCTTGAATTGCCGCGCGCACATTCTCCGGCGTGAGGCCGCCGCTGAGCAGTATCGTTTTGTCAGGAAACCGGCGCACTGCTGCGGCGGCCAGCGGCCAGTCGCTGAGGCGGCCGGTGCCGCCGAAGTCTCCGGGGGCATGGGCATCGAGGATGAAAGCGTCGGCGGGGTGTTTCTCCAGGACGGCGAGGTCGCCGGCGCTGCGCAGCGCCAGTCCGCGGATGACGGGAAGGCCGAGCGCGCGGACGGCGGCGCAGAAGTCCGGCGACTCGTCGCCGTGGAGTTGCACGGCTTCAAAGAGCGCCGTGTCCACGGCAATGCGGATTTCCTCCAGCGGCGCATTCACGAACAGCGCGACGCGCGCCGGTCCGCGGGCGAACTCGGTCAGCCATTTGCGGGCCCCGGCGAGAGGCTGGAAGCGTTTCGACTTTGGATAGAAGTTGATGCCGATGGCGGAGGCTCCGGCTTCCGCGCAGACGGCGGCGTCGGCTGCGGAGGTGAGGCCGCAGATTTTAACAAATGGCCTGGAGGCGGTGGAGAGCATAACAGTTTAGCGCTGATTGCGCAGCTCCAGCAACTGTTCCACGTACTTCGCGAGCATGTCGGCCTCCACATTCACGCGCTTTCCGGCGCGGGTCTGCCGGAGATTCGTGACTTCCCGTGTATGAGGCGTAATCCATGCGGTGACGCTGTCCCTGCCAAGGTCGGCCGCCGTGAGACTGATGCCGTCGAGCGTGATCGATCCGCGCGGGATGACGAGGCGGTGGAGTTCGGCGGGAAGGCGGACGGTGAGCTGATAGTCCTGACCGCTCGATTCCCATGTCAGGATTTCGCCGGTGCCGTCCACATGGCCCTGGACAAAGTGCCCGCTGAAGCGCCCGCCGGCCGGCATGGCGCGTTCGAGATTCACCGCATCTCCGGGCAGGAGGTCGCCGAGATTGGTGAGGCGGAGGGTTTGCTGGAGGAGGTCGAAGTTCACGCCGTCGCCCGCGGCTTCCACCACGGTGAGGCAGCAGCCGTTGACGGCAACGCTTTCGCCAACGGCCAGTTCGCCGGCAAACGGCACGCCGCTCAACTCCAGCCGTCCGCCTTCCGCGGTGGCTTTGAGTCGCGCGACGCGGCCGGTGGCTTCGACAATGCCCGTGAACATGGCGCGTCTCTGCCGGCGCGGCGCAGCCGGGGCAAGCGTGAATGCCCTGCTTGCCCCGCGCCTCGCCCGCTGCTCAGTGCCGCATGCTCGAGCGCCTGCGCTGCGGAATCATCCTGACCGATGCCTTCATCTCATGGCTGGAGAGATGGCATGCGCGCGAGGCCGGGGCAAATTTTGGCCTCGTGCCGGAGATTTCCTACGTGCGATGCAAAGAGGGAAAGCGCGCCGGGCAATCGTGGGTGAGCCTCATCTGGCGGCCGCTCGACGGCATCCAGGAGCATGAAATCTTCCACGCCGGAAGCGTCCGGGTGTTCTTTGGCCGCCAAACCCGTGCGGCACTGCGCGAGCGTTGTCTTGATGTGCAGGACGGGCGGATTGTCGTGCGATGAATTTCCGCCATCAGTCCGCCACCGAAGGCGCGAGGCTGCGCAAAAAGTCAGTTGCACCGCCGGGGTGCGCATTTATGGCTCCCGCCCCGAATCCGAATGCGCGGTTAGCTCAGTGGTAGAGCATCACCTTGACACGGTGGGGGTCACAGGTTCGAACCCTGTATCGCGCACCATTCCCCGCCCTGCAGATTCCCCTGCCAAAGAATCACCGAGCATGACCCTGCGTGAACTTCGTTCCTCCCCTGGCGCGGCATGGGCAGGACCCCTTCTGATCCTGCTGGGCCTGAGCGGCATCGCGCAATTGCTGCAGGACAAGGATTCGGTGGAATGGTACTGGCATTCGCCGGAGCAGTGGATGTATCCGCTGCAGACGGTGATCATCCTCGCGTCCATCGCGTTCTGGTGGAAGCATTACACGTTCCGTCCTCTCAGCGGCGGCATCCTCGTTCTGTCAGTACTGACAGGCGCCCTGGGAATCGTGCTGTGGATTCTGCCGTCGTGGCTCTACGACCGCGAGTTCGTGCGGGAGATTCCGTGGCTCGGATTCACTTCGCGGGCCGGTGATGGATTCGATCCGGCGCTTTGGCAGGACCAGCCGGCGCTCTACTGGCCGGTGGTGGTGATGCGGTTTGTCAGAATGACCGTGGCCGTCGCGCTGGCGGAGGAGCTGTTCTGGCGCGGCTTTCTCTGGCGCACCCTGTCCGATCCCTACCGTGATTTCAGTCAGGTGCCGTTCGCCCAGAGGAGCTGGAAATCCTTCACCGCCGTGGTGGTGCTGATCGTATTGGCCCACATGGCTCCGGATCGCGCCGCCTCGCTCGTCTGGGGCGTGCTTATCAGTTTGCTCTACCTGCACACGAAAAGCGTGGGTGCCTGCATCGTGGCGCACGCCACCGCCAACCTGCTGCTCGGACTTTACGTCATGAAGACGCAACAATGGGGGTTCTGGTAGGCCCGCCTGTCCGTGCAGCGGGAGCTTGCCGCAGCGACGGGCGCGTGGTAAAAGGAAACTCCAGACTATGTCCCGTCCGGCCTCAATACTTCTGAGCGTTGCCCTGATGACCGCCGCGCGGCTCGCCGCCGGTGAGGCCGCGGAGACGGCCGCCGTGAGGCGCGAAGTGGTGCAGCAGCATGCGAAGATGGTCTTCGCCGTCTATTCCGACTGCGTCGCGGAGGCAAAGAAACTGCAGACGGCCGTGCGCGTTCTGCTGGAGGCGCCCGACGAGGCGAAACTTAAAGCGGCACGCGAGGCATGGACCGCAGCCCGCCGGCCCTATCTCCAGTCTGAAACCTGCCGCTTCTATGCCGGCCCGATCGACGACCCCGACGGTCCGGAGCCGCTGCTCAACGCATGGCCGCTCGATGAAAACTTCATCGAAGGATCGCCGGACAGTCCGGACCCCGGCATCGTGGGAAATACGCGCGACTACCCGCACCTGACATCGTCACTTCTTGTCAGTATCAACCAGCAGGACGGAGAGCGGAATATCGCCTGCGGCTGGCATGCCGTGGAGTTCCTCCTGTGGGGCTCCGACCGCGATGCCGCCGGCCCGGGGCAGCGCCCGGCCACGGATTTTTCCAGCGCCCCGCATGCGAAACGCCGCGGGCAGTACCTGCAGTTGTGCGTGGATCTGATCGTGCAGCAGCTGGAGGAACTGGTGCTGGACTGGGAGCCGGAGGACCCGAAGAACTACCGCGCCAACTACCGTGCCGTTTTCGAGGAGGGCGTGGACTACTCCCTGGAGCGGATTGTGAGTGCGATGATTTTTCTCAGCGAGAATGAACTCGCCGGAGAGCGCCTGCAGGTGGCTTGGGACACAAAAGACCAGGAAAATGAACACTCCTGCTTCAGTGACACCACATGGCAGGACAACGTGATGGACGCCACGGCGCTGCAGAACGTCTGGACCGGAACATACGTCAGGGGCGATGGAACCCGGCTGGAGGGCCGCGGTCTGCGCGAGGTTTGCCGGCTGGTCCAGCCTGACATGGAAGCGAAACTGACGGAACTGCTGGACGCCAATGTCTCCAAAGCGCGCGCCATTCCCCAGCCATTCGATCAGGCGATTCTCGGTGAAGACGACGCCCCCGGCCGCAAGGCGGTGATGGCGCTGATCGCCTCGCTCGAAGATACCGGCGCAGAACTGCGCAAGCTGGCGCAGGCGATGGGCATCGAAGTGCCCGAGGTTCCTCCGGAGGATATCGAAGGATGAACGGCTGCCTCCGATACAGGAAATTCAGCGGGCCATCCCGCCCACAGGCATCGCGGCGCAGGCAGTCCACCCTGCCATGCCTCGCCGGTTTGCTCTTCTTTCTCCCGGCGAGCGCTCACACCGCACCCGCCACGGTGGGCGGCCGGGAGTCTTTTTCAGCGCCACTTCCGGGACTCTCGCGACAACACCGGCGGGAATTCCACGTCGGAAACTCCTTCTTCAAGGACAACTGGGTCACAGCACCGGCGACCGCCTCCAACCGGGACGGACTCGGTCCGCTGTTTCACGCGCGGTCATGCAGCGCCTGCCACGTCAACGACGGACGCGGCGCGCCAACTGCCGGCGACGAAGTAATGACCGGGCTGCTTTTGCGTCTGAGCGCGGCGGACGGCGGACCTGACAGGATTTACGGAAACCAACTCGCAGTGCGCGCCGTGCCGGGCGCCGAGCCGGAGGCGGCAGTGAGGGTCACCTGGATTGTCAGCGAAGTCACACTGGCCGGCGGCGAAACCGTTGAGTTGCGCCGGCCTGAATTTCAGGTCACGCGGTGGAACTACGGCGAGCCCGGAGGAGGACTGTTGATCGGCCCCCGACTCGCCCCGCCGGTTTTTGGGGGTGGTCTGCTGGAAGCCATCACCGAAGAGGAGCTGGCCAGAAACGCCGATCCCGAAGACAAGAACGGAGACGGCATCTCGGGCCGCATCAATTTACTGACGGATTCCGCCACCCGGCAGAAAGTTGCCGGCCGCTTCGGCTGGAAGGCCAATGTGGCCTCACTGCGCCGGCAGGCGGCGGAGGCATTCGCCGGTGATCTCGGCATTACGTCAGCGGAACATCCTGACGAAAACCATACAGCGTCCCAGGCCGGCAGGCTCACCGGCATTCCGGATGGCGGGAAACCGGAGGCGGACGCCCTTGTCATGGACCGCATGGAAAGCTATCTGAGGGGGCTCGGCGCGCCGGCCCGGCGCCTCCGGGACGATGCCGCTGTGAAGGCCGGGGAGGCCCTGTTTGCTGCACTGCGCTGCGCCGCCTGTCACCTGCCGGAAATGAAAACGGGTGACACCCACCCATTCAAAGAACTGCACCACCAGACGATCCATCCCTTCACGGACCTGCTGTTGCATGATATGGGCCCGGATCTGGCCGATGGCAGAGCGGATGCCGATGCCTCCGGAACGGAATGGCGCACCGCCCCGATTTGGGGCCTGGGTTTGAATGCCAACGTGAACGGGAATGTGTTTTTCCTCCACGACGGCCGCGCCCGTTCACCATTGGAGGCCATTCTGTGGCACGGAGGCGAAGCGCTGGCTGCGCGCGAATCGTTCAAGGCCCTTTCCAAATCAGATCGCGCCGCCGTGCTGGCGTTTCTCAACTCACTTTGACGGCCGCGCCATGCTCAACACGAACTCCGCTTCGGGGAATTGCGGAATTTCCGCTGCAATCTGCTGCGTGGCGCCAACCAGCCGGTGATTGGCGAATACCGCGGCGCCGTTGATAGCGACAACCGACAGAATCAGGGCGATCAATTGGCGCTTTGCGGACGACCACCGCTTCGATCCCGCCTCGGTGCCGTCCGCAGCGAGTGACAGTCGGGCATGTTTCAGGGCGATCCGAATGGATATGAGCAGCCCAATATTGAGCAGCAAGACCATGCCTGTGAGAATTTTCGAGTACAGGTGCATGGTTTCGAGAGGCGTCGTCATCTGAATGGTGGGTAAGTTGTGAGGTTAAGTGAAGGGGTCGGCCAACCATATTATTGTATTTATGGAAGTTTTCAATTTTTGAATTCTTGAAATTATTGCGCCTTAGGACTGGCTTCACTGCTCGCGATTCTCATTTATCAAAATAACTACAAAAATAAGTTGCAGATTCTGGAATTTATTGGATCTTCTCGTGGTCACAGACACTTCTCAACAAGTCACCTCAACCATCAGCTATCCTATGAAATCACAGTCCGAACTTTCCGAAGCCCGCTTGGAACGCCTCATTCTGGTTGCCGCCGCCTCCTGTGTGGCCGCAATGCTCTACCTGCTGATCACCTCGCTGGTCAGCTGAACCATTGGAAGGGTTTCGCCCCGGGGAAGGTGGAGCCGGTCGGGCGGAGCAGGACTCAGGAGCCCGCGGCATCAATCTCCGCCCGGGTGAAGATCGCGGTGACCGGCACGCCGCTGGCCTCGATGGCTTCCTTGCCCCCTTCCCCGCGGTCCACCAGGACGACCGCAAAGGCCACAGTTCCTCCCTCGGCGCGCACTTTTTCAATCGCCTCCAGAGTGGAGCCGCCAGTCGTCACGGTATCATCAACCACCACGACCGTGTCGCCGGATTTGAAATTCCCCTCGATCAGTTTGCCGCGGCCGTGGGACTTCGGCTGTTTGCGGATGGAAAAGACCTGCAAGTCAGCTCCGGCGCGGGCGGCTCCGATCCCGATGGCAAGGGCGACCGGATCGGCCCCCATGGTCAGGCCACCGATGGCCACGGGTTTCACTCCCAGCGAGGCGGCTCGCTCGCGGACGGTATCCCAGCCAACTTCTCCGAGCGCGATGGCGCCTTGCGGATCGAGCGTCGTCAGCCGGGCGTCGCAATAGAAGTCGCTCTTCCTGCCGGAGGCCAGGGTGAAGTCTCCGTAAATGACAGACTTGCGGCGGAGGAGGGCGAGAAGAGTGGCGCGGGCATTAGGCATACGCCCGGATATGCCGGTGCCGGGCGGTCCGGCAACGGATTTTCAAGGATTAGACGCGCCGGACGCCGGCGGGGCCTGAGAGTCGGCGGCGGGTTTCTCCGCCGGCCCGGCTTTGATGCGCTCATACTCTTTTTTCCCCTGCTCGACCTGCTCTTTGGTCATCTTTTTCTCCAGACTTTCGCGCAGCTTTTTGCCGTCGGCATTCTCTCCCGTCGCCAGGGCGAGCGCATACGCCCGGATCAGGTCGGGACGACCGTCAAGGCCCCGCTCGTGATACTCCGCGAGTTTGATCTGGGCCTCCACCATGCCGAGTTCCGCCGCGCGGACGAGAATGCTTTTGGCGGTCTTCGGATCGGGCGGCAGGCCGCCCTCGCCGGTGATGAGCATTTCGGCTACAGTCAGGGCAGACTCCGCATCGCCGCCGTAGGCGGCGCGGGTGAACCATGACTGCGCGGCGATGGTGTCCTTATTCACGTCCCGGCCGGTGCGATAACGTTTTCCCAGTTCGCGCATCGCGAGAGGCAGGCCGCTGATGGCGGAACGAATCGTCCAGCGCAAACTCTCTTTGGAACTGGCCTCCACGCCGCGCCCCGCTTCGTAAAGTCCGCCAATGGCGAACATCGCGCCGGCACCGCCTTTCTCCGCAGCCTTCTGATACCACTCCATGGCGGCTTTCTCGTCTTTGGCCACTCCCAGTCCCTCAGCATAACTCGCGGCGAGTTTTGTGCAGCCGCCGACATCCCCGGCATCGGCCGCCTTGCGATACCATTTCACCGCCTCCTCCGGGTTCTTCGGCACGCCGGTTCCGGTTTCATGCATCGTGCCCAGCGCCATGATGGCTTCGATGGAACCCTTCCCTGCGGCATTGGTGAGCCACATTACCGCCTTGCCGGAGTCCTTCCCGACGCCCAGCCCGTTGAGAAAGATCATCCCCAGCCGAAGCATCGACGGCACGTAATCCCTGCGCGCCGCGTTCTCATACATCTGCACGGCTTTGGCCGGATTCTTTTCCACCCCTTCGCCGGCTTCGTATATCCGGCCCAGAGTGTCATGTCCCGCCGGCTCTCCTGCGGCCGCTGCTTTCTCAAACCACTTGATGGCCTCTGCGGGATTCTTCTCCATGCCCGTCCCTGTCAGGGTCATGTTGCCGAGGTTTTGCATCGCCTGGCCATAGCCGGCGTCCGCGGCTTTGCGCAGCCACTCGAGCCCCTCCGCAGCGCGCCCGGGCGTATTGAAAAGCAGGAGGGACAGATTGAACTGAGAGGCGGTGTGCCCCTGCTGCGCCGCCTTCCGCCACCAGTTTTCCGCCTGCTCCATGCTCACCTCCACGCCCTTGCCCTGCTGATAGAGCAGTCCGAGGGCAAACTGCGCCTCCTTCGTGCCCCGGGCCGCCTCCGCCTTGAAGCCGCGCACAGCCTCCGCGTAGTCTCCTTTCTTGTAGGCCTCGTGGGCACTCTTGACGCCGCCCTTGAGCGTCGTGTCACCGTCCGGGAAAATAAGATAGGCACCGCGCACCGGCGCGGTTAGCACCGCGAGGGCGCAGCACAGAAGTGGGAGTCGTTTCATGCGGGGTTGACGGGAATTGCGGGCGGCCAGCGTAGCGGCCCGCCGGCGGTTGCCAAGTCTGGATTCGATTCCAGTCTCGAATCCCCATGCCCCGGCACCACGAAACATGCTGACCCTCGCCGCTCCGGCCAAAATCAATCTCTCGCTGCGCGTCCTGCGCCGCCGCGAGGACGGCTTTCACGAAATCACCACCCGCATGGCGCCGCTCGCGCTCGCGGACCGCCTGACCATGGAACTGCTCCCGCAGGAAGCACCCGGGTCGGTTGAGTTCACCTGCAGCGATCCCTCTGTTCCCGGCGATGAATCCAATCTCGCAGTGCGGGCCGTGCGCGCCCTGGAAATTCAGTTCGGCACTTCGCTTCCGGCGGTCCGCATCCATTTGGAAAAACACATCCCGCACGGGGCCGGGCTGGGCGGCGGGAGCAGTGATGCGGCGGCGGCATTGCGCGGCCTGACACAACTCCTCTCCCCCGCCCCGCCGCGCGGAGCGATCCAGGCCGCGGCCGCCGCGACCGGCTCCGATGTGCCCTTCTTCCTCCACGGCGGCATCTGCGACTGCACCGGCCGCGGTGAAACCGTCACGCCGGTTCCTGACTTTTCCTGGACTCCCCGCATTCTCCTGCTCAAGCCCCCCTTTCCCGTGCCCACGCCCGACGCCTACCGCCGCTGGCAGCAGGCGAGGGAACTGCCGGGCGTCAGCTTCGCCCCGCAAACCTCTCCCGGCGGGCCGCTCCTCAACGATCTGGAGCGTCCCGTCTTTGAAAAATATCCCGTCCTGGCACTGCTCAAAACGCGGCTGCTGGACGCACCCGGCGTCATGGCCGCACTCATGTCAGGCTCCGGCTCCACCGTCTTCGCCGTGCTGCAGCCCGATGCCGATGCCGCCGCCATCATTCGCATGGCCGTGGAAATCATCGGACCGGAACTCTGGACGTGCGACACTGCCATCGCGCCGCTCAGTCCCTGAAATACTCCTCCATCTCTCCGCGGAAATGCTCCAGCGCATTCCGGATCGGCAGAGGCACTCCGCCTCCCAGGGCGCACAGACTCGTCTGTTCCATCGTATCCAGCAGATCGAAGATCAGTTCCCGGCTGATTTTGAATCCGCGGTCGCTGCGCGCTTTGGCCACCAGTTCCTGACCACGCGTGCTGCCCAGCCGGCACGGGAAACATTTGCCGCAGCTCTCGTCGGCCGTGAACTGGAACAGATGCTCGATGTATTCGATCATCGGAAACGTCTCCGGAATGCTCACCACGCCTGCGTGGCCGAGAAGGAATCCCGCGTTCCGGAAGCTCTCGAAATCCACCGTCAGCGAGTCCAGTTGCGTCACCGGCACGATGCCGCCCAGCGGCCCGCCCACCTGAATCGCCTTCACCGGCGTCTTCCAGCCGCCGGCCAGATCCACCAGCGTCCGCAGCGGCGTCCCCATCGCGACCTCATAAAGTCCCGGCCGCACGAAATGACTGTCGAGCGACACCAGTTTCGGCCCCGTGCTCTTCGCCGTGCCGATGGCGGCATAACCTTTTCCGCCGAGTGTCAGGACGGCGTGCAGATTCGCGAACGTCTCCACGTTGTTCACAATCGTCGGCTTGCGGAACAAGCCCTCCACAGTCGGGAACGGCGGGCGTGTCCGCACCTCCGGCCGCTGCCCTTCGAGACTGGCCAGCAGCGCCGTTTCCTCGCCGCAGATGTAAGCCCCGGCGCCTTTCACCGTCTTGAGCGTGAAATTGAAGCCGCTCCCCGCGATGTCCTGTCCCAGCAGCCCCGCCGCCTGCAGCTCCGCGATCGCCTCATTGATGATCCTGACACTTTCAGGATACTCCGCCCGGATGTAAAGAATCCCCGCCTCCGCGCCGGCGAACCATCCGGCAGCGATCATGCCGAGAAGCACACTGTGCGGCCGCTGCTCCATGAGATACTTGTCAATGTAGGCGCCCGGATCGCCTTCGTCGGCATTGCAGACGATGAACTTCACCGCTCCCGGCGCCTCGCGGCAGCTTTGCCATTTCAAATGCAGCGGAAAACCCGCGCCTCCGCGGCCGCGCAGACCGCTCTCCTTCAGTTCCGACTGCAGCCAGTCCCGGTCCTTTGTCAGCAGTTCGCGCAGCAGTTTGTAATATTCCTCCACCCCCGGAAACGGCGCAGTTAGAACCGCGGGCTGCAGGTGCGACACCACCGCATACCGGTCTTCTGCGTCCCCCTCGCCTTTGGCAAACAACTGCTGCAGCGCAGCCTCACTTTGACCGCTGAAGTTGCGGCCCGCGAATTGAAAGGCCCCGCCCTCGTGGCAGCGTCCGAGGCAGCAGATGTGCCCGATTTCCTCCTCCTTGAAATGACTTTTCAAACTCCCGCGCAGGCCCGGCTGCGTCCCGGCGCACAAACATGCCGAACCGTTGCACACGAACACTTTCTTCCCCTCGTTTTCCTTTTTCAGAAAGTCGTAAAAGGAAACTGCGCCCAGGGTGATGGCATCGCCAAACAGCGACTCCTTTCCCAGCCCGTGCACGAATTCAGGCTTCTCTGAAGTTCCTGACGCCTCCGCCGCCGCCACCATGCGCTCGAACAGATTCTTTTCGACGCCCTGACGGAAGGAAAGTGAACTCAGATTGCGGGACATGTGCGGGAGGGATGGAGATGACAGAGGCCGGCTGGCGGATTGCGGCCGGTTCCTGCTGTAACCCGGGAACCTTCCCCGCGGCAAGTTCTCAGTTCCCGGATCCGCCGGATTCCGCAGTCCCGCCGGAATACACTTCCACCACTTCCGGGGGCACCAGTTCCTTCCAGCGCTCATCGCGTTCGGCCATCAGCCGCCGGATGTCCGTCGTCCAGTATTTCAGCAGTTCGCGGTTCGCGCCGCCGGCCACACTGACAATCCGCTGATTTTCTGTCAGGTGGGCGAAAAGACTGCGCAGTGTGCCGGGAATTTCCACCCGGGCCGCGGTGCGCAGCTGGCCGCTTTCGCGGTCGAGAATGGGATACACGTAAAGCCGCAACTGGTGTTTGAAGAGCCGTCCGAAATTCTCCAGAATCCCGCCCGGCAGGTCTTCATACCACTGCTCCTCGAACAACTTTTCCAGCACGTCGAGACTGAGCACCAGTCCCACCGGCTCCTGCGTGTGCCGGCTCAGATAGGTGCCGAGCCGGTGAAAGGCGCCGAACTTCGAGATGAGCACATTCTTGCCCAGCCGCTGCAGCGCCGTGGCGCGCTGGAGGAAGTCCGCATGCGTAAAATGACTCACCGGCGAAAAGAGATTGTTCATGCTGAACTCCATCAGTTCGATCCACGGCTTCGGCGGCTCCCCGAGCCGTTTGCGGAATTCGGCGGCGGCGCTCTCCAGCATGTCCATATGCACCAGCGTCACCGGATTGAAACTGCCGCGCAGCACCAGCACGGGCCTTCGGTACAACTTCTCGCTGACCTGCATCACTTCACCGTCCGCAGTGAAGATGGCCGCGTCGGTGAGATTGCTCTCCACCAGCTGCAGCGCGACCTCGCGGTTGTCGATGCCCGCAAAATCCGCGCCGCTGAACTTGAGCATGTCCACCTCGATGCCGCCGGGCCGCAGTTCGTCGGTGAGCGACTCCACGAACCGCTTCAAATCGTCGCGGTGGTTCAGCGCGGCGTAAATGAGATTCACCCCCAGCACGCCGAGCGATTTCTGCTGCTCCAGATTCGTGTCGTCCATCAGACGCACGTGCAGCAGAATGTCGTTGGCCGGTCCCAGCGGGTGCGTCTGGAGACGGACTCCGAGCCAGCCGTGACATTCCACGCCGGTTTTGTCAGAGTAGGCCCGGGCGCGCACCGTGTTGCAGTAGCTGAAAAACGTCGTGTCTGCGCCGCGCTTCGGCGCCAGCCGTTCTGTCAGGATCGCAAACTCATGCTCCAGCATCGCCACCAGCCGCTCGCGCGAGACATAGCGCGGACTCGGCCCGTAAATGGCGTCGCTCATCGTCATGTCGTAGGCCGAAATCGTCTTGGCGATGGTCCCGCTGGCTCCGCCCACGCGGAAAAACCACGCCGCCGTCTCCTGCCCCGCCCCGATTTCCGCAAACGTGCCGTACTTGCCGGGATCGAGATTGAGGCGCAGCGCCTTGTCGCGCGTGGAGGTCAGGAGGGGATCGGACATGACGGGTTGTGGCCGCAGCACGCCGGCTTGTCAGCAGAGAATGTGCCCCGGCACCCCCGGCCCGGGGGGCGTGAATCGTCCCGTCGTGCGATTTACAAAATTCCGGCGCCATTGTATTGGAAACGAGACGCGCAGCCGGCAACTTCGCACCGCTCACCCGCAAACCCACCACCATGGAAAACTGGCACCTCTGGATCATCGCAGGCATCCTCCTGATCATTGTGGAGATGCTCACCTTCACGTTCTTCGCCGCCAGCTTCGGCGTGGCGGCGCTGGTCACAGCATGGGTCTCGTCGAAAGACGTCGGCCTCACATACGAACTCGCCGCCTTCGTTGTCTCGTCCACCGTCTGCCTCTTCGCCATCCGGCCGCTCTTCTCCGGCGTCATTTACAAGCGCAGCGATAACAAACCCGTCCTCACCGATGCCATGATCGGCACCAGCGGCACCGTGGTGGATGAAATCGAGCCCAGCGGCGGTCACGGCCGCGTCCAGACGGGCGCCGAGGAATGGCGCGCCCTCGCCACCGATGCCCGCGGCATTCCCGCCGGCACGCGCGTGGAAATCGTCGCCGTCGAAGGCGCCACACTGCGGGTAAAGCCGGTCTGACCGGACTCCTTACAGCAGTCCGCTCGCCTTGAGCTGCCATGACAGCCACAGCGTCAGGAGCAGGGCCACGCCCACCATGAACAGAGCGCCGATCGCCTGACGCGAGCGTCCCTGATTCCGCAGCTGCCGCTGCCAGCGCGTCGGCTTGAGCGTGCGCGGCGCAGCGGGAGCCTCGTCGGCAGGGACGGTGTTCCACATCCGCAGCCGGCGCTCGGAGGCGAGACCCGGCGCGGCCACGATGCTGGCCTCCAGTTTGTAGATGCGTTCCCGGATCGTAGTTTCCTGACTCCGGATTTCCCGGAGCCGGCGTTCGAGTTCGGCGCGTTTCGCGTGCGAGGACTGGCGTTTTTTGGTCATGGTGGTTCGCAGGTGTCCCGGATGGGGTGGGCCGGAGAAATTGAAAATGTCAGCACTCCCGGTCTCAGCCGGTAATGAGCCGCACCAGCAGATAGAGCGCGGCACACACGATCAACGGCAGTGAAAACGCCGCGCCGCAGAACATCCACGTGCGGAAGGCCTCGCGGCTCATCTCCACCGGCAGTCCGCCGCGGGGCGTGGAAAAATCACGCACCGGCGCCGCGACCGCAGCCGTCGCCGCCGTCACCGATCCCGTCGAAGCATGCGTCAGCAACTGCACCCGCGCCATGGACTTCGCATACTCCTCCCGCGCGTCCTCGATGATACCGATCGCCCGCGTCAGCTCCTGCGGCAGCGCCTGCGGGTCCCATTCCTCCGGATTCATCGTCTGCAGCAGTTCCAGATGCTGGTGAAAGCCGTCCTTGATCACCAGCAGCTGCTCCACGCGCTTCTGCGCTTCATAACTCTCGCGGTCCAGCATCGCGATGGCGCGGCCGAGCTTCTCCGCCGCTTCCGAGCGCCCGCTCATGAACTCCCGCTGCTTGCGGCTCAGTTCCTCCATCCGCTGCTTCTCGCGCTCCAGCGCTTCCGCCTCCATGCGCAGCGCGCTCAGCCGCTGCTGCGTCGTTTGCACCCGCTCCGCCAGATTGTCAGGGCCGAGGCTCATGCTGTCCGACGGCAGCACCAGATCTTCGGCATCCTCATCGTATCCGCCCATCATTCCCTGGCGGGCACTGGCTTCGTGAGCGGAGGCGGGGACTTGAATGGAACGGCGGGCAGTGGTGGTTGTCATGCGCAGTGGTGTTGAACCATTTAGCGGCCATAAATATTACAGCTTTCCTAAAAGCTCCAGCATTTTCATTCGCCCTGACGAAAATATTTTCATCCTCCGCTCAAGCCTCTCCCTCCTTCACGGGTGTGAACGCCGCGTGATGTAGAAATCGCTGGAGGCAATGGCGGCGCAGCCGCTTTGGACTGCGGCGACTTGTCGCCGCCTTCCCAGCCGCGGAGTTGCCTTCGGCTGTCTCCCTTCGGTCGGCTGTCCGCGGCGAACCGGTGCGGCGCAGAGCGCGCGGAAGTCCACCAAAGCCCGGCGGGCACAAGTGCCCTTGCGGAAGGCGGCGACAAGTCGCCGCAGTCAACGGTGCTTCGCACATCATAGGGCGGTCACGCCCTCCTTCCCGGCCCCCCGGTGCCCGCACTTTGCCTACGACGTCGCGTAATAGACCGCGCCCCGTCCGCCGGGAACACTCCACTCATGAACCCGACCTCCCTGCCCCGCCGCCGTTTCCTCGCCGCCACCGCCGGAGCCCTCACCGGTGCCGGTGATTTCAGCTTCCTCCGCGGCCTGCCGGCCGTCTCCGCTCAGGAAGCCGCCGTCAATCCTAACCTCGTGCGCTTCCGCCCGGAAATGGAACCGCTCGTGAGGCTCCTCGCCGAAACCCCACGCGAGCGCCTGCTGGAGGAGGTCGCCGCCGTCATCAAAAAAGGCGTCACCTACAACCAGCTCCTCGCCGCCGTCTTCCTCGCCGGCGTGCGCGATGTGCAGCCGCGGCCCGTCGGTTTCAAATTCCACGCCGTCCTCGTCATCAACTCCGCACACCTCGCCGCTCAGGCTGCCCGCGACGACGACCGCTGGCTGCCGCTCTTTTGGGCCATCGACCAGTACAAATCCTCGCAGGCCCGCAATGTCATCGAAGGCAACTGGCACCTCGCGCCCGTCGAGGAATCCAAGGTCCCGCCCCCTCACAAAGCCCGCGCCGCCTTCATCCACGCCATGGAAAACTGGGACCCTGCCGCGGCCGATGCCGCCATCGCCGGACTCAGCCGCAGCGCGGGAGCCAACGACCTCTTCGAACTCCTCACCAAATTCGGCGCGCGCGACTTCCGCCACATCGGCCACAAGGCCATCTACGTCGCCAACAGTTATCGCACCCTCCACACCATCGGCTGGCAGCACGCCGAGCCCGTCCTCCGGTCCCTCGCCTACGCCCTCATGGCCCACGAAGGCGACAACCCCGCCAAACGCGATGCCGCCGAAGACCACGCCGGCCGCCGCAACAAGGAACTCGCCGCACAAATCCGTCCCGACTGGCTCGACGGCAAAACCGACGACGCCGCCGTCGCCGACATGCTCGCCACCCTGCGCCAGGCCAGTTCCGACGAAGCCGCCGACAAAACCCTGCAGCTCCTCAACAAAGGCATCGCCCCGCAATCTCTCTGGGACGCCCTCTTCACCGGCGCCGGCGAACTCCTCATGCGCGCCCCCGGCATCCGCTCCCTCCACGCCGTCACCACCACCAATGCCCTGCACTACGCCTGGCAAACCTGCGCCGGCGACGAACTCCGCCGCTGGCTCCTCCTCCAAAACGCCGCCTTCCTCCCCCTCTTCCGCGGCCAGCCCGGCAACGGTGTGGAAATCGACAAATTCACCGGCACCGCCCCCGGACCTCAGGCGCTCGACGACATCTTCGCCGCCGTCGGCAAAGACAACGCCGCCGCCGCCGCCCAATCCCTCGCCTTCCTCGAATCAGGCGGCAGCCCCGGCGACTTCCACGACCGCGCCCGCCGCATGATCTACCTCAAAGGCAACGACTCCCACGACTACAAATTCTCCTCCGCCGCCCTCGAAGACTCCCTCCACGTCTCCCCGCAATGGCGCCACCGCTTCCTCGCCGCCAGCGTCTTCTGGTTCAAAGGCTCCACCGGCCCCGACACCGACCTCGTCAAACGCACCCGCGCCGCCCTCGGCGCCTGACCATCCCGGCCAATGGAATGACGAGCGTCCGATGCCGCTCAAAATGAGCCGGAAATCACCTCCGCCGCCTGGAACGCCCTCACCAGCCAGGCCGACATCGCCTTCACCCCCAGCACTTCCCCCGATGTCGAAAACCACGAACTCCGCATCTGCCCCGGCCCCGACTACGACGCCGACCTCGAAACCGTGGATGCCACCCTCGCCGTCGGCCAGCCCCCCGTCTTCCACACCGCCAGCCTCCTGGATACCCCCGGCGCCATCGCTTCGTATAAAGTCTATGCCATCACCAACGACGAACGCGAGAACGACTCGGAACCCGCCACCGTGCAGCGCCCGGCAGCGTGAGCCCGTTCATATTTAACACCCGAATTCTCCGCCCCCAGCGCCAAAACCCGCAGTCCTGTTGCCTTTCTCCGCCCTGCGCGTCATATTCAACACCCGCACCCTCCTAACTCCGTCATAAACCTGCAGATCTGTTGCCTATATGCATGCTCATAAACACACAGGTCTGTTTCTCATCAACTAGTTCTCTGTGTTGGTCACAGAAATGACGGGGTTATCATGTTTTTGAGTTCGAGGTATTCGTATTCCAGAACCCCCTGCTTCATCTCATCGGTCACAGGCCCAGGGGTTGCATAGAAGTTGCCACCATCATGTCCGAGGGCGAGTTTCAGCGTCTCAATCTTTTCCTTCGCTGTAGTTGCTCCAACGGATTTGTAGAGTCTGGCAAGCTCTGCATCCGCTTCGGAATTGTAACGATGCAGAGAACCCGGCACGGCAGCCAACCGCCGGGGCTCGGTGTCGTTCGGATGCGGCGTTGCCGCTGCGGATGTGTCAAGATTGCTCATTGCTTTTGATGCCGGTTCCCGGCGGTTGCTGCGCTTTTTCGTTGGGCCAACTAATCGGTGGATGTTTTTGCTCAGACTTGCCACTTCGGCAGCCGCTCAGAGCAAGTCGGCATTTTGGACACCACCACGGATTTCCAGACATTCCCATCCGATTTGGGGCAATAAGTTCTCCGCCACACTTCGGGCAAGGCCCAATAAGGCGGTGGAAGTCAACGGCCTCTCGTTGCGTCGTTTGTGTTTTCATACTCATTTGGCGGGAGGCTGTGCCTCACCTTGGATGTTGGGCGAACGAAGGTGCTGCATCGGGATTGTGGCGTATCGCGGAATCCCGCCAAAGTATCGGGCAGAGTATCCGACGCGAACGGTTTTCCATCGGTGACTCGTCACCGCGACAATCACGCCCTCCAAGTATCGGCCCGCACCCGGAACGCCGCCGTCTCCGAAGATGTCGGATGCGTGGCAAAGTCCCGAACGCGCGTAATGGTTCCGCACGCTCACAGGGCGCCCAACAAGTGGATGCTGTGAACCGCCATCAGGCGCTTGAGGGATTTCGATCTCGTGTATCATGGCGGTCACAGATCCTTGGCGTTGTGCCGATACGACATGAGCCCTCGTCAGCTTATCGATCTTCAGTTGGACGCGATGTTCGGGCACACGATGCCAGAGAAAGTACAGGCGTTGGTTGATGCGGACGTTAATGAGGGTGGGTGGCAGGGCGGGTATGAGTTGGCTTTCATCTCATCGCGACTGGATCGAGTGGAGGGCCAGAAGTTGATGAACGTGGTGCTTGCGCAACATCCAGACTTTCAGATCGACCAAGCTCGCCTGCTTGCGACGATAGAGAGGGAACTGCCCCAGAGCCGAGTTGGGGCTCGCGTCCTTTGGATTGTAGACGAGACTGGCTCCTATGCACTAACCGACAGCCTTAGGGTTGCACGATTTGATGGGAGCCGAATGATCTGGAGGAGTCCAAGGATTTCCTGGGACGGAATCGAGTTTGACTCCCTTATCGATGGGAGGTTGCGGGGCAGAGCTTGGTGGCTGGGATCTCATGAATCGCCTGACTCACCTTTTGAGTTTGATTTCGAATCTGGAGAGCTTCTCGTAGGGCAGACCGTTCCCGAATGAATGACAGGCACAATCGGGTCGGGGCGGCAGGATTGCGCCTGCCACCCCTCCCACACCACCCGGCATGCGGGGCCGCACCGGGCGGTTCCAGTAAGACTCGTTAGGTGACCGGCTTGCCCGTTCCTTTTGGTTTGGGCCGGTCTCCGTAGTGCAGCCGGATCCAGATGTCTCTCAGTTCGGGCACTCCCTTTTCCGTCAGGAAGCGGTTGTTGAGGGCGAAGCGCACGAGGCAGCCGAGCGGCGGGGGCAGCCGTGA
>CAZFZN010000003.1:0-339859 GCA_964523105.1 uncultured Akkermansia sp.
TTTCATACAGGGGACTTGAACCCCATTTGGACTGTGCCCATGCCGGGCACACACCGTGGCGCGACTGTGGCTTCCAGCCCAGTCGTGTTAGCCAACCATTACGAAAGGCCGGACTCGCAAAGGTCCGGCCTTTTTCCATGAGCCGGATCTTCCTCCCCGGCGATTTTCCCCTCGTGCGTGCAAGGTCCGGGTCGCCAGCGGAGAAAGGCAAGGTAGCCATGACCAAAGTGAGACTTCCCGCCGCCGATTCATTCCTTCCCACCCGCAGCAGCCTCCTCTCGAGGCTCAAGAACGCGTCGGATGCGGTGGCGTGGCAGAGCTTTGTGGACAACTACGGGCGGCTCATCTTCCAGGTGTGCCTGCGCACCGGACTCCAGCGGCAGGAGGCGGAGGAGGTGGTGCAGGAGACCATCGCTGCGGTGTCGCAGGCGATGCCGAAGTTCGCCTACGACCGCAGCAAGGGTTCCTTCAAAGGCTGGCTGGCCCGTGTGACGCGCAATCACATCGCCGACTTTCTAACGAAGAAGTCCCGGGACGCGGCCCGTCGCGAGGAAATGCCGGAGGATCAAATGCACTCGCAGGCCGGCGCGGATCTGGCGGATGATCTCGGCGAAACATGGGAGAGTGAATGGCGGCAGCACATTCTCGACCGTGCCCTGCGCCGCGTGCAGGAAGTGGTGAGCGCGCGGAACATCCAGATCTTCCAGCTCAGCGCCGTGCAGGGCTGGAGCACCGACGAGATCGCCAAAAGCCTCTCCATTTCCCGCGCCCGCGTCTATCTCGCCCGCCACCGTGTGGGAAGAATGGTGGCGAAAGAAGTCGAGTTGCTGCGACGGGAATTGGAATAGGCCGGAAAAAATTTCGCAGCCGCGCAAGATGTCGGCGGGCAGGCGGGAAAGCCCTCTCATCCACTATGAAAATCGCCGCCATAAAATCACTCCTCCTTTGCTCCCTCTTCGCTACGCTCGCCGCTGCGCCGCTCTATGGTCAGGCACCTTCGCTCGCGGCCTTTTCCTATCAGGGCCGTCTCAATGATGCCGGACTGGCGGCCACGGGCAGTTATGATTTGAAGTTTGAACTCTACGATGCTGACGCCGCGGGAAATCTGATCGGCGCGGCGGTGGAAAGGCCGGCGGTGAGTGTGGCGAACGGTTTGTTCACCACAGACCTGGATTTCGGCGGGCCGGAGGTGTTCAATGGTGCGCAGTACTGGCTGGAGATTTCCGTGAAGCCCGCAGGCGGCCCGGATTACACGGTGCTCGCGCCGCGGCAGTTGATCCGCCCGGTGCCCTATGCCATCCGCGCGCAGCAGGCGGCCTCGGTGGCCGATGGCAGCGTGACCAGTGCCTCGCTGGCAGCAGGCGCGGTGACAGGTGCGGCGATCGCGCCGGGTGCGGTGGCGCTGGATCAGTTGAGCACCACCGGCGCTCCGGCCACGGGCATGGTGCTGGGCTTCGATGGAGCGAATCTCACATGGCTCACGCCCGGCGGCGGTGGCCCGGGCGGGGGAAGCCTGACGCTTCCGTTCAGCGGCATCGCTTCTGAGCCGGGCGCGCTCTTCGCGGTGAACAATATGAATGCCACAGGCGATTCCTGGGCCATCTATGGACACAGTCAGAACAACCTCGGCGTCTTCGGGCAGACTCATGGGAACAACTCCGGCGTGCTCGGTCGTGGAGACGGTTCCGGCGGGGCAGGGGTCTTCGGTTACAGCAGCGGCGCGGCGGTGGGCGTGCTGGCGGTGAGCGAAGGCAGTGATGGACTCTCGGGCAGAACGAATGCCGCGAACAAAGCCGCCATCGCGGGCTACACGGAGGTCAGTTCCAGCAAGGCCGGCTCGTTCGTTCATGCCGGATCAGGCACAGCCCTCCAGGCGGAAGCCGGCAGCGGCTGGGGTGTTTTCGGACGCAGCCAAACAGGCCTCGGTGTCTTCGGCCAGGCGGTTAGCAGCGGGACGGGAGTGCTGGGCCGCAGCGAGGCCCCGGTGGGTGGCGTGGGCGTGCATGGTTATGCCTCCAGCGGATCCACCGGTGTGCGGGGCGAAAGTGTTTCCGGCGATGGCGTAGTGGGCTACTCGGAGGGCGTGTCGAAGAGCGGCGTGGTGGGCATTCAAAACAACGCCAGCGGCCTCGCGGCCGTGGCCGGCCTGAGCACGAACGGCACAGCGGTGTTTGGAAAAACGGACAGCGCCTCCGCCACCGCAGCGTTCTTCTGGAATGGCGCGGGCGGCGATGCCATTCGCACAGACGGCGCGATCCGCGTGGGCGGGCGCACCATTACCCGCGTGCTGGAAATCACCGGCGGCGCTGATGTCGCCGAGCCTTTCGCGACCAAAGCGCCGGAGGAGATTCAGCCCGGTCACGTCGTCACCATCGCGGAGGACGGCACGGGCACGCTGGAACTCAGCCGCACCGCCTACAACACCTGCGTGGCCGGCATCGTCAGCGGCGCGAACGGCATCAATCCCGGCCTTTGTCTCAGTCAGGAAGGCGTGAACCACGATGGCCAGCACAAGGTGGCGCTCAGTGGCCGCGTCTATTGTCTGGCCGATGCCACGCTGGGCGAAATCAAACCCGGCGACCTGCTCACCACGAGCGACACGCCCGGCCACGCCATGAAAGCGCGCGACCACTCCCGCTCCCAGGGCGCCATTCTCGGCAAGGCCATGAGCCGGCTCGGCAAAGGCGAAAAGGGGCACGTGCTGGTCCTGGTCACACTTCAATGAAAACCTTAATTTCATCGTTTCTCATGCATCCGCTGCGCATCCTTCTCATTCTCGCCGGCCTGACTGCGTCCAGCCGCGCCTTCGAGCCACTCTGGCATTCCCAGCCTGTAGCCCTCGCCGCGGGCTCGCTGGCCAACACGGGCAGTCAGCCCCAAACCACGCTGTTGGGCTATCTTTCTGCACCAAACGCCACGCTATTGCGCGTGGGACTCAAGGGCTTCGTTCTCGACTCTGGTGTCAGCATTCGCATCACTGCATTGAGCGACGGCCAAACGCAGACGCTCAATGCCGGGCAGATCGAGTCATGGGGTCAGCGCTCCGCCATCTTTAACGGGACCGCCGTGAAGCTGGAACTCCTGCTGCCGCCAGGTGCTGCGCAGTCAGGTGTGGTCATCAGTCAATTGTGGTGGCAAGGCCCCGAAGCCAGCACGGACGATTGTTGCCCGCGGCGCGCCACCCGAACGCTGTGCGGTCCGGACAACCGGGTGCCCTCCGCTGACAACCGTGTGGGCCGCATCAATGGCGGCTGCACAGGCTGGCTGGTCTCGAATGGAGCGGTGCTTACGGCCGGTCACTGTGGCATCGCAGCTGGCAGCATCCTCGAAGTGAATGTGCCGGCCTCATCCGCTAACGGCAACCGCGTGGCCGCTTCGGTCCAGGATCAATTCCCCGTCCTTGCCGGATCCATCACCACCGTGAACGCCGGTGTCGGCAATGACTGGACCGTCTGCCGCGTCGGACCCAACAATCTCGGGCAATCCGCGCACCGCCTTCATGGCTTCTTCCGAATGACCCGGGAACTGCCGGCGGAGAGTGCCATCCTGCGCGTCACCGGGTGCGGCATTGATAACTCCCCTGTGGGTTCCCAGCCCTCTGTATGCGGCAACCGCGACTCCGCCGGGAACTGCACCCACTTTGGCCTCAACGCGCAGAGCCAAACTCTGCAAACCAGCACCGGCACCTTTGCGGCGGAAGCCACCGCCGGCACCGGAATCCGCCTTACCTATCAGGTGGACACTGAGCCGGCGAACTCCGGCAGCCCAATCATCTGGGAGCAGACCGGCTTCGCTGTCGGTATACACACAGCCGGGGGCTGCTCCAGCGGCGGAGGCGCGAACAATGGCACGTCGTTCGAACTCGACGCCCTCGAAAACGCTATCGCCGGAGTCCCCGGTGCCAATACACGCTACCTCGACACCATCAATGTGCCCGGGGGCGCAGAGGATGGTACAGTTTTTCAGCCATTCAATTCTCTGGTGGAAGCCGTGCCGTCCGTGCCGAACACCGGGGTGCTCTGCATGGTGCCCGGAAACTACACCGGCTCCGCCAACCGCACTATCATCACCCGGCCCATGACGCTGACAGCCCCCGTCGGAACGGTCGTCCTTGGCGAATGAACTCCACTCCTGCCATGAAAACACAGTTGCTCATACTCCTCCTCTCCGCCCCCGTGGCGCAGGCACAATATACCATCCTCAGGCACGTCATTGGCAGCGGTGATGCGGCTGCTGCCGGGGGCTCCTTTACATTGTCCGGCACTGTCGGCCAACCCATAGCCGCTCCGCCTTCCGTCCCTGCCATCCCCGGCAGTCTCACACTGGAAAGCGGATACTGGACTTTCCCGGATGTCCCGGACCTGGTGCCGCCGGAGATGAGCATGGTGCTCGTCAGCGGCCTCGTGATCCTATCATGGCCGGAGCCGGAATTCCCCGTGCTGCTCGAGTCCAGCACTGATTTGTCTCTCTGGACAGCGGTCTCACCGCCGCCCGTTGGCAATGCATGGGCGGAAACGGAGGCTGACCGCCGTTACTACCGTCTCCGCCCCGTGGCCCCCTGACCGGCCAGTGCTGCCGCGCGCCCATGGACGTGTGCGCTCCCTCGCCGCTCCTGGTGTACTCGGCATTGCCGGAGCCTGCCGGGAATGTCAGAAAGCTCGTCATGGTTCAGCCTCCCGCCATCCCAGACCACACGCTGCTCCGCGTCATCGGACGCGGCAGCTACGGGGAGGTGTGGCTGGCGCGGAACGTGATGGGTACACTGCGCGCGGTGAAGCTTGTGCGCCGCGATGCCTTCGACAGCGACCGGCCTTATTTGCGGGAGTTTGAAGGCATCCGCCGCTGCGAGCCCGTGAGCCGCGCGCACGACGGGCTCATCGACATTCTCCACATGGGCCGCAGCGATGAAGAGGGCTGGTTTTATTATGTGATGGAGCTGGCCGATCCGGCCGATTCGGCAGACCTGCCGGATCAGTCCACCTATCGTCCGGCCACGCTCGCGGCACGTCTCGCCCCCGGCAAAATGCTCGACATTACCGAGTGCCTGCGCATCGCCGATTCGCTGGCGGGCGCGCTGGCGTTTCTGCACGAGCAGGGGCTCATCCACCGCGACGTGAAGCCGTCGAATGTACTCTACGCGGGCGGCGTGCCCAAACTGGGCGACATCGGGCTGGTGGCGGAGGCGGGGAGTTCGCGGAGCTTTGTGGGCACGGAGGGATTTGTGCCGCAGGAGGGGCCGGGCACGGAGCGCGCGGACATCTATGCGCTCGGCAAGGTGCTCTACGAGGCGCTCACCGGCATGGATCGCTCGAAGTTTCCCCTGCTCCCGGCGGAGTGGCGCGGTGCGTATGATTTCGATCAGCGCGTGGAGTTGAACGAAATCGTCCTCCGCGCGTGCGAAGGTCCGCGCGACCGGCGATACGCCACCGCGCGCGAGATGCTCGCCGACGTGGCTCTCGTCGCGAGCGGGCGCTCGGTGAAAGAGCTGCGTGGCATGGAAGGCCGGCTGCGGCTCTTGAAATGGGCCGGTGCGGCGGCGGGAGCAGTAGCGATCGCGGCGCTGGGAGTTTCGTGGATTGGAAAACGTCAGGCGGACCGGGAGCGCGAGCTTCGATTCCGGGCGGAGCAGGCCGAGGCGGAGTCGCTGCATGAGCGCTGCGCGGCCATGCTCGGCCAGGTGCGCGCGGCGCGGCGCGATGCCTCCGCAGGAGCCGTGACCGCGGCCTTGGCTTCAGCAAGACTCCTCGCGGCCCTGCAACCCTCGCCGGAACTGCGCGACGAGGTCGCCTTCCTGCTCGGCCGCAGTGACATCGTGCCGCGCGAGGATTTGCGCGTGCCGGCGGGGGGCCGTCCGTGCGCCGTGCACCCGGGTACGGGCAGCGTGGTCATCGCAGAGCCCGGCGCGGGAGACCACCTGACACTTCATTTTTCAACGGCCGGGAGCGGCGGGAAGGCGCGCGCCGTGAAGGTGCAAAATCCTCCGCCCAATTTCCTTTGGCCGGAGTTCTCGCCGGACGGGAAGCGGGTGCTGTTGCTCGGATGGTGGGGCGCCGGAACGGTCATTGACACCGCGAGCGGCGAAGAACTCGCAGTCATCGGCGCCGGCACGGATTTGACCTCGCTGCTGCGCTGGTGCGGGACCGGCGGCGCACGGCTGGTGCGGCGTTCGTCAGGCGGAGCGCTCGCCTTCTACACCGTTCCTGGAGGCGGACGCAGCCTCTCACCGCCGGTGGACTGGCCGGTCCAGCGGCACAGGGTGCCCTTTGCTCCCGCGCCGGCCCCGGACGGAAAGACGATTTTGCTCGTCCACAGCGGCTGCGCTCCGAAGGATGTCCTTGCCCGGGTGCGCGAAGTTTTGCAACCCGGCGAGCCGGAGCCTAACGGCGCCGCAGCCCTCGTGGACTGCGAAACCGGGCGCATTCTCTGGAAAGTGGAGGGACCGGACGATCAGAATGTGGCGTGGCGGGCGGACGGCACGCGTCTTGCCCTGCGCGCCGGCGGGCGCATTTATATCCACGAGGCGGCCACCGGCGCCATCGCCGCCGCCGTTCCGCAGCGGGTTTACAACGGAGGCACGCGCATCAGCTTTCTCGGCTCGCGTGACACGCTGGCCTTCAGCACATGGTCGCACAGTGGGTGGTACGAGGCCGCTCTCGATCGATTCTCTCCCGGTCTGCCCTGTTCGCCGGTGCATTACGATCAGCCTTCGCAACTGCTGTGGTCAGCGGAGAGGTCCGGGATTTCGGCCGCGCAATGGCGGCCATCAGCGGTGCTGCGCACTGTCGAATCGCGCGCCTCCGATCGACATGGCGTGCGTCTGGCATTCAGCCCGGACGGCGCGATCCTGCTGGTGTCGAATGAATTCGACTTCCGAGGCGTCGACGCCGCGGCGCGGGATAAACCGCCGGTCATTCTTGCCGCGCGCGGTGCCGCGTCGGTTTCTTTTCCTGGCGGTGAGGTTGTGGAGTTTCACAGCCGCGCCGGCATTCACCGGACCGCGTGGCACGGATCAATGCCGGACCGTCTGCCGCCGCCGGAGAAGCCGGATTGGCAAACGGGCGGGGGGGCGGACTTCATTTCCTGCTCTGCAGATGGGAGGACCCTCGCGATGGGAAGCCCGCGCCGGGTGATGGTGCTGCGGGACGGCGCAGCGCGTGACTTTCCGACCGGCGACAGCGGGAATCCTGTCAGTCTCACCGCAGATGGCCGGTGGTTCGCCCTCGGCTCACAGCACGACGGCACCGTGCGCGTCTGGGATCTTGCGTCCGCTGACGAAGCTCCCGCCCACGTGCAGCAGGGCGCGGGGAGCTGCGTGCCCGCGTTCAACGCGGACGGCACGGAATTGATCTGCGCCATGCAGGATGCGAACCTCGTCCTGCGCACCGGCACATGGGAAGTGCGGCATCGCTTACCCCGGCGCGGCGGCGGCATCATGGGATTTCCGGGCTTCAGTCGCGATGGCCGGCGCGCCGTCCTCTCCGCGGAACACAACCGCCTGGAAATTCGCGACGCCCGGTCGTGGCGGCTGCTCTATCGCCTGACTTCGCCTCTGGAGGAACAGATCGGACGCACGTTGCTCAGCCCCGACGGACGGTTCCTCGCCGCTGTGGGGGCGCGGCAGGAGGTGTATCTTTGGGATCTTCCGGCACTGGAGCGGTCGCTCCGGGAATTCAATTTGATGACGGAATGACGCCGCAACCGTACCCTCCCGGACGTTGCGGAAAGACGGCCCGCTTCCGCCGCATTGACGGATTCGGGGCGTCCGGTGTTTGGTCTTTCCTTCCGATATAGACTGTATTCAGGAACAGGCAGCATGGCCCTCGCTCCCCATCTTCACGTCCTGCTCTACGAAGGCACCGGCTCTGCGCGGCTCGATGCCGGGCGCCGGTTTTCCATTTTGACCGGGCTGCTCGACCTTGGCTATTCCGTGTCGCGCACCGGGGCCGGCGCCTGTCTGTCCCCGGGCGATGACACGCTGCTGGTGCTGGGCGAGTTTACTGGCGGTGCCCCGGCGCTGGAGGACCGCGCGGGAAATGTCAGCATTCAGGCGCACGACATTACCGGCCTCGATGGCGCCGCCGTCACCGCGCTGGTGGAGAACACGCGCGGCGACCGGCCGATGAATCAGCCGGGGCAGTGGAAGCCGTGGTTCCCGGTTATCGACTACAGCCGCTGCACCAACTGCATGCAGTGCCTGAGCTTCTGCCTCTTCGATGTCTATGGCGTCAGCAGCGCGGGCAAGATTCAGGTGCAGAACAACGACAACTGCAAAACCAACTGCCCGGCGTGCAGTCGTGTGTGCCCGGAGGTGGCGATCATGTTTCCCAAATACACCGGCGGCCCTATCAATGGCGAGCCGGTGAAGGACAGCGACCTCAAGCGCGAGGCCATGAAGGTGGACATCTCCGCGCTGCTCGGAGGAGACATTTACTCGCGGCTCCGCCAGCGCAGCGACGACGCCAAAGCCCGCTTCAGCAAAGAGCGCGATGCCGGCAAGGCCCTCGCCGAACGCAAAAAGTGCCTGACAAAACTGGCGACGGACGGCCTCATCCCGCCGGAAGTGCTCGCCAGTTTGCCTTCACCGGAGGAAATCGCGCGCAAAGCCGCCGCCGCCGCGGAGAAGGCAAAAGCGGCGCTTGCCGCGCAGGGCTTGTGACCGGCGTCACGGTGGCGGGTTCGTGGTCCAGCCGAAACGTCTTCGGCCCTGCCACGCGGCTTCGTGCCGTGCAGGGATCCACCGCCCATTCTCGTGCACGAGTGTTAGCCGAGCGGCGCTCGCGGAAACGCTGTCGTCGGCACATCCGCGCACAATAACGGTCACGACAGCTTCGTCTGCGGATCGCAGGGTTTCGGAAATCTCCAACTCGCTGCGCTTCGGCCGGTCCTGCGGATGGCACTGCCAGTGCAGGTATTCGACCGCCGCATCAGCAGGTGAAGAAATCGGCGAAACGGAACAGAGGTGCCACAGCGACGCCTCCCGCAGCGGAAGGTCGGTAAACCGGTACGGGCCTCCGAAGAAGTAGAGATACACTCCCGCTGCTGCTGCGAGGACGGCAGCGGTCAGGAGCAGAGGGAAGCGATTCTTCATAAGAAACGAACATGGCACCGTCTGAGTGGTCCGCATCTGCTGAACAGATGCAAATTCGTGTTTCTTCGCGACGATTTGTGGTGCCCTACAAACCGCACCTATCGCGCCTTCTTTCATGGAACTCTGGCACTTCGCCCTTCTCCTTCTTGCCGGCCTCGCCGCCGGATTCATCGACTCCATCGCGGGAGGCGGCGGGCTGATCACAGTGCCGGCACTGCTGTGGGCGGGGCTGCCCGAAACGGTCGCGCTGGGAACGAATAAGATGCAGTCGTGCTGCGGCACGGCGCTGGCGGTCAGGAATTATTCCCGGGCCGGGCTGATCCACTGGCCGGAAGTCCGCGCCGGGGTGCTGGTGACGCTCGTCTTCGCCGCCCTCGGCGCGTGGTGCGTGGGCCGGATCGACCCGGCGCTGCTGCGCCGCGTCATCCCCTGGCTGCTCATTGCCATCGCGGTTTATACGGTGCTCAGTCCGCGCATGGGAGCCGTGCAGAAAAAGGCGCGGCTTTCGCCCCTGACATTTGCGCTGCTTGGCGGCGCGGTGCTGGGTTTTTACGACGGGGTTTTCGGGCCGGGCACGGGATCGTTCTGGACGCTCGCCTGTGTGGTGCTGGCCGGCATGGAACTGCGCCGGGCCACGGCCTTCACCAAAGTGATGAACCTCACCAGCAACCTCGCGTCGCTGGCAGTCTTCATCGCCGCCGGCAGCGTGCATTATCAAATCGCCGCGGTCATGATTGCGGGTCAGTTGATGGGCGCTCATCTGGGATCACACGCCGTGATCAGGAACGGACCGGCCATCATTCGCCCGGTGCTGCTGATCACTGTGCTGGCGCTGGCGGGAAAGCTGATCCGGGACCAACTGTGAGGTCCGCGACTCAACGGCCGCCGCGGCCGCGGTTTGAGGCGAAGCCGGCGCGGGTCGCGGGTCCGCCGCCTGATGAGCGGCCGCCCATCGACGGTCTGCTGGCAGGCGGACGGCCCCCGGCCATTGACGGGGCCGCGACGGAGGGCCGCGATCCGGCCAGCGATGGCCTCGCGCCGGAGGGGCGACTCCCGGGAATCGACGCCCCTCCGCCCGGCGGACGACCGCCAGCCATTTGCATTTGGCTGCCCGGTGCCGGGCCGATGACTTTGGGCGGCCTGCCGCCCGCGGGACGGTCTGCGGCAGGTCGATGGGCGCCGCCCGCCGGATGGCCGCCTCTTACAGGATGCGCCCCGTGGGCCGCGTGGCCATGATAGCCGCTGCGGTAGGGAACGGGGGCGCAATAGCCGCGGGAGCCATAATAGGAATAGTAGGGCCGGTAGCAGGAGTTGTAATACCATGGCGAGTAGGAAACTCCCAGATAAACCGGCGGGACGTAGTATCCGGCAGATGGGTAGTAGCCATCGTAGGTCGCCACGCCGGTGCTTGCGTAGCTTCCATCGCTGTAATAACCGGCGGGGTAGGCGTAGCCGTTCGGCACCCAGGTTTCACAACTGGACAGCGTGATGGCGGCGGCACAGAGGAGGGAGACGCCGCAGAGGCGCCGGAGGGTGGAGTTCATGGCGTTTCAGGTTGGAGGGTATTGTGGATTCGCCCGGACGCAGTCCCCGCGCGGTTATTCAGCCGTTTTCGCGGGATTCGGCATGACCGGGGCGACCGGGGTGGGATGCCGGGGATGATTTGGGGCTTCATTCCAGTGAACGAGCACCCATGTGGCGTAGGCGAGAAAAAGCAGAATCGTCCACACCAGCAGCCGGGTGGGGTCGGATTTGGCGCGGGCCATGCGTTTGAGGGCGGGAAGGCGCGCCTCCTCTTCAAAAATCTCCGGATGAAACTCCAGCCGCTGCCAGCCGTCCGCGCCGTTGAGGCTGACTTCCGTGGACATCATGAGCCGGCCCCTGCGATACAGTTCGCGCATCAGGGACAGCCACACGGGCCCGTGCACCCGGCCGTCGGAGTCCGTGTAGAAGTAGCGGTTTTCCATGCAGGAATTGTAACCGGTGCGGCGCTTTGAGGCAAGCCTGCGGAATCAGAGGCCGCCGCGGGCGATCCGGCTGTCGAGGCTGAAGACCTGACCGGAAACCGCAGTCATGCTGTGCAGAAAGACGATGAAGCGCGCGGCATCCGCCGGGGTGTTGAAGCGCCTGAGCACGTGGGACTCCAGCGCGCGCTGCCGCACGGCGGCCGGGACGGCGGCGGTCATTTTGGTGTCCATCCAGCCGGGCAGCACGCTGTTCACGCGGATGTTGTGAGGCCCCAGTTCGGCGGCGATGGATTTTGTCAGGGCCACGAGTCCTGCTTTGGCGGCGGCGTAGGCGGTTTGGCCGGCGGGACCGGTGAGGGCGGAATGACTGCCGAGGTTCACGATGTGCCCGCGGCCCTGTTTGGTCATGATACGCGCAGCCTCACGTGAACAAAGGAACGCGCCGCGGAGACCCGCCTGCAGCACGGCGTCACGCTCGTGCTCCGGCTGGCCGGCGAACAGCGCGTCGTGTGTTATGGCGGCGTTGTTCACGAGCAGGTCCAGTTCTGTCAGGCCGGCAAACCATTGGGATACGGCGGCGGAATCCGTCACATCGAGCTGCTGCCGGCCGGGTGCGAGGACCTGCCAGCCGGCGGCGGTCAGTTCCTCGCGGAGCGCGCCGGCGAGAGTGCCTGCGCCGCCGGTGATCATCGCCACAAGCCGGCCCATGGGTCAGGGCCGTTTGGCGGCAGGCTGGAGGAGTACGCCTTCCAGTTTCCACAGGCGTTTCGCGCCCTCCGCGAGTCCGGCGTTTTCGACGCGGATGTCCACTCCGGGTTCCCTGATGGTGACGGTGCCGGCGGGGAGCTGCTGTTCGCGGCCGGACTTGTCGCCGCGCGGCACATTCACCGTCAGGCTTTCCCCGGCGAGTTTGATGACCGCAGTGCCGCCGGAATCCGGGCCGGCCGTGTAGCGAAGCACCAGCCCGTATTTGCCAGGCACCGCGTCCGGCACGGTCCAAATCGCGTAGTTGCCGGCGGCGGCCCAGTAATCGCCCTCGTCGTCGCTGGCGTCGAAACTGTTGCGCAGCCGTGCCTTCGCGATCTTCAAATCATGAGCACGCGGTGCCGGTCCCGTGGCGCCGGTCTGCTGACCGGCCTCGCGGGAGACGGCGGTGAACCGGGCGAGGATGCGGTCGATGCGGCGTTTGGCGAGAGCAGTGGCCGACAACTTTTCGTTCTCCTTGAGTTCTCCCGGCTCCGGAGGTCCGGCCTGACGCCGCGCCATGCCGGTGAGTTGTTTGACGGCCGCGTCGATGGCCTCCATGTCTGCTTTGACCAGTGCGGCGGTGGCGGCGTCGCCGGCGGCGGAGCTGCGGGCGTGCAACTGGCGCAGTTCGTCCGAAGCAATGATGAGCCGGGTGCGCAGGGCGGCGGCGCGCTGTTCCTGGAGCCTCGCCTCCATTTCCTCAAGAATGCGGTCGGCACCGCCCGCATCCTGCGCCAGCGACGTGCGGGCGAGGACGACCAGGAGGAGAATGACGGCACGCAGGGTCATGGCTGGTTCTTGTCCGGGATGTCGCCGGTGCGGGTGAGGGTGATTCCAGCGAGGTCCATGAGCCAGCCGTCGGCATGTGTCAGGCCGGTGACGGTGAGTGTGAGAGTCTGGGCCCCCTTGCCGATGATGAGTTTGCCTGGTTCCTCGGTCCGGCGGTCCGGTGTCGGGGCGGCGGCGCCGTTTTCCGGCTTCGCATGGCGCTGGTCTGGAGAGACGACGGGTTTGACCTCGAAGCGAAGCGGCTCACCGGCGGGGACACTGGAGGCACCGAAGGCCGCGAGCGTGGCATTGCCTCCGCCCGTGACGGGCACCACGCCTTTGAGAGCCACTTCATAGACTCCGGAGCGGACATTGAAGGCGGAGAGGCGCCATGTGATACCGGCTTCCCCGGCCGGTTTCAGTTTGGTGAAGACGGAACGGGCGTTGTCGAACACGATGTCTCCGCGCGAAGTGGTGCCAAGCGTGTGGCCCGCCGGCAGACTGATGACAGTGGGCATGGCGGCGAGTGTGGCGTCGCTGCTCAGGAGAAGCAGTTCGGGCGACTGATTGAGTTGTTTCAGCTCCTCGCGGACGCGATAGAGCAGATCGCTGTCCTTACTGCGAGCAGCCTGCTGTTCCAGTGCCGTGAGCGATGACTTGTAAGCTGCGACGCTGCCGCCGGTGCGGGCGCGGAAGGTTTTGCGAAACGATTCGCGCAGCGCGGTCAGTTTGGCTTCTCCCGAATTCGAGGATGCCGGGGGCGCGGAGGCCGGGATCAATTCGATGCGCCGGAAGTGCATCAGTCCCTCGCGGGCGACCTCCTCTCCGGTGAGCCGCAGCCGCGCCAGCCGTGTGGAGCCAAGTTCGAGGCGTCCCAGCGAGACCGTGCGCCAGGAGTTCCAGCCGCCGGTGGAGACGATCTCCCGGCGCAGCACCGTTTTGCTGATGCCGAGGCTGCTGGTGTCTTGAAACGCAACCCAGCCGCCGGCGGCGGGCGGGTAATAATCCGGATCGTTTTTGCGCGCGGCGTAGCTTGCGGGAACGGGACCGGTGACCGGCCTGATGCCCCCCGAGGCATCGCTGCCGCCCGCGACCGCATGTGTCAGGCGGACTTCGTACCAGCCGTCGAACTTTCCGGTGAGATCCCACTCGATGAACGCGCCTTTGCTCCTGAAAGTGGCGGTGCCCTGGGTTTCGCCCACGATCAGGCCGGGTCCTTTGTTTGTCAGGTTTTTCGTTTCCAGCAGGATGGGCACGCGTCCGTCCCCGGCGCCCGCGGCGGCCAGGATCTCCTCCCGCTTCGTGCGGGCGCGCTGCGCACCTTCATAATCCCCGGAGGAGGCGCGCGACTTTTCCAGTTCTGTGAGGGATGCGATCCACTGCGCGGTGGCGGCGCGATCCGCCACTGTCAGGCTCTCGGAGAGACGGAGGCGCAGTTCCTGCAACTGCGGCGGCACGGAACCCTGCGGCTGCGGGGTGTCCGGCACGGACTGAGCGGAAGCCAGGGCCGTGAAGGCGGCAAACGCAGTGAGCCAGCCTTTCATTGGCGTCCGGCGACGGGAATGAGGCGGACGGATTTGAGCCGGAACAGTTCAGGTCCCCTGACAGATGCCGCGGAAAGCTCCAGCATGCGGCTGGCGGAAACCAGCCGCAGCGTCCCAATGACAGCGGTTTGCCAGTCCTGCGCTCCGCCGGCGGGTTTGACAGGGCGGCGCAGGGAATGCACGTCCTCCTTCAACAGAACCTCTCCGCCGCCCGCGGGCGGAGCGGACCAGGTGAGTTCCACATCATAGCCGCCGGCAGTGATTCCGGCGGGCAGCAGCCAGCGAACGGCGGCCCCGGCGGTCTTCCATCCGGTGAGGGCGCCGGTTTCTGGATCCAGCGAGACCCCGCCGGCGGCGGCCGCGGACTTGGCGGTCAATTCGATCGGCGCATCCGGCACCAGTTCACCCGGCGGAGCAGGGACGGTCCGTTCCGCGCGGGTTTTTTCCGGCAGCAGCTGACGGCGTTCCTCCCGCGCATTCGCAGCACCGGAATAATCGCCGCTCAGCACAAGCTCTTTTTCCAGCGCCCGGAGACTGGCGGCGAATTGTTCCCGCAATGACTTCGATTCCTGCAACGCCTGCGCGCGCCACTCGGCCCGGCGCTGCAGCAGGGGATCGACAGGGCGGTCCGCAGCCAATACGAAACCCGCCGCGAGCCCGGCGAGGGCAGCGACCAGTCTGGAAAGGCAGGGGAGACGGTCCGACATGCCGTCTAGAGTAACGGCTTGTCCTTCCGATGCAAATTCCAATTGGTTCAGATTGCGCCTTCCGGACTTCCCCGCCTGGCCACCTCAGGACGGAGCCTGGAGCATCGCGCTTCGTGGTGTCAGGAAGGAATTCGGACCCTGCGCCCGGGCGGCGGAATGCAGGACATCATCAGTAATTGCTCCTGACCTGGAGGAACCGGTGCGTACTGAATGTCGTGTCGGCGAATACGAAGGCGTCGTCGATTCCCTGGACGGTCGTTTCCGTCCACGTCACGAGATCGTCACTGACGCGGAACGTGTAGGAGTGGAACGGATTCCCGCTGTAGATTTCGGCCGTCAGCGTGGTTTCGCCCGGGTTCAGGCCGGGGGAGATCGCATGATTGAGGATGCCAGGGCGGGAGAAGGCGCTGTTGGGATCGGAGCCCCACTCCTCCTCCTCGAAGTTGGTGGCGAGGTCGCCATCCGGATCGCCCGCGGGATTCACGGTGCCGATTTCGATCTGCAGGTCATCGAGGAGGACATTTTCGCTCGTCGAGAGGTCCGCGGCATTGGTGTAGCGCAGGCGGACGAACGCCGCTCCGGCGCCGACTGGAATGGCCTCGCGTGTGAGTGTGACATAAACGCCGTCGTTCACGCTGGAGGCGTCAGGACCGATCAGGTTGATGATGCGGTCGAGGTTCTGCTGACCGGTGGCGTCAGGGCTGCCGTTGAGCACGGGAAGCACATTGCCCTGCGGCGTCCAGGCGACGCCGTCGGGGCTGGTCTCCACGCCGAGGGAGATGGCGTCGATGGTTTCAAAGGAAGTCCCGGAGGTGGTATATGCGCGCACCCGCATGGAGACCTTGAGGCCGGTGACAGAGGGATCGAGGCCGATCGCCTCGGTGGTCAGTGTGCAGACGCCGTTCACCGCACGCCACGTTTTGTTGATCTCCCCGATGATGGCATCCTGATAGACGCCGCCCTGCTGCGTGGTGCCACCCGGAGAGTCGGGGCCGGAGCCGGATGTCGAAGTGAACCCAAGCTCGGTGTGATAGACCTTGCGGTTGTGATTGCGGGTGGTCAGGGGCGGCTCTTCAAAGCCCGCGCGGACCATGGGAGTGGCCGGGGCGAGGACGAGCGGAGGCCCGTTGGGAGCCTCGGGCGAAGTGACGACTACCTGAGTGCTGATGGCTGGGTTCAGTGAATCCGTGAAGGTGATGGTATTCGTGTTCACCGGCGAACTGTTCGATGCTTGCGCCGGGAAAGTGTAGGTATAGACCAGCGCCGTTGGTTCATACACCCCCGCGATCGGACCGTTGGCGGGGAGATTGTCGCTGGTCCAGCCGAGCGCGCCCGGAAGGTTGATGGCGCTCACCTCCACTACAAAGGAATAGGTGTCATCCGAGACATCCAGTGGCGTCCCGGCATCGGTGCGGGTGACATTGCTGACACTGGCGGAAATGCCGGCGTCATCGGCGAGGAGTTGCATGCCGAAGGCCATGTCGGAACTGTTGCCTCCGCTGTTCCGGACCAGCACGGCGATGGTGTGCTCTCCGGCCGTGAGCTTCGGAAGAGCGGTGACCACGAACGAGTCGGCCGTCGCCGCAGGCCCGCCGGCCACGTCGAGCGGGAACGACTGGATTGCTGCCTCGTTGTTGGCGGAGACAAAGGTCTCGTTGTTGGTGGCCGTGGTGTCGGAGTTCCCCGTGTCGTTGTAGGTCGAATTGTCATTGCTGCGGTTCACCCGGGCGACCAGCACCCCATCAATGTAAATCAGGGCATTGTCGTCCAGCAGCAGTCGCACCCGCGGCTTGGTGTACTCCTGCAGGGTGGTGAAAGTGGTGCGGAAATAAGCTCCCCACTTCCGGTTGTCGGGCGTGAGCGTCAGGGTGGTCCCGAACGCCAGCAGTTCGGCTCCGCCGATTCCAAAGTAGTCAATCGCGCCATAACCGAAGGGCCCCGGACCGCTTCCGCCGTCGTAGGTGCTGTAGTTGCCGAAAGGGTCACCGATCAGCAGGCCGTCGAGACCGAAGCCTTTGCCGAAAACGGCGGCGTAGCCTCCCGGGCCGGAGAAAACGGACTGCGCGGCGAACCAGGCGCCGGTGCCGGCATTGAATCCGGTGTGGATCAGGTCCGGACCGGTGTTGGGGGACACACCGGCTCCGGTGTTGTCGATGGCGGCGTCATCCAGGCCGGGATCGTCGCTCATGGGGTGGAAGTAGCTCCAATTGGCGTTCCAGGGGACGAGTTCCTGCTCCACGGCGAAGGCTGACGGGACGGCGAAGGCAAGAAGCAGAGCTGCGGGGATTTGTTTTGAGTTCATGGGGTGTAGGTCGGTTGCGTTGAGGGAATTTGAAATAATTCCAGCATTTTCCCGCCCGATTTAGAAGCGGAATCTCCCGAATTCCAAAAAACCGCCCCCCCGCCGGCCTGCTATGCCTTACGGAGAGCCTGCTCGAATCTCGCGGTGAGATCCGCGATGTCCTCCAGCCCCACGCTCACCCGGAGCAAATCGGCCCGCACGCCGCACTTGGCCGCCCAGTCGAGTTCGGTGTAATGCGCCAGCAGGGTGTAGGGGCAGCAGAGCGTGAAATTCGTGCCGAGGCTCGGGCCTTTGCTGACCTGGAGATGGTCATAAACCGCCGGGGCTTTGGCCGGATCTTTGAGCACGAACGACAACAAACACCCGCGCCCTGAGCCGGGACGGGCGATTTCCTCAAAGCCGTCGTCGCCGCGCGGATAATACACCGCCTCGACCGCCGGCTGCTGCTCCAGCCAGGCCGCCAGCGCCGCCGCATTCGCGCTCGTGCGGGCGCTGCGCTCCACAAAATCGCGCGAGTTCAATTCGAGTACCTCAGCATCCTCGTGCCAAAGCAGGGAATCAAGCGGCGACTCTTCGCGCAGCAGCCGGTGCAGCGTTTCATAGTGCGGCGAGCGCGGATTGAGCGTCACCGCTCCGGCCAGCACATCGCCGGCGCCGGAGAAGCATTTTGTCAGGCTCGTCGTCACGGCATCGGCAAATTTGAGCGCATCAATGTTCGTCACGCCCGCGATGGTGTCGTCGATGAAGAGCAGCACGCCGTTCTCGCGCAGCGCCGGCGCAAACCGGCTCACGCGCACGCAGCGCAGCAGCGGATTGCTCGGCATTTCGCAGAAGACGCCGCTGATCTCCTTCGCTTGGGCCAGAGCATTGACCTCTGCAATGGCCGCGTCGTCGGCGACGGGAAAGAATTTCACGCCGCCGTATTCCTCCTGCACTTTGAGCACGTCCACATAAGGGAAATCGAGCTGCACGCTCGGCCTGTCAGGATGAATGACCCGCAGCGCCCGGTGCAGCGCCGCCACACCGGCCATGCCGGACGGATAGAGAAAAACCTCGCGCGGCGCGACACCGGCCAGATTCGCGAGGCGCTGACGGATTTCCGTCGAAGCGGCAGCACGGGCACCGGCCGCACTCTGTCTGAACTCTTCGGCTCTTTGACCCCCGTGCATCGCGAAAACCAAATCCCGGGCAAGCGCTGCATCCCCGGGCCATTCCCCTTCTGATTGGCGGAAGTCCCTCAGCGAATGCTCCGCCATTCGGCTGCTGAACGTATCCCCGCAGTATCTCCAGTAGAGCCGCGCCGTCTTGTATGCCGCCTCTGGAAAGATCACCGCGGTACCTCCCTGCAGCGCGGCATGCTCCGCGAGGCGCGCCGCCGCCCCTGTTCGCCGCTTCACAAATTCCCGGCAACGCTCTGCCGCCGCGCGGTACGGAAATACCAGGCAGCGTTCCGCCTCTTTCGCGAAGCGCCGCTCTGCCGCTCTGCACAGCTCCTGCACCTTCGGGTGAATGAAGAACCGCGGATACCCGCACTGAAAAGCCGCCGCGATGCGAGGGTGGCCTTCTTCATAGTCCACCACGTCCTGCCATGTCGGCATGGCGACGGAAACCGCGTGGGGGGAATCCGGCAGCGGTTTGCCAAGGTCTTCCGGCAGCCAGGCCGGGTCTGTGAGGAGATCACGCATGAATAATGATCAGCATCTGGAGCACACGCACCGGCGCATGTCGTCAAGCGCACTCCGGCGATAAGCTGAAACAGGGCAATCGCTGCACAGCCCCGGAACGCGAAGTTGCACTTCGCTCCATCGTTCGGCCATTACCCTGGAATCGGAATCCACAGAGCCGCCCACTTGTGCAGCGGGGGCGAAGTGCAACTTCGGGCTCCTACGGCGCCAAATGCACCGCCGCCCCGCCGGGGCCGAGCGGCATATCGAGCAGCACCCAACCGATGACGAGACCCAGTCCGGTCAGCAGCAGCCACAGGCTGTATGGAATCATGGACGCCAGCAGCGTGCCCATGCCGCAGTCTTTCATCCAGCGCTGACAAAACGTGAGCACGAGCGGGAAATAAACCATGAGCGGCGTGACGATATTCGTCGCGCTGTCGCCGACACGATAGGCGGCGTTGGCCATTTCCGGACTGATGCCAAGCAGCATCAGCATCGGCACCAGCACCGGCGCCAGCAGCAGCCATTTGGCTGACGCGGAGCCGATGAACAGATTCACCGACGCCGTGAGCAGCACCACGCCGCACAACAGCACGGGCACCGGGAGGCCGGAACTTTTCAAAACGTTCGCTCCATCGATGGCCATGAGCAGTCCCATATTCGACCACTGGAACATCTGCACGAAATGCGCCGCAAAGAACGCGAGCACCAGATAGTAGGCCATCTCCTTCATGGACTCCGACATCATGCGCACGGCGTCGTGATGACTGCGCAACACACCGGTGGCGGATCCGTAAGCCCAGCCTGCCGTGAAGAAGAGCAGGAAGAACGCCGCCACCAGCGAACGGTAGAGCGGCGACAGGCGTGCTTCGGCCGAGGCGCTCTCGTCCACCAGCGGTGTGCCCGGTCCGAACACCAGCGCCACCCACAGCAGCACGATGCCGAAGACCGCGAGCCCGGCGCGGCGCAGGCCCTTCCGTTCCTCCGCCGTCAGGGCGGGATTCTCGTCCGCCTTGTGCCCGTTCCCGCTCCATGCGCCGAGGCGCGGCTCCACCACGCGGTCCGTCACCCACCAGATCACCGGCAGGAACAGCACGAACATGGCCGCGATGAAATACCAGTTGCCGGCGATGTTCGCATTCCAGCCGGGATCGAGCGTCTCCGCCGCTTTCTCCGTGATGCCAAAGAGCAGCGCATCGAGCTGACCCGGCAGCAGATTGGCAGAGAAACCTCCTGACACTCCCGCGAACGCCGTCGTAATGCCCGCCACCGGATGCCGTCCCGCCGCGGCATAAAGCACACCGGAGAGCGGAATGAGCACCACGTAGGCGGCATCGGCGGCGAGATTGCCCATCATGGCCGCCAGCGCCACCGCCGGCGTGAGCAAAGGACGCGGCGCACAGCGCACGCCCGCGCGCATCGCCGTGCCCAGCAGCCCGGTGCGCTCCGCCACGCCCGCGCCGAGCATCACCACCAGCACATATCCCAGCGGATGAAAATGCGCGAACGTCACCGGCATCTCCACGAGCAGCTTCTGCAGATTGTCCGCCGAGAGCAGACTCAGCGCGCCCACGGTTGCCCCCGTCCCCGGATGCACCGCCGACCACCCCGCGGCTGCCGCGATCACCGACGCGACGAACAGGCCGATGATCAGATAGACAAAGAGAAACACCGGATCCGGCAGGGCATTGCCCACACGTTCGATGAAGCCCAAAATACCCCCGCGGCGCACCGGAGCGGCAGATGAGTCAGGCGGTGGAGTCTGGGCGTCATTGGGGGAATTCATGGCCGCCTGACATGCCGGTACGGGCGGCCCGGGGCAAGATCATTTCCAGCCGGAGCGCGAAGTTGCACTGCGCCCCTGCTTTCCGGAACGATGAGCGGGGCGAAGTGCAGCTTCGCGCTCCGTATCCCCGCTGGCCCACCGTATCACGGTCATGCCGCAGGCTGGCCGTGTTTGTGTGCTCGCATGTTTTGGCAAACGCGGGCAGGCTGAACTTATGCCCGTGCAATTGTCATGAACCGCCGCCGTCTCCTCTCATCCACCTTTGCCGCGGCCCTGGTCCCGGCTCTGCACGCCGCGCAGAAGCGCCCGCCGCGCCTGCTGCTGCGCTCGTCCTGGCAGACGGTGAACATCGGCGACATCGCGCACAACCCGGGCGTGCTCGCGCTGCTGGAAAAATATCTGCCGGACGTCGAGGTGCGTCTGTGGCCGTCGAAGGTGGACAACGGCGTGGAGGAAATGCTGCGCGCGCGATTTCCCGGGCTGCAAATCGTGAAGGGCGCGGAGGCTCTGAAGACAGCCTTCGCCGAATGCGATTTCCTGCTGCACGGTTCCGGGCCGTCGCTGGTGGCGCAAAAGGACGTGGCGCGCTGGAGCCAGGAGACCGGCAAGCCCTATGGCGTCTATGGCATCACGTTTTCAGTTCAGGGTTCCACTGCCACCGCGCCTGCAGATGATAAAACCATCGCGCAGACCATCGCTGTGCTCAGCGCGGCGAAGTTCGTTTTCTTCCGCGACTCCGCCTCGCTGGAACTGGCAAAAGAACGCGGCTGCACCTGCCCGGTGATGGAGTTCGGTCCTGACGGAGCATTCGCCACCGACCTGCGAGACGACGCGAAGGCGACGGCGTTTCTCAAAGCGAATGGACTGGAAGAAGGGAAATTTCTCTGCTGCATCCCGCGCCTGCGCTTCACGCCCTACTGGACCATCCCTGACAAAAAGGCCGCCTTCGACGCGAAGAAACACGCCCGCAACGAAGCCATGAAGGAGCAGGATCACGCACCGCTGCGTCAGGCCCTCATCGAAGTGCTGCGGCAGACGAAGTTGAAAGTGCTCATCTGTCCCGAAGACCAGACCCAGATGGCCGTCGGCAAGGAACTGCTCTACGACCCGCTGCCCGATGATGTGAAGCCGCGCGCCGTCTGGCGTCCCGACTACTGGCTGACTGGCGAGGCGCTATCGACCTACGTGCGCAGCGCCGGTCTGTTCGGGAATGAAATGCACTCGCCTATCATGTGCCTCGGCAACGGCGTGCCCGCCATTGTCTGCCGCTGGGCCGAGCAAACCACCAAGGGCTTCATGTGGCGCGACATCGGCCTCGGCGACTGGCTCTTCGATTTCGACAAAGCGGAGGACCGCGAACGGCTCGTCCCCGCCGTGCTCGCCCTGGCGCAGGATCCCGCCGGCGCGAAGGCGAAGGCGGCAAAGGCCCAAGCCTTCGTTGACCAGCGCCAGCGCGAAACGATCGCGGTCATCAGTCAATATCTGCCCGGATAGTCGCACCGCGCGCCCTCCATCCAAAGTCGTATGGAAGGATTTCTTTGCGGCGGGATATTCGGCGCATGACACCCTCCCTGCCACTTCACTCCTGCGAGTTCAGCCCGGCGATGCCCGTCCGGTCAAACGGCACGGCTCCGGCTGCGCGTTCCATGCTGGTTACGCTTGCTGCGTGGCCGTTCATCATCGGCGGTGCTGCGCTTTCCGTGATCAGCGCGATCTCATTTCTCATGCTGCTCGCGCGCAGTTACGGCACGAACACGGGCGGGCCGCTGGACTGGCTGATCGTGCTCGCAGGGCCGCCGGTGACCTTCGTCGCCGGCATCGGCTTGCTGCGCCGCCGGCGCCGGGCGTGGTTTTGCGTGATCGGGATTCTGCTCGCACTGCTGGCATGGCAGGGCTGGCACATGGCGAACCCGCCGTCTGCGGAAACGACAACCTATGTCTCGCCCCGGGGCGTGAAGACGACGGTGATCGGCAGCGGGCCGGGGTATTCGCTGCCGCTCATCGGTGCCTGCGCGGGGATGCTGGCGCTGTTGCTTTCACCGCGCGCGAGACGGGAATTCGCCCGCAGTCAGGAGAAGTGTCAGGCTCCGCCGGCATCACCACCGGCCGCACCGCCTGCGCCGCAGGCAATGTCCCGGCGCGATTGGCGCGTGGGCCACACGGGGCGCGACATGATGTATTACGAGGAACGGCACGGCGGCGGCTGGCAGCGGATCAGCATTGACGGCGAAATGCTCATGGGCCGCGCGCACCATGTGATTTACTTCGCAGGTCCGGAACGCTGGCGGAGTTATCCGGAATGGGCGCGCCACCGCCGCGATGAAGTCATCGCGCGCATCAAAAGCGAGTTCCGCGAACCGGACTACGAATATGCCGACGGCGGCACCACCGGAGCGATGACGTCCGCTCCCGCGCCGTCTTCAGGTGCCGCAGCGCACCGCATGACCCCGTCGCAACTCCGTGCCCTGCTGCTGACGCTGGCCATTCTCCTCGGCATCACCGCATTCATGGCGTGGCTCGTGTATGGCGGTTTGCAGAAGGACGAAACGTGGTGGCCGGCCAAACGCGCCTCGCAGCAACGGATCGTCTCGCGCGCGCAGGAGCCGGCCATGTTCTGGACCTCCATCAGCGTTTATGCGGGCGTCGGGCTGGGCACTTTCGGTTTGGCGGTGTGCATGGTCTGTTGGTCGCGCGGCGGCAGGAAAGCCTGACGCCGGCTTGCCGGCCGGGCACGTCTGGGTACAGCATGCCGCAGCATGATGGAGACTGGAAAACTGCTGCTCATCGCCGGGCTGGTGCTGTGCGCCGCCGGGGGACTGCTGTGGCTGGCCGGGCACTGGAATCTGCCGCTGGGAAAACTGCCGGGAGACATCCGGATCGACCGGCCGGGCTTCAAGTTCCACTTTCCTCTGGTCACGTGCCTGCTGATCAGCGCGCTGCTGACGGTGATTTTCTGGCTGCTGCGGAAACGATAGCGTGAACGCGCACTGGCGGCGACGGGAGCCGCCGGACGCCGGAGTTCAGTGCAGATCCGGCGGCACCTGATCCACGAGTTTCTTGATCGCGTCGGCGGAGTGGCGGTTGGCGATGAGCAGTGCGTCCGGAGTTTGCACGATGATCAGGTCCTGCACGCCGAGCAGGGCGACGCGCTGGCCGGAGGCGGTGAAGACAATGTTGTTGGCGCTGTCCATGGCGGTGAGCGGCGAGTTGGCGGCATTCCGGGCACTGTCCTCCGGCAGATACTTGCCGACGCTGATCCAGGAGCCGACGTCGTCCCAGTCGAAGCTGGCTTCGACATTGAGCACGCGTCCGGCCTTTTCCATGAGCGCGTAGTCGATGCTGATTTTTGGCAGGGCGGGGAACTGCGCCGCGAGGGTGGCGGCGAGGTCGCGGCTGTGGCGGATTTCTCCGATGAAGGCGGCCAGTTCGGGACAGTGCTGCGTGAGTTCGGCGAGGACGCTGCTGACGGACCAGATGAACATGCCGGCATTCCAGGAAAAATTCCCCTGGGAGAGGAACTGCTCGGCGAGCTCCGGCGCGGGCTTTTCGCGGAATTTGTGCACTTCGTACACGGCGGGAGTATGACCGAGTCCGGAGATGAAGGCGCGCCGGCCGCGCTCGATGTAGCCGTAGCCCGGGCAGGCCCAGGTTGGCTTGATGCCGATGGTGACGAGTGCGCGGGTGCGCGCCGCGACCTCCGAGGCCCCGCGCAGGCACTCCTGAAAGGCGGCGCGGTCCCGGATGAGCTGATCGGCGGGCAGGACCATCATGACGGCCTCCGGATCGCGCGCCGCCACCCAGCCGACTCCGAGGGCAATGGCGGGTGCCGTGTCGCGTTTGTCAGGCTCGGCGAGGATATTCTCCCCGGGCACGGCATTGCCGAGCAGCGCGCGCACTTCACTTTCCTGCTCCCGGTTGGTGAGAACGAGAATGTTCTCGGGGGGGACCAGTCCGTCGAGCCTCGCGAGCGCCTGCTCCAGGAGAGTTTCCTCTCCGAAAAGTTTGAGAAGCTGCTTGGGACGGTGGTCGCGGCTCAACGGCCAGAACCGCCGGCCGCTGCCGCCGGCGAGGATCACTGCGTAAGTGGAAGGCATGATGGGGGATAGAGTGCATCGCGCAGTAGCGGCGGTATGAAGATTAGTAAAGTCCGGGCGTGCGGGCGGCGGGGATTGTCCTCGTTCTCCCTGCCTTGTTCTGTCTTGAGAGAACATCGAACACCCAACACCGAGCACCGAATGATTGAAGTGGCAGAGGCGTGGACCGGGGACCGTTCAGGTGTTGGATCCCGGGCGTTCGGTGTTGGATGTTCTCTGATTTCTTCAATCCAGGCTCACCGGTATTCAACTCACTTCCCTTTTCCCTTCACCGTGCGCTTGCTCACAGGCTTGGCGGCTTTCGCCTCTTGCGCCGCAGCGAGCCCTTTCTTCGCCCATGTCAGCATCAGGCGCGGATTCTCCAGGGCGGCTTCGGGAGCGGCGTGGTAGCTCATCTTCATGGGACTTTTGGCCGTCGGATAGGTCCATTGTTCAAGTCCGGCTGCCATGAACTCCTCCACATTGCAGGGACCGGTTTTGAAATAGAGGCGCCCGTCGGCGATGAGCGCGAAGAAAAGTCCGTCTTTGTAAAATCCCCAGCCGCCAAACATGTAGCACCGGGTCACGCCGCCGAGCGGAGCCAGCAGGTCGAGCACGTGATCGGAAAGTGCGGCGTCGTGTTTCATGGCGGTGATTATGATATGCAGGAAGCGGCGCCGGGAAGGGCGGGAGGATCTTATTTACCATTCATATCCCAGTGCCTGGACTATGGGGCGCAGCAGTTCCAGGTGGGGCTGCATCCACTTTTCGTAGCGCCGCCAGCGGGCCACGGCGCGGGTGTGCACGGGTTCGCGCACCGCGAGGTAGCTGGGAGTGTGCACGACTTTCTGCGCCGTGCGCTCGCGCCATGTCAGGACGTCCTCGTGCCAGGGCAGTCCGAGAAAATCCACGGCGCGCTGCGCCTCACGCGGCAGGGCGGAGACGAGGTCCTCATAACGAATTTCGAGCCGGCGGTCCGGCGGCAGCGCGGTGCGCAGATGCAGCCATGCGCCCATGTCGAGCAGGTAGCGGCGGATGGTCTGCTCCCACGTCAGGAAGCAGGCGCTGTTGGGATTGAGCGGCAAGTACTGGAAATAACAGCTCACCACCACATCGCGCGGATCGCGCAGCGCGGCGAGAATCCGGCTGTCCGGCAGCAGGCGGAGAATGCCGGGGATGAAGAGGGTGTGCGACGGGTTTTTGTCGAGGTGCACCCGGCCGGCCACGGGTTCGCCCAGGGCCTCTTCCATGCGATTCCGATAGCCGGTGCGCAGGCGCGCGAGTTTTTCGGGAGCGATGGCATTCAGCGCCGCCAGCGAAGGCGGGGAATAGTCGCCGGGTTCGCGCCAGAGAATGTTGAGCAGGTCGCGCCCCAGCACTTGACGCTCTTCGCTGGCGACGATGCCGGGGTGGGCGTCGAGCACGTTTTCCAGCAGCGTGGTGCCGGAGCGGGGAAAGCCGAGCAAATGCGCGGCGGGCCGGTCGAAGGCGGAGGCGGGCGCGGCGGTCCACGTGCGGAAGGTTTCGGCTGAAAACTCCCGGCAGACGCGCTCCCACGCCCCCAGCGACCGCATGGCCATGGCCGCCATGCCGCCCGCGTGAGGACGGAGCAGTTCCTTGGCCTGCTCCAGATGCTTGATGGCGGCTGCGGCATTTCCGGCGCGGTCGGCGAATTCCGCGAGCATGACGCCGGCCCGGGCGCGGGTGGAGGGGTGCGTCCCCGGGTGCTGCACCACCCGGCGCAGGGCGGTTTCCGCTTTGTCAGGCTGCCCCCGCTGACGCAACAGCCCGGCACGAAGGACCAGCGCCTCCATGCAGCCCGGCGAGACGCGCAGGGCCCCGGCGATCGCGGCTTCGGCTTCGTCAACCAACCGGTGCCGTTCGCAGAGCACAGCAAGCTCCAGATGTCCCGCGAGGTCCTGACGCCCCGGGCCGGCGGTGTAGCTCCGCAGCAGATCGAGGGCCTCCTGCTCGCGATGACACATGCGCATGGTCTGGCCTGTCAGAAGAAGCAGGTCCCGACGGCCCGCAGCGAGCCGGCGGAGGCGGTCGAGCAATTCCCGCGCCTGGCGAATCTGGAGGCGGTCGCCCAGAATGCGGGCGGTGTCCACGAGCGCGTGGAGATTGTGAGGGTGCTCCGCCAGCACCTGGAGAAACGCGGCCTCGGCCTCGTCCCACCGGCTTTGCGCCCAGAGCATGCGGGCCTGCTGCAGCGCGGGGAGATCGTCTTCTTCCAGAGTGGCGTCGGGCATGAGCGCAAAAAGAACGCGGAGCGCTCCGGAATGTCAGGAGCGCGCCGCGCGGATCGATGAAAATGAGATGTCAGGCGCGCCGGCGGCGCAACAGCACGAGCCCGGCGAGTCCGCTGAGCGCCACGGTGCCAGGCTCCGGCACGGCATTGAGGCTCAGGCTGATGTTGTCGAGGTAGCCGTCGATGACCGTGCCCGGCGGCTGCTTGGTTTCGAAGACGGTAACATCCACACTGCGCGCACCGGCGGGAACGATTCCGACAAGTGCATCCGCCGCCCACTCGCGGGCATTGGCGTAGCTTCCGTTGTCTCCAAACGGCAGGGCCGACGCGAAAGCGAAACTGCCGATGGTGACCGGGCTGCCGATGGGGGAGTTGGCTCCGTCCCGGAACTGAATCTGCACCTCTGCGAAGTCGTTCTGATCCCGGTAGGTGCTGAACTGAGCGCTTAAGTCATAGCTGACGAGGCCGCCGTCGATTTGCGCCGCGGAAAATCCGGTGCCGCCGGTAAGGCTGACATTCGGACCCGGAAAAGTATTCGTGGAAATCGAGCCGTTCACGCCCGCACCGCCGTGTGCATAGGTCGTGCCGCTGCCGGGGATCGCCGGCATGGTGTAATTCTGCGCGTAGGTATAGACCGGCATGGAAAAGGCGTTGCCGGCTCCGCCGCCGCCTTCAAACCCTTCGGAAAAAATCACCGCGGCGCTCGCAGGTCCGGTGAATAAAATGCCGCCGCTGAGAATCGCGGCGGCGGAGGAGGAAATCGGGCGCAAAGGAGTTTTCTTCATGGCAGGCGGCGGTGAGATGCGCGCGGATGATAGAAGTTTCACCGGGTGCCGCCAGTGCTTTTTTTGACACACGGCAGCGGCCAAAATCCGGGTCCGGGGAGCGATCCGCAGGGATATTTCCTGCAATTGACAGCCCCGGGAGGGCGACTAGTCTGCGCGCCCTTTTTCCGGCCCCCCGGGGAAAGCACACCCCCTGCCCTCCGTTCCCTGCGGTCTCATTTTTAAGTGGAGACGCGGCCCGGAGCACACACAGGGCGAAACTCATCCCACCCACCTACATGTCCAAAGCTCAAGCTCTCACAGCACACACCCGCAAGCGCAGCGGTTCCGGCGCTCTCAACTCCCTGCGCCGCGAAGGACTCATCCCCGGCGTCGTCTATGGCAAAACGGAATCCAGTTTCAACGTCCGTCTCAACCGCCGCGAAGTGGAAAACGTGCTCTACAAATCCGCCTCGGAGCAGATTCTCGTGAACCTCACCATCGAGGACCTCGGTCAGACCAAACTGGCGCTGATCCAGGACGTGCAGCACAACCCGCTCACCGGTCATATCATTCACCTCGACTTCCACGCCATCCGCGAGGACGAAATCATTCACGCCAGCGTGCCGCTCGAACTCACCGGCGAACCGGTCGGCGTCAAAACCAGCGGCGGACTTCTCGAGCACCTCATCCACAACCTGGAAATCAAGTGTCTGCCGAAGGACCTGCCGGATACCATCACCGCCGATGTTTCCCACCTCGATCTCAATCAGTCCCTGCATTTGAGCGAAGTGCCGATGCCTGAGGGCGTCAAGCCCGTGGCCGACGGTGGCATCATCGTGGCGCTCGTTTCCGAGCCGAAAGTTGCCGCTGAACCCTCAACCACCGCCGCGGCCGCGCCCGCTGATGCCAAGGCCGGCGACGCCAAGGCTGCCGACGCCAAAGCTCCGGCGAAGAAGTAGTTCCCGCCTGCACCTTCCCCCAAGGCACCGGTCCGCATGGGCCGGTGCCTTTTTTTGTGGCCGCCGGCACTCGCCGCCGGAGAGAGGAAAATCACCCTTGCCGCTGACGCGTGCGGGGCATAACCGCACGGCTTCACGCTCCACATGGACCCGACTCTCATCGCCGCCGTCATCAAGATTCTGTTCATGACCCTGGTGGTCATCATGCCGCTCGTGGCGCTCTCCTCCCTGGCGGAGCGGAAGGTCAGCGCCTTCATTCAGGACCGCGTCGGCCCCAACCGCACCGGCATTCCCCTGACGATTTTCGGGGCGAAGCGCGACATCCCGCTCTTCGGACTCATCCAGCCGCTGGCGGACGGTCTGAAATTCATCCTCAAAGAGGACCTCACGCCGGCGCATGTGAAGAAGTTCTTCTTCTGGCTCGCCCCGGCGCTGACCATGGTGCCGGCACTGCTCACCGTGGCCGTGCTGCCTTTCGGCAGTTATCTGAATGTCGGCGGATCGGTCCATCAAATGGTCATCGCCGACCTCAATGTCGGACCGCTCTTCACCTTCGCCATCGCCAGCCTCGGCGTGTATGGCATCGTCATCGCGGGCTATGCTTCCAACTCGAAGTATTCATTTCTCGGCGGCGTGCGCAGCAGCAGCCAGATGATTTCCTACGAAATCAGCATGGGCCTCTCCATCATTCCGGTGCTGATGGTCTTCGGCGAATTGAATCTCGGCAAAATCGTGGCCGAGCAGGACGCCAACGGCTGGCTCCTCCTGCCGCTCTGGGGTGAAGGACTCTCGCTGGAGCGCTGGCTGCTGCTGGTGCCGATGGTCATTTCATTTCTCATCTTCACCATCGCGGTCTTCGCGGAGACCAACCGCATGCCGTTCGACCTGCCGGAATGCGAGACCGAACTCGTCGCCGGCTATCATACCGAATACTCCAGCATGAAGTTCGCCATGTTCTTCCTCGGGGAATACGCCGCCATGATCATCGGCAGCGGACTGGTGGTGACGCTGTTCCTCGGCGGCTGGAGCATCCCGTTCTTCCCCTCCGCGGAACTCGCGAAGTCGAACTGGTGGATGGGCCTGCTCCACATGGGCTGCTTCCTGACAAAAGTCGTGGCCTTCATTTTCTTCTTCATGTGGGTGCGCTGGACACTGCCGCGCTTCCGCTTCGACCAGCTCATGCGCCTCGGCTGGGTGTTCTTCTTCGAGCTCGCCCTCGCCAACGTCATCCTCACCGCGCTCATTCTGATGTGGGTGAAGTGACCGGCCTGGCACGGCGCCCGGCTGCGTCCGGTTTATGGCGGCCCTCACTTGCAGGCGCGGGCCGCCGTGCGACACATCCGGCGTTCCCCGAACGACCTCCATGCCTCTCCGTGTGTTTCGAATCCTGACACTTCTGGCGCTGCCGGCGCTGTGGTGCGGCTGCGGCAGGGAAAAGGATCAGCGGGCCCGCAGCGGCCTGCATGCCGCGGGATTCGCGTTCTCCGTGGACGACTTCCTGCGCGCCGCCCGCGAGGGCCGTGCGGAAGTGGTGGGGCAGTTTCTCAAAGCCGGCATGAATCCCGATGCCGCCGGTGCCGGCGGTGAAACCGCCATGCTGGCGGCCGCGGCGGGCGGTCACGGCCATGTGGTGGCGCTGCTCCGCGACGCCGGCGCCAAAGCCACCGCCGCGACGCCGAACGGTCAAACGGCGCTGATGGAGGCGGCAAGGGCGGGGGACACGCAATCCGTGCAGGTCCTTCTCTCCGCAGGCGCTGATGCGGAGGCGCGCGACAGCGCCGGCCTTTCGCCGCTCGCCGCCGCCGTGCTCGCAGGGCACACCGCGGTGGTCGCGCTGCTGGTCGCGGCCGTGACCGGTCCGCTCGATGCCCCGCTGCAGCTCGCCGCCATGGAAGGCCATACGCCGGTCATGGCTGTGCTCATGGACAAAGGGGCCAACCCCGACGCCACCAGCGTGGACGGCCGCACGCCCATGATGTTCGCCGCGCAGTACGGCCGCACGGAAGCCGTGAAACTCCTGCGCCAGCGCGGTGCCGCCGTCACCGCCCTGGACGAAAACCTGAAAACCGCCGCCGACCACGCGGAGGAAAACGGCCACGGCGATCTCGCCGCCTATCTGCGCGAGCCTGACAAAACTGCCGATGCCCCTGCCGACACCGCCCCGGCGCCCCGCCTGCCTGACATCACATGGACTGGCGAGCCTCCGGTCACTCTGGAAGCGGTCGCCGCGGCCATGCGCATGGTGGATTACCGCACGCGCCGCCTGCCCTTCGTGGTCGAGGAAGTCATGCCGCAGAACGCCGCCGCGCGACTGCGCCTGCTTAGCGGTGAGGAGGAATTCGTCACGCTCGCCCCCGGCGAAGAAATTCCCGGCACCGGCCTCCGGGTGGACACCGTCCGCCGCCGCTTTACGGCCTCCAAACTTGGACAGGGCCGACTGCTCGATGTCTCCGAAGTCCGCGTCACCGAAACCGCCACCGGCCGCCGCTTTCTTGCCGTGAAAGGTCTCCCCGCTCTGACCGGTGAAGGCTGCGCCCTGCTAAAAATTCCGGGCCGCGAAGAACTCATCGAAGCCCGCCGCGGCGACACCTTCACCGCCGGAAGCCTGACAGTAGAGGTCACCGACATTCGCCCGTCTCAACTGGTTCTGGAAAATCCCGCCACCGGCGAAACCGCCACCCTCACCCGCGGCCGGCAGCCCTAGGCGCCGCCGCTTTGTTTTCTTGCCATCGCCGCAGGGCACGGTCTGGATGGCAGGATTCATGCTCCCCGCCGTTCTGGCCGCCACTTTTTTTGCCTTCAGCGCTGTCGTCAGCCAGCGGTCGGCGCGCATCTTCGGAGCGGTGCCGGCGAATTTTTACCGCATGGTCATCGCGTGCGCGGTGCTGGGGCTTATCACGTGGGCGGTGGATGCGGCGCGCGGCGTGTCGTCGCTCCAGGCGCCGCTTTTCGGACAGTTTCTGCTCAGCGGTTTCGTGGGCTACGGCATCGGCGACATCGCGCTGTTCCTAGCCTATGCGCGGCTCGGTTCGCGCCTGACAATACTGATCAACTGGTGCTCGGCGGCGCTGTTTGCGGCGGCGGGCGACTGGTTCCTGCGCAGCCACGCCCTGACCGTTCCGCAGTGGATCGCGGTGCTGTGCATTCTCGCCGGACTGGTGACGGCGCTCCGGCCGGCGGAAAAGACGGCGCACCCCGCCGGCGGTGTGATCTTTGCCATCGTAGCCGGTGTGGGCATGGGCATGGGCACGGTGCTGAGCGGTCAGGCGATCGATACGGCGCGATCCATGGGAGTGGAGGTTCACGCCATCAGCCAAACCTTTCAGCGGAGTCTCGCCGGGGTGGCCGCGGCGGCGCTCGCGTTTCTGTTCGTGAAGTATCTCCCGCAGCGCCGCGCCGCCGGTGCTGAGCGGAAATGGAAGCACAAACCCTTCTGGCTGATCAGCACGGCGCTCTGTGGTCCGGTGCTCGGCGTGAGTTGTTATCAATGGGCGCTCACAGTCACCGGCAGCAGCACCATCGTCGTCGCCGTGGCGGCCACCAGTCCGCTGCTCGTCATTCCGCTCGCACGGGTGGTGGAGGGAGACCGTCCCCTGGCGCGACAGCTTTGGGGCGGCGTGATGGCCGCGGCGGGCGTGGTGGCGCTGAAGGTGTTTCAATGAGCCGCTGCGGTGTTTCTTCTTGCCCGGCCCCGGGCGGTGTGGAATGGCCGCGGCGATGAGTGCTCACATCGACGTGAAAAAGACGGCGGACCTCGCGCGGCTGCGGCTGACGCCGGAGGAGGAATCCGCCTACGCCGGACAGCTGGACCGCGTTCTCGAATATGTCAGTCAGCTCAACGAACTCGATACCGCCGGCGTGGAGCCGGAGGCGCATCCGCATGAAGTGTTCGATGTGATCCGCGCGGATGCCGCCCGGCCCGGCTTCGGCGCGGAGGCGGCCCTGCGCAATGCTCCGCGCCGCACGGGTGATCAGTTTCTGGTGCCGAAGGTTGTTGAATAAGGACCACCAATGAACACGAATAGACACCAATGCATGACGGGAGGATACTGGAGTCGTCTTGCTGGAGATTCGTGTCCATTGACGTCCATTCGTGGTCTTACTTTCCTCTGATTCATGTCCGGACCGCTGCACACTGAAACGATCGCGCAACTGCGCCGGCGGCTGTCGAGCCGCGAAATTTCCGCTGCCGACATCTTGCGCAGCGTGGAATCGGCCATCGCGGCACGGGATGCAGGCATCGGCGCTTATCTGCACCGCGACTTTGAAAGCGCGCTGGCCGCTGCGGAGCAGGCTGATCTCAGCGCGCCGCTGGGCGGCATTCCCGTGGGCATCAAGGACGTGCTCAACGTGCTCGATCAGCCGGCGACGTGCGGCTCGAAAATCCTGGCAGGTTATGTTTCGCCTTACGACGCCACGTGCATCGCGAAGCTGCGCGCCGCGGGGGCGATTCCCTTTGGCAAGCTGAACATGGACGAGTTCGCGATGGGCAGTTCGAACGAGAACTCGGCGTATCAAATCACGCGCAATCCGTGGGACCCGACGCGCGTGCCTGGCGGCAGCAGCGGCGGTTCCGCGGCGGCGGTGGCGGCGGACATGGCCGTCGCGGCGCTGGGTTCGGACACCGGCGGCTCCATTCGCCAGCCGGCGGGCTTTTGCAGCATCACCGGACTCAAGCCGACCTACGGCCGCGTCTCGCGCTACGGGCTCATCGCCTATGCGTCGTCACTCGATCAGGTGGGGCCCATGACGAAAACGGTGGAGGACGCGGCGCTGCTGCTGCAGGCGATGGCGGGCCACGATCCGCAGGATTCCACGTCGCTCGATGCACCGGTGCCTGACTATTCCGCGGCGCTGCGCGACGGAGTGAAGGGCCTGCGCATCGGACTGCCGCGCGAGTACTTCATTGATGGCATCGATGCGGAGGTCCGCGCCGCCGTGGAGACTGCGGTGAAGGAACTGGAACGTCAGGGCGCGGAGGTGAGGAGCATTTCCCTGCCGCACACGCGCTATGCCATCGCGGCTTATTACATCATCGCCACGGCGGAGGCGTCGGCGAACCTCGCGCGCTTCGACGGCGTGCGCTACGGCCACCGCTGCGACAATCCCGCGGACCTGCGTGACCTCTACGACCGCTCGCGCGCGGAAGGATTCGGACCGGAAGTGAAGCGCCGCATCATTCTCGGCACCTGGGTGCTGAGCAGCGGCTATTACGACGCCTACTATCTGAAGGCGCAGCAGGTGCGCCGGCTCATCGCGCGGGACTTTACTGACGCTTTCAAAGAAGTGGACCTCATCGCGAGTCCGGTGTGCCCCACGCCGGCATTCCGCATCGGCGAGAACTCCGCTGATCCGCTGCAAATGTATCTGGCGGACATCTTCACCATCGCGGCGAATCTGGCAGGCATCTGCGGCATCTCGGTGCCGTGCGGATTCACCGCTGCGCCGGCGCTCCCCATCGGCCTGCAACTGCTCGGCCGCCCGCTCGGCGAATGCGAACTGTTCCGCGCGGCGCACGCGTTCCAGGAGGCCACCGACTGGCACACGCGCCGGCCGGCCGCGAGTTGATTCGCCCCGACAGCCGGTCAGGCGAAGTTTTTTGAACGTTCATGCATCCGCCGCGCGACGGGCGGTGTTGGGCTGGTGCATGAATGCTTTGAAACCCACTACTCTCCTCATCGCCGCTCTTGGCGTCACTGCTCTCCTCCCTTCCACCAGCCGCGCCGCGCTGGCCTATGGCCTCACGGGCTCGGGACTGGTCCAGTTCGATACCACCACTCCCGGCACGATCACCAATACCGCCGCCTTCAGCGGACTGGTTGCCGGTGACACCATTGCCGATATCGATTTCCGTCCGCAGGATGGAAACCTCTACGGTCTGGCGCAGACCGGACGGCTTTATATCATCGATCCGTTGACCGGCGCAGCTCTCGTCAATACCAGCGGCGCTCTCGGCACTGTGGAGCGGATGGATTTCAATCCCGTGGCCAATCGCCTGCGCGTGCTGTCCGCCGGCGATCAGAATTACCGCATCACGCCCGGCACGGGATTGCTGACCAATGACGGCATATTTTCCTTCGCGGCGGGCGACCCGAATGCTGCGGCCAATCCCGCGCTCGTTTCGGCGGCTTACACGAACAATTTTGCCGGGGGCGGCACCACGACGCTCTTCAGTCTCGAGATGGACCTCGACATTCTCGTGTCGCACAGCGGCGGTCCGCAGTTCAGCACGCTGAACACGATAGGCGCGCTGGGGGTGGACATCGGCATGAATTCCGGATTCGACATCGTGGAAGCGGCCAACTTCGCCTACGTGAGCAACGGGCAGGATCTTTATAACATCAACCTTGCCACCGGCGCACTGACCAGCCTCGGCACTATCGGCGGCAGCGGAGTGCGCGGGCTGGCTGTCGTGCCGGAGCCGTCGGGCGCAGGACTTGCCCTGCTGGCCATGCTGGGCCTCGCGGCGCGCCGCCGTCGCTGATGGCGGTAAATCTACACACTCCCGCCACCATGAGTGCTTCCTCATTTCTGCTGCGGCTGGTGCCGTGGGCTCTGCTCGCCGGCTCCGCTTCCGCGGCTGTCGTGCTCAACGGCAGCGCAGTTTTCAACACGGCTACCGGCGACTACACCTACAGCTATTCGGTGATGAATTCCGGCCAGACCGATGAACTGGTGCTTGTCTCGGTGCCCGTGTTTTCGCCGCTCGGAGTCAGCAACCGGTTCGCCGCGCCGGGCTTTTCTCTGCAGTATGACAGCTTTCAGGGCTGGGTGAACTTCATTGAAGACGGCAGCGTCATCACTCCGCAGTCGTTCGCGCCCGGCAGCACGGTGGAACCGTTCCGCTTCAACAGCGCCACTGCTCCGGGCATGGTCAGTTTCCTCGCTTACGATGCCAGCGGTGCGGAGTTCACGGGCTCGGTCGTCGCACCGGTGCCGGAAGTTTCCTCTACGCTGCTCACACTCGCCGTTGCCACCGGCCTCACTCTGCGCCGCCGCCACGCGTGACGATTTCTACGCGACCTTCACTCCCAACCCTCCAATCACGCCCATACCACCGATGAAAATCCTTACCAGTACTGCCGCCGCAATCTTCATGGCCTCACTGCTCCCGCCGCCCGCAGCGCAGGCATCCAGCCACAGCGATGCGCCGCTCATCAAGCTCGATCCTCAGGCGAACCTGACGGACGTTTATGCCTTCATGCGCCAGCGTCCATCCGGCGAACGCGCGCTCGTGGTGGAAGTGCTCGTGCATCCGTTCTCCGAGCCCGGCGACGGCGTGATGTACGAAGCTTTCTCTTCCGACGCGCTCTACAGCATCCACATTGCCAATCCCGTCACCGGCGAGGAAGTGCAGCGCTACGACTTTCAGTTCTCGCCGGTGGATGCCGTGGGCGGTGAATATAAAAACACCAATACCATTCTGCGCTACGGCCGCGGCACGGAGGTCGGCCCGATCATGAACGTGGGCGACGCGCGGCAGAATTTCACGCAGACCTACACCGTCTCGCGCGTCACGGGCAAGACACGCTCGGTGCTCAACGGCAAGGCGCCGCTGCTGGTGGCGCCGCCGAATCTCGGCCCCGGCACCACGCCGTTCTACAACGATGCCAGCGGGCGCGCCATTTCCGGCGCCGCCACGCGGGCCACACTCGACCTCTACACGCGTCAGACAACGTATGATCTGCCCATCGCCGCGGTGCCTACCGGCTTCACCGTTTTCTGCGGCCCGCGCGAGGATGGGTTCTTCGCCGATACGCCGGCCATCTTCGATCTGCTCAACAGCCGCATTCTCGACAACAACGGAACGCTCGCCGATGGACTCGGTCAGGACGGCAACGGGGTGGACGGATTCAAAGGCTTCAACGTGATGCACTACGGCATCGTCATTCCGGTCAGCGCGCTGCCGTCATTCAACTACACCGGCGCGCTCCAGCCGCCGGGCACGGGCGTCGGCGTATATGCCAGTGTGAGCCGTCCGCGCGTCACGCTGCGCTCGGCGGTGGCGGCGGACGCCTCGGTGGGGCCGTTCATCCAGGTGAACCGCCTCGGCAATCCGCTGTTCAACGAAGTGCTCGTCGCCCTTGCAGGCAAGGATCACTACAACCGCACGTCTCCCACGGCGGATGCGGCCACCTTCGCCACTTACGCGCAAAACCCGGAAGTCGCCGTGCTCATCAACGCCGTCTATGGCACGAACTTTGTCACGTCAGGGCGCGCCGACCTGCAGGCGGTGTTCATTCCCGATGTGATTCGCGTCAATACCACCACAGGTCCAGTGCCGGTCCCGGGTGAGGCCGGCTTCAACCGCCTCAGCTTCATCGGCGGCGACACGGTGCTCAACGGCAGTGGACAGGCCATTCCGTCAGGCTGGCCCAACGGCCGGCGCTTTGGAGACGACGTGGTGGACATCGCGCTCACGGCGGTGGCCAGCGGCCCGACTTTCCAAACCATCACCGTCGTCGGCGACAACGCCGCCGCCAATGACCAGGTCTATAATCGCACCTTCCCCTACGCCGCCACCCCGCACAGCGGTCTGCGGAACAGCAAGGATTCCGGCCCTAACGCGGGCTTCTAAACGAGGCCCGTGGCCTCCCCCTGCATCGCCGGACGTGCCGGCGCGATCTCTCCCCCCGGGATCGTGCCGGCATTGTCATGCGGAAGGTGCTGCGGTGTCAGGTGTCGGAGTGCAGTCTCCGGCCGGATGGTTCATCAGGTGCCCGGCGGGACTCTCGCAACCTAATTATGAAAACAACCTATCTACTGGCCGCCATCGCCGGGACATTTTGCATCGCCTGGTGGTACAACAAACCCTCCATCCGGTCTGCGGACGATGCGCGGGCGAAAGAGATCGGACAACCGGTGGACATCCTCACCACTCTGCCATTGGCGCCGGGAAGTGACGCGGGGCGGCAGCGTGCCGCCGCTGTGGAAAAGGCCCGGCGCACGCCGCAGAATCCCGGGGCCTGGGTGATGCTCGGCGATGCGCTGGCGCAGGAATTCCGTGAGACGGCGCACGAAGCGCTCTACGACCATGCGGAAGCGGCCTATCTCCGCGCGCTGGAGCTTCATCCGCGAAGCATCGGGGCGCATTGCGGCCTCGCGTGGGTGTATGGCGGACGGCACGAGTTTGCCGTCAGCATGCTCTGGGCGGAGAAGGCGCTCGCGCTCGATCCGCAGTCGCCCGCGGCACTGGGAATCATGGGCGACGCGCAGGTGGAACTCGGCGACTATGACTCCGCCGCGGAGTGTTATCAGAAAATGATGGATGCGCGGCCTGACCTTTCCTCGTGGAGCCGCGGGGCGCACCTGCTTTGGCTCACGGGCAACAAATCGAAGTCGCTCTGGCTCATGGACAAAGCAATCAGGGCCGGCGGACCGTGCGCGGAGCATACGGCGTGGTGCCGTGCGCAACTGGCGATGATGCTGTTCCATGACGGTGCGCTGCTCCCGGCGCAGCAGGTGCTCCGGCCGGCGCTCGACGCCGGCTCCCGCAACGTCCAGGTGCTGCTCGCCGCCGGACGCATCGCTGCGGCGCGCGGAGAATTTGAGACGGCTGTCGCCCACTACCGCCGGATTCTGGAGGCCGGTCCGCAGCATGAGGCGCTCGTGGCGCTGGGCGATCTGCACCGTTCCCGCGGTCAATCAGAGGAAGCGGAGCAATGCGATGCCGCGGTCGGGAAACTCCACGCCGCACACCTTGCGGCGCATGGTCAGGCCGGCCGGCACTCGCACCTCGCGATGGCGAAATTCCTTGCTGACCACGGACGCAATCCGGCGGAGGCGCTGCGGCTTGTGCAGCACGAAAGGCTCACCGGCAACGTCCACGCCGCGGACGCTTTGGCCTGGATTTACTTTCAGAACGGCGACCTCCCCCGCGCCCTTGAGGCCGTGAAGCGCGCCCTGAAATACAACACGCCCGACGCTGCGATTCATTATCACGCCGGCCTCATCGCGGCCGCTGCAGGAGACACCAGCGCCGCGATGAAACGGCTCCAGCGCGCCTTGAGCCTCAATCCGCAGTTTGATCCGCTCCATGCCCCACTGGCTTTGAAGAAACTGGAGGAACTCTCCGCCGCCACCGCGACGGTGGCGCGATGATGCGGCCACCATTCATCCTGCTTGCCGGGCGCGTCGCGTCCGGTTATGGCCGTGGCCGATGCACAGCGCCGTCACCCGCCCTGACGATGAGACTTCCCATGCCGCCGCGCGGGAACTTATGGCGCGTGTACGGGAGGGAGACGAACCGGCCTTCGCGCAGATTTACGATCTGCACGCCGATATCGTCTATTCCGTGGCCATGAAACTGCTCGCCAGCGAGACGGCCGCCACGGAGGTCATGCAGGAGGTTTTCTGCAAAGTGTGGAGTGCATCCAGACAGTATGATCCGGGGTTGGGGAAAGTGGTGGCATGGATCATCACCATCACGCGGCATCAGTGTCTCAACCGCATCCGCTCCGACCAGCGCCGCGAAAACGCGCACCGCGGCGCCGCGGCGGAGGAAAATCCGGCGGCCCCGGCCGCGCCGGAGGATTCGCTGATTCGCCGTGAAACCGCGGCCATCGTCCGCGCCTCCCTCGATTCTCTCCCGACCGACCAAAGCGAAGCCATCCGCCTCGCATTTCTCCAGAACCTGACCCATGAATCCGCCGCCGCGGCGCTCGATGTTCCGCTGGGCACGCTGAAAGCCCGCATTCGCCGCGGCCTGCAGCGCCTCCAGGAACAGCTCCAGTTCATCCGCTAATGTCCGACTCCTTCCACGATCTCGCCTCCGACTACCTCGCCGGTCTGCTGACCACCGAGGAGGCCGCGGTGTTCGAAGTCCGCCTGGCTGCCGCCGTGCCGGAGGAGCGCGCGGCTTTCGCCGCGATGCAGGACACGGCGGCGCTGCTGGTGCTTAGTGAAACGCCCGCGCGCCATGCCCCGGCCGCGGCGCGCGAGGCCACCCTGACCGCTGCCACCGCCGAGCAGCCGCCCATTTTCACCTATCTCATGGACGATGAAGGCTGGGAGCCGCTGCCCATCCCGCTGCCCGGCGCGCGCTGGAAGCCGCTCTACGTTTTGCCGTCAGGACCGCAGTCCTTTCTCATGGAACTGCCGCCCGGCTGCGCCTTCCCGGACCATCCGCATCCCGGCGCGGAGGAATGCCTGCTGCTGAAAGGCGATCTGGTGAATGAAGGTCGCGTCCTCCGTCCCGGCGACTACGTCCGCGCCCGCGGCGGCACCCACCACCACGGCCTCCACACCATCGGCGGCTGCGTCTGTCTCATCGTGCTGCGCGCGGCGTGAGGCGCAGAACGGAGGCGGGCATGGTTATCCGCAGATTTCGCAGATTTCGCAGATGGACGCAGATGATTTATCGGGGCGCGCAAGCCGGCCGCAGCGTAATTCCATCCTTCGAGTAATCTGCGCCCATCTGCGAAATCTGCGGACCCCCTCTTCGATTCAAAACCTCCGCGTGAAAGTCAGCCCGAACCAGTGGGCGGCGAGTTTGGTGGAGGTGCCGCTGTATTCGCCGTCGAGGATGTTGCTGACGCCGGTGTTCTCGCCGTGCGGCAGGTCGTACTGCCAGGCGAAGTCCGCGCTCCATTGCCCGGCGACGTAACCCACGCCCGCGGTGAGGGTGTGCTCGGAGATGGCGGCGTTGAGCGGCGTCAGGTTGCGGTTGGGAATGGGATTGTCGCCGTAGGCATAACCGGCGCGCAGCCACCAGCGGTCCGCGGGAGAATACTCCACACCGATGCGCCCGACGAACACATCGTCCCAGTCCAGCGGGATGCGATCTGTCAGGCTCGATCCGCCGGCGAGGCCGTTGAGGTCCGCGTTGTTGCCGTTGGAGAGATTTACCACGAGGGTGTCGAACGAATCGCTCCAGTTGATCCAGTCGAGCTGGGCGGAGAAATGCAGCCGGTCCGTGTGTTTATAATGCAGGCCGGCAGTGAGGATTGCGGGCAGGGCCGTTTCCACCTCGGCATCATAGCGGAAATCGGGCCGCGCGGCGCCGAGGCCGAGATTGGCGAGCTGCACATCGGCGTTCCCCGCGGCGGTGCCGGTGCTGGTGATATCCGTCTTCGTGCGGAAGTTCAGGCCGAGAGTGAGTTTGTCGCTGGCTTTATAAAGCAGCCCGATGTCGGCATTCCATGCGTCGTGATCCTCCGTGTCGAGATCGAGCGGCGTCTTGATGCCGCGCAGCGGGGCGAAGCTTTGAAATATAAACGGTGCATGCAGGCTGATGTCCTGCCATGCGAGTCCGAGGCTCGCGCCCATGCTCAGTTTGTCATTCACCTGCCAGCCGGCGCCCAGTGCGGTGCGCACGCTGATGATCTCGGCATTGTGGAGGCGATAGCCATAGCTGGTATTGCCGTCCAGCCCGCCGGGCGCATCGGTGTAATACCATTCGGACAGCCGCGTCACTTCCGGAATGACGGACACTCCCAGCGTCACCGGCGCATCGCGCAGCGGGATGGCGAGGGCCAGTTCCGGCGCGATGCCGAACGGTTCGCTCAGATCCACGCTGGTTTCCACCCCGCCGGTGAATGCAGCATCGGCGTAAATCGCCATCGCGCCGAGTGTCAGGGTGGTCCCGCGCATGGCGGCGAGACCGGCGGGGTTGGCATACATGGCCGCGACGGGATCGCCGGGAGCGGCGACACTGGCGCCGGCCGTACCCATGCTGCGGGCGCCGGCGCCATTGCGGAGAATGCCGTTGGCCGGCGCGGTACCGGCGGTGCCGAGAAAGAGCAGGAATGCGGCGTGTGTCAGGGAGGAGCGGGGCATGCGGGAAGGAAAGCAGAGGTCAATCTGTACGTCCAGTCGCCGGGTCGCGCGCATCGTTCCGGCCCGCGCCCGCAGGCGGCCCGCCACCCGCAGCCTACCAGCGGTAGTCCATCGAGAAGTGGAACTGGCCGTTGCTGTCCACGGTGTTGAACGGATTGCCCGTTTCCGCGATGGGGATGCCGTAGTCGAGCTTGAGCGGGCCGAGGAACGGGAGGCGGAAGCGCAGGCCGAGGCCGGCGTCGGCCACGAATTCATCGGTGCTGAAATCCCATGAGTCGGCATTCACAAAACCGGCATCGACGAAGGCGACGCCGCGCACTTTGCCGTAGATCGGGAAGTTGTATTCCGTCGTCAGATAGGCGGAGGTGCCGCCGCCGATGGGCTCGAAATTGCTGTCCAGCGGACCGACTTCGCGGTAATCCCAGCCGCGCAGATTGGTGGCGCCGCCGAGGAAGCGCCGGTCGAAGATCGGCACGCGGTCATTGCCGAAACTGTCGACCACGGAGATCGCGCCCTCCACGGAGAAGATGGTCCGCCACGGCATTTTCCAGTGCTTCTGTCCGGACAGGGTGATGGTGTAGTCGTCCACGTCACCGCCGAGGAATTCGCCACTGACGGTGCCTTCGAGGCTCAGCTTGTGGCCGCGGGTGGGCAATTGGAGGTTGTCCCGGGTGTCATAGACCCAGGTGGCACTGAGACGGCTCTGCAGGTAGTCACCTTCCTCGGACTTGATGATGGCGGAGGCGTCGGGCGTGACGTCATAGATCTCCACCTGCTGCAGGGTGTAGGCGAGGCGGACCTCGGAGTCGTCGCCGATCGGCCGGCGCAGGTTGATGCTGCCGCCGGCGTCGCGCTGTTCGTAGTAGTCGGAGAGATAGGTTTTTTCCGTCCAGTAAAGATCGAAGCCGAGGGAGAGTCGCTCGTTGAGGAACCAGGGCTCGGTGAAGCTGAGCAGGAAGTCCTTCCGCTCGGTGCCGGCGCTCAGCGTCATGCGGAACCGCTGACCGCCGCCGGTGAACGACGGCCAGTTGGTGATGTCGAAATTCCGCTGGGTGACTTCGATTCTGCCCACGAGGCTGTCGGTGCTGCTGAATCCGGCGCCGAACTGCAGCGAGCCCGTTTTCTTCTCACGCACCGTGATGTTGATGTCCTTGTATTCGGGACCGAGTTCTGAGGTTACCGGCATGTAGTCCACGCCGCCCTGGTCCTCGAAGTAGTCGAGATTCCGCACGCGCTGCATACTGCGGCGGATCTTGATGGTGTTGTACTCGTCCTCCGGCTGGATGGCCAGTTCACGCCGGATCACTTCCTCGCGTGTGTCCTCGTTGCCGATGATGTTGATCTTGCCCACCTTGAACTGACCGCCTTCGGAGATCGAATAGGTGACGTTCAGCTGATTGCCCTGGAGCTTTTGAATGCGGGGCGTGACACGCGCCTCGGCATACCCGTGGGAACCGTAGAATTCCTGAATCCGCTCGATGTCCGACTTCATGTTGGCCAGCGAGAAGATTTTCCCCGCCTCCAGGTCGAAGTAAGGCAGCAGCGTCTGGTTGTCGAAGAACGAGTTGCCTTCGATGGCCACACTGGCGGTCGTGTACTGTGGACCCTCCACGATGTGGAAGACGAGGTCGATCTTGTCACCCTTCGCCGTCGGCACGGAATCGACCCCCGTGACCCGGGCATCGAAATAGCCTTTGTCGCCGTAGAGATTCTGCACCGCGGCCATGTCGCGCTCCAGCTTCTCGCGGTCGAGTTTGCGTTTGGACAGGAAGAGCAGCCAGTTGCGGTTGTCGCTCTCGATCTCCGCGCGCAGGCGACGGCTGGAGAAGACGGTGTTGCCCTCGAATTGCACTGCATGAATCACTCCCCGTCCGCCTTCGTCGATGAGGATCGTGACCCGGGCGAAGCCCTCGCGCGCACTGGAACTGACATCGTAAGTCACGATGGTGTCCGGATAGCCTTTCTTCTTGTAGAGGTCGAGGATCGTGTTGCGCGCGGTATTCAGTGCGGAGTCGTCCACGACTTCTCCGATGCGGAAGGCCACTTCCTCCCGCAGCCGCTCGCTGTTGAACACGGTATTGCCCTGGAAAATCAGTTCCCCCATCGCCTGCCGCGCTTCGGCGGTAACGATGACGCGCACGCCGTTGCCCGTTTCCACGGTGTCGATCGTCGCGTTGAGCAGGTCGCCGCGCTGGATGAAGGCGCGCAGGTCGTCCTCCTCCTTCTCCCGCGTCCACGGCTCGCCGACCTTCAGCCGCATTTGCGAAAGCACGCGCGCCCGGTCCACCATCGCCGGACCGCGAAACCGGATGTCAATCTCGCGGACGATGCGGTTGGCCGCCGGCTGCTCTCCCAAAATCGCTCCCGCCTCGGAAGGCAGTTCCGGCAGGGCTGCCTCCTGGGCACGGGTGAGCGGCGAAACGCTCAGCGCGCAAAGCAGGGAAAGTCGGGGCAGGCTCAGGCCGGAGGGGCGGATGTGACGGGCGGGGAAAGGGCGCGCGGAGGCGTTTTTCATCTGGAAATTACGATGGATTGAGTCGGTTCAGGGTGCGCAAGCGATTGATCGTCAGGCGCTCCACTGCCGGGCGCGGAGGCTATCTCCCGGCGGTGAAAGCGCAACACTTAAGTTTATCGAAGGAAATCGTGGCCGCCCTGGCGCTGATGCCAGGTCCGTGCTCCTCCCATCCCGCCATTCTCCATGATTTTCCGACTGTTTCTGTTATGCCTGACGCTCGTTCCCGCGGCTGCGCAGCCCGACGCCGAGGGCTCCGCCGGCGTGCTGCGCGGTCTCAAAGCATGGCTCGCGCTGCCCCGCGACCAGCGTCCCGCCATTGCGGAAGCCACCGCCAGGACTCCGCTGACCAAGGACGACGCCGCCGCCGTGGCCCGGGCGCTCTGGGAAGACCGTGTCGCCGCGCTCAAGGTCGAGCGCGCCGCGGAGATGAAGGAGAAAGTCCTGACGCATGGCGACAAGCGGATGAAATACGAAGTCGTGAAGTTCGGCGACTCCGCGCAGGGCCAGCCGCTCTTCATTTCCATGCACGGCGGCGGCAACGCACCGCCGCACGTCAATGACTCCCAGTGGGAAAACCAGGTCAAGCTCGCGCAGGCATACAAACCGAAAGCGGGACTCTACATCGCGCCCCGCGCGCCCACGGACTCATGGAATCTCTGGCACGAGCCTCACATCGATGTGCTCTTCGCGCGACTCATTGAAAACATGATCGCCGTCGAAGGCATCGACCCCAACCGCGTCTATCTCATGGGCTACAGCGCCGGCGGCGACGGCACCTACGAACTCGCGCCCCGCATGGCCGACCGCTTCGCCGCCGCCAGCATGATGGCCGGACATCCCAACGCCGTGTCCCCGCTCGGCCTGCGCAATCTGCCCTTCGCCATCCACGTTGGCGCAGAAGACGACGGCTACGGACGCAATAAGGTCGCCGCGGAATTCGGCGCGAAACTCGACGCCCTCCAGAAAGCCGACCCCGGCGGTTATGTTCACCTGGTTCACCTCCACAAAGGCCGCGGCCACTGGATGAATCTCGAGGACCGCGAGGCCATTCCGTGGATGGAAAAACACACCCGCAATCCGGTGCCGGAAAAAATCGTCTGGCATCAAAGCGGTGTGACTCACGACCGGTGCTACTGGCTGGCGGTTCCCCGGGCGGAGGCCAAACCCGGTCAGGACATCACCGCGGAGCGCCGCGGTCAGGACATCACCGTCACCGCCCCCGCCGGCCTGCAGGTCACCGTGCTGCTCAACGACCGCATGCTCGATCTCGACCGGCCCGTGACCGTGACGTGGAACGGCAGGGCCATGGAGCCGCGGCGCGTCCCCCGCACTCTTGCCGTCATCCGCCGCACCCTCGAGGAACGCGGCGATCCTTTCCTGACATTCTCCGGCGAAATCGTGGCCGGCCGGTGAACCCGGGCCGGAGGCCGGCTCCTCCGCACATCCGTAAAAGACTGGGCGCCACTCCCTCGCCGGGGGCTGTTAGAAATCCGCCCGATGCCGGAACCCGATCCCGCCGCGGATGCCATTACGCAACTTCTCAATGCGGTGCGCCGCGGCGAGAGCTGCGCCGCGCACGATTTGATGCCGGCCATCCATGCCCAGCTGCGCCGCATCGCCGCCGCGAAAATGGCCGCCGAGCGATCGGGTCACACGCTTCAGCCGACCGCCCTCGTGCATGAAGCATGGCTGCGGCTGGGCGACGGCTCGTTCGAAAACCGCGCGCACTTCTTCGGCGCCGCGGCGGAAGCCATGCGCCGCATCCTCGTGGACCGCGCGCGCCGCAAACAGCGCGTGAAACACGGCGGCGGCGCGGGGAGAGTCGAACTCGACGCCCTCGAAATCGCCGCCCCGGAGGACAGCGCCGAACTGCTCGCCGTCCACGACGCCCTCGACCTCCTCGCCGCCCACGACGCCCGCAAAGCCGATCTCGTCAAGCTCCGCTACTTCGCCGGCCTCTCATTTGAAGAATGCGCCGCCCTGCTCGGCATCTCCGTCCCCACCGCCAAACGCGACTGGACCTACGCCCGCGCCTGGCTCCACAGCGCCATCCGCAGCGGGTGAACCGTGGCGGGGACCTCCCGTCCCCGATGTCCCGATTGGTGACTCACGGGCACCGGAGCCCCCGCCACGATTGACCGCATTCAGCCGCAGAATTTTTTCTCCATACGTGATACGATCCGCCCCCGGAGAATCGCATGGGAGACGAGCCACCCGCATCATCGCCAGCCATGAACCCCGATGAGGAAATCTTTGCCGCCGCCGCCGCCCTGCCGGCCGCGGAGCGTGCCGCATTTTTGAATGAAGCCTGCGCCGGTCAGCCGGAACTCCGCGCGCGCATCGAAGCGCTCCTGCAGTCGCACGAGGTCACTGGATTCATGGAAGACCGCACCGTGTCGCTGCCGGGGCTGGCGGCGGAGCAATCCGGCGAGCGCATCGGCCGCTATCGTCTGCTCCAGCAAATCGGCGAGGGCGGGTTCGGCACCGTCTGGATGGCGGAACAGGTGGAGCCGGTGACGCGCCGCGTCGCACTCAAGATCATCAAGGCCGGCATGGACACGCGGGAAGTCATCGCGCGCTTCGAAGCCGAACGTCAGGCGCTGGCCATAATGGACCATCCGAACATCGCGCGCGTTCTTGACGCCGGCGCGACCGACAAGGGCCGTCCGTTCTTCGTCATGGAACTGGTGAAGGGCATTCCCATCACGAAGTTCTGCGACGAGCAGCAGTTCACCACGCGCCAGCGGCTGGAGCTGTTCGGCGACGTCTGCTCCGCCATCAATCACGCGCACCAGAAAGGCGTCATCCACCGCGACATCAAGCCGTCCAATGTCATGGTCACGCTCAACGCTGACCGGCCGGTGGTGAAGGTCATCGATTTCGGCATCGCCAAAGCGACGCAGGGAAAACTCACCGACCACACGCTCTTCACCCGATTCGAGCAGTTCCTCGGCACTCCCGCCTACATGAGCCCGGAGCAGGCCGCCATCAGTGACGTGGACATCGATACCCGCAGCGACATCTACGCCCTCGGTGTCCTGCTCTACGAACTGCTCACCGGCAAACCGCCCTTCGATGCCAAAACCCTAGTCTCCGCCGGCTACGAGGAAATGCGCCGCATCATCCGCGAAGTCGAGCCGCCCAAGCCGAGCACGCGCCTCAGGGACCTGCTCACCGAGTCCGCCTCTTCCGCTGACAAATCTTATCCCGGCGGAGTGAAACAGTCTGCCAACAGCAGCCGGGAACAAATCTTCCATCTTCCATCTTCAATCGAACCGGATCTGGACTGGATCGTCATGAAGGCTATCGAGAAGGACCGCGCCCGCCGCTATGAAACGGCGAACGGGCTGGCGCTCGATATCCGGCGTTACCTTTCCGATGAGCCTGTAAGTGCGGGGCCACCGGCAGCGGCGTACCGGTTCCGGAAGTTCGCGCGGCGGCATCGCGGTGGGCTGCGCACCGCCGCGGCTGTCGCAGTAGTAATGATTGCCGCCACCGTCGTCAGCGTCATCCATGCCATCAAGGCCACCCGGGCGGAAACCCGTGCCAACCGAAAGGCCACGGATGAAGCTGCGGCGCGCGAGGAAGCAGACAGAGCCCGCCGGGACGCGGAAGCCATGACCGCTTGCCTTACCAGGATTTTTAGAAGTCCGACCCCATGGCAGGATGGCCGTTCCATCACCCTGGCTGAAACCCTCGAAAGTGCGGTGCGGAGGCTGGATACTGAACTCGCTGATCAGCCTGCTCAGAGGGTAAAGCTGCAGTCCACCATCGCCTGGTCGCTGCGGAGTCTGGGGATGAACCGCGCGGGCATTCCGCTGGCGGAAAAAGGCCGGGATTATTACCTGGCCACCTTCGGACGGGAACATCCGGAAACCCTCGGTGCCATGCATGGCCTCGCTTTGTTTTATCTGACCGAGGGACGCAACCAGGAGGCTTTGGAGATCATGGAAGAGGTGGTTGCCTTAGAGCGGAAAACTCTGCCAGCCAATCATCCGGAGTTGCTTCAAGCCATGGGAAACCTTGGGTTGTGCTATGTGGCGTTGAACCGGCTTGAAGACGCTCGCAGGATCAGGGAGGAGGCATTGAACCAAAGCCTCACGAGAGGCTCCGAATCTCTCGAAGCGGCGTCAGCCAAAGCTGGATTGGCGGACTCTCATCAGCGGGCTTGGAGGCACAAAGAGGCGCAGAATCTGCTTGAGGAGGCACTGGCTATACGTCGTAAACGCCTTCGGGCCGGACATCCGGACACTCTTTTTCTTATCTCCAGACTCGCGGAGTCCTTTGAGAGCAGCGGTCGAAGTGAGGAGGCTCTTCCTCTGCGCAGAGAACTCAAGAAGTACGAGGTCATTGAGGCGGACGAGAAGTATGAAGCAACGGGAGGAGACTACAAAAGGGCGACGCAGCGAATTGCCGCGGAACTGGATGCACGCAGATTTGGCGAGGCAGTCAGGATCAGCAGGGAACTGGTGCAGGCGCAGCAGCCTCCACCCGCTCCTGCGGCCCCGTCAGTGATTGAACGAGTGAGCAATGCCCTGGGCAGCGGAAGCTCGCAGCAGGTCGCGAATGCTTTACAGCAACCGAAGGCTCCCAGGCCCTCGAGCAGCGAAGCGGCCCCGGAAGCATGGCTGGCCGTGTCCCTGAATCTGCTCAGTTCCGAAGACGGAAAAGACGCCAGAGAGTACGAAGCCGGTCAGGCAGCGGAAGAAGCGGACGCACTGATCCGGAATTTGTTGAGTCGTCCCGGCTCGTCAGGGGTAAATGCAGCAACCGTGGACCTCTTTTCCCGCTATGGTCACTGGAAGCAAGCAGCGGAACTGGCCCGCAAATATTATCAACAATCACCCGGAAATCCCTGGCCGGTTTACCGGCTGGCGCCTCTACTCCTGGTTACCGGTGACACCAGGGCGTTCGAAAAGCTCCGGGAGGAGGTCGCGGAGAGGCTGGCTGCCGGCCCGGCCGAGAAACTGCCGGCGCTGCTGGATACGATGGTAAAACAGTACGGCGCCCACGCCCCCAATATTTTCGCGAGAACACTTTGCTTCCAGCCGGGGAATGTCGATCATTCCAAGTGGGCGATGATGCTGTCTGAGCGTGCACTTGAGGAGAAGACCGATCGTTATCATAACGATTACTTTGTAACGCTGAGCCTTGTGGAGTACCGGTCGGGAAATTATCAGCGCGCCGTCGCCCTGCTTCAGCCGGTGATCAATTTCCTGACGACACCGGGAGAGGTGTCCGCAAGGGCAGTCCTGTCTCTGGCAAATTCCGGCATGAAGGATGCGGAGGCTGCGCGGCGCGAGTGGGAAGCGGGAGGCCGACTGTTCACGGCCAACTGGTTCTCGGACACTCGAATCGAACTGGAGGGCAATCCGCACAGTTGGCTGGTCGCGAAGCTGCTTCTGGCAGAGGCAGAAGCGGAACTGCGATCGCATCCGTGACCGCCTGTTCAGCCCAGACGGCTCGCGCACGGTCAACGCATCTCAGAACGAGACCACCGGCCGCGGCACCCGGCAGAACTGCTCGGCGTGGGGCAGGACAAATATAACCACATGATCAGCCGGTTCGCCTATAAGCCTGAATGCGGAGATGGTTTCCGCAGATTTCGCAGATTGACGCAGATGATGAGGCCGTTGCGCAGAAGATGCCGCTCACCTTTCAGGTGAGTTCACCATCCGTTCCAACTCCCTGAGAATCTGTGCTCATCTGCGAAATCTGCGGACCTCATTTTCCTTTTTGGGATAAGCAGGCGCAGGCAATGATTTTCCCTGAGCCATGACTCCCGCCATTCACACCACCCGGCTTGATTTGATCCCGATGACCCCGCCGGTCATCCGGGCGCTGCTGGCGGGGGATCATGGTTAGGCGGGGAGATTGCTGGGTGTTTGCTGGCCGGCGGATTGTGAGATTCACTGCGATGTCCTGGAGTTGCGGCTGAGTCAGTTGGAAGCCGATCCGGGGGTGCAGCCGTGGCTGCTGCGGGCCATGGTGCTGCGGGAGGAGGGTTTGGTGGTGGGCGCGATCGGGTTTCACGCGGCGCCGGGGCATGAATCGCTGGCGGAGTTGGCGCCGGGCGCGCTGGAGTTTGGTTATGAGATCACAGCCGCATATCGCCGGCGCGGATTCGCGATGGAGGCCATCCGGGCGCTGATGCAGTGGGCTCATGAGGCTCACGGTGTGTTGCGCTTTGTGGTTAGCATCAGTCCGGATAATGAACCGTCGCTGGCGCTGGCGGTGAAGCCGGGGGACCGGAAGATCGGATGGCACATGGATGACGAGGGCGGGCCGGAGGACATCTTCGAGCGCGTGTGGGATTGACGGGGAGCGCAGGCGCCCCCGACTGCCGTGAAGGGCGCCCCCGCCGTTCACTTGATGCACACGGCGGAGCCGCACTTCTTTTCCGGGGGGCGTGCGGGGTCGTTTGGAGTGCGGCTGTGCCGGGGTTGTTTCCAAGGTTCCCCGCGGGGCGCGGGGAACGACAGGCGAGGGCGCCTGTGCTCCCCGATTTCGCTCTGACACAAGGGAATGATCCTCCCGGGCGCGGGAAATCGCATGAAGGGGGATGAATCTCCCCGGTTCCCACACTTTGGAGGCCCGTCTGTGTGAGGCGGGGGTGGTGCTGCATTTCCGTCTGGGGGTGGCGGAGGGCGTCCGGCTGTTGAGCCGGCGGGGGGCGGAGCGGGATTATTCCACGCTGGCGGAGGACGAGTACCCGCCGGTGACGGATGCGCGGCCGAAGCTGGACCCTGACCGCCCGGAGGTGCGTTACTATCGCGCGATATTAAGCTATGCGAATGCCATGTGTCAGTTCAGCAATGAGATCATGCTGATCGTTCCCTGACGGAAGCGGGGCGGAGATTATTTTTTTGTCATGATGATCCTCTGCGCCGGGGAAAGTCGCATGACGGGGGTGACAGGGTTCGCGGGTTTCCGGAGAACCGGAGAGCGCGGGCCGGGTCACTGACATCACACCACCTCAATAAAATACCCATATGAAAGCAAAACTCCCCGCCCTTGCCGCCTGCTTTTTGGCGGCCGGGGCATTCAGCATCGTCCATGCGTCACCGCCCATAAAGCCAGGCACTTATGACCTGCATTTGCAGCCGAAGAAGTGGACGCTCTACACGGATCCCTATAACGGGAATCAGATCGAAGTCGGCGGGTTTTCCGGACTCTATCCGGTGCCTGGCAAACCGAACAAGTTCTACACGGTGACCGACCGCGGACCGGCGCCGGATTATCTGGAACTGATCCCAGGCACTGATCCGGTGCAGTTCAAGACCTACAAAACCTGGGCGATTCCCGAATTCGGACCGCATCTGCTGCAAGTGCGCCTCGAGCCCGGCGGCAAGGTGAAGATCGAGGACATCCGGCCGCTGGTGCGCCCTGACGGCGTGGAGATCTCGGGTCTGCCGACGACCAAACCGGCGACGGACGTGCCCTATGACTTCAATCTGAACGTGCTGCCGTTCGACGAGGACTCGCTGGATGTGGAGGGCGTGACGATCGATCCGTGGGGCAACTTCTGGGTTTGTGAGGAATACAAGCCCAGCGTGGCCATGATGACGCCGGACGGCACGGTGCAGATGCGTCTGATTCCGGCCGGAACCCTGACGGGAGCGGAAGTGGTGCCGACCTACGACGTACTGCCCGGCATTCTCTCCAAACGCCGGAGCAACCGGGGCTTCGAAGGAATCGCGGCATCCTCCACCGGCGTTCTTTATGCCGCGGTGCAGCGTCCACTCAACAATCCGAATCGCGCGGCGGCCGACGCCAACGGCAACACCCGCATCGTCGCCATCGATCTGAATGTTCTCCTCGGCGGCGCCGCCGGTCCGCTGGTGCGTCAGTATCTCTATCAGATGCCGCCCATCACTCCGGCTTTCACGACCAGCTGTACGCTGAGTGACCTTTTCTCCACGGGACCCACCACCCTCCTCGTGCCGGAACGCGGTACAGACAAGCTGTTTGAAATCGATGTCGCCGGGGCCACGGACCTGACGCCGCTCGAGGATGCAGCCGGGAAGCTGATCGCCGATCCGGCGAAAACGATTGAGCAGTTGAACCCCGCCGGTCTGGTCACACACGGGATCGTGCCCGTGAGCAAGACAGTGATCATCGAGTCGCTCACGGCGATCAGTCCGCTGCTGGAAAAGATCGAAGGCATCAGCGTCGTGGGCGGCAACATCATCATGACTTACGACAACGACTTCAACGTCTGGGAAGTCGCGAGCACTCCCGCGAATCCGTTTTCCGACGGCCCGCTGGTGCAGTTGGAACTGATCGGTGCCAACTATCCGAAGGTCTTCGTCGTGCCGATGCCCTGACGGCCCGGCTCCGCGAAGCCACCACGCCAAGGGCCGCTGCCGCGACGACGGCAGCGGCCTTCCTTGTTTCCGGAGCCCGTGGCGAGGGAAGCCGTCGCGGCGGCGGGCTGGTGCCGGGGAGTATCCGCGGCGCAGCCGGCTGCAGCGCGGGAAATGCCCATAGTACTGAAAGGAATTCCGGAGCGCCGCGGGCCGGGGCTTGATGAAATCTCCCCAGGAAAGTTCCGGTTTCGCGCGTTTCGTTTACCGGAATTCCCTTTTAAGACCCCACCGCATGAGCCCCGCTGCCGCCCTCCCATCCCCTGCCGACCTGGTCAGGCGGGCGGTGCGTGAGTATGAAACCCCGCTCGTGGGCTACGCGGCGAGCATCACGAGCGATCTCGATGCGGCCCGCGACGTGGTGCAGGACACCTTTCTGAAGCTTTACACCCGGGACGAGGCGCACCGGCTGGAAGGGCCCGGACTCAAGGCGTGGCTCTTCACGGTGTGCCGGAACCGGGCGCTCGACTGGCTGCGCCGGCGGCGGCGGCTGGTGAGTCTGGATGCGGCGCCGGTGGATCACTTCGCGGCCCGCGAGCCCGGTCCGGGTGATTTTGTCGCGGAGGATGACGACACGGCGGACATTCTGCGCTTTTTCCGCCGGCTGCCGGACAACCAGGCCGAGTGCCTGCGGCTCAAGTTTCAAAACGACCTCAGCTACCGCGAAATCGCCGACCTCACCGGCCTGAGCGTGAGCAATGTCGGGTTTCTCATTCACACCGGCCTCAAGCGGCTCCGCCAGCTGCTCAGCCACAAGGCCGGCGGCCAATCCCAGTCCCCCGCCACCACTCCGTCCCTGACGGCTTCTCACGCATCATGAATACGCCCGATCATCCCGATTTCACCGCGCTCGCGCTCGGAGAACACATCCACGGCATGCCCGCCCGTGCCGTGCTGGATGCCCTGCGCACCAGCGTGGCCGCCCGTCAGGAAGCGGAACAAATCCGCGTCACCGCCGCGCGGCTTTCGTTTGTGCTGAAGGGCCAGCCGCCGCAGCGGCTGGATCACCGCCGCCGCAACGAAGTCCTCCACGCGGACGTGGCCGCGGTGCGGGCACGCTTTGTCGCCGAAGCACGCGCCGAGGAGGCGGAGATTGAATTTACGCCGCCGCCCGTGGTGCGCCGCCGCCGTGCATGGGTCACTCCCGCGCTGGCGTCCGCCGCCGTCGTGACCGCCGCGGTGCTGGTGCTGCGGCTCCTGCCGGTCGGAACTTCTCCCGGGACGCAAGTACGTGCCGGAACGGCGCCGGAAGCGGATCCCGCAGGCCGCGTCATGGTGACGCCGGTTCCTTCGACCGTGGCGGGATCCCCTTCGCCTGGCATCCGCAAGATGCCCGAAGTGATCCTTCCTGGCACCCCCGTCCCGCCGCAAATCAACCCGGTGACTCCTCCCGCGGAAGTCCCGGCGGTAGCGTTGGAGCCGCCGGCGCCCGCCGAAAAACCGGAGCCCGTGGCGGAGCCGCTGCCCACCCGCCCGCCGTGGCGTCCGAATCCGCGGGATTACGCTGCGCCGCCGCGGACCCCGGGGAAATGACCCTGAAAAGGGAAATGGAGAGGAAGAAAACCGCAGGTGGACCCTGATTCACGCGGATTTGCGCATGGCTTCGGATTCACTCCCCGGAGGAGGATTCCCGTGAACACAACTTGCTGAGTATCCGTGATCATCCGTGATCATCCGGGTCCATCCGTGGTTCTATTTTCCTTTTAAGGATAACCGAACGCGCCGCGGCAGTCGCGCGTTCCTGACATGGTCATGAAACTGCAGGAAACCGGCCCGCGGCGGCCGTGGCCTATCGTTTCGGCTCCAGCGTCGCCAGCTGCACGTCCATTACGGCGGCCGCCTTTTTGGTGCGCGGGCGGATGGCGAGCGAGTGGCGGCCGGCGGTGAGCTGCACCGTGCCGAGTTCGGCGGTTTCCCACTTTTGGAAGCCCCCGGTTTCCCTGACAATGAAGGGAAGGGTCTGGCCGGCGATGCTGACATCCACCTCGCTGCCGCCCTGGCCGTTGCCGCAGCCGAAGCGCAGACTGACGGTGAATTCCCCGGGTTTCTCCACCTGAACGTCCCACGAGGCCCAGTCCTCCGCGCGCGTCCAGTAGCCGAGTGTATTCTTGTGAGGCGGCGGCTCGTAGCGGAGCATCGCACCATGCACTTCCGCGAGGCTCGCGGGCAGCTGCAGCGAACCGTTGGGCCGCTGAAAGATGAGGTTCCATGCCGCGAGCGGATCGTAATCCGGATTCGGCCCGCGCATCGGCTGCGCGTTCATGGCCTGACGCCATGCCCGCAGCGCGGCGAGCATTTCCTGCGTGCGCGACGGATGGGAGAGCGCCAGGTTTTGCATTTCCGACGGATCCTCCCCGAGATGATAGAGTTCGAGGTCGCCGTCGTCGAACGATTCGATGAGCTTCCAGTCGCCCGTGCGCACAGCGCCGCCGGGAAAGCCGCGCTGATTGCTGTAGTGCGGATAGTGCCAGAAGAGGCTGGCGCGCGCCGGTTTTTTTCCCTGCGTGAGCAGCGGCAGGAGATCGACGCCGTCGCAGGGCTGTGGGGAGGGCGCGGTGCCGGTGGCGGCGAGCAGCGTGGGCACGAGGTCGGTGCTGACGACCGGCGTGGCCTCCACTTTGCCGGCGGGAACCCGGCCAGGCCAGCGCACGATGAGCGGCACGCGCAGTCCGCCCTCGTAGAGGCAGCCTTTGCCGCCGCGCAGCGGACGGTTGGAGGTGGCGGGAGTGTTCGCGCCTTCGACGATGTTCAGCCCTCCGTTGTCGCTCAAAAAGACCACGATCGTTTTCCCGCGCAGCGAGAGGGCGTCGAGTTTTTCCAGCGTCAGGCGGACGCAGTCGTCCATGCTTTCCATCATGGCGGCATAGGTGGGATTGGCGGCGCCGGACTTGCGGTATTTGGCCTCCAGATCCGGTTTGGCGCCGAGCGGAATGTGCGGGGTGTTATGCGCCAGATAGCACAGGAACGGCCTGTCTTTGTTCTGCTCCATCCACTCACAGGCTTGGGCTGTCAGTTCGTACTCGCCTTTGCCGCCCTCCGTCGCGGAGGGCGTGGTGTTGGCCGTGCCGGCGAAGTAATGATCGAATCCCTGAGCCTTCGGCCCGAATCCCTGACCGCCGAGGTGCCACTTGCCGAAGATGCCGGTGACATAGCCGTTCTTCCTGAGCAGTTCCGGCAGTGTTTCCTCCTCCAGCGGCAATTGCTGCTTCATTTCCGGCTTCAACATCCTCTGGGAGGGCATGACGCGGCGTCCGGGGATGAAATCCGTGAGGTGCAGCCGCGCGGGAGAGCGCCCGGTCATGAGCGCCGCGCGTGCCGGCGAACAGATCGGCTGCGCCGAGGTCGCGTGCGTAAAGCGCATGCCCTCCGATGCCAGTTTGTCGAGCGCCGGCGTGTTCTGCCAGGGCGAGCCGTAGCAGCCGGGGTCGGCCCAGCCGAGGTCGTCGGCGAGAATGAGCACGATGTTCGGCTTTTCCTGCGCCCGCCCGGCGGTGAGGGCGAGCAGTGCGGCGAAGAGGGCGGCGAAACGGCAAAGGAAGCGGGCGGCGGCGGTCATTCCCTCCCGCGTATCAGGCTCCGCGGCGACCGGCAAGATGCCCGTTCGCGGAAACGCGAATGACAAATTCCCGCTGCGTGTATCATCCCGCGTATTACTTTGCCGTGACTTCGGGTTTCTGAGTTCGCGCTGCGTCATTCCTCCCCCATGTCTTCTCCCGCCATCGAAATCCGCGACCTCCGGGTGGACTACGGGAATTTCGTGGCGGTGAACGATATCAGCCTCACGGTGCAGCCGGGCGATGTGTGCGGTCTGGTGGGGCCGAACGGCGCGGGAAAGACGAGCACGTTCAAAGTCCTGACGACTCTGATGCACCCCACCTACGGCGACGTGCGGCTCTGCGGCATGGACCTGTTTCTGCAGCCGGAAAAGGCGCGCGAAGTGCTCGGCTACATGCCGGACCTCGCGCCGGTGCCGTCGGATTTGCTGGCGTGGGAATTTCTCGACCTCTTCGCGCACGCCCACGGGCTGGGGAATGCGGACCGGCGGCGCGAGCGCATCGACGCCTGCCTTGAGGAAGTGCATCTCAGCGACAAGCGCGATGCCTGGTGCAAAGAGTTGTCCCGCGGCCAGACGCAACGGCTGGTGCTGGCCAAAACACTGCTGCACCGGCCCCGCGTGCTGGTGCTGGACGAACCGGCCAGCGGCATGGATCCGCTGGCGCGCCGCGACCTGCGCATGACGCTGCGCCGTCTCGCCGCCCAGGGCGCGGCGATCATCGTCAGCTCCCACATTCTCAGCGAACTTGCTGACATGTGCACCACGCTCTGCGTGATGAATCAGGGCAAAATCCTCGCCGCGGGACCGGTCGATGCGGTGCGCGATCAGCTGGGGAATGCCGACCGCACCATCGCGGTGACGGTGTTGCCGGGCAGTGAAGCGGAGGCCGAACGCGTGCTGCGCGCGCTGCCGTTCGTCCAGGAACTGGTGACGCACGGCGTGCGCCTGTCGTTCCGTTTCCACGGCGACGGCGAACTGCAGGCCGGCCTGCTTGAAGCTCTGCTCGATGCGAGGGTGAAGGTCCGCTCCTTCGAGGAGCAGAAGTCGTCCTTTGAAGACATTCTCGTCCAGGTGGCCGGGAACAACCGCGCCGGCCATGACTGACTCCCCTGACAAACTGCGCCCGCCGCCGGTTTGGCGCCTCTGGGACAATCCCATCCTGCTCCGCTACGTCCGCTCGCGTCTGCGCATGAAGGGACTGCTGCCGGGGCTGCTGCTCACGGTGATCATCTCGGCGTTCGCCTTTCTCATCGCCCCGATGTCGTCGGAGCGCATGGAGGAGAACCGGCGCATGTGGCTCCAGGAGCGGCAGGGTCCCGAGTGGCGCCGGGAAGTGCAGCGTCAGATGCGCAACGCCGATCCCGAACTGCGCAGGGCTCTGGAGCAGGTGCTGGGAAACCCCCAGGCGGAACTGCCGCCGCCGCGCCCGGCTCACATGCATCAGCGCATGGCCCTGCTGCCGCTGCTGGCCATCCAGGCGCTCCTCCTGTTCGTCATCGGCACCGGGCAGGTGGCGGGCGGCATGACCAGCGAGCGCGACGAGGGCATGGTGGACTACCAGCGGCTCGCGCCGATGACGCCGCTTTCCAAAACCCTGGGCTATCTCATCGGCCTGCCCGCGCGGGAGTGGGTCATGTTTCTGGCCACGCTTCCCTTCATGGGACTGGCGCTGTGGCGCGGGCAGGTGCCGTTCGCCGCGTGGGGACCGGTGGCGCTGATCTTCTTCACCTCCGTCATGCTCTATCATCTCACGGGACTGGTGGCGGGCACGGTGTTCAAGAACCGCCGCTGGTCGTTCCTCATCTGCATGGGCATGATCTTCCTGCTCTACTTCATCGTGCCGCAGGGGGCGCGCTTCGGACTGCCTTTCCTGCGCTACATGACCATGTGGCCGGCGGTGCTGGAGAGTTCCCACATTCTGCCCGACGACTGGGCGCGGGCGCTCCGCGAAGTGGCGGCTCATGCCCCGGGAGAAGGTGTCAGGTTTTTCAAGGAGGAGTGGACCTTCACCGACGTGAAGTTCACACTCATCGTGCAGGGTTCGTTCATCCTGACGCTGCTGGTGATGGTGTGGCGCAAGTGGCGCCAGGAGGATTCCCACCTGCTGAGCAAGACGTGGGCGCTGCTGGTGTTCGCGTGGCTCTGCGTGCTGCCGCTGGGCACGGCGCTGCCGGCGATTCCGGACGGTTCGCTCTTCCCCGCCCGCAGTGTGCGCGCCCTGCTCGACGGCCGGCCGGACCGCCCGGACCTGTGGCAGGCCTTCAAAATGTGCGGTCTCTACGGCCTGATGATGCTCATCCTGCTGATTTTCGCCGTGCTGCTGCTGACGCCGAACCGCGACATGCAAACGCGGGGGCTGCGCCGCGCGGCCAAGCTGGGAAAACGGAGCGCGCCGTTCCTGTCGGATGAATTCAGCGCCTTCATGCTGGTGGTGATGCTCATCCTCGCCGGCACCGCGTCGTGGGCATGGTTTACGCGCAGCGTGCTGGGGTCGCACTGGTTCGACGCCGACCCCGGCATGCTGCGCGTCTTTTTGATTTATTTCGCAGTCCTCGCGCCCGTGCTGCTGGGGCTGCATGCGCTGCTGGAGGCGCGCGGCGGACGGTGGCCGTTTCTGGTCATTGTCTTTTGCGGCATGGTGCCCGTGCTGGCGGCGCTCATCGTGGCCACGGCCTCGCGGCGCAGTCCGGAGGCGGCAGCCCTCACCGGCGGGGCCTCGCCGGCGGTCCTCACATATTACGCGGTGGAGCGGCTCATGCCGCCGGGGCACAACGACGGCGGCAATTTCGGAGTGTTCCATTCGGCGGCGGTGCGCTCGCTGATGATCTGGCCACCGGTCTATTCCGCCGCCGCGCTCCTGTTCATGTCCGGGCTCAGAAACCACTGGAGCCGGCTGCGCCGCGAAGGCGCGGGCTGAGGCCGCGCTTTGTCAGGACGCCCCGCCTCAGCCGCCGATGGCGATCATGCGTCTCGCCGGCTGGTAGTTGTCGCGAAAGTCGTGTTCCTTCGGCTTGCGGTCCACGGTGTCGAGAATGAGCCGGCGCAGATCATCATCGGCCGCACCCGCGCGCAGCGGCGTGAGCAGGTCGGTTTCCAGATGACTGCCGAGGCACGGCCGCAGTTTGCCGTCGGCGGTGAGGCGGAGCTTGTTGCAGCCCTCACAAAAGTGCAGGTCGGTCATGGCGCCGATGAAGCCGATGACCTGGTCGCGCCCGGGAATCTGATAATAGACCGCCGGGCCGTTGGTGCGCACGTCCGGCCGCGGCGTGAGCGCACCGAAATGCCGCTCCACCTCCCGCCGCGCCGCGCCGGAGGAGAGGAAGCTGTCCTCTGTGAGCACTTCGCGGCTGCTCACGGGCATGAGTTCGATGAAGCGCAGCAGGCAGCCGCGGGCGTGCGCGAAGTCGATGAGCGCGGGCAGTTCACGCTCGGTGCGGCCTTTCATGAGCACGCAGTTGAGCTTCACTTTCTCAAAGCCCGCGGCCAGTGCCGCTTCGATGCCGTCGAGCGCGCGTTGGTGGAGATCGCGCCGGGTCACTGCGGCGTAGGTCGCGGGGTCGAGCGTATCGAGCGAAATGTTCGCCGTGCGCACGCCGGCTTCGACGAGCCGGCGCGCCATGGTCACGGCGCCTCCCTTTTCCTCCGGCGGCGGCAGCGGGAGCAGGGTGCCGTTGGTGGAGACGCCGGTGTCGCGGATGCCGGGCACGGCGTGGAGCATGCGGAGAAAGGCGAGCACGTCGCGCCGGGTGAGCGGTTCGCCGCCGGTGACGCGCACTTTGCTCACGCCCAGCGCCGCCGCGAGCTTCACGAGACGGATGATTTCCTCGTACGTCAGGATGCCCTCGCGCGGCAGCCATTGCTGCTCCTCCTCCGGCATACAGTAGAGACAGCGCTCATTGCACCGGTCGGTGATGCTGATGCGAAGATAGGAAATGCGATGGCCAAAACGGTCCTCCACGGTGTATAAGCGAGGGAAATTCAGGCCTTCCTGCGCCCGTTTTCCCCTCATCTCAACCTTCAACTCCACGCCCCCATGAAATCCGGCTGCTTTAAGTTCATCGTCATGTTCGCGGTCTGCGTCCTCGTCGCGATCACCTTCACCTCCTGCCAAACCGCCACCCCGGCCTCGCGCATCCAGCAGAACCCGGCCGTCTTCAACAGCCTCTCGAAGGAGGATCAGGATCTCGTCTCGCGGGGCACCATCAGCGAGGGCATGACCAAAGACGCCGTGCTGCTGGCGTGGGGGCCGCCTGACAATATCGCACACTCCCGCGACAACGGCCGCGACACGGAAATCTGGCGCTACACTTCGATGCGGCCGGTCTATCGCCCCTACTACGGCATCGGCATGGGCTACGGATACGGCTATGGTTACCGCGGCTACCGCTACGGCGGCGTGTATCCCTACGGCAGCGTGGCCTTCAGTCCGGACTACGTGCCGGTGACGTCCTCCGTGGTCCGGTTCCGCCGGGGCAAGGTCGTGGGCTGGGACACGGTGGACCAGCGCTGACCGGCCTCACTGCGGCCGGTAGATGAAAATCCTTCCGCCGCGCAGGCCGCCGATTTCCAGGTCGCGTTCGTGCACGCGCTTTTTGCCGGCGAAATTCTGTTCTGCGATGCGCACGCGGGTGGGCGAGTGCACCGCCACTATGACGGCGGTGTGATGCGAGGTTGTGTAGCTGCCGTCGGCAAAGCGCGTCTTGTCGCATTCGAGAATGTCACCCGGCAGGGGAGATTCGCGGCGCAGGTCGAGTTGACGGCCCCAGACGCGGAGCTGACCGTTCGGGCGCCGCGCCCCGGTGGCTTTGAAGGCTTCGTTGGCCAGCGCCCAGCACTCACCGTCGCCCACTTTGCGCCCGCTGTGCTTGCGGCAGTAAGCTACAATCGCGGCGCGCCGGGAGTCGCTGACCGATGTCGCGGCCGTGGAGGATTTCGGTTTGGACTCCGGAGCCGCGAAGCCGGCGGGAGGAGTCAGCAGGAGGAGCAGGAGAAGGAGGAGTCTGGCCGGGAACATGCGGCAAAGATGCCTCACCGGCACGGCTTTTGCAAATCGCGCGGTTTTTCAGGGCTTTTCCCGGAACGAAATCGCCGCCACGACCCCGCCGCCCTGCGGCGCTCCCAGACGCTGGCCCACCCGGACATCCGGGAAGTAATACTGCGCGTTGACCCGCGACTCGATGCGCTCCTGCCAGCGGTGGAATCCGAAGAGCAGTGCGGAGCCGACCAGCAGGGCCGCGGCCACGGCGGCGAAGATGTGGCGCTGCAGTCCGCCCGCGGGTGGCGGCAAAGGGGGCGCGGGACGTGTCGCCAGGGCGGATGGCGGAGTTGCTGCAGCCGGTGCGGTGGCGGGCGGAGATTCGGACTCCGGCGCGGGCGAGGGCAGGGGCGGCGGAGGCGGCGCGTCGGGATCCGGCAGCACGCCGCCGGCTTTCCACTCCTCGGCGGCGGTTGTCAGGGCGTGGACGGCGGCGCGGAGTCGCCCGGCCGTGCTCTCGGTGACCGGAAGGGATGCCGCCGCGCGGCTGCCGAACAAAAAGAGCTGCTTCATGTCTTCACTGCGCCCCAGCGCGCCGGGCGTGGCGCTGTAATTCAACTGCCCCGACCCGCGTTCGTAAAGCATCACGATTCCGGAGCGCCCCTGGAGGGACTCCGTCGCCATGCGCTCGCCGAATTCCTCCAGCGTGCCGCCGAAAATGTAATTCGCCGTCACCACATAAAGCGGAATGCCGATGCGTTTGCGAAAGTCCTCCAGGTCGGCCGTCAGCTGCTCCGACTCCGCCGGCCCGAAGACATTCGCCTCATCCAGCAGGCCGCTCACCGGCAGCGGCGGCAGCGCTTCCGTCGCCGACAGCGGCTTCCCGGAATCGCGCGATTCCTGGCCACCCGCCGGCGCCACCGCCAGCAGGACGGCGGCGCAGCATCGCAGCAGGATTAGGAAAGGCCGGTTCATTCAGCGGTCATAAAATCGGCCCGGCAGGGCGACAAGGTAAATGTGGTGCGCCGGTGCCCGGACGTCCTGCGGGAGGACTTTCCCAGCCTGGCAGCCGCCTCCCCGCCATTGGCCTTGCGCCACCGTGCAACGTGCTGCCCTTGCTGCGCATGATCGAAGTCAAAAACCTCTCCAAGCGATTCGTCGGCCGCACCGCGGTGGACGACATCACGTTCAGCGTGGGCAAAGGCGAGATCGTCGGCTTCCTCGGTCCCAACGGCGCGGGCAAGACGACCACGATGCGCATGCTCACGGGCTACCTTCCCGCCACCAGCGGGGCCGCCAGCGTCGCCGGTCACGATGTCTTTTCCGACTCCATCAAGGCCCGCCGCGAAATCGGCTACATGCCGGAAAGCGTGCCGCTCTACGACGACATGCGCGTGGAGGAGTATCTGAAATTCCGCGCCAAACTCAAAGGGCTGCGCGGCCGCGCCGTGAAGGAGAACATGGGCCGCGTCATGGAACTCACCGGCCTCAAGGACGTCGCCCGGAAGATGGTCAGCAGCCTCAGCAAAGGCTACCGGCAGCGCCTCGGCCTCGCCGATGCCCTCATTCACCGCCCGCGCCTGCTCATTCTCGATGAGCCGACCAACGGGCTCGATCCCAACCAAATCCGTCAGGTGCGCAGCCTCATCGCCGCGCTCAGCGACGAACACACCATCCTCCTCTCCACTCACATTCTCAGTGAAGTGCAGATGACCTGCCGCCGCGTCATCATCATCCATCGCGGCAAAATCCGCGCCGACGATTCACCGGACGCGCTGGCCAAATCGAGCCGTTCCTCCGGCACCGTCACCATGGAGATCGAAGCGCCCGTCCAGGCCGCCGTGGAGAAGCTGCAGTCCATCGCCGGCGTGCGCCGCGTCACGCCGCTGAGCACCGACGGCCCGTGGAACACCCTGGAGGTCAAACCCGAGCCCGACAGCGACGTGCGCGAGGAAATCAGCCGCGCCGCGCGCGAGAATCACTGGGCGCTGCGCGAACTCAGCCGCCGCCAGGCGACGCTGGAGGATGTCTTCGTCGAGATCACGCAGCGGGACTGATCCCTACTTCGCTTCTGCGATGTGATGCCGCGCATCGACCGGCTTCACCATGAGGTTGGCAATGAGGCCGATCATCAGCAGGCCGCACATGAGATAGAACGTGCCGTTGTAGGCCTGGGCCTTCGGCACGCCGGCCGCGACGCGGTGGTCGTAGAATCCGTTGATGAGCAGCGGCCCGATGACCGCGGCCATGCTCCATGACGTGATGAGCCGGCCGTGGATCGCGCCGACCTGATAGGTGCCGAACATGTCCTTCAGATAGGCGGGAATCGTCGCAAATCCGCCGCCGTACATGCTGATGATGACCGCCGTCAGCGCCACGAAGAGCACCTTGCTCTGCGTCTGCTGTGCCCACGGCAGCAGCGCATAAAGCACCGCCCCGAGGATGAAGTAGATGCAATAGACGTTCTTCCGGCCGGTGTAGTCGGACACCGACGACCACACGAACCGCCCGCCCATGTTGAAAATGCTCAACAGTCCGGTAAAGCCGGCGCCGATGGCCGCGCCCACACCGAACATGTCCTGAAACATGTCCGACGCCCGCCCCAGCACGCCGATGCCGGCGCTCACGTTCATGCACAGCACGGTCCAGAGGCACCAGAACTGAGGCGTCTTCCATGCGTGGTCCACACTGACATTCGCATTCGTCACCAGCGGCTTCACATGTTCCTTCGGTTCCCAGCCCGCCGGTTTCCAGCCGTCCGCCGGCACTTTGATGAGCAGCGCGCCGAACAGCATGAAAAAGGTGTAGATACACGCCATCGTCACCAGCGCCATCAGCGCGCCCGTGCCGCCGCTTTGCGAGTAGTGCTTCATCAATTCCTGCGCCAGCGGCGAACCGATCAGCGCGCCGCCGCCGAAACCCATGATCGCCATGCCCGTCGCCATGCCGGGGCGGTCGGGAAACCACTTCACCAGCGTGCTCACCGGCGAGATGTAGCCCAGCCCCAGTCCGATGCCGCCCACGAAACCATAACCGAACAGCAGCAGCGGCAGCGATTTCAACTGCACCGCCAGCGCCGACAGCAGCAGCCCGCCGCAAAAGCACGCCCACGACGCCACCATCGTCTTCCGCGGCCCGTTGCGCTCCACCCATTTGCCGAAAAACGCCGCCGACAGCCCCAGCATGATCAGCGCGATGGAATACGACCAGTTCACCGAGGAAACCTTCGCCCCGAGTTCCGCGGCGAGTGGATTGTTGAACACACTGAACGCATACACCTGCCCGATGCACATGTGCACCGCGATGGCTGCGGGCGGCACGAGCCAGCGGTTGAATCCAGGTGGGGCAACGGTGGCGGCGCGGTCGAGGGAAAATGGCATGGCGGAGAATTCCGCGGAGCCTGGCAGTTCCTCCGCCGCGCCGTAAAGCAAAACCTGCGGCGGATGTGCGGTCAGTCACCGATGGAGTCGGGCTGCCCGGTTCCAATTTGGCTACCCTGGCTCCGGTGCCCGACTCTTCTCCTCTGTGCGGCGCAGTTCACTGCGGGTGGCCTGGGAGCCGTCATCCCGTCGCTTCTTAAAGAAGGAAACGACTTCCCAAATCGAAAGCGTCAGCATTGCTACTCCCATAACAGCGAATAACAGCCATGCATCGTCGGGCTTCTCGCCCTGGCGCCAAACGCCGGGACTGGTTTCCACCAGCCCTGGTATCGGTGTCGTCAACTTCTGATAAGATTGCCATAGCAGACTGCCGCCGACGTAAGAGAAACCAGTGGCGCCGATCAAGGGCCTGATGGGCCGGGGTTCAGGGTCGTGCTCCGAATCCCGTGAGGCTGGCGGACTCCCCGGTTCGCCCCGTTCACCCTCCGTCCCGCGTCGGCGCACCTTCAAGTGCCAGATGAGCACGATGAGTCCCAGCGCGAGCAAACCTGACGCAGCGATAACCAGCCATGTCCAGTCGTCTTCCATCATTGTCCGGTGACGGATTCCAGGAACAGTAATTTCCCGGGCCGTCCGACTGCCTTTTGAATAGTAATGGTAAGCGGCCCACGCGTGGATGACACCAAATCCGAAGAGGCCGAGGGAAAAGCAGAGCAGCCGGTTGGACGAAAACCATGACTTCATCCGGGCCACTGTTGGAGTGGGGTCAGGCACCCTGCAAGGGCTCCCCTGTTACTCCGGTGCAAGGGCATGTGCCATTACTCAATGGATTGAGGATCACCCCACTTCTCCCGCCACTCCGCCGGCAGGCGCAGCGGCTTGCATTGCGGAAACTGCACCAGTGCCAGCGCCTGACGGCAGGTAATGAGCACCGCGCCGTCGGAAGCGCGCACGATTTCAAAGCGGCACCAGAAGCGGGCGCGCTCCAGTTCGTCGAGCCGGCCGCGGATCAGGAGATGATCGCTGAAGAACGCGGGGCGCTTGTAGTCAATCTCTGTGCGCACCACGACCGGAAACTGCTGCACCGCCATCATGGCGGGGATGTCCATGCCCATCAGCGCAGCGAGCCGCGTGCGGCAGGTCTCGATGAAGCGGAGATACGCAATGTTATGCACCACGCCGCCGGCATCGGTGTCGAAGAACATCACTTCCTCGCGGGTTTCGAGATGGGGCATGGGATCGGTCATGGCGGTGAGGTAGAGTTCTTGAACAGGAGGGAACGGAGGTAACAGAGGCAGGATGGATGCTGCTGAAGCTGGAGAAGGAAACCACGGATGGACACAGATAAACACAGATGGCTTCCACGCCGGGCAGATTCTTCAGCTATCCTCGTCCGCTCGATTTTATCCGCGTCCATCTGCGTCCATCTGCGTCCATCTGCGGCTTCTCCATCACGCGAGTCTCTGCTTCCTCTGCGTCCTCCTGTTCAAACCTCATCCTTCCTCCGCGTCATCAGCAGCGCCACGCTCAGCAGCAGTCCGGCGATGCCGGCGCCGATCGGAATCACATCGCCGTGTTTCGCATAGAAGGTAATCTCACCCGGCGGCAGGGCGACGGAGGCGTGCAGCACGCCGGGCTGCCAGCGCGGGATTTCGTCGGTGATGCGGCCTTCGGTATCGATGACACAGGTGACGCCGGTGAGCGAGGCGCGGACCATGGGGCGGCGCAGTTCGAGACAGCGCCAGCGGGCGTTGAGCGTGTGAATGACGGACTCGTTGCTTTGGTAGAACCAGTTGTCGTTGGTGATATTCACCATGAGCTGCGGCTCCGGCTGGATGAACTTCCGCGCATGGCGCGCGATGGTGTCCTCGAAACACACGAGCGGGATGATGTCGTAATCCATGCCCGGGGCGCGCAGTGGGTCAGTGACATTGCCCGGCACGAAATCGCGCGGGATGAGCGGGCCGATCCATTTTTCCAGCAGCGGAATCTGCCGGCGGAATGGAAGGAACTCGCCGAACGGCACCAGACGCACCTTGGCATGAAGCATCATGCTGCGGTCAGGACGGAGCAGCGCGGCGCAGTTGTGAGGCTGCCACGTGTTGCTGCCGTCGCCGGCGGCGGTCAGTGAATCCGCCCCCGTGAGCAGCGTCCCGGCTCCGGCCGCGAAGACTGCATCGAACAGCCGGTGATTCTCCGGATCTTCGATGCTGGTGGGCAGCGCGGACTCCGGCCACACGACGAGTTGCGGTTTGGTCTTCGCCGCGGCGAGGCCGTCGAGCGTGAGCCGGCGCACCACTTCCCGCCCGGCGGCATTCTCCTGTTCCTCCTTCTGCCGCAGGAGGTTCAGCTGTGCTTCGGTTTCAATGTCAGGATCTTCGCCCGGCTCGACGCGCGGGTGATTCGGCTGCACGAGCAGGACTTCGACGCGCGCGACCGGCTGCGGGCTTTGTTCCCAGAGTGCCGCGGTGATCACGGCGGGCAGCGCGAGGGTGACGCAGAGCAGCACGGCCGTGCCGCGTGCGTTCCGGTGGCGGCGCAGATGCCATGCAGCGGCAAGCCCGCACATGAAGAACACGGGCAGCGCGGAGAGTCCGGTGACGCCGGTCCATGCGGCGAGGGCGCGAATGCCGGGCATTTCCGCCAGCGGTGCGGCGGCGCTGTTCCAGGGGAATCCTGACATGAGCACGCTGCGCACCCATTCGAGACCGGCCCACAGCAATGCGAGCGCCAGCGGGGACAGCAGCGCACGGCCCGGCGACTGCGGCTGCAGTTTCGCGGCAAAGGCTCCCCACACCGCGGGATACAGCGCGAGATAGAGGCAGAGTGCGAACATTCCAATGATCGTGACGTGCCCCGCCCACCAGAGCGTGGCGAGAAAGGTCAGGAAGCCGGTGAGCCAGCCACGGCGGAAACCCCGCCAGAATGAAGGTCGGGGACCGGAGGTCCCCGCGACGGACCACAGCAGCGGCAGCAGCCAGAACCATGCGAGCCACCACTGACCGAATGGCGGCATCGCGGCGGCGAAGAGCAGCGCGCTGAGCAGGGCCGGAGCGATGGCTTTGAGCGCGGCCATTTGTCAGGCCGCGAGACGCGCGGCGATGTCCTTCTGGATTTCCTGCCACAGGCGCGCGATGCCGTCGCGCAGGTTTTGTTTGATGGCGGGCAGCTCCGCGGCGTCCAGTTTCGCACCCGCAGCGGGCCGGTGACTGGCGAAGAAGTAAAACTTCACCTTCGGCTCGGTGCCGCTGGGGCGCACGGCGAAGCGGCGTCCGTCGGCGAGGTCGAGCATGAGCATGTTTTCCTTCGGCACTTCGTCGCCCTCCTCGTCCATCACGGTGTCGCGGCCGTAGTGCGTCATCTTCACCACTTTGGCGCCGTCGAGCGACTGCGGCGGGCTGCTGCTGTAGGACGCGACGAGCTTCTCGATCTGCTTCGATCCGTCCGCGCCGGGGAACTCCGGCGACTCGGTGTGTTCCATGAAGACGCCGTATTCGCAGAACACTTCGTCGAGCAAATCGGGAACCGTCAGGCCGAGGCTCGCGGCATACGCCGCCAGTTCGGCAAACATCACCACCGCGCCATTGCCGTCCTTGTCCCGAATCCAGTCGGTACACATGTAGCCGTAACTCTCCTCGCCGCCGAAAATGAAGAACGTGCCGTGCTCCAGCTGCGCCGCGCGCGCCTCCTCCACGCTGAGATCGCGGTATTTCGCGCGGATGTCCGCGGGCAGCGAGCGTTCATATTTGCCGAGCTTGCCGCCGATGAACTTGAATCCGGTCAGGGTATTGACGCAGCGCACACCATAAGCCGCGGCCACGGCATCCTGGAGTTGGGAGGTGACGAAGGTTTTCACAATCGTCGCCCGCTGCCGGTTCGATTCGTTGAGAATGCCGAGATCGAACATCGTCTTCATGCGATACCACGCCATCAGGGCGCCGGTTTGATTCCCCGTCAGCAACTGCATCTCGCCGGATTTGTTGCGCACCGCCACCCCCATGCGGTCGCAGTCAGGATCGGTGCCGATCACGATGTCGGCGCGCTCCTTTTCCGCGAGGTCGATGGCCATTTGCAGCGCGGCGGCGTTCTCCGGATTGGGCGATTTCACGGTCGGGAAGCGCCCGTCCGGCACATCCTGTTCAGGAACGGTCAGGTAATTGAAGCCGAGCGTTTTCAGAATGCCGGGCACATGCACGCCGCCGGTGCCGTGGATGGCGGTGTAGATGATTTTGAGCCCTTTGGCCTTTTCCAGCAGCGCGGGATGGAGCATCACGGTCAGGAGCTTCTGTGCGTAGGCCGCATCCGTTTCCGCGCCAAGCTGCCGCGCTTCACCCTGCTCCGCGGCGGGCAGCGGATCGTAGCTGTCGCTTTGCACGGCGTTCACTTCATTGAGAATGCCGGTGGCGACCGGTTCGAGAATGGGATCACCCTCGTCGAAATAGACTTTGAAGCCGTTGTCGTGCGCCGGATTGTGCGAGGCCGTGATCATCACGCCGCCGGTGGCGCGCTGCTGCCGCACGGCGAAGGAAAGCTCCGGAGTGGGGCGATGGCTGTCGAACAGGTAAGCATCCACACCGCTCCCGCGAAAAACCTTCGCCGAAAACTCCGCGAACTCGCGCGAAAAGTGACGCGTGTCGTGGGAGATCACGACCGAGGGCCGCCCGCTGCGGCTTTCGCGCTGCCAGTAGTCGCGCAGGTATTTCGCAAACCCGCGGCAGGCGCGCGTGAGGTTGTAGAAGTTGAGATTGTTCGTGCCGACGCAGGGAAACTGCGGGCGGCTTTCCGGCGAGCCGCTGCCCATTTCCGCCCGGGTGACGATGCCGCCGATCGTCCGTCCGCGCAGCCCGCTGGTGCCGAATTTGAGCTTCCGGAAAAAGCGGTTGTTCAGTTCCTTCCACTGCCCGCCGCTCACCAGTTCACCGATGCTCTCATGCACCACGGGGTCGGAGCTTCCGGCGGTGAGTTCGAGAATGTTGTCGCGGCTGGCGGGTTCGAGCCAGCGGGCGGTGACGGCGGAATCGAGAGTGCAGGCGAGAGCTTCGGGCGAAGTCATAGAGCGGGGACCGTGGGGGCAAAGTGCGGGCAGGCAACGGAGTTCTCTTTGTTTGACGAATGACGCCGCCCCGCGCAGAAGGGACATCTCCCACCAATCACCATGCTGCCCGAACTGGAACAACTCCTCATCCTGCAGGACAAAGATCAGCACATCCGCCGTCTCAAGCTCGATCTGAAGCGGCTGCCCGCCGATCAGGAGCGGGCCAAGGGCAAGCTCGCCAGCGACACCGAAGCCGTGCGCGCCGCCAAAGAGCGGCTCATGCAAAACGAAGTCGCCATGAAGAATCTCGAACTGCAGATTCAGACGCGGAAAGACACCATCTCGAAACTCAAGGTCCAGCAGTACGAGACGCGCAAGAACGACGAATTCGCCGCGCTCGGCAACGAAATCGTGCGCTATGGCAACGAAGTCACGAAGCTGGAGGACGACGAGATCGCCGTGATGGAAAAGGCCGAGACGCTGAAGGCGGAACTCACCGCCGCCCAGCAGGCGCTCGCGGCGACGCAGGTGCTGGTGGACGAGGAACTGGCAAAGATCGCCGAGCGGCAGCAGCACGTCACCACCCAGCTCGATGAGTTCAACTCGGCGCGCGCGGAACTCGCTGCCAAAGTGGACCCGGATCTGCTGGAAAAGTTCGACCGCATTTTCAATCATCGCGGCGACGCCGCGGTGGTGGAACTCAACGGCAGCGTCTGCCGCGGCTGCAATATGAAGGTCACGCCCGCCTGCACCGCCGCCGCCAAAGCCGAAAAGTCACTCGTGAGCTGTTCCAACTGCGGGCGGCTGGTGTATTACTCGGAACTTTGAATGGCGATGCGCTGCCGGCGTTTGCTGATGCTGTGCACCGCTGCGGCGGTGACTTTCCTCCGGCTGCCGGCAGGACAGGCTCAGCAGAACAAACTGCGGCTCCATCAGATTCAAATCCTCGGCACGCATAACAGTTACCGCATGCGCCCGCCCGCGGCGCTCTGGCAGTGGCTGCAGAAACTGCCGGCGCTGCCCGCCGGGGATGTGAAAGACCTCGACTACGAGCATCCTCCGCTGCCGGAGCAGTTCGCGTCGGGCATACGCAGTGTGGAACTGGACATCTACGCCGATCCGCAGGGCGGGCGGTTTTTGAATCGCGCCGGACTGACAGTGGTCGGCGAACCGGCGGCCGCCACGGGTGTGGAGGCGGAGGAACTGCAGCGCCCCGGCTGCAAGATATTGCACCATCCCGACTTCGATTTCGCGAGCCGCTGCCTCAGTCTGCGCAAGGCGCTCGCACAATTGAAAACGTGGAGCGATGCGCATCGCCACCATGTGCCGGTGATCGTGCATCTGGAAACCAAGGACGAAACCCTGCGCGACCGCGTCCCGCTGCCGGGCCTGACAGAAGCCGCGCCCTGGGATGCCGCGGCGTGCGATGCCCTGGATGCCGAAATCCGCGAGGCCTTCGCCGGAGCGCCGGAGCGCATTTTCACGCCGGACATGCTGCGCGGCAGTCACGCCACGCTCGAAGTCGCCGCGCGCGCCGGCGCGTGGCCGCTGCTTTCTGCAATGCGCGGGCGGGTGCTCTTCGTCATGGAGGGGGTGGCGCCTGACAATTACGCCGCGGGGCATCCCTCGCTCGCGGGCCGCGTCTGTTTCATCTACGGCCGTCCCGGCCGCGCGGAGACGGCGTTCCTGCTCATGAATGACGCCGCGCGGCAGCGGGAGGAAATCACGCGCCGCGTTCGCCAGGGTTATATGGTGCGCACCCGCGCCGACTCCGGCACCACCGCCGCCCGCACCGGTGATACCAAGCGCCGCGATGCCGCGCTGGCCGGCGGGGCGCACATCGTTTCCACCGATTACCCGCAGCCCGATCCCCGCGGCGGGAAAGAGCCGGGCTGGACCACCTACTCCGTGCAATTGCCCGGCGGCGGGCCGGTGCGCGCCAATCCCGTCACCGCTCCAGCGGGAGCGATGGTGCGGGAGTGAAACGATTTGCCAGATCCGTGGTCAGCAATGCAGCCACGGTCTCGAACTGCGGAGCGGTTCCCCCATCAATAGCCGGAGGTTCGTGAGGCACGAACGAACCCCCGGAAACAAAGAAAATCTCCGGCGATGTGCCCGACGCACCCGGATCTTCAGCACATCGCCTGTTTTTGTATTGGGTGTCCCGGGGGTCTCCGACCCCGGCTATTCATGGCGAACCCCGCCGGGGTTCCTGCCAATGAACTGGCCCTATGGTTTGAGATGCGGCGTTTCGGCGTCGGGCACATCACTGCCCCATCACGTCGCCCATGCGGGCGTAGAGTTCGCGCTGTTCCGCGCTTTGTGCGACCAGGTCTTCCGCGAGCTTTACTTTGCCGGGCTCGAACAGCGTGATGGTGCTGCTGCCGCCGAATTTGAAGTATCCCTTCTCCGCACCTTTGCTGACCGGCTGCCCGGGAGTGAAAGTCTGCACGATGCTGCCGACATTTGTCGCGCCGATTTCGATGAGCAGCACGGTGCCGAGATCCGGCGTGACGAGTTCGGTGATGACGCGTTTGTTTTCCCAGAGGTAAGCCAGCCGGCGGCGCAGGGCGACGGGGTTCACGGAATAGAGCGGGCCGTTGATGAGCCGCGGAGCGCCGGGCGTGCCGGAGCAGGGGAAATGGAAACGATGATAGTCCACCGGGCAGAGCCGGCTCAGCACCAGCGTGCCCTCACGATAGCGCGCGGCGAGCGCGTCGTCGCCGAGCAGCGCGGGAATGTCGAAGTGCTGACCTTTGACGAAGACGCCGGGCACTTCGGCGACGTTTTGAAATCCGAGGTGCCGTCCGTCGGCGGGAAAGACCACGCCTTCCGCCGCAATGGGCCGCGCCTCCGGCTTGAGCTTGCGGAAGAAGAACTCGTTGAAGCTCCGAAACGATTCCACCGGGTCGGCGAACTCAGCGACATCGAGGCCGTAGTTCGCGATGAACGGCGCGATGCGTGCACGACTTGCGGGCCGGCTCATGCGCCAGCCGTACCAGCGCGAGAACCAGCCGCGTTTGACCAGCAGTTCCAGCAGGCCGCGCCCCAGCGGGTTCTCATAAACAAAACGAAGCGGCCCCTCGCCGTAGATGGCTTCCTGTTCGAGTTGTGAGGTGAGACGGTTGTAAAAGGTGACCGGGGCTGTGGGCATGCTGCGGGAAGGTGTGGAGAGCCGCGGACGTCATGACAAGGGCGACCGGGCTGACAAGGTGACAGCACCGGCGGCGCAGTTCCGTCAGTTCTTCTGTCCGGCGGCGCGCTACGGCCGGGCGGTGTTCTGCCGTCCCGTCAGGGACTCGCCGGCGCGCTTTCTTTCGGCAGAAACTTCGGCTCGACCCCGCCGGCGTCGTCCGCGATTTGCCCGACATCCTTGAAGCAAATGAACAGCACGAGGCTGAGCAGGCAGAGCACGCATACAGTCTGCACGTACTCCATCAGCCTCAGGTTCGGCGGGCGGCGGCGGATGGACTCCACGATCGCCATCGTAATGTGACCGCCGTCCAGTACCGGAAGCGGGAGCATGTTGAAGATGGCCAGGCCGACGTTGAGCACTACGCTGAAGAAAAGCAGAAGCCGCCACCACTGGTCGTTCTGAAAGATCCGGTAGTAAAGGTTCATGATCCCCACCGGGCCGCTCATCTGGCTGATGCCGATGTTCGATTTCGGGGCGACCAGTGCCTTGAGCGTGGACCATGTATTGCGGAAACAGTCCGCCACCATCGTGGTCGGCAGCGGGTGATCGAGCGGCGGGTTTTTCGGGTCGAGGGATTCAAAGAACAGTCCGGTGTGCGCCTTGCCTTTGTCCTCATCGGCGCGGGGATCGACCTCGAACGGCCGGGGTTTGACCGTCGCCTCCACGGTCTTATCGCCTCGCTTGAGGGCCAGCGTCAGCGGTTTGTCAGGGAAGAAGTCAGCCATGGCATTCACCACCAGCGGCGTCCACGCCTTCTCTCCATTGACGCTCAGAATAACGTCCCCCTTCTGAATTCCCGCTTCCGCCGCGGGGCTGTTTGCCATGACTTCCGCCACTTTGCCCTCCCCGGCCGGCGCGATGCCGACTTTTCGCAGCGGCGGCCGCTTCCAGAGTTTTTGCCACCATGAAGCCGCTTCCCATTCTTTGTAGCCGTCGCTTTCCTTGTAAGGCGCACGCACGGTGACAGTACGGGGTTCCGATTCGCCGTCGCGCTTGATCTTGAAGGCCACGTCTTCGCTTTCCCCGCTCACGATGGCCCACATCACGCTGTGACTGATGCCGCTGAAGGTGGAGACTTCCTTGCCGTCGATTTCCAGAATGCGGTCACCGGCCTTGAGTTGCCCGGATTCATAGGCCGGCTGTCCCGGGACCGTGTAGCCGATGACCGGCTGGTCCGGCTGCGGCCGTCCCCAAATCCAGACCCCCACGGCAAAAGCGAAGGCCAGCAGCAGACTGAAGAGCGGTCCCGCGAAAGCGACGATGATTTTATCCAGCGGTTTGATGGGCGGGAGAGGTTCGCCGCTGGATTTGCCTTCGATGGCGCCCATGGGAGCCATCTGCGGCAACTGTACGAAGCCGCCGAGCGGGATGGTGCCGAGGCCGTACTGCACGCCGTTCCAGGTGCGTTTCCAGATGGGTTTGCCCATCCAGATCTGGAACTTCTCAATCTTCAGCCCCCGCCAGCGCGCGGCGAGGAAGTGTCCCCACTCGTGGACGAGGATGATGAAATTGAAGACGAGCAGGACACAGAAGAGAATGCCGAGGAACTTGAGAGCTTCGAGAATGAATGACATTGGGGGTTGGCCGGTAGGGGGCGGGAAAACTACCACCGGAGCCAGGCGGCGCAAATCAAATGACGGCCCCGGGGGGCTTGCATTTTCCGGGAAGGGTCCCACTGTGCGCGCCCTTTTTCCACCATTCGATGAACTACGACGACATCCGGGGCATTCTCCGCTACGTGCCGCAATTCCGCGGCCAGAAGTTCGTCGTGCTCCTGGAGAGCATGATCATCGGGCACGAAAACCTGCAGAATGTGCTGCTCGACCTCGCGGTGCTGACCTCGCTGAATATCAAAGTCGTGGTCGTGTTTGGAGCGCGGCAGCAGATCATCGATCTGGCGGCGCGCCGCGGCGTGACCCTGACCAGTCCGGACGCCACCGGGGTGACGGATGACGTGACGCTGGATGCGGCCATCGACGCCGTGAGCCGCATCAGCACCGACCTGCTGCAACTGCTCAATGGCGTGGGCCTGCGGGCCGCGGTTTCCAACGCCATCGCGGCGCACCCCGCCGGCGTCATCAAAGGACGCGACCTCGGGCATTCGGGCACGATCGACCGCGTGGAGGCGCCGGCGATTCAGTCGTTGATCGACCAGGGCATGATTCCGCTGGTGCCGCCGCTGGGATTCGAACGCGGCGGCCGGCTCCTGCGTTTGAACAGCGCGTCGGTGGCGGTGCAGGTGGCGACGGCGATTGGCGCGGCCAAGCTGCTTTTCGTGGGCGGCGGGGTGGTGGAGAATCCGCCCGGGAACCGCGTGCGGCAGCTTTCCGTGGAGGAGGCGCGCGCGCTCGCCAACGCCACGCCGGGCGAGGAGACGGAGCATTCCCAGACGATGCTGCTGCGGCATGCCGCACGGGCCTGTGAAGGCGGCGTCGCCCGGGTGCATTTTCTCGACGGCAAAAGCGACGACGCGCTGCTCGGCGAACTGTTCAGCATCGGCGGTGTGGGGACGATGGTGTATCGGGACGCCTATCACAACATCCGCCAGGCGCGCCGTTCCGACATCGAGGGCATCATGCGCATGGTGCGGCAGGCGGTCGATGACGAGGAACTGGTGGCGCGCAGCCGTCAGGAAATCCGCTCCAGCCTCGACTGTTATTTCGTGCTCGACGTGGACGGCACCATCACCGGCGTGGTGGCGCTGCATTTGTGGCCGGAAATCAAGGCGGCGGAGGTCGCGAGCCTTTACGTGCGGCGATCCCACGAAGGGATGGGCTACGGCCGCAAGCTGGTGCAGTACGCCGAGAAACGCGCCGCCGACGCCGGCTGCGGGCGGATCTTCGCGCTCAGCACCCAGGCGTACAATTTTTTTGAGAAAAAGCTCGGCTATCAGCCCGCTGCGGCCGAAGACCTCCCCGCGCCGCGCCGCGATAAACTGCTCAAGAGCCGGCGCAATTCGCGGGTGATGGTCAAGACCCTCGGCAAGTAGCATGACACCACGAATGAACGCGCATGGACTCCAATGGGGATGGAAAGTATTCCATGAATCTGCCGCAGCCGCATTCATTCGAAACCAGGTTGAGGTCCGGACGAGATCCCGGGCTCGTAGCAAGGCCGTCCCGGCCTTGGGGGTTGACTCTGACTCGGCAGCTTCGCGACAAGGTCGGGACGACCTTGCTACGGTTGTGCGTCCCGTCATTCACTCTTCGAGTATTGCTGGCATTACCGGCAGCCTTTCAGGAAAACCCTCATTCCCCGCCCGGAGTTCGTGTCCATTCGCGTTCATTCGCGGTTCTTTCTCCTTCCAGCCATGACTGAACTCATCCTCGGCACCCGCGGCAGCGAACTCGCCCTGACACAAACTGACATGACCGCGGCGGCGCTCGCCACGGCGTGCCCTGAGTTCGACGTGCGCCGCGAGATCATCAAAACCAGCGGTGACCTGCGGCCGGATTTGAAGCTCTCCGATTTCAGCGGCGGCGAGGCGCCGGTGCTGGACAAGGGCATCTTCACCAAAGAACTGGAGCAGGCGCTGCGCGACGGCGCGATCCATGCGGCGGTGCACAGCCTCAAGGACGTGCCGACGGTGCTGGAGGCGGGCTTTCGCATCGCCGCCGTGCTCCCGCGCGCACCGGTCGAGGACGTGCTCATTTCCAAAATCCCCGGCGGGCTCGACGCGCTGCCGCCCGGCAGTGTCGTCGCCACCAGCAGCGTGCGGCGCGCCCGGCAACTGCGCTGGCTGCGGCCGGATCTGACAGTCACGGACATTCGCGGCAACGTGCCGACGCGGCTGCGCAAAGTGGCCGCGGATGAAGGCGTCAGCGCCCTGCTGCTGGCGCGCGCCGGGCTGCTGCGGCTGGGTCTCTTCAACGAAGTCACTGCGGAATTCGGCACGCCGCTGCACATGTCAGTGCTGGACGCCGCGGAGTTTCCGCCTGCCGCCAGTCAGGGGGCCGTCGCCATCGAAACGTTCGGCGAGAATCCGGTGCTTGCACGCGTCCTGGCGTGCATCAATCACGCCCCGACGTTTGCGATGATCACGGCGGAGCGCCGTTTTCTGGAACTGCTCCAGGCCGGCTGCCAGACGCCGGTGGGAGTGCACTCGCGACTGGAAAACGGCACGCTCTACATGGAGGCGCTGGTGTTTCCCGACCACGACGGCCCGCCGCGCCGGGCCTCGGCCTTTGGCACCGCTCCGCTCGCGGTGGCGGCCCAACTGTTCGCCTCGCTCAAGGCTGGGCGCTGATCCGCGCGAACTGACGCGGCCCACTGGCGGGAAATCGGATGTCGAATCTCCCGCTGCCGAGGTCCAGCACCGCCGGCGTTTGCATTTGCCAGACAGGACCGAGGTCGGCGCTGGCTTCCGCCTTCAGGGCTGAAGCCAGATGGAAGGAACTCACCACGAGCCGCCATTCTCCGCCGGTGACGGTGAAACTTTCGATCTGCGGACCGGGAACCGGAAAGCCCTGATGCGGCTGTCCCGTGAACCAGTTGGGGAGACGGGAGCCGGAGGCCGGAGGCTGGCCTTTGGCATGCAGACTGAGCCCCGCCGCCGGCGTCGTTAGAAACTGGCCCGCCGGCCAGATGCCTTTGGCCACGGCGACCGATTCGCGGCCGATTCCGGCTGCCCCGTACTGGACAAAATCCTCCATGTCCGTCGAACTGCCAAAAAGCGAACTGCGATAGAGTCCGATGTCGCTGCTGGTTTGATCCATGGAAACGCTGAACTGCCTCGTCTCTCCAGGAGCGATGGAGCCGCCGACAGCTGAATAGACAAAGCGCCGGCACCACTGCCACGTGGTGAGACTGACAGTAGTCTGGCCGAAATTGGTCAGCTCCACGCGCTGCTGCTGGACATTGACTTCTGTGATGCGCACCTGCGCCGGAGCGATGGCGGTGAGAAGAGCGAAAACGGTCAGGAACAGGGGGAGGGTCAGCGCATTCATCCGGTCAGTTTGAATATTCCCGCACAAAAGACAAGCCTCGAGAAAGCCGGCTTGGCAAGGCGGACCGCGGCTGCTTGGTGAGGCATGGCCTTTGCGCTGTTCGATCTCGACCAAACGATTCTGCCCTGGGACACGCAGGCGCTGTTCTGCAACTTCGTGCTCCGCAGGCACGGCTGGCGGCGGCTCTATCTGCCGGTCCTTACGGCAGCACTGCCGCTGCGTGCTGTCAGGATCGCCGGTGCCGGCGGCACGAAACGGGCCTTTTTCAGCTTCCTCTGGCGCATGCCGCGGGCGCGGCTCGACGCGCTGGCCGAGGAGTTCGCGGAAAAAGCGGTGCCGCCGCTCTGCTACCCGGAGATCCTGGCGGAAGTGGAGCGCCACCGCGCCGCCGGCCGCACTCTGGTGCTGAATACCGCCAGCCCGGAATTCTACGCCGCTGCCATCGCGCGCGTGTTGAAATTCGATCACTGCTTCGGCACCCGGCTCGGCGGAGCCGGCGATCCGCTCCCGCTGCTGCCGCGGATCGAAGGCGCCAACAACAAGCACGGCGAAAAACTCCTCCGCATGGCGCAGCTCTTTGCGCCGGAAGCACTGGAGCCGCTCGCGGATTCGTGGGCCTATTCCGACAGCAAAGCCGATCTCCCCATGCTCCACCGCGTGGCCCATCCGGTGGCGGTGAATCCCGACCACGTCCTCGCAAACGTCGCCGCGGAGCGGAACTGGACTGTAATGCGCCCGCCGCGGCCGCAGCGCAGCCGGTTGGAGTTTTTGAGCGGCTGCGCACTTCAGGCCTTCGGACTGTGGCGGCCGCCCGCGGCGGTTTCCTGACATCGCCAACCGTTATCCTTAAAAGGGAAATCCGTGTTCATCAGGGTCCATTTGGCTCATCAGTTAAGATGAATTGTTCGCCTGTTTGCCTGCGGCTATCTTCGCTGCGCTCCGGTTCCCTTCGGTCGGCTGCGGTTTTCTTCCTCTCCATTATCCCTTTCAGGGTTTTCGGTTTGCCGGCGGGAACGATGCAACTACATGGCCCGGGTCAGGGTCGCGTCATCGCGCCGGCGGCGCAATAACCTCACGGCAGCAATCGGGCGCCGGGCAGAATCAGCATCACCGCCAGCATGGCCATGAGGGCAATCACCGTGATGGCCACCACCTTCATCCCGGCCCGCGCCGCCAGCAGCGCCGCCAGGCCGCTGTCCATTTCGGGCAGGCGCGAATCCGCCGCCGTCAAAGGAGCCTCCGGCGTGCGGTAGGGATCGAACTCGTGGGGCACCGGAGTCATGCCGGCTTTATACCGGTTTTCCACCGTGCCGTCAACGCACGACAGCCGGTGCCGCCGGCGGTCATTTCTTCTTTTCCAGGCTTTCGATTTTCTTTTCGAGTTCCTCTGTTTTGCGCTGGAGGGCTTCCACTTTTCGCCACGCCTCCTGCGTCTGCTCGGCGGGATTCTGCAGGGCCAGAATGCGGCCCGCGGCGTCGGCGGCGGCTTGAGATGCGGGATTGTTGGACTGTGCAGCGACGGCATTGAGGGCCGGAATGGCGCGGAGGTCCGCCATTTCTCCCAGCCCGCTGACGGCTCCGCTGCTGACGGCTTTGTGTGTGAATGTCAGGTTCTGGCGCAGGTAATCGAGTACGGCGTCGTTCTTCGATCCGCGGGCAAGGGCACCGAGCGCGGTGAGGGCGGCTCCGCGCTCCCGCGCGGGAAACCGGCCGGACTGCAGCACTTCCAGAATCGCCGGAACGGCATCCGTGCGGTGCTGCTGGCGCAGGGCGCGGATCGCGGCGCTGGCCACCATGTTCTGATAGGAAGGGCGCTTCAGAAACGGCACCAGATCCTCCCGGGGCCATGCCGCAAAGTTGCTCACGATGCTGGAGACGATGACGGGGTTTTTCTCCTCCGCGGCCATTTTGACCAGCGCCGCGTGGGCGGCGGGATGCAAACTGGCACGCAGGGCGTCGGCCACGGCCTTGCGCACGCGTTCGTCAGGATGTGCTGTCAGGGCGATGAGCGCGGTGCGAGCCGCGCCGGTGGGGATGCCCTGCAGGGCCTCGACCGCTTCGGTTTTCACGCGGTGGTGTGCGTCTTCCGCGATGATGCGCTCCAGCCGCTTCACGGTCGCCTCGTCCTTCTTCTTCGCGAGTTCCTGCACGGCGAGCATGCGCCCGATCAGGTCACTCTGCAGTTGCTGTTCCAGCATGTCGCCGGCGGGTTTCCAGTTCAGTTTGGCAAGGACGGTGAGTTCCGGATCGGGGCGCAGCAGCAGCGGCCTGGAGGGCAGGGTGAAGGAGAAGTCCTCGCGCGGTTTGCTGACGGCGGCGGTGAAGTCGAGCGTCTTGACCGCTTCGCCGTCCTTTACGGTGAAGCGCACCGGCAGCGTCAGCGCGTAGAGCGGCACTTTCTCGTCCACTTTCTGATTCTGCTGCACGGTGATGCGCGCGGTCTTCGACTCCTCGTTCCATGCATACTCGATGCCGAGGTCCGGCACGCCGCCGTGATAGACCCACTGGTCGAAGAACTGATCGAAGCTGCGCCCGCTGACGTCTTCGAGCGCCTCCTGAAGGTCATCGGTGACCACATTGGTGTCGCGGTTCCGGCGCAGGTATTCGGTGATGCCTTTGCGGTAAAGTTCCGGCCCCAGCTGGCAGCGCAGCATGTGCAGCACCCACGCGCCGCGCGGATAGGCGCGGCTGTCGAACTGCTCCATCGGCTCCTTGTAGTCCTTCCACACCATCGGCCGCGTGTCGCCGGACCGGAGCACTTTTTGCGCTTCATTCCACAGGCTCACCAGCATGCCGTCGCGGCCGTGCCGCACTTCTTCATAGAGCACGGTGTAATAACTCGCGAAGCCTTCGTTGAGCCAGAGGTGCGACCAGTCGCGGCAGGTCACCAGATTGCCGAACCACTGGTGCGCCATCTCGTGCGCATCGAGCCGGTGCAGCGTGTCCAGTTTTCCCACCTCCGCCGGAAAGAGCGCCGCTGCGGCGTTGAAGGTGCAGCTCGTATTCTCCATGCCCCCGGCGAGAAAATCGTGACAATAGGTGGAGAAATACTTCGCCCACGGAAACGGCGTCGCCAGTTCCTGCTCAAAGAAATTCATGATCGCCTGCGTGTCGCGGAAGGCGAGCGCCGCCTGATCCTTCTCCGACGGCGGCACCAGCACCGCCAGCGGCGTCTTTCCCGCCTGCCCGTCGAGCCGGTGAAAATATCCCGCGGCCATGGCGATGAGATAATTCACATGCGGCTGCTCCTGCTTCCAGTGCCAGCGAATGAGCGGTCCGTCCTTGTCGCGCTCGCGGGACACGAGGCGGCCGTTGCTGACGACTTCCATCCCGTCCGGCGCGTGACAGACGACTTCCGTGGTGAAGCGGTCGTTCGGATAGTCGTAACACGGAAACCAGAAGCGGTGAAACTCCGCCTCGCCCTGCGTCCAGCACTGCGTGTCGCCCTCCGGATAACCCATCTCCGGCGTGCGAAATAGCAGACCGTGCTCCGGCGTGGCGCGGTAGCGCACCGTGATGGTGGTCTCGGAATCCGCCGCGAGCGGTGCCGCGAAATTCACGATCAGCTTGTCCTTCGTCACTTCATGTCCGGTCACCTGCGCACCCGATGCGCCCACAGCGTCGATCGTCAGGTCCACCGCGTCCAGTTCCACGCGGCGCAAATCCGGCGCGATGGGCGTGAACGAAATCGTGGCCTCGCCGGACACGCTGCGGCGCTGAAAGTCGGGCGTCACATCCAGCGCCAGATGCTTCACATCCACCAGGCGGTCGCGCGCATACTTGCGGCCGGCCACGGGATTGATGCCCGCCGGCATGAGGCCGCCCTTCTCGCAGCGGCCGAGGTAGTCGGTCTCGGCGAAGGAGGTGAGCGGTAGGAGGAAAAGAATGAAAAGTGGGCGCATGGAGCGTCGTCCGTAGCGCGTCCCCGGCGTTGTTCAAAGAGAACCGGTGCGCCTCCGCAGGTGCGGGAAGCCGGTCGCAAAGGAGCGCCTTTCGTGACGAAACCGCCACTTTCCCCTCCAGCCGCATGCCGGATTCACGTAGGCATTTTGTTTAGGCAGATTTGTCAGGCCATCCAGGATCGAGCTTCATTCCCAATTCCCCGGTCCATGAATCTCTCCCGAATCTCCCTGTCACTTTCTGCGCTCGCCGCCACCGCCGCCTCCGTTCATGCCGCCGCTGTCAGCGTGGGCAGTTCCTCGCTGATTGGCGCTCTGGACTACAGCGATACTTTCACCCAAACCGCGCAGGGCGGCGTGAATCCGAACCGGCCCGAGACCGCGGCCCTGCAGCCGCCGGAGGCCTACGTCATTGAGCAGACCTACGGGAATCCCTCCGTTTCCTTCAACGCCGCTTTCAGCTTCGCCAGCGACGGCCCGGGTTTGGTCGATGGTGTGCCCAGTTATCCAGGCACGAGCGGAGCCGGCAGCGCCACGGGTATTACCCAGACCGGGGGCGGAGTGGACTATGGCATTCCTTACGGCTTGCGCACCCGCTACACCGTTCAGGTGGATGCCGTCCAGGTGGGTGACCGCATCGATATCAGTTCCGGTGGCGCAGTCGGTATCTTCGCTCCGAATTCCCTCTCCGTGTTCTTCCGCGGGGACGGCTCCGGCAATGCCTCTCTCTTCAATGGCAGCGCTGACATTCCGATCCAGAGCGTCATTCCCACCTTCAACACCGGTATCGCCGGAGCCGGGCAGTGGATCAATTACGCCGCCACCTTCGACATGTCCGCGCAGACGATCGAACTCTTCGTCAATGAACTGTCACTCGGCGTCATCGATCTGACTACTTTCAATGGCGGCACGCACGCCAATTTCTCCAATGCCTTCGTCGGCGCCGGCGCCGGACTCGCCGCGGGAGAAAACCGCACCTGGACCGACAACTTCCAGGTCGGTGCCCCCGTGCCCGAACCCGCCGGAGCCGCGATGGCCCTCTCGGTTCTCGGCCTCGCCATGCTGCGCCGCCGCAGGTAGTTTTGGCCTCGCATAAAGTCAGACGCGACGGACTTGCTGCACGGCGCGGCGCACATCGGCAGCGACGGTTTCGCCAAGTACGGGCTGCACTGCGCCGGAATCGATCTCCAGCTTCCGGCGTCGAACCGTTTCGAGGTGTTCGTTCAGCAGCGCTGCATCCGGCGTGAGGCTGACAAGCAGTCGCACCACAAGTCTCACCCGATAGTCCTCCGGCAGATCCAGCGCGCCGGTGAACACGGTGTCGTAGGTGGGATTCATGGCGCGGAGATTATGGGCGGAAGGCGGGGCGTTAATTTTGCTTGGTACCTCCTGAAAGTATATCCTCCATTTCCTGGTCGCACGGGTATAGCGACAGGATGATAGAGATTCCGAGCGAGCCTGCAGCCAAAAGAAGGTCAGCCGGGAGGAAGTCGGTTTGAATGGCTGCCGCGGAGCGACGTTCATAGCCGAAATCCAGGCGCAAATCGGTAACCCCGGGCCAACGGGCCAGCCGGGAAAGTTCTGCTTCATTCGCAGTGAGGAACACTCGTGCTCCGGAGACTTGCAAGGGAAGCGCTCCACTATCTTCTCCTACCTCAAGGAAGAACCCCGAATGTGTTTGTGGTTTTCCGTCGCGCCTACGGGCTTCTCCCCGGCGCATGATTCCATCTGGCTTCAGCGGACTGTCAGCGAGAAACGCATCCACGTCGAAGTCTTCTCCAGCGGCTCTAAAAATGCAGCACGGCATGACAGATACTCAAAACTTCAAATCCTCACCAAAGATATGCCGGGCGGCTTCGGCGACGTCTTTGTCGCCGCGGCCGGAGAGGTTGGCGATGATGATTTGGTCTTTGGGCAGGGTGGGCGCGAGCTTTTTCACCTCGGCCATGGCGTGGGCGCTTTCGAGGGCGGGGATGATGCCTTCGATTTTGGCAAGGGTCTGGAAGGCGTCGAGGGCTTCGGCGTCGGTGGCGTAGGTGTAGCGGATTCGGCCCTGTTCTTTGTAATAGGCGTGCTCGGGGCCGACGGCGGCGTAGTCGAGGCCGGCGCTGACGCTGTGCGTTAGTTGAATCTGGCCGTCGCGGTCGGCGAGGAGCATAGTCTTGGTGCCCTGGAGGACGCCGAGTTTGCCACCCTGGAATCTGGCGGCGTGTTTGCCTTCGCTGATGCCTTCGCCGCCGGCTTCGACGCCGGTCATTTGCACGGAGGCATCGTCGAGGAAGGCGTGGAACAGCCCGATGGCATTGCTGCCGCCGCCCACGCAGGCGACGAGGTGATCGGGCAGGCGGCCTTCGCGTTCCAGAATTTGCGCGCGGGCTTCCACGCCGATGACGCGGTGGAAATCGCGCACGATCATGGGGAACGGGTGACTGCCGAGTGCACTGCCGAGGATGTAGTGCGTGGTGCGGACGTTGGTGACCCAGTCGCGCATGGCTTCGTTGACGGCTTCCTTGAGCGTCGCCTGGCCGGCGGTGACGGCGCGGACTTCGGCGCCGAGGAATCGCATGCGGGCGACATTCAGCGCCTGACGGCGCATGTCCTCCGCGCCCATGTAGATGACGCATTCGCAGCCAAAGCGCGCGGCGACCGTGGCAGTCGCGACGCCGTGCTGTCCCGCTCCGGTTTCGGCGATGATGCGTTTCTTTCCCAACCGCACAGCCAGCAGAATCTGGCCCAGCGCGTTGTTGATCTTGTGCGCGCCGGTGTGGAGCAGATCCTCGCGTTTCAGATAAATCCGCGCGCCGCCGAGTTGTTGGGTCCAGCGCTCGGCAAAGTAAAGCGGCGTGGTGCGGCCTACATAATCGTGCAGCAACTGATTCAATTCCGCATGGAAAGCAGGATCGGCCTTGGCCTTTTCGTATTCCTCCGCCAGTTCGCGCAGGGCATACATGAGGGTCTCGGGCACGAACATGCCGCCGTATTGGCCGAAGTGACCGTGGGAGTCGGGGAGTTGGGTGGGGGAAGACATAGTGCTCGGTGCTCAGTGCTCAGTGCTCAGTGCTCAGTGCTCAGTGGGGCGAGGGATGCACGGTGCGGGGGGGCGGCAAAGAGGAAATTAGGACGCGGCGGGCTGTTCGGCTTTCATTCGTTTCTTCACTGCGCTCCGGGCGCCGCCGAGAAGCAGCGGGCAGGCGTCGGTGCATAAGAGGGGGATCTCGTCCGGAGCGGAGGCGGCGGTTTGTTTTTCACAGGGCAGGGAAGTCCACGAATGAGCGGCATCCAGCGGCCAGAGAATGCGGCGGAGGCATTTATCACTGCTGCAGGTGGAGGCGACCAGCTGTTGGGCTTCATCGTCGCGGATCAGGGCGGTGACGCGGTAGATGCCGGTCTGGCGGTTGAGGGTTTCGCGCAGGGTGGCGATGGGGGCGTCGGTGTGTCGCAGCCAGTTGGCGATGGCGGCGGGGTAAAGACATTCCAGCGCGAGCTGCAGCGCCGCAGCGTCGGGCAGGGACAATTCCCAGCCGCGGGCGAGTGTGGGCGCGGACTTGAGCGGGCGGAATTTGCCGGCGGCGTCGTATTTGGCGATTTCGCGCGCGGCTTCCGGTGCGGTGTGGCGTGTGAGGTTTTCCGCCCCACCGTCGAGATGATGGCGGAGAATGAAACCGCTGCCCGCCCGCGTGACAAGGACCTCACCAATCCGCGTCTGCGCGCCGATGGAACCCAGCGCCGTAGCAAGGCCGTCCCGGCCTTGTCGGGAATCGTGAGCAGCGGAGGGCGGGACCGTCGTTGCGGCGGAAGCAGCAAAAGCCTTCACCTGGTCCAGAATCACGTCCGCGATGAGCGGTTCCGTGCCGATGGCGTTGCTGTAATAAAGATTCCGTCCGTGCAGTTGGCGCGGGTTGTGCCGGAAGACATCCACTTCGCTGGCGGCGGCGCCGGGTTCGGCTTCGATGCCCAGCAGCACGGGAATGTCCTGCCATGAGTGCAGGCCGTCGGAAATGAAAAACGGCACGACGATCACATTCGGCGCCGTGGTCAGCTTCGCCCAGTCGGCGACCAGCGGCGCCTCCTCCATGTAGGCGTCCGTCACCTCCGCGAAGCCGCAGTCCATGCCGCGGATGCAGGCCACCTGATCTTTGATGACTTTGGTGCTGTTCTCATTCAAACCGGTGCCATGACCGACGATCACGAGACTGCATTCATGCAGCGGCACGCCAGGAGCCACTTCCGCAGCGCGTTTGAGCAGCAGCCTGGTCATGGAGGCATGCAGCCCCACCGGATCGCAGTAATGGACCGTGTGCCGCGGGAACTGCGTCGTCTTTCCTGTCAGGCCCAGCTCCCGGGGAATGACCTCCTGAGTGAAATAGCCCTCGCTGATGAAATTCGGCACGACGAAAACCTCCGGGCTGTCCACCGTGCGCAGCACTTCGCGCAGCGACGGTTCCTCCTTCCAGAAGGCGCACACCACTTCCGCGAACAATCCGCGCGAACGAATGTCGTCCGCATGGGCGTGCGTGGGCGCCGAGGAATCGGGATTCAGTGTGGAGCCGTGGCCGACGATGACGAGAGCACTGTGGGGGCGGTGGGGCATGGGAAGGAGGGCATTGGCCGGCCCGGGCGGGATTTGCAAACGGGAGCACGGAAACGGCGGCAGGGGACTACGCCCGCCGCGCGCTCACGGACACATCCGGCGAAAGATTCGGCCCGCGCGCGGGGTTTTGGCCTCATGGCCGATCCGAAGCAGGCGAAAGTGACCAAAGAACTGGAGCACACCGCTCCGCTGATTTCCTGCAAGTTCGATCCTAATGGACGCTGGCTTTTTGCCTGTTCCGAAGATCAAAGTGTGGTGCGCTGGGAACTGGAAAGCGGGAAGAAAACCGTGTTCGCCGGCCACAACTCATGGCCCATGGCTCTCGCGCCCACACCGGACGGCGCGACGCTGATTTCCGCCGGCGGCGACGATGTGCTGCTCTGGTGGCCCGCGGGCGAGGCTGAGCCGAAGCCGTCGCGCACCGTGCGCGCACACGATAGATGGATCCGCGCCGTCGCCGTCAGCCCGGACGGAAAGCTCGTCGCCAGCGCCGGCAATGACCGCGTCCTGCGGCTCTGGAACGTTTCCGACGGCACGCCGGCGGGTGAATGCAAAGGCCACGAACGCGACATTTACGCCCTGCTCTGGCATCCCTCGGGCCAGCATCTGCTCAGCGGCGATCTCGATGGAAAGATTCACCAGTGGGAGATTCCGTCGGGCAAACTCGCCCGCACCTTCGACGGAAAGGATTTGCACGACTACAACGGCGGTCAGCAGGTTCACTACGGCGGCGTGCGCGCCCTGACGCTCAGCCCCGACGGCAAAACCCTGGCCGCCGCCGGCCATCACAAATCCACCAACCCGCTCGGCAACGTGCAGGAGCCGCTCGTCGTCACCTTCAACTGGGACGACGCCAAACCAGGCGCCAAACACCTCGGCCCTGACGAATTGAAAAACAACACGCTGTGGGCCGCGGAGTATCACAAGGATGGCTGGCTCGCGGCCTGCGCCGGCGGCAACGGCGGGCACGTGCTCTTCTGGAACAAGGGCGACGAGAAGCCCTTCCATCATTACAAGCTGCCCAACACCGCCCGCGGCATGTCGCTTCATCCCGGCGGAGCCATGCTGGCCACGGTGCATCACGACCGGAAGGCGCGGATTTCTTCGCTGTGAGGCGGATGAGTCAGGAGTTCTGTTCCGCGACGACCGGCGAAGAATTGCGAAACGGCAGCAGGAGCAGGGCGTAGAGTGAGAATGCGATCGCCTGAAGTGTGATGAGATACCACGGGTATGGTCCCATGTAGTCGAAGAGCGTCGCTACCGCCGGCTTGGCATTGAGGAATCCGTAGTTTGCCTCCAGCAGCCAGTTGAGGCCATAGACCACGGCGATGTATATCCAGCTCCAGAAGATGGCGCGGCTGAGCGCGCGCGGCAGCGGTTTCAACTCCACCGTGCCAAACGCCAGTGTGAGGGCCGCCACCGGCACACCGCCGTGCTGCACGAAGAAGGCATAGTACTCCGGGTGCTCCCAGCCCCAGTAGAGCGTGGGTGTGATCAGTCCCTGCACGGTGCCCGCCATGCCCCACAAATAGCCGATCTCGGCAAACCGCTGCCGGCGCTTGATAAGCGCCCACGCCAACACCAGCGAAACCACGTCGCACAGGTAGAGAGGCAGGGAATTCTCCCGCGTGAGGCGCGAGGCGAGCGCCGGCTCATCGCCGTAGCGCACCCATGTGAGCACCGGATCCAGCGTCACCGCCGTCACCAGCAGGATGCCGAGAATGACATTCGCCCGGTGCTTGCGCTGCGGTGACACCAACGGCGAGCGATTCAGCCGCACCATGTAGAATGCCGCCGCCGCAGTCGCGGCCATCGCCGCCCAGTGTGCCAGGCTGAAGGGAACGAATTCGCGGGAATCCATGCGGGGGAGGAGGTCTCACAGTTACGGGAGACAGCCTGCTGCTTTCCATTCGATTAGCATCCGTGTCGGGCGTGTTCATCCGCGCTGCCGTGAAAATTCCCTGATAAAAGCCAGCGATTCGTATGATATTTACAGCATGGCCGCCAACTCCCGCGCGTTCCGACCGCGCGCCCGGGTCCCCAGATTCTTTCCCCTGACCGCAATCCGGCGCACCGGGGGTCTGGTTTTTGTCTTCTTATTCATCAGGGCCGCAGCCGCGCAGTCACTGCACGAGAAAGTGGACGCAGCGATGGACACAGCGCGCCTCGGCCCGGCGGCTCCGGCGGCGGGGGATGCGGAGTTTCTGCGCCGTGCGGCGCTCGCGCTGACTGGGATGCCGCCCTCGGCGGAGGAGGCACGGGCGTTTCTGAATGACGGCGCGCCGGACAAGCGTGCGAAGCTCATCGCGGCGCTGACGGAGACAAAGGAGTTCGTGCGCCATCTCGCGGTGCTGCTCGATGTGATGCTGATGGAGCGGCGTGCGGAGCAGTACACCAAGACGGCACCCTGGCGTGCATGGCTGGAAGATTCGCTCGCGGCGAACAAGCCCTGGGATCAGTTGGTGACGGAGATGATTTCCAACGACGGCAGCGACGAAAAGACGCGGCCCGCCGCGCGCTGGATGCTGGAGCGTCAGGCGGAGCCGAATCTGCTCGCGCGCGATGCCGGGCGGCTGTTCCTCGGGCGCGATCTCGCGTGCGCGCAGTGTCACGATCATCCGCGCGTGGACGACTATGCGCAGCGCGACTACCACGGGCTGCTCGCCTTCTTCGGCCGCACGTCGCTCTTTCAGCCGGATGCGAAGAAGCCGGCGCTGGTGGCGGAATCGGCCACGGGAGAAGCGGCGTTCACGTCCGTTTTCACCAAAGTGTCAGGCGAGACACGGCCGCGCCTCCCGGAGGGCGGCGAGATCGTAGAGCCGGTGATCGCCGACGCGGAGAAGTGGACGGTGGCACCGAATGACAAGGACAAGAACGTTCGCGCGATTCCCAAATACAGCCGTCGCGCGAAGCTCGCGGAAGTGCTGCCCGGGAGCGCTGATTTTCGCCGCAACATCGCCAACCGGATGTGGGGTCTGGTCATGGGCCGCTGCCTCGTCGAACCGTCGGACATGATGCATTCGGCCAACGCTCCGGCGCATCCCGCGGTGCTGGAACTGCTCGCGACAGAAATGGCGGCGATGAAATTCGATCTGCGCGCATTCATTCGCGAACTGGCCCTGACAAAGACGTTCGCGCAGGCGTTCGATCCCGCGCCGCTCCCGCCGGATCGTCGTGCGGCACTTGTGGCAAAGCTGCCGGCGCTGGAGGTGGAGGCGGAGAAGCTGAAGGCGGAAAGCGAACGGCTGGGCATCGCCTTCACGGAGTGCGGCGAAGCCGGAGTGAAGACGAATCTCGCCGCGCAGCCGGTGATTGCCGAGTATACCAAACTCGCCGTCGCCAGTGCTGCCGCCGCCAAAGCCGCGGACGCAGCGACGGCGGAATTCAAGAAGCTGGAGGAGGCGAAGCGCACCCTGCCGGACGTGATCGCCAAACTCCGCGCCGCCGCGGAGGCCGCATCCGCCGCGGTGACGACGGTGCCCGACGACAAGGATCTCGCTGCCGCGACGAAGACGTTTCAGGACAGGATGTCAAAAGCGGTCGCCGGCCTCGCGGCAGCGGAGAAGGACCTGCCAGGCAAACAGACCGCCGCGGAGACGAAAGCGAAGGAGGCCGAAGCCGCGCGCACCGCCGCAGAGGCGAAGAAGCCCGCCGCGGACGAAGCGCAGCAGCAAATCACCGCCGCCGCGCAGTCGCTCGCGGAGGCCGATGCCGCCAAGCGCCGCGCCCGGGTGGTTTTCCGGCAGGCCGCACGACGCCTCGATGAGGCTCGCGCGCTGCTCGACTTTACGCGGGCCGCCGCCGCCGCACCGCCGGAGAGCGAGCAGCAGGCAATGCATTTCGTGCCCTCGCCGGTGACTCTGGACGACGCGCAGGCGGCACTCACCGCCGCCGCCGGCTCGACCTTTTGCCTGACAAACCTCACGCCGCTGCCGCCGGAGCAGCTGTGCTGGAGCATGCTGAAGGTCACCGGCATGATGGACCAGTGGCGCCGGCAGTCGGAGAAGGAATGGGATGAGAAGAACAAGCCTACGGACGCAGATAGAGCAGACCCGGCGAAACAGGCGGCACGCGCCGCGGGCATCGACGAGCTGATGAGCGCCAAACTCAAAGGTCACGAGGATCAGTTTGTGAGGCTGTTTGCCAACGGCGCCGGCCAGCCGCAGAATGATTTCTTCGCCACCGCGGACCAGGTGCTGTATTTCGAGAACGCCGGCAATGTCCGCGACTGGGCCGGCGTCGGCGGCGGCAAGCTGGGTGAGCGGCTCAGCAAGCTGACGGCCGCGAAGGCTTTCGCGGAGGAGCTGTACCTTTCCGTGCTCACGCGGCTGCCCTCTGACGATGAAGTCAACGACATCGCGTCGCTGCTCGCCTCGCGTCCGCAGGACCAGAGGAACGCCGTCGTCGCCGATGCCGTGTGGGCGCTGCTCTGCTCGACTGAATTTCGTTTCCGACACTGAACTTGACACGGCGACAGGAATGTCGCCGCTCTTTAATATGAAAACCTGTCACTACCCCTGCCAAACTGCTGAACACTCCGCCGCGTGGTCCGCACAGTCCTCTGTGCGGCTGAGCCCTGGCCGCACAGAGGACTGTGCGGACCACCTGCTCTCCCGCCGCGAACTCCTCGGAACCATGGCCCGCACCGGCGCGGGTGCGGCGCTCGCAGGGTTGGGGTTGTTCGCCTCTCCTTCCGTTGCGGCTCAACTTCAGTCGGAACAGAAACGCCTGCTCATCGTGCGCATGGCCGGCGGATTGAGTCAGCTCGAAAGCTGGGATCCCAAGCCCGGCACCAGCACCGGCGGGCCGTTTCGCGCCATTCCCACCAGCGTGCCGGGCATGCACATCTGCGAACTGCTGCCGTTCACCGCGAAGCAGATGCATCACCTTTCGCTCATCCGCGGCATCAACACGCACGAGGACGATCACGGCAAAGGCCACGTCCTCGTGATGACTGGCCGCCGCCAGCGGCCCGGCGTGCAGGATCCGGAACTCGGCGCCGTGGTCGCCAAAGCGCTCGATACCGCGGACCGCACGCTGCCGGGCCACATCGTCATCACGCCCGGCGGAGGAGGAGGGCGCAGCGCGGACTCCGCTTATCTCGGTCCGAAATACGCCAGCATCACGCTCGGCAACGGCAACCCGCCGCAGCACATGAAGCGGCCCGACAGTCTTGCAGAGAACGCCGCCATGTGTGCCAACGATCTGCGGCGCAAAGTGAACGACCGCTTCGCCCTGCGCCGCCGCACCGCGGAGACAGAAGCGTGGACCCAATCGTTCGAGCAGGCGCAGGACCTGATGCAGCAGCGGGAGGTTTTCGACATCACCAAAGAGCCTGACAAAGACCGCGAACGCTACGGCGACAGCGACTTCGGCCGCCACTGTCTGCTCGCGCGCCGGCTTATCGAGAAGGGCATTACCTGCGTCAATGTCACGCATTCCAACTACGACACCCACAACGAGAATTTCAATTTCCACTTTGAGCAGCTGGGCGACTTCGATCGTCCGTTCGCGACCCTCATTGAAGACCTCGCCGCGCGCGGCCTGATGAAGCACACCCTCGTCGTCGTCCTGTCAGAATTCGGACGCACACCGAACATCAATCACCTCTACGGCCGCGACCACTGGAGCAAAGCGTGGTCCATCTGTCTCGGCGGCGCCGGCATCGTGCCCGGCGCGATCATTGGCAAAACGAACGACAAGGGCACGGAAGTCATCGAGCGCCAGGTGGACACCGGTGATCTCTTCCACACCTACCTGCGCGCCCTGGGCGTGAAGAGCGATGGCTCGTTTCTTATCGGCGGTCAGAAACTCCCCATGGCCGACCCGGCGCATGAGCCGATCCGGGAACTGCTGGCGTAATTGTGCCGCGGCGGCTATGTTGCCAACATGGATACCGAAGCGGGATTCCTGCCTCTTCTTCTTCTGCTGCTGGTGCTGCTGTGGCTGCCCGGCTTGATGGCCCTTGTACGTGCTCTGTCACGTCACAAGCCGTGCGGCCGGGGTTGGTTGATTCCGGCCGCGATCCCATTGGCATTGTTCTTCCTCATGGCTCCGCCGGCAGGTGGTCGCGTGGAAGTGATCGTTTGGCACTACGGTCCGTTATCCCTGGGAGCGGCTGCGGTGGTGCTGGTTCTGCTGCGTTGCAGAAAGTGAAGTGACGGTGTGTGGAACCTGTTCACCGTGAATCTCGGAAGTGATCAGAGCCTCCGGCGCACGACGCGGTAGAGAATGCGCGACTTGCCGGCGAAGGGTCCGGTGAGGTTGTGCGTGTAGCTGGTGAACTCCGCGGGCGAGGCCTCGGCGGGCAGGCTGTCGATGATCTGAATCCAGTTGGCGGGATCGGGGTCGAGGTCGAAGCTGGCTTCGATATCGTACTGATAGGACGGATGTGATGCCCAGCGCAGCACCACGGCGGTGTCGGAGCGGCTGACGAATTCGGCCACGAACGGACGCGGAGTGACGGGGACGAACGGTGTGCCGTCGGGCTGCGTGGGATTCTCCGGGATGCGGGTGTCCACGCGCAGCCAGTGGCGGGAGCCGTCGGAGCCGTCGGTGCGGTCGCCGGTGGGACCGACCGGGGAGTTGATGAGATCGACGGTGTCGCCGGGTGAGAGGTTGACGAAGTAGCGGCGGGTAACGCCGGTGAGATCGGAGCCTGCAATGGCGACAGCATCGGCCATGACGCCGTTCACATAAACGCCGCCGGTGACGCCCGCTCCGGCCGCCGCCTGTTTGCGGGTGTGCCAAATGAGGGCGACGGGTGCGGGCTCCGCCAGTTCGTTGTTCGTCCAGCGTCGGATGGTCCAGTGTTCGAAATTGTTCGGTGCGGCCTGGTTGGTCCCGTTGGGGTGGGTGTCCTGGTTGTTGTTTCCGGAACTGACGAGCGTCCATGGGGCAGCTCCGGCGGTGTTGAGATCCCAGCCGGTGGCGGCGTTCCACTGCTGAGTGGTGCCGTTCCATGCGTCAGGAAGATCGCTGCCGCCGGTGAAAGGAATGAAGTGCGCCGCGGGGTCGTAGCTGGCGCCTCCGCCGTCGGCGGTGAAGTTGCGGTAGCCGTAGCTCCAGTTGTTCTCGCCCTGGATGCCGGAGAATTCCGTTTGCGAGTCGGCGACGGCATAGGTCAGCGGCGTGTCGCTGTCGTTGGTGGGGCTGCTGTTGAACGTGACCTCATCGCTGTCACTGAAGCCGTCGTCATCACTGTCGGGATCGGTGGGGTTGGAAGTGACGGGACCGTTGACCTCGTCGCCGTCGGAGCGGCCGTCGCCATCCGAGTCTGCGAGCAGCGGATTCGTTCCCGCGGTGATTTCCCCGCCGTCGTCGAGGCCGTCGTTATCCGAATCGCTGTCGTTGGGGTTGGTGCTGTTGGCGAGTTCCTGGGCATCGGTGCTGCCGTCTGCGTCATAGTCGGCGCCGTCGAGGCCGGAGAGCGCGTCAAGATTGGCCTCGAACCAGTAGTCCTCCCACATGTCGGGCAGAGTATCGCTGTCAGTATCCGGCGCGCCGGGCGGAATGAAGAAGCTGCCGTCGGGCTGGAAGGGATCGAAGGGAATGCGTGTGTCCACGCGCAGCCAGTGCGCCGAGCCGTCGGAACTGTCAGCGCGGTTGCCGCCGGTGCCCACGGGTGTGAGCACGAGGTCCACGATGTCCGTGGGGTTGAGCAGGACGAAATACTTGCGCGTAGTGGAGAACCCGTTGGTTCCTGGCATGACCACGGAATCCTTGAGAACGCCGTTAATGTAAATGGCGCTGGTGGTGCCGGTGCCGGTGTTGGTGCGGCGGGAATTGTAAATCAGGGCGACCGGAGTGGGCTCCGAAATGGGCGGCGAAGTTTCTGCGGCGGCGGAGTAGCGGCGAACGATCCAGTGCTCTTTGTTGCTCTGGGCGGGATAGACCGTGGTGGCGGAGTTGGTGCCGCTGGGGTGGATGTTTTCCGCGGCCATGCTGGTCCACGGGGCGCTGGAGACGGAGAGATCCCACTGACTGCCGCTCCAGTGCTGGGTATTGCCATTGATGCTGTTCGCGTCCCAGGTGCCCAGACCGGCGCCGCCGGCAAACTGGAGGAATTGCGTGGCGGGATCATAGTTGTCGCCGCCGCCGTCGTCGGTGTAGTTGCGGTAGCCGTAGCTCCAGCCGTTCTGACCCTGCACGCCGCTGAATTCGGCGGAGGAGTTGGCGATGAGCAGCGACAGCGGCGTGTCGGCATTGCTGTTCGGGTTGGAACGGAAGAAGATCTCATCGTTGTCCCGGTGGCCGTCGGCGTCGGAATCCGCCAGGGTGGGATTGGTCGGCGGAGCGCCGCGGCCGTTGCCGGAAACTTCGAGACCGTCGGAAATGGTGTCGCCATCCGAGTCTGCGGCGCGCGGATTGGTGCCGGTGCCGGTTTCGGTTTCCACGCCGTCGAGCAGACCATCGTTGTCGGTGTCGTTGTCGGTGGGATCGGTGGAGCGGTTTTGCTCCTGCGGGTCGGGAGAGCCGTCGGTGTCGTAGTCCCCGAACTGGGAAAATACATCGAGACTGTCCGGCTCCGTGTAAAAATACTCCCATGCGTCGGCCATGGTATCGTTGTCCGTATCCGGTGCGTTGGCGGCGATGAAGAAGCTGCCATCCGGCTGAGTGGGCAGTGCCGGGATGGTGTCGTCGATGACCATGCTGTATTCGCTGCTGTCGCTGCCGTCCGCGCGCCCTCCGTCGGTGCCGAGCGGCCCGAGGCAGAGGTCGATTTTATCACCGGGGCTGACGTTGAGGTAATACGTCCGCACCTGGGCCGTCGTGGAATTCATCGTGTTCAGATGCACGACGGTGCCGTTGTGCACCAGATACACCGTCGTGCCGTTGACGGAGGTATTGGCTTTGCGGTGGGTGTAAGTGACTTTGAGTGGTGTGACGGCGACCAGTTCATCCGCCTGCCAGCGGCGCACGGTCCAGTGCTCCTTGTTGTTCGGGGCGGCCTGGTTGGTGCCGTTGGGATGGCAGGCATTGGGGCCGAGCTGCGTCCAGGGCGGGGCTCCGGCGAGATCCCACAGTGTCCCGGTCCACATCTGGGTAATGCCGTCGAAGGGCGCGGGCGCGGGATCGCCGAAGTTGCTGCCCCCGGCGAAGATCGTGACTGCGGTATTGGGGTCGTAGTTGTTGGTGTTGCCGGTATCGGTGTAATTCCGGTAGCCGTGGTACCAGCCGTTCTGGCCCTGAATGCCGGAAAACTCGTTGATCGAATGGGCAATTTCCGCCGCGCCGGCGGGCAGTGCGATGAGTGCGGGAAGGAGAATGCAGTTCAGTTTCATGGGTTGCGGTGTGGGTTGCGACGGATGTGCCGCGGAGCGGGACTCTGCGTTCCGTCAGTGGGGCTTGCCGACCGTGAGACGCAGCAGCCGGCGATTTTCCGAGGAATACGGCAAATCATCGCGCAGGGTCAATGTTTCTGTGCCGTCGGATTGATCGATCGTGGAAACGACGACGGACACGGCCGGGGTCCACGTGCTGCCGTCGCTGCTGCTCTCCAGCTGCCACGTCAGATCGAGCGCATCTTTGGGGCGGCGGAATGTCAGGGCAGGGTACGATTCACCGGCGTGGGTTACGGTGACCGCGTCGGGGTAGAGGTGCTCGCTGCCGCTGCGGGCGCGGCCGGCGAAGGCGTAGGCGAGCAGATTGTTCAGCGAGTCGTCGTTGGGATTGGCGAGCGGTCCGCTGATGAGGTCGTCGTCGCGCTCGGCGGCGGTAAATTCACCCAGCTGCCAGACTTCGAAGAGCATAGCCGTGCCGCTGGTGGCCGCGCCAGGAGTGCCGCCCTTCTGCAGGCTCACGCCCCAGCGCGTTTTCTTGTCCCACTCGTTGTAGGGCGTGGCCGCGGGATCGAGCACGACGAGCGAGTGTCCCAGCGACTCCGCCGCGGGATACCACACGTCGTTGTAGGCAAATTCCAAAATACTCTCGCCGGTGACGTCCACCAGGTGCAGGGTCTCCCCGGCGTTGCTGAGACGGCCGGTGTACGGACCCAGCGGCGCGAGACTGCTGCCGTAGCGGGCCGCGAAGGCCGCGGGATCGGCCGCGAGCAGCAGCCGCGCTCCCGCGGCCAGCGTCGTGCCGGCGGGAAAGACGAAGTCCAAGCCCTCGGTGAATTTCGCGCCCGCGAGGTCCAGCGCGGTCGCGCCGGTGTTGAGCAGTTCGATGAATTCGAAGTCGGATTCGAGCCAGCCCGGATTCACCGCCAGCTCTGCAGGAGTGGGCGACGCGGGCGCAAAGTGAATTTCTGAAATCCTCAGCGACACCTGATTCGGCAGCGGCGCCGGGGGATAAGTCAGGGCCGCGATGACCGTGCCGGCATCGTCTTTGAGCGTCAGGGTTTCGCCGCGGGCCGACAGCTGCTCATCGTAGCCGCCGGTGACCAGTTTCTTCTCCCCCGGTTTCGGGCTCACCGTCCGGGTGCGGAATCCCGCCCACGTCCGGGCGACATAAAGCCGGCCGCGGTCCGCGTCCGCCGCGCTGAACGCCGGCAGCACCGTGCCCGGATCGAAGGTGAACTCCACGCCGCCGCTCACTGTCCAGCCGCTGATGTCCACGGGGAACGCATTCGGATTCTCCACCGTGAAGTATTCGCGCTGCTGGCTGTCCGGTCCGCCGGGATTCGCCTGCAGCGGGCCAAAGTTCACCGCCGGCGCGACCGGCTGCGCCGAGGGCCAGCCGGAAGGGAAGATGGTGGAGTACAAATAGGTGCGCCGCCCCGGGACGTAGGCGGGATTCGCGCCGTTGCTGCTGAGAATCCGCGCGCACGCCGTCTGCATGTTGTCGTTGTTGCCCCACGAGCCCCAGCGCGTGAAGTCGAGATCCGCATCCGAAATCACGCCCGGCGGATCGATCTGCGCGAGCAGTTCGTTCACCCGGGTGTGGTGCCACGAGTCCGTTCCTGAGGACTTGAGAAACCTGTCCGTCAGGGTGCGCAGCCGGCGGCGGAACATTTCCTGGAGCCGCGAGTCTCCGGCATAGCCGAATCCGAAAACGGCGTTGCCGCTGCCGGGGCCGGGATTCACTTCATTGGTGGTGTAGATGGTATCGTCGAAATATCCGGGGCCGCTGACCCAGTTGTGACCGAAAACCAGATCATTGTCCCACGGCAGAATGCGCCACAGCAGCGAGCCGGCACTGTCGCGGTAGAAGTAGTAATTCTTGTGGCCGAGGTCGCGATTGCTGACCATGCTGTTGGCCGCGAGGAAATTGACGGTCGCCGCCACGTCCACGTTGTCATAGCCGAAAACCAGCTTCGCGTCGCCCGTCTGGATCATCCCGTTGTAGAAAGCGGTCAGGTCTGCGGCGTTCTCGAATTCCCGCGTTTTCTTTTCGTAACTGAGCGACTGTCCGGACTCAAACCGGCTGTACATTTTATAGAGCGCTCCGAGGGGATCGAGCCCGGTGCGTTTGAGGTAGTCCTCGTCCCCGTCCTCGACCATGTCCGCGGTGGCGAAGAACGCGCCGTTCCGCTGCACCCGCACGGGCTGCGCGAAGTGGCCTTTGACGCCGCACAGACTGAGCAGTTCGTAGGCCATGGTGTTGCGCACCTTGGCTTTGTCCGCCCAGTTCGAGAGCAAATTGAGACTGTTGATGCGCGGCTGGCCCGGGCGCCATTCAAAGTCGAAGCCGGTGTTGAAGTAGAGATCGTAACTCTTTTTGGGAAAGCCGCCGGTGCTCTGGCCGTGCAGATTGGCGCCCACGTTGTCGAAAAACTCCCCGTTGTAGTAGAGGGCGATCCTCGCGCGGGCCTCCACGTCCGGATTCTGCGTGCCCTCCATGAACCAGTGCAGTACCGGCAGCAGCGACGTGTTCACCGACGGGTCCTCCGCGATGGTGCCGTAGTATTCCGGGGAGTTCGTCGTGCTGGTGTAAGGCGGCTCCTTTGTCAGGCGCGAAGCGGTGTCGGTCGCCTCCACGCGCCAGCGAATCATCTGACCGGGCGCAATGACCGGCGAGGCCGGCGTCACGATGGTGCCGGTCCAGAGACCGTCGCCGGCCGCGGCGTCGCCACCCGTGCCGTTGTCATTCATCGCCGTGGTTTGTTCGGCGTTGAACATGACGCGCCACTTCAAATTCACCGAGGCAATGTCGCTGAACGTCCGCACCAGGCGGGCCGTGACCGGGATCGTCACCTGTCCGCCGGTGCGCGGCTGCGGCGGCAGCGACTGCGGCAGATCGGCGACGATGGGTCCCAGCGTCGCCGCGCCCGGGCCGTTGTCGTTGCCGGGCGTCGGCGTGCTGAAATACACCGTGCTGCCGGTGAGTTGCGGCACCGTGACGGCATTTAATTCCGGCACGAAGAGCAGATCCGAGTCATTGGCGTTGCGGTTCACGCCGTGAATGGCCAGCACGTTCGTCCCGGCGAGCAAAAACGACGGCGCGGTGCTGCTAACATAGTCCTTGAAGGCCATGCTCTGCGCGTCGGTGGGCACCGTGGCGCCCGCCGTGGTGGCGGCATTCCACGGCAGCGGCACCGCCATGTCCACCAGTTCGCCGGCGATGCGCTGACCATTGAGATAAGCCGCGAAACCGTCGTCGAACTTCATGCGCAGCGTCAGACTCTGAATTTGTCCGGGATCGGTCACGGTGAAGGTGGTGCGGAACCACACCGAGCTGCGCGTGGTCCACATGCTCAGCAGATCGGCATTCGAATTGATGAGTCCCGGCGTGGTGTAATACGCATCCGTCGGCACCGAGGCGTAGCCCGCGCCGAAATTCGCCGGCGTCCATGCCGCGTCATCGAAAGCCGCCGTGAACCACGTCGCTTCGTCCGCACCCGAAGCCGGGACGTGATACTTCATGGCGGCGTTCGCAGTCACCAGGCTGAGCGATCCCGGATTCATGCCCAGGCCGTAACTCACATTGGCAATCTGCGGCGGATAGGCGGGCGCGTATTCATGCGCGACGGTGGTTCCGTCCGGCTTCACCAGCGCCAGAAATTCGCCGCCGCCGCTCAGTTTGAAGTTCGTGTGCAGTTCCTGCCCGGGGTTGTTGCGGTTTTTTTCCGACGCGAAGACCAGCACTTTGCCGCCCGGATTGAGCGCCACAGCGGGGAATTGCCACTTGGTCAAGTTCGCCGCATTGTCCGTGAGGTGCCAGCCGGCGAGATTGACCGGCGCGCTCCCCGCATTCTGCACCTCGATCCAGTCCTCGAAATCCCCGTCGGCGTCCGCACGGATGGAGTCGTTCACAGCCATGAACTCGGAGATGACGAGGTTCTCCTGCGCCTGAAGTGCCGGAAGAATGATAGTTAAAGCCAGCGCCGCCATCGTCCGGGCGGCGCGCAATGGGAGGAGTGCAGTCATGCGCGAAAGGGTGCTTTGGTTTTTTACCCAATCCGGAATTTTACCGTCAATTCCATTTTCCACTGCTTTTCCGCCCACGGGCGAACCCCGGCCAATCGCGACGGAATCCGCGGCCTGCGCGGCTTACGGATGCTCCCGCGTCAATTCAGCGGCAAAGCCACGGACCGTGTTGCCGTCCAGTTTCAAATCCTCGACACCGGGGCCAACGAAGACGGCGGTGCGCTGCGCCGGGGCGCGGGTTTCGGTGATGGTATTGTTTCGCAGCACGATACCATGCACGGGAGCGTCGAGCCGGATGGCGGCGCCGTTTTCGGGGCCGTTGTCGGTGAAAGTGTTGTTCTCGATGAGATTGCGGTGACCCGCGGCGGCGGCATCTTTTTCGCGGCGAAAGAGCAGACCGGTGGAAGTGCTGCCGGTGATGGTGTTGCCGCGGACGACGTTGTCGGTGTCGCGGTGGCCGATGCTGATGCCGGTGACGTTTCCGGCGATGAGGTTGTTCTCGGCCAGCCCGCCGCGCACGCCCCAGCAGAAGAAGAGGCCGATGTTGTTATGCTCCAGCCGGCAGTGCCGGATGATGCTGCGCTGCGAGCCGCTGCCGGGATGCAGGCCGAGGCCGGTGTGATGGTGCGAGTGACAGTGCTCCACCAGCACGTCGTGACAGATTTGCCATGAGAGGCCGTCGCCGTTGTCATTCCGGGCCTCCAGCCGGCGCATCGTGATGCGGCGGCAGTCCTGGAGCCAGACGCAGCCCGCGTAGTTGCCGTCGAGGTTGTCGTTCTTCGCGCCGTTGCCGTCGAGTGTCAGGTTCTCGATGACCACGCCTTCGATGTTCTCGCCGCTGAGCAGGGGAAACAGAGTGGCGGCGGTGGCGGGCTTGTCTGTGGAAAGCCAGACATTCTCGCGCAGCGCGCGGTCGAGCTTGAGCCGCGGGCCGTCGCAGGCGGTGATGGTGCGCTTGATGGCATAGCGGGCGCTGGGCGAACGAAGACACAGACCGTCCCCGATGCGCAGACCTTCCGCATTCTTCACCGTGACTTCCTGATCGTACCAGTCGCTGTCCGCGGCGAGTTCCGTGGTGACCGACGGCTCTTTGATCAGAATCGTTTTGTCCCCGTGACCGGTGAGGCGGATATTCGAGGCGAGGAAGACGGAGTTCCGGAATCTGTAAGTGCCGGGGAGAATCTCCACCGTGCCGCCGCCGAGCCGCGCGACATAATCCACCGCCGCCTGGATGGCTTTGTCAGAGTCGCCGCGAATCTCACCTTCATTCTGCCCGACGCGCAGCGTGAGCTTTTCCTGCCATGCCGGTTCCGCGACATCGTCGCCGGAAGTGGCGCGTGGTGCGGGGGCAGCGAAGGCAGGAACGGCGAGACAGAGTAAAAGCAGCGCTTTCATGTCCTGATGCAATCACCGCCCCGCCGCGGCGTCAACGCCCGCGGGCTACGGCGTCGCGAGTGGGTGCTGCTTGAAGAACTTCACGATCTGCGGCACGGCGTCGCGCGGGAATTCGTGGCCGCCGGGATGAATGTAAGTCACCACGGGTAATTCCGCTGCCAGCGGGGAACTGGTGGAGATCATTACGGTCCGAGAGAGACGCGGACGGCACCGTAGTGCCTGGCGGCTTGCGACGCCGCCAGGCTGACGACTGCGGTGTAGCGGTCCCAGAAGTCGTTGACCCGCACCACGGAAGGCGGCGCGTTCACGATGACCCATGTCTGCAAGTCGAGCGATCGAAGCGGTGTGTAAACAAGACCCGAACTGCGCCGCTGCAGCCATGTGAAAGTGAGTTGCACCAGACCGTTGGGGGCGACACTGCGCACTACCCGCGGCAAGCCGGCGTCAGCGCCGCCGGAAAGTTCACGCCGGTCGAAAACGGCTGGATTGAGATTGAAGGCATATTTCAGGACGTTGGGGACGCCGTCGCCGGAGGGATTGGTCAGGGGCCCGGCGTCGGCGCCGGTCAGACCGGCTGCCGCCGCCCATTGGGCGAAGTCCGGCACGGGCAGGAAACGAGCCCGCCACACCTCCTCGCGCGGTTTCGCCGCGGTGGCGGCCGTGAAGAAGATCCAGTCGTCCGCAGGAAACAGCATCGTGGGGCGCGAACCCATCGGGCCGGGATTGGCGTCAGCGACCATGAAGGTGCCGGCGGTTGTGCCGTCACTGGCCCACAATTCCTCCCCGTTGATTCCATCGTCGGCATTGAAGAAAACCAGGCCGCCCCACGCGGCCACAGTGTTCACGCCGCTGCCGGCGGCGCCGGGCATGATGTCTTTCACCATCGTCGTCCCGGCGGCACTGCCGTCGGTGACCCACAGCTCAGCGCCGTGGGTGCCGTTCTCCGCCCCGAAGAACATCCGGTTGCCGAGGAAGGCGACATTGGCGGACCGCAGGTCGCCGATGCTCCGCGTGGAGCCCGGATAAATGTCCTTCACCATTTGGGTGCCGTTGGGTGTGCCGTCGGTCTTCCACAATTCGCGTCCGTGCGTGCCGTTGTCGGCGATATAGTACCACGGGCCGGCCGGCTGGCCGTGGATTTCGCCCGTCTGTCCCTGGATGCTCAGGTCATAACTGCTGGCGGTTCCCGGGTAGATGTCCCGGAGCATCTGCGTGGTGCCCGGTGCTCCGGTTAGGGAAGTGCGCCATAATTCGTATCCGGTCGCCGGCGTGCTGGCCCAGAAAAGGTAATGATCTCCGCCCGGCCGCAGCCGCACGCCGCCATTCGCCGGAATCGTCGTATCCGCGGCGTCGAAAAAAGGCAGCAGACGCTGAAACTCCGGGTCGAACTTCCACAGGCGATACGGGTAATCGCGATCACTCATCGTGGCGAAGAGATCGTTCCCGGCGGTATAGTGATCGAGGTAATCCGCCGTGGGCCTCGAGGCGAGCACAAGCGCGAGACCCTCTGAGGGCAGAAACAAGCGGTGAATCCAACACTTGCCGCTTGCGGTCTGTCCATCGAAGAACAGGGAATCGCCGGCAAGGTAGAGCTTACTGGGCCGCAGGGTAACCCGGTTATCCAAATCCCTTTCCCTGACCACATTGGTGCCTGCCACGGTGCCGTCCGTCCGCCAGAGCGCGCCATCGCCAGATCCGTAGTAGTCCCTGGCCTGGAAATAGGCAACTCCTCCCGGAACAGCAGTGAACTCAATCGGCTGCGATTTGTCAGGGCCTGGATTGATGTCGCGCAGCAGCCGGGTGCCGCCGGGCGTGCCGTCGCAGCCCCAGGGCTCGAGACCGGTGCCGTCTTCCAACGCGCCGAACACGAGCCGCCGCCCGCCCACCACGGCTCCCGTGTAGGGAATGAGCGTGCGATCCGGACTGTCGAGCCCGATATCCTTCACGATCACGGTACCGCCGGGCGTGCCGTCGGAGCGCCAAAGTTCATAGCCCGTCGCCGGAGTTTTGGCCACAAAGATCAGCCAGTTCTTGAAGAGCCTGAGACCACCCTTGGAGAGCCCGCTCGGCTGGCCCGGGTCGAAGTCACGCACCATTACCGTGCCGGCCTCCGTGCCGTCAGTCACCCACAACTCCTCGCCGTGATCGGAATGGCTGGCGGTGAAGTAGAGGCGATTGGCGAAGGCGTTGAGGCGGCGCGGGAAGGTGGCAATCATGGTCGCCGCGTTGCTTTGCACCGGCACCGTCCCGGCCTCCGTGCCATCGGTCTTCCACAGCCTGCTGGAGAATCCCAGCGACTCCCGGGCGCTGAAGAAGACCTGCCCCATCGCCACGCCAAAGTCCGAAGGATGGGAGGAGCTCGAGCCCTGGAAGATGTCCTTGATCCGGCGCGTGCCGGCGGCGGTGCCGTCGCTGGTCCAGGGTTCGTTGCCCATGTCGTCGGCTGCAGCAAAGTAGAGTTTTCCGCCCGAAACGGCGAAACTGTTTGGGTTCGAGGACGCCGTGCCGGCACGGATGTCAGCCACGCGAATGGTGCCCGCACCCGTGCCGTCGGTGCGCCACAGTTCCGTGCCGGTCGCAGTGCCGGTCGTGCCGTCTGATGCGGCGAAGTAAAGGTGGTCACCCATAACTGCGCCGGGCCCGGGCGAGTTCGCCGCGGAACTGCCGGAGCCCGGTGCGATGTCGCGCACGATCACGGTGCCGGCGGCCGTGCCGTCGGTCTTCCACAACTCGGTGCCCTGCGCCGCCGTCGTGGCAATGAAATAGGCCGCGCCGCCCCAAACCATGAAATTGTCCGGCGACGAGCCGGCGGCACCGGTATAGATATCCTTGAGCATCACGGTACCCGGAGCCGTGCCGTCGCTGGTCCACAGTTCTGCGCCATACACTGCGGTAGTCATGCGGAAGATCAGGCGGCTGCCAAGGGCGGTGAGTTTCTCGATGGTGCTGCTGCCGCTCCCCGGGGTGAGGTCGCGTACCATGCGCGTGCCGTCCGCCGTGCCGTCGGTGATCCACAGTTCCTTTCCTGCGGCCGGATTCGTCGCCAGGAAAAACACGCGGTCACCGGCGGTGGTGAAACTGCTGCCGCCAATGCCCTCGGTGCCGGGCACAAAATCCTTCACCATCCAAGTGCCCGCATCGGTACCGTCGCTGCGCCACAGTTCGCCGCCGTGTCCGTAATAACCGCTGTCGGCGCCCGCGAAGTATAGGATGCCGTTCAGGATCGCGGCATCCGTTCCAAGATTTCCGGTGGTTGTCAGAAGTGCCGGCCCGCCAAGATTCTCCACCGTCAGAACCTGTCCGCCCCGCGCGGTGAAACAGGCGCAAAGCAGCAGCGTGAGGATTCGTGAAGCCTGGATCGTCATCACGCCGGGATTACTGCGAGCTTGTTCGATGACAAGCGCAACGCCCGCGGGCTACGGCGTCGCGAGTGGGTGCTGCTTGAAGAACTTCACGATCTGCGGCACGGCGTCGCGCGGGAATTCGTGGCCGCCGGGATGGATGTAAGTCACCACGGGTGTGCCGGTTTTGGACGGATAAAGCGTGCTGTGCTCGCCCCACGCGGTGCCGGCAGCGTCGCAGTTGTTCCTCCGCCGCACGGCTTGCATCATCGCCGTCTGCCAGCGGTATTTCACCAAGTCGTCCTTTTCGCCGGCAAGATGCATGGCGGGCTTCGGTTTCAGGCTGCGGGGCCGGCCCATCACGGCGGCGGACGGAGCGAAGGCGGCGAACTTGTCTCCGCGCTCCGCCCACAGCAGATAGGTGAACTGTCCGCCGTTGGAATGCCCCTTGGAGTAGAGGCGCTTGTCGTCCACTTTGCAGTCGGTCTTCAGTTTTGTCAGGAGAGCGTCAAAGAACCTGAAGTCGCGGTCGCCCTGCCGGCCCGCCGCACTCTGCCAGCCGTTGCGCTTTCCCTCCGGATCCGTCAGTTGACCCGGCGTGGGCAGGCCCTGCGGATAAACGCAAATCGCTTCCGGCCAGTGCCGGTGCATGGCGAAGCTGAGTGCGGCCTGCCTCATGCCGCCACCGTGGCCGTGCCAGACGAAGACCACCGGCGCTGGTTTCGTTTTCGCCGCCGCCGGCATATAAACCAGCGCGGTGCGGGCGGTGTCCTCCACTTTGAGTTCCCAGCGCACGAAGCCTGGCAGGAGTTTGGCCGGACCGGCGGTTTGCGCGGAAAGGCGGCAGGCCGCGGCCACAAGAAGGCCAAGAATCAGGGCGAAGGCGGGTTTCATGCTTCTCAATGACTGTGCCGTGCGCACCATGGTTACACGGGGCGGCTACTTTGTCAGGTGCAGGCAGATCATCCGCCCGGAATGCGCCCGGCAGAAGAGCCGCCGGTCGGCGAGTACGACGTGCGGCCACGCCATGTCGTCGCCGATGAGCGGCAGGCGGGCGAGTTCGCGGAAATCATCCGGTGATTTCGCAGCGGAATCCACCAGCGCGAGGTCGCCGTTGTTGCTCCAGACGATGAGGCGGCCGTCAGCACAGCCGATGAGCGAGGTGGCGTCATTGAACTTTCCGCCCTGCCATTTCACTTTGCCGGTGGCGGCGTCCATGCAGGTCAGGTTGCGCACGGCGAAATAGAGATTCCCGCCGAGCAGGACGGGCGTGGTGACGTTGCTGCCGTGATTCTTCGCTTCCCAGACCGTTTGCCAGCCCTGCGACAGGGTGGGGCGCAGTCGCGCCGTGAGGTTGGTCCACTTGGTGGAAACGATCACATCGCTCTCCACGGCGACGAGCGTGGCCATGTTGTTGGCGTAGCGCGTTGGCCAGGGACGCAGCGCGAGAGTTTTGCCGCGGGACTTTTCGTCGAGACTGATGAGCGCCACGTTCAGCGCCGTGAAGACTCCCAGCGCCGGCTGGCCTTCGACCTTCAGCGGCAGCAGGCCGCCGGCGTGCCCCGCAGGATCGCGCAATTCGCTGGTCCACTGTACCCTGCCGGTGCGTTTGTCGAAAGCGATGACCGTGCCGGCCTTCGTCGAGCCGGCCTCCACCAGCAAACTGTCGCCAAGCACAAGCGGCGCGCAGGTATAGCCGTAGTCGCGCCGTGTGTCCTCGTGTTTCGTCACCGCGGGGCGCTGCTCGACATGATAGCGTTCGTAAAGATTGAGCTTCCAGACGAGCGCACCGCTTTTGCCGGTGTCCCATGCGCGCAGTTCACCGTCGCAGCCCAACGTGTAAAGGATGCCGGTCGCGGGATCGAACTCCGGCGTCGCGGACGGACCGCCGTAGAATCCCTGGTCGCCCACGGCGTGACGTCCGAAGCGCGGTGCGGCATACGACTGCCGCCACAGGTTCCTGCCCGTCGCGGCATCGAAGCACTGGAGCGTGTCCTTTCCGTCATACCAGCCAACGACATAAACTTGGCCCGCCGCGGCCACCGGCGAGGAACCGCCCTGACCGCATTGCACTTCCCAGAGTTTCTTCGGCCCGGCGGGCATGTGCCAGTGGCCTTCCTCCCAGCCTGACGTTTCTTTCGTGGTGCCGTCGCGTGTCGCGCCGCGCCAGTGCGGCCAGTCGGCGGCGGACACAGAGAAGGACAGATGACAGAGCACCAAAAGGAGGAACCGGATCATGAGCAGCCATACGGCACGCATGATCCGGTTCCATCGCGAAAAGCCTGGCATTCGCCGGGGCGTTCCGCTGGAGCCTGCACGTCCTCCCCTGCGGAAGCGGCGGCGCAGGTCCGTGCCTCAGCGGCGGCTCCCTTTGCCTTTCGCGCGCGCGTCCTGCGACTCGCGGGGATCCACTTTTCTGGTTTCCGGCTGGGGCAGGGAAGGCCGCGGCTGAATGGGCGGAGCCGTTTTCGGGCTCACCCGCGGCTGTTCGCGCGGCACGATCTTCGGCGCACGCTGCGGCGGCGGACGGAATTGCGGAACGGGTTGCGCCTTCGGTTCGCGGCGGGGTGAAGCTTTCGGCTGAATCTTCGGCGTTTCCCTCGGCTGAATCCTTGGCGTCACTTTCGGTGTCACTTTCGGTGTCACTTTCGGCGTCACCTTCGGCGTCACTTTCGGTGTCACTTTCGGTGTCACTTTCGGTGTCACTTTCGGTGTCACTTTCGGTTCGCGGCTGGGCGGGGCCGCGGGTTCCACGTTCGGCCGGCCCTTGGGCGCCTGCCGCGGCTGTTCTTTGGAATCCATCGCCGGATTCCGGGAGGGTTTTCCTTTGTCAGGTGTGGCATCCGACTTCCGGGCGGTCTCTTCCGGTTTACCGGTCTCGCCGGGGCGGATTTTGGGATTCACCCTGACATCCGATTTTGTCTCGCGCGTTGCTTTCCCCGGCCGCGGCGGCGGCGCTTCTGCGGATGCACCGCTCTCCGCAGCGACGGCGGCGATGGGCGAACGCGGCAGTTTCACTTTGACCGGCTCCTTCACTGCCGCGGCTTCCCTTGCCGGTCTGGCAGCGCCCTTCTTCCACTCGCTGCTGAAGGCGCGGATGTCACGGCTTCCGGCGACGAATTGCTTCTGCTCGGCTTCACTGACTCTCCGCAGCCGGGGGCCGCCTTCCTTGCCGGAGTCGAAAGTGCTGAGAGGCGCGACGAGCGACTGGTCGAACTGCGGCCTCCGCGCCGACTTTCCGGGGTATTCGTTGAAGGCCGCGAAAGTGCGCGGCGGCCGCGCTTCCGCGGTATTGACGAAGTTCAGGTAGCGGTCGGAAACGCGGCGTTCCCAGCGGTCGTCACGGCGGTGCAGCCAGCGCTGGTGCGCGTAAATGGGATCGTAGCCATGACCGCCGGAGTAATACGTGTGCCAGGCGTAATAGCCCGACCGGCGGTAGCGGGGATCGTAGTAGTCTCCGAAATAGTAGTGACTGCAGCGCGGACGCAGAAAGAGGTAATCCGTCAGCAACGCGAGACTCACCACAATGTCAGGGCGGTAGTAGTACGAAGGCCGCGAATAATATGCGGCCGAAAAGCGCACCGGCGCGAAGATCATGCCCCGGCGCGCGATGGCGTAATCCCAGTATCCGTCCACATAGACGCAGCCGTAGGGCGTCCACGAATAGTAGGACGGCACCCAGATCCAGTCAGGACGCGCGGCATTCCAGTAACCAGGGCTCCAGCGATACGAGCCGGAGTACCACCGCCAGTTGCCGGGAATCCACACCGACTCGACCGAGGGACGCTCGATATTCGGGCCCGCCTCCACGCTGGCCGGCGGTTCCGGCAGATACTCGACTTCCTTCACCTCGATGTCGGCCCAGTAGCCGGAGATCCACTGATACTCCGCGCCGCTCTCCTGCCAGTAGCCGGGAATCCACTGGCGGCCGGGCGGAGTATTGCGCCAGACGCCGCTGACCCAGAGGAAGTCCGCGCCTTCGTCATCCCATGCCCAGTAGCCGGGAATCCATGTGACCCGGTCGCCTGCCGGGCGCTGTTCCGGCGGAAGTTCCTCGATGAGGGCAGGCGGTGCTTTGGGCACCAGGATTCCAGGAGTGGGCTTGAAGACGATGGTGCCGGCGAACGCTTCATGCACCGGACCGCGCGCGAGTACTTCCATGCCTTCCGCAGCCACCGCGTCGGCGGCGAAAATGCGGCTCGTTGCAGGTCCAGGTCCCGCGGAAAACAGAGAGACCACGGCGGACCAGACGACGAGGGAGCGCGGTCGCACCGGGAAACGGGGAGTTGGTTTTGAATTCGGTTTCATTGGTTTGGGGGTTGGGTACTTGGACGGAACCGCTCCAGCCCTATTCACTCCGTGACGCAATTCACCAGTTTAACGCCGGACAATTTGCTCCGGATTAAACCAGGGTGGCCCTGACGCCTCACTCGAGGTGCGGCAGCTTTGAAGCGCTCAGCGCAGCAGGAGAGTGATTCTCAAAGCACTCGCCGCGCACTCAAACCAACGCATCACTTTTCAAAGATCTTAATTTCCACGCTCCCGTCGGCTCGCATCACGGCGTGGAACATGCCCTCCGTATTGAACGGGGCTGCCACATTGCCCTTCGCATCGACAGCGATGAGTCCGCCGGTGCCTCCGAGTTTCGGCATCTCTTTGTTGATGATCTCATCCGCCGCGGCCGTGACCGTGGCGTTTTGATACTTCATGCGCGCCGCCACGTCGTGAGCCACCACCATGCGCATGAAGAACTCCCCGTGTCCCGTGCAGGAAACGGCCGCCACGCCGTCCTCCGCATACGTTCCCGCGCCGATCACCGGAGAATCGCCCACGCGCCCTGGCAGTTTGCCCGTGCGTCCTCCGGTGCTGGTGCCCGCGGCCAGATGACCGTGCTTGTCCAGCGCCACGGCGCCCACCGTGCCGATGAGAAACGGCGCGTCCTGCGGCTCTGCGGAGGCGCCTGACTTTTTGTCTTTCTGCTTCGCTTTCCACTTTTCCAGCTGTGCCGTGCGTTCCGGCGTGATGAAATACTCCGCCGGCTCGAACGTCAATTTATGATCCCTCGCAAAGTCCTCCGCGCCTTTGCCGGACAGCGTCACATGCCGCCCGTCCTCCATGATGCGGCGCGCCAGCAGGATGGGATTCTTCACGCCCTGAATCGAAGCGGCGGTGCCGGCCTGACGTTTCGCGCCGTCCATCACCGAAGCATCCATCTCCACCGCCCCCGCCGAGGTCAGCACCGAACCGCGCCCCGCATTGAAAACCGGAGAGTCCTCCAGCACCACGATGGCCGCCGTCACCGCATCCATGCTGCTGCTGCCATCGGTCAGGATTTTGTGCCCCTTGCGCAACGCCTCCTCCAAAACCTTCCGCGCCGCGGCTTGCTTTTCCGGAGAAAGTTCCGCCCGCGTGATGCCGGCGCCTCCGTGAATGACAAGCACAGGCGGGGAGTCGGCTAAAGCGGTGGCAGTCATGATGGCAAGTACGGCAGTGAGTGAAGCGAACGTCTTCATGAGCGCCCCGTGCACCGCCCTCCGTGCACCGCAAGTGTGCCGCGGTTCCGCAAAGGCGCGCTCCGGGGCGAGATTTGCCAAAATTGCCCCCGCGTGCATATGATGCGAGATGAAGTTCCTCCGTCTCCTGCTTTTCTTGCTGTGGGTTCATTCCGGCGTGCAGCAGGCCGGCGCCTGTATTTGGTATGATGGCACCACGCTGGAGGGGAATTTCACCCGGACCGAGCCGCAGCGCAAACTGCCCGCGGGAGCATTGCTGAAGGAAGAGTCGCATCATCTGCGCGGGAGTCAGCATCGCTTCAGCGCGGAGCTATTGCGCGCCGCCACCGCTTTCAAGCCGGAGGAATTCCTTTTGTTATATACCTACACTGACAATCTCCCGCCCGGCTGGCCGGAGGGAATGGACGATGCCGTTCGTCTGATTTTCAGCGGCAAGGCCGCGGAGGCGGTGACGCGCCTGACCGAACTAGACCGCAAGACACCGGACAACTACTGGATCTGCGCAAACTTGAGCGCGGCCTGTGAATTGTCAGGCGATCTCCCCGCGGCGCTGCGGTGGGTGGAGAAGGCCCTGACCATCAATCCCGGCGCGCATCAAGGCACGGAGTGGATGCATGCAGCCGTCATCCGGGCGAGACTCGCGTTGGAAAAGGATCCGGCGTGGCTGAAGACGCACACGGTTTCCGGAATTCCGGTGGAGGGTGATGTGCCCTCCGAGTTCACCCTGACGGAAGGCGGCATCCCTCACAGCCTGCAGGACATTCACCGCGCCCTGATGGCGCACACGTTCGCACGGCTCATTTTTGTGAAACCAACCGACGTTGTGGCTGCTGCGCTCCTGACAGAACTCGCCCGCGTGGAGGCCAGACTTCTGGCGCTGGAGAACGGCATCGCCATGCTGGCCCTGGCGGAGGAATATGGTGCCGGCACTGCAGAACTCCAGACCCGCTGGGACGCGCTGAAGCCAGGGCCGGTGCGTGCCTTCTTCATCAAGTACCCTCAGCAGGCCGGTTTCGCCATCTTAGCGATGGCTCTGGTGGGTCTGGTGGTCGGATATTACTTCCTCCGCCGGCGGCAGGCAGCTAAGAAGCTTTCCGGGCTCGCGCCAGGCTCGACCCTGCCGGAGTAATCCGCCTGAGTTCCTTTTTCCCAAGACACAAGTGCTGCCCCCCGGGAAACAGGTTTTCCTGTTGTTAAACAAAAATCCATCCCACAGACCATGAAATGATGACGAAAGGCCGGGATTACTTTGAGAGCACGGGCGATGGCGATGGCGGTATGATCGTTCTCATGCCGCGCCGCGTAATTTGGGATCCCAGCGTCGAGGAGGCAGCAGAGCTGCCGCAGACGGATGACACGGCTGCGCTCAATGAAATATACGAGCGGTTCTGCGAAGGAAACGAATGGCTGAGACTTGTGCCGGTCGAGGGTGCCCTGGCTCTGAGAATGGGTGAAGGGCCGTATTCGGTATTTTGGCTGCCGCGCGCGGACGGTGCCCTGGCCGTGCAATGGCAGGGAGCGGACAGCGAGGAACAGTTGCTGTCCTTTGCCCTGAATCATGCGGGGACCGACGCATGGGATGAGGAAATCATCTTCGATGCCGGTGACGGACAGTTCTACTTTTGCGAGTGCGCGGAAGCCCTGTTGGGAACGGGCGATCGGCCGCTGTGTGAAGTCTCCCTGCCGCCGGGTGAGTGCCGCGTCACGGCCAAGTGGGTGGAGGATGAGTCGGTCATGGCCATCCTGTTCAAGTTCACGCGGATTTCCTGAATGGGCTGTGCCCTGTGGAGTGAATGAGTGGGGGATTCGCGTTAATTTCCCGCGCGCCTGAGCGCGTAGCGCCCAGTCTTCCGGCTGCCTGTTTTCTCCACCAGCCCGGCATCGAGCAGCGGGCGCAGCAGGTCCATGGCTCCCTGGCGGGAGACGGCGAGCGATTCCCAGAGTTCTGCGGGGCTCATGCTGCCGTGGTCGCGCAGCAGTTTCAGCAGTTGTTCCTGGCGGGGTCTCAGGACGAGCTTTTCCGGCTGCTTCACCTGGAAGGACTGCACCCGGAGCCATACCCGGTCGAGCGTTTGGCGCAGGCCCTCCGCGCAGTATTCGAGCCAGCCGCTGAGGTCTTCGCCGGCGCGTCGTACGGCGTCCAGGGCGGCATAGTAGCCGGGGCGGTCCTCCCAGTAGTATTCGTCCACGGAGAAAATGTGATGGCTGTCGAATCCGCGGCGGTAGAGCTCCCACAGCGCGAGCGCGCGTCCGGTCCGCCCGTTGCCGTCGGCAAAGGGATGAATCCACTCAAACTGATAGTGCAAAATGGCGGAGCTGAGCACGGGAGAAAGCTCCGGCGCCTTGAGATTCCACCATTCCAGCAGTTCAAACATCAGTCCGGACACGTCCGCCGCGGCGGGCGGAAAATGGCGGCCCACCTGCACCTGGATGGTGCGGTAGCGTCCGGCTTCTCCCTGATCCATCACGGTATCCGCCAGCAGGCGGTGCAGCTCGAATATGTCTTCATGCCGGATCGTCTTCTTCCGGGCGTGCTTTTCCACATGGCGCAGACCTGCAAAATAGTTCAGCACCTCGCGTTGCGGACGCCGGTCGGCTGCGGCAAGTTCCCGTCCTTCCTCCAGGGCCCGCACCTGCTCCAGTGTCAGCGGGTTGCCCTCGATGGCCGTGGAGGCATGACCATTGCGCGTGCGCGTGTCTTTTTGCAGAGCAGGAATCCACGAGAGTTCCACCGCTGCGCTTTGGATGCGCTCCCGCAGCACGGCCACCTGCTCCACGAGGGAAAGCAGGCGCGCACTGATCTTGAACTGCGGTTCATAAGCCATGCTATCAGTCAAGCATGAGTCAAGTTTTCAGTCAAGTGCACGGCGGCGTTTACTGGCCCCGGTTCCCCGCCGGCGCAGTCGAGGCGGCATCGTTCATGCAGGCGGCGTCGTATTCCCGCCTCGTGAGACTCAGTGTTTCGGAGCGGTCAGAGCTGTAGAAGTTGAAGAAGCTGAAGATGCCGCGCTTGCCCTGCTGCCGCGGAGTGACGCCGGCTTTTTTCAAATCGGGCTGCAGGTCCTTCTCTGCGGGTTTCGCATCCGGCCCTGGCGGCAGCGGACGCACGCTGACCTCCTTGAACCAAACCACGTCGCCGGGATCATGGTGCTGCAGTCCGATGTAGCCGGCTTCGGGACGCTTCGGTTCGCGTTTGGGCTCGTGCCATTGCTTGCGCTCCGGAAGGTTGGGCGCGGCGGAATCAAATTCCGAAACGCGCACGCCGTCGAGGTCCACCTGAATCTTACTGCCGGTGAGAGTGATGATCATGGTGCGCCACTCGCCGGCGTTCTTCGCTTTGAACTTCGACGGAGCCAGCGAGTAGATGCTGCCGGTGCAGTGCATGGCATCGCCGCCGTCGGCGATCTGCACTTCGTAGCCGTTGTGCACGGCATACCACGGCCCCTCCTCGCGCTCGCCGGAGGCTTTGACTTTCTCCAGGGACTCCGGCGAAATCTTTCCTGACGCATCGCGGTCGAAGGCGGCGCCGGGATTCTTCACCTGGTCGAGAATGCCGTCCGCCATGCGCACATAGACGCCGGCGTTGGACCGCGTGTCCTTGCTCTTATAGACCACACGGAGCTGGCAATTTCCCACGCGTTCCTTTTTATAAACGAGCAGGCCGAGGCCCTGGGGAACGCACTCCGTGCGCAGAGCGCCGTTGTCCACGACCATGCCGCCGTAGCCGACGTGAACCCAGTCCGGATGCACCTTACCCTCACTGATGAGCGGCAGTGCACGCCACGCAGCCGCGGCGTCCGGCTCTGCGGCATGCAGTCCCGGTGAGCCGACTGCGAGCAGGGATGCGAAAAGGACTCCGTGGAAGGCGCGGCGGCAAAAATCGGCGGGCGGCAGGGAAGAGCGGGTGGCGTTCATGGAGAGTGAGTGGAACGCCGCGCCGCGGGTCTGCAAGCCGGATGGACCCCGGCCGGTTTGCGGGTTTGCGGACGAAGAATCCGCGCCGGCGGGCGTTCGCAGCATGCAATTCCGCTGCACCGGCCATTGCTTCCAACCACCTTGTTCATGAAACGCCTTATCACTCTTCCCGCACTGCTCGGTCTGCTGGTTACAGCCGGACAGGCCAAAACCATTCGTGTGCCCGGCGATCATCCTGACATCCGCGGCGCCCTGGCCGCGGCGGAGGAGGGCGACCGGATTCAAGTGGCGCCTGGAACTTACCGCGGGGCGGTCATGCTGAAGGCTCACGTCCAATTGACCGCGGAGCCGGGAGAGGCGGGGCAGACGATCATTGACGGAGGTGGCGGCGCAGGGCCAGGCGTGACGATGGCCGAGGGGGCGGTGCTCGACGGTTTTACGGTGACAGGGTTTGGAACCTGGGACGAGGTGCTCTGGAAGAAACACTGGGACGAGCGCGGGGAAAACCAGCAGCACGGAGACATCGGCCAGTTTGGAAAGGCGGCCATCGCCGCAGACGCCGTGGCCTGCCGGATTCAAAACTGCCTCGTGCACCACAACGGTCACACCGGCATCGCACTGCGCGGAAAAGAAAACGCGACGGTGCATTCAATCGTCACCTGCAATCGCTGCTGGTGCAACATGGGCGGCGGCATCGGCATCATGGACGGGGCCGGCGGCATCGTGCAGGGCAACGAATGCAGCGAAAACCTTCTCGCCGGCATCGGGCACAGCGGAAAAGCTGCGCCGCTGGTGACGGGCAATCACTGCCACCACAATGTCAGGGCCGGCATCGGAATCAGTGAAGGCGCCTGCCCCGTGGTGCGCGGCAATCGCTGCCATCACAACCGCCGCGCCGGCATCGGCATTCGCACGGGCGCGGCAACCCGTCCGGTGATCGAGGACAACGAGTGTCAGGAAAACGGCATGGCCGGCATCGGCGTCTCGGAGGGCGCAGAGCCGGTGCTGCGCGGCAACCGCTGCACGAAGAATGAACTGGCCGGCATCGGTGCCGAGGGCGGCTCCCGGGTTTTGGCGGTGGCCAATGAATGCCGGCAGAACGGTGCCGGCGGCATCGGTCTGAGCAGCGGATGTGAGGGGATTCTCTGGAGCAACATTTGTGAGGCCAATGCCGCGGTGGCCGTGGGTTTGCCGGAAAAGGCGCGCGCGATTTTGGCGGACAACACCCTGTCCCGCGAGGGCGGAACGCCGCCGCTGGTGGCCGTCAAAGGCGGATCGGAAGCGATCCTGACAGGCAACAGACTCGCCGGCGGCGGAGTGGCGGGGGTGCTGGTGGAAGGGCGCGCGATTTTCTCCGGCAACACGCTGGAGGGTGAATCCGGCCGCTCGAACCACGGCATCTGGCTGTGGCAGGGAAGCGCGGCGATCGGTTCAGATAATACCGTGAAGGGCTACAAAGCGCCCCTGACGGTCGCCGGCGGAGCGGCGTGGAGCGGGGACAGGCCTTGAGGGGCGGCAACGTGCGGTGAAGGCTGCCGTGACGCCGCTTTCTGCCAAGACAAACCGCTTGTCTTCCCCGCAAACACTGGAAATCTGCGCGCCTTTCACATCCCGCCTATGCCTTCCAAAGGAAAAAACCGGCCCCAAAAGCGCTCCTCCCAGGGCGGCAACCGCCCGCGTCGCCAAAGCGGCCCCCGCATGGTGCGGCCCATTCAGGTGAGCGATGATCCGGAAGGCGCCGTGGAGGTGGAGGGGACTATCGTGCAGGTGCTGGCGGGAACGATGTTCAAAGTGGAACTGGCCAACAAGCACGTCGTGCTGGCTCACATTTCCGGAAAAATGCGCAAGCGGTTCATCAAGCTGGTGATCGGTGACCGCGTGCGCATGGAGATGTCACCCTACGACACAACCAAAGGCCGGATCACGTTCCGGCTCTGAAGCGCCGGACGGTTTCGCGGTCCTTGCGCCGGAGGGGGCGATGCGGTATGAGCGGGTGCCATGCACACCTCTACTGTTATTTGCTTTCTCTTTGCCGGACTCACGCTTCATGCCGCCGCCGCCGGTTGGTCGCAGTGGCGCGGAGCGAATCGCGACGGAGTGGCGGCGGATACCGGGCTTTTGAAGTCGTGGCCGAAAGAGGGGCCGAAACTGGCATGGACCATCAAAGGTCTCGGCAAAGGCATGTCGTCGGTGTCGATCAGCGGCGGCAAAATCTTCACCATGGGCAGCCGCGATGGCGGGCAGCATGTCATCGCCTTCGACGCGGCGACGCAGCAGGAACTCTGGTCCGCGAAAGTGAGTTCAAACGGCGGCGAGCCGCGCTGCACCCCGACGGTCGCGGGCGGCATGGTCTATGCGCTGAGCGACGACGGCGAAGTGCTCTGCTGTTCGGCCGCCGACGGCAAAAAGGTGTGGAGCAAAAGTTACAAAGAGGACTTCGGCAATCCGTCCAAACCCGGCTGGCAGTTCAGCGAATCCCCGCTCGTGGACGACGGCAAACTCATCATCACGCCCGGGCACCCTGACCATTTCATGTTGGCGCTGAATGCCAAAACCGGCGCGGAGGTCTGGACATTGAAAGCGAAACTCAAAGGCAACGGCCACGACGGCACCGGCTACACGGGCGCAGTCGTCAGCAACGGAGGCGGCGTGAAGCAGTACGTGACGATGGTCGGAAAAGGCGCCATCGGCGTCAGCGCCAAAGACGGCCAACTGCTCTGGCATTATGACAAAGTCGCCAACGGCACCGCGGTCATCCCCACCCCGCTCGTGTGGGACAACTATGTCTTCGTCTCCAGCGGCTACGGCACCGGAGCGGCGCTGCTCAAGCTGGTGAAGGACGGCAGTGGCGTGAAGGCGGAGGAACAGTATTTTCTCGAATCCGGCACGTTTCAAAACCATCACGGCGGCATGGTCCGCCTCGGCGATTACATTTATGCCGGCACCGGCCACAACAACGGCTTCCCCATCTGCGTCGAGTGGAAAACCGGCAAAGTCGTCTGGAACAAAGGGCGCGGCCCCGGCAAGGAAAGCGCCGCCGTCATTGCCGCGGACGGCAATCTCTACTTCCGCTATCAGGACGGCATGATGGCCCTCATCGGCGCGACGCCCAAAGGCTACGAGGAACACGGCGCCTTCAAACTGCCCCACGTGGACGGCCCGAGCTGGCCGCACCCCGCCATCGACGGCGGCAAACTCTACCTCCGCTCCCAGGACGTGCTGATGTGTTTCGATCTGAAGGCGAAGTAACCGCCGGTTCGTTCAGGGATGGCGCAGCCTGAAAAATCCGCGGTCTTCGGCATCGACCTCCAGCGTGGTCCCGGTCAGGGAACGCGCCGGCTTTTCCGGCCACGGCAGCCATGTGGTGAGATCGCTGCTGCCCTCGAGTTCCCAGTCCAGGGTCGTGAAGGGCCACGAAAGTTCGTAGTTCCCGGCGTTCGGCGAAATGGTCAGGGCCGGCCAGTCGTTCCATGCACCGCGATAAACCCACGCAGTGTCGTGCGCGGCCTCCGCGCCGGCATCGTAGCCGCCGGCATAGAGCACTGCACCGCGGTCGGCGGCGAACGGCGAAACCGCAAAGCAGCGCGCGGCGCGCAGCCCCGCCCCCGGGATATCCGCGGCTTCCCAGGTGCCGTCGAGGTGCCTGATGAGAAACCACGTGCCCGGCCGGGAACTGAACCAAACCCCGAGCAAATCCACGCGCTCGCCGGTGACGGGGTCGATGGCGGGCGTAAACGGCGTGTAGCCGACCGTCACGGATTCCGCACGCACGCTGTCATCCTGCCAGAGGCGGGCGAAAAAGTCGCGCACGTCGAGTTCGGCAGAAACCGGAGCCAGCGGACCGATATTCACCAGATCGGCGCGTGCGGGATCGATGAGTTCGACCACGCCCGGCCACGACCGGGCGGCGAGCAGCACTTCATGCGGGCAGCCGCGCGGGTCGGGCACGGCGGTGAGACTGTTCATGGTCCGCTGGGATTCCGGAGTGTCATAGACCGGCAGCGGCACGGGCCATTCGTAAACTTTCACCCATGAATCGTTGAGATCGTTGCGCGCATAGAGGCCGCCTGCGACCGCTCCGGCTGCAGTGTCCTGACGGATGCCACAGGCGGCGAAGAGCACGCCGTTGGCTTCGACGAGGCCGGTCACCGGCCCCAGTTTCGCCGCCGGATTCTGTGCGAGATCGGCGGTGGCTTCCCACACGAGGCGTTCCGGATCGTTGGGATCGTAAATGCCGCGGTAAATCTCCCCGTTGCTCAGGCCCGCGAAAACATACTCCGCGGCGCCGTCGCGATGGACGGCAAAACTCATGACATGCACCGGGTCGGCCGCGAGCGGCGTGATCGCGACCGTGCTGTGCCTCCAGTCATTGGAGGCCTCGCGCAGGCGGGCGCTGGCGAGGTGGGAACCGGGACCTGTGCCGGGATCGCGCAGCCCCGCCACGAGATGCTTCACCGGCGTGACCGGCGTGCTGCCGCTGCGGGTAAAAGTCAGTTCCGTTAGCACATCCGCGGTGAGGTGGTCGCCGAAAAGATCCGTCAGGGCTCCGGAAGTGTCGAGTCGCCACGGCGTCGCGGCGCTGTCTTTTACCAGAATCTGCACGCCCGCGAACGTCTGGGGATGCAGCGCCGTGCTGTCGCCGCGGCTGCCGGTGGCGGCGAACAGTTTCCCCGCATGAGCGACCAGCGCCGTCGTTTCCGTGCCGCCGATGCGCTGACCTGCCGGGTCATTCTGCCCGGGAGTGAATGTTGCATCGCGCGTGAAAGCGAGGCCCGCGAATCCCGACGGCGCCGCGTCAGGCTGCTTCAGCCCGGTGCGGGCGCGCCGCAACTGCACCGGGCCCGCGCCGTTCTGCCGGGAGTAGAAGCAGAACAATTCGTCAGTGCCGATCACCGTTTCCGGCTCCCTGGCGATCCCGCCGGCGAGCGGGTCGCTGACCTTCAGTGCGTACGGTTTCCATTCCGTGCAGAGGTCATTGCGACCGGTGGCCGGCTGCGGCATGGGATGCCGGTAGGCCGGCGCGGTGCCGAGACCCAGCAGCCACACGTGACAGGTCCCGGGACCGGCCGTGTCGCTGTTTTGGCAGGCAACGCAGGAGAACCAGCTGACGCCGTTGAAGCCGCGCAGTCCGGCCACCGGTTTCATGTCGAAAATGAATCGCGCCGATTCCGAAGCCGGAATCGTCAGGGTGGCGACCCGGTCGAACAGCCCGCCGTCGCGATGCAGGTCTCGGTAAATCGCGATGCCGGTGCGGTCCACCACGCAGGCATAGCAAAGCTCCCCGCCGAATTCCGGCGCGAAGAAAGCAAAGGCATCCGTTTTGCTGCCGCCGTCGTCCGTGAGGATGGCGTCGCCGCCCGTGGCCGGATTGAAGCGCGCGAGTTGCACCGGAAAGCCGCTGCGCACGTAGACGAGTTCAGCGGTGCCGGGAATCCAGCGGCCATTGTGCGGGACGCCGCCCTGGGATGGCAGGGACACGGCGGACGCGGGCGCGGCATCTGATGTCGTCATCACCCAGGACGCGCCCTCGATGATGCGACTGAAGATGATGCCCACCGCCGGCAGCGCCGCATTCTGACTGACGCGCGGGCCGATGTTGTCGAGAGTCAGGTGCGTGGTGAGTTGCGTCGCGTCGCGCCAGAGTTGCAGGCGCGGCGGAGTTCCGCCGGGCTTTGTGTAGAACAGCGATGCACCGGCTGAGGACACGCCCCACTGCACGCCTTCGTTCTGCAAGGAGGGCGCGGCGAGTCCAGTCGTGACCTCAATGGGCGCGCCGGCGGGAAATCCGGAACTTAAATCCAGCGCGCTGCGCCAGAGGTTTCCCGACTCATCCTGCCACGCGACCTGATCGCCCAGAAACTCCGGTGCGATGACGGAGGCCGCCACCGGTCCCGTGCGGACGTCTTCCAGCACAAAGGTCGGCGTCACGTAGTCGGGGTCGTTGAAATCCCAGCGCGGGCGCGGCAGGGTGGCCTCCCAGGACTCGTAGAGTGGAATGAGTTCCTGCATTTTCTCCGGATGCGCGTCGGCGACATTCTCCGTCTCGCGCAGGCCGTTCGCGGTTAGGAGGTCGTAGAGCTCCCAGTTGTTTCCCCATCCCGGCTTCACCATTTTCCACCGTCCCTGACGCAAAGCGCGGGGACCGGGCGGCATTTCGTCGGCGCGCCCGGTTTCGACGCGCCAGTAAAGCACATCGTGCGGCCCGGGCGCCTGGCCGCGCAGCCATGGCAGCAGATTCACGCCGTCGAGCTGCCATGCAGCGGGAATCGTGCCGCCGGCGGCCGCCACACAGGTCGGCAAAATGTCCAGCGTGCTGACCGGCGCATGAATATCGCGCGGCGTGAATTCATCCAGCCATTGGATGACAAAGGGGACACGAATGCCGCCTTCGTAGAGCGAGGACTTGTAGTCGCGCAGCGGCGTGTTCACCGATCCGTTCACGTCATCCCGGTCGGGCGGCGGTGCGCCGTTGTCGCTGCTGAACACGATCAGCGTTTCGTGCTCCATGGTCCGGCCGTTGCCGCGGCTGTAGGATCTGAGTTTGGTGAGGATGGCGCCCACGGCTTCGTCCAGTCCGTAGAGCATGGCGGCGAGTTTGTGGCGCGTGCTCCCGATTTCCCCGGCGGGGAACAGTGATGCCGTTTCATCCAGCAGATGCTGCGTCGTCTCCTGCGGTTCATGGACCGCATTGAACGGCGCGTAGATGAAGAACGGCTGCTCCGGGTGGTCGGCGGTGTGGCGATCGATGAAACTCACGATCTCCCGCCCGAATGCCGTCGTGAGGTAATCCTGTTCCTCCACGACGAGTGGCTGGTTCGCGGCCGTCAGCGGCGCCGTGGCGCGCTGGATGGGGTCCCAAAGCTCCCGGTTTGTCAGGCCGCTCTGCTGGAGCTGTGCGGGGGTCATTTCCCAGGGGGGAACGGGCATGGCCCACGGAGCGACAGGAAAGGGATAGTCGCACGGACAGTAGGAGTGGTGCCCTTCGAGGAAGCCGAAGAACTCATCGAAACCGCGCTGCACCGGATGATAGGGCGCGAGGGCGCCGAGGTGCGATTTCCCGATCCACGCGGTGGCATAACCCTGCGCCTTCATGCGGTCGGCGATGGTGGATTCGGTCACGGGAAGCCCGAAGACGGGATCGTATTCCAGCCGCGGGCCGGGATTCATTTCGTAGCCGAACCGCTGGTGATACCGCCCCGTCATGAGGCCGGCGCGAGATGGACTGCACACCGGACTGGTGACGTAACCGCTGGTGAAGCGGAGTCCCTGATTCACCAGTTGATCGAGGTTGGGCGTGCGGAGGTCCGTCGCCGCCGGCACGCCGAGTCCGAGCGAGGCGAGGCGCTGCGACCAGGCAGTGCCGCCATCCGGCCAGCCAAGATCATCGACGAAAATGATCAGAACGTTTGGCGCACCGCTGGCACGAAGGGCCAGCAGGAGAGTAAGGAGAACGGGAAGCCATTTCATACCGGAGGAGGCGAAGGGAAGAATCCATCTCCCGGCCCCTGTTTCCACCGCAGATTGCCATGAGTCCGTTGTTGAAGGAATAAATGCACGGTGAACGGGAAGGGATGCGGAGCGCTTGCGCTGCGGCCCTGGTAAAAAAGACACGCCATGAGAAAACCCTCCCCTCTTTTGCAGGAATCCCAAACCGAATCCGCCCCCCCTGAGAAAGCGGCCCGCCGCCCGGCCGCTCCGGTCAGCGCGGCTCAGACCGCGCGCGAAACCACGCGCCGGGTGTCGCCTTCGCGCGCCTCGGGCCGTCCCGTGGAGCGCCACGATCAGCGCCGCCAGCCCAAGCGCGGGCGGCATAAGGACAATGCCTGAACCCTGACAAACCCATACTCATCATGAGAATCGAACACATCCTTGTCCCCACCGATTGCTCGGACCAGACCCGGCTGGCGCTCGACTATGCCGTCGCGCTGCGCGACAAATTTCCCGCACGCATCACCCTGATACACGTGGTGGAGTCCATTCCCGGCTACGGCTCGGAGATCAGCATCATTCCGGCCGAAGCCGAGGAGGAGCGCGAGAAATCGGCCGTGAAATACATGAACGAACTCGGCAGCGCGGTCGGCGGAGAGGCGCCGCATGCGGTGTGCCTGCGCGGCAGCCCGTGGCGGGTCATCTGTGAATGGGCGGAGGAAAACGGCGTGGACCTCATCGTGATGCCTACGCACGGCTACTCCGGCCTGCTGCACCTGTGGCTCGGCAGTGTGGCCGAGCGGGTGGTGCAGAAGGCGAAATGCCCCGTGCTCACGGTCCGCTCCACGGACTGACACGTTACCTCGCCGCCACCGCGCGCTCCTCTTTGAGCAGCATGGCGATTGCCTTCGGGGTGGCGTCGGCCTCCAGCTCACCCAGCGCGTACTGAATGCCGGCGAGATAGTGCGCCACCACCGTCGGGTTCCAGTAAACCTCGTCGTTGTGCCCGAGCGAGCAGTAGAAGCTGCGGCCTTTGCCGTAGGTGGAGAGCCACGCGATGGGGTAGAAGTCGCGCTCCGGTTTGCCGTCCTTGTCAGGGTCGTCCTTCTTCATGTCGGTGCCCTCGAAATCGAGCGCGAGCAGCATGCGGCGCTCGTCGGGTTTGGCGCGCCCGGGTTTGAACTTGTAGATCTCATCCTTGATGGTGAGACCCTCGCCTTTGAACGAAGCGGTGAGCGGATGCTTCGGGTCGAGATTCTTCACACGCACCGTGTCACCGCTGCCCCACGGATGGCTGATGAAGCCGGTGCCCATCATGGCGGCGTAATCCTCCCAGTCATTGTAGGTGTCGCCGCCAGAATGGATGGCGACGATGCCTTTACCGTTCTTCACAAAGTCCACGAGCGCGGTCTGACGGCGCGCCTCGTCGGCTGTCACTTTGGCCTTACGGTCAGGCGGAAGTGCGCCGCGCTCCTTCTCGTCATTGATATCTGCGAGAGGACTGCCGGTGGAGTTGAGGAAAATGACCGCGTCGAACTTCTTCAAATTTTCCGCTTCGAAATCCGCCGGGTTTTCCGTGTGGGTCACTTTGAAGAGACCAGATTTATCCCCCAATTGCTTCATGCACTCCACCGCGCTGGGAATGGAGCCGTGGCGGAACGTAGTGGTCTTGGTGCAGACCAGCACCTCGTGTTTCTTCTTCACCGGCGCCGGCGCTTTGTCAGGCACGGCGGCCTTGATTTTCTCCACCCGGTCCGGGCCGACGGCGAATTTGTCCGGCGGCGGATTTTGACCGATGCAAAGAGAGGCGATGGCGGCGAGGCCGGCGGCGGGAAGGAGGAGACGGAGTGATTTCATGGCGTGTGGAATGCGGATGGAGCGCGTGAATACGCGCGGTGCGCAGAGGCGCAATCCCCATGATTGCGGCGGCAAGAGTCTCAGGGTTTTCGCGAAAGCTCTCTGCGGCTGGCGACTTTCGTCGTCAGATTCAGTTCCCAGACACGCATTTTCTCGTCCTCAATTCGCAGAACGTTTCCGGTTAGATTGAGTGACTTGATGAACACCCACTGCACGTCCTCCTCGAGCTTAGGGTTGATCTTTGTTTGAAAAACGGTGACTTCCCACAGCACCTTGCCGCTCCGGGCGTCCGTTGCCACAATCCGGGCATTACGTCCGTCTTCATTCGGTGCAGAATAACTGATATGCCCGCTGGTTACGGGAGTCACCCGGGCTGGTGCGGCCCGCTTGGCTTCAGCGAGACTGGGAATCAGGAGGAGTGCGAGACTGAGGAGACGGTGCATGACGAAGGCCGGATGAGGCGGGACGGCAATTAACGGTTCATACGTTGCGCCCCAAGCCGCCGCAATCACCATGATTGCGGCGCACCCGCACTTGCCGCGGCGGAGCGTGTCCATTGGCTGACTGCATGATCCGCAAAACTTTCCTCGCTCTCGTCGCCGCCGCTTTCGCTCTCCCGTCGCCGGCGCAATTGCCGGATCGCGCGCCCTTCACGCTGCCGCCCGTCGTTCCGGGACCGGCGTATTTGATGGCCGGGCCGATGCTGGGCTCCACGGGGCCGAATGAAGCGCGCCTGTGGATCCGGGCCACGGCTCCGGTGTCGTGGAGTGTGAAGGTTTCCGAATCCGCGGCGCTGGAGAACGCACGCGAAGTGTCAGGCGCGGCACTGCACGCGGATTCGGGCCTGACCGGCATCGCTGATGTGGAGGGGCTGAAGCCGGCGACGCGTTATTATTATCAGGTGCTGCTGGAGGGCCGGCCGCAGACGGTGGCGCCGTTTCCCTCGTTCACCACGGCACCGGCGCCGGGAACGAAAGGACGGCAGCGCATCGCCTTCGGATCGTGCGTCGGCGAATCGCCCGCGGCATCGGCGGCGGCGTGGGGAGAGATCGCCGTGCGCTGCGCCCTGACGCCGGAGGAGGGCGGTTTCGATCTCTTTCTCCTGCTGGGCGACAATCACTACGCGAACACCACGCAGCCGGCGAAGCTGCGCACTTATTATACCGCGCACCGTCTCACCCCCGGCTGGCGGGAGATGAGCGCGCGGCGACCCGTGTATGCCATTTGGGACGACCACGACTACGGCCCCAACAACTCCGACGGCACGCAGCAGGGCAAAGAGGATTCACTGCGCGTCTTCCGGGAGTTCTGGGCCAATCCCGCCGCCGGCGAGCCTGACAATCCCGGCTGCTACTTCACCTTCCAGCGCGGCGACGTGCAGGTCTTCATGCTCGACTGCCGCTACCACCGCTCGCCGAACAAATTGAAGGACGGGCCTGACAAGACGATGTTCGGTATGAAACAGCTCGCATGGCTGAAGCGCGAACTGTCCGCCTCCCAAGCCAGGGTGAAGATTCTCGCCAACGGCAGCGAGTGGCAGAGCTTCGGCTCACCGGACTCGCTTTCCGCTTTCCGCACGGAACGAACCGCGCTGCTCCAGTGGCTGCGGGAGGAGAAAATCGAGGGCATCGTCATGATGAGCGGCGACCGGCATTTCTGCTCGGGCTACCAGGTGGAGAAGCGCTTTGTCGAACTCGTGAGCAGCCCGCTCGGCAGCAAGAATGCAGCGCTCATTCCCAATCCCGAGCGCTTCACCGGCTGCGCGGAAGGCTGCCTGTGGATGGTGCTGGACATCGACACCACGGGGCCGCAGCCGGCGCTGGCGTGGGAAATCCGTCAGGCCGGCGGCGGGCTGCTGGAGCGCCGGTCGCTCACGTGGGATGAAGTCAACGGGCGCGCCGTCATCAAGCCCGCGAAGCTTCCCCTCACCTCGCCGCGCCGCCCGTGAAGCGGGAAGCCCGGGGACACCTGCCCAAATCCGGAGCACCGGCATACCTTTGACTTCCCGGCGCATCGCGCTCCAGTCCGGCGCATGATTCATCGATTCATGATCCCGGTCCTCCTTGCCTCCACTCTGCCCGCCGCAGCGGAAAAACCCGCTTATCCCGCCGCACGCCGCGATGCGCTGGTGGAAAAACTTCACGGCACGGACGTCGCCGATCCCTACCGCTGGCTGGAGGAACTCGACAGCCCGGAAACGCGCACGTGGGTGGAGGCGCAGGCGAAGCTCGCGGGCGATTACCTTTCCAAAATCCCGCAGCGGGAGAAGTTCCTCAAGCGTCTCAAGGAACTCCAGGACTACGACAAAGTCGGCGTGCCGTCGCTCACGGCCGGGCGGCTCTTTTACAGCAAGAAAGCCGGCCTCCAGAACCAGGCGGTGGTCTATTGGCGCGGGAACCGCCCGGACGCGAAGGATGCCGTGCTGTTCGATCCCAACACGCTGAGCAAAGACGGCACCATCGCGCTGAGTGGTTATGACCTGACCGACGACGCGAAACTGGCGGCTTATTCTCTGAGCGAGGCCGGCAGCGACTGGGAAACGATTCACGTTCGCGAAGTGGACACCGGCAAAGACCGCCCTGACGTCATCAAGTGGGTCAAGTTCAGCGGCCCGTCGTGGAGCCGCGACGGCAAGGGCTTCTACTACAGCCGCTACGCCGAGCCGGAAAAGGGCGAGGAGCTGAAGGCGGAAAACTACAATCAGAAGGTCTATTACCACACCCTCGGCGAGCCGCAGGAGAAGGACCGGCTGGTCTATGCGCGGCCCGATTTCCCCAAGTGGGGGCTCAATGCCGGCGAGACCGAAGACGGGAAGTATCTGCTCTTCTTTGTCCGCGAAGGCACCAAGGCTGAGGACAACTTCTTCTACCGCGATCTCAGCAAAGGCGCGGACTCACCGGTGGTGGAGCTCCTGCCGGGCTTCGAGGCTGAATGGAACTTCCTCGGCAATGACGGCACGAAGTTTTATTTCCTCACGACGCACCAGGCGCCGAACCGCCGCGTCATCCTCATCGATCTGGCAAAACCGGAGCGGGAGCACTGGCAGGAGATCGTGCCGGAGGGAAAAAGCGTCATTGAGAGTGCCAGCATCGTCGGCGGCAAAATGTTCGTGCAGCGGCTGGTGAATGCGCACGACGATGTGGCGGTGTGTGACCTCAGCGGCAAAGAACTGCACAAGCTGGAGCTGCCCAACTACGGCAGCGCCGGAGGCTTCCGCGGCCGCTTCGATGACAAGGTCACCTACTATGCGGTCACCGGTTTCGATACGCCCGGAGCGATCTATCTTTATGACACCGTCACCGGCAAGTCGGTGCTGCACGAGGAGACGAAGGTGGCCTTCGATACGAAGGACATCAAAGTGGAGCAGCTGTGGTTCGAATCGAAGGACGGGACGAAAGTGCCGCTGTTCGTGGTGCGCAAAGAGTCGGTGAAGAAGAACGGCGAACTGCCGGTGATGCTCTACGGCTACGGCGGCTTCAACATCAGCCTCAGCCCGTCGTTCAGCGCCAGCCGCATCGCGTGGCTGGAGGCCGGCGGTGTCTATGCCCAGGTGAATCTGCGCGGCGGCGGCGAGTTCGGTCAGTCATGGCACGAGGCCGGCATGAAGGAAAAGAAGCAAAACGTCTTCGACGACTTCATCGGCGCCGCGGAGTTCCTCATCAAAGACGGCTGGACCAAACCCTCGCGCCTCGCCATCAGCGGCGGCAGCAACGGCGGCCTGCTCGTCGGCGCGTGCCTGCTGCAGCGGCCGGACCTCTTCGGCTGCGCGCTGCCCGCCGTCGGCGTCATGGACATGCTGCGCTTCCACAAGTTCACCATCGGCTGGGCATGGCAGGAGGAATACGGCAGCCCTGACAAACCGGAGGACTTCAAAGTGCTCCGCAGTTACAGCCCGCTGCACAACATCAAGCCCGGCGTCAAAGTGCCGCCCACGATGATCCTCACCGGCGACCACGACGACCGCGTCTTTCCCGCGCACAGCTTCAAATTCGCCGCCGAACTCCAGCACGCCCACGGCGGCGACGCTCCCGTGCTCCTTCGCGTGGACATCCGCGCCGGCCACGGAGCCGGGAAACCGACCGCGAAGCAACTGGAGGAAACCGCCGACGTTTACGCCTTCGCATGGAAGTCTCTGGGCATGGAGTAGCCGCTACTGCTGCTGCCTGGCCTTCAGGGCGCGATTCTCGTGTCTTAGGCGATCAACTTCTTTGGTCAGTCTCTCCATTTCCCTTTCGAGGAGGTCCCGGACTTTCTCATAGTCTTCTATGTAACCCATGTAGCGATCTCCCCTGAATCCTTCCGCCAGTTCATTTAGTTCTGCAGTCGCCAGGCGGCGCTTTTCGGCCCACTCTTCACTCAGTTCTTTGATAAACGCCGTGATCTTCTCAATGCCCTGTTCCGCCTCGATCGCTTTTGTCCGGTTATCTTCCAGGGACGTGAGCGCCACTCGGATCTCGGCGATGGTTTCTTCCGTTCGTTTTCTGTTCTCCCATTCGGCCTTCAGTTTTGCCGCGCTGGCTTCACGAAGATCTTTGCGGGTCTGCTCCAGCAAATTATCCAGGTCAGCGGCCTGCTGTTCGCTGATCTTCAGGCGGTATTCGAGACTTTCCGCCCGCCTGTCATCGCTGCAGGCTCCGAGCCCCGCCGCGGCAAATAAGAGGCCCAACAGTCGTCCCGCGCGTGACGGATGGGGACTGAGAGTGCGCTTGGATGCGGGGCCCGATCTCATGCTGTGCCAGTCGGAATAACGCAGAGCACGGCAGGAACTTAGGCCATTCCATTGATTCCGGTCATTCTGAGGTCATTGCCGTCCCGGCCTCGTCCGGCAGTCACCGGGCATGGAGTGAGCTTTAGTTTGAATCCCCGCCCGCCCGGCGCATACTCGCTGCATGACGACATTCACCACCGAGGAACTCCACCGCGATACGGAACGCGTGCTCGCCACCACGGTGCGCGAGGGCTACACGCTGGTCGCGGCCGCGGACGGCAGCCGTTTTCAGATTCGCATGCTGCCTGCGGACGCTGGCACTGTAGAACCGCGGAAAGTCCCCTTCATATTGGAGAGGCTGCGGAAGCAGGGCATGCCGCGGGTGCCAAAGGAGATTAGTGATGCCGTGGATCGTGCCCTCGCCGGCGAATGAAGACCTATGCTGACAGCAATTTCTTCTGTCGTGTGTATCTTGAACTGGATACCGGCACCGCAGCAGCGGCATCGCTAATTGAGATTATTCGAAGCGGTCTCCATCCACCGCTCCCCATTACCAGGCTACATCGGCTGGAAGTAATGAATGCCTTCGAGTTGATGGCGTTCCAGTCTGTGAAGCAAGGCCAGCATCGGATTACCCGCGAGGCCGCCGCCGTTGCCCAGGCAACCTTCCGCGACGACTGCCGGGAAGCGGTTTTTCTCCAGCTCCGCTCACCGGACGAGGCTGCGGTGGACCGGCAGTATGAGGAACTGGTGCTCCGGCACACGGCGCAGCGCGGCTTTCGCACCTACGACCTGCTGCATGTCTCGCAGGCCCTGGTGCTGGGATGCGACACGTTCTGGAGCTTCGATGAGAAGTCGAATGCGCTCGCGGCGCTGGAGGGCCTGAACACGCGTGCGGTGGAAGTATGAATCGGTGACGCCGGCCGCGGCATTCACACGCTGATCCGCCGCGCCCGCGCGGTGACCGGCCAGACTTCGCCGGCGCGGCCGTGGCGGACGGTTTGCACTTCCGAGTAGAGCGCGACTGTGGGGCAAACATGCCAGGGGATGCCAAAGAGCGCGGTGCCCACGGGGAATTCGGCGGCGCGCGGCGTTTCCAGCACGAGGTGCTCCTCGCTGTGAGTCACGGCGACGGCGTCCGGCAGGGCGGGGAAGACGACGCGCGGATGCGGCATTTCGCTGGCGACGGCTTTGTGGCCGAGGTCGAGTGTGATTCTGTCAGGCGCGGGGCGGCTCACGACGCGGGTGAGCAGCCACGCGGCATGGCGGAATTTCATGTCAGGGATTTTTTGCCCGTAACCCGCGTCCCAGAGCACGCAGGTGCCGGGGCTGCACTCCACGCCCGCGCGCCGGGCATGGATCGGGAAGGTGGGTGAGCCGCCCGCGACGAGGCGCGGCACGGCCATTCCGGCGGCGGTCAGGGCGTGCTGCATTTCCTCCACCTGCCGCCACGCGTCATCGCAGGCGGCGGTGCGTTCCGCGAGGTCCGTTTGGTGAAGGTGACCGTCGTAGGCGTGCAGTCCGCCGGGGGCGAGTCCGGGCGTGCGGCACAGGGTTTCATAGAGAGCCGCGGCCTCACGCCCGGGCGCGATGCCGGTCCGGTGCTGCCCGATGTCGAGGTCGAGCATGACTTCCGCCGTGACACCGCCGGCCTGCGCGGCGGCGGCGAGTGCGGCGAGGGCTTCCGCGCTGTCGGTCAGCGTGAGCCACTGCACCGCAGGAAACCGGCGCATCAGTTCCACAAACCTTGCAGCGTTAGGCCCCACGGGCGGCATCGCCAGCAAAATGTCCCGCCCTCCGGCGGCGGCGGTCATTTCAGCTTCGGCGATGGTGGCGCACTTGTACTTATGAATGCCGGACGCGACCTGCATGGCGACGAGCGGCGCCAGCTTGTGCGTCTTCACATGGGGGCGCAGCCGTTCCGGTCCCCCGGCGATCCGGAGCATCAGCCGGAGGTTCTCCTCCACGGCGTCGAGATCGATCAGGAGAGCGGGCGAGGCGATGGCGGCGGAATCTTCGGGCGCGAGGGTCATGCCGGGACTGTGCGGACCGCCGGTTGCCTTGCAAGAAGTCTGAGTGCCCGGAGCGCCGTCGCTGGCCGCGGCATTTCTTCTTGCCACCCCCTGGCCCCGGGCGCACTGATGCCGCTGCCACATGCCCCGCCTGCCTCTGCGACTTCTCAGTTTGTTATTCTCCGCCGCCGCTGCGGGGAGCCTGACCGCCGCCGGTCAGGAACACACCGACACCATTCACATCCCGCCGAAAATCGAGTGGGAGAAAATCGCCGAGCTTCCGCCCGGCCCGGACGGCAAACGGAATCCGGGCCTCGCCGGTGTCTTTGCCGGAGCGCACGGCGACGTCTTTCTCATCGCCGGCGGGAGCAACTACCCTGACAATCCGCCGTGGCAGGGCGGCCAGCGAGCATTTCACCGCGATATCCATGTCCTTGAGCGCACGCTCAAGCCCGACGGCCTGCCGCTTTACCACTGGACACCCGCCGGAGCGCAGCTGCCCGATGCGATGGCCTGCGGCGCCAGCGTTTCGCTGTCCGACGGCGTGCTCTGCATCGGCGGCGCGACCACTGAAGCCGTGCGCGACGAATGCTTTCTCCTCTCATGGAACAAGACCGCTCGTCAGGTGGAGTCGCAGCCGTTCCCCAAACTGCCGAAGCCCCTCGCCTGCCACACCGCCGTGCTGCTGCTCGACACCGTCTATGTCATCGGCGGCACCGCGGACCTGAAAACGATGGCGCCCACCGCCAGCTTCTTCGCCCTCGACCTGACAAAACGTCAGTCCGCCAAAGACTTCGTCTGGAAAGAACTGCGCGCCTGGGACGGACCGCCGCGCATCTATGCCGTCGCGGCCGCCAGTCTCGAAGGTGAAGTCGAAAGCCTCTACCTCTGCGGCGGCCGCCAGCCGGGGGGCGAGCCGGACTTCCTCATCGACCTGCACAAGTTCAATCCGCTGCGCAAAGAGTGGACCCTGCTCGGTGACGTGGTGGACCGCCGCGGACATCCGGGGCACGTCATGGCCACGCCCGCCTTCCACGTGCCGCCGCATCACTTCGTCGTCATCGGCGGCATGGATGAAGACATCACCCGCCTGCTGGAGCGCAACAGCCGCGAATTCGGAGAACTCGACGACGTCGAGCGCGCCCGCAGAAAAAAATACGAGCAGCTGCTCATGGAAAACTTCCCCGGCTATCCCCGCACCGTGCTCGGCTACGATGCGGAAATCGGTGAATGGAATCACATCGGCAACTTCCCCGGTGAAGTTCCCCTGACAAATCCCGCGGTGAACTGGGAAAGCCAGATCATCATCCCCGGCGGCGAAACCGGACCCGGCCGCCGCTCCCCTGACATCTGGGCCGGCACCGTGCGCAAGAAACCCATCGTCATCGAAGAGGCCCCGGAGGACGAGGAGCCCCCGCCCAGCGGCCAGGGCAGCGTCAACGCTCCGCCGGAACTGCCCCCGCCGCCGGTGGTGGAGGAAGCCAGGAAGGATTAGCTCCGGAAATTCCCGCAGGTTGCGGGTGCGCGGAGATCGGGGAGATCGGGGAGATCGGGGAGCACAGGCGCCCTCGCCTGTTGTTCCCCGCGCCCCCGCGGGGAACTTTTTACAACCCGGCACAGCCGGACTCTCAGCGAGCGCGGGTTCCGGATCCGTTTCAGAGAGCGGCTGCGCCGTTCGTTTTCAGTGAACGGCGGGGGCGCCGTTCACCACAGGCGAGGGCGCCCGTGCTCCCCTCACGGATTGAGCAGAAATGCCGGATGTCGCTCCCATCGCTCGCGTTCCAGCGCGGTGAGCGGCGCCTTTTCAAAGGCGGCGCGCGCTTTGGCAGGGTCGGCATCCATCCACGCGGGCAGCATGGCTTCGAATGACTCCCGCCATGCGGTGCGGTCGTGGATGTTGTCCAGAATCTGCACCGCCTCCGTCAAGTGGCCGGAGCGCACCAGATTCGGCAGCAGGCGCGGCGCGGCGCGATTGAGCGCGGCGTCGCTGTTGGAGCCGAAAGGATCATGGATTCTGAACGGCACTGTGAATTGCTGCAGCAGGTCGGCATCCTCAGCAGGGTTCAAATCGGCGATGCGCTTGGCAGCCAGAATCTCCAGTGCCTGCCGCTGCCCGGCGCTGAGGGAATTCGGGGTGACTTCAAGCAGTTGCATGGCCTCCGGGCGGTGCGCCAGGGCTGCAAAAAACGCTTCGAACCCGGGCGTGTTCCCGTTCGGCTGCACATACCCCGGGTCCTTTATTCGCATTCTAGCCGCCTGCTCCGGGCTGACGCCAAAGGCTTCCCAGGCCGCCCGCGTTAGACGCCACAGTGGACTGTTTTGAAGAAAGCCGCCCCAGGCGTCGGCCTCACCGGAAAACCGGCCGGATCCCAATTCGTCCGTCAGGGCCATAAGAAGGCTGTCACGCTGGGCCGGCGTCATGCTATTCATGAACGCCGCAGCACTTTTCCCCGCCGGTTTTTCCTCCGGCGGGAACATTGCCAACTCAGCCCACGCCCGGGCGGCACCTTGACCGAATTCCTCTCCACCGGCCTGCAGCACTAGTTCCATGGCCCTGGAGGGGTCCAGCTTGGCCAGGGCACCGGCGACTTCGTCCGCGGCCATGGCGCGGATCAGGCCCGGTGGTGCCTTGAGAATGACGGCGCACGCCGCGGCGGGGTCGCTCTGCGCCCATGTTCGCAGGAGGGCTTCGTCGCCGCTGTCAACGATCTCCGGGAGACCCGAGGTCAGCTTCTTCACCAGTTCCGCCAGCCGGTTCTCCTCCCTCTCCGCCGACGGATCGCTGAAGGGATCGGCAAAGGGATCGGCCGGCGGACGCCGGCGGACTTCCAGCAGCGCCATGACCACCGCCTGGGCGGGGCCTTCTGGCAGGGCATAGGCGAGGTCCAGTGCCTTGTCGTATGTTATCGATCCCAATTGTGCCGGCAGTCCCGCGAGGCCGGCGCTGCCGTGCGGCTCGCCGGTGCAGGCGTTGTGGGCGTTGCTTTCTTCCCGCGAGACGGCGGGAGGGGAATCTGTCAGCCGAGTCGGACCGGTCTGACTCGTCTGACGGTCCTCATCACCAGCCGACGCAAGCCGCCATCCGGCAAGTCCGGCGGCGGCGCAGAGGAGCAGTGGAAAGACCTTCACCGGGCACCTCCTTTTTTCAGTTCCTCGGCCAGAGGAACCACCTCCTCCGCGGGCAACCCGCTGGCGATCACGGCCTTCATTGCCGCTTCCAGATCCTGCTCGGCCCAAACCTTTGCGGCCTGTTCGATGTAACGTCGGCGCTCCTCATCTCCGCTCATACTGGCCGCCCATGCAAACGCCGCCTCGCCGTCGCGGTCGTCACCGTCGGCGGTAAGACGCTCCACCAGTGCCGTGGCCGCGGCATCGCGCTCAGGGCCGGGCGGCAGCGTATCCATCCATTCAGAGGCGGCACCCATATCCATTTCCGCCTGCGCCTGTCCGGCATAGTACCATGCCCCCAAACTGCGCTCTTCCGGGGCCATGTTGTTGAAACGATCAATCGCCTGTGGTGCGAGGCTGGAAAAGGAAGCCATCGCGTCTTCAGACAGCAGGCGGCGCTCCTCCACACTCATGGATGCCCACGTGCTGTCATCCAGTGTCAGGAGCCGCAGCCGCGCCAGCCGCTCTACGTCGGGCGTCAATTGGAGCGGCGGATGCACGGGGCGGTCTTTCTCCCTGGGTTCAGAAGCCATGCGCAGGGATTCTGTTGCCAGCGCGATTCGCTCTGCGGAGTCGGGAATCAGTGAGAGGCTGGCCCCGCCCTGCGCCACCACATTCTGCAGAGCCTCGCTCCGCAGCCCCCGGTCGGTTTGCGACTGCAGCCATGCCATCGCGGCGGCGGGGTCCTCTTCATGCCACTTTGAAAACGTCCGGCCCACGGGATAGCCGAGGTCGAAATGGCCTCGGTAAGAGTAATTGAAAGTGGCGCTCAATTCATAAACGGCAGGCGGGTTGGCATTCCTCGCCTCAGCAAACACTTTCGTCGCCGCCTCCCAGTTGTTCGCGGCCTCCAGCGCGTAGCCCGCCGCGCTGAGGGCGCTTCTGCGCGTCTCGCCCGCCGGCTGGGTGCGTGCCCATTCCAGCGCTTTGTCAGGACTTTCCGCCGCCAGCAGGGAGGCGTATTCATCCGTGAGGGCATCGCGCGTGCGGCCTGGCGGGAGTGCTTCAAACTCTTGCATGAACTCACGCTGTAGCCCGCCTGAAGAATCCAGCCCGGCGCGATTGTCCAGTTCCACCAGTATATCCTGCAGCGCCTGCTCCCGGACGCCGCCTGCGGGCAGGGCCTTCACCGCGGCGAGTGCGCGGGGGAAGTTTTCCTGCGCGATCGCACTGAGCACGTAATCGAGGGCGCGCTCATTTCCTGCGGCGGCCATCAGCACGACGGCCCGCTCGGGTCCGAGCAACCGGATCACTTTCTCCGCCGAGGAAGTATATTCCACGCCGCCCTCGCCGAGGCTGTCTTTCAGCCAGGGCAGCAAGGTCTCCATGCTGCCGGGGTCGCGAGAGAGCACCTGCCACGCCGCCTCCTGCGCCAGACGCGGCCACTTTTTCCAGGTCGCTTCCACTGCCGCCACGCCGCGCGCCTCCGCCCATGCCTGGACCGCCCGCCGGCGCGCCTCCAGTTCATACATCAACCCCGGCGCCTCCAGCGCGAGCACCATGCCATCAGGATCCGTCTCCGCCCAACGTGTGAAGAGCGCGCTGAGATAACCTTCCGCCACGTCGGCGTCGGTGATCCGCGCGTTTCCAGAGCCACCGATGCCAAACTGCGCGTGAACCAGCGCGGAAACCTCGTCCGCCGTCAGCGCGGGCAGCAATTCGAGCACCGCCAGCAGCCGGTCCCCGGACGGCAGCTCCAGCAATTGCTCGACCGTGAGCCGCGGCGGCGGCGGCGTCTTGCCTGACGTTGTTTCTTTCTCCCAAACGCCCGCCGCAGTCTCCGCCTGAGCCCGCCCTGACGTTTGCTGCGGCGCCTGCGCCCCGCCTTCCCGCAGCGCCATCCGCAGTCCCGCGCCTCCCGCTGCACAGAGCAACGCCGCCGCCCCCGCGCGCCAGTGGCGCACCAAGCCGGACGGGGATGCCTTCATGGCGCTGCTTATAACCACGTGGACCGCGCCCTGCAAGGAGCGTCGGAAAACTGTCGCGGCTTCTTGCCGGAGGCTGAGAACAGCGATCCCGTGGACGTGATGCACGCGGAGTTTCCCCGCCGCCTGATGCCGGCGAAGAGTGAAAAGATCACTGCAAACCTGCGCACCGCCCTCCGGCAGCGGGTGGAGCACTGATGGAGCCGGGAGGCCTCAATGTCACAGCGGGAACTCCCGCTGCAGCCACTCCAGGGCCTCTTCTTTTGTCGTCACGGCACCCTCCAGCTGCGCGTCCTGCACGGCGGTTAGGAATTTTCCCAGGTCCGGACCGGGCCGGTAGCCGAGTTGCATGAGATCGTGGCCGTCGAGCAGACGCGGGGGAATCACGGGAGCGCGGGCGAATTCCTCCTGTTTGGCGAGCACGAACTCGTAATTGTCGGTGAAGCCGTTGCTGCCGAGGCAGTCCACGCGGTGCAGGGCGAGTTCGTCAGGAAAAGTGGGCGAGGCCATCCAGCGTTTGAGGCGCGCGGTGCGCATTTCCTGGATGTGCATGAACTTCATGTGGTTCGCCACGGCCTCGACGGTGGCGTGGATGATGTCATTGGAAAACCGCAGGCGGCGCAGGATGGCCTCCGTCATTTCCGCGCCGAGTTTGTCGTGTCCATTGAAGCGGATGCGGTCTTCGGCGGGGTCGCAGGTCCATGTCCCGGGCTTGCCGATGTCGTGCAGCAGCACGCTGAGCACGAGCGGGGCGCTGACGTGTTCCGGCAGCAGGGACAGCATCAGGCGGGTGTGCGTCCAGACGTCGCCCTCGGGATGAAATTCCGGCGGTTGCGTGCAGCCCTGGAGCGCCGCCATTTCCGGAATGATGTGAAAGAGCAGCCCGCTGTCCGCGAGGAGGTCGAACCCCGCGGTGCGCCGCGGATGGAGCAGGATTTTCATCAGCTCGTCGCGAATGCGCTCGGCACTGATGCGGGTGATGCTGGCGGCGTGTTCCGTCATGGCGCGCCATGTGGCGGGCTCGATTTGATAGTCGAGCACGGTGGCGAACCGCACGGCGCGCAGCAGCCTCAGATGGTCCTCGCGAAACCGGGCCGCGGGATCGCCGATGGCGCGCAGGCGCCGCGCCTTCAGGTCGTCCCGGCCGCCGACGTGATCGATGACTTCTTCACTGACGGGATCGAGAAAGATGCCGTTCACCGTGAAGTCGCGGCGCTGCGCGTCCTGTTCCGGCGTGGAGAATTCGACTTTGTCAGGCCGGCGTCCGTCGCCGTAGCTGCCGTCGGTGCGGAAGGTGGCGATTTCGAAATTGTGATCGTCCATGCGCACCACGACCACGCCGAAATGGGCGCCGACAAGGTGCGCGCCGGGGAACATTTTCTCCACCTGCGCCGGGACCGCATTGGTCGCGATGTCATAATCCTTCGGCGTCAGGCCGAGCAGTTCGTCGCGCACGCACCCGCCCGCGAAGTACGCGGTGAAGCCGGCGTCCTGCAGCCGCCGCGCCAGTGTCAGGGCATTCTTTCGCATCACATTCACCCGCCCATCATGCGGTCCGGCCCGGGCACTGCAAGGAAGGTTGCGGGGAATTTGCCCCTGTTCACGCCTGTTCCGCGGATGGGGCGGAGGAAAATTATCTTCCCCGGACCGCCGCCTGCTGCTATGGCCGCAGGGGAGCCGGATTCTGAACGGCTCCTCCCAACTCCAAACCCTGCTCACCACTCATGAACTCTGCTCATTCCTGCATCACCGCCGCGCTCCTCGCCATCCTTTTGACAGGCTGCGGTGATAACAACAACGCCGGCGGCGGCTCCTCCGGCGGCTCCGCAGCGTCACCCGCGGCGGGTCCGGCGGGCACGGAAGCCGGCGCGAAGGAACTGCTCACCGCTTTTCTCAAGGAAGGGGCGGATACCAAAACGCTGACCGCCGCGCTCCGGCCTGACAAGGCCGACTATGAAGCCGTGTTCACCGCGGAGTTTGCCGCGAAAGTCGCGGAGGCCCACAAGCCCATGTGGGACGGCGGCGCCGCCATCGGCCCCAAAGCCGGCCAGACAGAACTGCTGCTGCACGGCGTTCCGACTTCGGAAATCAAAACGTGGTCGGAAAATGCGAGGATGAATCTGCCCGGCGGCTACGAGCGGATCAAAGACAACTTCAAGGACGGCCTGACGGTCTATGCCTTCAAATTCGTCGAGCCGGGGGAAACGCTGGGCATGGCCTTCGACGGACTGGTGCACGTGAACGGCAAGTGGCGCATCTTTCCCAAACCGTTTCGCGCGGCGGACTGAAAGGGGCCGGCGGTTAGAGCCGGCCGAATTCCCGCTCCAGCGGCAGGCGCTCGCCGCGCTCCACGCGCCGCAGGGCCCGGCGCAGGAAGGCGCGCGCCATGTCAGGATTGCCGGCTTCCCGGGCGGTGCGGATCAGTTCCGACCACAGTACGGCGGAGCGCGGATGGTATTGCAGCTGTCGTTCGTATTCGGTGATGGCTTCCTCGTAGCGATAGTCGCGGCGATAAGCTTCCGGCAGCCTCAGGTTCAGCGGCGGCGGCTCGCGGTCGTTATTGCCGAAATAAACACCGTCTATGAGGCGCGTGAACGGGCGGGAAAGGACTTCGCTCAGTGTGCGGCTGAAACAGCAGGCCGAAAGGATGAGAAAACTCATCGCCACCAGCGCCGTGCCCATGCCGCCGGTCATGGCGATGGATCCCGTGCCTGACTGCGTGGTCGCCGCGGACTTAAAGAACAAAACCAGCAGCAGGGCGCCGAACGCGTTGCGGAGGGTCAGCCAGTCTCTCATGGCGCGAAGATGAACCGGAATCCGCGGGGTGCAAGTTTTCTCACGCGTGCCGGCCGCGAGGCGTGGCATTGACGCGGCGCTTCATCATCCGGTAGAGTGGTGGCATGCGGTGCGCACTTCCCCTTTTGCTGGCCTGCTGCCTGCCGTCGTGGCGGCTGGCGGCGGATCCGGATGACCGCGACGGCATGCCGGAGCCGCTGCCGGCATCGGGACGCGCTGGTGGCACGCTGATGCCGGGTTCCGGCAAACGGATGCCGTTCGCCGTGCTGGGCGACTTCGGCTATATCGGGCCGGGCGCGGAGCGCGTTGCCGCCATGATCCGTTCGTGGGAGCCGCGGTTCATCCTGACCACGGGGGACAACACTTACGGTCCGGTGGATTACGCCGACCTGCGTGCGGATTTGCCGGGCATGCAGACGGGCTGGGATGAATACGTGGGGCGTTATTACGGTGATTGGATTCAGCGCCGCGCGGACGGGCGCTACGAGTCCCTGACAGGAACGCGGCAGCGGTTCTTTCCCTGCATCGGAAACCACGACCATACGGGGCTCAGCGGGCTTTATACCACGATGGAGCCGCCCCCGCCGATCGAAGGCTATCTGGATTTCTTCTTCCACAATCCCGGCGGCGCGCCGCGGCTGCCGGTGGACCGCGGGGCAGTGCATGATCACCAGACGAGTTCCTACGCGCTGCGAAAAGGCGTCGTGGACTTTTTCATGCTGGATTCGAATCAGCCCTTCGTAACCGACGGAACCGGCGCGGCACGCCTTGAGTCGCAGAGTGAATGGCTGGAGCGCGAGGCCGCGGCCAGCGACGCTGCGTGGAAGATCGCGGTGTTTCATCATCCGCCGCCGCGTCCGTGGCAATCGCCGTGGCCGTGGATCCCGGCGGAGCGCATCGCCCGCTGTCACCTCATTCTGGCCGGACACTATCATGTCTATGAGCGCTATCCGTGGAACGGGGTGCCGGTGCTGGTGACGGGAAACGGCGGAGCGCCGCTTCAGTTCAGGTCTTTGCCCTTCTATCCGGACACCCAGGCGGTGGAAGATCGCCGCTATGGTGCGCTGAAGGTACAGGCGGGAGCGGATTATCTGGAATTCGAATCCCGCGCTCTTGAGGCCGCGACCGGTGAGGAAGTGCTGGCGGATCGAGTTATTCTCGGGAACGCCGGGGCCGTCCCGGACCGTGACGACGAGTATTCCTTCCAGGCGGTGGCGGGGGAGACGCTCGCGCTGGAGACTGTTACGCCGGAAGGGCCCCTGGACCCGGCCCTGACGCTTTACGGTCCGGACGGACGTGTCGCCGCGCGCGATTCCAACAGTGCCTCCGACGGCCGCAATGCCATGATCCGTGTGCCCGTCTCCGCCACCGGCCGGTGGAAAGTGCGGGTGTCGGCGGAATCGGACGCGCCGGGCGGTTATCTGCTGCATGCCTCCCTGACAAGTCCTGGCCCGGATTTCGCGTCGTGGCTCGCCGGCCGCACTGCGAAGCAAAGCGGACTGCCAGGCGATGCCGACGGGGACGGCGTGCCCGATCTGGTGAACTTCGCGCTCAGCCCGCACGGCAGCGCACAAATCGCCGGCGGCCTGGAGGCGACGCCGGTTCCCGGAGCCACAGTCGTGCGGCTCAAGGCCCCGCAGCCGATGCGTCAGGGTGTGACGCTTTCGGTGGAGACGGCGACGGCTCCGCAGGGCGTGTGGACGACGGTTTTGGAGCGCCGTCCCTTCGGGGCGTGGCGCAGTCCGGTCGGCCTGACCGTCAGCATCGGTCCGGTCGCGGACGGCGTGGAGACGATTCAGATCGTGGTCGCCCGGATCGGAAAACGGTTCTTCCGGCTGCGGGTGTCGCTCGACGGGTGACCCGGGTCAGCCGGGACGGGGCCGTTCACTCGCGGCCTGCAAACGCCAGTGATTCCTCGAGCCACGTATCGCGGTCGAGCACACTGCGACGCGCGTGGAACGCCAGCCTTTGGGCGGTGTGCTGAGCGAGGCGGCAGAGGGCACCCGCCACGGCGGGCCGGCGCAGCATGGCGGGGACGAAGCGTTTGAACAAATCGTCCTCCATGCTCACGAAGGCGATGGCACTGCCGGGCTCGCCCTGCCGGCCGGCGCGACCAAAGAGCTGGCGGTCGATCCGCCGTGACTCATGGCGTTCCGTGGCGATCACATGGAGGCCGCCCAGTTCGGCCATGCCTTCGCCCAGCAGAATGTCCGTGCCGCGACCAGCCATGTTGGTGGAGATGGTAATCCTGCCCTGACGTCCCGCCATGGCGACGATCTCAGCCTCCTCGCTCTCCCGTTCGGCGTTGAGCACGACGCACTCGAGCCCGCGTTCGCGCAGGGATTGCGCGAGGGATTCGCTCGCGGTCACGCTCCGGGTGCCTGCCAGCACCGGACGGCCCGTGGCGTGGACGGCGGCGACCTCGTCCGCCACGGCGTGCCACTTTTCCTCCTGCGTGGCAAAAACGCGGTCGGGCAGCTCGATGCGGCGGCAGGCCCGGTTGGTGGGAATGGTCAGGACGGGGAGCCGGTAAATCTGCCAGAACTCCGGGCCGGCCTCCCGGGCCGTGCCGGTCATGCCTGACAGTTTGGGAAAGAGTCGGTAGAATCTTTGGAAGCTGAGCCTCGCGAGGGTTTCATCCAGCGGGGAGATTTTCACCCCCTCTTTCGCCTCGATGGCCTGATGGAGCCCGTGACGCCACTTGCGTTTCAGGGCGAGGCGGCCGGTGAAGTCATCCACGATGATCACTTCGCCGTCGCGAACGATGTACTGTTTGCCGCGGTGAAAGAACTCCCGCGCGATCACTGCCTGATGCACCAGTTCCCGGCAGCGCACGGTCGCGCGCCACGGGCCGGGCATTTTTTCACTGAGCAGCTCCGCACGCTCCATGCCTGGAGGGAGCAGATGGATTTCGCGGTACCTTTCGTCGCGGCGGTAATCCACCCCCGGCTCCATGGCGGCTGCCGTGTGCCATGCCGCGGCGAAGGCTTCGCCGGCTCCCGCGGCACCGGCTCCGGAAATGATCAGCGGCGTCACCGCTTCATCGATCAGGACACTGTCGGCTTCATCGACGATGGCGGTGTGCAGGCCGCGCATGACCACGCCGACGCGGAGCAGGTCGTCCGGCTGCCACAGCAGGCGCGTGCGCCACTGCGAGGCGCGTTGTCGCGGGCCGAGTGCGAGTCGGTCGCGCAGGAAATCGGCCACGATTTCCTTGCTGGTGGTGTAGGTGATGTCTGCGGCATGGCCCTGCAGTCGCTCCGGCGGCTCCATGAGGCCGGTGACACAGCCGACGGTGAGTCCGCACAGGGCAAAGAGCGGACGGAACTTCTCCGGATCGCGGGCTGCGAGATAATCGTTCACCGTGATGACATGACAGGGGCGTCCGCTCCATGCGGCGAGCACGGCGGCGAGCGCAGCGGTGAGCGATTTGCCCTCCCCGGTGGCCATTTCGGCGAGAAACCCGTGATGGAGCGCGAGCGCGCCGGTGATCTGCACAAAATACGGACGCATGCCGAGGGAGCGGGAGGCGGCCTCCCTGACAATTGCAAGCGCCTCCGCGGTGCGGTCCCCTGCGCGATCCTGGTATCTGCGGTAGTGCCGCTGCAGGGCGTCGATCCGGGTACGGAGTTCCCCGTCGCTCAGGGCCTGCATGGCGCCGCTGAGCGCCTCTGCCGCTTTCGCGGCGCGGTGCACGGCAGCGCTGCTCCGGCGGCTGCGCACCACTCCGCCGGCGCGGTGCGCCAGGGCGTCGAGGCCGCGGGGAATGCGCTCCGGCTCCCGAAGATCACAGAGGTGGTGTTCCCATGAGGCCGTCATACGCCGAATCGTTTTTGCAGCATTTGCCTCAGCTTGCGGACCCACTGCAGACCGAGCGGCTCGTCCGGCAGTTCGAACCGGATGGCGCCTGAGGCGCCGTGAGTCAGCACGGCCCTTGAGTTGGGGGCAAGGTCCACGCGCACTTCAAAAAACGACTCGCTCGCCTCACGTCCGGTCTCGTCCGCCGCTACGGGGACTTCGCCGCCAGCCTGCCAGCCGAGAGCGGCGGACGGGAGCTTTTTGCGCTCCGCGGGAATGATCCCCACACTGGTCACGGACAAATCGATGCCGGCCTGACCTCGCAGGCGCACTGCGCCCCGCTCCAGTCTGCCTTCGAACAGGCGGGAGGCCTCCTCCTGGGAAACCACCGCGGAGAAGCGATAGGCTCCCGCCGGCACCGTTTGCCCGATCTCCGTGCCGCGCGGGACCCATTCACCAACGTAGGAAGCCAAATCCGGGGCGTGCCACTTGCCGTCGTGTTCCGCACGGATCAGCAGGGCGTCCCGTTCAAAGCGCAGCCGCGCCACCAGTTTCTCCACGGCGGCGATGCGGGAATCGATCGGGTCGAGGTTTTCCACGAACGATTCCATGGCCTGGCGGCGCATGGCCAGCGTTTCGGCGAGGCGGGCCTCAGCCTCTGCGAGTTCATGGCCGAGTTCAGGATTCTCCAGCCGGACGAGTGACTGGCCTTTCTTCACCATTGTGCCGGAGGGCGTGAGGAGTTCCACGACTCTGCCTGCGGCGGCGGTACTGACGGCCGCATGCCCGGCGGCCTCGACGATGCCCGGCGCCCGAAAAGTGCTCTGGAAAGGCACGACAAAAAGCAGGCCCGCCACCGCGGCGAGCGCAGCGCCCGCCACGAGGAGGGCGCGCCGGCGCTGCCTGCCGAGAACCGGCGATTTGAACAGGTACTTGATTCCGCGGAACAGAGGCAGCACGAGCCACACCACCGCGCCGATTGCCGCCAGCGCCAGCCCCAGAAGCAGGAACTGTCCGGCCACGAAGAGCAGAATGGCGATAGAGATGGTGAGGCGATAGGCGGTGCTGGCCAGGAAGAAAACGGTGAGCCACACGGCCTCCCGCCGGGTCGTTGCCACCGCCCGTGATTCTTTTACACCAAAGGCGAAGCGCTCCAGCCAGTACTGCGTCTGTCGCGCCGCGCGCATCTGCAGATTGGGGATTTCGAGAAGGTCGGACAGAATATAATAACCATCGAAGCGCAGCAGCGGATTCAGATTGAAGATGAGGGTCGAAACGGAAGCGACGAAGATCACATTGAATGCCAGCGAATGCAGCGTGCCTTCACCGGTGGCCGCCCAGACGAAGGCGGCGATCGCGGCGAGAAACAACTCTGCAATCATGCCTGCGGCACCGACGAAAGCGCGGGCCCAGCGGCTGCGAAAGGCCCATGAGGAGGTGGTATCGACATAGGGCAGGGGAGTGAAGACCATCAGCATCACTCCCATGACATGCACTTCTCCGCCGAGGCGGCGGCAGGCGCAGGCGTGACCGAACTCGTGCACGACTTTCGCGATCACGGTGCCGGCGTAGAGCAGCAGCAGGTTGTGAGGCGACAGGGTATTCATCGCGGCGGAGGCAAACTCACCGGCGTGATCGATCACCACCTTTACCCCCGCGATGACCACCACCAGCCACAGGAGAGCTCCCGGAAGGCTGTAAACCATCCGCAGCAGCGGCAGCAGCCGCTTGAGCAGTGAATCCGGATCGTAGAGCGGAAACCGGGTGAAAAGCAGGTTGAGCCACTTGCTCCGCACTTCCCGGGCGCGACGCTGTTCATGCCGCTCGAAAATCTTGGCCGTATCGGGCGGGATGTCGGAATGCAGCAGGTTCGCTCCGTGCAGCTGCCCCAGCAGACGCAGGATCTGCTCCTGGCCGGGGGCTTCCTCCGGATTGGACTGAATGCACTCGTGCCACACGCTTTCCACGGTGCGGCCGGTGTGAAGCCGGGCGATGAATTCGTAGGCGGCGGGACGGATGCGGAAGAACTGATTGCTGAACGGATCGTGGAGCACGAAGTAGCGCTCCCCGCGGAAGAACTGACGACGCACGATCACGTGGGGGCGCAGCGCGACCCGGTGCCCGGCGATGCGGTACCATGATTCGCTGAATGTCCCCTGATCGTTCATGGCATTACCACCAGAGATGGAGCCGGAGATAATCCACCGTGCGCCGGGTGAGGATCCAGCCGGGACTGCGCCAGCCGCCCTCCAGCTTGGCAACTCCGCTCATGCCGGGACGCCACCAGTCTGCAGGCACGCCGGTGAGGTCACACCGCGCGAGGATCACGTTGCCCGCGGGTTTCGCCTCCGCCACCGGATCGATCTGGCGGATGCGGACTGGAAAGCTGAATTTCGGCTGACTGGCAAAAGCGATCTCGCCCGCCGCGCCGGTCTTCAGGTCCCGGATGTCCGTCTCCGGGACCTGGCACTCCACATAGAACTGATCGGTCCGGGCGAGGCGAAACAGCACATCGCCCTGACGCACCGGGGCTCCGAGCCGCTGCTTGAGGTCGCCCTCGATGACCACTCCGTCGAAGGGAGCTTTGATGGCGGACTGGGCGCGGCGCAGCTGCACGATTTGGAGGCGCGCCCATGCCTGCTCGGCCCGGGTGCGGGCGATTGCCATCTCCGCCAGCTTGTCGGCTGCCGTGGCTTTGCGGGTTTCCCGCACATAGGCTTCGTGATCCGCGAGCGCATTGCCCTCCTCCGCCACGAGTTCGCGCGTATCCAGAGTAGCGAGCAGGTCGCCTTTTTTCACGACCGTGCCCGGCTCCGCGTGCACGGCATCGAGGAAGCTGTTAAACGGCGCGGTCACGAAAGAGGTCTGTTCCGTGCGCAGGGCGAACGGGGCATCGACGCGGTACTGCATGGTGCCGAAAATGAGCCACACCAGCAGCGCCAGCACCAGCAGCGCCGCAATTTTGGCGCCCGTGTGGCGCGGGCCGAGGACCCGGGCCGCCCGGCTCTTCACTTTCCCCGCCCAGCGGGCTCCGAACCAGCGGTCCTCGCGCTCCAAATCGGTCAGGCGGCGCAGAGCGACTTCCCCGCAAAGCGACAGCAGCCGGACCTCGAACTCGGCGAACGGAGTGGAATTCCGCTCACAAACCAGCACCGCCACCGGCCCGTCCTCCGCCCGGAGCGGAACCGAGCACAGATGCTTCACACCCTGCGAGGCGGAGAAGGCCTCGTGATCCCGGGTTACGAGGCGCTGTCCGGGGGGCGCGGGCCACAGCACCGGTTCGTCCTGATCGAGCGACTCCTCCATGGCGGCCTCCAGAAGCTGCACGGATTCCATGCGCCGCTCGAACTTCTCACTGTTGCTGATAGCCCGCACCCGGACGTATTCGCCTTTGAGCCAGCCAAGGCTCACCCGGTCGCACCGGTGCCGGGACGCCAGTTCGTTGCACAGCGTCATGCCCGTGGCGAGAAACCGGCGCTGTGCATTCATCAGCGAGGCGAGGTCCAGCACCGCGGCAAAGTGACCGATCGCCACCTCGGAACGGACTGCATTCTGCTGGATCTGATAGAGTGAGGGCACGTGAGCGACCAGACGCAGCCGCGCCATCGATTCCTCCACCTGCTGTTCCCCCATCGACGGGAGCAGCAGCACCGCCGCGAGGCGCTCGCCGTGGGCGACGGCGAGCAGCCAGCCCGGCTCACCGGCTCCACCCGGCTCCCCTCTCAGCGCCTGCCGCGCCGTGCCGTGCTTCGCGCCCTCTGCGGCCAGTTTGGCCCCGAGAGCGAGCAGCGTGCGGGTATTGGCCGAGGCCAGGATTTCCGCCGGCAGCGCCAGCTTCGCATGCCAGCCGGTTTCGCCCTCCATCCGGTAAAGCAGCGCCGCCCGCGCCGCCGCCACTTCCGCGAACAGGGTGAGGCATGAATTCCAGAATGCCTCCTCGGTTCCCGAGAAAGTACACAACTGGGCCAGCCGCGAAGCCGCCGCCGCATAACGAGGGTTTGTTCGCGTTTCCACTTCCATCGTGATCGCGGAGTGTGTGATTCCCTGACGTCCTTGTCAAATCTCCCGTCGGACGACGCGGCAATTCCTTCGCCACGGGAGCGTGGAAAAGTTTTGTAACCGGAAACGGCAGGCAGCGTCTTGCCTGACTTTTTCTGAGCATTTCCTGATAATTCACTGGCGTGGGTGCGACAGAAGATTTTCGGCCGAAAACGGGAAGATGAATTGACAAGCATCCCGGATTTCCGACAGGCTCCAGCTTCGCGCGTGGCGGCTCCACGTTCACCTCCGGCACCACCGGACTTTCATTCGGAACTCTCAATCCTCTACCTGCCAATGAAAACTGCTAACTTTTCCCAATGGTGTAAACGTTTATTGGAGTCGAGCCGGGAGGGTGAACTGCGGTCGGGATTTGCCAGGACAACTCCGGCCCGCCCTGACAGATTCGATCTGGAGGCCTTTGAGCCGCGTCTCATGCTGGCGGCAGACCTGACCTATGCGGCGCTCGACACGGCGCCGACCTTCGACCAGGCCGGCATCACCGCTTACGTCGGCGGGCTGATCTCCACCAACTACACCCTGCGTGCGGAGGATGTTAGCGGAACACCGCACTGGCGGCTCTACGGCACCGGCACCGACCTGACGCCCATCAGTCCCGTGCTCGTGCTCGACCATGTTATCGACGATGCCGGCGATCTCGATGTTAACCTCAGGCGCTCGGACCTCGGCCTGACGGATGTCGGCGGGTCGGGTCTGAGCCTCAGTGATTTCGTGGGCGACAAGATCACGGTGGATCTGGACAGCCTTTCGCTGCTCAACGGCGCTTTTGGCGGCACCGCCATCGACATCGACTTCGCCGGCGGCAAGGACATCGATATCGGCGACCTCCTGGGCGTCGGGACGCTGCCGGTGCCGCTGGCCAACGACCAGATGATTCTGTCAGGCGGCGGCGGTTCCTTCAGCAACCACAACCTGACCATCCACAGCTCGTCGGATATCGTCAACGAAGCCGGCGGCGTCCAGATTACCGCCGGGGGGGATTTTGAAATCAAGTCCGACTCCACCGTCACCATCGACGGCGGCTCCACCATTGCCGCGGCGAGTATTTCGCTGCTGGCCGAGGCCACGGGTTCGGCCCTGGTGAAGGGCATTCTCGCCAATGCCGCCGCGGAGGTGAACGTGAACGGCGCGACCCTGACAGCCGCCGGCGGCACCGTGACAGTGAAGGCACAGGGCACGGTCGATATGACCGGCGCCAATGCCGAGGACGGCGACACCTTCTTCGGCAACAACGTCGCCGGCACGGTGGTCACCAGTTTCTCGACGGCGTATGTCAACATCGTCGGGGCGACCACGATCAATGCCGCCACGCTCGACGTCCTGGCCGACGTGCACACGGACATCGTGGCCACGGTCGAGGACGGCACCGTCAAAATCCTGACGATCTGGGCGGCGGCCGATCCGCGGGTGACCATCGGCGATGCCACGGTGGCCGGCACGACCACCATCAACCTGACGAACAACCTCACGGCGGAGGCCAGGTCCACCCTCACCATCAACGCCTCGTCCAAGCCGGGCAACGTCAACGATTCCTCGATCGATGCCGCGATTGTGAATGTGAACGTGGTGGATGTGGGCATCCCGGTAATCGTGCCGTCAGGATTCAGCAGCGGGGCGGACATGACGGTGGGCGGACTCGCGCTCATCACCGCGGCGAATTCTACCAGCTTCAAAGCCAACGACACCATCAACGTCACGAGCGTCGCCGACGGCGAAGTGGCGAACACCGCCGGGGCCACGCTCGGCGTCACGGTGGTGGATTCCGACACGGTGGCCGCACTCACCGGCAACGCCGCCGTAGCCGCTCCCGTGGTCGATCTCCTGGCAACCACCACCCGCGCCATTTCCACCACCGCCAAAGCAACGCCCGGGGGATCGACGGACGGCGGCGGGAATACCGGCAGCCAGCAGGCGCTGGCGAACAACGATGCCTCCACCAGCAAAGGCAACATCACCGTCGCGGCGGCGATTGCCATCAGCACCGTTGGCGGGAGCACCGAGGCGTATGTCGATTCCGCCGGAGCGGCGGACAACGTGGGGCCCGACACCGGCGATGCCGTGACCGGCACCACGTTGAACGTCCTTGCGACTTCCACCGATGCCGCTTCGGCCATCGCCAATGCAGTCAACGCCGACGGTTCCGCCGGGTCGAACACGGCCGTCGGCGTGGCCGTGGCCATCAACCATGCCAACATTTCCGACGGCGCCTATCTCGGCGGGGCGGCCACCAGTTTGCGGGCTTCCAGCGTCAACGTGGGCGCCACCATGAACGCCGGTGACAGCTTCGTGGCCACCGCGACCTCCGGAGCGGGAGGCAGCAACGCACAGACCAGCATCGCGGGTTCGCTGGCCATCAATGTCGTGGATACTTCAGTGCGCGCCTATATAAATAGTGGTGCCAGCGTCGATTTGAACGGCGGGGATCTTTCTTTGAATGCGACCAGCACGACCCACAGCGTTGCCACCGCCGAGCCAGGGGATCTTGTCGGAACGGACTTCGGCCTCGGTGCCTCGGTAGCGCTCAACCTCGTGGACCATCTCGCAGAGGCCACCTTTGAAAATAACGCGACCGTAACCGAAGCGGATGACGTCACGCTGGCGGCGACCGGATCGCATGAACTCGATGCGACCGCCAAAGCGGGGGGCAAGGGCACCGGCGGCACCGGAATCGGGGGCGCCGTCGCCATCACTGTGGCCGACAGTATCACCCGGGCCACGCTGGGCACCGACGACGCAGAACTCGATATCACCGGCGATCTGAGTCTGACCGCGACGCATCACGGAGACACCTCGACCACAGCGGACGGGACCGCCGCCGGTGCGGATGCCGCTATAGGCGCCGCCATCGGTCTCGCCTTCGTCGCGGACCGGGCTCTGACATCCTCCAGCCGCAACCTGCGGGCTGACGGCTCGATCAGTTTTGGCGCCCATGGCGACGGAGCCAGTCTGGTGCTCGCAAAGGCCAGTGCAGAAGGCGCCGACGACAACGACGGAGGAAGCAATTCCTCCGCCAACGATCAGGCCGCCGATGAAACCGCTCTCGCCAATGACAAATCGGGCAAGACGAACAGCAGCGGTCAGTCCGCCGACGATGGCAATGGCGGCACCGTCAGCGTGGCGGCGGCGCTCGCGATCAACAAATCGGAAAGCGAAGCCTCCGCCGGCAGCGGGGCAGTGCAGATGGTGGCCGGCGACGGAACAGGCGCCGGCAGCGTCACCATCGCGGCGACGAACAATGCCAATGCCTCGGCGACAGCCGACGGCAGCGCAGCCTCCGGAAACAGCAGCAGCGGCACCGCGGTGGGCATCGCCGTGGCGATCAATGTCGGCGAAGCCAATACCAGTGCCATGGTGGAAAACGGGGCCACGGTGACTGCCGACGGCCTTGAGGTCTCCGCAGGCATGAAAACCGTGAGCGGAAACGCGCGTCATGATTTTGAGGCGAAGGCGACTTCCGGAGCCAGCGAGGCCGCCACGGGAGTGGCCGGATCGTTCGCCTTGAACGTTTCCGACACCCGGACCGAGGCGATGGTGAAGGGGACCGGAGACCTCAACGGAGGCGACGTCAGCGTCGCCGCGACGAACACTTCCGCCGGTACCGTGGAGGCGAAGGCGAGCGTGGGCGGCGCCAATACCGGCGTGGGAGTTTCGATCGGTGTGAATGTGGTCGACAATGTCACGACCGCGCAGTGGGAAGCTGCGCCCACGGGTGTGGACGACGTCTCGCTCAGCGCCACCGGCAGTCATACCACCGCGACCACGGCAACCTCCGGTGCCAAGGCGAAGGACGACACGGGCGTGGGAGGAGCCTTCGCCATCACGGTCGCTGACAATTCCACCACCTCCCACCTGACCGCCGGTTCACTCGACATCAGCGGAGGATTGACCGCCACGGCCACCCACCACGGCGAGAGCACCACCACGGCGGACGGCACGGCCCTGGGGGCGGACGCCGCCATCGGTGCCGCGATCGCTCTGGCCTTCGTGGATGATGCGGCGACCGCCAGCACGGCACGGGACATCACGGCGGACGATACGGTCAGCCTTGAGGCTCACGGTGACGGGTCGAGCATAGTCACCGCCAAAGCCAGCGCCGCCGGCGCCGACGACAACGACAATGGCAGCAACTCGACCGCGGACGACCAGACGAGTGAGAAAACCAACCTCGCCAATGACAAATCCGGGGATGGAGACGCGGTCGGTCAGTCGGCGGATGACGGCAGCGGTGGAAGTGTCAGTGTTGCCGCCGCCCTGGCGCTGAATGTTTCCGAGAGCCGGGCCTCGGCGAGCGTGGGCAGCGGCGTGACCATTGTGGCCGGCGATGACGGAACCGGCAGTCTGAGCCTTGCGGCAACGAACAACGCCAACGGCAAGGCGATTGCCGACGGCAGCGCGGCCGCGGGCGGCGGCACCGCCGTGGGCATCGCGGTGGCCATCAACGTGGCCGACATGGTCAACGAGGCGGTTATCAGCAGTTCCGCAGACGTGGATGCCCGGGGAGTCAGTCTCTCCGCGGGGATGAAATCCGTCGGGGGCAACACCAAACACGACTTCGAGGCCAAAGCGACCTCCGGGGCGAGTGAAGCCGCCACCGGCGTGGCGGGTTCCTTTGCCCTGAACGTCTCCGACACCCGGACCGAATCCGCGGTGCGGGGTTCCATCCAGGCTCACAGCGGAGATGTCAGTGTCACCGCCGCCAATACCTCGGACGCCAAAGTGGAGGCCACGGCCAGCGTGGACGGTGCGGAAACCGAAACCGGCGTCGGCGTGTCCATCGGCATCAATGTCGCGGACAACGTAACTGTCGCGGAATTCGAGGCGGCCGCCAGCCTCGCAGGCGGTGACGACGTGACCTTGAGTGCGAGCGGCAGCCATACCACCTCCAATACCGTGACCTCCGGCGCCAAGGCGAAGAATGGCACGGGTGTGGGAGGCGCGTTCGCGGTCTCGGTCGTGGACAACACGACCACGGCACAGCTCGTTGCAGGTTCAGCGCTGAATATCGGCGGCTCACTCAGTGCCACCGCTACCCATCACGGCGCCGGCACGACGACGGCCGACGGATCGGCCCTGGGCGCGGATGCCGCCGTCGGTGCTGCCATTGCACTCGCTTTCGTGGATGATATGGCGAAAGCGACGACCTCGCGGAACATCACCGCGGACGGTTCGGTGAGTTTCGCGGCGCACGGCGATGGCGCGAGCGTCGTCACTGCCAAGGCCAGCGCCGCGGGCGCCGACGAGAACAACGAGTCGGCCACCACGGCCGATCAGCAAAAGAGCAAACAGACCACCCTCGCCAACGACAAGTCCGGCGACTCCGATTCGGTCAGCAAGAATGCCACCACCGACGGCGGCGGCGGCGGCAGCGTCAGTGTTGCGGCCGCGCTGGGCGTCAACGATTCGACCTCCACCGCCATCGCCTCGGTGGGTGAGGGCGTCACCATCGTCGCCGGGGAGGGCGCAGGGACGGGGGCACTTATTCTCCAGGCATCCAACAACATGGATGCCACGGCCAAAGGTGACGGCAGCGCGGCCACCGGAGGCGGCGGCACCGCGGTCGGCGTGGGCGTGGCGATCAACGTCGCCCGCATGACGAACGAGGCCTCCGTGGGAGCCGGCGCGAATGTGACGGCCGACGGCCTGACTGTGACGGCACTTATGAAGAACGTCGCCGGCGACACCAAACACAAGTTCGGTGCGGACTCGAATTCCGGCGCCAGCGGCGGGGACATCGGCGTAGCGGGTTCGTTCGCGCTCAACGTTGCGGAAACCGACACCACCGCCGCCGTGGGCCTCGACAAGGCACCCCTCGGATCCAGCAAGGCGACGGTGAACCTGACGGGCGGAAATGTCACCATTTCCGCCGCCAACACCGCCGAGAATTTCGTTTCCGCCAAGGCCGACGCCGGCGGCAGCGATGTTGGGGTGGGGGCATCGATTGCCGTGAACGTGGCGATGAATGACACCTTTGCCGGCATCGAGGACGAGGAGGGCATCAGCGGCACTACCGGCAATTTCAATGTCACCGCCACTTCCACAGATACCGTCACCACTACCACGCAGGCCGGAGCGCAGGGCAGCACCAGCGTGGGAGGCAGCATCTCCGTCGCCTATGTCGAGGACTACACTGAAGCCAGGATTGGGGTGGATGACCCGGGCACGGCGGCGGATGATGCCGCGATTGCGCTGACCGGAGACCTCAGCGCCCAGGCAACCCATACCGGAACCTATCACACCAGCTCCGATGGTGAAGCCGCTGGGGACAGTGTCGGCGTCGGGGTTTCGCTTTCCCTCAACATCCTCACGTCCGATACGGATGCCTTCCTCGGCCGTGATTTCTCCGGGGCCGACGATGTCAGCATTACGGCGACCTCCACACTGGATACCAAAGCCGAGTCCAAAGCCAGTGCGAAGGGCAACGACGAGGGCGGCGACAGCTCGGATCAGGAGACCTCGAAGCAAACCGGCCTGGCTCAGAATCAGAGCGGCGGCACCGCCGCCCCCAGTCAGAACAGCACCAGCACAGTGGGCACGGCTGACAGCAAGAGCTCGACGGAATCCGGCAATTCGAGCGGCGGCGGCACCGGGGTGGCGGCAACCGTCTCCGTCAACTACCTGGATGCGGAGAACACGGCCACGGTCGCCGGCGGCGTCGCAGTCGGGTCCACCGGCGCGATGAAGGTCGAAGCAGTGGCGCACGTCGATGGCAGTGCCGAGGGCACCGCCACGGCGTTCGATACCGACAACAACACCGGCGTCGCGGCGGCGGTCGGATTGAATATCGTGCTCATGGACAACCTCGCCCGGGTTGGCGCAGACGCCGATCTTACCGCGGGCAGCATCGCTGTGCGGGCGATCACTCCGGCAGGGGAAAAGGATACCTTCAAAGCCCGCGCGCTCGCCGGTGCCGCGTCCAAGGGCACCACCGTCGGCGGGTCGGTCGCGGTGAATTATCTGGATCTCGAGAGCAGAGCATCCGTGGGCGACGATGCGGTCCTCGATGCCAACGCAGGCGCGATTACCGTCGCAGCCACGAGTCTGAATGAAATGCAGAGCATCGCCGGCGGTGCGGCGCTCAGCACCGACAACGGTACCGGCGTCGGCATTGCCGTCTCCATCAATATCGTCAACGATCTCCAGACGCGTGCCGAAGTGGGCGACGATGTGGCTGCCGAAGCCAGCGGCGCCATCAATGTCACCTCGCAGGCCGAACTGCTGCCGGTCACCGAGAATCTGCCCCTGATCGGTTCCGTGGGCGTCACCAGTTTCGCGGCCGGTGTGGCGGCAAGCAACGGAGGCAGCGCGGTGGGCGGCTCCTCCAGCATCAACATCATCGATACCATGGAGACGCACGCCTCAGTCGGGGAACGTGCGGACCTCGATGCCGGCACCGGGCTCACGGTGGAGGCGACCGATTTGCTCACCATTTTCAGCGGCGCCGGCGGCATTGGGCTGTCCACCGGCAACGCCGGCGTCGGCATCGGCCTCGATGTGCAATACATCGACCGCAACACCACGGTCACCATTGGCAGCCACGCCGATCTGAGCACCACCGCCGGCAACATCAAAATCAACGCCGACTCCCTTGATGACATCACTTCCATCGCCGTCACCTTCGGGGTCAGCACCCAGGGCAGCGGAGTCGCGGCATCCGTCGGTGTCGTTGTGCTGCTGACGGATACCAGGGCGACCCTCGGCGACGGCACGGGCCTCGACCGTTCGCGGCTCGATGCCGGCGGCGATGTAACGGTTCGTGCCGGGGGGGATGCGAATGTGTTTATGATGGCGGGCGGCCTGGCTTATGGAAACAGCGCGGGCATCGGCATTGCGAGCACCGTCTTCGTCCACACGGACAACGTCACGGCCGCCATCGGCGACTTTGGCGGCGTCACCACCGGTGGCGCGAACGGACTCAATGTGGAATCCACTTCAAAGGACGACATACTCCTCATCGCGGCCGCCGGCGGTGCCACCAGCGGCAATATCGGTGTCGGTGGCTCGGTCATCGTTTCGGTGATGAACGAGACGACCCACGCGACGGTCGGATCCAGCACCGCGGTGACCGGCGCCAATGCCGGCGCCAACAATCCCGGAGCCCGCGTTTATGCCGACAGCGACACCGATATCCTCGCGGTGGCCGGCGCCCTCGGTGTTTCCGGCGGCAGTGCCGGCATCGGTGCCGGTGTCAACGTCCACACCCTGACAAAGAATACCGACGCGCACATCGGCGCGAATTCCAGCGTGCAGGCGGAGGGCAATGTGACCGTAGAGGCGGTGAGCGACGAAGTGCTGAAGACGTTCTCCCTTTCCGCCGGTGCGGGAAGCTCGGTCGGGGTCGCCATCAGCGCGGACGTTTATTACCTGAACCTGACCACCAAAGCCTACATCGGCAGCAGCGCCTCGGTGCGGACGGAGGGCAGTGTTCTGGTGCAGGCGTTCGACGAAACGGAAGCGGATCTCATCGTCGGGGGCATCTCCATCGGCGGCTCCGCAGGGATTGCCGCCGCAGTGGGCGTGGCCGTGGTCGAGAAATTCGTGGACGCCTACATCGATCAGAATGCGAGTGTGACCGGGGAAGGACATGACATCGTTTCGGCGCGCACGGGAAGATTCGACATCACGCCCGGCAGCACGAAGGCGGGCGTTTCCGAGGGAGACATCGAACTCGACTCCAGCAAACCGACAGCCGACGGCCTGGAAGTCGGCACGCCGGTCGGGGTCGGACTCGGTGACAAGGATGCCAACGATGACGGCACCGATGACATGGCGGACGACCCGGGCCTCTCCGCGGAGCGCACGGCCACCGCCACCAGGGACGACAACTTCCGCGGCGTGGCGGTCTCGGCTTCGTCAAAGGACGATATCGAGTCCATGGCACTGAGTTTCTCCGTGGGCGGAAGTTTCGGCGTCGCCGTGGGCGCTGCCGTGAACGTCGTCACCGTGGAAACCGAGGCCGCGATCGGCCAGAATGCGCAGATCAATCAGAACGTGACCGGCGGGGCGAACGGAAACCAGTCGGTGCTCGTCGCCGCGGCGAGCGATTTCAATCATGTCGGCGTCGGCGTGGGCGGGGCGCTGGGAGGCTCCGGCGGCGTGGCCCCGGGCGTCAACGTCTCCGTCGTGGGACTGACGACCAAAGCCCAGCTGGGAGCGAACGCCACGGTGGACGCGAGCAACGATGTGGCGGTGCTGGCCACGGCCAAGGAGAAGTTCCTCATCGTCGGCGCCGGAGTCGCGGCGGGCGGCACTTTCGCGCTCGGCGGCGGGGTCAGCGTCATCACTGTGAACGATGTCACTCTCGCCTCCATCGGAGACGGCGCCAACGTCGAGGGCGGCGGAGACATCGCGGTGCTGGCCAGTGACGATTCCTCCCTGACGATCGTGTCCGGCGGCGTCGGCATCGGCATCGGTGCCGCCGGCATCGGCGCCTCTGTCGGGATCGGCATCTTCGATAAATCGACCGACGCGCTGGTTGGTGCGAATGCCGTCCTCAACGCCAAAGGCAACAATGCCGGCTACGGTGATATCCTGACAGGCACCACCACCGGCGGGAACTTCGACCGGGGCACTGCCCACGGCGTCATCGTTCAGGCCGACAGCACCGAGTCATTCACCAACATCTCCTTCGCCGGGGGCGTCGGCGTGTACGTGGGTCTGGCCGGTGCCATCGGGGTCACTGTGATCGATAGCGACACGCATGCCGCCATCGGGGACAACGCCCAAATCAACCAGGGCAGCGGAAACTATCAGACCAACTCCACCGGCCTGCAGCAGGGCGTGTGGGTGGGCGCTTCCAACCGGGTCTCGCTCGGTCAGTACACCATTGGCGTCGGCGGCGGATTCGTCGGGCTTGCCGGGGCCATTTCCATTGGCCGGATCGTCAACGATGTGAACGCGAACATCGGCGCCGGCGCGGACGTCAGAGCCCGGGATGCAGTGGAAGTGAACGCCCTCTCCGACAAGAGCCTGACAGGATTCACCCTCTCCGGCGCGGGCGGCGTCGCGGGCCTCGGCGCCTCGGTTTCGTTCTACTCCCTGGGCAGCGATTTCAATGCCGCCTACGAGGACAATGACGGCAACAGCGACAACGCCATCGAGCGCGACGGTGACGGAACTCATGAAGGAGAGCCGACGGCTGACCAGGAAGCTGCCACGAATGCGAGCAATGCCGCGGATCAGGTGGGGGACAGTCTCGGCACGGTCGCGGCCGAGGATTCCGATGCCAATGCCAATACGGAAAATTCGCGCGCCAGTTCCGGCATCGGTGTCATCCAGTCGAAGCTCAACGGCGGTCAGGCCACCACTGCGGGCAAACTGGGACTGCTCACGGCCCCAAGCTCCGAGCCCGGCGTGATTGCGGAGATTTCCGATGCCACCATCGTCACGGGCGGACGGGTCAATGTTTCTGCACACGAGGGCGTGCATGTCGGCATGTTCTCGGGTCAGGTCGCCGCAGGACTCGTAGGCGCAGGCGCCTCGGTGGCGATCGTCAATCTCGCCTCCAGCGTCCGGGCCACTCTGGGCGGTGAAGTCACCGCCGGCGGCGCGGTGGCGGTGACTGCCAATGGATTCCGTGAGGCCACGATGCTGACCATCGGCGTTCAGGCGGGCTTCGTCGGCGTCGGGGCTGCGGTCAGCATTCTGAGTGACAAGTCCGCACAGGGGGCGGAAATACTCGGCAACAGCACCATCGACGGCGCCTCCTCCGTCGATGTCACCGCCACCAATACCCAGGACCTCACGGCCAACACCTACACGGTACAAGCCGGTGCCGTGGCCGGCGGAGTGAACTTTACACGCATCATTGCCGACGACGGCAATGCAGGCACGCTCGAAACTTATGCCCACATTGGAACCGGTGTCGATATCGGCAAAACGACGCCGGTCGGCACCGTCACAGTGGCGGCGGGTTCCACTGTCGATGCTTTTGCAGAGACCGTCGCCGTGGCCGCCGGAGCCGCCGCCACCGGCTTCAATTTCAGCTTCGTCGATGTGACCCCGGTGGTCGAGGCGAAGCTCTTCGACAACGTGGAGATCTATGGATCGGGCCTGACAGCCGTCCGGGCAACGACCAGTCAGGACGCGAATTCCAGACTGCTGGGAGTCATGTTCGGCGGTGTGCTCGGTCTGGGCATCAGCATGTCGAAGGCGACGGTCAGTCCCAAAGTCACCGCCACCATCGGCAGTGGATTCACCGCCTCCACCGTCGGGCTGGAAGTGACTGCAGCCCACAACGCCGGCACCGCCAGCCGCGGCGCCCACGCTTATTCCATCGCCGCGGGCGGCGGCATCGGACTCACCGGCCAGGGTGCGGTCCCGACGGCCGATGCCAATGCGAATGTGTCGGCGCTCATCGGCAGCGGCGGCAATATCGACTTCAATGCGGGCGACGGCATCGTGACGGCGAACGTGCGCAACTATGCCGAGACCGACGCCATCGCAATCTCGCTCGGCCTTGCCGGCGTCGGCGCCAGTGTGGCCAAGTCCACCGCCAACGGAAGCTCCACGGCCGACGTCGATGGAAATATCACCGGCGGGGACGGTCTCGAAGTGAAAGCCCTTGGGGACAACAAGGCCACCGCCAACGCCGAAGCGGCCACCGGCGGTTTGATCGCTGCGGTGGTTCCCATCGCTCAGTCCAGCGCCTCCCCGGCGCTGACCGCCCGGCTCGACGGGGATGCCGCCATCGACGGCGCGCTGGTGGTGGAGGCGGAATCCAAAGGCCAGGCGAGGTCCGAAACCTTCAGCCTTGCCGGAGGCCTGGCCGGCATCGGCAGCATGACCGCGTCCTCCACGGTTTCTCCGGTGCTCACCGCCGCCATTGGCGGAAACAGCGACATCACTGCCAACAGCGTGGCCGTCCGCAGTTCGCACAATTTCAACACCACCAACGAAGCGCTGGCAAAAGTGAAGGCCGCCGGTGTCGCCGGTATTGGCGTGCAAATCAACGAGGCCACGGCCAATGCCAATGCGGACATCGAAAGTTACATCGCCGGCGGAGCGACGGTCACGGCGCCAGGCGGTGTCTCGATCACCGCGACCAATCAAAACAAAGCCACGGCGCGGACCGACGGACTCAACGTCGGCATCCTCGTCGCGGTGGGAGTCACCGATGCCACCGCGCACGCCAACAGCGCCACCACCGCAGGCATCCAGGACAGCGGAGCGCTCCCGGTCGATCCGGCCTACAGCATCGGCGGACTGAACATCGACGCCACTTCGCAGGACACGGCGAGCGCCACTGTCGTCACCGCGGGCGGCGGCATCGTCTCTGTGGCCGACAACGATGCCGTGGCTACGGCCAACCCTGTGGTCGAGGCCTTCATCGGAGAGAAAACCTCCATCCTCGCCACCGGCAACATCAGCGTCAGCGCCCTCGCCAGACCCGAGGCGGACGGCAAGACCTCCGGCACCAGCGGCGGCGCCGTCGATGTGGGCGCTTCCCTGTCGGATGTGGACGTCAATCCGATGGTCACCGCGACGATCAAGTCGGCTTCCGTGGTGGATACTTCGGGAAGCGTGACCGTGAAGGCGGAGGTGGTGCCGCAGAGCGGCAATGTGCCGGACTATCACATCACCGCGGCGAGCGACACGAACGACACCATTACGGTGACCAGTCACGGGACGGAAACCGGAGACGTTGTCGAATACGAGGCCGGCGGCAATCCCATCTCCGGCCTTTCCGACACCATCACGGAAATCCGGGAGAATGACTCCGGGCCGCCCACGGTGGTCCAGGTGAACCGGACCTACGGGGTCATCCGGATCGACAACGACCACCTCGCCTTCGGCAATCCATTCGCCGGGAACGCGGTCGATTCCAACACCGAGATCATCACCTTCGACCGGGCGCACAACTTCATCTCCGGTGATCAGGTCAAATACTACCGGGCGGACGGCACCGTCACTGATCTCGGCGGCCTGAACACCTCCGGCGTCTACTACGTGCTGGTGGTGGATGATAACAAGATCAAGCTGGTGGACAGCTATGACAAAGCCGTCAATCCCCAGAATTACTTCTCGGATTTCGTCCCCACGGACATTTCCGTCAATGTCGATGCCGCCAACCGGGACCTCATCAACCTCGGCGCGGGCCACGGGCTCAGCGTCAACGATCCGGTGACCTACGATGCGCCGGATGCCCTGTCCTTCTTCTCCCGTCAGGTCGATGTCGTCGTTTCCAACGACGGGGAGGGAAACATCCGCACCGTGAATCCCGACACCCTGCAATTCTCTTCGCCGGGATCGGAGAATATCCGTTTTGCCCATCTCGACGGAGCCTCCGAGGGCGATCCGCTCGCCCACGGCTTTGCCAACGGGGAGCGCGTGTTCTACTTCACCAGCGGCAACGGGGTGCTGACGCCGATCGGGGGGCTCGAAAACGAGCGCACCTACCGCGTGGTCACCACCGGCGACAGCTCGAACCTGCAGCTCAAGCGTTCGGACCTCGTCAACGTGAATGTTTACTACGTCCGCACGGCCAGCGCGGATCAGATCCTGCGCACGTCCGGAAGCTGGCTGGACGACGGCTTTGCCGCCGGCGATCCCATCATCATCACGAACTCCTCCGGCAACGACGGCACCTACACCATTCAGAGCATCTCCGGCGACGGCTCCACCATCACGCTGCAGGGCAGCCAGCCTCTGGGCAATGATATCACCCGCGTGGATCAGGCCATCACCATCAGTTCGTGGGACGATGGCGGCACCGACCGCGTCGCCCTCACTCTGAATTCCGGTCAGACATGGTCGTCCCTGGGCATCACCAGCGGCACCGTTTCGCTGCTGAATATGTTCTACGGCGGCAATGCCACCATCGATTCCGCCAGCGGCGCCACCCTGAGGCTCACCACCGCCTTCGCCGGCGGCGCGGGCTCGGATGCCAACGCCATCGTGCAGCGGGCGAGTTCGGCCAATGATACCTTCGACAGCCCGGTCATTGCGCTGACTCCGGATTACGACGATCCCACCGCCCACAATCTCATCCGCGCCGCCAACCGCCCCGTTGGCGGGCTGGTGGATGGACGGACCTACTATGTCGAATCCGTCGTCGGAAACAGTGTCTCCCTGAAGGACGGAGCGGGGAATCTCGTGCATCTGACCCCCACGGCCGCGGCCGGGCCGTACCTGCAGCATCAGCTGGGCAAGCTGGCGGTGGACCTCTCATCCGGAGCGGCGGGCAACGAATACCAGCTCCGCATCGACATTACCGGAACCACCGTCATTCCCACGCAGACGCTGCTGGCTCCGGGAGGAGTCTCCCTGGCGGTGATCGCTCCTCAGACCGGCGACGGCGTGGTCTCCAGCTACGCCAAAGGCGTCAGCGGCTCGTTCATCGGCGTCAGTGAGCACACTGCCCGGGTCGATGTGAATCCCACGGTGAAAGCGGGCATTGCGGCCGCACAACTGCTGGCGGGCGGCAGCGTCAGCATCCTGACAAATGCTCAGACCAATGCCAACGGTTTCGGCTCCAATGGTGCCGGGGCATTCATTGCGATCGGTGAAGCGAACGTGTTTTCCGGCCAGACCATCACGAGTGAGACCTCGGTCGGCAGCGGCACGATCATTTCCGCCGGTCAGGACTTCATCATGGACGCGGTGTCCGGCGGCCTGGCGACCATCTCCACGCAAACCTCCACGGGGGGCCTCGTGGGGCTCGCGGATGCCGAAGCACGGTCGAACATGGACTTCGTCACCACGGCAACCGTGGGCTCCAATGCCGTGATTCTCGCGGGTGAGCTCGCCAAGCTCCATGTCACGAGCCGGGTCTCCGGGGCCGCCAAAGCGAAGGCGTCGGGCATCGGTCTCGGCGGTGACGGCACAGCCATTGCAAGCTTCACCACGGACAACTCCAAATCGGAAGTCCGCCTCGGCTCCGGGGCCCGCCTCGAGGCGAATCGCGCCGCCTTCCAGGCATACATCGAGAATTCCGACATCGCCTCCGACAGCGATGGCCGGGGTGCCGGGTTCTACAGCGAAGGGGAAGCCGACAGCCGTTCCAAAATCGATGCGGACGCGATCACCGCCATCGAGACCAATGCGCGCCTCACAGGCTGGGAGGGTGTGGACCTCATCGCCATCAACCGCGACAACACCATCCGCACGAACGCCTATTCGCGTTCCAGCGGTCTCTTCGGCCACGTCGATTCCGACGCCTTCTCCACGGCTGACTTCGATGCCGATGTCACGGGTGCGGCGGACGCGCTGGTCACTGCCGGGCCCCGGGACAATGCGGATCCGGCCCTGTCGCATTATGATTACGCAGAGGAACCCCCCGCATCCGAGGAACGCCTGGCGCTCTTCGGCCAGGCGACCAACAGCAACATCAGCACCCCGGCGAGTGCACGGCACTCCAAGCGTTCTCTCGCCGGCGGCGGATCCGACGACGGCGCGCCGCGCACCATCGAAGACAGAATAGACTTCTCCAGCGACGTGCTGATCCTCTCGGGCCGTTCGCCGGAGTTGATCGTGAAGAAACTGAACATCTCACCGAACGCGGAAATCGAGGAGGCGGTCAATGTCACGGTCAACGACACGGCCGGAGGCGGTGCCGCCAGCGAAGGCACGGGCAATACCATCGCGAGCCCGAAGATCATCGTGAACGACATCGTCAACCCGGGTCCCGGCGATGTGGCGTTCGTTTCCTCCACCATCGCCGGCTCCACCGGCACGTGGACCTTCCGCGAGACACTGCAGCGCGTCGAGATTCTGAACCAGTCGGACAAAACGATTCAGTTCAACGATGTGGACGTGACCGCCGACCGTCAGCCGCTGGTGACGCTCAACCCGTTCTCAGGCGGCAGTCCCGCCAACCGCACCCTGACATTCGCCATCGAACATGACGTGGCCCCCACGCTCATCGAGATCACGAACACCGGTGCGGGCGACATCGAACTCAATGGCTTCATCAACAATCCGATCGGCATCACCTCGATCGTGAACACGCAGGGTTCAGTCCTGGCGTCCCAGCAGCGCCCGGCCTCTCTCGTGCGCAGCCACACGCTCAATATCGACGCCGCGAAGAGTGTCGGCACCGCCTCCAGCCGCGTCGTGGTGGATATCGTCGATGCGGACGGCATTCCCGAAAGTTTTGAATTCATCACCGCACAGGTGAGCGGGGTCAGTGACCGCATTTTTGTCGGGCTCGGCGCCAAATTCTACACCGGCCAGCTCGTTCGCTACGAGGCATCCTCCACCGCCATCGGAGGACTGACAGACGGAGGGTATTACTACGTGACCATGGCCGGAGACGGACAGTCGCTCTCCCTGTCCCTGGCGGAGGGCGGGCCGGCCATCCCGCTGACGCCTTCCGGCACCCTGACGAATACTCACACCCTCACCGGCGCCGAGACCTTCACGGTGGATGCGGACGACGATGTGTTCCTGAATGTGCAAGCCCTGCTGCGCCAGAACATCGCCGGAGAGTACCTTGTCAATGTGGATCGCATCTCCGCCGGCGATGACATCGATACCCTCCTCCTTCCCAGTCTCGTCCAAACGGGTGAAGGGCAGTCCGGCGGCGTGCGCGTAAAGTACACCTCCAGTCAGGATCACGTCTTCCACACCTTCTTCGATAATCCGCTGAATCAGTCTCCTGTCGGGGTCAGCCGGGGTGTCTATGCCACCGGCAACACGGAAATCGACTCCACCTACGACTTCCGCGGCATCAATCCTGCAACCGGCGACCGCGAACTGGCCGGCCTCATCTCCGGCCTCGATACCATCACCGGCGACATCAAGGTGGTCGCCGCGGAAAGCGATCCGTCGGATACCACAATCAATGTGCTCGGGATTACTGAAGCGACGCGCACCGGAGACGCGGTGGGTGAAGGTCACATCACTGTCCTGACCAATGGCTGGATCGCCCTGACAGAAAAAACCGGGGACATGCGGGTGGAAAGCATCACCTCCACCGGCGACGACGTGCTGCTCTATTCTCCGATGCGCATTCTCGACGCGGATCGCGATGCCAACACCGAGTCCGACGTGGCGGGTGTGAACATCACCATGATCGCCGCTTCCAGCTTCGTGAACCCGGATGCCGGCGACATCAAAGGCGGCGGCGGGGAAGTGCAAAGTCCGACGCTGGTCTATGGCGGCCTGACGCCGGGCGGCATTGGCACCCCTGACAACTTCCTCGAAATCAATGAGGGCAACACCGGCGTGCTCCGCGCCTATGACATGGCGCCGGTGGCCGGCACGCTTGGCATCTTCCTGGATGAGACCTCCGGCGACATGCGCATCCACACGGTGCAAACCTCGCGCGATGTTTCGCTGCGCACGGTGGCCGGTTCCATCATCGACGCCCGCAACGACGCCCTGGCCAATGTGCTCGGGCAGACGATTGACCTCGACGCCAACGGTGGTGGCAGCATCGGCGAGGGCGGCGATGATCTGGAAATCGACAGTCGCCGCGCCTCGACGGATTTCGGCGATCCTCTCGCCGGCAATGCGACCTCCAGCGATCCGCTGCTGTATCTCCCGAACCTCAACGCGGCCCTCGAAAGCGACGACGACGACGTCTCGCTCGAAGCCTCCGCCAGTATCTGGCTCACCGAGACCGACGCTGGACTGCGCCTGCTGATGGCGCACACCTACACGGGCAGCATTACCATCACAGTGGCCGAATCCGCCGACCTGGATGAAAATCTGCTGCTCATCGACCACGGCACTGCTCTCTTCGCCGAGGACAACACGACACTTCCTGGCAATCATGTGGACTCGCTCCGCGTGGTGCCGCGCGGTCAGGTCTTCGCGGAGAATGGCTCGATTGATTTGCGCGCCGGGGACAATGTGTTCACCGACGAGAACGCGGAAATCATGGCCGCGCTGGGCATCGCGCTCCGCGGCGACCACGGCAACCTGGATGTGGACTCTGGAACCAACATGATCCTGCGCGGCCGCATTATCGCCGGCGCAGTGGTCACATATGGCAGTGAGATCGGCCTCAACCCGGTTGGCACGGCGGTTCCGAGCCTCATGGCTCCGGCGCATCTCACACAGATCTTCGGGAACAATGACGTGGATACCTTCCAACTGGGCGATCCGACAGGCATTGGCGGCGGCACCAGTCAGAACGATCTGGGTTACATCTTCATCGGCTCCAAGACGAGGGTTTACGGCTCAGCCTCCGCCATCGCCGGTGCGGGTGACGACGGCGAAGACCGCATGACCGTGTTCTATCTGCAGGATGCCGCGACCCGCACCTCGCCGGAAACGGAAACCGTCGTTGCCGAACACACCCTGACACTAGATGGGCAGGCGGACAGCGACAGCTACTTCATCTACACTACCGGCTCCAACGGGGTGGATGAGCGCAACTACATTATCAACATCCTCGACAAGGGACTCGAAGATGACGGTGTGGACGAGGCCTTTGTCTATGGCTTCGACAGTGCAGATAACGGCCGTGACTTGTCCGGAAAGAATTTCCCAACCGATGACATCTTCCTCCTGCGGGCCGGAAATGACCTCCCTGGCGAAACCGGCGAAGACCGCCCGGGCTTCGTGGCCATGCTCCATGGCGTGGTGTCCACGTATGAAGATGTGGTTGTGGGCAATGAGAGCTCTTCGGAGGTCCAGCGCATCAACTACGACACCGGCCTCAACGGACGGCTGGTGATCGAAGGCCGGGGCGGCAACGATGCCTACTACTCCGACGATGCGACGGTCATTACCACGCTCGACGGCGGTGAAGGCTTCGACCTGTTCCAGGTCGGCCAGGTATTCGGAGCGAACCGCACGGAGGCGGAAGGCAATCTGCTCACGGAGGACGTCTTTGCCAATCTGGTGGCGACGACCCGCGGCTGGCTCTCGCCCGGCATCTCAGCGCCAATGGTCGCTCTCGGCGGCACCGGCAACGATGAATTCCGCGTCTATTCCAATCAGGCCGAACTGAGGCTCGAAGGCGATGACGACAACGACCTCTTCATCGTGCGCGCCTTCGCTCTCGCGGCGACGGTGGACTTCGACTGGAACAACGATGGTGTGCTCGACAAGAAGGACCTCGACGACGGGGTCGCTGTGCTGCAGGCGCTGGACCAGATTCAGCAGGCCAACCCGGCCAACACGGTGGCGCAGACGGTCGATGCCCTCACCCTCCCGCTGCTCGGCAATGCCACTGCTCTGGCAACATGGAAAGCGGGTCTCGCAGCCAAACTGAACGCCCTGCCGCCGGCCGGCCCCGGCGTCAGTCCGTTCGACGTCAATCGCGACCTTACGATCAACTACGTGGACCTCAATCTCACCCAGGGCGACTACACGGACGATGTCATCGTGCTCGACGAAGACGGCGTTGCCAGCCCGCAGATCGGCCGCGGCTTCTCCATCGCTCAGGCCCCGGACATCCGCTCCGGCGGCGGCCAGGACGAAGTGCGTTACAACGTCAACGCGCCGGTCTCCGTGGACGGTGGCACCGGGTTCGACAAACTGGTCATTCTCGGAACCGAGTTCGCGGACGACATCGCCATTACCAAGAACGGCATCTTCGGCGCCGGCCTCAATGTGCGATACACCACCATCGAAGTGGTGGAAGTGGACGGCCTCGAAGGCGACGACGAGTTCTTCATCCAGTCCACCGAGTTTGGCGTGGCCTACCGTGTGATTGGCGGCCTTGGCTCCGATACCATCAACGTCGCCGGTGATGTCACCGAAGACATCGTGACCCGCGAACTCGAAGGTGTCAGCGGCGCCGTCGATCACCTCGTCACTTCGGACGACTTCCTCTACAACAATCTGCTCATCGACGGTCTCGACTACAATGTCGCCTCCAACGAAGAGGGGCTTGTGGTCATCAACGAAGAGGCGGCCGGGGATGTCACCTCCGGCAGCACCATCGTGCGCGAGGATGCCGTCGGCATGTTCGACTTCTACACCGTCCGTCTCGCCGAGGAACTGTTCCCGGGCGATGTGGTGTATGTTACCGTTTCGGCTTCACGTTCCAATCAGGAGGAGCGCGACGGCTACGACCTCAATGACCCGCCGCTGGTGGACGGGGAAGGGGATACCATCTGGCTCTCTACGGTGGATCCGGGCGGACTGGTCACCCCCGCCGACTTCCAGCGCTCGATCGTGGTCAATGGCGATAACACGCAGGTGAACAACCGCGCCATCGTGCTCCGCTTCGACTCCACCAACTGGGACGATGAGCAGAAGGTCTTCGTCTATGCCCCGGACGATCCGCGCTCCGAAGGCGACCGCGTGGTCGTAGTGCAGCACTCGGTCATTTCCAATGTCGCCAAATACGACGCCACCGACGTGCGCAACGTGGAGGCCACCGTCATCGATAACGACACGCCCGGAGTGCGGGTGACCGAAATCGATCCCAACTCCGGACTGGAGGACGGCCGCACCCTGGTGATCGAAGGCTCCACCCTGACGGGCCTCACGGATTCGGTGCTGGTCCAGCTCGCCCGGGCGCCGGAACCCGGCGACACCATCGTGGTGAAACTCAGACTGGCCGACGGCGACGATGCCGCCATCAAACTCACCGACGGCAGCGGCAGCGGACGCTTCAACGAAGCCACCCAAACCATCGCCTTCACCTCCGCGAACTGGAATACCGGTGTGCGCGTGAATGTCGAGGCGCTGGATGACTTCGTCGGGGAAGATCCGGAGACCGCCGTCATCTACTTTGAGAAGGACGCCTCCTCCGTGGATGCCGACAATGACTATGTCTTCCCGAACCTGAGGTCCGGCCCCGGATACCTCGACGTGGAAGTCATCGACAACGAAACCGAGGGCGCGGTCGTTCTTGAAAGCGGCGGCCGCACGCTCCTGATCAAGAACGATCCCACGAGCACGGACAGCTACCTGCTGCGCCTCACCCGTCAGGTGGAGGCCGGCAAGACGGTCGATGTTGCCATCCTGACTGACGGCCTCGCCGATGTGAGGGAAATCCGGAACAGCCTCGGTGTCGTCATTCCCACCACCTATCAAACGATCGGGACCTATCGTCCCACCGAGCGGTTCCTCGGCTCCATCATCTTCCAGAACACCGCCGGACTCGGCACGCTGACCCGCGGCACCGGTGCCGACCTCGGCAGCTTCGTGGACGAAGGCTGGGTCGCCGGCGATATCATCCGCATCGAAGGTGCGGGAGCGAATTATGACGGTCAGTTTGTCGTGACGGACGTGACGGATGCGACCATCACCATCAACTCCGCGTTCGGCGTGGGAGTTCCCACCGAGATCCAGGACGTGGTCAAAGTGTCCGTCATTTCGCCGGAAGGCATCTGGGAGGGTTCGGTGACAGTTGAAGAAAACGTCCTCGATCCGTTCCTTTCCGCCAAGGCGGGGGCGGATGTCTTCGTGGATCGTCTCTTCCGGACCGCCGCCGTCGGCGATGTGGAAGGCTGGCTCGGCGAAGGATTCCTCGAAGGTCAGCGCGTCCGCGTCACCAATTCTGCCAATCCGGCCGAGTTCGCCGACTTCAAGATTGCTCTGATTCGCGGAGACAACGACAGCAAGGACGACCGGCTCCAGTTCACTCTGGAGAACGGCGGTGCGCTGCCCGCATGGCTCACCGGCACGCTCAATGTCGAAGTGAACCGCATCGCCATGTCCGCGGTCTTCACCGGTGCGGAGGCGGACGCCAACGCATGGTTCAAGCAGCAGGAGATCGTGCTCGAGGCCGATCCGTTCTACGATGTGCCGCCGACGCGCGAAGGCGTGAAAATCTTCCCCGTCAGTGCCCACTATCTCTCCAATCTGCGCGGACCTCTCGCCGTTGAAGGCGGGCCCACGGGTGCCGACCGTTCACTTACCAACGGCGTCAAGCTGCCCGGTGAGACCGACAAATTCCTCATCGCTATCGGGGCTCAGCCGCCCGAGAGCCAGCAGATCGATGTGCTGAACATCTTCAACGACTCCAGCAAAGCCAACACCAACGGCACGCTCGGCCGCACCACGATCACCGGCTTCAGCATGGCCGATGAACTCGACTTCAGCCAGTTCGCTACGGGCAATGCCGACGATACCTTCGGGGAGTCGCTCGTGTATCCCGGCGGCATCAGCTATGGCAAAGTAAACTTCGGTTCCTCCGGGTTCGACACCGACGTGAACCAGTCCACGGTCGAGGTCGTCAATCTGATGCTCGGAGAAGGCAACGACTATCTCAACGTCACGGAGACGCTGCAGCCTGCTCCGTTTGTCTCCGCGCAGAACGAATTCGTCTTCACGCCCACCACCGGCGGCGGCTCCATCGTTCGCGACAACTTCGACTGGAAAGCCCAGGGCTTCCTGATCGATCAACTCATCGAAATCGAAGGCCAGACCGGCCAGTGGAGAGTGGTCGCCATCAATGACGACTACGAATACGTGGATGCGAACGGCGATCCGCTGACCGGTCCGGAATACATTGATCCCGCCACGGGTGATTACTATAAGGATCCGAACGACAACTCCATCCTCGTGGTGGAGAACGTTTCCGGTCACGCCCTGCCGGTGCTGACGGGCGAACAGAAGATCATCGCCACGGACAAGCTGGTGATGCTCGTGGGCCAGACGATCGGAGTCACCGGCTCCGCGACGGGAGGCACCATCACGAAGACCGGCGCCACCTGGGAATCGGCGGGCTTCCTCGAAGGCCACCTCATCACCCTGCGCGATGCCGGCGGCGATGCGCAGTACCGCATCCTCTCCTTCACGGACGACGGTCTTGGCATGGTGCTCGAAGGCAAGCCTCTTACCACCGCAGCCGCGGTGGTGAAGACCATCTTCGTGCAGGGCCCGCATGGCGGCCTCACCGTCGTCCACGGCGGCGGCAACCGCTGGACGGAAACCAACGGCACCTTCGACATCACTTCCGACAGCCTCACCCGCACCGACGGCCGCAGCTGGGTGGAGGACCGCTACGCGGTGGGTCAGCGCATCCAACTCGCCGGCGAAAGCTTCACCCGCGTCATCACTGGATTCGCCAACGCCACCCCACCGCCCAATTCCTTCGTCGGCTGGGGAACGAACTCCATCATGGTGCTGGATGGCCCCGCGCTCACGCCGGGCCTCGGCATCCCGCAGACCATTTACGTCGCCGAAGCGCTGAAGACTGAGGTGACGGAAACGGTCACCATTAAGCTGGAGAATGTCACCGAGGGCCCGGTCACCGGACTGCAGACCACCGTAGCGCGCACCGGAGGCACATGGGGAGCCGCGGGATTCTATGTCGGTCAGGTTATCTACATCGAAGGCGTCGCCGGCGGATTCACCATTGCTTCCATCATCTCGGGCGGCACGAAGATCGTGCTGGAAAATGCTGCGCTCGACAACTGCTGCGATGAAAATGGAACCGGCACCCTGACAATCTTCGGATATGACGTCACGAAGAGCGGCGGCAAGCGCGTCGGGGGCGATCACTTCCTCATCGAAGGCGGAGCAGGGCCTGACAGCCCGCTCGTCATATACGGCGACACCAGTCAGGACGGCGTCTGGTATTCCGGACGGGCCTCCGACCGCCTCGGGCTGGAGTTTGGCGAGAAACCCTACGATCCATTCCCGCAGCTGCCGGACGAGGACAACGAGGACGACGAGTGGATCTTCCCGATCGCCAATCCCTACAAACTCGCCGGTCACGACATCATCGATGCGCGTCCGCTCTTCGCTGGCACGGCGGATGCAGATTTGCCCACGGTCGGTTTCACAGCCTACGGCGGTGCCGGCAACGATCTCATCTACGGCAGCCAGGCGGGCGATCACCTCGCCGGCGGTTCCGGTGACGATTCTATCCTCGGTCAGCGCGGCGTGGATCACATCTACGGCGACAGCGGCGTAAATGTGAACATCCTCACGAGGGCGCTCCAAATCGCGACGGTGGACAACAGCCCGGAACCGTCCGTGGATAAAACGCTCGACAAGGCGGACAGCACCTTCAAGCCCGCTCCATCACCGGTCCGTGACGACCTGACGGCCGGCCGCGATACCATCGACGGCAACGGCAGCGCCTCTCAGGATCAGCAGAATATCATCTTCGGCGACCACGGAGTTATCGTGCAGGCGGTCGAAGACCCGAACCTGCCGCCCATTCTGCTCCAGAAGATTCAGACGACGGAACTCGGATCGGTTCTCGAAATCAATTCCGCCGAACTGCAGAACGGCGGCGACGATACGCTCTACGGCACCAACATCGCTGACATCCTCATCGGCGGCGCCGGCAATGACATGATCGACGGTGGCACCGAGGACGATCTGATCTTCGGCGACAATGTCTTCCTCACCCGCATGGGTGGCGCCTACGACGACAGCCTGCTGGATGACATCGCCAGCCTGCGTTTCCAGACGCTTGCCGGCACGATCATTTACGGCCGCAGCGACGTCGCTCCATTCCCGTCTGCCGGGAACAGCGGGGCATTGCTCACCGACGGCATCGCCCGCAGCTATCGCGATCCGTCAGGCCCGCAATGGTGGGCCGAGTATGCCATCGACTACGCCAGCCAGCACAACTTTGCCTTCGACCAGGGCAATGCTGGAGTCGGCAGTTTCGGTAATGATTACATTGCCGGCGGCGCAGGCCATGACCAGATCTTCGGTCAACTCGGGGATGACATCATTCAGGGAGACGGTTCCATCGCGACCGCCGTGGCCGCCACCGGTCACGTGGGCGCCGCCCGCGCGGAAGGGGATGCCACCGATCCCGTCGGACCGCTCAAAGTGGTCGCCAGCTTCGAATCCGCCGCCAGCGACGGCGAAGACTATGTGGAAGGCGGCGGCGGCTGCGATGTCGTCTTCGGCGGGCTTGGCCAGGACGACCTCGTCGGCGGCTCCTCCGGCTTCTTCAGCCTGACGACTCCGGACAACCGCCCGGATGATGATGACTTCATCTTCGGCGGCGCCGGGACTCAGATCAGCCGCAACAACGCGCAGAACGCGGACGGCAGCCTGACCACGCTCACGCGCCATGCGGCGGATGCGGATACCATCGCCGGTGACAATGCCAATATCGTGCGCATCGTCGGCACAAACTCCACCGACGTGAATCCGCGGCCGGACCTCACTCCGCTCGCGCCCAATTACGTCACCTTTAACTTCGACACCTTCGGCGGCTACGGGTCCACGAGACTCGTGGTGCGCGGAGTGGCCACACTGGATTACACTCCCGGTGGTCCGGACTTCAATCCGACGCTGTTCTCCTCCACCGCCGGTGCCGGGCTGCGCAGCGAGTTCGATCTTTACGCCGCCCATGACATTGGCGGCCACGACGAGGTGCACGGGGAAACGGGTGACGACACCGTCTATCTGCAGGGAGGCAATGACATCGCCTTCGGGGACGCGGAAGACGACGACATCATTGGCGGCTGGGGCTTCGACTGGATCAGCGGCGGCACCGGCAACGACGGCATCCTCGGCGACGACGGGCGCATCTTCACGAGCCGGAACAGCGCCGTTTATGGCGAACCGCTCTATGGTGTGGCGCAGTTCCAGTTCGCTTCGGATCAGGATCTGAAGAACATCAACGGCAACGCCCTCAACGAGAATATCTACACGCCGGGCAATGTTCAGATCGCCACCATCAACGTCGCCGACGAACTGAAGAAGACGGTGGATCTCACTCCCTGGAACCTCGACCCTGACGGCGGCATCGAAGCCTATCTGAATCCGACCACTATCGTTCCGCAGCACGCCAACGATATTATCTTCGGCGGTTTGGGCAACGACTCCATGCACGGCGGTTCCGGTGATGACGCCATCTCCGGCGCCGAGGCCATCGAGGTCGCATGGACCCAGACCTACGAGGAGGGCGATGCCAACGGCAACGGCTTCGCCAACGAACTCAACGGTGTCGCCCGCAGCGACTGGAGCCGGCCCTACAATCCGGGCGATGCGCTCCGCTTTAATGTCGATGACCCGACCGGCTGGCACAAGGACCGCAACCGCCGCTCCGGCGAATTCGCGCTCTACGACGAATACGACCCGCGCCGCAAGATCGAGATCGTCGTCGAGTCCACCAACCCGCTCGTCCAGGTCGGCGAAGCCTACAAAGGACAGGCCGGCGTGGTGCGCGGTGAGTTCTTCCTCAACTTCAACTCCAGCTATGCCGGAGTCGGCATCGGCGAGGGCATCTTCCGCCCCGGAGGCGTCACGCCGGACGGCGTGCCCTACGGAGCGACTTACGACGACGGCAGGGACCGCGTCTTCGGCGACCTCGGCAACGACTGGATCGTCGGCGGCACCGGCAGGGACACTTCCTACGGCGGTTTCGGCAACGACCTCATCAACGACGACGACTACCACCTCACCGAAACGGTGGACGTCAAGCCGCCGCACGATACCGAGAACGCACAGTACGACAACGAAGCGCCCGACACCCAGCCTTACTATGAGGATCGCGCCTACGGCGGTGGCGGTCGCGACGTGCTCATCGCCAACACCGGCGGGGACCGCCTCATCGACTGGGTCGGGGAATTCAATACCTACCTCGTGCCGTTCGCCCCGTTTGGCACCGCCACGGTCAGTCGCACGCTGCAGCCGCAACTTTCCGAATTCCTCTATGCGCTCAGCGAGAGCGACGGAGCCGACCCGACGCGTCAGAAGGACGAAGGTTCCGCCGACCCCGCCCGCAATGGGGAGCCCTACGGCGAACTCGGCCTCATTCGCCAGCAGGACCACCTGTTGTTCCATCAGCAGACCGGAGCTCCGGCGGATCCCCAGGCGGGCAATATCCCGGGAGGCAAACGCGATGTGCTCCGCTCGGCCACGTTCGACAACAACAAGCCGGAGAATCTCCTGCCCGACAGCGGCATCTGGCAGGTCAGCGGCGGACAGCTCCAGGTGGCGGCCACCTCGCCCCACAGCGATGCCGTGGCGGTCTATCAAATCGGCGATGCGCTGCCCTCCTACTTTGAGATCAACGCCCTGATCAAGGCCATCAAGCCAACGGCGGGGTGGAACGCGAACAGCTATGCGATCTTCGACTACGTGAGTCAGGAGGACTTCAAGTTCGCCGGCATCGACATCTCCACGAACAAGCTCGTCATCGGTCATCGCAATGCGGCGGGCTGGATCGTGGATTCGCAAACCCCCTTCCTGGCCAAGGCCGACCGGTTCTACTCCGTGCTCGTGGCCATCAACGGCCTCTCCGCCACGGTGGTCGTGAACAACAAGTCGGTCTCCCACACCTTCGATGCCCGCGTCATCGACGGCATGAGCTTCGGCCTGAACTGGGGACTCGTCGGCTTCGGCTCCAATAATGCCCGCGGCGTCATGGACAACATCACCGTTCAGGTGTTGCCGCCCGTGGTGAACAACACCCGCAGCACCGACTTCGCCTCCGGCACCGGCGACATGTTCGACGGCAACTCGACCGGCGCATGGTCGCTCTCCGGCGGCCGATTCACCGGCACCTCCGCTCCGTCCGGGTTTGCCTTCAACATGATGGACCTCTCCGGGGTCACGCAGCTCGCCACCACGTCCGCCCTCGAACTGTCCACCACGCTCAGCACATCCAGCCGCGCCGGCGTGATCTTCGATCAGTACAGCAACGGCGACTTCAAGTGGGCAGCCTTCGACGTGCAGTCCGGCCAAATCCTGATTGGACACTACACAGCCCGGGCCGGCTGGGTCACTGACAAGTCGGTCAGCATGGCCGCTCTCGCAGCGAACACCGACTTCAACCTGAAACTCTTTATCAAGGACTCCACGGCAACGCTCACCGTCTCCAATACCGCGAATACCAGTTCCTCCATGGTCAGTCACAACTTCAATGCGGTGGCGGTGGACGGAGGTTTTGGACTCTTTGTCAAAGGCGGCACGGCCTCCTTCGACTCTGCGACGGCGAAAACCAATGACCCGCAGGTGCCGCAGTCGCTGCTGGCTGCCGGCCAGGCGGCGCTTGGCGGCGACGGAGCCGGAGGGCCGGAGTCGCGGCTGGCTGCCGGCCAGGCGTCGCTGGCGGCGCTGGCGGGAAGCGATAACGCAGCGCCGCTCACTGAGAGTCTGGCGGCTCCGCTGGTGGACGAGGCGCTGCGCCTCTGGAAGTTGAGCCAGGGCTCCAATCTGGTGATGCCGCCAGGCAGCCTGGAGATTCGCGTCGCGGATCTGCCGGGGCTTGAACTGGGGCGGGTCCAGAACGGGGTCATCACGCTCGATACCGATGCCGCCGGCCACGGCTGGTTTATCGACCCCACACCCGAAAGCTCCAGTGAGTTCACGCCGGCCAAATCCGCCCTCTCCGGCAGTGCGATGATCGCGGATCAAAACGGCCCCGCCAGTGGTCGCATCGATCTTCTGACTGTCGTGGCTCATGAAATCGGCCACTTCTTCGGCTTCGGACACAGCGAAGACGACGGCGAGGGTCATGACGCCATGCACGAAACGCTGGCCGCCGGCGAGCGCCACCTGCCTGCGGCCGCCATTCCTCTTGATTCCGCCGGAGCCGCAGATTCCGCCGCGCACCATAACGAAATCGGCGGTGTGCAGCATCTCATTGATAAGTTCGGCCATCAGCTGCCCGGCATCAACGCTCCCCGGGAGAAGGCTGTCCGCCTCATCGATGGGGACGATCCGTTCCTTGGCAGAATCGACTTCCATGACCGGAATCTGTTGCAGCCGGCGGACATGAAAGACTCCGCCGTCGGCCGTTCGGTGGCACAATTGCTCAAGGCCATCAAAGAGGCACCGCTTGAACTGAATCCTGCCGGTGAATAACCTGCGACGCCTCAAATCTTATGGGAAAGAGCAAAGCAACCAAACCCTCCAAGCCTGTCACCACTGAAACAACCATGCCCGCCGAAACCAATACCCCCCCGACGCCACCTGCTGAATCCGCCAGTCAAGCTCCCGCCCCCGCCAAACAGGCCGCGGCACCCCGCCTGAGGCTCGACGATTCCGGCATGCAAAGCAGTTACGCCAATTATGCCAATGTCACGAGTACGAGGGAGGAAACGGTCCTGCTGCTGGGCATGATCCAGGCGTTCGACCGGACCCAGAACGAAATCCCGGTTCGTTTGACCGACCGGGTTGTCATGACTCCGTTTGTCGCGAGGCGGCTTGCCAGAATGTTGAACAACCTCATCACGAACTACGAAGCGCAGTTCGGTCCGCTGGGAGAAGAGAAATAGCCGGCGGCCGGCAGTGTCCTGCACAGCGCCTCCCGCGCAGCGTGCGACGGCTCGCGGCCTTCCGCTGGGAACGGTGACCGGATGGTTATTGCGGCCGGCACTCGATTGGCGGTGTGAGATTCCCCCGGTCTGCACATCCGGCCGGGACAGGAATCCGGCCGTTCGCGGGCAAATCAGAATTGTCGTGGCCCTCAGGGTGTCGTAAAACCCCGGCAGCCGACCGCTCTCTTTTCATGCCTGCCGACGAACCGAAACAGCCCATTGGAGCCCCTCATGCCGGACCATTTCTGACGACCCACTGGTCCATGGTGCTGCGTGCGGGGGACAGCCTTTCGCCGGAACGGGACGATGCGCTGGCGCTGCTGTGCCGCAGTTACTGGTATCCGCTTTATGCGTTCGTGCGCCGCCGGGGCCACAGCCATGAAGACGCGAGCGACCTGACCCAGGAGTTTTTCGCGCGGCTCATCGGGAAGCATTTCCTCCGCTCCGTGAATCATGACCTCGGGAAGTTCCGGACGTTTCTCCTCACATCGATGACTCACTTCCTGGCCAATGAGTGGGACAAGTCACAGGCCGCGCGGCGGGGCGGCGGATGCCAGGTCCTGTCGCTGGACGGCATGGAAGCCGACGAGCGCTACCGCAGGGAACCGGTCGAGTCCGAGACGCCGGAAACGCTCTATGAACGGCGCTGGGCCCAAACGCTCTTCGATGCAGTGATCGACCGGCTGGCGAAGGAAATGGCGGAGGACCGGTTCGAGGTCTTGAAGGGATACCTGCTCGACGACAAGGGTGCCGTGAGATATGAAGAGGCGGCAGGCCTGCTGTGCATGACGGTTTCCGGGGTGACTTCGGCGATTTTTCGCATGCGGGCGCGGTTCCGGGCGCTGCTTTTCGAGGAAGTCGCCAATACGGTGGCTTCACCGGAAGAAATCGAACCGGAGTTGCGCCACCTTGCGGGGACTCTCGCCAAATAATCTCCGGGGGGACGAAAGGATTGGCCGGTTCGCCTTCTTAGACACTAAACCACACGTCCGAATGTCTCCATCCTCAGCCAGCACCGCCTGCCAGGAATGCGGAGCCGTGCTGTCCCCGGAGGTTTCGAGGGGGCTTTGTGCGAAGTGCCTGATTACCGCCATGCTCGAGACCGGGCCGCCACCGGCGGGTCCCGGAACTCTGCCACGGGAGTTTGGAGCCTATGTCCTCGTGGATGAGATTGCGCGCGGCGGCATGGGAATCGTTTACCGGGCCCGGCAACTGCACGTGCACCGGACGGTGGCTCTGAAATTGATGGTCTCGGGACCCTTCGCTGCGCCCGATGTGGTGGACCGCTTCCGCATCGAGGCCGGCGCTGCCGCCAGTCTCGACCATCCGAATATCGTGCCGGTTTATGAAGCCGGAGAGTGGGAGGGCCAGCCGTTCTTCAGCATGAAGCTGATCGAAGGCCGCTCCCTCGCGCAGCGTTTGGCGGATGCCGGTTCGCCGATGCCTCCCGATGAGGCCGCGGGGTTGCTGGTCAAACTGGCCCGGGCGGTTCACTACGCACACCAGCGCGGCATTCTGCATCGCGATATTAAGCCGGGAAATGTGCTGCTCGACGCCCGGGGCGAGCCGCACCTCACGGATTTCGGACTGGCCAAGCTGGCGGAGGGCGACAGTCAGTTGACGCGTTCCCTGACGATGTTCGGAACACCCGCCTACATGTCGCCGGAACAGGCGCGCGGGGAGGTCAAGGGATTGACGACTGCGGCGGATGTTTACGGGCTGGGCGCGATTCTTTATGAACTGCTCGCCGGGCGGCCGCCGTTCGCGGGCGGCTCGATGATGGAGACGGTGCGACAGGTGTTAGAAAATGAACCTGTCAGGCCTTCCTTGCTGAGTCCGGCGGTGGACCGCGACCTCGAGACGATTTGCCTGCGCTGTCTCGAAAAAGACCGGGAGAAGCGCTATGGATCCGCGGAGGCTGTGGCCGTTGAACTCGACCGATGGCGGAATCATGAACCCATCCACGCCCGGCCCGTCACTTCGCTGGAGCGCACGGCCAAGTGGATCCGGCGACATCGCGGCGCGTTCGCCGCCATGTGCCTGGTCGCCTTGTCGATGATCGCCGGCAGCGGCTTCAGCGCATGGTTCGCCTTAAAAGAGTCCCGGGCAAGGAAGGACGAGGCGAGACTCCGGATCGCCGCTGAATCGGCACGGCAGGAGGCGGAGAGGCACCGGAAGGCCGCGGAGGCGCATCTGCAGCGGGCCGATTGGCTGGTTTATGCCGGCAGAATAATGCTGGCTCAGGCGAGTTTCGAGGCCGGGAATGGCGGTCTGGCGCTCCATTACCTTGAAGAGTGCCGGCCGAATTTGCGCGGGTGGGAGTGGCGCCATCTGTGGTCGCGGATCAGCCCTGTCAGGACAATCGAAGGCGAGCCCTATACCGTGAGTTGCCTGGCCGTCAGCCCCGATGGGCGTTACCTCGCTACCGGCAGCGATTACGGGACGGCCAGATTGTGGGACGCGGTCACGGGACGGAAGCTCTTTAGCCGTAATGGACACACTGGCGTCATGCGCCGCGTGGCTTTCAGCGCGGACAGCCGGTGCTTCGTTTCCACCAGCGATGACGGTACGGCGAGAATCTGGGATGTAACTGGAGTAGAGGTATGCACCCTGAAAGGACATACCGGAAGTGTTCGGAGTGCGGCCTTCATTCCTGGCGGCACGCGAATCGTCACGGGAAGCGAAGACGGCACGGCGAGAGTTTGGGACGCAGCTTCAGGTGCGGAGGTTTTCCGGATCGCGGGGCTCGCTGCGCCGGTGCTGAGTGTGGCGTGCAGTGCGGATGGCGAACACATTGTTACCGGCTGCGGTTCCGGACCGGGAATGGTTTGGGATGCCGCGACCGGTCAGCTTCTTTTGAGCCTTGGAGAAGACAGCGATTCGATCCGGGGGATCGCCCTCAGTCCGGACGGCAGACGCATCGTCACCGTCGCCTGGGACGGAACGGCGAAGGTCTGGGATGCGGCGGCGGGACGTCTGCTCTTCGTTCTTAAGGGCCATCGGGACTCAATTCACAGCGTCGATTTCAGCCCTGACGGAAGGTGCGTCGTCACCGCCAGCGGTGATCAGACAGCGATCGTGTGGGATGCAGAAACCGGCCATGAACTTTTCCGCATCCGGGGGCACACAGGAGCCCTGACGGGCGCGGCCTTCAGCCCTGACGGAAAGCATCTCATCACCGGCGGCGTGGATGGAACATTGAAATTCTGGAACGCCGCACAGGGTCAGAATGTGTCCGCACGGGAGTTCCCTCTGCCAAAACTCAGTTGTCTCGCCCTCAGCCCGGACTCCCGGCACATCGTCACCGGCCGTGTGGACAACAACGTGGAAGTGTGGAATGCGGAAACCGGTGAGGCGGTTTGCAGTGTCCGCATGAGTCCCGGCACAGCCAACCGGGCGAAGCGCATGGAAGGTGTCAAAGGCGTCGCCTTCAGCCCTGACGGGAAACGGATCGTCGCCGGCGGGGAGGATGAAACGGTCAGAGTCTGGGATGCGGTGACGGGTGAGGAACTTGTCAGGCTCACTCACGGCAGCGGTGTTATCAGCGTGGCTTTCAGTCCGGACGGCCGGCGTATCCTGACGGGATTTGGCGGCTGGGTGGAGGGAGTTTGGGGAGGGGACAGACAACCCGGCGAAGCCAGAATGTGGGATGCAGAAACGGGTGCGGAACTTTTCTCCCTGAAAGGGCACACCGGTCTCCTGACCAGCGTCGCCTTCAGCCCGGACGGCCGGCGCCTTGTTACCGGCAGTTGGGACCACACGGCAAAAGTCTGGGATGCGCTCACCGGCGAAGAACTTCACACGCTGAAGGGGCACGACAAATATGTCTGGAGCGTGGCCTTCAGCCCGGACAGCCGGCGCATCGTCACCGGCGGCCATGACAGGGAGGCCAGAGTCTGGGATGCGTCCAGCGGTAAGGAACTCTTCGTTCTCAGGGGCCACACCGGTAATGTGCGCGGCGCGGCCTTCAGCCCCGATGGCACAAGGATTGTCACCTGCAGCGATGACCGGACGGCAAAACTGTGGGAAGCGGAGACAGGCCTCGAAGTGTTCTCCACACCGGAGCAGACGTCGGCGGTCTGGAACGTGGCCTTCAGCCCGGATGGTAGGCACATTGCCACGGGCACTGTGGAGGCGAAATCCGCAGTAAGGGTATGGTCCGCTGCCACGCCTCAGCCGGAGGCACCCGGGCAGGAAGCGCGACCCGCCGGAGAGATTCCGGGGGAATGAGCGCGGCGGCTTTTTCAATGCGGGGACGTTTTATGCCTTGTTGAGTCCGGAGCGGGACCCGTGGTTCGGCAGGCCGGAGAATTCGCACCGCATGTCCACTTCTGCGCCGGCGAAAATTTTTTCGGAATTCCGCGAAAGGAATCCGGAAAAATTCTTCTCACCCGGAAAGAGTCACCATGAAAACGCTCCTTACCGGCCTTCTCCTGACGGCGTCCGCAGCCTGCCTGCTGGCCTTTCCCCCGGCGCCGTATTACACGCTCCACGGCATCGTTCGTGATCAGACAGGGCAGGTGGTGAAGGCGGAGAATGCTGCGGTGATTCTGTTCAAGGGCGCCGTGGAGGCCGGCCGCGCCACCATCGGGCCGCTGGCTGAGCCTGACAAGAATTACGAGCTGAAAATCCGCATCGACCAGGCGCGGCCGGCGACAGCGCTTTACAACACGCGGGCGGTGGCCTCCCAGGGGGCCTTCTCGCTCATGGTGGAGATGGGCGGGCAGCGCTTCTTTCCCATCGAGGTGAAAGGCGATCTGACTGCCGGCAAGGGAGGTGAGCATGTGCGGCTGGATCTGACACTGGGCGAGGATTCCGACAACGACGGCCTGCCGGACGCGTGGGAGCAGTGGCAGTTGTTCCAGGCCGGCAGGTTTCCGGGAGAGGATGGACTCTGGCCCATGAATCTGATCGACCGGAACGGGGACCTCGATGGCGACGGGCAGAGCAATTTTACGGAATACCTCGCGGGCACGTTCGCCGGTGATGCGGCGGAGCGGTTCGAAGTCGCTATCAAAAGCAAAGCCGGGGATCGCGTGCTGTTCGAGTTCTTCGCCATCACCGGCAAGTCCTACACGCTGGAGCGCAGCACGGACCTGAAGACGTGGACGCGCGTCCCTTTCAGCGCCGGCCCTGCAGTGCCCGCAGTGGGAGCTGCGATGCCGGCGGGAGAGGAAACCTTCACCGCGACCGGCGTCGGCATTCTCCCGGCGGCCTGCGTGCCCGGCACCGAAGTCGAAAAGGAACTCTACCGCCTCACGGTTCGCTGAATCATGAAAACGATCTTCGCCCTCGTTCTTCTCGCTCTCGCCGGCAGCGCCCGGGCGCACTGGTTCTCCACCACTTATTCGCTCAAGGGCGGCTGGAATGCCATCTACCTGCATGGCGACGCCACGTATGCCGCGCCGGATGTGCTTTTTCCGAACAGCGGTGACGCCGCGGCCGTCCTCGAAGTCTGGCGCTGGAATCCCAAACCCAACCAGATTCAGTTCACCCATTCACCGCTCATTCCGAGCGCCGGCACGCCGGAGTGGAATGTGTGGAAGCGCGGGCTGCCGGCGCAGAGCAATCTTTCGCAGATGACCGGGCAGACGGCATACCTCGTTAGGTGTTCCGGCACGGCGGCCACGACATACAACGTGCCCCTCGTGCAGAAGGCGATGCCGCCGGCGGCCGCCTGGGTGCGTTCCGGGGCGAACCTGCTCGGTTTCCCGACGAGACTGAACGGTGCCGCCTATCCATCGTTCTCGACCTGGTTCCAGCCGTTCCCGGCGGCCATCTCGGGCAATGCGAAGATCTACAAATATGTCGGCGGGGATCTCAGTTTCTCCAATCCGATCCAGGTCTTCTCCACCGCCACCGAGCAGGTGGACCGCAACAAGGCCTACTGGTTCGAGGCGGAAGTGGTGGGTAATTTCTACGCTCCGCTCAACATCAGCCTGAGCCAGGCCACGGGGCTCGACTTCGGGCGTTCCGGTTCCGTTATCACCGCGCTCATCCGCAACACCACCGCCGCGAACGTGACTCTCACGCTGACGCCGGTGCCTTCGCTCGCCGCTCCGGCCGGGCAGGATGCCGTGACGGGTGATGTGCCCCTGACAAGGCGCACCTTTGACACGCAGACGGCGACGTGGACCGAAACTCCTGTCGCCGGGGCCTACACCGAAGTCATCGGCGCCAACAGCACCGTGGAACTGAGCTTCGGTATCAACCGCGCCGCCATGTCCGGCGCCTCAAATGCGCTCTATGCCAGCCTGCTCCGCCTGACAGATTCCTCGAACCTGTTCGACATCAGCCTCCCGGCGTCCGCCCGCGTGGCTTCGATGGCCGGACTTTGGGTGGGCGATGCGACCGTGACCAATGTCTCCAGCCAGGTGCAGTCGAGGGCGACGGCCAAAGCGGTGGTGACCGACGGCGTTCTCACCGGCATCGAACTCACCGGCGGAGGGTTCGGCTATGGGTCGGTGCCCGTGCCGGACATTGCTTCCCCCGACGGCGTCCAGGCGACTGCCACGGCGGACATCTCGGTCAGCGACGGCACAGTGACCGGGCTGACACTGACGAATCCCGGCTCCGGCTACGCCCTGCCGCCGAATGTTGTGATCTCCGCGCCGGCGTCGGGCACAGCAGCCACGGCCACGGCCACCGTGAGGAATGGCATCGTCACCGGTCTCGCCATCACCGATGGCGGCTCCGGCTATACGGTCGCACCGACGGTTTCGATGACGCCGCCGCAGGCCTCCACGATGCCGGCCGTGGCCACGGCGAACCTGACAGGCGACAAGGTGAACTTTATTCGGGTCACCAATCCGGGCAGCGGTTACTTTTCAGCTCCAACTGTCAGTGTGGCTGCACCGGCCTCCGGCACGACAGCCACGGCGGTGGCGGAAGTGAGAAACGGGCGCGTCCGCGGCATCACCGTCCTCACTTCCGGCAGCGGCTATACCGCTCCGCCGGTGGTCACTGTCGATCCGCCCCCGGCGCGGACCACCGCTTCGGCCACGGCGATAGTGGAAAATGGCAAAGTGACCGGGTTCACCATCAACGGCGGGGGCAGCGGCTACCTTGCCGCGCCGGCCATCACTCTTCCGGCTCCGGTTCCGCCGGGTTCCGCCACAGCGCGCACACCGCCGCTGCGGGTGATCCTGCATGTGGACGACGGCGGCACCGCGCGGCTGCTGTCTCAGGTGTTCATCGGCACGCTGCTGGATGGCTCCTCCGGCCTCTGCACTGCGGAATCCGAACTCCGGACGGCAGACAAGGCGGGAGCCTCCCGAATCGTCGCGGCGCACCTCCCGCTCGACCGCGTCCTGTCCTCCGGCAGCGGTTCCGTCGGCCTCGGCCAGACCCTGGTTCGCACGGTCAGCATTCCCTTCGACGACGACACCAATCCTTTTGTCCACCGCTACCATCCGGATCACAATAACAAGGATGCCCGCGGCGCGCCGCTCGGCCCCGGAGTGGAGAGTTACGGCATCACACGCACTCTGAGTTTTGAATTCACCGCCGCGCCTCCGGCCGGCGTCACTGCGTCCGGCTGGGGCAGCACCAGCATCGGCGGGAACTACACCGAGGTCATCCGCGGCCTCCACAAGCAGGGCCTCACCGTCACCGGCACCTTCGTCCTCCGCCGCGCCAGCGAATCCGGCACCCTGACCACTCCTTGAAGCCCGCACGCCTTTACCATTCACAAGAATCTTCACGCCATCCATCTCATGAAAAACCACGCCATTCTCCTCGCTGCACTGGGGCTCACGCTCGGTTCTCTGCACGCTCAAACCGTGCCGCTCTATATCAACTACCAGGGCCGGGTCACTGACGGCACTAACACTCCCCTCGGCTCCACCGGCACCGCCCCCAATTTCACCGCCGCTCCTATCAACCGGAAGGTCATCTTCCGCATCTACGATGCCGTGACCGGCGGCAACCGCCTCTGGTCGGAACAGCAGACGGCCACCATCTCCCTCGGCGAATTCAGCGTGCTCCTGGGTCAGGGCACTCAGGCCGTTTACAATGGCAACGCAGAGAATCCGAGGCCGGCACTCGACACGGTTTTCACCGGCGGCGGCGCAGTTCCCGGGGGTCCGCAGCGCTATCTGGAAGTTGTGGTGGACGATGGCGACGGGACGTTCACCACGGATGCGGCGATTATTCCGCGCCAGCAGATCAGCACCCATGCCTACAGTTTCCGGGCCGCCATGGCGGACACGGTGCCGAATTCGGCCATCACCGCCAATGCCCTCGCCACCGGCTCGGTCACGGCGCTGAAAATCGTGGACAGCGCCATCACGACCGAGAAAATCGCCAATCTGTCCATTCTCACTGAGGACATGGCCAACAACTCGATCACGGCCGCAAAGATCGCCGACGGTTCCATCACGGCGGCCAAAATCCCCGACGGAGCGGTCACCGCCGCCAAGCTGAACTCCGCCATCGGCGTCTGGGATGTGAGTGCCAACCACGTTTACCGCCCGGCCGGACGGGTGGGCATCGGAAAAGTCCCAACTGTTCCACTCGACGTCGTTGGCGCCATCGCGACAACCGGGCAAATCACTGCCGCGGGCAACATCACCGCCGGGGCCAACATCACCGCCACCGGCAGCATTACCGGCTCCAGCATCACCACCACCGGACCGTTCAGTGCCACGAATATCACCGCCGACGGTGCCGTTCGTGCCCGCATGGGTGTCCCCGGAACCGGCGGTACGAACAACAATGGCTTCCTGTTTTCCGGGAGCGGGGCCACCGGCATGTTCAGCACCGTGGCTGGCCAACTGGAATTCTTCTCCAATAACGGCCAGAGGATGGTGATGACCCCGACCGGTCTCATCGGCATCGGCACGGCGACGCCTGAGGTGCCGCTCGATGTGGTGGGGTCAGCAACGCTTACCATGGAAGAGCAGCCCTATGATGGCTACAACGGCACCTGGAATGCCACCACTTTCACGCCAAACGGACTGACCGGTGCATTGCCCAATGGCATCACGCTCGTCAGCATTTGGGACCAGAATCGTATTGATTGGGGCGGCAGCACGCTGGTGAAGGTGACAACTCCAATTGGAATCCGCTCCAATTCCTGGATCGCCTCCCGCATGGGATTTCAGATCTATTCCGACCGTCGCATCAAACGCGACTCCCGCGCAAGTGCCTCAGCGGAGGACCTCGCGACCATACAGAAGTTGAAAGTGACCGATTACCGCATGGTGGACCCCGCGGATGGCGGCACGGCGTGGCGGAAAGGATTCATCGCTCAGGAGGTTGAGAAAGTGATTCCGGAGGCGGTGACGCGGAGCACGGAGTTTGTGCCGGACATCTTCTCGGAGGCCGCGTCGCTGATCTGGAATCCGGGGAGGAAGACACTGTTTGTGACTCTGAAAAAAGACCACGAACTGAAAGCCGGTGACCGCGTCCGTCTGCACATGGACGGCCAGCGGGTGGATCTCGATGTAAGCGCGACGCCATCGGCGCGGGAGTTCGAGGTGGAGAAGTGCGAGGCCGCCCCGAAGAAAGTCTTCGTTTACGGCAAACAGGTGCATGATTTCCGCACGGTGGACTACGACCGCATCTTCACCACCAGTGTGGGCGCGCTCCAGGAACTGAAGCGGGAGAAGGACGTCGAGGTCAAGGCTCTCCAGGAGGAGAATGCCCGCCTGCACGAAAGACTCGCCGCGCTCGAAGCCAGTGACAAAGCCCGCGACGCCAAACTCGCCGCCATCGAGAAACTGCTGCTTTCCGCTGAACAGTCCGCCGTAAGCACCGCGACGCTGCCTGCGATCAAGTAACTCCGGCGTCGCCAAGCCTCCCACGGCCATGAAACTGCTGCGCTTCACATTTCTCAAATCGAATCCGGCTGAAGTCCGGACGATGTCCCGGGCCCGTAGCAAGGCCGTCCCGGCCTTGGCGGAAGACTCCGGTCCGGCAATTCTGCGACAAGGCGATCCTGCTGCGACCGTCTGTCCCGGCATCCGCTTTTCCACTGTTGCTGGTATCCTGCTCGGCTGCCTGCTCCATGTCCCGGAGGCACACGCGCAGCAATCGCTGGAACTCAAGCCGGGCAACTTCAACCCCCTCTACATACCGGGCGACCCCAATAGCACCTTCAGCAACATGGGAGGTTCTACCGCTTCCGATGGACCAATCTCCACTTCCGCGGTTCACGGCGACCGCTACCCCTCCAATCCGGCGAATACACTGGTGCTCACCCGCAGCACCACCGGCGGGATGTTCGCCGCCGGAGCACCGCTCTACTTCATGGGAGACGAAATCCTGCCGCCGCTGGTGCGCATCAATAACACGACGATGACGCTCGCCGAGGCGCGCAACTACTGGCGGGCGCAGCCTGTTCTCCCCGGAGAGAACGTCTCCGGACTGGGGATCATCTATCCGCTGGAGGACGTCACGATTACATCGGCACCCGCCGCGGGAAGTCTGGATAAAACCACGGTCTCGATCAGCACGAAGCCCGCCAGCCTCATCGTGGGGGCGACCCTGCTGGGCCAGCCGGTCTCAAAGATCACCGGCACCGGTCCGTGGGTGGTCGTGATTGCCGGCGATGCCAACGAGACCATTTCCTCAAACAGCGTGCGCAAGGTCACCCCGGCAACTCCTTATTATTACAGCCGGCACGCGGACAAGGTTTACGCTTCGGAGCCCGCCCAGGTGACGATCAAGTGGGTGCGGCGGAGCCTGCCTGGATCGCCGACACTGGCCAATTCCACCAAAGACGAAACGTTCTTCGTTTCCGGCAGCACGCGGAATCCGGTGCGTACGATTTACTGGACCGAAGGCAGCTTCAATGGACCGATCGTGCAGATCACCGACGGGCGGGTCACCAGCGTCAATCCGGCCTACTACAGCGCCGTGCCCAAGGCCGTGGCGGAGGAAGTCAGCATCCCGGGATACACGCCGCTCATCCCGAAGCTGACCACGCTCTCTTTCGACAAGTTCAACGGCATCGGTCAGCTCCATGCCTACAATGTGGAGGGGCGGATTCTCATCGAGTATCTGGGCAACATCCGTGTCGGCGATACGCATGAGTCCCTTGGAACCGATGTCGTCGAGATCAAACGTACGCCGGACCTCAATCTTGTTTCGCAGAATCTCGGCACCGAACTCAGGCCGCGGATTCCTGAGCAGGAGGAAGATAAATGGCTCATCGCTTCCCCGGTTCTGACAAATACCCAGGGTGCCGCCAGTTATTACGGCACCAGCACCCGGCCCGACGGTACGCTGGTCTATTATGCCGAGCGCACCACCAGCGCCGCCAACAATCCCGACAACGGCGAGCCGGTTTCCTCCGATGCCTATAACAAAGTCGTCTTCTACTGGATGGAGACGTTTCCCGACAACTTCGGCATCCGGTGGCCAAAGTTCCAGACGCGCTATTGGCAGCGCTGGTCGCCGAATCTGTCAGACTACGCCCACTACACCGTGGATGCCGCCGGCAGCACGCCGGCGACCGGCGTGTCTTTTCCTGGCGGTTCGCTGCCAACGCTGGTTTTCCAGGACGATCCCGCGCAGGCGGAGGCGGTGGTCGATGTCAATTCGCAGCGGCTGTTCGTTACTTTTGCGCCGACCAACCCGGAGCGCCGCAGCCGCTCCCTCCTCAAATTCACCAGCAACAATGACGTCTGGTATGTGAATCTCTACTCGCAGGCGGAGGGCCGGCAGACGACGCGGAGTGTGAATGCGAACGGCACTTCCACGGTGACTCTCACCGGTGGAGAGACGACCGCCGGCCTCGAAACCGGCATGGTGGTGACCGGTACCGGCGTTCCCGGAGGCGCGGCCACCATTGTCAGCATCGAGAACAGCACGCAGTTTGTGCTCTCGTCGAATGTGTCCACTGACACCACCTACACGTTTTCCGTTCAGTCCGACGCCGCGGCTCCGATCAACACCACCGCCACCGTGGGCACGAGGCTCACTCCGCCCGCGGAACACGAAACGGCCGGCTATATTTCCGTCGGCATCGACTCCAATGGAATCAAATACGGCACGAACTATTTCCCGGAGGGCTATCTGAATCCTTTTGTCTTTGGGGTGGAGACGGCAAACCTGGGCGCCATCATTCCGGTCAACGCGCGAGCCGGCGACAATGTGCTCACTGTTCGCTGGTTCAAGAAAATCGCCGCTCCCGCGCCCGGGTTCCCGGACTTCTTTGTGCCCGGCAAAACGGGCCGCTACACGGCCAGCTTTCCCGCCAGCACCATTCCGCAGATTGTCATTGCTGAGGGAATCGGGACGGATGACCTGCCGCCGGAACAGAGCGCCGGACTTATTTACTATCAGAACAATCCGGCTCTGCCGGGCTACAATCCGAACGAAGAGCACGCCGTCATGATCGGCACCCGCGCTTATGCCCTGAGGGATGACCTGAACATGATCCAGCCGCAGCAGTCGCAGCCCTTCGTGCTCATCGCCTACACCAATCCCTCGGACCAGCGCCCGGACATGCAGGTTTACAAAGTGGTGCGGGAAGTGGATCTCGACGGCGACCGCGCCGATCCGTTCGACATTCTCTTCGACCGGCCCGCCATTGCCGGCAATCTTCTCGTCGCGCCCTATCCTCTGCCGCTCATGCAATTGCCGTTCGATGCGGACGGAGTGTGTCAAAACGAGGAAGTGACGCCGCCGGCCGGACAGGATCCGCGCGTCAACACCACAGGCACGCCGCCGGACTGGGATTCCTTCACCATGAAGGACCGCAAAGGCTTTCACTGGATCTTCCGCGGACCGCACGACGGCACGGATACATCGAAGCGGATTGCCATGCAGTACCGCTATGTGAGCCGGCCGGGGTTCTTTCTGCCCGATGGAAGTGGCACAGGTGCGGTGATTCCTGAAGGGACGCTGCTGCCCTTCCTGCGGCCGTTGGTGGCCGGGGTGCCCGAGGGCGATCCTGTGACCGGCACCCCGTTGACCATCGAGTTCATCCCGCAGTGGCCCGCGAACGCCGCGGAACTGCGCGTCGGTGAGACGCTGGCCATGCCCAAATTCGGACTGCCGCAGGTCCGCGGGCAGATGAGCGCCGAAGTTTTCTACGAACAATCCCGCGCCCTCGCGACGGCGCTGCCCAGCGTTACACTGCACGACCCGACCCGCGAGAAGACCATCCAACTCGCGGAGAAAGGGCTGGACACCGGCCTGCCCGAATCCATCGCCACAACTTCACACCTCGGAAAGACTTACTTCCAGCGTCTCGCGCCCGACTTGCAGGAACGCATCTGGTTCGATCCGCTGCGGGGACCCAATCGTGACCAAAGGCCCGGATCCCTGGTGCTGGTTGGCCAGTTCAAGGATGAAATCGCCGGTGAGGACTACCTGCATCTGAATGTCCTGACTGATGCGCAGATCACGGCTTTGCAGGATCTCTGCACCGAAACCGGCGAGGTGAAGATCAAGTGGGACTCGACGATCAAGGCCTGGAATACCAAAGTGGAGACGTTCATCGAGAATCCGCAGCGCCGGGGGACTTACATCCCGGACGAGACGAAGACGGTAAATGTGGGCGAGGATGAACTCACGGTGATCACCGACGACGATACCGCCGTGGACAGTTACGCCCTGACTGCCACCGGCGAGGCCGCGGGCTGGGTGACGATGGTCTTTGGCAACGGCGAAGCCTTCACTCCCAACGGTGACCCCGTGCAGGTGAAAGTCTTCAAAGTCACCCCCACGCTCTACACCGGCGAACTGAAAACCATCTACAGCAAGAACCCGCTCGATGAACAAGTGACCCTGCGCCACACGGGCGACTTTGCCGCCAGGCCGCAGGATTATGAATTCGACTGGCGCTGGGCTCCCGCCTCCGCCACGGCACCCGCCACTTACACCACTTCATGGGTGCAGTACTTCGGAGGCGTGAACGGCCAGTGGGTCGTGGTGCGCAATCCGGCCGCGGAACTCCCCACCGCCGCGGAATACACTGCCGCCGGCGCCACGCTGACGTTCCCGCGCAGCATCGCCATTCGGGATTCCGATTATAACACTGCGAAGCAGCTTCCGGCACTCGTCCTGAAGAATGCCGCGGCGCTTGATTTCACCGGACTCGGAGTCGTGCCTGGTGAGATTGTTTTCAGTACCGAGATGGGTCCGCTGGACGGGTTCGTTCTCTATGTGAACGGTGTCCCGGCCATCGCGAACATGGCCCCTGCGGCATTCGCCAATACGGATGCCCTGACCAATCTGGTTCCGGGGAACCTGCTGCCCCGCCAGTACCGCGTCCCGCGGAGTTTCTTCATTGTGGGGCCAAACACGGTCGAAATCGCCCTCTTCACCGGGGCCGACGCCAACGCTCCGAGCTATCTCGATTTCCGGCTCGATGCGACCCGGGAGACGGATGTGGTGGGGTCCACGTTCCAGACGGTGAATGATCCTTTGCCGGACCAGAAGAACACCAATGTCGCGACCGTCGGTGGTGATCCCAGCCTGCCGTTCGGCGGCTCGACCTTTGTTCTCAACGACCGCTGGTTCACCATGCGCTATCGTCCGAAGCCGGGCGTCACCAATGTTGCCGGCACCGGCTGGTCCCGCTGGATGCCGCCGCAGTTCGTCGAAGGATGGATCAAGCGCGTTCTCCGCGAGATCAATCCCTTCGAGCAGCGCGTGAAGGATTTGTTCAACAACGCCATCAGCACTGACACCAGTGTGCTGACCCAGGCCGGCACGCGGTGGGAAGGAGACATCGCCCTGACATTGGATAACATCGAAAGTGTCGGCCTCATCGCCATCTACGAGACCGTGCTCAACCGCGCCCGCAGCATTAGCATCGATGCCAACACCAACGACCCTGACACCAATCAGGCCCTCATGCTGGCCGCCGGTTATCTGAGCGATCTCTATACGCTGCTCGGTCACGAGGCCTATGCCGACGCCGCCAATCCGACCATTTCCACGGACGACGCCAACGATACCATCGAGATCAACACCAGCCGGTTCTCGTTCGAGAATCAGGTCGCGAGTTCGCTGGAGGAGGAACTCGGCCTGCTCCGGGGGCGCGATGCCTCCGGCACCCGGGTGGACGTGTCTCCCGCCTACAACCGGCTCTACTGGAACTTCACCGGCGGCATCAATGCCGGCGAGGCGATCTACGCCACCAATTACAACATCAAGGAAAAGGCCGGCAGCAGCACCGCCGACGGTGTCGTCGATGCCGCCGATGCGCAGCGCATGTATCCGCAGGGCCACGGCGATGCCTATGGGCATTATCTCACGGCGCTGAAGGGTTATTACCGCCTGCTCGCCAATCCGAACTTCTCATGGCAGCGCCGCGCCGAAGCGGTTCTGGTGCTCGGTCAGGCGGTAACGGTGGACTTTGTGGACGAACGGAAATTCGCCGGGGACGCCTCCTTCCTCGCTAAGGCCGCGCAGCAGATTGGTGCCCTGACCTACCGCCAGCAGTACACGGAAGGCGCAGCCGGCTGGAGTCAGTACCGCGACACGGCCACCGCACCGAACACCACGGAGAAACGCAACTGGGGCCTCGATGAATGGGTCAGCCGCAGCACTCAGGGCGCCTACTACCACTGGGTCGTGGGCAATGCCATGCTCCCGGACGTGGACACCTACCACACGGGTGTGGAGAAGATCGACCGCACCACGGTGCCGGAACTCAATGAACTCGCCGCAGCGCTGACTTCACTCCAAACCACTGCGGACAATGCCAGCGCCCGCCTCAATCCGCTGGGCATCAGCCCTGGCGCGATCCAGTTCGACATTGACTCCACCTTCCTCGAAGTCGGCTCCACCGCCGGCATCGGCGACAATGCCGTCCAGGGCATGGGTCACTTCGATCAAATCCGCGAGCGGGCCATGAAAACCCTGACCAATGCCGCCGGCGCCTTCGAGCAGGCCGCGCGCATGACCCGCAGCCTGCGCCATCAGGAGAACCAGATCGACGATTACAATTCGCTCATCGTGGATCAGGAGCGCACTTTCCGGAACCAGTTGATCGAAATCTACGGCCGCCCTTACGAGGGCGATGTCGGGCCGGGCAAGACCTACGCGCAGGGCTACTACGGCCCGGACCTTCACCAGTGGTTCGTCGTGGACCGTCCCAATGATCTCGTGGATACGACCGTCAGTGACAGCGTCAAATTCCGCATCTGGAAAGTCGTAGGCCGGGAGTTCAATATTCCGAATCTGGACGGTGACGGACTGATCAGGGACTACGACATTTACGAGGAGAACGGAAATGTCGTCAGGGAGAATGTCGAGGTCACGGCCTACCCGAACCAGTTCGTCCAGTATGCCGACAAGTGGCTCCCCGGGCTCGGTGCCCGGCCGGAAACCGGAGAACTCCAGGCGGCCTTGCTCGATGCCCACCGCGCCTACCTCGTCGCTCTGGATGGCATTTATAATGTGAAAGTGCTCCAGCATCAGTTCATGCGGGAGGGGAATCTCCTCCTCGAAACTCTCGCGGCGCACCAGCAGCACTTGACGGCGCAGGATGCCACGCGCACGGCCATTTTGATCCGAATGGGAGTGCAAGCCGCTCTGGAATCCGCTGCCATTGCCGCAGATGACGCCGCAGAGGCCGCGGTTATTACTAATGACGCTCTATCCGAGGCGTTACCCGGCGTGAATGGACTCGATAATGATTTTACTTCGGTGGGACGAGGGCTCATCAAGTCGGGAGCCGGAATCCTTTGGGTGATTTCCAAAACCCTTTCCAATGCGCTTCGCTCCAGTCAATTCGGTCTCGACGTTTCCATTGCCGGCGAGGAGATGAGTTTGGAGAGCCGCCTGGATGCCATCGGCTTCAGCCTGGAGGAGAAGCAGATGGTTTACGAACTGGAGAACCTCTATCGCGATCTCACGACGCAGGAGTATGCCCTCGCCCATCCGCTGGCCGCCTACCAGGCCGCCAATGAGCGCGTACTCACCATCATTGGCCGCGGCCAGCGCATCCTGGAAGAGCGGGAAGCCTTCCGGAAACGGGCCGCTGCGGTGGTGCAGGGGTATCGCACCAAGGACGTGACCTTCCGCGTCTTCCGCAACGAAGCGCTGGAGCAGTACCGCTCGCTCTTCGATCTTGCCAGCCGCTACACTTACATGACGGCCAAGGCTTACGACTACGAGACCGGCCTGCTGGGCACCACGGAAGGCCAGGCGTTCATTTCCAGCATCGTGTCCAGCCGCTCGCTGGGAGATGTGCGCGACGGCGATGTGTTCGCGACCGTCAGTTCTCTGGGCGACAACGGCCTGGCCGGAGCCATGGCCAAAATGCACGCCGACCACGAAGTCGCTGAAGGCCGTCTGGGCATCAACAATCCGGAGATCTACAGCACCCTCTTCAGTCTGAGGGGCGAGAACTTCCGCATCCTCGACGATCCGAACTCGACCGCGGATGACGAAGCATGGCAACAGACGCTGGAGCAGTACTTCGTGGCCAATCTCCTCGCGGACTCCGATGTGGCCGCGCTGTGCCGCAATGTGAAGCGGCCGGATGGACGTCCCGTTCCGGGCATCATCCTTCCGTTCAGCACCACCATTCAGCATGGACTGAACTTCTTCGGCCTGCCGCTGGCTGCCGGGGATCATACTTTCACGGCGACGAACTTCTCCACCAAGATCCAGAGCCTCGGCATCGCGCTGCCCGGCTATGTCGGCATGGATGAATACGCGAACGGTGACCCCAACGCCGGCACACCCGCTCTGGCCGATCCCGACGCCCTCAGCGCTACGCCCTATCTTTACGTCATCCCCACCGGGACCGACTACATGTATGCGCCGCCGCTGGGCAACGAACTCTTCGAGCGCTCGTGGAAGGTCGAGGACCAGGCCATGCCGCTGCCGTTCAACATCGGAGCCAGTGAGTTCAACAACATCCAGTTCTTCAACGCCAACGGCACCCTGACAGAAAAACCCTGGATCATCCGCCAGCACCAGGCCTTCCGGCCCGTCGCCGATCCGTCGATTCTGCTCGGCGGGCTGCCCACCGAATTCACCAGTCACCGCCTCGTCGGACGCAGTGTCTGGAACAGCGGATGGAAGATCGTCATCCCCGCCTACACCCTGCTCAACAACGAGCAGGAAGGCCTCAACCGGTTCGCGAGGACCGTGCGGGACATCCGCCTCTTCATCCGGAGCTACAGCTACTCCGGAAACTAGCACGGAGCAGCAGGCGCCCGGGAACTGAACTCACGAATACCGCTATGAAAGCACACTCATCTTCAACGAGGCGGAGTAAATTCACGCGTCTGCTTTTGAGTGTCGTCCTTCCGGCGGCGCTGGCCGGCTGTCGCCCCGGCGAACCGGATGCATCCGGCGATGCGCCGCCCTCCGCGTCGAGTACGGAAGCGGTCGCGGTTTCGCAGCCGGAAGGCACGCTGTCCACTGCGATGCCGCCGGAAGAGGTTTTCAAACGCGCGCTCTGGCGACGCCCGGCGGCCGACGACAAGATCCTTCACGCCGAGCGCCGCGAGTGGACCAAAGACAGCGCCGCCGGCGTGGCCCGCTGGCAATGGTTCCTCGCCATCGAGCCCGGTCCCGCTTTGAAAGCATGGCTGCGCGAGCAGAATCCGTTTTCCGTCCGTCCGGTCGGGAATTCCGAGGCACCGGAAATCGAAGACCCGCCAGCATGGTTCCCGTCTGACAATTCCGGCTGCATCGTTCACACCGGCGGCAACGCGGGGAGTCTCGTGTTCCTCTGGAGCCGCGAGGGCAACACTCTTTACGCCACCGGCTCCGGCACCGGATTCCAGCCCGGTGCACCCGAACCCGCTCCGCCCGCCGCGGGCACGCAAACGGCCTCCGGCGGCCGCCTGCCGCAGACGCCTCCGCCGACTTCACCCACGCCATGAGCCCGATCCGTTCACTCCTTCGCTGTGCCCTCATCAGCGCCGTCTGCCTGCTGACGGCACTGCCCGCCCTGGCAGTGCCGTCGCTCGTCAACCACCAGGGCCGCATGGCGGTGAATGGAACCAACTTCGAAGGCACCGGCCAGTTCAAGTTCGCTCTGGTCAACGGCACGGGCACTATCACCTACTGGAGCAACAACGGCAGCAGCACTGCGGGCTCGCAGCCCACCGCGGCCGTTTCCCTGACAGTAGTCAAAGGCCTCTACGCCGTTCTGCTCGGCGACACCTCCCTGGCGAACATGACGGCGCTGCCCGTCTCCGTCTTCGACAACGCGGACGTCCGCCTCCGCGTCTGGTTCAACGACGGCACCAATGGATTTCAGCAAATCACGCCCGACCAGCGGCTCGCCTCCGCGCCATTTGCGATAGCGGCCGCGAAGGCCGATCAGGTGCCGCTCAGCGGCCTCATCGCCCCGCCGCTCAAACCCGTCGTCGCATGGGGCAGCAACGACGAAGGGCAGACCGCGGTGCCGCCGCTGGCCAATGTCGCCGCCATTTCCGCCGGCAGCACGCACCCGCTGGTGCTGCTCAACGACGGCACCGTTGTCACCTGGGGCGACGGCCCGGCGGTGCCGGCCGGACTGAGCGGTGTCACCCGGATCGCCGCCGGCTGCGGCTTCAATGTTGTCAGGAAAAGCGACGGCACGGTCGCCGCATGGGGCCTCAATACCTCCGGCCAGACGACCGTGCCCGCCGGCCTGGCCGGTGCCATCGATGTGGCCGCCGGGGAAAAACACAGTCTCGCCCTGCGCGCCACCGGCACCGTCACCGCATGGGGCGATAACACATTCGGTCAAACCACCGTCCCGGCGGAAGCTGCCGGTATCACCGCCATCGCCTGCGGCTACGATCACTGCCTCGCACTCAAATCCGACGGCACCGTCGTCGCGTGGGGCCGGAACGATGCCGGACAGTCCGCCGTGCCCGCCGGACTCACCGAAGTCGTCGCCATCGGCGCCGGCGCCTATCACAGCCTTGCCGTCCGGAACAACGGCACCGTCGTCGCCTGGGGATGGGATCAGGCCTATCAAAGCACCGTGCCGGATGGTTTGACAGGTATAGTCAGCGTCACCGGCGGCTACGCGTTCAGTCTGGCACTCAAGGGCGACGGAACACTTGTCGCCTGGGGTGACAATTCCGACGGTCAGACCGCGATCCCTAACGATGCTGCGCAGGTCACAGCCATCGCCGCCAGTGCCTCGTTCGGACTCGCCCTGCGCTCCGCGTTCATCCCTGCGCAGGTCGCCCGGCTCGATCAGGAAAATGTGTTCACGGCGAATATCGGCATTGGCCGTACGCCCGCGGCCAACGCTCTGGAGGTGGAAGGCAACGCCAGCAAATCCACCGCCGGTTCGTGGCTCTCCAATTCCGACCGCCGCATCAAGACCGAGGTGCAGCCCGTCACAGGCGCCCTGGAGAAACTGAGTCAGGTCCGCCTCGTCGATTTCCGCTACACGGACGAATACCGCGCTGCGCACCCCGGCATCGAGGACAAGCGTTATCTCAATGTCATCGCCCAGGAGTTTGCCAAAGTTTTCCCTGACGATGTGAAAAGCAGCGGCGAGAAACTGCCTGACGGCTCGCCCATCCTGCAGGTGGACACCTATCCGCTGACGATTTACTCCGCCGCCGCCGTGCAGGAACTGCACCGTGAAAACGAGGCCCTCAAAAAGCAACTCGCCGCCCGCGACGCCGAACTCAAAGCCGCGCTCCAACAGCAGGAGGAGCGCCTGCGTGCGCTGGAGGAGGCCCTGAAATCAAAATAGAGCATGAAACCCGCGTCTGTTTCCTTCGCCCTCCTCCTGCTGACGCGGATTCTGCCGGCCGGCACCAGCGCGAACTACACCCTCGCGCCCGACGCCGTGGACAGCGGCGGACTGCGCGGCACCAGCGCCAGTTACACGCTCAACGGCTCCGCCATGGCGGGAAACGCCGGCGCCTCCGCCAACTACACCGCGCGCACCGGATTCGCCGGACAGCTCCTCGAGCCACTAACGGGCGGACCGGTGCCCGTGGCCATCACCATCACCGCCGTCCCGACGACGCTGAACGAAGGCGACACCCGCCAGCTCAGCGCCACTGTGTTTTACGATGACGGCAGCGATGCTCCGCTCACTGCCGGCAGCATCGCCTGGAGCGTGCAAAGCGGCCCGCTCGCCGGTATCAATGGATCCGGACTGGCCACTGCCGCCGCTGTTTATCAGGATACCCCAGCCGTGGCCCGGGGCACCTGGCAGACCTTCACCGCGACCCTCGGCCTCACCGTCCTGAATATTCACCCTGACAACTTCGACATCTACGCCGGCGACGGACTGCCCGACGACTGGCAGGTCTTCTACTTCGGAGCGGGCAACCCGCAGGCCGCCCCGCCCCGCGATCCCGACGGCGACGGCTGGGACAACCGCTTTGAATACCACGCCTGCCTCATTCCGATCGATTCCCTCTCCACATTCACCATCAGCATCCATGACGCCCCCGGCGGCGGTCACCAGATAACCTTCTCCCCGCGTTTGGCGGGCTGCACCTATTCGCTGCTGGGAAGCAGCAACCTGACGCTCTGGGCACCCGTGACCGGCACCGTCACCGACGCCGGCACCGTGCGAACCATCCTCGACCCCGCCGGCACCGCCCTCCGGCGATTCTATTCACTCCAGGTCCAGCGGCAGTAACGGCATGGCCTGTCCGAGCGAGGAGTTGTTGAATTTCACCCCAGCAAATTCCTGTCCAGCGTCCGGTAGCCGATGGCTTCCAGCAGGCCGTCCGCGGTGATATGGGGATGCCCTTCGAGGTCGGCGATGGTGCGGGCGACTTTCAGAATGCGGTCGTGGGCGCGGGCGCTGAAGTTCATCTGGCTCATGGTATTCTCCAGGAGCATCGAGCTTTCTTCATCGATGCGGCAGTGCTCCTTCATCAGGCGCGGGGTCATCGCGGAATTGCAGGTCAGGCCGGTGCCGGCGAGGCGCTGCTGTTGTACAGCGCGGGCGTTTTCCACCCGGGCGCGAATGGCGGCGCTGGATTCGCCGGCCTCCGACTTTGCGAGGTCGCGGTATTCCACCAAAGGCACTTCGACGTGGATATCGATGCGATCCAAAAGCGGCCCGCTGATGCGCTGGCGGTAGCGCAGCACTGTCGGCGTGCCGCAGCGGCACTCGCGCTTCACGTCGCCGTAGTAACCGCAGGGGCAGGGGTTCATCGCGGCCACGAGCATGAAGCGTGAGGGAAATGTCATGCTGCCGGCGGCGCGGCTGATGGTGACTTTTCCATCCTCCAGCGGCTGGCGCATGACTTCCAGGGTGCTGCGGTCGAACTCCGGCAGTTCGTCTAGAAAGAGCACGCCATTGTGGGCGACGGAGACTTCGCCGGGCAGGGGATTGCTCCCGCCGCCGAGCAGACCGGCATCGGAAATGGTGTGGTGCGGAGAACGATAGGGCCGGTGGACGAGGAACTGGTGCCGGCTGTCGAGCAGGCCGCAGATGCTGTGGATCTTCGTCGTCTCGACGGCTTCGGATTCCGTCATCGGCGGCATGATGGTGGGAAAGCGGCGCGCGAGCATGGATTTCCCGGTGCCGGGCGGGCCGACCATAAGAATGTTATGCCCCCCGGCCACGGCGACCTCGATGGCGCGCTTCACGCTCTGCTGGCCCTTCACGTCGGCGAAATCGATGTCCCACGTCTGGGCGCTGGCGAAGTCCTCGAGCGTCTTGCGCCGCTGCGGCAGCAACTGCGCACGGCCGGTGACGTGCTCGAAAGCTTCACGAAGATTGCGCACGCCGATGACGCGAATGCCCTCCACCACGCTGGCCTCCTCCGCATTCTCCAGCGGCACGATCAATTCCTGACGTCCCGCCGCCCGCGCACAAAGGGCGATGCTCAGAATACCCTTCACCGGGCGCACCATGCCGTTGAGGGCCAGTTCACCGACGAGGCAGTAGTTGTCCAACTGCTGCCGGTCCACGTAGTCCACGCGGTTCGCGATCATGGCCACGGCGATGGGCAGATCGAAACTCGGCCCCTCCTTTTTCAAATCCGCCGGCGCCAGATTGATGGTGGTGCGCCCGCTGTTGCCGAAAGGATAGGCGCTGTTGGCAATCGCCGTCCACACCCGGTCCCGGCTTTCGCGCACCGCTGCATCCGGCAATCCCACGATCACCGTCACCGACTGCATCTGCTCGCCCATCGGCGTTTCATTGACTTCGATCTCCACCTCCACGGCATCCACTCCATGCAGAGCGGCGGAAAAGACACGGGAAAGTTCGGCGGGCATAACTATTGTTGCGATGGTGAGGCCCGCGGCGCAAAAAGGCAAGAGGCGGCACGCGATTCCGGGGAGGAATGAGAAGGCTCCAAATGCCGCGAGGATCCGCCTCAGCAGGGCTGGCGTTGTCGCCGATTCATTTCGGCAGCGGACGCTCAAGGCGGCGTGTGTTCCCCTCCCGGGCACTCCCTGATCGACCACCGGTTCGGGCAGCCTGCGCGCCGACCGCTTCACGGTGGAAGCCCTGGTCACTGTCTCTGTCACGGTCGATGAGCTTTGCCGCAAAACCGGCGGGACCGGACTTGTGAAGCCCTGCGCCGGAGCTTGCGGCGCATGCAGGGGCGGTCATAATCCGGGAATGTCGCAGGACACCATGACAGGCCACGGGGGATGGTTCCCTTCCACTCGCTGGAGTGTGGTGCGCGACACTGCCGTATCTGACGGGGAAGTGAAACGCCGGGCGATGGAGGAATGGTGCCGGCTCTACTGGAAACCGGTGTGCGCTTTCATCCGGGCGCATGGTCACGGCGAGACGGAGGCGGAGGATTTGACGCAGGATTTCTTCGCGCGCTGGCTGGAGCGCGATATGGCGCAGGGGCTTTCACCGGAAGCGGGCAGTCTGCGGGGGTTTCTGTCCGTGGTGCTGCGGCGGTTTTTGATCAATGCGGGAAAGCGCGAAGGCGCGGCCAAGCGCGGCGGCGGCTGGCATCGGGTGGATGGTGACACGGCGGATGCCACGCAGGAGGTGCCGCTCGCAGCGGAAAACGCGGCGCCGGATGCCGCGTTCGACCGCCAGTGGGCGCTGGGCATGCTGCAGCGCGTGCTGGAGCGGCTGGAGCAGGAGCATGTGCGCACGGGACGTGCGGATGTTCTCGCAGCGCTGCGCCCGGTGCTCATGTCAGGGCCGGGGGGCGTGGACTCCCGCGCGGTGGCGGAGCAGCTTCGCATGACGGACGGTGCGGTGCGCGTGGCGCTCTACCGGTTGCGGCGGAGGTTTCGCGAACTGCTCATCGAGGAGGTCGCGCCCACGGTGAGCGCCGATGGAGCCATCGAGCCGGAAATCCGCGCGCTCCTGGAGGCCTTCTGAAGCGTAACGCTGCGCCGCCGGATGCTGATTCTTCTCCCGCCGCCACTGCATGATGCCGCCGCCTCCATCCTCCTGTCCAAAATGCGGAACGTCTGTTGAGGCGTTTCGTGCCGGAGTGTGTCCGCGGTGCGTGCTGGAGCAGGATTTGAATTCCGAAGAGCCGGAACTGGAGCCGGGAACGGTGCCGGGCTACCGTCTGCGCGAAAAGATAGGCGAGGGAGGCATGGGTGAGGTCTTTCTCGCAGAGCAGGTGAAGCCGGTTCCGCGCGCGGTGGCACTGAAGCGGCTCAAGCACGCCGCGGACGGCGGCGGCTGGCTGGCGCGGTTCGGTCACGAACTGGAGGCGCTGGCGCTGCTGGATCATCCTGACGTGGCGACGGTGTTCGATGCCGGCGTCGCGGACGACGGGCGGCCGTTCTACACCATGGAACTGGTGGAGGGTCTGCCCCTGACACTTTTTTGCGACCGCGCCCGGCTTAGCCTGCCGGACAGGCTGCGACTGATGGCGCGCGTGTGTGCCGCGGTGGACTATGCGCACCGCCGCGGCGTGTGGCACGGAGATTTGAAGCCGTCGAACCTTCTGGCCGCCCCCGCGCTGGAAGGTGGGGAGCCGGAGTTGAAGCTGATCGATTTCGGGGTGCGGCGGGCCTCGCTCGCGGGCGGGGAATGCGGCGCGCGCGGGGCGGCGATGTTCACTCCGGGGTATGCGAGCCCGGAATCCCGCGCCGGCAGCGGCTGGGATTCGCGCAGCGATGTGTTCTCGCTGGGCGTGGTGCTGGGCGAATTGCTGGCCGGACAGCCGCCGGGTGCCGGCGGCACTCTGAGCGCATGGTTTCGCGCGTCTTCTGACGCGGGAAAAATCGCCGCCGCCCGCCGCACGACGCCGCGGGCGCTGGTCAAACTGCTGCGCGACGACCTGGACTGGATCGCGGCGCGGGCGACGGCGGCGGATCCTGCGGCGCGCTATGGGTCCGCGGCGGATCTGGCGGCGGATTTGCAGCGGGTGTTGCAGGGACATCCCGTGCAGGCGCACCCGGTCTCGCTGCGCTACGAGCTGGGCAAGTTCCTGCGCCGGGAGCGGCGGCGGCTCGTGCTCGCTGGTGCGGCGGCCCTCGTGATTTTAGGGACGCTCGCCGGAGTTCTGCGGCACCAGGCCTCGGCGCGGCACGCGAGGGAGAATCTGGAGCGCAGCCGGGCGGAAGTTCGTCGCGCAATGCACCAGACCGCGTTGCTGCAGGATCTTGTCAGGGGAATCGCCATGCTGGCGCGTGCGCCGGATGACTCCATGCGCGATGCCGGCCTGACAGAGGTGCTGGACCGCGCCGCCCGGGAGGCGGAGCGCGCCGGGGCGGCGGGTGATCGGGCGGCGGCGGTTTCGCTGCTCGCGGCTTCCGCCGAAGCGGCGGCAGTGCTGGAACGTCACGAACTCGCCATCGCCCAGTGGAAGGGGGCCTTGCGCTGGCTGGAGGCGGGCCATCCGCAGCGCATGGCCATCGAAGGCGCGCTGGCGAGGTCATTGCTTGCCGCGGGAGATTATGACGAAGCGGTGACGCTGCTGGGCGCACTGGCCGCACCGGAGCGGCTTGGTGTTTTCCCGCCGCCGCAGCAGTTGGACGTCCTCACCGATTTGGCGCGGGCGCATTTCGCGGCGCGGGATTTTTCCGCCGCGGCGCCGTGGGCGGAAAAGGCCGTGGCCGCCGGGGAGTCTGCGCTGGGCCGGGAGGAGCCTCCGGTGCTGCTCGCCGTGCTGCTTCTCGGCAAATGTTATACCGAACTGCAGCGCTATCCGGAGGCGCGCACGGCGCTGGCCCGGGCCGCGGAGGGATTGCCGTCCGGCACGCCCCCGGCCACCGAGGCGCAGCAATGGCTCGCGGAGGTGGAACAGGTGCTGGCGGCGCAGGAGGAGCCGTAATTTTCGCCGCGGCGTGTAACGGCAGGGCTGCGGATGCTGATTCTGGGAGGACAAAACCAATACTTCCATGAAGAACTCACTGCTGCTGTGCTGCGCTTTGCTCTGCACCCATGTCCTCGCTGAGGACCCGGTGATCGAATCTCACCAGTTCACCGATTTCGATCTGAAACTGACGCACACCGGCACGCCGGGGACGCGGTACGCGCTCGAACTGTCCACGGACCTGACCGGCTGGACGGCCGTGGCTGAGAGCCTGACCACCGCGCCGGGGCTGTTCGCCGCCGGGGCTCTGCTCGAAGGAACGGCGGAGCGGTATTTCACGCGCCTCAACGGCACGCTGCCAGCGCCGCTGCTCGACTGGCTGCACAGCCATCCGATCAGTCCGGGCGACGGCGATGACATTCCCTTCGACGCTCCGTTCCGGTGGATGCCGCTGGGCGCGCCGGGCCTGACTTATGAGTTCGAACTCTTCCCCGCCGTGCGCGACGGAGAAGGCGGCTGGTCGGCCGGGCCGGAGGCGCTGCTGCGCATCACCGGGCTCACCGTGCCCGCCTTCGACCCGCCGGCGGGCGCGCTGCACACGGGCGGGAATTACATCTGGCGCGTGACGACGCGGCTGGGACCGCGCGCCATTCGCGGACGCGAGGTGGCCGTTTTCGGTCCCGGGCGGCACACGGCGAAGTTCGATTTCAGCACCGGTGCCTTTGTCAGGAACAACACAGGCGGAGCCGCGACCGACTGGAGCCAGCTGCTCGACGGCATCAACGAACTGGCCGAACGCAAAGCGGCGCTGCAGGCGGAACTGGCTGCCAATCCGCTCGTGCAGGACCGCGAGCTTTACGACGAACTCTTCACCCTGCTCGGCCTTAATGACACTGTTAAAGCCGTCCTCACGGCGCTGCTCACCGGCGACACTTCCAGTCTCACCGATCCGGATGTCGTGCTGCAGGCGCTGGAGTATCTGCAGGACCTGGCGAACTTCGCGTCCCGGCCTGACAAAGGAAAATCCCAGACGCCGGCGCAGAAAGCGCTGGAGGCGTTTGCGGCGCGCCTCGGCACCATCCGCGCAGCGCTGGAGAATGCCGCCGACCGCGCCGCGCAGCTTCAGGAGACACTCGATTCCGTGAAGGATCTCGTCGAGGAAGTGACGGAAGCGATCGGTGATCCGGTCAACTACCTGCTGGAGATGGTGAAGGAGAAACTGAAGGAGAAAGTGATGGCGAAACTGAAGCGGCTCGTGGGCGAAAAAGCTGCAGGCGCCATGGTCGGCATCGCGGCCGATCTCATCGCGCTGGGACAGGCCATTGGCACGATCACCGAACTGGAGGATCTGTGCCGGGAACAGAACCGTCTCATCCTCGAAGCGATCGCCTGTGCGCCGGCCTCCCGGGTCGCGGCGGGTTCCGGTACGGTGGAGGTCAATCGTGGCGAACCGTTCCCTCCTGGCTGCAAGGCCCGGGTGCGCGGCGTGAAGTATTGCTTCGTTCCCACGCCGGGCGGACTGCCCAATGCCGGACACTTCGTGCCTTCGCCGGTGCCCTTCGCGGACGGCTCGCTGTCAAAGGAGTTCGACATCCCGGCCGGCGGCACGCGATTTGTCTCCCCTCGCGTCGCCTTCCTTCCCGCAGCGGTGAATTGTCAGCCGGGGCAGGGGCCGTGCATCCTCTACGCTGAAGTGGTCGTGACCTGCCCGGGGGTTGGGCCCGGCGATCCCATGATGCTTTTTGCCGGCGTGATCCGCTGTCCCTGAGACCCGGGTGGAGGGGGGCGAACCCGGGAGCGTGCGCAAAAGTTTTCAGGAGATTCATACAACTTTCACTGCCCGCGAAACATTTTCCCATCGCAGGCGGGAAAATTCCGGCGAATTGAAAATTTTTCGTCACATTTTCGGGTTCTCTGGCAGATTACCCGACTGCGCCACCACATGATTGCAACTCTCGAACCACCACCGCCAGCGATGGAATCCCCGCCTGCGCCCGCTCCGGCCGACGTTACACCGCCGAAGCGCCAGGTCGGACCGAGCCGCAAAGGGGCCAAAGACGTCGTCATTGAGCGCTTCGAGCAGAAGTTTATCATTCATCCGCGCCTCGTGCCGCAGATCCGGAAATATCTGGAGTCCTTTACCGTGGCGGATCCGAACGGCAAAGGGGACATCCCGGAGTACATCACCACCACGCTGCAGCTCGACACTCCGACGATGGACCTCGCGCTGGCCAAGGAGCGGAAGTGTTTCGCGCGGTTCAAGCTGCGCATCCGGACCTACGGCACGGACAGCAACCCGTCGAATCCGGTCTTCTTCGAGCTGAAGCGGAAGGTCGGGGTCGTGATCATCAAGAGTCGCGCCCGGATGAAGCGCGGGCAGTTCAAGCCGGACATCGTGCAACACCCGGAGCGTGCTCCGATGCTCAAGTCGCCGAAGGAGAACAACAATTTCATCGAGTTCTGCCGGATCACCAGGGCCATCGGGGCCACCCCCAAAATGCTCATCCGCTACATCCGGGAGAGCTATTTCGGAGCCAACGACGACTACGCGCGCATCACCTTCGACCGCCGGGTTTCCTACCGCCCCACGCGGGAATGGCGGCTGCCCGGAGAGGAAGTGGCCGACTGGAAATACTGGCGGCCCATGGACAGCCAGACCGGGCTGCGCCGGAACTTTGCCGGCTACATTTTTGAACTGAAAGCCATGCGCGACACCCCTTCGTGGATGATCGAACTGGTGCGCCGGTTCAATCTCACCAACACCGGCTTCTGCAAATACGCCACCGCATGGCGGCTGGAGACGCTCTTCCGCGGCTTCATGTATGCCGACGGCAGCGAGCCGTGCACCGCCACAAACAACTGGATATGACCGCCGCCACCGGCGTTATTTCCGTTGCATCCCCCGGGGTGTCCTTCACTGTGCGCGCCCCTTCCTGCCGGCCTGCCGCCCCCCCGGGTCCGGAGTTTTCGTTCGTTCCCGCATCCACCATCTCAACCCTATAAATGGAAACCGCCCCGTTATTTGATGCTCTCGGCGCCATGCGCTCGCTGGTCGCCACCGAGATTTTCTACTCCCTTTGCATCGCTTTTGTACTCGCTCTCGTGCTGGCCAATGTCTATCGCTGGACACATCAGGGGTTCAGTTATCAGCGGAGTTTCCTGCAGACCATCGTGCTCGCCTCCATCGCCGTGAGCATCATGATCATGGCCATCGGCAACAACATGGCGCGCGGCCTCGGCATTCTCGGGGCCATGGCCTTCGTCCGCTTCCGGACGCCCATCCGGGATCCGCGGGACGTCATCTTCATTTTCGCCGCCCTCGCCATCGGCATCTCCTGCGGCGCGCAGGTCTTCGTCGTCGCCATCATGGGCACGCTTTTCTTCGGCTTCACCGCCTTCTTCCTCTCATGGTCGCCGTGGGCGAGCCGGCGCGAGTTCGAGGGGCTGCTGCGCTTCATGCTCCCGGCCAACAGCAAGGCCTCGTCCTCCCTTCCGGAAATTTTCGGCCAGTATTGCACCGGTGCCGAACTCGTGGCCAGCCGCGAAGCCATCCAGGGCGAAGTGCTCGAATACGCCTATCAGGTGCGCCTCATCGACCCGAGTTACAAAGTGGACCTGGTCGATGCCATCGCCAAACTGCCGGACGCCAGCGAGGTCAGCCTCGTCATGCAGCGCACCACCGTGGAAATCTAATCTCTTTTTCGCACCCGTATGAGCGAGTTTCATCCCAACCGCACCAAGCAGGTCCGCACGAAGCCAAAACTGACCCTGCGCCGCATCCTCGAGTGCTGGCCCTTCCTGGTCTGGATCGCCGTGGCCTACACCGGCTTCAAAGTCTATCGCAGCGGTGTCGTCTTCGTCCGTATGAACGGTGCCGTGGACGTCTATCAGGAGAATGTCACGCCGCAGAATGACGGCCGCCTGATGGAGATCAAAGTTAAACGCGGCGACCGGGTCAATCCCGGCGACATCGTCGCCCTCATGGATGCCTCCGACTATAAGCTGGAAATGGACAGCCTGGAGCGCGAGATCGTCGCCGACCGCATGGCCGACATTCGCGACTACGACAGCGAACTCATCAAGCTCGACAGCGAAATGCGTGAATTACAGACGGAGAATGGCGAGGACATGGCGATCATCAAATCGCTGAAGACCCTGGTCGCGGAAGGGGTCAAACCCCGTCCCGATCTGCCTCCCGATCTCCAGCGCGCTTTGGAGAATGATCCGGACCTGATCCGCGCCAAGACTGAACTCGCCAAAGCCGAAGGCCGCAATGCCCTCAATGCCACCCACCAAAGTGCCGTGAGGACCAACATTGACCGGATCACGAAGTTCCGGGATGGCCTTGCCACCGAGGCTGACGTGATTTCCAAACACGGCCTCGCCAGCAAAGAGGTCCAGGATGCCGGTGCGCTGCGCGACGATGAGTTCCAGCAGTATCTCGAAATCAAAGCCAACCTCGAGCACTGCCAGCTCAAGACTTCGCACGGCGGCATTGTGGACCGCATCGAAAAGGAGATCGGGGAATTCGTCCAGACCGGCGAGAGCGTGCTGCGCATCGTCGGCGACCCCGAGCATATCGTGTGTTTCCTTCCTCAGGATCAGGCCAGTGATCTGAAGAAGGACGACATCGTCTGGGTGGCCAATACCTCCAACAAAGCGGAGATCTACCTGTCCAAAGTCATTGGCGTCTCCCCGCGCATCAACAACCTGCCCGACGCCACCAGCCCCCTGCCCAACCGGCGGGTGCACGGGCGTGACGTCATTCTGGAATACCCTGCGGATGCCAAAACCGGAGGCGTTTTCAAGCTGCTGCCCGGCCAGACAGTGATCGTTCACCTCCAAAAGCCTGGCGCTGACAACTGGCTGGACAGACTCATCCACAACGACGACAATGACAAGGTCCGCTGACCTTACCCGGACATGATTATGAGCACCACCGTAATCCCGCTCCTTGCCAAAGGATGCCTCGCCGCCGCCGCCGCCCTCCAGCTCGCCTCCTGTTCCAGCCCCGATGCCCGAACCGCCGCCGCCCCGGCGCTCGCCGCCGTGGAAGTTGCCAAACCCAAACCCGCCGGTCCTGCCCAGCATGGCATCGCGAGCATCTACACCGACCACCGCACCGCCAGCGGCGAGCGTTACAGCCGCCACGCGCTTGCCGCCGCCCACAAGCACCACCCGCTCGGCTGCTATTGCAAGGTCACCAATCTCACCAACGGCAAATACGTCATCGTCCGCATCAATGACCGCGGCCCTTACATTCGCGGCCGGATCATTGACCTTACGCCGGCCGCCGCCGGGAAGCTTGGCTTCGGCTACAAGCAGGGTCTCGCCAAAGTGAAGGTGGAAAGAATGTAATGCCCCGCGCGGCAGCGCTCCGCGTTGGGCCGGTTTCAGAGTGATGGAAACCACGGACCTCCTCAGCGGGCCGTGGTCTCCGTGCGCCGCGGTGATGCCGGCTGCAGCTCATGGTGCGGGGCTGATGCCGCGGCGGTTGAGTTCGGCGAGGGTCCAGGCGTATTCCTTTTCCAGCTGATCCTCCACGGAGGCGGCGCGGAGGTGCGCGGGGAGGACTTCCCAGGTGTATGTCTCCATCTCCAGGTGCTGACAGAGCGATGGACGGGCGGCCAGCACGTCGAGCGCACCGGTGAGATGATCCGCGGTGTTCTGGAAAATTTCGTCAGGGGCCGCGTGGAGCGGGATGTGGAAGTGGACGCGCCATTCATCTCCCGCAGCGGGCTTGATACTGGCAGCGGCGGCGAGGGCTTCGGGAAGGTCGCGGTGACGGACGAGCGTTCCATCGTCGCGGCGGACGATGACCTGATGGAAATAAACGTCGTCCTGATAATCGTGCAGGCGGCGGAGGGCTTCGGCCTCCGGGCGCAGCCGCAGGGCGGAACTGAGGTGGAGTTTGCTGAGCCGGACACCGGACCCGGCGAGTTGTGTGAGGGAGTCCGCCGGGTCTTCGTATTCGATGGCGAGGTGGCAGGTGTCGTAGTTGACACCGAGGCAGCGCCGCACGGGCTCGCTGCCGCCCAGTTTGGCAAAGAAGGCGAGCGTTTCGGCCGTGTTCTCAAGATAGCCAAGCGGTTCGGGCTCCAGCCCGAGGTGCAAGTCGAGCCGGCGCGAGTCGGCAAAGCGGGCGATCCATTCCCCCATTTCCCGGACGTGCGTGAGGATGTCCGCTTCGTGCTTCGCATCGCGGATGAGTTCCTTGTGCGAGCCGGGGACGGTGCTGACGCTGCCGGAAATTCCGGGAGGAAGAAGGTCGGCGAGAATTTCAAACAGGGCCCGGGTGTATTCCGTCCGCGCCGCGGCGGACCAGTCGGGCTGGAAGACCTGCTCCTTGACCCGGGTGCCGTGGAACCGGCCGTACGGGAAGCCATTGATGGTGAAAACGTAGCACTGGTGCCGGTCGAGCCAGCGGGCGAAGGCGAGGCGCTCGGATTTGTCGCAGAGGGTGCGAGCCGCTTCCGCCCCGAGGCGGAGCCCGATGGCATAGGGCCGTCCCGGACTGACACGCTCCCGCACTTCGAGCGTATGCCGTTCGAGTGCGGCGAGAGTTTCGGGCCACGATTCGCCGCGGTGGATGTTGGTGCAGTAGGCCAGGTGCAGGCCGCCGGAGAGTTGCATGGCGCGGCGCATGACACGAAGGCGCGCCCCAGGCAAGGGGCGATGCCGCTGCGGCCGGATACGAAGCCGCCGGTGGACGCGGACGCCGGGATGATGGATGGAAATCCGGTATCCAGCCGCCGCCACCTGTGGCTTTCTGTGCTCCAATGATTCGCCTGCTGATACTTCTCGCTCTCATCCTCCCGCTGCACGCGGAGATCACCGCGACCGGCGCGAAGGCCGCCGCCGTGACCGTGCATCCGCTGGCCACCGAAGCCGCTCTGGAGGCAATGCGGCGCGGCGGCAATGCCGTGGATGCCGCGATCGCCGCAGGGCTGATGCTCGGCGTGGTGGACGGGCATAACAGCGGGATTGGCGGCGGGTGTTTTATGATCGTGCGCGCGCCGGATGGAACCATGACGGCGCTGGACGGCCGCGAGACCGCGCCCGCCGCGGCGACCCGCGGGATGTTTCTCCGCGACGGAAAAGCAGATACCGCCCTCTCCCAGACCGGGGCGCTGGCCGCGGGGGTCCCGGGCTCGCTGGCGGTCTATGAACTGGCGGCGCAGCGATTCGGCAGGCTGCCGCTGGCGGACGCCCTGACAAAAGCAGCGGACCGGGCGGCGAAGGGATTCGATGTGAGCGCTTCTTACGCCGCGCGGCTCAGGAGTTCGGCGAAGGAACTGGCGCAGTTCCCCGCTTCGCGCGCCATTTTCCTGACAAACGACGGAAAGCCGCTGCCGCAGGGCGCGGTGCTGAAGCAGCCGGATCTCGCGGCGAGTTATCGCGCGATCGCGGCGGGGGGCACGGCCTGGTTTTACGGAGGAGCTTTCGCAGTGAAACTGGAAGCGTGGATGAAAGCGAACGGCGGCCTGCTGACGGCGGAGGACTTCCGCACCTATCAAGTAGTGGAGCGCGCCGCCCTGCGCACCTCTTATCGCGGGCGGGAGATCATCGGCTTCCCGCCGCCGAGCAGCGGAGGAGTGCATGTGGCGCAGATTCTGAACATGATGGCAGTGACCGCGCCGGTGTCGCTGAGGACGGCGGACGGCCTCCATTTCACCGCCGAAGCCATGAAGCTGGCTTTCGCCGACCGTGCCCACTGGCTGGGCGATCCGGACTTCGCGAAAGTGCCGCGCGGGCTCGCCTCCGCGGAATATGCGCGGGCGCTCGCGGCAAAAATCAGCATGGAACGGGCGACTGCCGTCACCGGCCACGGCACGCCGGAGCGCGCCCACGACGACGTCTTCGGCAAACACACCACGCATTTCTCCACCGCTGACGCTGCGGGCTGGTGGGTCGCCTGCACGGCGACGGTGAACACCACGTTCGGCAGCAAGGTCGTCATCCCCGGCACAGGAATCGTGCTCAACAATCAGATGGACGACTTCTCCATTCAGCCCGGCGTGCGCAACGCCTTCGGGCTCGTCGGCGCGGAGGCCAATGCCGTGGCGCCGCGCAAACGACCGCTTTCCAGCATGTCGCCCACGCTGGTGCTGGAGAACGGGCAGCCGGTTCTGTCTCTCGGAGCCGCGGGCGGGCCCACGATCATCACCCAGGTCGTCTGCACCGCGGCGCGTGTCCTCGACGACGGACTGGCGCTCGACAAGGCGCTCGCCGCGCCGCGGCTGCATCACCAGTGGAGCCCGGATGAACTGCGCATCGAGGCCGCCGCCGGGCCTGACAATCTCGCGGACTTGCGCCGCCGCGGCCACAGGGTGGAAACGACTTCCGGAATGGGCGCCTGCAATGGAATTCAGCGCCTGCCCGACGGCACGTTTCTCGCGGCGGGCGATCCGCGCGTGCCGGGAGCGGCCGGTGCTTTTTAGGCGGAGGCGCGGCGGCTACAGGCCGCGCTTCAACTGCGTTGCGATGGTCTGAACGCGCAGGCGGAGCTTTTCATCGGCCCGGATTTTCTTTTCTATGTTGCGGCAGGCGTGCATCACGGTGCCGTGATCCCGCCCTCCGAAGGCCGTGCCGAGATCCTGATAGGACAGCTCCGTGAGTTCCCGCGAAAGATACATCGCAATCTGGCGCGGCAGCACGAGTGAAGCCGGACGCTTGCGGCTCACCATGTCGCCGAGACGGACATCGAAGTGCAGCGCCACTCCCTGCTGGATGCGCTCGATGGTCAGAACGTTGGTGGCTTCCTGCGCGAGCAGATCGCGCAGCAGTTCCCCGGCCTGCTCCCGGGACATCTCCCCGTGAAGGGAAATCCATGAGGAGACCCGCACCAGCGCGCCCTGGAGCCGCCGGATGCTGCTGCTGATTTTGGACGCGATGAACTCCAGCAGGTGCGCGGGAACATCCACCTCGAGGCATTCGGCGCGCTGCCGCAGGATAGCGACACGCATGATCTCGTCCGGCGGCATCAGCTCGGTCATGTGTCCCCATTCGAATCGCGTCACGAGCCGGTTCTCCAGATTCTTGATTTCAGCGGGAGGACGGTCGCTGCTGAGCACGATCTGTTTGTGGTTCGTCAGCACCGCGTTGAAGGTGTGGAAGAATTCCTCCTGGGACTTGACCTTGCCGTCGAGAAACTGCACGTCGTCGATGAGGAGCACGTCGGCTTCGCGAAAGCGTTTGCGGAAGCGCGTCAGGGAATTGGTCTGCACCGCGTGGACGTACTGATTGATGAACTCCTCGCAGGAACTGTACACCACCTTCGCCCGCGGTTTGTTTTCCCGGATCCTCGCCCCGATGGCCTGCATGAGGTGAGTCTTGCCCAGTCCGCTGCCCCCGAAGAGGAAGAGCGGATTGTAGCTGCGTCCCGGTCGTTCGCTCACGGAGATCGCGGCGGCGTGTGCAAAGCTGTTCGCCGAGCCGACGATGAAGTTGTCGAACGTCATCGCATGCGAGAGGACCGCCGGCGGCTCCTCCTCTTCCGGCAACACCGTGTTCACCCGGGCCGGCTCATCCGGCGGCGCAGGGTGCGAGCCGTTGGTTTCCATCGCGGCAGCCTGCGGCTTGATGTGGAGTTGAATCCGGTGCTCCAGTCCGGTGATGGCGCCGAAAGCAGCCTTGAGCACGGGCAGGTAGTTCATCTCGATCCAAATTTGATGGATCGTGTCAGGGGCTTCCAGCTCGATCTGCGCGTCGGTGGCGGAGAGGAGCTTCAGGTGGCTGAACCAGCGGGTGTAGGCGTCTTCATGCCCGCCGGTCCGGAGATGTTGTGTAACGAGGTTCCATAGCTGTTCAGTCTGGTCGCGGTGGTGAGGCATAGGTGAGTTGCGGAATGTGCCGTCTGCGGAACCCGCCGGCGCTTCCCCCGAAGGCGCGCGGCCCGTCCGCGCTCCACGCTGCCTGGCGCGGATTCACGGAGCTGATTCTCACAAATGACAGGAATTGAGACATGGAGAGAGTGAAAAGGTCGTTTCGGGCGACGGCTCACGCAGGATCAGCGCGCCGCTCCACCGCATCGGCGGTGGTGATTTCGCCGCTCTCCGCCACTCTGCCGCCACGCCGCCGCCGCGGCGCACTCAGGTGCGCAAAATCGGGTGGCTGGCAGTGTGGTTTGTGACATGATCGTTGATGAGTCCGGCAAAATTCGTGGCGAGAATTAGATGAACATTGCGACATGCCAAGACAAATTTTACGGCGCTTCGGGAAATAAAAATTCCGTCAAAAAAAATTGACGGAATGCCTTCATCCCGCCGCACTTCCTGACGGTTAGTTCGCATGAGATTCCGGCCGCGCCGGCATCGCCCGGGGCTGATAAAACAGGGCGTGGAAGCGGGTGCGCAGATTCAACTGGAGCAGGCGCATGCCGGCTTTGCATGATGGAGGACACGGGCCTGCGGAGCGCGGAAATTTTTGAAAAAGCAGCCGCGCGCTCAGGTTGGAGGAGTTGCTCGCCGTGATGTTCACTGTGTTGTTCACATCAAGTGAGTGCGTGCGCCACTGCGTGCGCGGCTGCCGGCGCGTTCGTGTGCGGTGCATTCTCCCCGCCAATGTCCCGGAATGCGCCGGCGGAGCGATGTCGCGGCGTTGAAATTCCCTTTTCATCAGCCGGCCGCCGCGGTATCCGGTCTCCCCCGTCAACTCATCGCAATGCCCGATTCGCTCACCGACATCCTGAAAAAAGTCCGCCGCATCGAACTGATCACGCGCGGCATCGTGCGGGCGGCGGTGGGCGGGGAATACCACTCGGTTTTCAAGGGCACCGGAATCGACTTCGATGATTTCCGCGAGTATGCGCCGGGCGACGAAGTGCGGAGCATCGACTGGAATGTCACGGCGCGCATGGGCATGCCGTTCATCAAGAAATTCGTGGAGGAGCGCGAACTCACCGTGTTTCTCGCAGTGGACGTGAGCGCCTCGAAAAATTTCGGAGGCCGCGATCAGTCGAAGCGCGAACTCGCCGCCGAGATCGGAGCACTCTTCGCCTTCAGCGCCATCAGCAATCAGGACAAGGTGGGACTGCTGCTGTTCTCGGACCGCACCGAGCTGTTTGTCGCACCACGCAAGGGCAGTACTCACGCCCTGCGCATCATCCGGGAAATTCTTTACTGCCGTCCGCAGGGCCGCGGCACCGACATCGGCATGGCGCTCGACAAGTTGACCAGCCACCTGCCGCGCCGCTGCCTTGTCATATTGATCAGCGATTTCATCGCGCCGGATTTCTCCCGTTCCCTCGGCATCGCATCGGTCCGTCACGACGTGGTCGCCGTGCAAATCAGCGACGCCGCCGAGGACGAACTGCCGGATGCCGGGCTCATCCGGCTCATGGATCCGGAGACCGGGGAGCTGCTGGACGTGAATACCGGATCCGCCCGGGTGCGCCGCGAATATCAGCAACTCCGCGCCCGCTGGCAGGGGGGGCTGAATCAAACCTTCAAAACCTGCTCCGTGGACAAGATCGACATCCGCACCGGCATGAACTACCAGCCTGCGCTGCACGCTTTTTTCAAGCGCCGCGCCTCCCGAGCCTGACCATGTCCGTGAGTGTGCTTTTCTTTGGTCCTCTCGCAGCAGTCGCCGGCCCGGGTCCGCACGGGATGGAACTTCCCGCCGCGTCATCGGTGCAGCAGTTGCTCGATCACTGCTTTGCCGCGTGGCCGGCCCTGCGTGAGTGGGACTCCAGTCTGCTCATCGCGGTGAACCGCGTCTATGCCGGTCGAGGGGAAATCATTCCGCCTCACGCCGAGGTCGCCGTGATGCCTCCTGTCCAGGGCGGCTAGCCCGCCGGCGCTCACTTTCCTCCCCTTTCCATGCGCACACTCGTTATCGGAGATATCCACGGCTGCACCAAAGCCTTCGATCATATCCTCAGACTCGCCCGGGTGCGCAAGTCCGACACCCTGATCACCCTCGGCGACTACGTGGACCGCGGACCGGACTCCCGGGGCGTGCTCGACCGGCTGGTGTGGCTGCAGAATCAGTGCCGTCTCATCTCCCTGCTGGGGAATCATGAAATCATGATGCTTCACAGCCGCACCGACCCGCTGATGCACAAGGACTGGCTCGGGCACGGCGGCCGGCACACCCTGCGCTCCTACGCTCCTGACAAGGAAAACCCCACGCTCCACGACGTGCCGGCGGAGCACTGGAGCTTCCTCGAAAGCTGCGTGGACTGGCACGAAACCGGGGAACATATTTTCGTGCATGCCGGAGTCGATCCGGACGTGCCGATGGCCGGCCAAAAGCCCCTGCAGCTCTTCTGGGAATTTCTCACCCCGCAGGCGCAGCCGCATATGTCAGGGAAAAAGGTCATTTGCGGCCACACCTCCCAGGAAAGCGGCCGGCCGCTCCACCTCGGGCACACCATTTGCATCGACACTCACGCCTATGCGGGAGGCTTCCTCTCCTGCATGGATGTTGCCGGGGGCACCGTTTGGCAGGCCAGCCAAAGCGGGATGAGGCGCGAATTCGTGCTCAGCCGCTGAACGGACTGTGTCAGCGCCCGCGGCAGGCAGGCTCCGGAGCGGCGTCAGGCGGGATTCGCGTGACGGCCGGGGAAAGTGAGTTCGGCGATGCCGCTCTTGTCCAGCTCGCCGAGGCCCGCGGCGACCATCTTTTCGTACTGCGCGGCGGTGGCGGCGGCGAGCGGGAGGTCGAGGCCTTTCGCTTTTGCGAGATCAAGGGCGATGTTGCTGTCCTTGGCGGCGTGTTCCGCGCTGAAGAAGCAGCTGTGCTCCCGGTTGATCATGTCCTCGCCGTCCGTGACGAGCACGCGGCTGTTGGCGCCGGTGACGCTGAAGACCTGGCTGAGCATGTTCAAGTCGAGGCCGAGGGCGGCACCGAGACCGAGGCCTTCGGCGAGCGCGGCGGTGTTGATGTTCATCACCATGTTCACCAGCGCCTTCACCTCCGCGGCTTTGCCGGCGGGGCCGACATAGGTGAGCACGGCGCTCATGTGGTCGAGGAGCGGCTTCACCTTATCAAAGACTTCCTTTTTGCCGCCGATCATGAGCTGCAGCTCGCCTTTGCGCGCCTGGGGGATGCTGCTGGCCATGCAGCCTTCGATGCTCTGTGCGCCCGCGGCTTCGGCGGCGGCTTCCAGCTTCACATGGACGGCGGGCGAAAGCGTGGCGCAGTTGATGAAGGTCTTGCCGGCGGCGCCCATCAGCAGGTTGTCGGCTGTTCCGTAGAAGATGGACTCCATGGCGGCGTCATTGGTGACGACGGTGAAGATCACGTCCGCGGCGGCGGTCACGTCGGCGAGTTTGTCACAGGCTTTCGCGCCGATTTCGGCAGCGAGTTCCGCGGCGGCGGCTTCGTTCACATCATAAACGGCGGTGACCTGATAGCCGACATCCTTGACGCGGCGCGCCATGTTGGCGCCCATGCGTCCGACTCCTACGAAGGCGATTTTTTCTTTCATGGCGGGATTGGGGGAGGGTTTGAATTCGGGATAGAAGGGATTGTGCAGCTTTTCCTCGCCGACGGTGGTGAGCGGGCCATGACCGGGGCAGATGACGGTGTCGTCCGGAAGCGGGAAGATGCGGCGGCGGTTGGTGAGCAGCGCCTGCTCCCATGAGGTCTTCGGCCCGCCCATGCTGCCGGCGAAAATCGCATCGCCGGCAACCGCCACGGTTTTCGAGAGGCCGGTCACGACGTAGGTGATCCCGTGCCGCGCGTGTCCTGACGTTTCGCGGGCTTCGACTTTCAGGTTTCCCAGTTCCCAGGTTTGACCCTCTTCGATCCCCTGCGCGCCGTCAAAAGCCTCGCCGCGTCCCACGTAAATCGGAGCGTCAGGAAAGGCGGCGCGCACTTTGTCGAGATCGGCGATGTGATCGGGATGGGTATGCGTGATGAAAATGGCGGCCACGAGCAGGCCCCGCTCGGCAATGGCGGCGAGCGCGCCGGAGGCATCCGCGCCGGTGTCGAACAGCGCCGCGGCCTTCGTCGCCGGATCGAAGACGACGTAGCTGTTCACCGTCATGTCGTCCCACGCGGTGTTCCACATCAGCAGACCATCGAGTTCGACAGGGGCGGGCCGCCAGACTTTGCGCCCCACCGCGAGCAGGGAATCGGCATGCAGTCCCAGCAGCGGCGCGACGAGGCGCGCGGGGCCTTCCAAGACCTGACCGCCTTGCAACTGCCGCAGGGCGCCGGTGGAAATGCCGGCGCGGAAGGCGAGGTCTTCATCCGTCAGGCCGAGGCCGCGCTGGGCCTTGCCGAGGATGTCTTCAAAGTTGTCTTCGAGCGGTAAGTTCATGGTGCGCGGGAATAGGGCGGAGCACCGCCACGGGCAAGCTGAAAGCTGAAAGCTGAAAGCGCCGGAGTTGTGGTCCGGGAGTTCGCAGACGCTGCAGCCGTGGAATGATTCCGGTCCGGCCTCCGGGCGGTGGTGCGCTCCGGCAACTTCCGGCGTGTGAGCGTCCGGTGACATGCAGTTTCACACTTTGCAAAGTGTGAAAAACCGCCGTGCCCGGAACAGATCCCCGTGCATGTGACGGAATTCGATCCATCGAGGGCACTCCGAGTTCAGTGCCCGCTCCGCGTTCAGTGCCTTGAGAACGGGTGATGTCCGTAGGCGGCGGCGAGCAGTTCCATGGTGTGCATGACGCGCGGCGCATTCTCCATGCCGCGCAGGTGGGCCGCGATTTGTGTCATGCAGCCGATGTTGCCCATGACCACACAGTCGGCTCCGGTCGAGGCGATGTGCTCCGCTTTGTGGCGTCCGAGACCCGCGGCGATCTCCGGCTGGTCGATATTGTAAGTGCCGGCGCTGCCGCAGCAGATTTCTCCGTGCGGAATTTCTTTCAGCGTCAGGCCGGGAATGCGGCGCAGCAGATCGCGCGGCGCACTGCGCACGCCCTGGGCGTGGCTGAGATGGCAGGCGTCGTGATAGGCCACGGTGAGCGGGCGCGGCAGGGCGGGGGGAGATTCGATGCCGAGCCGGTCGAGAAAAACGCTTACGTCCTCGACACGGTGCGCGAATTCACGCGCCGCGGCTTCGTCCGGTGTTCCCTGAAGCATGAGCGGGTATTCGTGCAGGCCGGAGCCGCAGCCGGCGGCGTTGGTGAGAATGGCGTCCACGTCCGCAGGAAAGGCGGCGATGTTCCTGCGCGCGGCTTTCCGCGCTTCATCGCCGGCGCCCACATGCCATGCCAGCGCCCCGCAGCAGCCCTGCGCGTCCGGAATGAGCACTTCCACGCCGCAGCGCGTGAGGACGGCGACCGTGGCGGCGTTGATTTCCGGCGCCAGCACCTGCTGCGCGCAGCCGGCGAGCAGGGCCACACGGGCGCGTTTCTCTCCCTGCGCCGGATAGAATGGAGCGAGCCGGCGCGCAGCCGGAAGTTCCGCCGGCAGCAGGCTGAGCATGGGCCTCAGCGCGCGCGGCAAGAAACGGTGCAGCGCGCGCGTGGCCATTCCCAGTTTCGCGGAAGCCCGGAAGCGCGCCGGATGCGGCAGCGTGGCCAGGAGCAGCCGGCGGCGCAGCTTTTCCGTCAGGCTGCGCGGGCGTTCGCTGCGGATATGATCGCGAAATGGACTGATGAGTTCGCGGTATTTCACGCCGCTGGGGCAGGCGGTTTCGCAGCCGAGACAGCCGAGACAGCGGTCCACGTGCGGCAGCGCCTGCTCCAGCGGCAGCGTGCCTTCCAGAACTTCCTTCATGAGCACGATGCGCCCGCGCGGCGTGTCCATTTCCTGACCGAGTTCCTGATAGGTGGGACAAGCCGGCAGACAGAACCCGCAATGCACACACGTCTGCACCGCCTCCGCCATGGAGTGGAGCGGAGTGCCGGGCGCGGCGGGCGGGATGGTGTGTTTCATTGAAGGATGAAGGATGAATGCTGAAGGATGAAAAGGCCGGGTGCCCGGTAATCAATCCGGTGCGGCGGAACCACCGCTGAGCAGTGAAAATTTCCCTGCCTCATCCAGCGCGGCCTTCACTTTCGTCTCCGCCGCGGGAGAGGCGATCCCCCCCGGGCGCAGCGGGCCTTCGCCGCGCAGGGTGAGGCCGTGCAGTCCCTCGCGGCGGAGCACGGGATCGAGATCCTCCGGTTCCATCCCGGCGATCCACGCAAGATTGCCGGCCATGCTGTAATGCCTGACAGCTTTCGTGCCCGCGAGCGACTGCTCCAGCGGCACAATCCTGACCGGAGTCAGCGGCACCTTGACGAGCGGGGCTCCGGGGTCGCCGAAGTCCAGGTCATTCAGCCGCTGCCAGACACCGGCGGCCTCGTCGGCCAAAAGAACGCGCCCGCTGCGCTGCACGGCGGCGAGAATCGCCTGCACGCGCGATGTCAGGGCCGGCTCGTCGCCCATGAAACGCACCAGCAGCCGCGGCGCGGCGGCACCGGCGTTGAGTTCCAGCGCCTCCACTTCCCACGGCTGATTGCAGAGAAAGTTCAGGCGCTCGATGGCATCGGAGAGGTCGCGGCATTCGATGGCGCAGGTGACGCGTGCCGCCGGGGCGGGGAAGACCTTGAAAGTCATTTCCGTGAGAATCCCCAGCCGCCCCAGAGAGCCGCAGAAGAGTTTGGGAAAGTCGAATCCGGCGGCATTCTTCACTACCTTGCCTCCGCCGCGAATGAGCGTGCCGGTGCCATCGACCCACTGCACGCCGACGAGGAAATCCCGCACCCCGCCATAACGCATTCTTCCCGGACCGCTGAGCCCGGCGGCCACGGTGCCGCCCAGCGTCGCTCCCTGAGCGGCCAGCGGCGGATCGAACGGCAGATACTGTCCATTCCGCGCCAGTTCCGTCTGCACCAGAGAAAGCGGCGTGCCCGCACGCGCGGTGAAAGTGTATTCCGCCGGATCATACTCCACCATGCCCGCCAGCGCGCGCAGGTCGAGACTCACGACTTCTCCGGGTGCGTCAGACAGCGCCGGCTTCGTGCCCCCGCCGCGCGGCAGCACGCAGCGGTGCGCGCGCACGGCTTCGCACACTTCTTCGACATTTCCGGGACGAACGATCACGCTGCCTGCCTGGCCGCGGTCGGTGAAGTTTGCAAGTCGGGCGATGTTGCCTGGCGCGCGGAAAATCCTGCCTTACACTCCGGTGACGCATGCCCGACCATTCATCCCTCCCGCCTTCCGCCGCCTGCGGCATCATTTATCTCGTCAGCGGCGGGCGCAGTTATCTGGGGGAACTCATCACCTCGCTCAAGAGTCTGCGGCGGCACGAGCCTGACATTCCGGTCACGGTCTTCTCGCGATTCAAAGTTCCGCCATCATATCGCTGCGACTGGGTGCCTCTGGAAAGCCGCGAGCACCCGCTGAAGCTCAAAGTGCTCACCCTGCGGCGCTCGCCCTGCGAGCGCACGCTCTTTCTCGACACCGATATCACCCTGCACGGCCCGCTGCGTCCCGTCTTCGACAATCTGGACGCACACGATTTCTGCGCCGCCAATTCCCACGAGGCCGACTGGTCGGTGAATCCGCCGCGTTTCATCTCGATGGTCAAGCCGCGCGACTACAACACCGGTGTCCTCTTGTACAGAAAAAGCGAGGCGTTCCTCCGCTTCCTGAGCCAGTGGGAGGCCGCCGTGCTCGCGCAGGATCCGCTCGACATGTGGGCCGGCCACAACTGCGACCAGCACCACTTCAACAAACTCGTCGCTGCCGGTGCGCTGGAGCAGTGCGGCGTCAACTTCGGCGAACTGGACAACATCGTCTGGAACTGCCGCGGCATCATGCGCGACCCCGTCCGCGCCCTCGGACGGGAAGCCGACATCCGCGTCTTCCACCACCGCACGCGTGCCATGAAACTGCGCAAGCTCCTCTACTCCGCCACCGACCCGGCGACGGCCCGCGATGTGGTGCGCAAGCTCGCCGGCCGGGTGCGGAGCCTCTTCTGCGGAAAATGATTTTGCGCCCGGCCGCATCATGGCCGGGATCACTCCCGGGTTAATCGCAGTGCAAAGCCGCGGACGTGAGGAATTTTATTCATGCTGCGTGCGGCGGACCGGTGTGAAATGCCATTCCGTGAATTCGCAGCGCAGTCAGCAATGCGGCTGCAACGGTCCATGAACCCGTTGCATCGCGCGGCGGAATATTTGTCAGGATTTCCGCGAACACGGAAATCCGCGCATCCCTGGCAGGCAATCTGCTCAAGTCAGAATTCACCGCAGAAGCTCTCCGCGCGGCCATTCCGGCCGCCGACGAACAGCCCTCGAACCAGCTGCGGTCCCCCATGAAATGAAAACCGGATACCTGATCGATATGGACGGCGTCATCTACCGTGAGAATCATTTGATTCCCGGTGCCGCCGCCTTTGTGGAAGCACTCCTCGGCACCAACACGCCCTTCCTCTTCCTGACAAACAATTCCGCGCCGGGACCAGACGATCTTGCGGTGCGGCTCTCGCACCTCGGCATCAAAGGACTCAGTGGCAGACACTTCTACACCTCGGCCATGAATACCGCGGACTTTCTCTGCGAAATGGATCCGGGGTGCACCGTCTTCGTCATCGGTGAGGGCGGCATCCATTCCGCCCTGCATGAAAAGAAAATCCCGAACGATGCGATCAATCCGCGCTACGTCGTGGTCGGCGAGGGGATGACCACCATGGAGCGGCTCAGCAAGGCGCACGAATTTCTCGACCGCGGCGCGCGCCTGCTGGTGACCAATCCCGACAACTGGTGCCCCGTCTCCGCCGAGAAAACGCGGCCCGGGGCGGGCGCGACCGCCGCCTTTCTGGAAGCCAGCAGCGGCCGCCGCGCCTATTTCCTCGGCAAACCCAACGGCTATATGTTTCACCGCGCCCGCCGCAATCTCATGCGCCTCGCGCTCAATCCTGTGGAGCGGTTCGTCATGATCGGTGATACGATGGAAACCGACATCCGCGGGGCGCTGGAAGCCGACATGCAGGCCTATCTGGTGCTCACCGGCTCGACTTCGCTGGAGAACGTGGCGGACTATGTCTATCAGCCCACGCGGATCCTCACGAGTGTGGCCGACCTCACTGCGGAAATCTCCACCGGCACGCCTTCAGACCGGCTCGACAGTCCCGTGCTCCGCGACGCGGCGCGCAGTTCCCGGAATTCCCGGCCCAAGCACAACATTCGTCAATTCCCCCGTCCGCGGCTGCGGCCCGCCATGACGAAGTAGCCCCGGACGCGCGTCAGCACGCGGCCGCACGATGACGCCGCGCGCCGGGCCGGGGATTCACCCCGCTCCGCGAAGCAAAGCGCGGCGTCCTGGATAGTTCTTGACGCGGAGGGGGGGAATCTGCTGTTCTCACCGAAATTGCATCCTCTCACCGATGAAACCGTCAGCACTTCCGCTGTTAGCCATTCTCATTGCTCCCGCCGCCGCGGCCCCGCAGCCGCTTTCGGGATTGTTCAACACGGGCGTGGACGGCGCCGGCGTGCCTCTGGCCGATAATGTGCCGGACACGCATTATGTCTTCCAGGGGGCGCCCGAGGGCGCATTCATCGGCACGAATCCGCTCGCGGCCACGGCCGGCGGCGGCTTTCCCATCGGTCCCTGGCTCGGAGACAACGCCACTTCCGCCTGGCTGACCCCCCGGGCGGACACCACCGGCGACCTCGGCGACTGGATTTATCGCACCACCTTCACTGTCCCGGCGGGAACCGATCCCTCCACGGCATTCATTTACGGATTCGCCGGCGCCGACAACTCGCTGCGCGATGTCCTGCTCAACGGGGTCTCCATCAAAAACCCCGCAACGCCTGCCGCGGATATTCTTTCCGGATTCGACGCTCTCTTTCCGTGGAGCGTGACCCGCGGATTCGTGCCCGGAGTGAACACCCTCGACTTCGTCCTCTTTGAAGCGAGCGGCGCTGCCAATGCCGGCGGCTACACCGGCCTCCGCGCGGAAATGACTCACGGCATCGCCTCCGCGGGCCGCGTCGCCATTCCCAATCTGCTCAATACCGGCGTGTCCTTCATGGACGGCCCGGCGCTCCCTGACAATTCGCCGGCCGCCGGCTGGACCGGCCTCGACCCCACTGCCACGTCGTTCGCTCCGGTCGTCGCCACTTCCCAGCAGGGTTTTCCCATCGGTCCGTGGCTGGGCGACAACGGATCCTCGGCGTGGATCACCCCCAGCCTCGACACTAACACGCTCGACGGGAACTTCAGTTACAGCACCACCTTCGACCTCACCGGGCTCGATTTCAACTCCGCCGAAATCTACGGCCGCTGGGCCACCGACAATGCCGGACTTGATATCACCCTCAACGGAAATCCGACGGGCCAGACCAACGGACTGCAGTTCGGTTCATGGACGAACTTCTCCCTGACTTCCGGTTTTCTGCCCGGGGTGAATACCCTCACGTTCACCCTGAACAACGCCGGGGCGGGACCCAGCGCTCTGCGCGTGGAGTTTGACTCCGCCTCCGTGCTCGTGCCGGAGCCTGGAGTGGCCGCGCTGGCGCTGCCGGTTTTGGCGGTCCTCCTGCGCCGCAGGCGTCGATAGCATTCCTTCGCCGCGGAGCGGGCAGGCGCCCGTCGCTGCCCGCACCGCAGCCTGAAGGGTTATCGCGGCGGTCAGCCCGCCCGGTTCAGCGCGCTGAGAATCGCGCGGATGCCGGCGAGTTCGATGCTGGTGTCCACCCCGGCGCCGAAGGTGCGCTTTCCATCGCCGGTTTTGATCTGGATGTAGGCAATCGCCTGGGCATCGGTGCCGCTGTCGAGTGCGTGCTCGCTGTAGTGCGTGATCTCGAACGGCCGGCCGGTTTGCGCTGTCAGCGCGTGGACGAACGCGGCGAGCGGGCCGTTGCCTTCGCCGGTAATCTCCAGCGGCGTTCCATTTTGCTGCACCACCGCGCGGCAGCGGATGACGCCGCCAGGTTTTCCGTCGGCGTCGAGATCGGTCAGGCTCCACGGCGTCTTGCAGTCCACGTACTCGCGCCAGAACATGTCGCGCAGCTCGGTGGCCGTGACTTCGCGGCCCAGCCGGTCCACCAGATCGTTGGCCAGCGGTCCGAATTCGCGCTGCATGTCTTTGGGCAGATTGATCCCGTATTCGCTCTCCAGCAGATAGGCGACGCCGCCTTTGCCGCTCTGGCTGTTCACACGAATGACTTCGCGGTACTGACGGCCGATGTCGTGAGGATCGATGGTCAGATAGGGAATGTCCCACACCGCACCGGCACCGGCTTTTTCCCACGCCTGGAGGCCTTTGCGAATGGCGTCCTGGTGGCTGCCGGAGAACGCGGTGAAGACCAGTTCGCCGGCATACGGCTGGCGCGGCGGCACGGTCATTCCCGTGGTGCGCTCGTACATGCCGATGAGGTCATTCATCGCGGATAAATCCAGCCCGGGCGCGATGCCGTGCATGTAGAGATTCATGGCCACGGTGACGATGTCGAGATTCCCCGTGCGCTCGCCGTTGCCAAAGAGCGTGCCTTCCACGCGGTCGGCGCCGGCGAGCAGGCCCAGTTCGGTGGCGGCGGTGCCGGTGCCGCGGTCGTTGTGGGTGTGCAGGCTGATGATGAGGCTGTCGCGCTCGCGGATGTTGCGGCACATCCACTCGATCTGGTCGGCATAGACGTTGGGCATGGCCACCTCGACGGTGTCAGGAAGATTGAGGATCATGGGCCGCGCCGGCGTGGGGTCCCAGACCTGCATGACGGCTTCACTGATCTCTTTGGCGAACTCCACTTCCGTGGCGCTGAAGCTCTCGGGCGAGTACTGCAGCCTGACATCCGTGCCGGCGAGACGCGGCAGGCGCTCCTTGATCCACTGCGCGCCCTGCACGGCGATGGCCACAATTTCCTCCTTCGTCTTGCCAAAGACGATGCGCCTCTGTGCGGGCGACGTACTATTATAGAGGTGAATGATGCAGCGCTTCGCCCCGACCAGCGACTCAAAGGTGCGCTCGATGAGATCCTCGCGCGCCTGCACGAGCACCTGGACGGTGACGTCGTCGGGAATGCGGCCCTCTTCGATGAGGTGGCGGTTGAAGGCGAACTCGGTGTTGGAGGCGGCGGGGAAGCCGATCTCGATCTCCTTGAAGCCGCATTTCACCAGGGCATCGAACATTTCGAGCTTCTGCGAAACATTCATCGGCACGGCGAGCGCCTGATTGCCGTCGCGCAGGTCCACGCTGCACCAGACGGGCGCTTTGGTAATGGTCTGCGACGGCCAGCGGCGGTCAGTGATGGGGACGGGCGGGAAGGGGCGGTATTTGACGGAAGGATTGGCGAACATTTTAAGATAGGCACTCCTGGCAGCGGAAAATCGAACGATGGACCGGAGATGCAGCGGCTGCCTGAAGTGAGTAATGCGCCGCGCCGGACCTGAAACCAATGACGCGCTCCCCGGCACCACGCGGCGTCACAGCGGACGCCCCGTCAGGCGGGGAGCGGGATAAGTCGAAGCGTCAGGCTCAGGAATTTCACGGCGGCAACTGTGGGGCCGGCGGCGGCGGACGCAAGGAGAATTCCGGAGCGCGAAGTTGCACTTCGCTTATTTCCAAGGCACAGCCCTGTCGGGCAAAGCGAAGTGCAACTTCGCGGTCCCTCACTGCGGCACATCCCTGCCAAACAGTTCATCCAGCGAAACCGGCGCCACGGGAAGCGGCGCAGCATCTTCCACCAATGGCGGCAGTTGCTCAGGAGCGGATGGCTGGAAATACGTTTCGACCGCAGGATCTGATGTTGGAATGCGCGCCTCCACCACAGGAGTCGCAGCCGGCTCCGCATCCTCCGGCTGCGTCGCCAGCCATGAGAAAACCCCCAGCGCAGCGAGGGCGGCGAGTCCTGAAATCAGCAGCGCCCGCCCCCGCCATGAGCCTTCGTGTTCCTCGCATTCCTCCTCACCGTCCGCCGGCGCGAAGACCGGCCTGTTTCGCGGCACGGGAAACGACCGCGGCGGATAGAGTTCATCGCTCGGCTTTTCCGCGGAGGCTGCTGGGCGTTCATCCATCATAACTGACGGCGCTCAGCGCCCGATGGGAACCAAATCGCGCTCCTCCTCCGGCACCCACTCTTTGAATTCCTCCTCTTCGTCAGGCACACTTTGCAGCGGCGCGAACCGCCGGGCCGCGAATCCCAGTTCCGACGGACAGCCTTTGAGCGTGCTCGGGTCGAGCGGATTGGACAATTCCACCAGCAGAACTTTCATGTCCACGCTGTCCCAGCCCTTTTGCGCACTCACCCATTTCGCGCGGCCCATTTCGCATTCACGCACGGTGTAGGTCTTTCCCTTCACCGGCAGCGCCGTATAAAGAAACGCGATCTCCGGATGAAACCGGTCATCCACGCAAACTACTTTTTCGCCAATGTCGAACATGACGCCGACTCTGCCTGGAGCGCGGCGCGTGTCCAGCGCAGGGAATGCGACGATCTCGCGTCACGCACAAGACAGGCAGACGCCCGTAGCAAGGCCGTCCCGGCCTTGTCGAGACGCTCAGAATCGGAGTCATCCGCCAAGGCCGGGACGGCCTTGCTACGGCTTCTCGTGGAAACGCCGCTTCCGCGCCGTCGTGCGGTGTCTCCGCGCGCCCGGACACTGAATGGCTTGCCGGCTGCGGCACCGCACAGTCATACTCAAGCCATGAAAATCCGCGCCCTCTGCCTCCTCGCCCTCACAATCGCCTGCTCTGCCGATCCGCTGCCCGGCACTCAAACGCTCAAAGAGGAAGGCGACCTCGCCGCGAAGATGGTCCAGGGCATCCACCGCTTCCTCGACCGTGAGACCGTGGAAGTCACAAAGGCCCGCGCCGCGCTGTGGAAGCCTGACACTTCCTCGCCGGAAGCATGGGAGAAATACATGGAGCCGAAACGCGCGCGGCTGCGGCAGTTGCTGGGGATGGTGGATGAGCGAGGGACACCGGACGCGCGGGCATTCATCAGCAGGAGACGGGTTTTGCTTCCGGATCAGGATGGAACCGCGCCCGCACCGGCTCCGCCGCCGTCCTCTCCGGCACGCCCATCCTACGCTGAGTGGAACGTCCTGCGAGGTTTGCGCAGCGAGGGCGTGCTCTCTTACAACAACACCTTCAACCCTGGTTACGTCATCATTATCCCCGACGCTGGAGTTTCGCCTGAGCAGGCGTTCGGCACTGTGGAAGGGCAACCTTTGGAGCGGCAGTGGGGAAACTGGCTGGCCGGGACTCATGCGTTGAAAGTCCTGGCCCTCACCATGCTCGACCGCCGCACCGGAGCCCAACTCCCGGAGGGACGCCGATCGCGTCTCTCCCAGCGGGAACTGCTCTGGCGGGCCTCGTTTGAAATGGGCCGTTCGATGCTTGGCTACGAAGTCCAGAAAGTGCTCGCCGCTGTCGATAACATTCGCGCACAGGATGGGGGGGCGCAGATCGGCCTAATTGGCAGTGGTGAGGGCGGCCTCGTCGCTCTGCTGGCCGCCGCTGCGGATACTCGCATCGCTTCCGTGGGCGTGGAAGGAGCGTTCGCGCCGATGGACCGGCAGTGGGAGCAGCCGATTGATCGCACGGTCTTCGGTCTCTTACGCGAGTTCGGCGCGGCAGAGATCGCCTCTATGATTGCGCCTCGGCAGTTGGTCATGCGGAATACGGACTGGCCCCGAACCATTCTGACGGACGAGGGTGGCGGTGCTCCCGGACGGCTTGTCGAACCCGCAGCTGCGGAGATTGAGGCGGAAGTCGACAAACTCCGGGAGACGACACGTCTAGTCTCGCGCCCAGCCTACTCCCCGTATGTCGTCAACGAGCCGAAAGCCTTTTTGGAGCGCGTGACGATGGCACTGGGCTCAGGTTCGCACGCCCTCTCGGTTCCCGCAGGGAAACACTACAGCGCTCCTGGAAACGAATCCGCCCGCCAGGCACGTCTCTTCAACAACCTGCTCGAAGACACGCAGCACCTTATGCGTCAGGCGCAGAAGGCGCGCGGGGAATATTGGAAGGGCGCGGACTTTTCCTCGGCGGAAAAGTTCGCGGAGTCGGCGAAGGCCTACCGCGAGAAGTTCTGGAACGACATCACCGGCAAGCTCCCGCCGGCCACACTGCCGCCGAATGCGCGCAGCCGGCAAATTTACGATACGGAGAAGTTCACCGGCTGGGAAATCATGCTGGACGTGTATCCCGATGTCTTCTCGTTCGGCACGCTGCTGCTGCCGAAGGACATGAAAGCCGGCGAGAAGCGCGCGGTCGTCGTCTGCCAGCACGGACTGGAGGGGCGGCCTTCCGATTTGGCCGACCCGAAACTCGACCATCCGGCCTATCACACCTACGGCGCGCGGCTGGCGGAGAAGGGCTACATCGTTTTCGCGCCGCAGAATCCCTACATCGGCAAGACGGAGTTCCGGCAAATTTGCCGCAAGGCGTGGCCGCTGGGGCTGTCGCTGTGGAGCTTCATCGTGCGGCAGCACGAGGTCATCCTGACATGGCTCAAGACGCAGCCGAATGTGGACGCCGCGCGCATCGCCTTTTATGGCCTCAGCTACGGCGGGAAGACGGCCATGCGCATTCCCGCGCTGCTGCCCGACTACTGCCTCAGCATCTGCTCCGCCGACTACAACGAGTGGATCTGGAAGAACGTGGACGCCTCCGCCCCTTACAGTTATCTCCACACGAACGAATACGACATGGTGGAGTGGAACATGGGGAACACCTTCAACTATGCCGAGTTGAGCTGGCTCATCTTCCCGCGCCCGTTCATGGTCGAGCGCGGCCACGACGACGGCGTGAGCTGCGATGAATGGGTGGCCTACGAATTCGCCCGCACGCGCCGCCATTACAGCAAACTCGGCCTCGGCGACCGCACGGAGATCGAGTTTTTCAACGGCCCGCACACCATCAATGGACAGGGGACATTTCGGTTTCTGGACAAGTGGCTGGCGAAGTGAGGCGACTACGGGAGAAGCGGAACATTCCGGGGAAGCCCCGCAGCAAGGCTGTCCCGGCCTTGTCAGCCCGCTGCGATTCTGAAAACACCCCTCAAGGCCGTGACGGCCTTGCTACGGCCAGCCGATCAGATGCAGACTGCACTCCGTTCAAACATTGGATGTTGGATGTTCAGTGTTCGATGTTCTCTTGTCCCGCCAACCCAAGCCACAGGCCACCATGAAACAAATCATCATCGAACGCACCGGAAACCCCGCTGAGGTCGCTGAGGTCCGCGACGCACCGGCACCAGCGCTCCCGCCGGGCCATGTGCGGCTGCGCATGAAGTTTGCGCCGGTGAATCCGGCCGATCTGAATTTCATCGAGGGCACTTACGGCAAGAAGCCGGTGCTGCCTGCGGTGCCAGGCATCGAAGGCGTGGGAGAAATCACTGAGACCGCCGCCGATGTGAAGGAGCTGCGCACCGGCGGCCTGGCGATTCCGCTCGGCGGCATGGGTTGCTGGGCGGAGGAAATGGTGCGGCCCGCGACGGAAGTGATTGCGCTGCCCGACGGAATGGACCCGCGTCAGGCGGCGATGCTGCGGGTGAATCCCGCCACCGCATGGGGCCTGCTCCATGCCGCCGGCCCGTTGCCGACGGGTGCGTGGGTGGTGCAGAACGCGGCGAGTTCCAACTGCGGGCACTGCGTCATTCAGCTCGCGCGCCATCTCGGGCTGCGCACGCTCAATCTTGTACGCCGTCCTGAGAGCGCGGCAGCCTGCACCGTGGCGGGAGCGGATGCGGTGCTGACCGACGACGCAGAAGCGGTCGCCGCCGCTCGCGCTCTGCCAGGATTCACGGCCCCGGTGCTCGCGCTCAATGCGGTGGGCGGCGAAAGCGCGCTGCGTCTCATGGACCTGCTCACGGCCGGCGGCACCATGTTCACTTACGGTGCCATGGGACGCCAGCCGGTGAAGGTGCCGAACAGCTTTCTCATCTTCAAAGACCTGCGGCTGCGCGGCTACTGGTTCACGAAGCGGCTGGAAGCGATGACGCCGGAGGAAGTGCGCGGGCTTTACAGCAATCTTGCGGCGCTGGTCATGGCGGGAAAACTCGATCAACCGGTGGCTGTGGAGTATTCCCTGACGGAAATCACCGCCGCGCTGCGTCACGCCGCCGGCAGCGCCCGCGGCGGAAAGGTGCTACTGCGGCTGTAGCCGCGGAGCGCGGACTTGCACTCCGCCTTGAACTCGTTCTTCCAGGAAAGACGGGGCGGAGTGCAACTCCGCGCTCCACATTACAGCTTCGCGGCATCATACACGCCGAAGTCGTTGAAGAAGTACTTCTTCGCCAGGCGGTACATCCAGTGCTTTTCCGGAATCTCCTCGCCGGGGCGGTATTGACTGGTGCGCGGGACCATAGAGTCCAGTTCCGCCACCGCCGTTTGACGGATGGTGGTGTCCGCTGCGCCGTGCTTTGCCGCCAGTTCCTTCACCAGATCCGGGCGTTCCAGCACGATGCAGCCGCGCGTGTGCTGCGCGGCCACGTCGCGGAAGTCTTTGAGAAACGACGAGCGTGTCAGGGTTTCGTAAATGCCGCGTTCATCGCGCACGTTCTCGACCGCGAACTGGATAATCGGACACGGCTCCACCGCGCCGCGCGGGCTGATGTGGTGGCTGATGCCGGTGGCCATGGGGCAGAGCGCCTGACCTTTGTGATCGTAATAGGCGTCCACAATCGCGATGGGCATGCGCGCGCGCTGCTCGACGACGAATCGCCTCACCTCAGTGATCTGTTCCGGCGTGAGGGCGAGCTCCTGCGAAATCTTCGGACCGACGGGCCGGTAGGTGTGATACCAGGTGTAGTGGACGCCCCAGTCAATGAGCTGCTGGAGCCACTTCCTCGTGAGCAGGTCGCCGATGTTGGTCTGACAAAGACTGGTGGCCACGCCGGTGAGCAGTTTTTCGTCGAGGCAATTGCGCAGACCGCGCAGGGTGCGGCCCAGCACGTCCTTGTTGCCGCGGCGAATGTCGGAGACTGCGCCGGTGCCTTCGATGCTGACGAGCGGCGTGGCATTGCCGAGCTGGCGCAGCTTCTTCGCGGCCTTCTCCGTGATGAGCTGGCCGTTGGTGAAGATTTGGAAATAGCAGTCCGGATGCTGCGCGAGGAAGTCGAACAGCTCCGGGTGCATGAACGGCTCGCCGCCGAGCACGCCGAAGAACGAATTGCCGTGCTCGCGCGCGTCGTTCACCAGGCGGTTGAGTTCATCCAGCGGGATCATGTTCCGCGGTGCCTCCACATCCACCCAGCACCCCTGACAGCGCAGATTGCAGGAGTTCAGAATGCTCAGATAAAGAAACGGCGGAAAGACCACGCCCTGCTTGAGCCGCTTTTTGAACAGCATCACCGAGCGCGCGCCCTTGAAGCCGAAGTTCCACGCCACCTTCGCAAGGCAGCGCGGGTCCACGGTGGTGAGGATGCGGGTGGAGAGGCTCAGGATCATAGGCTTTGGTCGTCAGTGCTCAGTGCGCAGTAATCGGGGGCGGTCATCCGGATTTTGCATCCGCAGGCGCATGGTGCCGCGAGTGGCCTGCTCCGCTCACGCCGCGGCGAGTGGATGACATTGCTGGAATCCTTCGCTTGCCGAACCCGGGAATCGGGAACTAATGGCAGCTTCACCACCATCCGTCCGATGATCGTAACAAAATCCCTCATGACGTTCAGCGCTTTCGCGCTGTGTCTCACAGGAACCGCGGGAGCGGCACTCTACTCACAGGACTTCGAGAGCGACTCCACGGCGTCGTGGACGGTCAACGATCCCGGCCTGTCGGACATCTCAGCCGACTTTTTCTACGACTACTCCGCCATAGGGGTGCCCTCTGCACCGAATGGCAGCGGCACCCGCGGCATGCGGCTTACCGCCAACAATTCCGGCGGCGTCTTTTCAGGATTCAGCGTATCGCCCACCGGCCAGTCGTTCACCGGCGACTACGAAGTGCGCTTTGACCTGTGGTCCAATTACGTCGGTCCGCTCGGTCCCGGCGGCAGCGGTTCCACGCAGCTTTCCACCTACGGCCTCGGCACTTCCGGCACCACAGCCTTCTGGCCGGGGGCCGCAGTCAAAGAAAGCGTGGCCTTTGCCAACACCCTCGACGGGGGATCCGCCTCCGATTACCGCGCCTATTCCAGTGCCGCACCCACCTCCTACGCCGGCGGCAACGCCGTCTATGCCGCGCCCGCCGGTGCGATCAACAACAGCGACGCCTATTATACTGCCGCCTTTCCGGGTCTCTCTGCACCCGGAGCCCAAACGCTCCTCTTCCCCGGCCAAACCGGCAATACAGATGCGGGCGAAACGGCTTTCCGCTGGGTCGATGTCCAGCTCGCGAAGACTGGCAATACGGTGACGTGGAGCATGAACGGCACGCTCATCGCCACCATCGATCTCACCACCGTCACGCTCGGCGGCACCAACATCCTGTTCGGCCACAGCGACACCAATGCCGGCAGTTCCGCCGATCCCAACGACGCGCTGCTCAACGTGACGCTCATCGACAACATCCGCGTCATCCCGGAGCCGTCCGTGTCGCTGCTCGGGCTCATGGCCGGGGCTGTTTTGCTGCGCCGGAGGCGCTGAGAAAACATGGAAACCGCTGATTCAAGCCGCTGCGTGCCAGCGTAGCGCGGGCCTGAATCCATACTTCAATTCGGAGATCAATCAGCGGCTCCCTGAACCTGGGATGTCGCCTGACGGGAGGTCATGGCGACACTGGTGGAGGCGCGCCTCCCCTGACGCGACGCATTGAAGTTCATGCATGGTGCTCCCGCTGCCCGGGCAAAGGTCTCCAAAATGCCTGTGCATTCCAGGATGGACAGCCCGCGCGGCTGCGATAGAAGCCAGGTGAAATGCCAGCCGCACTCCGCCGCCTCGCCCCGACTGAACTCCGCTCGCACCGCTGGTTCGGGCCTGACGATTTGCGGTCGTTTGGCCATCGCTCGCGTCTCAAGCAACTCGGGCTGGGTACGGAGGATTTCGCCGGCAAGCCGGTCATCGGCATTCTGAATACATGGAACGACCTCAACACGTGCCATGCACATTTCAAACAGCGCGCGGAGGAGGTGAAGCGCGGCGTGTGGCAGGCGGGGGGAGTGCCGGTGGAGATTCCCGTGATGTCGCTCAGCGAGATGTTCATGAAGCCGACCTCCATGTTCTATCGCAACCTCGTGGCGATGGAGGTGGAGGAAACGCTGCGCTGTCATCCGCTGGATGCCGCCGTGCTCATGGGCGGCTGCGACAAGACGACGCCCGCGCTGCTGATGGGCGCGATCACCATGGACCTGCCGTGCATTTACATGCCCGCCGGCGCGATGGCCAAGGGCTGCTGGCGCGGCCACACGCTGGGCAGCGGCAGCGATGTCTGGAAGTACTGGGACGAGCGCCGCGCGGGGCATCTCGACTGCGGCGCGTGGGGCGAACTGGAAGACGGCATCGCGCGCAGCCCCGGCACCTGCATGACGATGGGCACCGCGGCGACGCTGATGAGTGTGGCGGAAGTGCTCGGCCTCGCCCTGCCAGGTTCCGCCGACATTCCCGCCATGCACAGCACACACGCGCGCATGGCCACCGCCACCGGTCGCCGCGCGGTGGAACTGGCGTGGGAAAACCTGAAGCCCTCGCGCATTCTGACGCGTCAGAGCTTTGAAAACGCCATCATCGCCGACATGGCGCTCGGCGGCAGCACGAATGCCATCGTCCATATTCTCGCCATGGCCCGCCGCGCTGGCATGGATTTGGTGCTGGAAGACTTCGACCGCCTCTCGCGCATCACGCCGCTGGTGGCGAATCTCCGTCCGTCCGGCGCTTATCTCATGGAGGACTTCCACGACGCCGGCGGCCTGCGCGCCTTGCTGGAAAGAATCCGCGACCTGCTGCACTGCGACGCGCTCACCGTCACCGGCAAATCGCTCGGCGAGAACATCGCCGGCGCGCAGGTCTTCAACGAACAGGTCATTCTGCCGCGCAACCAACCTCTGGCCGCGGAAGGCGGCACCTTCGTGCTGCGCGGCAACCTTTGTCCCAGCGGCGCCGTCATCAAACCCGCCGCCGCTGATTCCAAACTGCTCACCCATCGCGGCAAGGCGCTCGTCTTTTCCAACTACGCGGAACTGAAAGCAAACATCGATCGCGAAGACCTCGACGTGACGCCCGACACCGTGCTCGTGCTGCAAAATGCCGGCCCTCTCGGCGGCCCGGGGATGCCCGAGTGGGGGATGCTGCCGATTCCAAAAAAGCTTTTGAAGCAAGGCATCCGCGACATGGTCCGCCTCAGCGATGCGCGCATGAGCGGCACCAGCTACGGCACCTGCGTCCTCCACATCGCGCCGGAAAGCGCCCTCGGCGGCCCGCTCGCGCTAGTGAAAACCGGCGACGAAGTCGAACTCAACGTCCCCACGCGCACCCTGACACTCCACGTCAGCGACGAAGAACTTGCCCAACGCCGCGCCGCATGGTCGCCGCCCGCCAGCCGCTACGAACGCGGCTACGGCAAGCTGTTGATGGACCAAATCACCCAGGCCGACGAAGGCTGCGACTTCCGCTTCCTCGCCGGCACGCAGCGCACGCCGGAGCCGGAGATTTTTTAGCGCGGGGCGCGGATGGGTTGTGCGGTTGTTTTTGTTCCGGCGAGGCTGGAGAGAACGGGATGCGCCTTCTTTCCTTGCTCCTTTTGCCGTCGCTTGCCTTCGCTGCTCCGGAACGCCTGCCGCTGTGGCCGGAGGGGGCGCCGGGAGCGAAAGGCAATACGGACAACGATCAGCCGCGGCTGGAGATTTACCGGCCTGACAAAGCGAAAGCGAACGGGACGGCGATCGTCATTTGCCCGGGCGGCGGCTATGGCGGGCTGGCGGCGGATCACGAAGGCACGCAGCCGGCGCTGTTTTTCAACAATCTCGGCGTGACGGCCTACGTGCTGTTTTACCGGCTGGGAACTCACGGTTATCGCCACCCGGTGATGCTGGGCGATGCACAGCGCGCCATCCGGCTGGTGCGCTCGCGGGCGGAGCAGGACGGCATCGATTCCGGGCGCGTGGGCATCATGGGATTTTCCGCCGGCGGGCATCTCGCCGCGACGGCGGGCACGCATTTCGATGGCGGAAATGCAGAGGCGGCGGATGCCGTGGAAAAGCAAAGCAGCCGCCCGTCGTGGATGGTGCTGTGTTATCCGGTGGCTTCGTTCGATCCGGCGATCACGCACCGGGGCAGCGTTCAGAATCTGCTGGGCGAGAAGTCGGGCGATCCGGAACTGATCAAACTGCTCTCCAATGAACTTCAGGTCACCCCGCAGACGCCGCCGGGGTTTCTCTTCCACACCACTGAAGACACGGCGGTGCCGGTGGAGAACAGTCTGCGCATGTATGAGGCGCTGAAGAAGAACGGCGTGCCGTGCGAACTGCATGTCTATCAAAACGGAGTGCACGGCGTGGGTCTCATGACGGGCGATCCCGTGCTGGGTACGTGGCCCTCGCATCTCGCGGCGTGGCTGCGCGACAACGGAATGCTCGCCGCCAAAGTGGAGCGCGCCGCCGTCGAGGGCAGCCTGACGGTCAATGGCCGCCCGGCCAGCTGGGCGACGCTGTGTTTCACGCCCGAGAATCCGAATCTGCCGGTCGTGACGGCGCGCGTGAGGAATGGAAAGTACAGCCTGCCTGCGGCGGACGGGCCGGTGTTGGGAAAGACGGTCATCACCGCCACTCTCTCTGCGGCGGACGTGCCCGGCAGCAAGTCAGGCACCGGTTTCCTGACAAAAGAAAAGGCGCAGGTCAGTGTCATTTCAGCGGGCAGGAACACGGTGAATCTCTCACTGGAGTGGAAGGAGTGAGCGGCCGGTGAGCGGCGGGCGCGCGGTGCGGCCCGGGAAGAATGCGGTTGTGAAAAAGGCGGGCGTTGAGTCCGGTTCCTCTATGAGCAGGATCAGAACCCTTAAGCCAGTGCCGCGGGGATGCGCGGTGTTTATCGGCGGGGCCTTCGTGCTCGCGGGCATGGCGGCTTTGGTGTGGATTGGCCTTCAGTTGGCCGTTCCCATGCTGCGCGTGCGCGCCTGGGAAGCGGTGCCCTGCAGGGTGCTGCGGGCGGAAGTGGAGCGCGGCATGGTCAATATCGGCGGGCGGCCGCAATTCACCGTCCGGGCTGAACTGGAATGGAGCCACCAGGGCACGCGCCACACCGGCGGCAAGCTGGACTCGGAGACCGGCTTTCATACGCACGAATCCGTCAATGACATGGAGGAGTTGTGTTACCGCCTGAGACAGCAGCCGGAGCAGACGTGTTATGTGAACCCTGACAATCCGGGCGAAGCGATCCTGCGCCAGCCGGCATGGTGGCCCGTGTTCGTCTTCACAGGACTGGCCGCGCTGTTCGTATTTCTGGGCATTTTCGTTTTGCGCAGTTCACGCCGGGCTCAAAACGCCGCGGCCGGCGCGGACGCTCGGCGTACTGGGCTGGCGGTGCCGCTGGTGATCGGGCTTGGCTGTCTGGCCGGTGCGGCCGCGATCTGGTGGTGGGCGATCCGCGCGGCTCCGGACTGGAAGGCGGTCGGCGCGCGCATGCGGGAGGTGCCCGCCACCGTGGTGGGCGGAATGATCAAGGAGGACCGCGGGAGCGGACGCAGCCGCACGGTCACCTGGCGCCCGGTGATCACGTTCAGTTATGAATGGGACGGCCGCACGTGGCACTCCGAGTGGTACAACTTCAACCGCAACACCTCCAGCAGCAGCGACCGCGGCGCTGCGGTGCAGGTGCTGGAGAGGTACCCGTTGAATTCGAAACCGGCCGCATGGGTGGATCCGGAGCAACCGTGGGTGGCGGTGCTGGAAAAGTCAGGCGCGGGCTTTCAGTGGGCATGGATTCCGCTGGCCGTGCTCGCGCTTCTGGGCGCGCTCCTCGTGTTCGCCGCCATGCGCATGGCGGGCCGCCGCCGCTCGCGCCCGTCATCGCCTCCGGGATGGCCGGATGAAGGTCAGGGCAGCGCCGGGATGCGCTCGTAGTACCGCAGCGCCTCGATTTTGCTGCCGAATTCCTTGAGCGGATAGACGCCGTCTTTGGCCCGGCGGCCGGGGTCCACGATCAGATAGTCATAACCGTCCTTGCCGCAAATGACGACGAAGTGGGTGATGCCGCCCGGGTAGCGAAGCCGCACGATGACCGGATTCCGGCGCTCCAGGTTATCGTCGATGAGCTGGAACGAGGGGTCGTCTTCATAGACGAAGCGCACTTTGTCAGGGCTGAGCTGGGCGGCAACGGACCATTCGATCCAGGCTTCCGGAGTGTAGCCGTTGTTTTGATTGAGAAATTCATTGAGCCGCGGCGGATCGGTGTCCACGCCGTAGGAGGCGAGGATCATGGCGGCGGAACTGACGGCGCAGCCGGCGGAGGAAAGCGTGTCCACCGGCGAGGGGCCGAGCGGCACGGCCGCCCAGCGCTCATCGCTCTGCGCGAAAACCGGCACCGGGAGCACGGTGCGCTTCGCAAAAAACTTCCCGCCGCTCGGCGGCAGGCCCTTCTGTTTCTTCATCCATGCTTCCCGCTCCGCCTGCTGCTGCGCACGCATGGCGGAGTGATGGCGGCGTTCGACCACCAGCAGAGCGATGGCGAGGAGGAGGAAAAACCAGGGGACGAAACGCCGGTGCCGCCGCCGGCCTGCGGGCGAACCGCCTGACACCCTGACATTCCGGGCGGCGAATCCGGTCTTGGCGTCACTCATGGAGAAAACCGGTCAGGGGACTGGTGGCGCTGGCGGTGGACAGGCGAGACGGCAGGCCGGCCTCGAAGGCTTCGCGTCCCGACTCGACGGCGGCGCGAAAGGCGCGCGCCATGCGCACAGGATCGCCGGCGGCGGCGATGGCGGTGTTCACCAGCACGGCATCCGCGCCCATTTCCATCGCCTCCGCCGCGTGGCTGGGCGCACCGATGCCGGCGTCCACCACCACCGGCACAGTGGCTTGCTCGATAATGATCTCGATCTGCCGTCGCGTCGCGAGGCCCTGATTGCTGCCGATGGGCGAACCCAGAGGCATGACGGTGGCGGTGCCTGCGTCCTGGAGACGTTTGGCCAGCACAGGATCGGCATTGATGTAGGGCAGGACGGTGAAGCCCTCATTCACCAGGATCTCCGCGGCTTTCAGCGTTTCGATTGGGTCCGGCAACAGGTAGCGCGGATCGGGATGAATTTCCAGCTTCACCCAGTTGGGCAAACCGGCGGTCACCGCGAGCCGGGCGAGGCGCACGGCCTCCTCCGCGGTGTTGGCCCCGCTGGTGTTGGGCAGCAGCAGATACCTTTTCGGATCGATGAAGTCGAGGATGTTGGCGAAGGGATCGCCCTTGCCTGACAAATCAGCGCGCCGCAGCGCCACGGTGACGATTTCGCAGCCGCTGGCGTCGAGCGCATCGCGCATGATTTCCGGCGCGGCGAATTTGCCCGTGCCGGTGAGAAGGCGGGATTGAAAAGTGCGGCCTGCGATGTTCAGCATGGTGCTCGGTGTTCGGTGCCCGCGGCGTGCTGCACAGTTCACGGTGAACTGAGCACCGCGCCCCCGGCGGAGGCGCGCCATTTGCGGGTAATCCCCGTCCCCGGCAAGTGCGTTCCTCCTCCCGTCTCTGCCGGTGTTCTGCGAATGAATTGCGCACCCGGGTGAACTGCCCGCCGCCCCGGGTCGCGGGCCGCCGATCCACTCCTCACAGTTTCCTGACCTTGTCCTGTCAGAATTGACAGCCCGAACCCGTATACGGCCCTTCCCTGAAAGTGGCACGCCTCCTCCGGGGCGGGAGGCGGGAGGTCCGGCGGACCGGTTCGCATTCGCCCGGGGGCCGGAGTGGCTGTACCAGATCCGGAAACCGCGCCGGTTTGACCTGAGACCCGCGAGGCAGGCCGGCTTGTTTTCACAGGGTAATCTGAACAGATCGCGGCCCGGTCACCGATTCCCCGGCGCCGTTGGTGCAAACGGATGAAACATCCCGCCCCTTGCGCGGCCGGGTGCCGCACGTAGTTCCGGACGCATGACAGACATTGCACTCGGAGTCGCCGGCGTGGGAGCCATCGGGCAAAATCATGCCCGCGTACTGGCGTCGCTGCCCGGAGTGAAGCTGGCGGCCATTTATGACACGGACGCGGCGCGGGCGGCGGAGATCGCGGCACAATACGGCACCCGGGCGGTGACGACGCTCGACGAACTCGCGGCCATTTGCGATGCGGTGACGGTCGCCACGCCCACGGTGACGCATTATGAAACCGGCCGCCGGCTGCTGGCGCTGGGGCGGCATGTGCTGATCGAGAAGCCGATCACGGACAACACGGAGCAGGCGCAGGAACTGGCGGACATGGCCAAAACCGGGGGGCTCGTGCTCCAGGTGGGCCACATCGAGCGATTCAATCCCGTGCTCAGCCTCATCGAGGAGCATCTCACGCAGCCGCGATTCATCGAAGCCCACCGGCTCTCGCCGTTCCCCAACCGCAGCACGGACATCGGGGTCGTGCTCGACCTGATGATCCACGACCTCGAGATCATCCTGCATCTGGTGAAGAGCCGCGTGGAGAGTGTGGACGCCGTGGGCATTCCGGTCCTGACAAGACGCGAGGACATTGCCAACGCGCGGATCCGTTTCGCGAACGGCTGCGTCGCCAACGTCACGGCCAGCCGGATCAGTCCGGAGAAAATGCGCAAGCTGCGGGTGTTTCAGAGCGACGCCTATCTTTCGCTCGACTACCAGGCGCAGGAGGGGAAAATCCACCGCCTGACTCCCTCCGGCATCGTCGCGGAGGAAGTCACGGTGGAAAAGGATGAGCCGCTGAAGCTGGAACTGGCGGCCTTCGCGCAGTGCGCGCGCCTCGGCCACGAACCGCGGGTGGGCGGTCACGAAGCCGCCGCCGCTCTCGAACTCGCGCTCGATATCACGCAGCGGATCCAGCAGACCGGGTGACAGGCGGGGCCGGGGCGCTCACATCACGTCCTGCAGCGCTTTCAAGTCAGGGTCGGTGCTGGCATGCAGCCGCAGCTTGCTGTCCATGCGAAAGGCGGTGCGCAGGTGATCTTCGGCTGCCGGCAGATCGCCGCTCACGGCGAGGTAGCAGGCGAGGTTGTAATGATAAAGCGGTTCGCTTTGCAGGGATTCCGGGCCTGACAGGAGAGTGGCCTGCGCCTCCTTCGTTCTGCCGAGTTCGTGCAGTGCGAAGGCGGTGTGAATGAAGATCGAGGCCGGGTGCGAGGCATCAAGGCACAGGGGAACGCCCGCGGCGACGGTTTCCTCCCAGCGCTCTTCGCGCACCAGCAGGCTGAGCACCAGATCCTGCACTTCCGGCAGGGCGCGGTCGGTGTCGGGCAGCGACTGCAATTCCTCCCACGCCATGTCATGGAGCCCGAGTTCCGTGTAGCCGCAGGCGGCGGAGACGATGCGTTCGAGCACGGCGCGGTCCGTGCAGGGGTTGGGTGAAAACAGGGGATTCACGTGGCGGCGGCGGGTTCAGGGTTCAGCACGACGGAGGGATCGAGCAGTCCAAAAACACGCGGCAGTCCCGCCAGCACCGCGCGGAGCACCGACTCCACCTCCTGCAGGAGCGCTTCCACGCCGGCGGTCCACTCTTCCCTGGCAAAGTGCGGCAGCGCCTGATCGAGGCACTGCCGGAGCTGCGCCTCGCTGACAAACGGTTCCAGGCCATAGCCCTGCGTGAGCCATGCCTGGCGCCCGGCGGTATCGACGAGCAGCAGGAGCCGGCGATTGCTGCTGCCGGGCCGCGATTCTCCTCCGGGCTGGCAGCGGTTGAAAATCCACCATGCGTAAGCCGCGCCCGGCATGTCCCGGTTCAAATCCATGAAGACCGCGGTGAATCCGGCCTGCGGAAAGCGGCGGCAGAATTCCGCGATGCGCCGGCGCAGGGCGCGCGCTTCCGCCGGCCGCAGTTTGCCTGCGGGATCCGTGACATCCGGCTGCAGCTGCGGCGGTTCTCCGAAGAACGCGCTCGCTTTGTCCATATTCACCCCGCAGCGCGGGCAGGCCGGCATCTCCTCGGTGAGGGGGACATGGCAGTAGGGGCAGTGCATGGGTCGGTGGTCCGCCGGTTTAGGCCCGGGCGCGGGCCAAGTCGAGCACAATGTTGGCCAGGGAACCCCGCTTAGTTGGGCAATTCCCTTGCTTCGCGGCCTCCGAGGCCGAAAGCCCGGTGCATTCCCACCGTTTCTCCAGCATGATCTTCCCGCGATTCTCTCTTCTGATTCCCTCCGCCCTCGCCGTGCTTGCCGGTGCCGCCGCCGCGCAGCAAATGAACAGCGCGCCGGCCAATGCCCCGCATGCGCAAATGCCCGTGCCCGGTCCCGCGAAGGAAAAGCGCCCGCAGCAGACGGCCGCGCCGCAGAAGGGTGAGCGCATCGTGTTCCTGGGCAATGGTCTCGCCGAGCGCGACGTCTATTACAGCCGGCTGGAGACGGAACTGCATCTGCGCTATCCGCAGCATGAGCTGTTCGTGCGGAACATGGGACACGTGGGCGATACACCGGGGTTTCGGCCGCATCCGTCGCGCCAGACGCAGTGGGCCTTTCCCGGCGCGGAGAAATTTCACCCGGACAAAAACGTGCATCACGGCAAGGGTTTCTATCCGATGCCGGACGAATGGCTGGCGCATTTGAAGGCGGACACCATCGTGGCGTTCTTCGGATACAATGAATCCTTCGACGGCCCGGCGAAGGCGGCGAATTTCGAGGCGGAACTCGATGCATGGGTGCAGCACTCGCTCAGCAAAGCCTACAACGGCAAGGCGGCGCCGCGCATCGTGCTCGTGTCGCCGCTGGCCTTTGAAAACCTCAGCGCGCAACGCGACCTGCCGGACGGGGAAAAGGAGAACGCCAATCTCGCTCTCTACGCGCAGGCTGTGGAACGCGTCGCAAAGAAGAACGGCCTGACGTTCATCGATCTCTTCTCCTACACGCAGAAGCTCTACGCCGGCGCGAAGCAGGCGTTCACGGCGAACGGATTTCTGCCCACCGAAGCCGGCTACACGCATCTGGCCGGCGTCCTGGCGGACGGAATGTTCGGGCATCAGTCGCACGAGTCGAAGGCCGATCCCTCCAAAGTCCACGCGGCGGTGAAGCAGAAGGACTGGTTCTGGAACAACGACTACAACATTCTCAACGGCGTGCACACCCACGGCCAGCGCTACAATCCCTACGGCCCGCAAAACTATCCCGACGAAGTGAAGAAGACGCGCGAGATGATGGCGCTGCGCGATGAGCTTATCCATGCCGTCGCCTCCGGCAAAACGAACAGCGTGAAAGTGGACGATTCCAAAACCCACACGCTGCCGCCGGTGCCGACCAATTACACGCCGAACAACACCAAGAACGGACGCCCGGAGTATAAATACGGCGAGGACGCGGTGAAGGCCCTCACCGTTCCTGAAGGCTACAGGATCGAGCTGTTCGCCAGCGAGAAGGAGTTTCCGAATCTGGCGAACCCCATGCAGTTGTCCTTCGACAACAAAGGCCGGCTTTGGGTCGGCGTGATGCCGACGTATCCGCACTATCGCCCCGGCGATCCGATGCCGAATGACAAGATTCTGATCTACGAGGACACCAACGGCGACGGAAAGGCCGACAAGGAAATCGTGTGGGCCGACAACATTCACATGCCCATCGGCATCGAATTCGCGCCCGAGGGCGTCTATGTCGCCCAGGAGCCGAATCTCGTGCTCATGCGCGACACCAACGGCGACGACAAAATGGACAGCACGGAGATCGTGCTCGGCGGATTCGACACGCACGACACGCACCACGCCATCAGCGCGTTTTGCGCCGATCCGTCCGGTGCGTTCATGATGTGTGAGGGCGTGTTCCTCCATTCCAATGTGGAGACGCCGTACGGTCCCGTGCGCTGCGTGGACGGCGGCTTTTACCGCTACTCGCCGCAGCGCGGCATGCTGGAGCGCACCGTGCAGATGAACATTCCCAATCCCTGGGGCGTGGCCTTCGACAGTTGGGGGCAGGATTTCCTCATCCACACGTCAGGCCCGACGATGAACTGGATGCTGCCCGCGTCCGTGAAGCCCGGCTTCGGTCAAAAGACCAATCCCGGGCCGGACCTCATTCCGCAGGGCCAGGCGGTGCGGCCGACGAGCGGCCTGGAAATCGTCTCCAGCCGCCATTTTCCTGACGAAGTGCAGGGCGACATCCTGCTCTGCAACGCCATCGGCTTTCTGGGCATCAAGCAGCACAGCATCAAAGACGAAGGCACCGGCTGGAAGACGGAGTTTCGCCAGGACCTGCTCAAGAGCAGCGACGGCAACTTCCGCCCGGTGGACCTCGAGTTCGCGCCGGACGGCTCGCTCTACGTCATCGACTGGCACAATGTGCTCATCGGACACATGCAGCACAACGCCCGCGACCCGCTGCGCGATCACGTCCACGGGCGCATCTACCGCATCACGTATCCGTCGCGTCCGCTCGTGAAGCCCGCGCCCGTCCACGGCGCGTCCATCGCCGCGCTGCTGGAGAATTTGAAACTGCCGGAGTACCGCGCGCGCTACCGCACGCGCCGCGAGCTGCGCGGACGCCCCGCCGCCGAAGTCCTGCCCGCCGTGAAAGCGTGGGCGGCCCGGCAAAGCGACGAGCACGCCAAACTCGAAGCACTCTGGGTCACATGGGGCCTCAACCAAACCGATGACGCGCTGCTCCGCCAGCTGCTGCAGTCGCCCGACTTCCACGCCCGCGCCGCGGCCGTTCGCGTGCTGCGTTACAATACGCACCGCGTGCAGGATCACGCCGCGCTTTTGGAAAAAGCCGCCGCCGACAAGGAAGGCCGCGTCCGGCTCGAGGCCATTGTCGCCGCTTCGTGGATGAATGACATTCCCTCCGCGCGCAAGATTGTCAGCATCGCCGCCGCGCTGCCGCTGGATCAGTGGAGCCAGGCCGCCGCCAAAACCGCCGCCGACCGGCTCGCCGGCATCGCCGAAAAAGAAAAGGCCGAACACCCCGTGCTCCCTGCGCCCTCACATCTCAGCGACACCGCCAAACAGCAATACCTCGCCGGCCAGGAAATCTATTTCCGCGACGCCCACTGCGCCACCTGCCACCAGCCGAACGGTCAGGGCCTCGATCCCGCCTTTCCCTCGCTCGCCAGGAGCCCCTGGGTCAATGGTGAGCCCGACCGTCTCATCAAGCTGACCCTCTTTGGCCTCATGGGACCGCTGGAGTTGAATGGCAAAAAGTACGACGGCACCGTACCCATGACGCCGTTCGGCGGTCTGCTCAAGGATGACGAAATCGCCGCCGTGCTGACGTTCGTCCGGAACAGCTTCGGCAATCAGTCTGACCCCGTGACCGTCGAGCAGGTGCAAAAAATCCGCACGGCCGCCGGCCAGCGCGTCACCCTCTACACCGTGGAGGAACTGCTCAAGGAGCATCCGCTCAAGTAGCGCTGCGGCGCGACTGCCCGGTTTCGGATGAGACAAGCCGGCAGGCAGCCCCCCGGCCGCATCGCAGGCGGCACCCTCACCATGCCCTGGGTGAAGTTTTCAGTTTCCAGCCGCCGGATTCCAGTGTTTCGGCCCGTCATGGTGTGCTGCCGGGCGCAGACCACTGCCAACTGAAACTCGAACTCCCATGAAGAAAATCGTCGTCGCTTACTCCGGTGGTCTGGATACCTCCGTGCTCCTTTCCTGGCTGAAAAACAAATACGGCTGTGAAATCATCGCCTACTGCGCGGACGTGGGTCAGGAGGAGGAACTGCACGGCCTGGAAAGGAAAGCCACCACCACGGGAGCCGGCAAGTGCATCATCGGCGACTTGCGAGAATCGTTCGCGCGGGACTACATCTATCCGATGTTTCAGGCGGGAGCGATCTACGAGGGGCAGTATTTTCTGGGCACCAGCATCGCGCGCCCGTGCATTGCCAAGGGCATGGTGGATGTGGCCTTGAAGGAAAAGGCGGACGCCGTGGCCCACGGAGCGACCGGCAAAGGCAACGACCAGGTGCGCTTCGAACTCAGCGCCGCCATGCTCGCCCCGCGCCTCAAGGTGCTCGCGCCCTGGCGGATGGATGACTTCCGGGCGGAGTTTCCGGGCCGTGCCGAGATGATTGCCTATGCGGAAAAGCACCGCATCCCCGTCCAGGCTTCGGCGAAAAAGCCCTACAGCATGGATCGCAACCTCCTCCACATTTCCTACGAGGCCGGCATCCTGGAGGACCCTTGGTACGACAGCGTGGATCCAAAGAAGAACCGGCAGTACTTCACTACTCTCTCCTGCCTGCCGGAGGACGCCCCTGACAAAGCTGAGTACGTGCAGTTGCTGTTCGACAAAGGAAACTGCACCGGCCTCCAGGGCGCCGGCGTGGCCGCCCTGGTGAAGAAATTCAATCTCAAGACCTCCGGCACCATCAAACCAACCGGCAGCGATGACACTTACATTCGCCTGACACCCTACGGCGTGATGAAGGTGCTCAATGCGCTCGGTGGCCGGCACGGCTGCGGACGCGTGGACATGGTGGAGAACCGTTTCGTCGGCATGAAGAGCCGCGGGGTCTATGAGACTCCCGGCGGCAGCATTCTGCACATGGCGCACCGCCAGATCGAAAGCCTGACCATGGACCGCGAGGTCATGCATTTGCGCGACAGCCTCATCCCGAAATACGCGGCGCTGGTGTACAACGGATTCTGGTTCTCGCCGGAGCGCGATGCCATTCAGGCGCTGGTGACGGAGTCCCAGAAATTTGTCAGCGGCGAGGTGCGGCTCAAGCTCTACAAAGGCAACATCCTGCCCGCCGGACGGAAGAGCCTGCACAGCCTCTACGATGAAGCCATCGCCACCATGGAGAAGGACCCGACGCAGAGCTACAATCAGAACGACGCCACGGGCTTCATTTCGCTCAACGCGCTGCGCCTCAAAGCCAGTGCCCGGCGCGGGAAAAAATAGCAGGCCGGAGCCATTCTGACGCCAGGGATTCCCCGCCTGAAGCGGCGGAGTCGTCAGCCGGGAGGGGCGGTTCGTACATTAAGACTTCCAAAAAGCGGCGCGACGCCTTCTAAGCACCACTCCCGCTCCGGAAGCATCCCCGGAGTCCGGTTTTGCTTATGAATCCTCACTCCCCCGTGCCGCCGGCCCGTCGCCGGCTTACCTCCCTTGCCGCTCCACTGATTCTCCTCGCCGCAGCGGCGCCGCTGCAGGCCGTGCCGTCCCCGGCCCGGGAATGGAATGAGCAGCTGATGGCCTCCATCCGCCTCAATGTGCCGAATCCGCCGGCGCACGCGCGGAACCTTTTCCACACCGCCGTGGCGATGTACAACGCCTGGGCCGCATTCGACACGACGGCTGTGGGATACCTTTATAACGAAAAAGCCGCCGTCATTCCCGCCTCGCCCGCCGAACTGGCCGAGGCGCGGAAAGCCGCGATCAGCTGTGCGGCCTATCGTATTCTGAAGAAGCGTTTTGAAACCGGCCCCGACCCGGTGAAGCAGGCGCAGATTCACCAGGGGCTCGACGACCGCCTCACGGGCATGGGGTATTCCACCACCATGGCCCTGTCCGCGCTGACCGCCGATCCGTCTCCGGCGGAACTGGGCAAACGAATCGGTCAGGCGATTCTCGACTGGGGCGACGGATTCTCGCTGACGGCCTATCCGCAGGCCTACAATGCTGCAGTGAATCCCAACATGGCCGTGCCGTTGAGCGTGCTCGGCGACAATTTCGAGGACCCTCCGCGGCCGAACATGCCGCTGGGCCACGGCATTCCGGCGGCGACGCATCCGAACTACTGGCAGCCGCTTTCACTGTCTGTCATCGTGGACCAGTCCGGAAATATCCTCCCGGGAGGCACGCAGGGCTTCGTGGGCGTGCAGGGACTTGCGACCACGCCGTTCGCCCTGACACGCACCGATGCCTCCAAACCCTGGCTCGATCCCTTCGGCGGCCCCTCGAAGCTGAGCATGCCGGGGGAGCCCAGCGCCAGCGACGTGGCATATAAGGACAACTTCATGGACGTGCTGCGCAAGAGTGCGAGGCTCAACGACGACACGGTGGTGGACAAGTCGCCCGGCATGAACGGCAACAATCCTTTGGGAGCGGACACCGGCACCGGATTCCCGGTAAATCCCGTGACCGGGGGAACCTATGCGGCGAATCCCGTGAAGCTCTCGGACTACTACCGCGTGCTCGCCGAATTCTGGGCCGATGGCCCCAATTCGGAAACGCCGCCGGGGCACTGGCACGTGCTCGCCAATGAAGTCGCCGACGACCCGCAGCTTGTGAAAAAAATCCGCGGCACCGGTCCTGTGCTGGATGATCTCGAGTGGGACGTGAAAGTGTATTTTGCGCTGTCCGCGGCGACCCATGACGCCGCCTGCGCGGCATGGGCGCTCAAGCGTTATTACAGCGGCATGCGCCCGATCACCGCCATTCGCTACATGGGCAGCAAAGGCCAAAGCTCGAATCCCGCCGGACCTTCCTATCATGAACAGGGACTGCCCCTGGAGGAGGGAGTGTCTGAAGTCATCACCGCTGCGACCGCTGCAGCGGGCGGCAAGCACGCCCAGGTTTGGGACGTGGGCACCAACAGTTATGTTCCCGGGACCTTACTCATCGGACAGGTCGCCGTCTATTCATGGCCCGGCGAACACCCGCAGAATCTGCCCGCGCCGTCCATCGCCACCCATCAGAGCATGGTGCGCTGGCAGCTGGCAAAGGACTGGCTCCCGTTCCAGCGCAAGACCTTCAACACCCCGGCGTTCCCCGGTTATGTCAGCGGACACAGCACCTTCAGCCGCGCCGCGGCGGAAGCCCTGACACTTCTCACCGGCAGCCCCTACTTCCCCGGAGGGTTCGGTCACCACACCGTGCACGCCAATTCCATGCAGATCGACCTCGGTCCCTCCGCCGACGTGGACCTGCAGTGGTGCACCTATTACGACGCGGCCGACGAAGCGGGGCAGTCCCGCCGCTGGGGCGGCATCCACCCGTATGAAGACGACTACCACGGCCGTCAGATTGGCAGCGTCGTCGGCAAGTCCACTTTCGCGCTCGCGGAGAAATACTGGACCGGCTCCATTCTCGCCAGCGAGGCCGCGGCTCCGGTGCTGGCCTATCAACCAGGAGGAAACGCCGTGCTGACATGGACGCCGACCCGCGGCATGTATCACAAAGTGCAGACCGCCACCGACAACACCGGCCCCGGGGGATGGACCGATGCCACCACGGCCGCGCTGTTCCGCGACAACGACGCCATCGCAGGAAATCCCGCCGCCACGTACACCGACAGCAGCCCGGCACCGGGCCGGAAGTACTACCGCGTCGTTCGCAGCTTCACCCCCTGAAGGGTGAAATTGACAAACCCGCCTGCATCCGCACAAGCAGGCGCATGTCCACTGCGCCCATGTCGCTGTCCATTCCCCGCGCCTGCCCGGTCTGCGGCGGCGGGGCGTCGCGGCCGCACGCATTCTCCGAGGGGAGCTGGCAGGTCCGGCAATGTTGCGGCTGCGGCATGGTCTTTCTCGGCAATCCGCCCGCTCAGACCACGCTGCACGATGAACACGCGTGGGAACACACCAAACTCAGCGAGCGCGCCAAACGCCGTGAAGGCCGCCGCGTCTATTACTGCTTCAGCGACGGGCTCAAGAAACTGAAACACCTCATCCGAGGTCAGGGACGCTGCGAGGTGCGGAAAATCCGCCGGCTCTGCCCGCGCGGCGGCAGCGTGCTCGACATCGGATGCGCCGACGGCGGCACGCTGCTCGCCCTCAGTAAAGAAGGCTGGAAACTGTTCGGCATCGAGCCGTCCCCCGCCCTCGCGGCGGCCTCCGGCGAATGCTGCGCGGCGCACGGAGGACGCGTGGAATGCGCCACGGCGGTGGAGGGCCTGACACGATTTCCCGACGCTCACTTCGACCTCGTGGTCATGCGTTCCTATCTGGAGCACGAGACTCACGCCGCCGCAGTCCTGCGTGAAGTGGTCCGCGTGCTCAAGCCCTGCGGCCACGCCCTCATCAAAGTGCCCAATGCCGCCTGCTGGAATGCCCGCCTGCGCGGGGTGCGCTGGCCCGGGGTGCGGCATCCCGATCATGTAAATTATTTCACCGCGCGGCACTTGAAGCGACTGCTCAGGGACAGCGGCTTCGCCCGCTGCCGGCTCCATATCATCGCTGCCCTGCCCACCAGCGACAATCTCTGGGCCACTGCTTCCCCCGCCTGACTCTCTGCATGTCCGCCCGGCTCCAGCACATTCGCATTCTTTCGGACGGCAAGCCCGGCCATGTGAATCAGAGCCTCGGTCTCGCCCTGGCACTCCAGCGCCGCACCGGTGCGGAAATGGAAACCGTGGCCCTGCCGCTCGACAAGTCATGGCGGCACCGCGTGCTCAGGGCCTGCCATTTGGAGAACGGGAACGCCGCCCCGCAGGTGGTGATCGCCTGCGGTCACCGCACTCATTTTCCACTGCTCGCGGCGGCACGGAAATTCGGAGCCCGCAGCATCGTGGTGATGAAGCCCTCGCTGCCGGCGCGGCTGTTCTCACTGTGTCTCATCCCGCAGCACGACCTTGGCGGCCGTGCTCCGGGGCCCGGAGTGATCGTCACTTGCGGTGCCTTGAACAAACTGCCGGAGGAGACGCCGCGAAAAGAGCCGCGCGGAATTGTCATGCTCGGCGGACCGTCGGCCCATCACGGCTGGGAACCGGATGCGCTGCGCCGTGCCGTGGCCGCCGTCGTCCGCGCGGCACCGCACCTCGAGTGGACTGTCGGCGACTCGCGCCGCACGCCGCCGGGATTTCTCGATGAACTGCGTTCGCTGGAGCTGGCAGCCGTGCTGGTTCCGCACGCGGAGACGTCCCCGGACTGGCTGCCGCAGCAGTTGATGGCGGCGCAGGAGGCATGGATCACGGAGGACAGCACTTCCATGTTGAGTGAAGCCGTGACCGCCGGCGCGCGCACCGGCGTCCTGCCGATGCCGGCGCGGCGTCCTGACAGCCGTGTGGCCCGTGCGGTGCAGCGCTTTGCCGAAGCGGGCATGGTCACGCGATTCGACGACTGGCAGCGATCCGGCTGGCCGCCGCACGGGCCGGAGCGTCTCCACGAGGCCGCCCGCTGTGCCGAAGCAATCCTCGCCCGGTTCTTCGCATGAAGGTGCTGCAGATTCTGCCCGAACTGAATGCCGGCGGCGTGGAACGCGGCACGCTGGAACTGGCCGCGTGGCTGGTGCGCGCCGGTCACGAAGCCGTCGTCGTTTCCAATGGCGGCCAGCTCGTCCCCGAACTCGAGCGCAGCGGCGCGCGGCACATCGCCATGCCGGTGCACCGCAAAAGTGCAGCCTCACTTTTCCAGGTGAAGCCGGTGCGCCGTCTGCTGGATCAGGAAAAGCCTGACATCGTCCACTACCGCTCGCGCGTGCCGGGCTGGATCACATGGCTGGCATGGAAACGGATGAGTCCGGCCGCCCGGCCGCGGCTCGTTTCCACCGTCCACGGCTTCAACTCGGTGAACCGCTACTCCGCCATCATGACCCGCGGCGAGCGCGTCATCTGCGTCTCGCAGGCGGTGCGCGATTTCGTGCTGAAGAGTTATCCAAAGACCCGCGGGGAGATTCTGCGCGTCATTCCGCGCGGCATCGAGCCGGCGCTTTATCACCCGGGCTGGCAGCCGTCAGTCGAATGGCTCGCGCAGTGGCGCCGGGACTTCCCGCAGCTAGAAAAGAAATGCGTCCTCATGCTGCCAGGCAGGATCACCCGGATCAAAGGCCATGCCGATTTCTTCGATCTCATCGAAGCGCTCAAAGCCGCTGGCCACGCCGTGCACGGACTCGTCGTCGGCGGCGCGCACGAAAGGAAACTCGCCTACATGGACGATTTGCGGTCCGCGGTCCCGGCGCGTGGCCTGACCCGGGACATCACGTTCACCGGACACCGCAGCGATGTGCGGGAGATCATGGCGGTCAGCGACCTCGTATTCAGCCTCACGCAGCAGCCGGAGTCGTTCGGCCGCACCACGCTGGAGGCGCTTGCGCTCGGCAAGCCGGTCATCGGATACGACTGCGGCGGCGTCGGGGAAATTCTGACGGCGCTCTTTCCGCAGGGCCGCGTGCCGCTGCGCGACGCGGGCGCTCTGGTCGCAACCACGCTGCGCCTGCTCGCGGAGCGGCCCGCCCCGCGGCCCGTTGGCGAGCCTTTCACCATTGACGCCATGTGCCGCGCCACTCTGACGGTCTATCAGGAACTCACGGCATGAGCGACGGCGCCAATCCATACTACCGCCCTGACATCGACGGAATGCGCGCCGTCGCAGTGGTGGCCGTGGTCCTGTTTCATGCCGGACTCAAGGGAGTCGGCGGAGGGTTCGTGGGAGTGGATGTCTTCTTCGTCATTTCCGGCTATCTCATCACCTCCATCATCCGGCGGGAACAGGAGAAGCACACTTTCACCCTCGCAGGATTTTACGAACGAAGGGCCCGCCGCATTTTGCCGGCATTGTTCGGCGTGCTGCTCTTTTGTCTCATCGCGGGACCGCTCATCATGCGCCCGTGGGATCTGGCCGACCTTGGGCGCAGCATGAAGTACGCGCTTGCCTCGGTATCGAACATCTTCTTCAGCCGCGTCACGACCGACTATTTCGGCGCCGACGTGGAAACGATGCCGCTGCTGCACACGTGGTCGCTCGGCGTGGAGGAGCAGTTCTACATCGTCATCCCGCTGCTCATGCTGCTGCTGGCCCGCGGCTCGAATCGCGACCGCATGCGACGCACCGTGTTCATCTTCGTCGCTGCGGCATCGCTCGCGTGGTCCGCGTGGCTCGTGCAGCACAACCGTTCGCTCTGCTTCTATCTGCTCCCGGGCCGCGCGTGGGAACTCGCCCTTGGCGGAATCCTCGCGCTTTTCCCGGCACCGCGCGTGAACTCCGCCATGCGCAATGTCCTGAGCACCGCCGGACTGCTGATGATTCTGGCCGCCGTGCTCCTCTATTCCGCGGCCACGACTTTTCCCGGCCCGTCGGCGCTGCTGCCGTGCGCCGGCACGGCCCTGGTGATCTTCGCCGGCTCCTGCGGACCGAATGCGGCCGGCCGGCTGCTCGGTTCAGCGCCCTTCGTCTTCACGGGCTTGATCAGCTATTCTCTGTATCTCTGGCACTGGCCACTATTCACCCTCGCAAAACACCTGGAGTTGAGAAGCGAATCGTGGCCCGCATGGATCACGCCGGCGCTGGTCGCTGTCAGCTTCCTGCTCGGCTGGCTTTCGTGGCGTTTCATCGAAACGCCCTTTCGCCGCCGTGAAAAGTGGAGCCGGCGCGGCATTTTCATTTTCTCCCTGACAGGAATCGCGGTGCTCTTTGGCTGTGCCGTGTTGGTGCAAAAGAGCAGTCTGTTCTTCAAACTGCTGCCGCCGGAGGCCAATCGCCTCGCCGCGTTCCGGCTGTCCAAGAATCCGCTGGGCGACGAAGGCTTTGCCGACAACGCCGTCGCCACCGCTCCCTACATTTACGGCGATCGCAGCGTGCCTCCGCGCATGGCGCTGTGGGGCGACAGCCATGCCAACATGCTCGCCTGGGCGCTTCACGAGCGCGCGCTGGCGGCGAGGGAGTCGTTCCGTTTTTACGGCCGGTCCAGCACCGTGCCGCTGCCCGGCGCGCCTCTGTTTTCCGATCGTTCCCGGCGCGACGGCCAGGAATACACCGATGCCGTGATGAACGAACTGCTGAAGGATGATCAAATCAAATTCGTCATCCTCGCCGCGCGCTGGGCGTACTACGTCGAAGGCACTACGGCCGCCTATGGCCCGGCAGAGGCCGGTCCGAACCGCACCGGCGGTGTGCTGGCCACTGACAATCCCCGCGAGGCCTTCGCCGCCCTGCTGCGGGATCTCGTCACGCGGCTGCAGCAGTCCGGCAAAACGGTCGCTCTCTTCTATCCTGTGCCCGAGCCGGCGCGCCGCGTTCCGCAGTTTCTCGCGGAAGCCGTGCTCAGCGGCCGCGATCCCGCCTCCGCGCGCCTGCCCGCGGAGGGCGTCTTTTTCGAGCGGCAGCGGTTCGTCCTGCAAGCGATGGACACCCTGCCCGATTCCCCGCAACTCATCCGCATCAGACCGCACGATCAACTCATTCGCGACGGCGCAATCGTGCTCATGAACGGCGGAGCCGTGATTTATCGTGACGCGGATCACCTGACGCTGGAGGGCGCGCGGTTCATCCTGCCTCTGTTCGATCCCGTCTTCGCCGCCCTGAAACCATGAAACCGACGATCCTGCCCGGCACAGTCCTTCTCGGCGACACCCGCGACCTGCATCATCACGGCTGCGAGGCGGTGCTCAAACAACTGATCGCGGGCCTGACCTCCGCCGGCCTTCCGCCGGCGGAGGTGATCACCGGGCTCGACTGGCGTGTGCGCCCGGATCTGTGTCTCTCCGCTCCGCTCGTGGTCATCAACGGCGAGGGTGGGCTGCACCACGCGCGGCCCTGCGTGGAGCAGGTGCTTGCGCTCGCCGCGCAGCGCCGTGCCGCACATCTGCCGACAGCGCTGGTGAACGCTTCATGGTTCGCAAACACGCCGGAGCAAACGCAGCGCCTGCGCGACTTCGACCTCGTCGCGCTGCGCGACGGTGAGAGCCGCCGCGCCGTCCAGCGCTGCGGCATCGAGTCCCTGAATGCGCCGGACCTCGCCATTCGTGAAGCCATGCAGTGGCGCGCGGCGCATCCCGTCCTGACGGGAGCGACGGGAGAGGCCAGCGTCAGCGATTCCACGCGTCCGGAAATCACCCGCCGGCTCCGCGCCTTCGCCTCGCGCCGCGGCTGGAAATACTTGCCGGTGCTCTATCCGCCCGCCGCCCCCCGGCCCGGCGCGAAAAGCCGGAAAATTTGGCGCAAACTGCGGCTCGCCAAACTGCTGGGACCGCTGGCACGCCGGCTGATGTCGCCGCGCTACCACGCCCACCTCGCCGGCGTGCCGGACACGGACGCCTACTGCTCCGCGCTCTGTCATCATCGCGGCGCTCTCGCCGGACGCTTCCATACCGTCTGCTTCTGCCTCGGTCTGCGCCTTCCCGTCGCCGCCCTCGCCTCCAATACGCCGAAGATCGAATCGATCCTCGCCGACGCCGGCCTCGACATCTCGCGCCGCATGGTGTCGCTGGATTCACTCACCGCCATTCCTCCTTTCACTGAAGTCGAGGCCGCGGCGCTGGAGGCGTTTCTTGCCCGTGCCGAGCGCGAATTCGCGTCGCTGTTTGCCGGAATCCGGCGGCTGGTGACGCCGGCGACAGAAGCTTGACCGCACACAGGAGTGTGCGGACCACAGATTACTCGTTGCACCTGCGAAGGCGGCGACTTAACCACGCCGCCAGCCAGATGAACTTCTTCAGCAAAGCACTCCGCCGCCTCACCCGCACCGCCGGCTACACGCTCACCCGGTGTCAGAAAGCGAACGGCTTTCCCGTGGACTTCAGCGAAGAGGAGGTCGCGCTGGTGAACTTCGTCCGGCCCTTCACCCTGACGACACCGGAGCGCATTCATGCGCTGCATCACGCGGTGCGTTATCTGCATTCCAGCGGGATCGAGGGCGACATTGTGGAATGCGGCGTCTGGCGCGGCGGCAGCATGATGGTGGCCGCCAAAACCCTCGCCGGCCTCGGCGACACCTCGCGGATGCTCTGGATGTATGACACCTACGAAGGCATGACGGCGCCCACCGAGCATGACGTCTCCCTCAAAGGCGCCAAAGCGACTGACAAGTTTCAGAAACGGAAGACCGGGGACGACACCTCCGACTGGTGTCTCGCGCCGCAGGACGAAGTGGCGAAGAACGTGGAGTCCACCGGCTACCCGGCGGAGCGGATGAAGTTCGTGAAAGGCAAGGTGGAGGAAACGCTCCCGGACACGAAGCCTGACAAAATCGCCCTGCTGCGGCTCGACACCGACTGGTACGAGTCCACCCTGGCGGAAATGAACCACCTTTTCCCGCGCCTCGTGCCCGGCGGGGTGCTGCTCATCGACGATTACGGCGAATGGCAGGGTGCCCGCAAGGCGGTGGACGAGTACATCGGGAAGAACCGCGTTCCCCTGCTGCTCAACCGCGTGGACAGCACCGGCCGCATGGCGGTGAAACTGCGCTGAATTTCCCCCGGCCATGAATGTGCTGATTCTCAGCGACGGCCGGGCCGGGCACGTCAATCAGTCGCGCGCGGTGTGCCGGGCGCTGCAACGCAGCGTTCCGGTGCGCATCACGGAGGTCCGCTGCAAACTGAAAGCAGGCGCCTTTCGCTACCTGCTGCGCACGATGCTCAATGCCGGCGGGATGCGGCCGCCGCTGAAGCTGTGGCGGGCCTTTCACAGCGGCGATGCGCTGCCGGCGGAGAAGCCTGACATCATCGTCTCCGCCGGCGGGCACACCGCCTGCGCCAATGCATGGCTGGCCAGGGCGTGGCGCTGCCGGAACCTGTTTTCCGGAGAGTTGCGCGGTCTGCGTCCGGGACTGTTCGCGGGCGTCATTACCGCCTTCGATCCGCCCGCGCCGCATCCCCGCTACATTCGCTGCACCACGCCGGTACCGGTGGAGCCCGCGGAACTGGAGGAAAAGGGCGCCGCATGGCGGGCACGGACGGATTGCCGCGACATCTGCTGGAGCCTGCTCACCGGCGGCCCGGGCGCCGGCTACGGGTATTCCGCCGCCGACTGGAAACTTCTCGCCGCAGCGTTGTCCGCCATTTCCGCCCGGCATGGCGTGCATTGGCTCGTGAGCACCTCCCGGCGCACCGGTGCGGAGGGCGAAGCGGCGCTTTTCGACGGTCTCGATCCAGCACTGCTCGCGGGCTCGATCCGCGCCGTGCAGGGCGGCGGCGATATTTCCTATCATGAAATTCTCGGCACCGCGGAACGGCATTTCGTGACCGAGGACAGCCACATGATGATCACTGAAGCCATCGCCAGCGGACGGCCGGTGCACACGCTGCAGCCGGAGGAATTTCGCACGGATGAAGGAAATCTGCACTTTTTGAAGCTCTATGAGGAGAATGGCTGGATCGTGCGCCAGTCGATCGCAGAACTGGCCGCGAGCGGGCTGGAAAGTCTCCCTCCACCGCCGGCTGCGCCGCCGGCCATTCTCGACGACCTGGCGAAAAAGCTGGCGGTGTGGCTGAAGGCCACGGCGGCTCAGTGAGCCGCAGGCTTGCGCACAAAATGGACCACGCCGGTCATGGGATGATCCAGCCCGGCGTTCCTCGTCTCCGAGGGGTCGCGCAGGTCCTCCGGACGCAGCACGGAAACTTCGAATCCCGTCGATCGCAGCAGCGCCGCATAGTCCTCCCCGTAATGCCGCAACTGCTCCAGCGGGCGGTCGTGCCCGCGATTCGTGCCCTCGATCGTCCGCGTGGCTCCGTCCGAAAACAGCGGGACATTCAATACCGCCCAGCCGCCCGGGCGCAGCACGCGGAGGATCTCGCGCAGCGCGCGCGCATCGTCCGGGACGTCCTGCAGCACGTGACTGCAGTACACGGCATCGAAGCTCGCTGCAGGTTTGTCGATCGCCATCACGTCCATGCGCTCCATGACGTCCTGACGATAAATGTCCGCGCTGAGATAACCGGTGCCGCAGCGGGTGCGAAAGAATTTCTCCAGCTGCGGCTCCGGGGCGATGTGCAGCAGATCGAATGGAAGGTGGCTGAACAGCTCCGGATGGCGGCGAAAGAAAAGCATCGCCAGCCGGTCGCGCTCTTTGGAACGGCAAAACGGACAGGCCGCCTGTTCCCGTCTCCGCGGACCGGATCCGGCCGGACGGAACCGGCGTGCCGTGCGGTCGCAGACCGGACACCACACGGCCTCGCCCCGGTAAAACACCGGAGCCAGCGCCGAGCGCAGCGCCCGCAGTTTGAGTTCGGCCTTCTGAAAAAATCGCACGGTAATGAGTCACGTCATAACGCGACGGCGCGTGACGGCTGCAACGATTTTCTCAATCCGCGGAGTCGAAAGGCATCGCGCCCATCCTGCCGGAGAAACAGACGCAGAGCCAGGTGCTGCAGTCGGGACCGCCGGCGTGGCGAGGCGGCCGGTTTCCCTAACGCCCGTCATTTATTGTTTCTGCCGAACACGAAAGGTTTCGCGTCCTCGATCTGGCTGGTCACATCGCCGTTGAGCGAGAGGATATTCTTCTCGACCTGGAGTTCCCTCTCGGGTTTTCCACTGCTGAAGTCGAGCTTGCTCATGTCGATCCAGACCACGTTGGGGGCGTCGGTGCTCTCGAAATAGTAGCGACCGCCGGTCAGGTCCTGGACGGTCCTGAAGATGGTGCTGGAGACGTTCGGCTTTTCCGGATCGGGTTTTCCGAAGGGGACCGACACGTTGCGGATGACGCTGAACATGTACGCCGCCCCTTCATCCTGGTTGGTTGGCCTGGGCAGGCCGTCGGCATAATAGGCGGCACGCACGAACCGGTCAGTTGGAGTGCGCTCGCCGGGCAGCGGTTTGTCGCCGCCGAAGGTGCGGTACTGCTTCAGGTTCTCGATCTGCTTGTCGTAGGTGGGCTCGTTGGTCATCACGGTGAAGCGCTTGTCGTGATACACCTGCGCTTTGCCGCCGACATACTCGATCACTGCGGAATCGCCGGATTTGTCCGACAGCGAGATGTGCACCAGGGTCGGAAAGCCATTGGGCAGGATCAGAGGATCGATCTGAAACGTGATGGTCTTTTGCGCCTCGACGGCTTCGGCAACGGACGCGTAGTTGTCGAGGTAGTATTGTGCCCACTGCATGATGCCGATGCCTTCCCGATTGGTGTCGCGCTTCCCGAAATCTGAAGCGCCGGCAAGATAAAGAATATGGGCGCTCAGGCCCTTTTCGTTGACGCCCTCATGGGTGCCGATGTCGTAGCCTGTGACGACCAGGCTGCCGTACTTTGACGTCCACTTGTGGGGGTTCTCGGCCACCGCCCCGGTTCGCTCAATCCCGCGCGGATACACATGGAACGCCGAGTTGATTTTCTCCGTCCAGTCCTGGGTCCGGCCGACGAAGATATGCCCGTTGCCGGAGTTCCAGAGGACGCGCGAGCAGGGCACGGCAGTGGTGGCCAGGGAGAGGGTGGTGATGCCATAAAGGGCATGAGCAAGGCAGCGTACGGATTTATTCATGAGGTTGGTTTATTGGGAAGCTTTGGCGGGTGTGGTTTCCTGCAAAAGAGAAGGGAGGCGGGCTGCAGAATTCCGGATGACGCTGGCTGATGGCAGGATGTTGAGGGTTAGCGGGGAGTGGCCATGGCGCCCATCATGTCAGACAGGAAGACGCAGAGGCAGGTATTGCAGCCGGGACCGGGAACGGCCGGCGGGACAGGCAGACCGAGGTCCGTGAAAGGTTTGCTGCGGGCGGCGGCCGCGAGGGCGCGGGAAAGGGTTTGGTCGCCAAGGTGGCGGCGCTGCAGGCTGCCGGTTTCCTTTTTACGCTCCGCCCCGGTCATGGCGAAAACGGAGACGCCTTCCTTGATGGTCTCGAGTCCTTTGATGCGGTCGAGATTTTCAGGGTCCACAGCCGTCGGGTCTTTACTGAGAATGATGAGATCGGCGAGCTTGCCGGGCTCGATGGAGCCCTTGGTCTTTTCCTCAAAGTGCTGCCATGCGGCCCAGAGGGTCATGGCCTTGAGGGCGGTCATCACATCCACGCGCTGATCGGGGCCAATGATGTCACCGGAACGGCTGCGGCGGGTGACGGTGGCGTCCAGCACGCGCATGGAGTCGGGGAAGGCGACGGGAGCATCGTGGTGAGAGGTGAATTTCATGCCGCGCTTCACACACCAGCCGGTGGGCGAGATGTTATTGGAGAGTGCAGGCCCGACGGTGTGATCGCGGTGCCAGTCGCCCCAGTAGAAGGTGTGCATGGGGAAGAGCGAGGGCAGCACACCGAGGGCGTTGCAGGAATCCACCTGGTCCTCACGGAGGAATTGGCCATGGATGAGCACTGGGCGGCGGTCACCCGCACCATGCTTTTTCTGTGCGGCATCAAGGCAGGCGATCAACTGATCCGAGGCGGCCTCGCCGTTGCTGTGGGTGAGGATCTGGATGTTGTTCGCGTAGGCCCAGTCGATGGCGTCGCGCACCTGTTCGGCCTGCGCGGCAGGATAGCCGGCATAGCCGGGCGGGTAGTTGCCCACAGGCTTGTAATAAGGCCGGTCGCGCCATGCCGTGAACCACTGCGGCGAGCCATCGATGGTGAGCTTGGCGCCGCCGACGCGGAAGCGGTTGTTGTAAGTGGCGCTGAACTTCGCCTTTATCATCTCACGGTCCACGAGGACGTCAGGATAGGTGACGACATCAATCTTGAGGCCGCCGGCATCCGCGACGGCCTGCATGGCCTTCACCGAAGAGGGCATGGAGCGGCCTTCCTGAGCCGTGGTGTAGCCAAAGCGGGCCCACAATTGTCCTCCTGCCTTCATGAAGGTGTCAGCGCCGTCCGGCCCGATGCGGCCAAGAAGTTTCAGCAGCGCGGTGTAATGCGCCGTCTCCTCCAGTGTTCCACTTGGTTCCTTGCCGTCCGCCTTGCGTTGGATAACGCCGCCCGCGGGATTGGTGGATTCAGCAGTAATGCCGCATACCTCCAGAGCCTTCGAATTCGCGCTGCTGAGGTGGCCGGATTGATGCATAATGATCACCGGGAATTCCGTGGTGACCGCGTCCAGTTCCTCGCGCGTCGGGTGGCGCAGCTCGGCGAGCTGGGAGTTGTCGTAGCCAAACCCCACGACCACCTGGATACTGACCACCGCCTCTCTGTTGGCGGCGATCCAGTCCCGCAGGGTCTTTTGGAGGTCGGCGATGTTGCGCACCTCTCCGTCCGGCGGGGCCAGCAGGTTGGCGGAGAGCGCCTGAATGCCGCCGCCGAAGACATGGCCATGGGCATCCACGAAACCAGGGAGCATGGCATGGCCCGCAAGGTCCGCGAGCTTTGTGGCGTCGCCTTTCGTCTTCAGTACATCGTCCTTTTTCCCCACGGCGAGGATCCTGCCGTCTTTGACCGCGACGGCCTCGGCGCGCGGCGCGGAATCGTTGATGGTGATGACCGGACCACCGTGGTAGATGACGTCGGCGGTTTGGGCGGAAGCGTGGTTTAATGAGAACGCGCAGACTGCGGCGATGGTTTGATGTTTGATTTTCATATCCGTTGGCGGCTGCTGTTTGGGAAGTGGTAGTGGGTCAGCGCGCCGCCGGGAAAATCAGTTCAGCGAGGAGGGGTCCGGTGGAACAGGAGCAGCCGGCATTCGCGCAGGAAGCAGCTTGTGTTTGCGCCATCAAACTGTCGCGCAGGAATTTAGGCATGGCCGGATCCGAAGCAGCCGGTGAAGCAGGGACGGCATCCGCAGCAAGGCCAGGTGTGGAAACAAGCCGCAGGGAGACAGGCCGGAAGTTTTCAGGCAGGCGGACCCCGGCGGTCTTCCTGCCGCCGGCCGTCTTCACGGGATGCACACGGCCTTCATGCACGGTACCCCAGACGGCGATGTCCTTGATCTTCGCGGCATCGCAAGTCACCGGGTTCTCGGCGAGGATGGTGAAGTTGGCAAGTTTGCCGGGGACGATGCTGCCGATCTCTTTCTCCAACTGGAGCGAGTAGGCGGCTTCGAGCGTGATCGCTTTCAACGCGCCTTCGCGGCTGACCCGTTGCCCGGGAGCGGCGACGCGACCCGACTGTGTGGTGCGGTTGACGCCGCAGTGCATGAGGAAGAGCGGCTGGGCGGGAGCCATCGGCATGTCGGAGTGATAGGAGTAGGAAATGCCGGCGCGTTCGACATCGCCCATGCGGACCATGCTGTTGGCGCGTTCGGGGCCGAGACCGGCCTTGCTGTAATTGTCCGCCAGCGCAGTCGGGTAGTAGGCGTTGGCGCTGACGATGGCGCCGAGGCGCTGGATGCGATCGACCTGGTCCTTCTGTGAGACGGCGAAGTGGACAATCACGGTGCGGTGGTCGTGGCGCGGATGGCGGCGCATGTTTTTCTCCAGAGTGTTCAGCACCATGTCGAGGCCGGCGTCGCCGTTGACGTGGATGTGAATCTGATAGCCGGCGTCCCAATAGACGCGGAAGCTCCGCTCGAAGAAATCGAGGTCCATCATCCACTCACCCTTGTGGCCGTCGGTGTAGGGTTCGCGGACCTGCATGGCCTGCGAGTAGATCGCGCCATCGGCGAAAAGTTTCACCTGCTTCGCCACATACTGGGTCTTTCCCTGGCCCCATGTGAGCAGCTTCTCGGTTTCGGGAATGACCTGATCATCGGGATGAGCGGCGGTGATGCTCTTGCCATCGGCAATGTAGTAGTAGCGGAAGGGCGTGGAGGGATCGCTGAACACGGCATTCTGCGCGTCCTGCAGCGGCTTGGAAAGGAGGCCGCCGGGTTCGCATCCCACGGTGATGCCATTGGCATGGAGGTATTCCTCCACGAAATGCAGGCCTTCGTCCAAACGCTGCGGCGTGAAGACCGCCGGAGCAATCAGCGGCAACACCGCGAACATGCCTTGCTCCCAGAAATGTCCTTCGTCGAAGTTCGACTGCTCCCTGGCGCTGCCCTCGAGTTTGTCATACCAATCCCTGGTGACGCCGAACTTTTCCATCGCGACGCTGTTCAGATAAAATTCATGGCATGAGCGGTGCCACACCAGGATGGGACGGGTGGCGCTGATCTTGTCGAGATCGGCCCGGGTCAGCTTGCCGTGGAAGTATTGGTGAAACCCCCAGGTGAGCAGCAGGGCCTCCGGGTCCTCCAGTTTCGCGTGCGCATCTGTGAGGCGTTTGATGTAATCGTCATGATCCTTCGCGGCGGGCACCGTGCCGGAAGGCAGCACCCAGTCTTCGATGGCGATGATCTCGGAAGTCATTGCCAGCGCGGCGAGGAAGGGATGGTCGTGCTGTGCGATGAATCCGGGAACGATGACCTTGTCCGCGAAACGGCTATCGACCACATAAGGCTGGGCACCCGCCGCCTTCTTCAGCTGATCCAGGGACCCGACACCGAGAACGCGGCTGCCGACCACGGCGACGGCCTCGGCCATCGGTTTGCCAGGATCGAGGGTGATGATTTCCTTCGCGGTGTAGATGGTGGCGGAAGGAAGGGATGCGGTGGCGGCCGCCATGTCCTGGAGGGACTTGGTTTCCTCACCGGTGGCGGTGATGAGGCTCGCGCCGAAGAGGGCGAGTTGTGGGAGTTTGGCTTTCATGGCTTTGATTGGTTCATTGCGTGGGGCGATTCGGGGTGCTCAGGACCTTATTTTAGAGAGTGGATGAGCGTTCGAAGCCCGATGTCGCGTTCAGCGGACCACCTCGGGCTTCGGGAAAACCCAGCTTCCGTCGAGCACCTTGGCCTTGGGGCGATACATTCGGACCGTGTAGTTCCAGCCGGGCATGATGCGGAGATAATTGTCCGCCTTGGGATCTCCGCCAAAGTTCACCGTCACGCTGCCGTCGGCGCCGCGCTTGGCGGTAACGCTGTTGAGCGAGGCGGCGCTGGCCGGTGCCTCGTAAAAGCCGTCCTTGTTGTAGACGGTGATGGACCAGAAGGCGTCCACCGGCACGTCCTTGACCTTGAGGCGCATGGCGGTCTCGCCGTCGTTTTGTTTGGGGACTTCGATCAGATAGAGCGCGTCTTTTTCGGCGTTGCCGAAAATGCCGCCGGCGGTGCCGATGAAATGGCGCACGTCGTCCGTCTCCTCCTTTTTGCCGAAGGTCCGGCGGCTGTCGGGCATCCAGGGAGTCATGGTCAAGATGGCCTTGCGCAGGTTCGTTAGGCTCTCCTGATCCCAGTTCAGCACCTCGAAACTGCCGGGGCTGGCCTGGATCACTTTGATCGCGTCCTGGGCCTTGCGCATCTCCTCGATATCGGCCGGGCTGTTCGGATCCACGAGGGTGCGGAAGGTGACCTGGACATAGCGGGTCCCCATTTCCTCACGGGTGAAGGTGTAGGTGCCGGGCTCATAGATGGCGCGCTGGATGTAATGATCCTGGTTGATCACCAGCATGGATTGGAAGCGGCCGCCGATCTCGGGTTTGACGATGGTGAGCGGTTGGGTCAGGTCGAACACGCCGGTGCTATAGGGTGTGTCGCGGTTCATGCGGATCACGATTTGCTTGTCCACATCGACCGGACCGCGCTCATGGTGGAACTTACCGAAGGCTCCTTGCTCGAAGCGCTGTTTGAAGTAGCGATCGGTCTCGGCACGCACAAAGGTATCGACAGTGACAGGAATCGTCTCGGTCGCTGCGAGCATGCTGGTGGCCAGCAGGCAGATGGCGGGAACAAGGGCTTTGAAGATCTGTTTCTTCATGGTGAATTCCGTTGAGTTATGAAAAGTCGGCCCAGGAGGCTAAGGAACCGGGTCAAATCATGGCGTTGCAGGTTTGACCGCATCGGAGGGCGTGTGCAGAATGAACTCCACGATCAGTCGTTTGATATCATCACCGCGTTCGTTCAGCATGTTGTGGCCGCAGTTGGGAAGTGCGACCAGCCAGGCCTTTGGTCTGGCCTTGGCGATCATCAAGGCGCTTTCCGGCACTGCCACGAGGTCCTGCAAGCCGGTGAGAATCAGCATGGGCGCGGTCCCGCCCAACCGCCACTGATCCTTCGGCGTGGCATCACTGGCTTTCGCTTGCGCGGCCGCCAGCTCGGGGAACTCACCTTGTGCCTGGTCCAGCTTGGCCAGTTCTTCGTTGCCCGGAGCATACATGAGTTCTCCCTGCAATTTCAGCCACTCTTCCTTGCTGGTCGAAGGGTCGAGGTAACGTTTGTATTTCTCCATGGTTTCCTTCGCCGGCAGGACCTCTCCGCCGGCACCGATCAGGATGACCCCCAGAACGCGCTCGGGATGATCCTGCGAAGCGGTTCGGACCACCCGGTTTCCATAGGTCTTGCCGGCGAGGAACACCTTCTGCAACCCGAGGCCATCCGCGACTCTCCACACGTCATCCGCCCAGTCGTGCAGCGTCAGGTTGTCGATCCTGCCGGTGCTGGCACCCAGGGTGCGGTAGTTGTAGGTCACCACCTTGATTCCGTTCGCTGAAATGGCCTTGGCCAGAGCATCGAGTTGCGCCGCCGGACGACCATTGCCGGCCGCCATGATCAAGCTCACGGGGCCATCACCGAAAACAAAAGCCTCCAGTTGGAAGCCATCCGCTTGGATGATCTTTGCAACGCCGCCGTTCTTATCCGCCTGGGCATGGCTCGAAGCCGCCGCGAAAAAACAAACCACAGGTAATAACCACAGGGTTCTGAATTGAGTCGGTGTTTTCATTTCTGTTCTGGATTGGGTGTTGAATGGTTCTTTTCTCTATTAGCCCCGTGTGTCCACGGCTTGCGGGGAGACTGCGACTGTCAGACCGCAGAGCGAGGCGAGGAGATGGCTGGCTCTCATGGGATTGGTGGCGTTTCCTATTCTGTCGCTGATCAAAAATCAGAACGGGGCGCGCTCCGCTTTTTGGAAGCGCTCGGTCACGTCGCCGGAAAGGGCGATGTTGTCGGGATCGAGCGTCATCACCGGGGCGCCGGGTTTGAGATCGAACTTCGTGAGGTCGGCCCACAGGACGTTGGGGCTGGTGGTCAGCTCGAAGAAGTAGCGGCGGGTGTTGAGGTTGATGGCGGTGCGGTATTCGGTGTTGTAGATGCCGAAGTCCTTGTAGGGCGCGCCGAAGGGAACGGAGATGTTGCGGGCGATGGCGAGGAGGCCGGCGATGGCCTCGCGCTCGGACTTGGGTTCGGGCAGCATCGAGGTGAAGTAGGCGGCGCGCTGGAAGCGGTCCTTGGCATTGACGTTGCCGGGCAGCTTCGTGTCGCTGCTGGGCTTGGAGAAGTCGTGCTCTTTCAGAAGCGCGAGCTGCTCGTCGTAGGTCGGGTCGTTGGTCATGAGTCGGTATTCCTTGCCGTGATGCACCACTGCCTTGCCGCCGATGTATTCGATGATGGCGGAGTCGCCCGAGGCATCCTCGATGGCGAGGTGGACAGTGGCTTTGTGGCCGTTGGCCGACATCATCACGATCTGGACCTTGTCGAGCAGGGCCAGTGCCTCCTTCACGTCGGCGGCCTGATCGAGCAGGTACTGGAGCCAGAGTCCGGCTTGCACGCCGGGCTTGCTGGCGTCGCGCGGTCCGAAATCGGTGGCCCTCAGATAGAGCATGTGGCCCGCGAGGCCTTTTTCGTTCACGCCATCGGCGGTGCCGACGCCGTAAACGGAGGTAATGAGGCTGCCGTATTTGGAAGTCCACTTGGCGGGGTTTTCCTTGTCCACCTCCACGGGGCCGGCCATGCCGCCGTTCCTTTCCATGCCGGCGGGCAGGATGGTGAGGATGGGCATGGTGGACTCCGGCCAGTCCATGGTGCGGCCGGCGATGACGGCGAGCTGGTTGTTGTTCCACAGGATGCGGCTGCAAGCATCGGCGGCGGGGCTGATCGCGGCGACCAGGGTGGCTGCGGTGAAGATGGCGAGGTGTTGTTTTGTTGGTTTCATGGTGTTGGTTGGAGACTTGGTGGGATGAGGCGGTCCGCCTTCGGACGGGCTAACGCTTCTCAGTTTTATTGGAGCTTGGTTACCGGTTTCCTGTGGCGATCGCTTCACCGAATTTCGCCATGAAGCCGCAGAGGCAGCCGCCGCCGTGGGCGTGGGCATGATCGTGGCCGTGTTCGTGGTCGTGGGCTTCGGCGACGGCGAGCATGGCGCGGGTGAAGGCGAGTTCGGAGGGGTCGCCGGGTTGCAGGCTGGCACCGGCCTTCTTCAGGCTGGCGATGTTGAAGATGGTGACGCCTTCCTTGATCGTCTCCACGACCTTGATCTCGTCGATGTTTTCCGGGTCGATGGCAGTGGGATCCTTGTCGAGGATGACGAAGTCGGCGAGCTTGCCGGCCTCGATGGAACCTTTGCTTTTCTCCTCGAAGTGCTGCCAGGCGGGCCAGATGGTCATGGCTTTGAGGGCGGTCATCACATCGACGCGCTGGGCCGGGCCGATGATGTCGCCCGAGCGCGATCGGCGGGTGACGGTGGCATCGAGCACGCGCATCGAGTTTGGGAAAGCGACGGGCGCGTCGTGGTGGGAGGTGAATTTCATGCCGCGGTTCACGCACCAGCCGGTGGGGGAAATGTTGTCGGCCAGTGCGGGGCCGACCGTGTGGTCGCGGTGCCAGTCGCCCCAATAGAACGTGTGCATCGGGAACAACGAGGGAATGACAGAGAGGCGATTGAAGGAATCGATTTGGTCCTCACGAAGAAATTGTCCGTGGATCAGCACCGCTCTGCGATCACCCCCGCCGTGCTTGCGGGAGGCGGCATCGATCGCGGCGATCAGAAGGTCGGAAGCGGCTTCTCCGTTCGAGTGGGTGAGGATTTGGATCTTGTTCTCGTAGGCCCAATCGATGGCTGAAATCACCTGTTCCCCGGTGGCCGCAGGATAACCGCGATAGCCAGGCGGATACTTCCCGACGGGAGCGTAGTAAGGCCGGTCGCGCCACGCCGTGAAACCCTGGGGCGATCCGTCGATGGTGAGTTTCGCCCCTCCCACGCGGAGCCTGTTCTTGTATTCCTGAGTGACGTTTTTCCTGATGAACTCCCGGTCCACCAGGACATCGGGATAAGTCACTACGTCGTTTTTGAATCCACCCTCATCCGCCACGGCTCGCAGGATATTGGCGACCGCAGGAACCGAGCGGCCTTCCTGGGCCGTGGTGTAGCCGAAGCGCGCCCACAACTCCGCGCCGGAGCGGGCGAACTGCCTGGCACCCTCGGCACCGGCCCGCGACAGCAGTTTCATGACCACCGGAAACCCCGCGGTTTCCTCGAGCACCCCGTTGGGCTCCTTGCCATCGTCGCCGCGGCGGATCACTCCCCCGGCCGGGTTGGGGGTTTCCGAAGTCACGCCGCAGACTTCCAGCGCCTTCGAGTTCACGGCGAAGAGGTGGCCGGACTGGTGGACGATGCACACGGGAATGTCCCTCGAAACCTGATCGAGGTCCTCACGCGTCGGGTGCCGCAACTCCGCGAGCATCGCATTGTCGTAGCCGAAGCCGACAATGAGCTGGATCTTGTCCACGGTGGCCTGGTTCGCACTGGTCCATTCCTTCAAGGTCTGGACCAGCGACGTAATGTCCTTCACCTCGCCATCGGGTGGAGCCAGCATGTTCGCCGAGAGCGCCTGGATGCCGCCCATGAACACGTGGCCGTGGGCATCGACGAAACCGGGGAGCAGGGTTTTTCCCGATAGATCGACGAGCTTGGTGGTGTCGCCTTTGGTTTTGAGAACATCGTCTTTATTACCGACAGCGAGGATTTTCCCGTCCTTCACGCCGACGGCTTCGGCGCGCGGCGCGGAGTCGTCGATGGTGAGGATGGAGCCGTTGTGATAGATGGTGTCGGCCGTCTGCGAAAAAGCGGTGAAGGTTAAACTCAGAAGCGCGGCGATCAGTGTTGGTGTTGTTTTCATGGAGCAGTAGTGAGGAGGTTTGCGCCCGTCCTGTCAGCTCTTCTTGAACTCCAGTCCCGGATCACCCTCGGGCGCGCCGATGAGGACAAACTTCATGTCCTTGTCGCCGGTTAGGGTGACTTCCGAAATCATCTGGGAGTCTTTGCCGGTGAGGACGAGCAGGCCCTTGTCGTTGAGGCCGTAGGTTCCCTTCATTTCGGTCTTCTGGTCGCCGTTCATGTAGGACCAGGTGTAGTTGCCGTCGGCGGCCATGGAGAAAGTGACCTTGCCGTCCTGGCCGCGGTCGCTGACCCAGTTGCCGACGAGTTTGTCAGGGGCCACGGGGGCCGGGCGATCGACGGGCGCATCGTCCACCTCGCCGTCATCGGGCAGGGAACTTTTCGCGAGATCGCGCAACTGGTGGGCGGTGCCGTCGGCGGGCTGAAGTTTGGCGGTGATTTCAAACTCGGCATAGGCCTGGTCCATGTGGTCGGTGACGAGGTAGTGGTAGCCGAGCACGAAGTGTCCCTCGGCGGCGTCGGGCTTGCCTTTCACATAGTCCTCCAGCTTGCGGAGCTGATGGGTGTAGGTGGAGGAGGAATCGTAGAAACCGACCATGGTTTCCCAGCCCCAGCCGGGGCCGGAGGCGAGGACGGGATTGAGCACGCCGGCGGATTCGGCGTATTTGCCGAGCGCGAAGAGGACCAGCGCGCGGTATTCGTGGAGCGTCACATCCCCGGGCGTGTAGCTGATGGCTTCATCCACCGTGCTCATGGCGGTGACGTAGTCGCCTTTCTTGAACGCCGTCCGTGAACGATCGAGGGCTTCGGCGGATTTGGTTTCGGCGGTAGTCGCGGTAGCTTCGTCACCGGGCGGGGCCTTGGCGGCGCTAACAGACAGCGGCTGGGTATAGACCACCGTGGTGTTTTGCACCGGCGGCGCCGGATAGGGGTTCCGGTAGGTCTGGTAGCCCATGTCATAGATCATGTTGCCCATACTCCAGGCGGCGATGCCCCACATGAGACCTTTGGCGAAGTCGTCATCGTCATCGTCATACCACCAGCAGCGGTGATAGTGGTGATGATTGTAGCCATAGCCCCAGTGGCCGTGGTGCCATGAGTGGCAATGACCCGCGCCCCACCACGGACGCGCGCCCCAGTAGTTGGGACGGTAGGAGTAATTGAAGCTGTTCCGGAAGTTGTTGTTGATATTGATGTTCACATTGTTGCCAATGTTGACCCGGTTGCCCCAGATGCTGTTGTTGCCGCCCCATCTGCCGGTGTCCCAGTTGGGCACGCGCGCCGGAAGGGTGGACGGCCGGTTGAGCCCGATGTTCTCGCGCCCGATGTTGATGTTGTCGATATGGACGGGGTTCCGGTTTCCGATGTTGATGTTATCGCGCCCGGGGCCACCGATGCCAGGGCGAGTGTTGCCGGGCCGGTTCGGATAGGTGATCATTCCTGGCAGGGTGGAGGGCCGGCTGGTGCCGGGACGATTGGCCAGCGGGCCGTCGTTATTGCCGGGGCGGTCGAAACCCGGGCGGTTGTTGTCGCCGGGGCGGTTGAATCCGGGACGGTTGTTGTCGCCGGGACGCAGCCCGGGAAGATTGTTGCCGGGCCGGTTGTCTCCCGGGCGGAGGTTGCCGGGGAGTGTTTCCGGGCGGTTTTGGCCCGGGCGGAGATTCCCCGGGCGGTTGTCAGGAAGATTGTTGCCAGGGCGCTCGCCCGGTCTGGTTTCCGGCCGGTTGAGGCCGGGGCGGTCGCCGCCGCCCGGCCGGGTCGGGCCGGGGCGGGTTTCCGGACGGTTAGGGGCCGGCGCCGGCCGCGTCGTGGGCCGCTCTACGGAGGGACGCCCGGACGGCCGGGTCTGCGGACGCTCCACGGGCCTTGCCTGCGGACGCTCCGCGGGCCGGGTTTGAGGACGGGCCGCGGGCCGGGTCTGAGGACGGGCTGCGGGCTGCGGCGCAGGACGGGAGACGGGGCGTTGAATCTTGGATCCTGTGGCGGGATTCCGGGGCGCGGAGACCCCGGGACGCGACACCCCGGGACGTGACATACTGGGACGCGACATGCTGGGACGCGACATGCCTCCGCCTCTGGAGGCGCCGGCGGAACCTTTTCCCCTGCCGACGCTGCCGCGGGCTTCGAGTTCCGGAACAGCAGCGCTCAAACTGAGGAGCGCGACGACATAGACACTGAATGGTTTCATGGTGCGGGAGTGGCTGAGATTTTATTTTTCCGGCGCGGCTTCGGTGTCGGCGGGGTCCGGCGCAGGCTCGGTGACAGCGGGCTCCGGTGCCTGCCGCACGACGCTCAATTCATTGTCAGGCAGGCTCTCGCCATCGATCAGGCGGTCGCGGCTGATCCATTTGAAGGCATCCTTGCCGTCCAGAACGATGCGCTGGGTGGCGCTGGTGGATTCTCCGTCGGCGGTGGTGCCCTCCATGCGCATTTGCCAGCCGTCATCCGTGGGCGTCCAGTCCGTTTTGGAGAAGCCGCCGCCGTCATCAAACATCCAGGCGGTCACGGTCTTCCTCGCTGCATCCCAGCCCAACCGGAAAGTGGTGGTCATCGGCGGGGCATCCGCTTTGCTGACGAGAAGCTTGCCTGCCAGGAATTTGCCGGATTCATGCCAGCCGACGGCGAGGTCGAAGCGGGTATCATCCTTTTGACTGGTCCAGTCCCCCTTCAGGCTGTCCGCGAGATCCGCGAGGTGGCCTTCCGCGCTGGTGGCGTCACCGAGTGACCGGGTGCCGGCGATGAGCCATGCTCCTCCATCCACCTTCTTCAAAACCGCCGTGTAGTTCACCGAGCGGGCCGGCTCATCCTCGCCTGGCGGCGTGTAATGAGCGGTACCGTCCTCGATGGCGAGGTCGGCGGCAACGAGCCGCACCGAACTGACTTCGACCGCGAGGGACGGCACCGTTTCCCCGCGAAATTCCTCTTCATAGTGAGCCTTGATCGCGGCGCGCCCGGAGGTGATTTCTTCGCCCTTCAGGTCCGCCATTTCCCCGGATTCGGTGAACAGGGCCGCGAGCGCGGCCGCGTCCCTGTTATTATAGGCAACGACGAAATCCGCGGCCGCCTGGCGCAATCCTGCGATTTCCGGCGAAGGTTCCTCCTCTGCGCTGTCCACAGCGGGCGGCGGTTCCTTTTGATTCTGCGCGCACAAAGATGCGGCCAGACCGGCGAACAGGGTCAGTGTCAGGAGTTTCATGTGTTATTCAATGGTTTGGAGATTGGACTCACGGAGGAGAGGAAACGGGACGGGGTGCCGCACCGGCACACCCGGGAAGATCCGCCGCCGTCCCGTCCTCTATATCCGTGGGAGCAATTTTTGATATAGGACCAAGTGCCCACGCCGCCCCGGTGCGCAGTCTGATTCAGCGCGGCGGCACCGCGGGGGAAACGCCAGCCTCTTTTGCCAGTTGGAGCATCCCGGCGACAGACGAAATGCCCAGTTTGGCAGTAATCTGACCGCGGTGGTTTTTGATCGTCTTTTCGGCCGCTCCGAGCACGTCGCCCACCTGCTTGTTCAGAAGGCCCGCAATCAGCAGCCGGAAGACTTCAAGTTCGCGCCCGGTGAGTTTTGCCAGTCGTTCCCTTGCATTGCGTGCGGCACCTTCAGCTCTCGCAATTTCCGCGGCCCTGGCCAAAGCGCGGCGCACGGCTTCGAGCAGTGCCTCGCTGCTGAACGGCTTCGACAAAAAATCCACCGCCCCCGCTTTCATGGCCGCCGCACACATGGGCACGTCGCCGTGAGCCGTGATGAAAACGATCTGATCGTTCCGCCCCGCCGCGAGCAGCCGTTCCTGAAGCTGCGTACCGCTCAAGCCAGGCATTTTGACATCCAGCACAAGGCAGCCGGGAACTCCGCGCACCGGCTGTGCCAGGAACGCCCCGGCGGAGGCAAACGTCTCCACTTCAAGGCCCGCGGCAGTGAGCACACGCGCCAGACTGCGGCGCACGGAATCGTGGTCGTCTATAACGGAAACGAGCGGACGGGTCATGACAGGGGGGATTCGTTCACTGGCAGAGAAAAGGTGAAACAGGCGCCGCCGCCAGGGGCATTCTCCGCCCGGATGTCACCGCCGTGGGCTTCGACGATAGTGCGCGCGATGGCGAGGCCCATGCCCATGCCGCCAGGCTTGGTGGTCTGAAAAGGCTCGAACCACCTGGCACTGTCTCCGGGTGGCAGCCCGGGACCAAAGTCGCGGACACTCACCTCAATCCTGCCCGCCGCAGGCACCGCACTGACGACGATGCGGGATGCGCCGGCCCCCGGAACTGCGGAGGCATCCATCGCATTGAGCAGAAGATTCACCAGCACCTGTTGAATCTGCACCGGGCGCACTTCGACCGGCGGCAGTCCGGGCATCGTCTCCACACTCACTGTGCAGCCGCGGGAGGCACATTCCGGAGCGGTCAGGCTACGGGCCGCCGCGATCAACTGCGTCATGTCCGCCTGCTGAAACTCTCCCGCCTCCGGCTGCAGCATCTGCCGGGTGCTGCGCATCAGTTGACCGGCATGCTCACCGTCGGTTTCAATGTCCATGAGAATCTCCCGGCACTCCCGGGTGTTAACCGGCTCCTCCTCCAGCAGACGGCGTGCGGCGCCGGCGTTGTTCACCATCGCCGTCAGCGGCTGATTCAGTTCGTGCGCGAGAGCGGTCGCCATCTGATTCACCGTTGCCACGCGCAGCGCATGAGAAAGCTGGTCGCGCTGCTGATGCAGCAGTTCCTCGGCCCGCCGCCGCCGCCGCCGCTGCACCAGCAGGCGGGCGATCAGCAACCCCTGCACGAGGATGGCCGCCGAAACGACGATCATGGTGTGGCGGTGTTCCTCCCACAGTCCGGGACGGCGAAACCGCACGTCCGCGCCCGCCGGGAGGAGCTTTTCGTCGAGACCCCAGCGCTGCAGTTGCCGCCAGTCCCACCAGGTAACAAAGGCGCGGCTCGCGGCCGGCGGCACCTCCGAGGCGCTCCCCGCGCGCAGCACCGCCGCCGCCTGGGCTGCCAACTCATTACCCAGCGAGGCATAATCCACGGTGACCGCGGCGGTCACCCCCTCACCGGCCAGGGCGTCATCGAGAGCAAAGACCGGCACGGGTGCAATCCCGGCGAGTTCCGCACTCGGCGAGTGCGGCAGCGTTCCGCCCGCGATCACGTTTCTGAAGAGCAGGAGAGTATCCCTGTCCAGCGCGCGCACCGTTTCGAAGACCTCCGGCTTGGGCCGTGCGGTTAAATTCAGGAAGGCCATGCCGCTGGCGGAGGCGAAGTCGCGCGCCCCGGCGATCCACGCCTCCCGCTGTTCCGGCTGCGGAAAATAAGCTCCGGAAACAAACGCCAGCTTCTGCGCCCGCGGCATCAACCGGTGAATGGATTCCAGAAATCCGGTCAGATCGCGGTCCAGCGTGACCCCCGTTACATTTCCTTCTCCCGCGAACCGGCGATAACGCAAGGCATTGATCCCCGAGACAAGCAGCGGCGATTCCGGCCAGAGTTCCCTGCGAAACTGTACACCTAAGATTGATCCCGGAGTTTCATAAGCCACCAGCAAATCCACGCGCCGGCCCTGGTATTTCGCATGCATCCATGTATCCAGTTCCTTTTGATAGCCGGTCAGGCCGGGCGCCACATCCTCTGTCAACACGGTCACGGGACGATTACAAAGCCGCGGCAGTTCCGCGGTGAACTGCCGCAGGCAAATCGCCATCGCCTCGCGATGCACGCTCGCCGGCAGGAGGAAAACGATGGTCTTCCGCTCCTCCTCCGCCGGCGCGCTGCACATCAACGCCATCCACGCCGTCACCCGCAGCAGCAGGGTTCTGCGTAAGATCAATGGCAGCCGGTTCATATCTCCGCATCAAGTAACCGTCCGCGTCGCCCTGTCCAACGCCGCGCCGCGGTTATTCAGCCATCGCGGCATCCAGTCCCGCCAAACACAGCAGGCGCGGCGTGATGCCGGAAACGAGAAACTTGTCCCAGCGTCGCGCGCGGCTGACGTATTTGGCGATGTCGAAGCGCCCGCGCAGATAGCCGGAGCCGGCGATGATCTCCAAAATGGCCTCGCGGTTTTCGCGGAGGAATGCCTTGCCATTCCAGCGGAAGCCCTGCTTTTGCTGACGCCATTGCGTCGGCAGCGGTGTCAGGGCGTCGAAGAGCCGGCGCAGTTCGTGTTTGTTCCACTGCTGCACGAACTTCCGCGCATACCCGCTGCGCGCCCAGGGCAGCAGTCGGTAATCGAGCAGCGGGCTGCGGCCCTCGATGCCCCACATCATCGAGTTGCGGTCGTTGTGCCAGATCCATTCGCCAAGCTGACCGCCGGGGGAAATGTCGCGGCGCACGGTTTCATCGTAGCCGGCCTCCATCCCGGCGAGCGGATCGCCGGAATGCGTCGCGCTCCGGTGCAAGCCTAGCGTCATCGCCGCGGGCGACCATCGCTTGCGCCAGGCTTTGAATTTTCCGCCGCCCAGCAGGCCGCCGCTGAGGCGCTGGAGTTTGGCCTGACGGATGAGGCGCCGGTCGTAGGGATGCGCAAACGAATCCGCGAGCCATGCGCGGTTGCCCTCCTGCCGCGCACTGCGCAGCGCGGCGGGATAATAGCGCTCCCAGTAGCCGCCGAAAAGCTCGTCGCCGCCCGTACCATCAAGCACGACGCGCACGTCGCTCTGCTGCGTGATGTTCTCGAACATCTCCGCCATGGCGATGCTGCTGCCGAGAAACGGAAACGGCTTTTCGTGATGCCGGCACATGGCCAGCACGCGCTGCAGGGTGTTCTTTCCGTAATCCAGATTCACTACCTGCGCCTTGATGCCGAGCTGCGCGATGCACTTCTGCCCATACGCCGCATCCTCCGAACGCCCGGTCTCGCCGATGAAGCAGTGCACCTGCTCCTGCAGCCCCAGCGCGTGCAGCGCGGAGAGGATCAGCGTGCTGTCGATGCCGCCGGAGAGCAGCAGCCCGACCTCGCGGTCGCTCACCAGACGCAGCCGCACGGCGTCGGTGAATGTTTCGCGCAGCGCCTCGTCGCTGGTGTCTGCGGGAGCGGACATGGCGGCCTGGAAATCGAACCACGCGCGCAGTTTCAGCGACCACGCACGCAGATCGAACTCCAGCGCATGACCCGGCGGCACCTGACAAATGCCCTCCATGTGCGTCCTTTCTCCCGCGCGGGGAAAGGCCGCGCCGTGCGCGAGGTAGTCGTCCACAAAGGCATCGTTGAGCACCGGTTTCCTGCCCAGAATTTTGTGAATCGCCAGAATGCCCGACGCGATGATGAGGTGGTTCTCATCATGATAGTAGAAGAGCGGTTTCTTTCCGTAGCGGTCGCGCGCCGCGAGCAGGCGGCCCGTTTCCTCATCCACCATGCTGAACGCCCACATGCCGTTGGCCTTGTGAAGAAAGTCCAGCCCCTGCGCGGCCAGTCCGCGCAGCAGCACTTCTGTGTCGCCGGTGGTCGTGAACGGTTCGCCGTTTTCCAGGGCCGGGCGCAGGTCGCGGTAGTTGTAAATCTCGCCGTTGAAGACCATGTGCCGGCGCCCGCGAGCGAATGGCTGATGCGAGCGCGGATCTAAATCGAGAATGGACAGCCGCTGATGCCCCGCCGCGCAGTGAACGCCGGCCACTTCCATGAACGCCGCGCCCGTGTGATCCGGTCCGCGGTGCTGCATGCAGGCGAGCGCGGCCGCGAAGCGTTCGCGGTCCACCGGCCCGGGCCGCGAAAACACATGGAGAATGGCGCACATCCTCCGCGGGATAAGAATCCCCGTCCGCCTTGGCAAGAGCCTTCTCCGCCGCCGGTGCCGTCCGGCAGGTCCCGGACGGACCTTTCCTGTGTGGGCGCTGCGGGCTGAGGTCGCCGCGGCGTTCAGTTCCGTTCGACTGAAAAGAAGACGCGGCTCAGGCTGCTGAAGGAGGCGGCGGTCGTGTAGGTGGTGGTGTCGCCGCCGCTCGCGATGTCGTCATTCTCGTCAGCCCACGTGTCCACAGAGCCCGCAAGATCTGTGCTGTAGCGCAGCGTGTAGCTGGCGCCGGGTTTGGAATTCCATGTCAGGGTGATGGTGCCGTCAGGATTCACATTCCATGCGGTGACGACGAAGTTGTCCGGCCCGATGATGGCGGCGGAGCCCTGGTCGCGGAGGTTCTTCATCTGCTCATCGGTGAGGATGCCGGCATAGACGAAGACGTTGTCGATCGCTCCGTCCCAAGGTTCACTGATGATGTCAGGGCGAATATCGCCCACGGCAAAGGTCGGAAAGCCGTCACCGAAAGTGCTGGCTTCGTATTGTTTGAACAGCGGATCGGCCGTGGAGGCGGCATCGATGTCGGCGTAGAGTGTGGTCACGGCAGCCGTCTGATCGTAAGTGGCGGCGATGAACGCCCAGTCGGTGGTGTTTACCGGGCCTGGCGTGCCGCCCATCGGCCCGGCGCCGGTGAACGTGGTGTAGCGGAAGGCGCCGTTGCGGTTGTCGAGCCCGAGCGACCGGTCCCATGCCCCGTTGTCATGTCCCATGAATTTTGAAAGCGACGAGGCGACCGAGTTTGTGCGAACCCACGCACCCCATGACATCTGCGGCATCGTGCCGGGATTGACATCCAGCGGCACGATGAGCCGGTCCATGGAGAACTCGAAAGCGCCGGAATTGCCGAATCCACTGGATGGTCCCCAGAGCGGATCGGTGCCGCCGAGATCGGTAATGTGAAGTCCGTTACCGCTGTCGTCGCGCAGCGGCGCCCCGGAGTCGTCGAAAGAATAGAAGGCAGCGAGGGCGGCCGGGGGCACGACGACGACGCTGGCATCGAGTGGAATGTTGAAGCCCGGCGAATCGGCATCCGAGCTGGTGATTCCCAGCGAAGCCGTGAAGTCACCGGCCCCCCCTGGCGCGAGGGCGACGACGATGTCGCCCTCCGTTCCTGGCGGGAGAGTGGCCGGTGCAGAGACGATGCCGTAGTTTGCCGCGCTGGCGCCGGTGATCGTTGGCGTATTCACAGTGAGCGTGCCTGCGACCCCGGTGTTGCGCACGGTGACACTGCGCTGGATGAGCGCGGGCACAGCGTTGAAGGTCAGCCGCCCGAACAACGGCGACGCCGCGGTGACTTCGATATTGGGGTCAGTCATCACCGTGGCATTCAGACTGATGGTTGCCTGAGGCATGTCCTCGTCATTGCTGGAGACTCTCAATTCCGCCGTGAAGCTGCCTCCGGCCGCCGGCGGAGTGAACACAACCTCCACATCGGCGAAGTTACCGGGCGCAATGGGTCCGGGCAGCGGGGGGGTGACACTGTAGAGTGCCAGGCTGGCCCCGATGGGTTCGATGGCGGTGACGATCAGATTCTGCGTGGCGCCTGAATTTGAAATGCGGACGAGTCGGGCAACCGGCCCCGGGCCGGGCCCGAGTGCGGTGAGGTCGCCGAACGGGTTCGCCGGACTAACCGTGATGTTCGGGTCGCCGACGGGCACGTTGCGCAGTTCCAGCAGGCCCCGGTCGCGGATGGCGGTGATTTTGGCCGGTGTCAGGACATCCTTGTAGAGGAAGACCTGGTCGATGGCGCCGTCCCATGCTTCATTGGCATTGGCGGGACTGATGCCCCCGATGGCCATGGTGCCGTTGCCGCCTCCAAAGCCCGCGAGTTCGGTCACCGCCACCAGCGGATCCGCCGTCGTCGCGGCGTCGATGTCCACATACATGGTCGTGGTCAGCGTCGTCTGATCGTAAGTGGCGGCGATAAAGGCCCAGTCGGTGGTGTTGGCGGGTCCCGGCGTGCCTTCCAGCGGGCCGGAACCATTGGCGATGCCGGTGAAGGTGGTGTAGCGGAATGAAGCCGGATTGCGGCTGTCGAGACCGATGGTGCGGTCCCATGCGCCGTCATCGTGGCCGAGGACCTTGTACTGGCCGGCGACCAGAGTATCCGTGCGCACCCACGCGCCCCAGGTCATTTTCGGCATGACGTCAGGATTGATGTTGATGCCCGCGGTCAGGCGGTCGCCGGAGTAGTCGTAAGCACCGGTGCCGTTGAATCCTGCGGATCCGTTCCAGACCGGATCCGTGCCGGCGGTGCCGGTGATGTGATTCAGATGGGTGCTCTCGTCCTGCTGGGGATTTCCCTCATTGTCGAACGTGTAGAGGCCGATGAGCCGGTTGAAGACATAGGCGTTGAGCGGGATGGAAACCGGCGGGGAATCCGGATCATCGCCGGCAATCACCAGGGCGGCGGTGTGGCTTGCGTTGATGCCCCCGGTGTTCAGTGAAATAACAATATCGTCCTGCGTGCCCGGGGCGAGGGTGGACGGGGCGGAGACAATGGTGAAGTTGCCGGCGTTCACACCGGTGAGGGCCGGCGGATTCAGTGTGAGGGTGGCGGAACTGCCGGCGTTCCTGACGGTGACACTGCGGGTGACGCTGGCCGGCACGCTGTCGAAGGGAATATCCCCGAAGAGCAGCGGCAGGGGACGCACGACTTCCATGTGCGGCTCGTTGTAAGTGCCCAGCAGTTCCGGCAGACCGCGGGTGCGAATGCGGTGCATCTTTTCCGGAGGCAGCACTTCATCGTAAATGAAAACCTGATCGATCACCCCGTCCCATGCTTCACCGGCTGCGGCGGGGGAAATGCCGCCGATGCCGAAGAATCCGGCAACACCCGCGCCAAAAGAGGCGGGCTCAGTCACCGCCACCAGCGCGTCGGCGGTGCTCGACGCATCCTGGTCCATGTAAAAGGTCATCGATCCGATGGTCTGGTCATAGCTCGCGGCGATGAAGGACCAGGTCGTGGTATTGAGCGGCGGCAGGGTGCCCTCCACGGGACCCGTGGCGGCGAGTCCGGTAAATCCGGTGTAGCGGAACGTTCCGGCAATGCTGCCGCCGCCGGAATTGGTGTTGCGGTTGTCGAGTCCGATGGTCCGGTCCCACGCGCCGTTGTCATGCCCGAGCACTTTGCGCAGGCCGCTGGCCACCGTGTCCGTGCGCACCCAGGCGCCCCACGTCATCTTCGGACGCACCGCGGGATTGACGTCGATGGGCACACGGAGCCGGTCCACGGAGTAGTCGTAGGCACCCGTGCCGTTGAAACCGATGGTGGAGCCATAGACGGGATCGGTTCCGGCACTGTCCACGATATGGTTCGCCGCTCCGCTGGAGTCATTGAACGGATTGCCGGAATCGTCGAACGTATAAAGACCGATAAGGCCGGCGCGGGCGGACCCGCCGGTAATCAGGGTGAGGACGCAACAGAGCAGGGCAGTGCGGAGGTTCATGAGTTCACGGTGGATTGGAGTGAATGGCAGGCAGAAAAGGACAGGGCGCCGGACGCGGCTCACGGAGTCTGCGTCACGTAAAGGCGTAAGAAGGTCCGGCCCGGCGCCGTGGATGTCAGGCTGCGCCAGCGCCGCGTCATCGTGCCGTCGCCGTGGTCGGTGACGGAAACGAGTTCCACGCCCGCGGGAGACCACGACTGCATGTCGCCGGAACTCTCGATGCGCGCGGTGAGGCCGCTGGCGCCGATCAGTTCGCGGACCGCCATGACCGTATAAAGCTCCGCGGCTCCGCCGGTGGTGAAGGATTCCAGTGTCACCGACGGCAGAAAAGCCGCGGACGGCAAGGTGCGCGCCCCGGTGGCAAAGGCCAGCATCTGGCTGATGCCGTCTTTGTCAGGGTCGGCGAGAGGATCGGGGTTGGCCTGCGCCGCGAGCCATGAGGCGAGCGTGGTGCGGTCGTCCGCGCCGGGCTGACCGCCGCCGGCCGCGCTGGGCCGCCAGTTTTCGGGCAGACTCATGCCGGCGTTGTCCGGCGGAGCGCTGGGATTGATGAGCGCCAGGGCTGGCCCGAAGCCGTCCGGCGATTTCGGCCATGCGCCCGCGTCATTGTAGGTGAAGCGCCACAGGTCTGCGCCCGCGGCATTCACCAGCGCGATGGATTCGCCGTCGTTGTTCAGATTGCCGGCCGCAAACTGGCCGAAGACCTTCACGCCGGCCCCGTAACGCGCCGCAAACGCCGCGGCATTGTTCACAACGACGCCGCGCTGGCCCGGCGCGAGTTCCGCCACGTCATCGGGAGCGAACGTGAAACTGATGCCGTCCACGATCTCCAGGCCCGCGAGGCTGATGGAGCGCGTGCCGTAGTTCATCAGTTCGATAAACTCGAACATCCGCGGGTCGGCAAATCCCGCGCTCACTTCCACCGGCGACGGGCCGGCAGGATTGTAGTGAATCTTCGAGATCACCAGATTCGCCGCTGTGGCCGGCTCCGCGGCGACAATGAAGAAGGCCTCCGTGAGGGCCGACCACTCGCCGCCCGCCGAGCGCGTCCGGGCTTTCACGGTCCCGCTTTGCGTCAGGGTGATGCCGCTGTTGGAAATCTGCGCCTGCAGCGCGACATCGATTCCAAGATCGCTGCTGCCCGCGGTCTCCTGGTGCAGTTCGACGGCCAGCACGTTCACACCGTTCCGCAGCACGCCGGCGGGAGGCACGTATTCGATCCGCGTCACCGCATCCTCCGGACTCGCGCCGCCGCTGGCGAAACTCGCATAAGTTTGGTTGCCGCCGGCCATGTTGGTCCGTCCGGCCTCACGCCCGTTGATGTAGAGGATCGCACCGTCGTCGCGGATGACATCGATGAGCAGCTTGCTCACGCGCGTCGCATCGGCCACGGTGAAAGTCTTGCGGAAGTAGGTCGTGGGATATCGGTTCAGTGGGTCGCCGCCGAATCCGACCGTGGTCCGCATAGTGCGGTTCGTGATGCTGCCATAACCCAGCATTGCCTGCCCGGTGCCCCACGCCGTGTCGTCGAAGTCCTCATGCTTCCAGTTGGTCAGGCTGTAAGCGGGATGCCCGGAGACGATTTCACTGTCGCCCAGTCCGGACGGTGTCGTGAAATACCGCCATCCCGGCGCTTCGAGGGCAAAATAGGATTCCGTCACACTGCCGCCGGCCAGACCGGTGGCCGCAGGATTCACCGCGCCGCCGGGCAGCCGCGGATCGGATCCGTCCGTGGTGTAATAAACCGTGCCTGCGGGTGAGTTGGTGAAATTGATCAGCGGCGGATCGATCACCCCGCCGTGCTGGGTGAATTCGGGCGCATCGGTTGCCGGGTAGAGATTCGCGGCGCGGAACTGTGCGAGCGCGATGGCAGGGCGGTTCGGCATGTAGGAATTCAGAATGGTGTCGCGTGCCGCGATCCAGTGACTCTTGCGGAAATCGCGCACGCCCTGGCGGGTGTTCGGGTTGTCGCCCCAGCGCGCCGCCTCCGCGTCGATCGCGGGCTCGATGTGTGCCGCCATGGCCGAATAGCGGGCGATCATCGTCGCGGAGGTGAGCGGACCGCCGTTGAAGCAGTGTTTGTGCACGCGATCGGCGAAGAGCAGGCGGAACTCCGCGTTCAGTTTGGCGCGGTCGTAAAACCGCGTCGGCGTCACGGTGGCACTGACCCCGAGCCGGTTGGCGTTGAGGTCGAGCAGCGTGTACTCCGAGTCCCACGGCACGAATTTGAACCCGCCGTCCGCGCCGTCGCGCCGTCCGAAGGCGTACCAGTTTTTGCCTGGCCAGTCGAGATTCGAGAGGAACGAATTGGCGATGACATAATCCGCCAGACACGTCATGTCCACATACTGGCGGAGATTGCCGTAGGCGACCGGGTTGGTCATGTCCTGGGCGCTGATTGCGAGTGCCTGCTGCCAGCGGTCGGAGGTGCCGCTGACCATTTCGTAGCTGTTGGTCGGGGCGGAGGCGGGGCCTGTCAGGCTCTGATGCTTGAGCGCATCGTAATCCTCGTCGCGTCCGCCGTAATGACTGGAGGCATAATCGTCGTCAGGGCGCTCCGTGGGATTGTAAATGCCCCAGTAGAGACCGTTGAGGTAAAGATGCACGAATGTCCCGCGCGAGGCCGGCTGGCCCATGGCGAGATAGGTTTCGCGCATAAACGGATCGCGCAGGTATTGCGCCGGGTGTGCGTTGTCCACCCACGCATCGCTGAAGGTGGCCCGCAGATTGATGCGGTCGAATTCCGAAATCTCCCCCTCGCCGAAGAGCGGGAAGTTCAGTTTCCCGGGGCCGTACTGCTTATTGAAAGTCAGGCGCAGCGACTTCTTCGGAGTGGCTTCGTAATGCCGGCTCCACCCGCCGATCAGCCGCACCGCGCATTCGATCTGAACCTCGCGCGCCCCGTCCGGCTGGATCCACTCCATGCTGCACTTCCGGTCCGGATTGAACGGCGATTGCGTGAAGACACCGATGCCATTCACGTCGCCAAACGGATTGGGCAGGATGCCGTCGTTGCCGAACAAGTCCGCCGGGTCCGCGACGATGGACATCGTCGGCAGGGAGCGGAGTGCCGCGATCATCGCGGGGCGGTTCGCGTTCACGATGACCGGCTTCATTTCGTAGTCTGCCGGCACCGGCACGCCGGCCGTGCTGCCGTTGGTGCCGGTGAAGACACCCCACGTCGCCGGAAAGCCCGGCGGATTCGCGGGCTGGTCGATGGATGTCGCCGGAAAAAGATAGGTCTGCGTGTCCACTCCGGTGCTGACCCAGCCGGGGCGGAACGCGATGGCACGCAGCACGGTGGTCTTGTTGATCGCCACCGCCGCCGACGGCGTCTGGCCCGCGGCCGGCGTGACCACGGTCCCGTTCGCAGGCGTGGGCTCGGTGCCATTGGTCGTGTAGGAAATCGAGGCGTCCGGCGTCAGGCTCGTGATGTTCACCGTGATCGGCGCATCGAAGAAACCGCGGTCGATGTCGAATTTCGTGTCCTCCACGAATCCGGCCAGGGCCGCGCCGTTGGGCGCTCCTGGCGTGGCCGGCACGAAAAATCCTGGCAGGCCGGTGCCCTCGTCAGTGCCCCAGGAAGCATCCGTCTGCTGCGGAGGAACGTTAGTGAATTCCGAGACCACCGTGGTGCCGTCCGGCGCCAGCAGCTGCAGCGTTTCGCCGCCGGCGGACAGCTGAAACGTGGTGTGCAGAAACCCGCCGGCGTCCGTGTAGTTCGCCGCTGCCTGACCCGACGCAAATACGACGAGCCGTGCGTTGCCCGCCAGTGGCACCGCCGGAAAGATCCAGGTCGTGGTGCTGTCCCGCAGTCCATAGCCGTCGAGCGCGATGCCGAACGCATTCGGATTCCAAATCTCGATCCAGTCGGAGGCATTGCCGTCGCCGTCGTTCAGCGCCGCGCTGTTCGACGCCATGAATTCCGTGAGGCGCGGCGGGAGCACGGTTTCGTTCACCCCCACCGTTACCTGAGCCGTCACGGAACCGGCGCCGTTCGCCGCCGTCAATGTGTAGGTTGTCGTGACTCCGGGGCTAACGTTTACGCTGCCGGTCGCACCGCTGATGGCCGGTGCGCCGTGGTTGATTGCGAGGCTGTCCGCGCGCGAAGTGTTCCATGAGAGCGCCGTGCTTTGCCCGGAAGTGATGTTTCCGGGCAGTGCGGTGAAGGAATTGATCTTCGGCAACTGCACCACGCCGCCGGCGTCGCGCAGGGCCTTCACTTCCACGGCCGTCAGCACGGTGTCGTAGAGAAAGACATTGTCGATCGCCCCGTCCCACGGCTCGGAATTGATGTCAGGCCGGATGGCGCCAATGGCGAAGGTATTCCAGCCCGCGCCAAACGCGCCCGCCGCCGTCACCGACACCAGCGGGTCCGCCACTGTGGCGGCGTCGAGATCCACATACATTGTCACCTGCTTTGCCGGCTGATCATAACTCGCGGCAATGAACGACCACTGCGAAGTGCTCACCGGCCCTGGCGTGCCGGTGATCAGACCGTTGGCGTTCACAGCATCATTTCCGATGAAGGTGGCGTAGCGGAAGGTTCCGCCCGGGTTGCGGTTGTCCAGTCCCAGCGTGCGGTCCCAGCTGCCGTTGTCGTGGCCGAGCACCTTATAGAGATTGCTCGTCAGAGTGTCTGTCCGCACCCACGCGCCCCATGTCATGCGCGGCAGCGCAGTCGGATTGATGTCCACCGGGACGATGAGCCGGTCCCCGGAGAAATCGTAGGCGCCGCTGCCGTTGAAGCCGGTCGTCGCTCCCCACACCGGATTGGTGCCGGCATTCCCGCTGATGTTGTTGCCATGGCCGCTGGCGTCCAGATAGGGATTGGCAGCATTGTCGAAGTCGAAGTAGGCGATCAGTTCAGCCCGGGCGGCGACGAGCAGGAGGTGGAGAAGCAGTATGATGCGCATAGGGGATTTTGGCAGAATAATGGGGGCAGAATGATGATTTGAGAAGACTTCTTCGCTTATCATTTTGCCCCCATTATTTTGCCCATCCCCTGCCATGCCAATCATCCTGCACACCCCCGTTCGCGTGCTCAATCAGCAGGAGTTCCACGAACTGAACCATCAGGTGCTCGGCGTCATCTTCCAGGTCCACAGCGAGTATGGCAGGCTCGCCGACGAAGCCGTCGTCAAGTCCGCCATCGCCGCTGAATGGAACCGCACGGGAATCGCCGCCCGCGATATTCCCATCCGCCTGACCCACGGCAGTTACTCCAAAACCCTCTACATGGACCTGCTCTTCGAGTCCTCGCTGATGATCGAAGCCAAAACCGCCGACCGGCTCAGCGGCTCGCACCGCGCGCAGGCACTCAACTATCTTTTCCTCACCGGAATGCACCACGGCACGCTGGTCAACCTGCGCACCCCGCGCGTGGAGCATGAGTTCGTCTCCACGCACATCAGCCCGGAGGCACGCCGCGTCATCCAGGTCCGCAAATTCCACCGGCCTGAGGACGCGGACTCCGCGCGCCTCCTCACCTGTGCGGAATCCCTGCTCCGCGACTGGGGCTCGTATCTGGAAGTCTCCCTCTACCGTGACGCCATCGCTCATCTGCTGCAACTCGGCGAATCCTCGCCCGTATCTGTTTTTCATGATGGCCAGCGCATCGGGCATCAGCCCATGCTGCTGCTCAACGAAACCACCGTCCTCGCCTGCACCGCGCTCACCAGCGGCCACGAAGACCTGTCGAGCCATCTCCAGCGACTCCTCTCCCACACCCAACTCACCTCGCTGCGCTGGCTGAACTTCAACCACACCACCCTGGAACTTCGCGCCCTCCCCGCCTAAGTATCATTCTGCCCCCATCATTTTGCCAAAGACCCCCACCATCATCCTGCACCTTTCCGCGCTGTCCCTCACCGCGCAGTCCTCCCTCCTGTCCCCCGATCTAAAACCCATCCTCGACCGACTCGATCCCTCGACCGACGCCGGCTGGGAATCGGAGGAGTCCAGTGATGCCGCGCAGAATGTGTTGAAGAAACTCATCGCAGCTGTCGCCGATTCGTCTGCGGGAAAGATCAAAGCACCGGAATTCCGCACCCATCGCTGGCGGCCGGCGGCACGGGAGAAGGTCTTCGCTGACAAGAGCGTGGAAGTCTGGCGCGCGAAGCCTGACAAAAACGAAGTTCCGCCCGCGGAGGCGATGACATCCCTGCGCGAACCTTACGATGCGAAGGCCAGGCTGGAGGTGAAGCTCAAAACTTTCCGCGTCACACCGCCGTCGGAGAAGGACGGTTCATTTGCCACCGAAGTGCTGGTGCTCGCGGGAGGCGCAGGCAGGCAAGGCACCGTGCAGCAGAACGCGCACTGGCGCTGCGAGTGGACCGGCGGCGCAGAGCCGGTCCTGCGTTCCATCGAGGTGTTGTCGTACGAGGAAATCCTGCCGGTGGCCGCAGGGCTGCATTATGAAGACGTGACGCCCTCCGCCTTCCGCGGTGTGGAGTCGTTCCGCACGCAGTTGTTGCGCGGCATCGATCACTGGCGTCCGCGTTTGCAGGGCGACTACGGCAATGACGTCAACGGCCTCGAAGGTCTCGCGCTCGGCGATGCCGACGGCGACGGACTCGACGACCTTTACGTCTGCCAGCAGGGCGGGCTGCCCAACAAACTCTATCTGCGCAATGCCGACGGCACACTGCTCGACTTCTCGTCAGAGTCCGGTGCCGACTGGATGGAGGTGACCCGGGCCGCGCTCTTCGTAGACCTCGACAACGACGGCGATCAGGACCTCGCGCTCGCGCAGGGCTGGTATTACATGCTCATGGAGAATGATGGCAAAGCGCATTTCACAAAGAGGGCGGAAGTCCGCGCGGAGGCGAATCTGCACTCGCTCGCCGCCGCTGATGCCGATCTCGACGGTGATCTCGATCTTTATCTCTGCGGACGCAATCCGGCGCGCGAGATGGCGCAGAGCGAGGGCATTCTCGGCCAGCCTGTCCCCTATCACGACGCCAACAACGGCGGGCCGAACATTTATCTGCGCAACGACGGTAATTGGAAATTCACCGACAACACCGTGGCCAGCGGCCTCGATGCGAACAACCGCCGCTACAGCTACGCCTGCTCTTGGGAGGATTACGATCTCGACGGCGATCCTGATCTCTACGTCGCCAACGACTTCGGCCGCAACAATCTCTACCGGAACGACGGTGGCAAATTCACGGACGTGGCCGCCGCGCTGGGCGTGGAGGACATCTCCGCCGGCATGGGCGTGACGTGGGGCGATCCCAACAACGACGGTCGCCCTGACATCTACGTGAGCAACATGTTCTCCAGCGCCGGCAATCGCATTGCCTACCAGCGCCACTGGCGCGCCGGCGCGGCCAATGCCGAATTCCAGCGCCATGCCCGCGGCAACAGTTTGTTTCTGAACGCCGGCAACGTATTCAACGACGCGAGCGTTTCCGCCGGCGTCACCATGGGCCGCTGGGCGTGGGGCGCGCACTTCGCCGACCTCAACAACGACGGCTGGGAGGATCTTTACGTGGCCAACGGCTTCATCACCACGGAGGACACCGGCGACTTGTGAAGTTTCTACTGGCGGCAGGTCGTGTCGCAGTCACCGCAAACCACCGAGACCACGCCGGACAAAGCCGAGCGCTACCGGCTCGGCTGGAAGGCTCTCAGCGAACTCATCGGTCAGGGCCGTGCCTTCAGCGGGCACGAAAAGGACACCTGCTTCCTCAACACCCGGGACGGGCGCTTTGCCGACGTGTCGGTCGCCAGTGGACTCGATTTCGATGACGACGGGCGTGCCCTGGCCACCTGCGACTGGGACTTCGACGGACGCACCGACTTCTGGGCCAGCTATCGCACGTCGCCGCGCGTGCGCCTGCTGCGCAACGCGACCGCGGCGCCAGGAAACTGGCTCGCGCTGCAACTCAGAGGTACGACCTGCAATCGCGACGCCATCGGCGCGCGTGTCGTCATCACACTTCCCGGCGGGCAAACCCGCACGCGCTGCCTGCGCGCCGGCGAGGGATTCCTCGCGCAGTCGAGCAAGTGGCTGCATTTCGGCCTCGGGATCGCAGAGAACGTGAAAAGCGTCACCGTCCACTGGCCGGGCGGCAAAGCTGAGAACATCAGCGGAGTCGTCGCCGGAAAACATCAGCGTATCGTCCAGGGCAGCGGCAAAGCGGAAATCATCACGCCGCCGGCGAAGGCCGCGCTGAAGGCTGCTGCCTATCCAAAGCCTCCGGACGACAGCCTGATGCGCACCTGGATCATCGGCCGTCTGCCGTTGCCGGAAAGCTCGCTCATTCCCGCGACGGGCAAACCGCTGCTCGTCAATTTCTGGTCGCAGACCTGCGCGCCGTGTGTTGCCGAAATGGCAGAGTGGACCAAACGCGAAAAGGAAATCCGCGCGGCCGGACTCGATATTGTCGCACTCAACATGGATGGCCTGACGCCCGGCGGACAACCCGCACCGCCGCCCAAGGGGTTTCCCTTCCGCACTGCCAATGCCGACACCGCGACAGTGGAGGCCATGGAACTGCTCCATCGCGTCACGGTCGAACTGCAAGCCCCGCTCCCCGCGCCCACGAGTTTCCTTTTGGACAAGGAAGGCCGCGTCGCTGCCATTTATAAAGGCGCCGTGCCGCTGGAACTTCTTCTGACTGATCTCGCGCTGCTGGAAAAGCCGGTCGAATCCCAGCGCGATGCCGCCGTGCCCTTCAAAGGCCGCTGGGCCTCGCAGCCCTTTCCGCCACAGCCGCTGCGCTACGCCGAGGCCTTCGCCAACATCGGCCAGCCCGCGCGGCGGCTCGCGTACCTTGCACATTATAATAGCAGAGCATCCGAAGCGGCGGTGCAGATGCGTCTCGGCGAACTGTATCTGGAAGCGGGCCGGGCGCAGGAAGCGGTCAGCACCTGGGCCGCGTTGCCGTCGGATCGCCCCGATCTGCACCGCACCGCCGGCATCGCCCTGCTGCAGCGCAACCTCGGCGAACCCGCACGCCGCCATTTGCGCACGGCATTGCCGGCTTTTGAGAAGGATCCCGCCTTCCGCTTCAACTGCGGCATCGCCGAAGCCTCCACCGGACACCTGCCGGCAGCCCTCGGGCATTTTCAGGCGGTGACACAGCTCGACCCCCGGGACGCCGCCGCCTTTTTCCAGACCGGCAACCTTCTCCAGGCCGCCAAACGCAGCAAGGAAGCCATCGCTGCCTACCAGGAAAGTCTGCGGCTCAAACCCGGCTGGGCTTTTCCCGCGAACAACCTCGCCTGGCTGCTCGCCACCGATCCCGATCCCGCCGTGCGCAACGGTCAGGAAGCCCTGCGTCTCGCACAGGCCGTCGTTAAGGCGGACGGCGGCAAAAACCCGGCCACGCTCTCCACGCTCGCCGCCGCGTATGCTGAGACCGGCGACTTCGCCCAAGCCGTCAGTGCCATGGAAGCCGCCATCCGCCACACGCCCGACCCGGCACAGGCGCAGCGGCTGCAGCCTTCACTCCAGGCCCTGAAAGCCGGGCAGCCGGTACGGACTCGCTGACCGCTGCCGGTTGTGATCGAACCGCAAGGCCGCCCTCCACTGTCAGGTGAACAGGATGTGCGTGCCCGTTCCGGCGGATTCCTGGTAGAAATCACCCACTGTCAGCACGCCGTCCACGCGTTCCCACAGGTCCTCTCTTTTCAGTTTGAACATATCCATCGCGAGTTTGCAGGCGTAGATTTTTCCGCCGGAGTCGGAAATGAGTTCGAGGAATTCCCGCACGGGCGGGATGTCGAGCTTTTCCATTTCGCGGTTCATGAGATGACTGGCGAAAGCCGACACTCCGGGAATGGCGCCGAGCCACGTGGGGAAGGGGAGGGTCATGGGCATGCCGAGCATGGGCATGGCCATGTTCAGCGCGGAATTGCCGACCGTGGCCACTTTGAGCCTGTCCAGCGTCTTGTTTGTCAGGGCATTGAGGCCGAAGAAGGTGAAGAACAGGGAGGCCTCGATGCCCTCCATGCGTGCTCCGTTCGCCATGATCAGCGCCGGATACACGCCGTCGAGCGAGCCCCGGCTCACGATGATGGAGACCTTCTTCACGGGTTGTTTGTCGTCGTTCATAATAATTGTCAGGACGGAGTGGAATCAGATGCAGCCCACCGGCTTCGGGATGCCGGCGATTTTGGAGGACTTCTTGAGCGGGCCGCCGGGGAAGAGGTCGTAGAGTTCCTTCGTGGTCACGACCCCGCTTTTGCCCATGCTGCGAATGGTAAGGGCCGCGCCTTTGGACTGCTGCTCGCGCAGATAGCGGATGACTCTCATGTGGGCTTCGGTGAGCGGCGCGATGCCCTCCGCGGCGGCGATTCCCGCAGCGATGGATTCGTTCCACTGCGACATGTCGGTGAGGTAGCCCTCTTCGTTCACGTCCAGTTCTGTTCCGGCGATGGTCGTTTTCATACGGGTGGTTGGTTGGGGGTTGGGATGCGACAGGGAGGCGTCAGGCCGCGGGTTTCTTTTTCCGCCGGCTGATGCCGGGAAGCGGCCGCGCTTTCAGCAGCACGTTCCAGTAAACATGGCGGAAGGCCAGTTTGCCCCAGTGATTGAGACGGCTTTCCTCCAGCAGTTTCATGGGGCCGAAGGCGAAGGGAAACCGGCCTTCGTGCGGTTCGTACTCGTAATTGAAATCAATGAGCAGTGCCTTGCCGTTGCCGGATTCGATGAAGCAGTTCGAGTGGCCGTCGAATTCCTCCTTGAGCGGTTCGCCCCGGATGTGCCGCATCACATTGTCCGCCAGCGTTTCGCTTTCAAAGTGGGCCACCGATCCGGCTTTCGACGCAGGCAGATTGGTGGCGTCGCCGATCACAAAGACATCGGGGAATTGAAGCGACTGCAGCGTATGCTTGTGCGTGGGAATGAAGTCGAGATCGTCGCCGAGGCCGCTGCGCCGCACGGCTTCATCGCCCATGTTGGTCGGCGTGGTCACGAGCAGATCGTAGGGCACTTCGCGGCCGTCGAAGCAGACGAGTTTGTCGTTCTCCTGATCCACCTTTTCCGCCACGAAGTCGGTCACCAGTTCGATGCCTTTATCGGTGAGCAGGTGGCTGAGCTTCCTGGAGGCCTTCGGTTTGGTGAAGGCGCCGGAAAGCGGCGTGACATAAGTGAGGGTCACCTTGTCGCGGAGGCCGCGCTCGCGGAAGAAAGTGTCGGCGAGAAACGTGAACTCCAGCGGCGCCACCGGGCATTTGACCGGCATTTCGTTGATGTGAACCACGACGCGGCCCCCTGGAAAGTTCGCCAGCCTGTCCCGCAGCGCCCTTGCGCCGTCGAGTGTGTAAAAGTCATGCACGTTCACGCGCCACTTGGGCCCCGTCATTCCCTCCGTCTCCTCCGGCGCGGTGCGACAGCCCGTGGCGATGATCAGGACGTCGTATTGGAGTTCCCGGCCGTCCTTGAGAGTGACGGCGTGTTCCGCCGGAGCCATTCGTTCCACTTCCGCGTGCAGAAATTCCACGCCCCGCGGGAGAAAGTCCCGCGTCTCGCGCACGATCTGGCTTTCCTTGTAGATTCCGAACGGCAGGAACAGAAACCCCGGCTGATAGAGATGTTTCTCCGACCGGTCCACCACCGTCAGGCGCCATTCCCCGGCGGGAAGGCGGCGGCGCAGGTGGTTGGCCATCATGGTGCCGGCCGTGCCGGCGCCGAGGATCAGAAGATGTTTGCTCATGGCGGTGGTTCCAGGGTTCCGGGGATTTCTATATGAGCACATACGCATATGCAATGAGGAATTTTTCACTGCGGAGGCAAATTCGAGCGGAGTCCGGCTGCGGAAGGCCATGGCCGGCCCGCGCCGCCGGAGGCTGACGCGGGTACAGAAGGAGGCGCGTCGCGTGATGCCGCTGCGCCACCGGCCACGGCATGGCTCCCGCAAGTGCTGCCGGGAGATGCCGCCGCAGACGCCGCCCCGGCCAGTGGCGCACTTCACGGCAACCCCTCCGGCATCGCGGCCGACTCGCCTGTCCTCCACTGCAGTTCCAAACCTGGCTGGCATAATCATCCGACCGGCGATCGTTCCCCGGATTGCATGATCCAATGGATGTCAGTGCACGCAAGTTCCCCGGTAACGTAAAAACCCTGGTAACATGAAAACTGTTCCTCCACGGACGAAGAGGCGCGGAGCCGTCCCCGGCTCTCCAATGCCGCAGCCCGGCTCCGCTCCCCCGGCATTCGCCGCCGCCTCATGAGTGGGACGCGCACAGCGCATCCCTACCGCTTAATTTTTGGCGCTGCGCGCTCTTGGATCGGGCATCGTGCTGGAAGATTGGAATTTCAGAATCGCGGTGATACGATCCGGCCCGGATTATCGCATAAAGAGCCAGCAGCAAACCGCCGCCCATGAACCCCGAAGAGCAAATCTTCGAAGCCGCCACCGCCCTGCCGGCCGCGGACCGCCCGGCTTATCTCGACCAGGCCTGCGCCGGGCAGCCGGAACTGCGCGCCCGCATCGAGGCCCTGCTGCGGTCGCACGAGGTCACGGGCTTCATGGAACATCCCACCGTCGTGCCGCCCGGCCCGCCCACCGAGCAGCCCGGCGATCTCATCGGACGCTACAAGCTGATGGAGAAGATCGGCGAGGGCGGGTTCGGCGTCGTCTGGGTGGCCGAACAGCAGGAGCCCGTGCGCCGGCGCGTCGCGCTCAAGATCATCAAGCCCGGCATGGACAGCCGCGAGGTCATCGCGCGCTTCGAACAGGAACGTCAGGCGCTCGCCATGATGGACCATCCCAATATCGCCAAGGTCTTCGATGCCGGCGCCACCGACAAAGGCCGGCCGTTCTTCGTCATGGAACTCGTCCGCGGCGTCAGGATCACCGACTACTGCGATCAAGCCAGCCTCCCGACCGCGGAACGGCTCAGCCTCTTCATCAATGTCTGTCAGGCCGTGCAGCACGCGCACCAGAAAGGCATCATCCACCGCGACCTTAAGCCGTCCAACATTCTCGTCACGCCCGGCGACGACGGTGAGCCCCATAGCAAGGCCGTCCCGGCCTTGAATGAATGCAACAGGCCGGGACGGCCTGACTACGCTGCTCCGCCTGTCGTCAAAGTCATCGATTTCGGCGTCGCCAAAGCCATCCAGCAACAGCCGCTGACCGATGGCACGGCCTATACGCAGTTCGAACAGATGATCGGCACCCCCGCCTACATGTCGCCGGAACAGGCTGGCCTTGGCCCGATGGACATTGATACCCGCAGCGACGTCTATTCCCTCGGCGTCCTGCTCTACGAACTGCTCACCGGCCGCCCGCCGTTCGATTCCAAAGAACTCCTCCGCGCCGGTATGGACGAAATGCGCCGCGTCATCCGCGAAGTCGAACCGCCCCGGCCCAGCACGCGCAGAACGCAAATGGCCGCGGCTTCAATCGCGGGACACCACCCTGCCAAATCTAAAATCCTAATTCCTAAATCTAAAATCCCCGCCGACCTCGACTGGATCGTGATGAAGGCCCTGGAGAAAGACCGCGCCCGCCGCTACGAAAGCGCCGCCGGCCTCGTCGCCGACCTCCGCCGGCACATGGAGAGCCTGCCCGTTCTCGCCCGCCCGCCCGGTCGCGCCTATTTGCTGTCGCGGTTCATCCGCAGGCACAAAATCGGAGTGGCGGCGGGCCTCGCAGTGTCGCTGTCTCTCTTCGCGGGCCTCGGCGCGGTTTTATGGGGAAAGAAGCAGGCGGAGGAGGAAGCCAAGAGGACAAGACTTGCGAATGAGGCCAACGAACGAAACCTTCATCTCGCCAGCATGGCCGACTACGCCGCTGCGGTGAAGGCGCTGGACGAAGACCTCGAAGCCACGCGCAAAGGCCAGCGAGCCCTCGGATTCAAGGGCAAGTCCCGCTGGCACGAAGGCGTAGCGCTTCTCGTTCGCGCCCTGGAGCGTGAACCTGGAAATCGCCAAGCCGCGCTCGAACTTTACGATACGCTTCGCAGACGCCAAGGCGCCAAGCGGGACTGGGCACTTCATATTTTGAAACAAGAGGGGCCTGTGAGGACGGCGAGTTTCAGTCCGGATGGCACGAGGATATTCACGGTGAGTAACGAGGGAACCGCGCGCCTTTGGGACACTGACACCGGCCAGCCCATCGGCGAGCCGTTACCCATCGGCAAACCGATGCCACAACATGGCAGAGTGAATGCCGACGGTTTCAGCCCGGATGGCACCAGAATAGTAACGGTAAGTGATGATGGCTCTGCGCGCCTTTGGGACGCGGCGACCGCTGAACCCGTAGGCGAACCGATGCGCCACAAGAACATAGTGGATCCTCCCAGATTCAGCTTTGACGGCTCCCGGCTAGTCACGACAGAGCTTAATGATGAATTCGCGCGAGTGTGGAATTCGGCAGACGGCCGACTCGTTGGCGAGCCAATGAGGCATCCGGGCATCGTAGAAACCGCGAGTTTTAGCCCGGATGGAACTCTGATATTGACTACCTGCACGGATGGCACCGTGCGCCTTTGGGACGCGGAGAGCAGCAAACAAATCGGCCACCCGATGCGGCACAGGGAGAGATTAAGTTCCGCAACATTCAGTCCGGATGGTTCCATAATCCTCAGTGTCGAGAGGTCGGGCAACGCTCGGATTTGGGAGGTAGCATCCGGACGTGAGATCAGACAACTCACGCGACCGGATGGACTCTTACAGGAAACCAGAGCAACTTTTTCGCCAGATGGAACAAAGATTCTTGCCATCCACAAGCCGGACTATGCGGGACCGACAAGGGGTGTGAGAACTACGGATGTAGCGCGGATTTGGGATGTGGCAACGGGCATTCAATTAGGCGCAGATATTCCTGAGATTTATGGCAGGTGGGATGGGGGCGGGAGCTTCGAGTTCTGCCCTGATGGCACCATGGTCGTCACTGCGACGGGCGTTGACATGACGACCCGTGTATGGGACGCGGCAACTGGCGATCCCATAGGTCAGCCGATCCGCCATAACGACTCGCCTAACACAGCGCTATTCAGTGCAAACTTTAGTCCGGACGCTACGTTGATCGTGACCGGCGGTGATTATGAGAATGCGCGGTTGTGGGAAGCGAGGAGCGGATGGCCTATTTCTTTGCCGCTGCGCCATGAAAATAGAGTGTGGGACATTATGTTTAGCCCGGATGGGACTAAGATTATCACCATCGGTGATGAAGTAAAGATATGGGAAGTGCCCTCGACCACGCGCGCGTGGGACGATGCATTCATAGAATATGGAGGATATGGTAGGATGGCTGACTGGGCGAGTGAGCGTGCATTCGCTCGTGCGATGACCCCAACCGAGTCAGCTGCCATTGTTCCCATTACACCGGCGATCTTAGACTGGGCACGCAGTTTCTCAGGACTGAGTTTCGATGAGGAGGGACAACTTCATCTCATTTCCGATGTGGAGCGCCTTTCTTTTATGGCTGCGATCTCTTTGCCCGACGGCCCTTGGGCCGATCTCATCAAATGGATCAACATCCCATCCCGCCAACGCTCCATAGATCCTAAATTAAGTGTCACTTTCAGGCAAATCGCCGAGCGCTATCGCGACAAGTATGGGACCGATGGTGCGGAGAATGGCAACCTATCGAACCTCGAACACTCGCTAGCATTGGATTCTACGGTGCCGCTCACTCGGCTCCTGCTCGCTGCGGCATTAGAGAAGCGAGATGGCGCTAAAAAAACTGGAAACCGGGATCCGCACATTCCCCAGCGCGCCGCCTTCCTGCGCCGTTATGATCTTGATGCGCTAGATCGGCAGAAGGGTAAATTGAAGGATGCGGAGTTGGCAGCGCTCTGGGCACGGGCAGCCGCGCATTTGTTCAAGCTGCCGCCGGAGACGAAGGTGGGAATCGGACCGAAGACCACCACGGCGCGCGAAGAAGCGGAGAAAGCGGCGCGGAAGGCCTTGGAGTTGGTGTCCGGTCTTCCGGAGGCGGAGGAAGTGCTCAAGAAAATAGAAGAGTCGAAATGACGGCGGCCATCCATTCTGCGCATCGAAGTCATGTAGTCCGGATCCGTGAAGATGCCGGCTGATGAAACTGGGAGGGGAGCACAGGCGCCCCGCCTGTCGTGAGCGGCGCCCCCGCCGTTCACTTAAAGCCAACGGCGCAGCCGCACTTCTGAGACGGGACCTTTCCTGCGCACCTTTGAGTGTGCGGCTTTGCCGGGATGGTTTAAAGTTCCCCGCGGGGCGCGGGGAACGACAGGCGAGGGCACCTGTGCCCCCCGATTTCCTCTCACCTGGCGACTTGAATGATTCGCACCGCCGGTCCCTAACGCCTCCGATACTTCCTGCGCTGCTGCCGGAGTTGCGCGAGGCGGCGGTAATTCACCCGCTGCCCCGTTGCATTGCCCGGCGGCGCGGTAGCCTCGCGGGCATGATTACCTTTCTCCGCGGACGCCTTGTGACCAGTTTGCCGGACCGCGCCTGTCTCGATGTGGGCGGGGTGGGCTATGAGGTTTGGGTGCCGCTGAGCACTTATGACCGGCTGGGGGAAACGGGGCGCGAGGTCACGGTGCTGACGCACTTTCATGTGCGCGAGGACCAGCAGGCGCTCTACGGATTCGCCACCGACGAGGAGCGCGATCTTTTCCGGCTGCTCATCAATCGTGTCACTGGCGTGGGGCCGAAGATGGGTCTCGCGATTCTCAGCGGTATGAGCGTGCGCGATTTCAAACGCCACGTGGTTCAGGGCGACATCGCGGCGCTCTCGAAGATCAGCGGTGTGGGGAAAAAGACGGCGGAGCGGATCATTCTCGAGTTGAAGGACAAGGTCGGCGTCACCGAAGCCTGGAAGGACAGCGGGCCGGCGGTCCTGACGCCGCAGCAGGCGGTGGCGAACGACGTGGTGCTGGCGCTGATCAATCTCGGCTATCGTCAGGCCGAAGCGCAGAAGGCGGTGAAGCGAGTGCTCGACGACGGCGCGGCGCCGGAGCAGGGTACGCTGGTCCGCGCGGCGCTGCGGCTGCTGAGTCAGGCGTGAGTCGGGGACGCTTTGCGTTCTGTAGATTCGGTAGGGACGTGCTGTGCACGTCCGATTATTGTGGGGGTGGAGAACACCGGGGGCACAAAGTGTGGCGCTGGTTCGGGAACGGCTCCGCACCTCCTCCGCCCACGGAAGAGTGGGACGTGCGCAGCACGTCCCTACCATTATTATGGGCCGGGCAAATCACTTCTTCGCCGGTCCCATGCCGGTGGGGTCGCTGCGCGGGGCGATGGCGGCTTTGGGGAACTCCTCCAGCTTCGCGGTCAGTTCCTTGAGTTTCTCCGGTTCCTTGTCGGCGAGGTTGGTCTGCTCGCCGGGATCCGCGGCGAGGTTGAACAGTTCGGTATTCGCTTCACCACCGCCGTTTCTTCTCCCGCCGGCGTAGTGGCGCACCAGTTTCCAGTCGCCGAGCCGGAGCGCGCTGGAGACCGGGTCGTGATGAATGAGAATGGCGGCGTGCGGAGATTTGGCGCCGCTGGTGAGGACGGGAAGAATGTCGCGTCCGTCGAGCGGGCGCTTCTGGTGTTCGGCGTCGAGAGGAATGCCGGCGAGTCCGGCCACGGTGGGGAACCAGTCAACGGCGTGCAGCGGCTCGCTGATCTTCGAGCCGGGCTTGATGCGGTCCTGCCATGACACGCAGGCAGCGACGCGGTGACCGCCTTCGTAGGGCGTGCCCTTCTTTCCGCGCAGGGTGCCGTTCTTCGCAGGACCGACGCCGCCGTTGTCGCTGCTGAAAACGATGAGCGTATTCTTGCGCCGCCCGCTTTCGTCGAGCGCCGCCAGGATTTGGCCGATGGCGGTGTCCATTTCACTGAGCATGGTGGCATACTGTCGTCGGCCCTTGGGCATGTCCGCGAAATCATTCTCCCGCCCCGGCGCGACATGATAGGGCGAATGCACGGCATTGAACGGCACGTAGAGGAAGAGCGGTTTGTCCTCCGGCTGCTCCTTCAGAATGCGGCAGGCTTCTTTGGCGAGCAGATGTGTAGCGTAGCCTTCGTCCTTGCTGGGCTGGTCATTGCGGTACCAGTCGAGCTTGCCGTCGCGCAGGTGGGTGGTGTAATTGAGCGCGCCGAAGAAGTGGCCGTATTGCATGTCGAATCCGCGCCGCGTCGGCAGGTAAGCGGGATCGAACTCACCGAGGTGCCACTTGCCGGTGATGGCGGTGGTGTAGCCGGCTTCGCGCAGGGCCAGGGAAAGCGTGCGCTCCGCCAGGGGCAGCCCGTATTTCTCGCCGGGCCGGATCACGCCCTGCTGCAGGCCATAACGGATCGGATAGCGACCGGTGAGCAGCGCGGCGCGTGTCGGTGAGCAGACGTGCTGCACGTAGTAGCTGGTGAGCACGGCGCCGCTGGCTGCGAGTTTGTCGAGATGGGGTGTGGGAATGTCCTTGCCGCCATTGAAGCCGGTGTCCGCGTAGCCGAGATCGTCGGCGAGGATGTAGAGGAAGTCGGGCTTTTCCGCGGCGGACGTTAAACCGCAAAGAAGCAGGAGAGCGCAGAGGATTTTCATGGATAGGGAATGCAGAAAAATCCAGTGTGTCGTCCACCCGACTGAGTGGGAACTGCGTAATCGCGGGTCAGCGGCTGCGCTCACGGCTCGAACAGCAGCACATCGTCCACGAGCAGTTCGGAGCCTTTGGGAATTGTGAAGCGCAGTTCGTCTGCAAAGGCGCCTTTCGTTCCGGCGGTGAAGTCCAGGCAAGACTCGACCCATTCGTTCGGTTTCGGCGTCAACGGTTCTGCATTCCAGACTGTGCCGGTGCTGCTGTTCGCCAGCGTGACGTTCACCGGTCCGTCACCGGTGAGCTTGCAGCGGAAGCGCAGGCGATTCGTCGCACTGAGCGGACGCAGGCCGCGCATTTGCACGCGAATCCACGGCGCGCCGTCCGCCGCATTGAGAACGGACTTTGCGCAGTCCCATGTCAGCGGTTTCACATGCGGCACGATGGTGAAATCACCCGGCCATTCCTTGCCCTGCTCTCCGGTATCGAACCAGCCTGTGAAGATGACGCGGCGCGGGAGTGGCTTCTTTTCGTCCGCCGGCGCGGCTTCGTAGAGCACAATGTCGTCAATGAGCAGATCCGCCTCCGGCGTGATGTAGAACTGGATGTCATCAATGCGCTCATCCGCCGCGAGCGGACCGCCGGTGCCGTCGGGCCGGCGCAGTTGCCTCATGTCAAGGTCCGTGTGCTCCCACTTTCCCTGCGGCAAATTGGTGAGGTAATGCCGGCGGTGATAGCCGTTGGTCAGACTGTAGATCTGGACGCGCAGGGTGTCGGTGCCGGTGAGGCGGTAGCGGAAACTGAGTCGCGTGTGCGCCCCCATCGGCGGTCCGGGCACTGGATTGAAGATGACTGCTTTCCATGTCTTTGACGGATCGCCCTGCTTGTCATCGAAGTCTTTCGTCTCCGCAGCCCGGCAGGCGCGGCTGTTGGCCACTGACATTGACAGCGCCGGAGCCAGTTCCTTCGCTACCGTCACCGGCGCCCCGCGCAGCCACCAGCGCTTCTCGATTTCCGTTTCGTAGTCCTCGAAGACGTGCACCCGCAGCGGAAGCAGCGGGGGTTCTGCGGCAGGCGCCGGCGGGGGCAGCGCCGGAAGAATTGTCAGGAATAACGCGGCTCTCACCCCGGGAGTAAAAGTCTGCATCCGGCGGCGTCAATTCCGCGGGAACGGCCGCCTACGCTGCGGTCCTCCCCCTGCCGTCCCGCCCCGTGAATACGGCAGCGGCGGCCTGCTGACAAACTGCTGACAGCGGTGCTTCATGGCTGGCTACGCCTCCCGACCACACCGCCATGAATGCTGCACCTCCGACGCCGGGGAAACTGCCCGCCCTTCTCTGCCTGTTCATCGCCCTGCTGGCCCGCCCGCTGGCGGCGGCGGAGGACAGCGTGGTGCGCGGCGCGGACGAGTTGTTCTGGGTCCCGACGCTGGAGCAGGCGCTGGAAGTGAGCCAAGCCACCGGCCGGCCGATCTTCCTCATGGGCTATTCGCTGGTGCCTGACGGAAGCACCTACACCGGGCTCCAGGAGGACTACTGCCGCGGAGTTTACTGACCCGGCTTCCGGTTCGAGGAGAGCCGTGTGCTTTCCAAACCAGAGGTTCACACGAGACTCGCGAAGCATTTTGTCGGCGTGCGGTTCGACTGGGAGCAGGGGAATCATTATAAGCCGAAGCTGGGATTCATCCCCGGCACGGGCGATCAGGTGCTGCTGACGCCCGGCGGTGAACTCATCCGCTCCCCCGGGCCTGACAAACCCGGAAAGAACTCCGCGATTCACGGGCGCCACGGCCGCGATACCACCGGTGCCGTGCTCGACGAGGTCATCAAGGTGCATCCGGTGAAGCGTCAGGAATTGAAGCTCGACTGGTTCCTGTGGCCGATGAAGCCGGCCCGGCGCCCTGGCGGACATTACCCCGTGCCCTATGCCGCCATCGCCGGATATGCCAGGCTGCCGTACGTCGTCGTGGATGGCCCCCTGCCGCCGGCGCTGGAGGACGCGAAGTTTCTCCACTGGCACGTGCGCCAGTTCATCTGGGTGCGGGGAAATCCGGATGCGCCCGCCCGGCTCACGGTGCGCCGGGTCAAGGATGGCCTGAAAGACGGTATGCCTGCCGAACTCGCCACGCTCGACCCCGCCGCCCTGACACAAAAGGAACTGGGGACGGCGCTCGACAAGGCGTGGCTCACCTACATGAAGGACCGGCCGCTCACCGCCCGCGGGTATCTGGAGAATGTTCACGGCAAATGGATGCGCGGTCAGGCATCTCAAATGATTCACGAGGACGACGAAACCCGCGCCCGCGCCGTCGCGGGCACCCTCATGGCACCCGGCAGAAAACCGGGCGAAGCGCCGCCTTACGAATAGGCCGGTCCGATCCGCGAGTGGTTCACGCCAGGAGAGCCTGGGCACGGTTTCAACGACCCGCACACGCGGCGGGGGATGATCCTGTGATCCTGCGCAGGATGCGGCTCCGGTCATGCCGTCCCTTTTCCTGCTATGCGTTTCTGTATTCTGATTTTTCTGTTCTGTGGTCCCTTCCGGTTTGTCGATGTGAGCGTGGCTCAGGCGCCGCCGCGGCCTAACTTTGTGGTGGTGTTCATCGACGACATGGGCTGGGGGGGGTTTTCGTGTTTCGGAAACCGGGACGCGAAAACTCCTAACGTGGACCGGCTGGCGACGGAGGGCGGTAAATTCTTCCGCTTTTACGTGAACTCGCCGATCTGCTCGCCTTCGCGCTGCGCGCTCGTCACCGGTCAGTATCCGCAGCGCTGGCGGATCACATCTTATCTCAACAACCGCGCCGACAATGCCCGCCGCGGCGTGGCCGACTGGCTCGATCCCGGTGCGCAGACGCTGGCTCGCCTGCTCAAATTGAACGGTTATGCCACGGGGCATTTCGGCAAGTGGCACCTTGGAGGGCAGCGGGATGTGGATGACGCGCCGCCCATCACCGCCTACGGCTTCGACGAATCCCTGACGAATTTTGAAGGCGTGGGGGCGAAGCTGCTTCCGCTCACTCTCAAGCCCGGCGATGCGAAACCAGGCCGAATCTGGGAGGATGCGGAGCGACTGGGAAAACCGGTCACGTGGATGCCGCGTGCGGAAATCACCGGCGGCTTTGTCGCCGCGGCGGCGAAATTCATGGATGCCGCCGCCGCGGCTGGAAAGCCCTTCTACGTCAATGTCTGGCCCGATGACGTGCACACGCCGCTGTGGCCGCCGGTGTCTGACTGGCGCGAAGGCAAACGCGCGAAGTATCTCGCTGTGCTGGAAAACATGGACCGGCAGCTCGGCGTGCTGTTCGATCACCTTCGTGACGATGCGAAACTGCGCGCCAACACATTTGTGCTGGTGTGCTCCGACAACGGACCGGAACCGGGAGCCGGCTCAGCAGGGCCATGGCGCGGCAGCAAGGGTACGCTTTTCGAGGGAGGCATCCGGTCGCCGCTGGTCGTCTGGGGGCCGCGCTTCATTGCCGCGGACGAAGCGGGTTTTCACGACCGTGAAACGACGCTCGCCGCGTTCGACCTCGCGCCTTCGCTGCTGAAACTGGCGGGCATCGATGCCCCCGGCGACGTTCGCTTTGACGGCGAGGACATGTCCGCGGCCCTGACCGGAAACTCCACGCGGCAGCGCAAGGCCCCGCTTTTCTGGCGCCGGCCGCCGGACCGGAAAACCATGCCGGGTTCCACCGAAGGCCGGCTGCCGGACCTCGCCGCCTGCGAGGGCGAATGGAAACTGCTTTGCGACTACGACGGGTCGCAGCCGCGTCTCTATCAACTCAATGACGACCCGGGTGAGAAGTCCGATGTCGCCGCAAAGTATCCCGAAGTGGTCGCTCGCCTGCGGGCCGCCGTGCGCGATTGGCATGCTTCCTTGCCGCCGGACCATGGCCCGGAACTGGGAAAACAAAACGCGCCGAAGTGATCCTGACTTCCCGCGCGACTCACAAGAGGTCACGCGTCAGGCTGCCGCGCCGTGTCTGTGGTGGCTTCGCCGGGAGCGGGTCCGGGGCTGGCCTCAAGTGTCGGCGCGTCAGTGGTGGCCGGGGCCGTTTCCTGCCCTGGAGCTTCGGGGGCGGTCTGATTTGAGACGGGCCGGTCTTCGCGCGGCTCGCGCGGCTCGCGTGGCGGGCGGTTTTGCTTGAGGCGGCTGATTTCACTGCGGGCGCTGTTCAGCTGGGCGCGAAGCTGTTCGGCCTCTTTGCGTGCTGCGGCGAGGTCGCCGGAGACGGACGAACTGGTGGCAATGGCGGCGCGGGTGGCGGCGAGCGTGGTTTCGAGTCCTTTGATGCGCGACTGGGCGTCGGCGAGGTCGCGGCGCAGCCGGTTCGCGGTGCCTTCGGCGCTGCGGGCGGCCTGACGCGCTTTGTCGGCCTCGGCGCGGGCTTCGCGCAGTTCCGGAGGCGGGCCGGCATGGCGCGCCTGAATGGTAAGGGCGGCGGCTTCGAGCTGCGCGACGCGGGCCCGGGCCTGTTCCAGTTCCCGCGCGAGCACACTGCTTCTGACAGTGACAGCGGCGTGTTCGGCGCGGGCTTTGGCGGCTTCCTCGCGAAGGGAAGCCAGTGTGCTGTCGCCGGCTGCGGCAGTCAGGGAGCGGCGCGCTTCCTCGAGCTGTTCACGCAGCGATGCCGCTTCGGCGGAGGCGGCGGTCTCCATGCGCCGGGCCTCCCCCAGCTGTTTTTCCAGCGCGGACACCGACTCCGGATCGATCCCGGCGAGAGTCTGGCCGCGCGAAAGTGCTGCCTCCGCCGCCGCGGCGCGCGCCGTGGCCTGTGCCTCCGAGTTGCGCGCGGCTTTCAGATTCAACTCCGCTGCCGCGAGTGCGTCGTGCAGGCGCTGATGCTCGCGGTCGCGTTCATGCGCGCGTTTGTGGATTTCCTCGGCAGCGGCGATGCGGGCGCGGAGATTCTCGGGGAGGAGGGATTCGTCCATGGGGCGGATGACACCGGGACGCAAAAGTCCGGCGGAGCAAGCCCCAACTTCAAATCGCCAGCGGGCCGCCCTCGCAGAGCCGCGGATTGCCGAAGGTCTTCAAATCATGGCCGAACGCATGCGCGATGGAGAGCCAGAGCCGGTTGTGCGCCGCGCCTCCGAAATCGTGTGCGTGACCGTATTTGAATCCAAGTCCGCCGCCCACGAGCACGAAGGGGATGTTGTCGTGACTGTGCGAATTGCCTTTCCCCAGTTCATTGGTCCAGAGCAGCGTGGTGTGATCGAGCATGGATCCGGTGCCGCCGGGCTCCGGTGTTTCCGCGAGAGATTTGGCCAGATGGGCGAACTGCTCGCAGAGCCAGACGTTGATCCTGGCCAGCTTCTCCTGCGACTCGGCATTGAGGTCGGGGTCGTGGGAAAGCTGGTGGTGCCCCTCATTGACATCGAGCCAGCGGAAGCGGGCCTGGCCGACGGAATTGGTGAACTGCAGCGTGGCCACGCGCGCCATGTCGTTGGCGAAGGCATTGACCAACAGGTCATTCGTCATGCGGAAAATCTTCGGGATGTTGTCATTCTCGTTCCCCACGCCGGGCTCCAGTTTTACCTGCGGGGCGGTGAGCTTTTGCTCCGCTGACTCCTGCAGTTCCTTTTCCATGTCCCGCACAAAAGTCAGGTGCTTGTCGAGCAGCGCCCGGTCTTCAGTCGTGACCACGGCAGCTACCTTTTTGATGTCCTCGGTGACTTCATCGAGCACGCTGGCGAGGTTTTCGCGGTCCTTGACGCTGCCGTAGAGCTTTTCGAACAGCTCATACGGATCGCTCACCGGCGTCACCGGCTGATTGGGGCCGGCGTAGCTCCAGCGCGTCCATGGATCGGCGCGGTTCGGCACTCCGACGCCGAGATCGAGTGAGCCGAAGCGCGTTTTGGTTTCAGGTTTCGACTGGAGAAAATTCTTCAACTCCTGGTCGATGGAAATGCCGCTGCACCAGCCGGCGGGCGTGTCCGAGCCGCCCTGGATGTTGCCGGGGAACAGTTCCTTGCCGGTGAGCAGACAACTCATGCCGCGCATGTGGCCGTCGCCGTCGCCGCGCACCTTGTTGGAAAGGCCGCGCAGGGTGAGCACCTGTTTCTTGAACGGCTCCAGCGGCGCGAGAATGCGCTTCAGTGTGAAGTTCTCACCGGTTTCGTCGGGCCAGAACAGCGGCGGCAGGGTGCCGTTGGGACTGAAGAACAGCACGAGCCGCTGCTTCGGCCTGGCAGCATCGGCGGCGCGGAGCGAGGGCATGCCGCCCAGCAGCGGCAAGGCGGCGGCGGAGAGTCCGAGATCGGTGAGGAAACGGCGGCGGGATTTCATGGCGGTCTTTCGAGCCGATATTCTACGCATCGCGCGGCCGGTTCAATCAGCAAACCTTTACACCGGTGCGGAGTGCCAAACCCACCGTTGCAATCCTCCCGCGCCCGGGAATTCTCACTGCGTTCCCCAACCGCCATGAAAGCTCTGCTGCTCTTCGTGTTTCTGACCTGTTTTTCCCTGCCGCTGTTCGCCAAAGGCACTGGCGCCAAAGAGGCCCTGCGCACCCTCGCGCGGCTCCGCGGTGCGTCGTGGCTGGAACGCGTCATTCAAATGAACGGCGACCGCGGACAGGACCAGCCGGCGACGTGGCACATCATCGCCGCCGGCGCCAAAGGCGGGCTCCAGGAGTTTTTTGTCAATGCGAAGGGCATCGTTACGGAAGGCCCGATTCCGCCGGAGATTGCGGCGAAACTGAACGGCCCGGTCGTGACTCCGAAGAAGTTCGTCACCGATTCGACGCACGCCTTTGTCGCCGCCGAGAAAGTGGCCAAACAGCAGCGGTTCGGGTTCGACTCCGCGAATTTCCGCCTCCGCTGCGCGCCGAACTCGACGCAGCCTAACTGGTATATGGAACTGCTGGACGCCAATGGCTTCAAGCTGTCGGAAGTGCGTGTGTCCGCCACCAGCGGCCGGGTGACGCATGCCGTGGTTTTCCCGCAGCCGGTGCCTCCGGGGCCGCCGCCCACGCAGACGCAGCGGGCCATGGAGCAGGCGCGCAAGGCCGTGAACAGCGGCGTCAAGAGCGTTGGCCGCGGCTTCCAGAAAGCCGGCTCGTGGATCTCCCGTCAGTTCACTCCGAAGTCCGCGCCGCAGCCCTGAGCCGGCCTGTCTTCATCCTTCATCCTTCATCCTTTTCCATGCCTCTCCCGTCCCTCCCCATCCTCCGCCTTGGCAAAGCCTACACGTCGCTCGACGTCGCCGAGGTCACCAACGTCGCCACCGGCGCGCCCGTCGTCCGCGTCAGTCAGGCGAACACCGGACTCATCGCACGCGATCTTCCGGAAACGGCAAAGTCCCGCGCTGCTCTCCGCCGCATTCCGGCCCGGGAGCGCGTCGAGATGGTCCGCCGGGCCGGGGAGATTTTTCAAAACGACACTCTCCCGCTCGGTGACGACGGCACCATGCAGTCGCCTGACGACTATCTGCTCCAGCTCGCCGGCACCAGCGGCCTGCCGCATTCGCTCATCCGCATGAACATGAAGCGCCTCGGCGGCATCTTTGCGGACATCGGCATCATCCTGCGCGGCCTCACGCGCGGCATGGACCTCGACGTGCTCGATCGCGGCTACGGCGTGCAGGGCGGCGCGCCGGTTTCCTATCATTGCGTCACCGACAATCTTGCCGTTATCCTGCCCAGCAATTCCCCCGCAGTGAATGCCCTGTGGATTCCCGCCATCGCGCTCGGCGTGCCGGTCATTCTCAAACCCGGACGCGAAGAACCATGGACGCCGTGGCGCGTCATTCAGTCGCTCATCAAAGCCGGCATCCCGCGCGAGGCTTTTGGATTCTATCCCACCGGCCACGACGGCTCCGGCCTGCTGCTGCGCCGCGCGGGACGCGTGATGATGTTCGGCGACGACGCCACCGTCGCGCAGTATGCCAGCGACCCGCGCGTGGAAGTTCACGGCAGCGGGCGCAGCAAGATCCTCATCGGTGAGGATAAAATCGAGCAGTGGCGCGACTACCTGCCCGTGCTGGTGGAAAGCGTCAGCGCCAACAGCGGACGCAGTTGCATCAACACCTCCGCCATCGTCGTGCCGCGCTATGCGGAGGAAATCGCCCGCGCCGTCGCGCAGGAATTGCTGACGATGGTCCCCCGCGCCGCCGATGATCCGGAAGCAACGCTCAGCGGCTTCGCCAATCCGGCCATGCCCGAGTGGATCGACAGCACCATCACCGACGGCCTGACCACTCCCGGCGCCGAAGACGTCTCCATGATTCTCCGCAACGGCACCCCGCGCCGCGCCAGCCGCGACGGCATGAACTACCTGCTGCCCACGATCATTCACTGCAGCAATTTCGACCACCCGCTGGCCAACCGCGAGTTCCTCTTCCCCTTCGCCAGCGTGACGAACGTCCCCCAGGCCGCCATGCTGGATACGATAGGCCCCAGCCTCGTCGTCACCGCCATCACCGGCGACAAAGCCTGGATGACGCAACTGCTCGAAAGCCCGCACATCGACCGCCTTAACCTCGGCCCCACGCCCACCAATCGCGTCCAGTGGGACCAGCCCCACGAAGGCAACCTCTTCGAGTTCCTCTACAAACGCCGCAGCATCGGCTTGCCGCAGGAGATGGCGGCGTAAAACTCGTTGGCATCCGGGCCATCTCAACTACCTTTGCCCCATGCCCTCCGCACACACTCAATCCGCCATCATGGAACGTGTCGTCCGCCCTGCGCGGGCGAAGATGACGAAGGCCGCTGCGAAGGGATTGCTCCAGCTTCAGTTCACGCCCGCAGACCACCGGCGCATGAGCCGTCTGCTGACGGCGGCACAGTCCGGTGCCTTGACGCCGGCTCAGGCCTTAGAACTTGAGAACTACCGCAACGTGGGGCGCATGGTGGACCTCCTGCACAGTCAGGCCCGACTCACACTCCGGCCCGCCGCCGCTCGTTGATTTATGGCTCGTGTGCCTCGTCGTTTGCTGGATGCGGTGCGCCGCAGAGCGGACGGGCGCTGTGAGTATTGCCGGCTGCCGGAGCAATGCACCTCGCTGGCTTTCCAGCCGGATCACATCATCGCCGTCAAACACAGCGGACGCACGCACGAGGCCAATCTCGCCTGGGCCTGCTTCTACTGTAACAGTTACAAAGGGGCCTGCATCGCCGGTCCGGATCCTGCCACCGGCAAGGTCACCCGCTTGTTTCATCCGCGATTCGACGGCTGGGCGGAGCACTTTCGCTGGGCCGGCGCCGCTCTGGCAGGCCGCACGGATATCGGTCGCGCCACCATCGCCGTGCTCAGCATCAATCACCCGGACGCCATCCGCCTCCGCCGCTCCCTCATGCGCGAAGGGCTGTTCTGAATCTCTGCCGGCTTCATCCCAGAGAAGGCCCCACGAAGGCAACCTTTTCGAGTTCCTCTACAAACGCCGCAGCACCGGCGTGCCCCGGGAACTGGCGGCATAGTGTCTGATGCGCCCGGCCCGAATTCTTTGAAAGTGCCGGCAGAACCGGAACTGATTTAGCTGGAAATCCGTGGCTCTGTCGCGCGTAGTGTTCAGTCTATGAAAACTCTTCGCCTCGCAGCTCTCGCCGCCCTGCCCGTGCTCGCCGCCGCCATTGCCCTGGCGCAGCAGGACAGCAAATCTGCTTCGACTGCACCGGCCGCGGTAACTGAGCCCGGCTTCGTTTCGATTTTCGACGGGCAGTCGCTCAAGGGCTGGCATGTGAGTGCGAAGAGCGGGCACTCGCGCACGAGCAAGAACGAAAGCGGCGGGCGCTGGGTGGTGGAGAACGGCGCCATCACGGGCAGTCAGGATATTCCGGGCAATGGCGGGCTGGTGATGACGGATGAGGAGTTCGGCGATTTCGAAGTCGCGCTGGAGATGAACAACGACTTCGGCCCGGACAGCGGGTTGTTCCTGCGCAGCACGGAGGATGGCAAGGCGTGGCAGGCGATGATCGATTATCATGCCGGCGGAAATCTCATGGGCATCTACGGCGAAGGGCTGGGCGGGAAGCCGCACGTGAGGAATTACAACTTCAAGACGCTGGTGACGGAGATCGAGGATAAGAAAACCGGCGAACCGCCCACCCCGCTGCCGGTGTTGCCGGCAGCGTGGCCTTACTTCTGGCGCGCCGGGCAGTGGAATGAACTGCGCGCGCGCATCGAGGGCAATCCGCCGCACATCACCACATGGATCAACGGCGTGAAGATCATGGAGTGGCAGGAGAAGGAGGTGCGGCATCCGGAGAAGGGCCGCATCGCGCTCCAGGTGCATGGCGGCGGCGATCACACCAAAGAGTTCGTGCGCTACCGCAACATCCGCGTGAAGCGGCTGGGCGGAGAATGATCGTGCGCACCGGCGGGATGCGCAGTATTATCACCCGTCATGACATCACTGCTGACAGAACCGGAAATCGCGGCGCGCCTTGCGCAGGTGCCGGCGTGGTCGCGTGAGGGGAAGGAGATCACGCGCACGGTGAAGCTGAAGAACTTCGCGGAGGCGATGAGGTTTGTGAACGCCGTGGCGGAGATCGCGGAGCGTCGAAATCATCACCCTGACATCACGATCCGCTGGAACAAAGTCACGCTGACGCTGAGCACGCACAGCGCCGGCGGCCTGACGGAAAAGGATTTTGCCGCCGCGGCGGAGTTCGATCAGGCGGCGGACTGAGTTGGCTGCCGGGCCGGCTGCTGCGCGAAGTGCATGCGCACCGATTCCGCGATCCCATAGGCCGCCTCGTCGGGCGTCAGTTCGCCGGTGTCGGCCTCAAGGTCGCAGGCGGCTTCGTAAAGCGGGCGGCGCTTTTCGAGCAGGTCGTGCACGGTCTGCCGGGGATTGGGCGTGCGGAGCAGGGGACGGCCGCGGTTGCGCGAGACGCGGTGCCAGAGGGCGGGCTCCGGCAGGTCGAGCCAGATGACGTAGCCCAGCGCGCGCAGTTTGGGAATGTTGTCAGGGACTGTGACCACGCCGCCACCCGTGGAGACGACCATGTGCTGCCGCGTGAGCAGTTCGTCGAGCACGGCGGACTCGATGCGGCGGAATCCGGCTTCGCCGTCCCGGGCGAAGATTTCCGGAATGGAGCAGCCGGCCTTTCTGACGATCAGTTCGTCCATGTCCACGAACTTGAGTCCCAGCATCTGCGCGAGCCGCGCCCCGAGCGTGGTTTTCCCGCAGCCCATGAAGCCGATGAGGACGACATTGAGCGGCGTGCGGCGCGGGGCGGCGTCGGGTGTCATGCGGGACACTGTGGGAAGCCGGGGCGAAATCACAAGTCCCGGAGTGGGGTGTGCGCCCGCCGCGCGAAGGCCGCATCCCGGCTTGCGGCTCTCACAGAAATGACGCATCCGTTTCGCGCTCATGGCGACAGCGGATGACACGACTGCGATGCGCTTCGGAAATTACGAAGTGCTGACAAGGCCCGACGGCAAACCAGATGAACTGGGACGCGGCGGGTTTGGACGCACGTACCGGGCGCGGCACATCTTTCTCGGCACCGAGGTGGCGCTCAAGGTGATCATCGACCGGCTTGCGTTCGACGAGACGGCGAAGAAGCGGTTTCTCAAAGAGGCGCGCGAGGCGGCGCGGCTCAATCACCCGGGCATCGCCCGCATCACTGACTTCGGCGAGGAGGAGGGCACGTTTTTCTACGCGATGGATCTGTGCCGCGACGGCGATCTGAAGGAATACGTGCGCCGCCGCGGGCCGCTGCCGCCGGCGGAGGCGCTGGAACTGATTCGCCAGACGGCGGAGGCGCTGAGCTATGCGCACGGTCACGGCATTCTGCACCGCGACATCAAGCCGTCGAATCTGCTCATCGTGATGGACAGCGGCACGCCGCAGGTGAAATTGATAGACTTCGGACTGGTGCGCCGCATTGCCCACAACGCGGACGAGACGATGGAGGCGGCCTCGCCTTCGCAGTGGTCGCCGGTCTTTGCCAGCCCGGAGCAGATTCGCGAACTGCCGCTGGACGAGCGCACGGATATTTTCTCGCTGGGCATGACCGCGTGGTATTTGCTGCGGGGCAGCGGGCCGGTGGACGGCAGCACGCATGAAATCGTGGCCGAGCGGCTCGGTTCCGAAAGCTATGAATCCCGGCTGCCCGCCTCGCTCCAGGGCGTGACGCGCCGCGTCGTGGCCCGCATGGTGGAGAAGGCCGCGGACCGCCGCTATCGCCAGTGTTCCGAACTGCTCGACGACCTGCGGCACGCCCTGAGCGGCACCCCGGCGGAGCCGCCGCGCGGCGTGCAGAGCATGGCGGAGCGGTTCGTGCTGCAGCCGGCGGGGCGCGAGTACGCCGGCGAGGTTTTTCGCGGTCACGAAACGACCACAGGCCGGCCCGTGCGCGTCACCCGGGTGCACCGGGAGCATGAGCCGGAAACTCTCGCGGCGGCGGCCGAAAAAGTCAGGGCGCTCGCGGCGGCCGGAGCGCCGGGCCTCATTCCTCTGCTCGAAATGTCGGAGTTCTCCGACGGCATGGCCATTATCGAGGAGGAAGTGTCAGGCCGGAGTGTGGAGGAAACCCTGCGCCGTGAAGGTGCGGTGCCGCTGGCGAAGCTGGCGACGATCCTGTGGGATGCGGCGACTGGAGTGGACACGGCCGTGAAGTGCGGCGCCGTGCCGGGCACGCTGGATCAGGCCATGTTCACCGGGGTGGACCGCAGTCCGGTGGACTGGAATGCGGCGCAGATTTTTTTCCCCGTGAAAGTGATCGCGGATACTGCGGACTGGGTGCGGGAGGCGGACGTGACCGCTGCGCCCGTGCCGGCTTCGCCGCTGAAGTCGTTCGCCAGCCTCGTCTATCTCGGCGTGGGCGGCCGGCATGTCAGGCCCCAGGCGCTGCATTCCTCCTCCGCCTGTATTCCGATCCCTGGACTCAGCGCGGGCGGGAATCGCCTCCTGGCCGGTGCTTTGTCAGGAGAATCACAGCCGGAGAACTGCCTCGCGCTGCTGCAGTCGCTGCTCGCTGCGGAGGCGGTGCCGGCCGAGAGTGTGGCGCGGCGATCGCGCGAGCGTCAGCACCGGATTGCGGTGGACCGCTCCGCCACCGCGGAGCGTGCCGCCCGCACCACCACCGGCACCCGCACTGCGACCGCCGCCGCGCGCACCGCCACCGCCGCGCGCACTGCCACGGCCCCTCCGCCTCTGCCGCCGGAGGCGCCGCCAGCCACTGGCATTACCGAAACGGTGCGCATGGAGTTTCTCGGCCGCATCGAGGCCAGCGCGCGCCAGGCGAAGGAGCATGCCAACGAAACACTCCGCGTGAAGCTGCCGCCCGGACGCGATGATGCAGAACTCTGCCAGTTTCAAATCGAGGCGCGCAAATGGGCCCGGGAAGCCGCTTCCGTGCACCAGCACGCGCAGGAAATGACGGCGGCGGGAACTCTCCATGCCGCCGCGGTGAAAGACCTGACCGATTCCGCCGCCGCCGCGGCCGCGGAAGTGGCGCGCCTGCTCGCCATGGCGCGCGGTCTCGCCGCGGATGTCCATGTGCCGGTCGAGGAAACCCAGTACGAGCCGCTGTCGGCCACGGTGCCGGTGCCGCCATCGGTTCCGCTGATGGATGCGCCCGCGCCGCTGCCGCAACCCGCGCCGCCGGGCGGAGTGCCTTTCCCGCGGCACGAAATGCCGCCCCAGCCTCCTCCTCCGGAGATTCACGCCGCCTCTGCGCCGCCTGAACTGCGGCCGGTCCGCCATGAGCCGGCGCCACCGGCTCCGGTTCCCCTGACACCGCTCCCCACCGTTCCGAAAAAGGGGAATCCCATGGTGGCGGCTTCCATCGTCCTCCTGCTCTGCGCCCTCGGCGCCGGCGGATGGTATTATTACGAGTTCCACTGGAAAAAGAAATCCGGCGCCACCGTCGTGGCGGACAACACCCCGCCCCGGGAAAACGGCAAAGGCAACGGCCCCGACAAAGAACCGGTGAAGGACCCTGTCAAAGATCCGGTCAAGGATCCCGTGAAGGATCCCGTCAGCATTTCCACTCCGCCTCCGCCGCCTCCGCCGTCGAAGCGCGAAGTGGTCGTCATGTTCACCGGTGACCTGCCGGAGAGTGACGACGTCTCCTTTCGCGGGGTGAAGAACAAGCCGCCGATGACGAAGTCCGGCGGCGGTGCGGTCTTCGCATTCGAACTCGAGCCCGGTGCGCCGGACCCCGAGCCCATTGTCAACGGCGAGCGGTTTTCCAGCACGCTGGTGAGCCGTGAGTCCGACCGCATCACCTACAAACTCAAGCGCCAGCTGCCGCCCAACAAGCTGCGCCTCCTTGGCATCGAGGCGCGCGATCCCGCTAGTGTCACCATCGGCGGCAGAAGCGGAAAAATGGAGGACGACGAACTCGTTTTCGAGCGCGCCGCCGACGACAAAGGGAATTTCACCCTCGATACCCCGGCATGGATCGTCGTGGACAAACCCGAGTGGGCCGGCCCGGGCGAGTGGGAGGCGGAAATGGAACTGGCGCTTCAGGAGGTGACACTCAAAGCCGGTGCCAAAGTCCCGTGGCGCGCCGTCATTTTCACCGCCGTGAACCCCTCCGTGCTGCCGGACCTCGGCGACTATTCCGGCGACCTCGGCGCCTCCAGCGCCGGTGCCTCGGATGTGAAATTCGATTTCATCTCCGGGGTGCTCGATTCCGTGGTGCTGCCCGCCGGAGACTGGAAAGTGACCTGGCAAAGCGGTGACACCTCCACACCCGACAAGGATGGCGGGACGTTCACCGTCAAATACGGGGAACAGTCGAATCTGACAGTTCCCTGACCTCCTCCCCGGACTTCGGCGGCACATATTCCGCAAACCAAACCCCTTGCCTCGCCCGGGCAGGTGTGACACTACCCCGTAACATGGTCACCAAGCTGCTCCACACCCGCTACCGCGTGCAGGACCTCGACCGGACGATCGCTTTTTACAAAGACGTGCTCGGTCTGGAGGAGGTGCGCCGTCATGAGTCGCCGCGCGGGTCGGTGCTCGTGTTTCTCAAGGCTCCGCACAGCGAGGAACAGATCGAAATCTGCAAATACGACGCCAGCGGGCCGGTGGTGGTCGGCCCGGACCTGACACATCTCGCCTTCGAAGTGCCGGACCTCGCCGCCTTCGCCGCACATGCCGCCGCGAAGGGGTACCCGCTTTCAGACGGCCCCACCACCACTTCCACCGGCACCACGTTCGCCTTTATCGATGCGCCGGAGGGTTACGAAATCGAACTCATCCAGCGCCGCACTGACTGATATGGATTTTGACTGGATAGACCCGCCGTTCGACCTGAAGAAAATCTCGCCGCGCGAGATTGAGGAGAGTTTCGAGGATCCGTTTTCGCTCCGTCTGCTGCCGGAAAATGAATCCGCCGGCGGCGAATCACGCTTCTTCTGCCTCGGCAAGTCGGTCGGCAACCTGCCGGTGTTCAGTGTTTTCTGGACGGACGGGAAAAAATACCGCGTCCTGTGTGCGCGGGAGATGACGCCGGAGGAACTGAGTTTTTACGAGCGCCGCAATTCTGAGCTGTCCTGACCATGAATAAGATCACCGATTGGCGCACCATTCCGCAGTTTGAAAGCGAGGAGGAGGAAGCCGCCTTCTGGATGCAGCACCAGATCGAGGCCCGACTCATGAGCGCGGCACTGCACCGGCCGGATGTGCGCGAGAGCACCACGATCACGCTGCGATTCGATCCGCGCATGCTCGCCCGCATCAAGCGACTCGCCCGCAGCCGCTATTTGAACTATCAAAGCATGATCAAGCAGTGGCTCAGCGAGCGGCTGGAGAATGAAATGCAGGGCGGGGGAGGATCGAGGTAATTCACCCCGCCAGAATCGCGGCGTCCCAGTCCTTCCACACCGGATCGAAGCCCCGGCCGCGCAGCATCCGTGCAATTTCCTCCGGCGAACGGTGATCCGCGATGTCGAACTGACCGGTGGCGCTGTCGCAGGCGGAGCGCTGCTCCAGTTCCACGCGGCGGCCGCGCACCGTGAGATGCAGATCGTCGCGCGCCTGGCCGGTGTAGCCGCCCGGTTCGGTGTGGCTGCCGGCGCTCATGCTGGTGATGCCCAGAGGGATCAGGGCATCGCGCAGTTTGGCAGGCTCCCGCGTGCTGAGCACGATGCCCGTCTGCGGAAAACAAATGCGAAACGCACAGACGAGCTGCACGAAACTGCGGTCGTCGAGCCACGTCCGCGGCTGGAATCCGCCCGCTGCCGGTCGCAGGCGCGGGAAGGCCACCGTGTAACTCGCCTTCCACCAGCGCGACTGCATGTATTCGAGATGCGCCGCGAGCGCGAGAGCTTCGGTCCGCCAGTCCGCGAGGCCAAAGAGTGCGCCCAGCCCGATGCGGCGAAAACCTCCGGCGCAGCCGCGCTCCGGACACTCCAGCCTCCAGTCGAAATCGCGCTTCGGTCCCGCCGTGTGATACTCCGCATAGGCCGCCCGGTCGTAGGTTTCCTGATAAACGACAAGCCCCTCGGCACCGGCCTCCACCATGCGGCGGTATTCACCGGTTTCCATCGGCCCGACCTCGATGGCCAGGGTTGGAACGCGGTCGCGCAGTGCCGCGAGGCACTGCTCGAGGTAACCGTTGCTGACAAATTTCGGATGTTCTCCCGCCACCAGCAGAATGTGCCGGAATCCCTGCGCCAGAAGGTGCTCGGCTTCGCGCACCACCTGATCCACGCCCAGCGTCACCCGCAGAATGGGATTGTCGCGTGAGAAACCGCAGTAGGCGCAGTTGTTCACGCACTCATTCGAGAGATAGAGCGGCGCGAACAGCCGCATCGTCTTCCCGAAATGCTGCCGCGTCAGCCGCGCCGCCTCCGCCGCCATCGCCTCCAGTTCCGCCGGCGATTTCGGTCCGAGCCACTGCTCCATGCGGCGGAGCAGCGCGGACTTCTCCTGCGGCAGGCGGTTGAAAGTTTCGACGAAGGTCATTTCTCGAAACGAGTCCGCCGCGTCGGTTGTGCAATGAGGAAATCATTTCACCGCACCGTTATGGAGGCGGGATTTCGAGGTCTTTGCAGATTTTCAGTGCGGTGAACTCCTTCACTTCGCTGTGGCGCGGCACCGCTGAGATTCTTCCTCCGCTGCGCTACACGTAGAGCGTATGACCGCCTCCCTCGCGCAGCAGTTCGCATCCGTGCCTTTCGAGGTGCCGGATCAACTCACGCCGCTTCATGCAGGAGCGAGGATCAGTTCTTCACGCTGTGCGTTGCAGCCGGCGGTGTTTTCCTCTGCGAGGAGACGATAACCCTCGATCACCAGTTCCACCGCTTCGCGCAGATTGGCGCGGGCTTCCTCCAGGGTTTCGCCTTGAGTGTTGGCCCCCGGCAATTCTTCAACGAATGCGGCGTATCCACCCTCGGCGCACGGGACATAGACTGCAGTCAGTTTCATGGCAGGAGTGTTTGGCATTGCTGCGGAGTTGCCAAGAGCGAGTCCCCGATGTCACTCCCGCCATTCGCTCTCCCCGGGGTAGCACCTCCGCCGGAAGGCATCCCTCTGCTGCGGATGCCGGTGCAGCAGCGGGGTATTCGGATACGAACCGAGCAGAATGCATGGGCGTTCGTGAACGGGCCGCGCGGCGTGGCGGTCGTTGATTTCTTTTTCGGCTTCGGCCACCAGCGGGTCGTCGCAGTGACCTTCGATTTCGGCGAAGAAGAGGTACTCGAACGTCCGCTCCAGTCTTGGATAGGGATAAAGCACGGCCACGCTGATGCCGCGTTTGGCGAAGGCTCCCAGAGCGCGGTGCATGGCGCCAGCGGTATCGGGCAAGTTCAGCAGGTAGCAGGTTTTCTGTACATGGTGATCCACCGTGCCGGTGATCTGCGCCAGCTGGTCGCGTTGCGTGACGGTGATCCGGTTGTGAGGCGGTGCGATGGCCGGCATAGGCCGCGGTCCCAACACCCAGAACCGGGTGAAGCCCTGGCGAAAATCGGTGAGGCAGGCGGCATCCGGCCATTCCACCCCGGTGCCGTCGAGGCTGACTTCGCGGAGTTCATTGCCGTGATGCTCCATGGCCTCCGGCGATGCCATCGCGGCGACCGCGGGATCGGCGAGGGCTTCCTTGACTCCCTGACCGGTGCTGAGTGCCTGCGTAATTTCGATTTCCGGCATCGCCTTCTGCACGGCGGCAAGGAAACGCGAGCACTGGCGCAGGGCGCTGGCGTGACTGGCGATGCGGCGCACGTCGGTCATGCGGCCGCTGCGGTTGATGAGCAGGTGGCGGATGGGCAGCAGTTCCTCCCAGCAGATGTAGGGCCGCTGCGGGCGTGCGGTTTCAAAAAGCCGCTCCAGTTCCCGGATGGACTCGATGATGATGCCGTCGAGCGTGTTCTCCACGGCGATGACTCCGTAATCGATCTCTCCGGCGGCCGCGGCCTGGATGATGTCGGCGTGTGACTTCATCCCGCACGCGGCGAGTTGCTCCATTCCCCTGACATCCCCGGTCAGATGCGCGGCAAAGCGCGCCGCGGCGGTGTAGCCGTTGGTGAGCGGAGCCGGAGCGAGGAAGCCGATGCGGGGTGCGGACATGTTGCCTCGATTCTTGAACAGGAGTGAACAGAGGAAACAGAGAATTGGCGGCAGGCCGGTCTCCCAGCGGCTAATTCTTAGCCGGCAGAGCGGAAGTGATGACTTCGACGACTTTCTCCGCCAGATGGAGAGAACCGGCAGCGGTGAAATGCACGTCCGCGCGCCTTTGCAGTTCCGGTTTCTCCATGGCGCGGGTGTAGAGGGCATCGGTCGGAATGCCGGCCGCGGTCATCACCCGGGCGGCAGCCTCGTTGTATTTCAGTTCGTCGCCTTTGCTCCGGCCTTTGGCGCCGTCCGGCACCGGCGTCGTTTCCGCCCAAATGAGCTTCGACCCGGTGGCTTTGAGGCGTGCGGTTAGGTCCGTGAGATTCTTCGCGTAATCCGGCAGGGGGACCTGCGGGTGCGCGCCTGCGGATCTCACGTCCACTATCCCATCACCTTTGGCTCCGACGTATTTGAGGTCGTGCAGCCCCCAGTTGAAGTGAATGACGCTCCACTGCCTGCCGGCGAGCCAGTCGTCGAGGAATTCCACGCCGCGCGTCGTGGGACCGCCATTCACCGGCACGCGCCAGACGTTGGCGCGGCCTGACAGGAGCCGGCGCACATCCGCGGTGTAACCGATGGAGATGGAATCGCCGATCAGCAGCACGTTGGGCAGCCCGGGCTCCACTTTTTCCGGAACGGACAAACGCGCGTTCACTTCACTGCCGCCAGCTTTGAAGTTTCCGAGAAGGAAATCCACGATCGGTGCCGGGTCTTTCAGGCTGTGCGGATGATGTTTCACACCGGGCTTGTGGATGACTTTGATTTCTCCGCCGAGTTCCGTGTATTTCTTTTCGAGCAGGCCGGTGTTTTCCTCGTAAGGCACCACGTCGTCAGCGTCTCCCACGACGTGCAGAAGCGGGATGTGCGCTTTGGCGAGCGGTTCCAGATGGTTGATGGGACTTTGTGCGCCGGTCTGCGCCTCTTCGTCAGTCAGTCCATAGACCTTCAATAATCGCGCCCGGTCTTCGGGAGAGTTTTTTCCCTTTCCGGCACCCAGCGGCCAGCTGCGGAAGTCGCAGACCGGCGCATCGTTGTAGATGCTGGAAACGCTGCCCGGATTCCTGGCCGCCCAGTTCAGTGAGAACAGCCCGCCGCGACTGAATCCCTCAAGAACAACCTTGCCTGCGAGACCGCGGCCGGAGGTCATCCGGCGGTAAAACTTATCCATGGCATCGAGCGCCGGCGGACCTCCGTAGAGATTCTGCACGTCGAGATAAGCCACGTGCCAGCCCTTCGCCAGCAGGGCGGCATCGGCCTGCGGTTCGTGGTCGAAAAACTCCATGCGCCAGATCCACGGACGTCCCGCGGCCGGTTGCGCCGGGCAGACCAGAATGGCGGCGCGTCCTTCGCAGGTGAAGTCGTGACGTTCTCCGCCGTGCCATTCGCTGAGGCGCTCCGCCGCCTGGCTGGTGGCGACGGCAGCGAAAGCGGCAAACAGGACAGGGCGGAGCAGTGCGGGAGCAGTCATGGCACCGCATAAGCCGCGATGCCCCAGCCTGGCAAGCCGGCTCACTCTCCCTGAATGCGCAGCACCCCTTTCATCACCATCCAGTGCCCCGGAAACGTGCAAATGTAAGGATATTCGCCTGCTTTCGCGGGGGCGTCGAAGTGGATGGTGAATTCACCGTTGGGGTTCACCATATCCGTCCAGGCAAGCACTTCCGGGACATCCGGCACGTAATGCCGCGAGAATCCCCGGGGATCCGAAATCAGCCTGTTGGCCAGTTCGCCGACTTTTTCAAAGGACCCGGGCGAGAGCAGCACCCAGTTGTGCGGGAGAACATCCGGATTGGCAAATGTCAGGCTCACGCGTTCCCCGGCGCGGGCGGTGAGGTCTTTGGTCGCGAACTGCAGGCCGGCGGCGGATTCCACGCGCAGCGTCCGGCCGGGCTGACCTTTGGTGAAGGGATTGGCCATCAGCGGCGCGTCGTCGGCCTGCCCGTTCTGACCTGTCCACAAGGTCTTCGCGATCACTTTGTATTCCGGGTACTCCGTGAACGGCAACCCGAGCACATGAGCGGTGATAAAGAGTTCCCGCCACGCACCGTTTTGCGGCTGCACCGCGAGATGGATCGTATGCGCGGGCTGCAGTTGCGGGATTTCCAGAAACAGCGAGCGACCATCACGCAGGATATGGGCGGAAGTGATTTCCAGCACATCGTGACCGGGTGTGTTGGGATAACGCAGCGAAAGTTCCGGCGAACCGTAGGCGGCGGAGTAACGGTAATTCCAGCACTGCGCGAAATGTTGCTTCGCCTCCCCGGCACCGGCATCGAGCCTTTCCGAAAACGTCAGGAGAATCCCGTTGTCCCGGGCCTCGAAAGCCACCGGCAACTGCACGGGCCCGCCGGTATAGCGCACGCGCTGCAGGCAGCCGTCGTGCGGCGTGTAGGTGCCCCAGCCGCACATGCCGCTGAGATACAGCTGCCCGTCGTGCGGGCTGAAGCGCGCGCGGTGCACGCCGGCATTGAAGTCTCCCGGCAGCGGCACGGCAGCCCCCTGCCAAACATCCCCGATCCTCTGCCGCAGGATCAGCATGTGCGTGCCCGCGCCATAGCTCGTGTGAATCAACTGACCTTTCAGCGGTCCCCAGCGGTCGTCCGGCACCCATGTCTGTCCGCCGGAGGAATTATCGATGCCGCGCGGCAGCCACACCAGCGGCGGCAGCGTCTTCTTGCCCGGCTGCGGGCCGCGATAGCCGTAGAAGCCGCCCGGCGTGATTTGCGCGATGGCGCTCGTCGGCGTCCATTCGCCCTCGGAATACGGCACCGTCAGGGTTCCGTCCGGCGCGAGGCCGAGCCCGTCAGGATTGCGGAATCCGGTCGCGATCACCTCCGCCCTTCTTCCCGGCGTGAGCTTGAGCAGACCGTCATTGGCGGATGCCGTGTAGAAGTTCCCCGCTGCATCGCGCTCCAGCCCGCACATGAAATCGTGCCCGCCCGTCGGGGTCTCGAAATCATTGGTCAGGCACTCGTAAAAGTCCGCTTCGCCGTCGTCGTTCAGGTCATGGAGCCGCGTGATCTGATCGCGGCCCAGCACGCAGACCTTGTCTTCCGCCACGACGAGCCCCAGCGGCTGATGCAGACCGGCAGCCATGCGTTTCCAGCGCAGTTTGGAAAGCTGAGCATCCACGCCGCTGACGCGCCAGACGTCGCCGGTCATGGTGCACAGCGCGATGTCGCCGTTGGAGAAGAAGTCGTGCCCGCCGATGAAGAAGAGCGTCTTCCACGGGTTCTCGAACGGCAGTGTCAGGGTGTCCACTACGTAAGGCCAGCCGGCGATGGGCTTACCGATGGAGCCGGTCGTTTCCAGCACCACCGGCCATTGCGCGGGGCCGCCCTTGGTGAAGTGCCGAACTCCTTCCTCTGACAGCAGCGCACGATTCTGCCGCCAAAAGGACTTCAGCACTTCCTGATCGCCGTGCTTGTAGGCAAAGACCGTGCGTTTCCCATGCCGGTAGTATCCGAGGAAACGCCGCAAACCACCTTCTGAGGACCAGGGGCGCCCATCCGCCTTGCCGGCTGGCTGGAGTCCATCCATGAGTCCGTGCCTGACATCGGAGAACTTTATAAAGCCGTCACGCAGCAGCGCCCTCAACTGACAATTCGAAGAATCGAAGCACACCGCCCACTCACTGTTCTCGTCAAGCACTGCACAGAATGCTTTGGGAACCGTCAGGCCCCCACTTCGAAACACCCCCGAAACGCAAGGCCCGCAGTCCATGTCATTGAGCCTGCCATCACGCCATGTGTCCTCATTTTGATTGCCCCAGTGGCCGAATTTCCCGCCGTCGAGGCCGGGGAACTCGGGCAACAGCGTGGCGGGGACCTCCGGTCCCTGTTGCTCATTGGCATTCGGGGACCGGAGGTCCCCGCCACGGAAATGCTGCGCCTGCTTCAGATAGAAATCATAGACGCGGTCGCGATTCACCGGTTCGGTGCAGTTTGGCCACTGCTCCGGAACGAGCGGAGCGCTTTTCATCGGGAAGGAAGCCGCTTTCGGCGCAGGCTTTACCGGAGCGGCGGGCTGGAAGGTCCAGATGTCCAGAACTGAATCATCGCGTTGTGTGAGCGGCGAGGGTTTTGTCAGGTCATGAACCCCGCGGCGAATGCGAACCGCCTCCATGTCGCCTTCGCAGCCGATGGTTCCCTCCACCAACCGGCCCACTGCAAATCCTGAGCCCTGCGCCTCGCCTTGCTGCGGTGGCAGGGGAGCGCTCTTCACTTCGCGCCCATCGACATAAAGACGAATGCGGTTCTCCTCCAGCACCGCTCCCACCGTGTGCCATTGTCCGTCGCAGATATTCACACCGCTGCGCACTTCGCCGCCGCGGCCGGGCAGATAGGCGCTGAAATCTCCGGCTCCTGCGTAGGTGTAGAGTTCCCAATGCGCGGCCGAGGATTTCGGATCGCAGGCGGCGAGAATGTTGAAGCCTTTGGTGCCATCGAGTCTGGCGCGGCACTCCACTGTCAGGGGAAACTGACGGAAGCGGGTATCGTTTTCGATGAGCCTGCCGGTGAAGCCGGCGGCGTTCGCGCCCGGCCGGGCTGGTGCGGGCGCTTTCCATGAGCGTGGAACCGGCTTCGCGCCGGCACTGCCCGGGCTGGCGAGTTCTTTGACGAGCCAGTCCAGTCCGTCGAGGTTGTCGAGCAGGCGGGCCTCGGCGTCTTCGTCGGTGTGATTCAGAATGCCGACGGGACCGCGCCAGCCGCTTTTCTGAATGATGCGCAGCAGATCCACATCGAGTTCACCCTGAGCGAGCGGAACGATTTTCTGCCCCTTGGCTTCGCCGTCGCGAATCATGCCGTTGAGATTGAGCGCCAGCAGGTGCGGTTTCATATTCTCCAGCAGCTCGGCGAATCGTGCGAGGTGTGCGTGTCCGTGGTGGAGATTGTAAACGATGCCGCAGTTCGTAATGCCGTCGCGACGGAGCCGTTCGATGATGGCGAGTTGGTTCTCCGGCTCGCCGAACCAGCTGCCGTGATTATAGAGCGCCACTTTCAGTTTCTGCGCGGCGGCGGCCTCACAAATCGGCTTCAGTCGCACGACGGCGGCCTCCACATTGTCTTCGCTGCCCATGACCCAGAGCTGCGGATTCACGCCGTGGCGTTTGATGACATCCAGAATGAGCCGGGCCTCGTCGTTCATGGCGGTGGGAAACCACCATGCGGTCAGCTCGATGCCGTGCTTTTTCAGCGCCTCCATTTCCGCATCGAACTGCGGCACGTGCTCGGCGCGGTAGTCGTAAGCGAGGCGCTTCACTCCCAGTTTTTCCAGCATCGCCGCGCGCTCCTCCGGCCCGCGCTTTTTGGCGTCGAAAGGAACGATGCACCATGCGACCAGGTTGTTCCGGTCGAAAATGGACGGCTCCGGCGCGGCCACGGCGATAAACGGAAAGAGCAGGAGGAGCAGGCGGAGGAGGGTCATGACGAATCGGGAGGAAAGGAATACGCGGGCCGGCGGCGCTGGTTTCCAACGGGCGGAGTCTTAGAGCGGCAGGAGCTTCATCCCGAAAACCGGAGCGAGCATGTCGAGGGCCGCGGCATGGTGGCCGGTGAGAAGCACGTAATGGTGCGACGCGAGGTGCGTCATGAGGCGGTGGCCGTCGGGCACCCGCATAATGCCGCCGTTCACGCAGTCGGACGACGGATCACCCCAGTAACCGGTGAGTTCGCCCTCCACGACGGTCAGGGTGGTCATGTCAGGGTGAAGTTTCGCAAGAGTGACGGGGCCTTCCGGCAGCCGGGCGTCGATGGCGCTGGCATTTTCGTCCACGATGGCGAGCACCTTTTTCCGGAGCGTCCATTGCGTCGCGAACGCCTGCGGCACGACGCCGAGGAAGCCGCAGTGAGCGACGAGGATGTGATTCGCCGGATCCCCGCTCACGGCCGGAAAGGCGGCGATGCGTTCGTGTTTCAACGCGGCCTGACCCATGAGGAACGGATAGAGGTTGGTCATCATGACGGGAGCGCCGAGCGAGCGGTGCAGGATCAGCTTTGTCAGCATGGCCATCACGTCCGCTTCGCAGCCCCAGATGAGACCGCGTTCCTGGTAGAGCAGATTCCACGCGAGGCAGGGCGTGCAGTCGGAGAAAGCCGATTCATTGAGACAGTTGATGCCGGCTCCCTGAATGGCCGGGTCGTCGCCGAGGTCACGCTTCACTGCCAGGTAAAGCTTCATGGCGGCGTCGAGGGCAGCGTCGCTGAGGTCTGCGGGCACCGGTGAGGCGGCGCGGGCCGCGAGCGCTTCTTCATTCGGGATGGCTTTCGCCGCGGCACCGAGTTTGCGGAAGCTGCGCTTTTCGATGCCGAGGCCGAATTTCGCCAGGATGCGCTGGGTGCATTCGCTCTCCCACCAGTAGAAGCGCTTGAAGATGGGAGCCTGCATGCCTTCGCCGGGATTGTCCTGATAGACGACAAATCTTGTGCGGCGCAGTTCCCGGCGCACCGCCAGCCCGCGAAGCACGGCGCGCGTCTGCTCCGCATCGTACGGCGCAATGAGTCGCTCACTGGCGCCTTCACCTTTCAGCCAGGTGATGATTTCCCAGTCCCACATGGAAAGCGTGCCGAACTCCGATGTGAGCACGAGCACCGGAAGCTGGAGAGCGCGAAAGTCGTCGAGACGCCGGTAGGCTTCGCCAAGCAATTGAGGAAAGACGACAGCATCGCACCCCGGTAGGGATTCTCCCAAAGCGACGGGCGGAAGAAATTCGGCCTCGTTGGCAAAGAGAATGCGGAGCGCCGCGAGCTGGACATCGAATCCGCTGTCGCGCCCCGGGTCGAAGAAGACGGGAACGAGGCGCGGTTTCATAGGGTGACTTTCCGGCCGCTGGCGGCGGACTGCAGTCCCGCCTCCAGCACGCGGATGCACTTCAGTCCGTCGCGGAAATCGGGCTCCACCGGTGTTCCGCCGGCCACGGCATTGATGAAGTCCGCGGCGGCGTGGGTGAATTCATGCTCGTAGCCGATGATGTGCCCCGGCGGCCACCAGTGCTTGATGTAGGGATGACAGGATTCGGTGGCGAGGATGGTGCGAAACCCCTGGGCGTGCTCCGGATCGCGGCGGGAGTGGAACTGCAGTTCATTCATGCGCTCAAGGTCGAAGGCGAGCGCGCCTTCACTGCCGTAGATCTCGAAAGTGTTGCGGTTCTTGCGTCCGGTGGCAAACCGCGTCGCCTCGAACGAGCCAATGGCGCCGCTGGCAAACTCCACCATCATCAGCGAGGCATCCTCCACGGTCACTTCGCCGCGCGCTGCGGCACCGCCCGTGCCCGCGCTGAAAGTGGCCGCGCCTTCACCGGGCAGCGGGCGCTCCTTGATGAAATTCGCTGTCAGGCACGACACGGTGCGGATGTCCCCCACGAGATAGTGCGCAAGGTCCACGCTGTGGGAATTCAGGTCGCCATGCGGTCCGCTGCCGGCGGTTTCTTTTCTCAGATGCCATGTGAGGGGAAATTCCGGATCCACGATCCAGTCCTGCTGATAGGCGCCGCGCCAGTGGAAGAGGCGGCCGATCCTGCCCTCGTCGATCAACTGTCGCGCGAGACGCACGGCGGGTGTGCGGCGGTAATTGTGATTTACGTAGTGCACCACCTTCGCCTCCTCCGCGGCCGCGACCATCGCCCGGGCCTCCTCAGTGTTCATGGCCATCGGCTTCTCACAGAAAATGTGCTTGCCCGCTTTGGCGGCCGCGATGGCCACCTCGTGGTGCAGATGCTGCGGGAGGGCGACATCCACCACGTCCACGTCATCGCGGTCGATCACCTTCCGCCAGTCCGTTTCCGTGTGCCTCCAGCCCCAGTTGTCGGCGAATGCCCGCAGCGAGGCTTCATGCCGGGCACACGCCACCTGCAGCACGGGCCGCAGCGGCAGATCGAAGAAGCGCGCGGCCTGAGACCACGCATTGCTGTGGGCCTTGCCCATGAAATTGCTGCCGATGATGGCGATGCGGAGATCTTTGGCTGGCATGGGATGTCACTTCAGGCTGGCGGCCACATTTTTCAGAAACGCGATGCTTTGCTCCACCATCGCCTCCTCGCGCTCTGCGTAATCCGGATGCGGCATGTCCGTTTCGAAGGCGAGGAAGCCGGTGTAGCCCATGTCTTGCAACACCTGCGCGATCTTTGCGATCTCGATGAGCCCTTCACCGGCGGCGACGCAGGAAAAGTAATACCATTCGCGCACATTGACTCCTTTGACCGGGCGGAGGTCTTTGACGTGCGTGGCATAGATGTGCTTCGCCAGCTTGCGCGTGGCTTCTACGGGATCATCCAGCACGCGGAGGAAATTCGCGGTGTCGAGATTCACGCCGAAGTACTCCGAGCCGACCTGCTCGATCAGCCAGAGGATTTCGTCGGAGTTGTAGTCGATGTGATTCTCCACCGCGAGACGGATGCCGTGGCGCGCTGCGATGTCCGTGGCCTCGCGAAACCATTCGGCGAGGATTTTCAGCTGCGGCTCGTGCGGCGCGAAGCGGTACATCAAACTGCTGCCCACGACGCGCATGACCGGCGCACCGATGAGTCGCGCGTGCTCGATGTGAGCCAGCATCTCCTCCTTCGCTTTCACACTGCCGCCGGCTTCCAGGCCGTCGGGATGTCCCCACGCATAAACACGGTCGAATTCCAGCGCGTCCAGTTTCCGCCGCAGACCGGTGAGATAGTCCGCGCTGAATTCCGGGAAGAAACAGGACTCCAGCGACACGCCCTCGCAGCCGAGCGCTTTCGCGCGGTCGAGGAACGAGTCCATGGTGTAAGGCACGGCCGCCGGCTTTTGTCCCGGATAGACTTCGCCGAAGAAGCGGTGATAGCAGTAGGAATCGATTCCGACTTTCATAAGCGCGGAGAACTGACCTTCAGCAGCGCCGGCGCCGGCCGGCGATCGTGAGACCTGCGAGTGTCAGGGCGACGGCCGTTCCGGGTTCGGGCACAGCGAAGACTTGAATCTCGCGAAAGCTCGGCGTGCCGCAGCAGTCACCCACGACGGTATCGATGACCAGTCCGTTGGTGCTCACTGGAGTGTTGAATGTGAGCCAGAAGGAATCCATGCCGTCGTTGGTTGCGCCGAGTGGCGTCGAGAGGGTCCATCCGCCGAGGACATTGCCGGCCGCGTCCTTGAGGGTGTAGGCGCCGTCGTCGCGGTTGGCGTAGCCGTTATAAATGGCGACGCCGCTGATGAGCGCCGGACCGCCGGTGAACGTGATGACCACCGCCCCCGGGCCGGAATCCGGAATGGCGTAGAATCCGTCCTGGTTGGTTGGCGAGCCGCCGATGTCGCCGTCATTCAAGTTGTGGGCGCCGTAGGTGCCGGGTCGTCCGCCGCAGCAGCCGTAGGCGTTGGAGCCGGTTTCCGTGTAGCTCACAAGCACGCCGCCGAGCCCGCCCGTGACATCGGGATTGTCGCTGTTGTCCGGCCCGGTCTCGATCTGACTGGCGGCGAGGGTCACATTGGTGAGGTCGGTCATGGTGACGGCCGCGGAAGCGGAGGCGCAGAGGGCGAGACTGAGCGCCGCGATGACCCTGCGGCTGCGCAGTTGCGTGATGGGTGGCGAATTCGTTTTCATGTGGTTAGCGGGTGTCGGAAGGTGAATCGGCCGGGGGTGCGAGGGCATCACACTGCGGTGGCGCGACGGGGCGAACATACCAGGCAGGGTGGCGGCGGCGATGAACTTACCGGCACAGAAATTATACAGGCGCGGCCATGAGGACAGTTTTCGCGTTTATATAATACCCGGACGGGATTCGTCATTGGAAGAGGCCGCCGCCTCGCATAGCGAAGCGTCATGAAACAACAGAGCATCGGGATCGGCATCATCGGATGCGGACGCGCGGGAATGATCCATGCGCGAAACCTGGCGCGGCTGGTACCCGGTGCGGAAGTGGCGGCGGTGGCGGATGCGGCCGAAGTGAATCGCATGGAAGCCGCGCGCGAACTGGGCGGGGTCCCGGCCTTTGCCGGCTATCAGGAGCTTCTCGCGCAACCGCGGGTGCAGGGTGTGGTCATTGCGGCGCCCACTGCGCTGCACCGGGAGATCGCCGTGGCGGCGGCGGCGGCGGGGAAGGGGATTTTTTGCGAGAAGCCCATGGCCATGAACGTCGCGGAGTGCGAGGCTATGATCGCCGCGGCGGACCGGGCCGGCGTGGTGCTGCAAATCGGATTCATGCGCCGGTTCGATGCTTCATTCCTCGCGGCGCGGGAACGCGTGAGGGCCGGAGAAATCGGCGACGTGGTTCTTGTCAGGTCCTGCACGCACGGGCCCACCTGGCCCCGGCCCTGGATGTTCGATCTCGCCCAAAGCAACGGCCCCCTCGCCGAAGTCTGCAGTCACGACATCGACACGCTGCGCTGGTTCACCGGCAGCGAATTCACGGAGGTTTATGCCATCGCGGGCAACTACCGGACGCCGGAGGCCGCGGCGCAGTTTCCCGATTTTTACGACCAGGTGCTGCTGAGTGCGCGCTTTGCCAGCGGAGCACAGGGCAGCATCACGGGTGCCCAGGGCGTGCAGTACGCCTATGACTCGCGCGCGGAAATAGTGGGCACTCACGGTCTGATCAGCATTGGCGGTTTGAATGCCGGGACGGTCGCGGTCGTTACGCGGGAAAAAGAAATCCGCCGGCCGTCCGTGGTGTCGTGGACGCATCTTTACCGCGATGCCTATCTTGCCGAGGACATGGAATTCATCGCCGCCATTCGAGAAGGCCGCCCGGCAGCCGTCACGGGCCGCGATGGCCGCGCCGCGGTGGCCGTGGTGAATGCGGGAAACCTCTCCATCCGGCAGCGCCGCCCGGTTTCACTCGACTGACTCATTTATGATCGCCGCCCGACTTTACGGAAAGAATGACCTCCGCGTGGAATCCATGCCGGTGCCCGGGCCCGGCCCTGGCGAAATTCTGCTGCGGACGGGCGGTGCCAGCATTTGCGGCACCGACCTGCGCATGTGGAATCACGGCCATGCCTTTGCCAGTGCCGGGAGGCCGCTGGTCATCGGGCATGAACTGGCGGGTGTCATCGAGCGCACCGGCCCGGGCGTCACCGGATTCTCCGCGGGCCAGCGTGTGTGCATCGCCCCCAACTGGAATCCGGTGCCTTCGCGCCTCAGCGTCGCCGGGGACGGGCATCTCGATCCCGGGTATCGTGCGCTCGGAATTCACGAGGACGGGGCCTTCGCTGAATTTGTCAGGATTCCGGCGCTGGCGGTGCAGCAGGGCAACGTGTTTCCCATCGCGGACCACGTCTCCTTTCAGGAGGCCGCGCTCGTGGAACCCATGGCGTGTGTTTACAATGCCCGGGAAAAGGCGCGCACCGGACCGGGCGACACCGTGCTCATCATCGGTGCCGGACCGATCGGCGTGATGCATGCGAAGATGTCGCGCCTCGCCGGGGCGGGGAAAATCATCCTCAACGACCGGCACGACGACCGGCTGGACATGGCGCGCGCCCTTGATCCGGCACTCATCACGGTGAACGGCGATCTGCGCGGCGAAGTGCTGCGTCTCACCGGCGGTGCGGGCGCGGATGTCATCATCACGGCCTGTCCGTCCCCGGAAGTGCTGCCTCTGGCTGTGGAACTGGCCGCAGTGAACGGACGCGTTGTTTTCTTCGGCGGGCTTCCCAAAGACCGCGCCGCCGTGCCGCTGGATGCGAATCTCATTCATTACCGGCAACTCATCGTCACCGGCACGACGCGGCAGAGTCTGCGGCAGTTTCAGGCCACGCTCGCGCTCGTCACCGACGGCGTGCTGCGGCTTGGTGATTTGATCACCTCCACCCGCCCGCTGGCGGACGCCGCTGAGGTCATCGCCGGAATGGCGGCGCGGCGGGGACTCAAAACGTGCCTTTCATTTTCCGCATGAAACTGCTCGCCGGCATCGACATCGGCACCGGAGGAGTGAAGGTCGCGCTCTACACAGCGGACGGACGATGCATGGCCGGGGGATTCGAGCCCTCCCGTCCCTTTCATCCGGCTCCGGGTGCAGTGGAGGAGGATCCTGAATTCCAGTTCGCCTCCGCGTGCCGATTGCTGCGCCAGTGCATGGAGCAGGCGGGGAATGCCGGCGTGGCGGCGGTTGCCGTGGCCGGGCAAATGGCCGGCATCATTGGCATCGGGGAGGACGGAAGAGCCGTTACGCCGTACGACTCATGGCTCGACACGAGATGTCAGCCGTTGATTGCCCGGATGCAGGAGGAAGCCGGGAATGAGATTCTTCGCACGGCGGGAAACGCACCGAGCTTCAATCACGGACCGAAGATTCTCTGGTGGCGGGAGGCACAGCCTGACACCTTTGCGCGCATCGCAAAGTTCGTGCAGCCCGGCGGTTACGTGGCGATGCGGCTGTGCGGGCTCGATGCCCCGCAGGCCTTCATCGATAGCACGTATCTGCACTTCTCGGGTTTCGCGGACAACCGGCGGCGTGAATGGAATGCGGCCCTGTGCGAACGCTTCGGTGTGACCGCGGAAAAACTGCCGCGCATCGTGAGCCCCGCGGATGGCATCGGAGCAGTCACTCCGGAAATGGCCCCGGTCTGCGGATTGCCCGCCGGCACTCCGGTCATGGCCGGATGCGGCGACACGGCGGCGGGATTTCTCGCCTCTGGCGCAACGGCACCGGGTATTTGTGTGGACGTGGCGGGAACGGCTTCGGTTTTCGCGGCGACGACGGAAACCTTCTCGCCTGACATTATCGAAGGCACCCTCGGCTGCGGACAGTCGGTCACGCCGGAGCTGTGGCATCCCTATGCCTATATCAATGGCGGCGGCTTGAATCTGGAGTGGTTCCGGCGCGAGTTCGGCGGCAAATCATTCGAGGAACTCAATGCCCTCGCGGCGACGGTGCAGTCCTCACACGACCTGCCGTTTTTCGTGCCGCATCTCGGCGGGCGGGTTTCGCCGGCATGGCCGGCACTGCGCGGTTCATGGGCGGGCCTGACATGGGACCACGGGCCCGGCGCACTGTTTCGCGCCGTGCTTGAATCCGTGGCGCTCGAATACGCCCTGTATCAACGCGCATTGCGGCAACTGCTCCCCGGCACCGTCTTCTCCGAAGTCCGCGTCACGGGCGGGGGGGAACGCAGCGCCGTTTGGAATCAACTCAAAGCCGATGTGCTCCAGACCCCCGTCGTGCAGATCGAAAACGGCGGCGGCACTCCGATGGGAGCGGCCATGGTGGCCGGTGTCGGCGCTGGAGTTCTGTCCGGGTTCCCCGCGGCGGCGGCGCAGTGGGTACAACTGGGCCGCCGCTTTGAGCCTGACACTTCCACCTCCGGCTATTACCTGTCCCGCACCGACCGCTACGCTTCGCTGCTGCGCTGCCTGAACGAGTGGTCCGCCCCTTCATCATGAACCATCCCGCCTGCACCCGCCCCACGATGTTTTTCATCGGCGTGACGACCGGCAAGTCGTCGATCAACCGTGTCTTCCCGCGCTGGGCCGCCGCCCTGAAGCTGGGCGACTGCGAATTGCGCGGCATGGATTTCCCGCTCCATGCCGATCCCGCCGCTTACCGTGACGCGGTGGAGTTCATCAAACGCGATCCGCTGGCACTTGGGGCTCTGGTGACCACTCACAAGATCGACCTTTGTGCGGCCAGTCGCGATTTGTTCGATAGGCTCGACCCGCTGTCGGATTCCATGGGAGAGATCAGCAGCATCTACAAACGGGGCGGCAGGCTGCACGGCCGGGCCGTGGACCCGTGGACGGTGGGTGATTCGCTGAATGCCTTTCTGCCGGCGCAGCACTGGGAAACCAGCCGCGCGGAAGCCCTCATCCTCGGCGCCGGCGGATCGTCCATCGCCCTGACATGGCATCTCTGCCGCCCGGAACACGAAGCCAACCGCCCGCTGCGCATCCACGTCGCCAACCGCAGCACCCCGCGCCTCGAGCACCTGCGGGAACTGCACCGCGGCTGGGGGACGGGCATCGAACTCCTCACACATCACGTCCCGCATCCCCGGGACGCGGACGCGCTGGTGGCGGAGTTGCCCCAGGGATCGCTCGTCGTCAACGCCACCGGCCTCGGCAAAGACGCGCCGGGTTCGCCGCTCACGGATGATGTGCTGTTCCCGCGGCACGCCATCGTCTGGGAATTCAATTACCGCGGTGATCTCGTTTTCCTTGATCAGGCGCGTGCGCAACAGCCGCAGCGGCATCTTCAGGTCGAGGACGGCTGGGTTTACTTTCTGCACGGCTGGACGCGGGTCATCGCCGATGTTTTTGCCGCGGACATTCCCACCGGCGGTCCGCTGTTTGAAGAGCTCTCACGCATCGCCGCGGAGAGCCGTTAGCCGTTTACCTGCCTTTCCCGCCATGAATTTCCTCCTGCCCGAAACCACCTTCATCGAGCCCTTCAGCGTGGACCTCGATCTTGCCGCCGGTGTGATGCGCGATCCCGGCAGCGTGCTCACGCGGCGGGCGTCCGACATGCGCGGCTATTACAGTGACGCCGCGGCGCTGGATGCGCTCATCGCGGACGGCGATCCGGTGCATTACGAGGTCTTCGAGCGCCCGGTGCCGCACGAGTACGGGCATCTCATGTATTGCATCAGCGATCTCAAGCCAGGTTGTGTGGGCGACGAGTGCTTCATGACCAAAGGTCACTATCATACACGGCTGAATACCGGCGAAATCTATCTCGCGCTGAGGGGACGCGGATTCATGATGATGAAAACGGCGGACGGGCAGTGCCGGTACGAAGAGTTCGCTCCCGGGCGCATGGTTTATGTGCCGCCCTACTGGGGACACCGCAGCATCAACACCGGTGACGAGCCGCTCATTTCCTTTTGTGTCTATCCCGGCGACGCCGGCCACAACTACGGCGACATCGAACGCGAGGGCTTTCCCCGGCGCGTGTTTCGCCGCAGAGGTCAGATCATTGTCGAGTGAGTCATGAAAGTCCTCGTCACTCCGCGCTCCGTCACGCGCAGCGGTCATCCGTCGCTGGATAAACTGCGCGCCGCCGGCGGCGAGCTCATTTTCTGCGAACCCGGACGGCAGCCTGACGAATCCGAACTCTGCACGCTGCTGCCGGGATGCGCCGGTTATCTCGCCGGTGTCGAGCCCGTAACGGCCCGGGTCCTGGAGGCGGCGGATCAGCTCCGCGTCATCAGCCGCAACGGCACTGGAGTGAACAACATCGACCTCGCCGCAGCGGCCGCGCGCGGTATCGTCGTACTGAGAGCCGAAGGCGCCAATGCCCGCGGGGTGGCGGAATTGACGATCGCTCACCTGCTCGCTTTGGCGCGGGGACTGGCACCCGCGGATGCCGCCCTGAAACGCGGCATGTGGGAACGCGGCGGGCCGGGGATGGAACTCGAAGGCCGCACGCTCGGCCTCATCGGCTGCGGACGTGTCGGGCGGCTAGTCGCCCGCATGGCCCTTGGCTGTGATATGCGAGTGGTGGCCTTCGATGCGTTTCCGGATTCCGGTTTTCAGCCGGGTCCGCAATTTCGCTATGCGGGTTTTTCGGATGTCGTATCCTCCGCCGATTTTCTCAGCCTCCATTGTCCGCCCAACGCGGACCGAACGCCGGTCCTGACAGCTGATGCGCTGGCGATTATGAAGCCGGGCGCGTTTCTCATCAATACGGCGCGCTACGATGTGCTCGATCCCCGTGCCGTGCTCGCGGCGCTCGATTCCGGCCGACTTGCCGGGCTGGCGCTGGACGCCTTCGACACCGAACCGCCCACCGACCAGCGACTCGTGCAGCACGCCAAAGTGCTGGCCACGCCGCACCTTGGCGGTTTTACCCTGGAAAGCATCGACCGCGCGATGTTCGCGGCGGTGGACAATCTCCTGGCCGCGCTGGTGGGTGTATAGGCTTCAGCCGATCAACCTTCTCCGCGGCGAAGCCGCCATTTATCAGAGACACAGAACAAGTGTGGCGGCTTCGCCGCAGTTTGGTTTGATCGGCTGAAGCCTGTACACCAACGCCAGGCTCACTTTCCTTTCCCATAGCGGCGGCGGTACTCACCGGGGCTGGATCCGGTCTGCTTTTTGAAAAAGCGGCACATGTATTCGTGATATTCGAAGCCGCACTGTTCCGCGACCACCGGCAGGGTGTAGTCCGTTTCCACGAGCAGCTGTTTCACACGGCGCAGCCTGATTTCATGCACCTGCTCCATCGGCGTGTGACCTGTCAGGGCGCGGAATTTCTTTTCCAGGGCGCGGCGGGAAAGACCGGAGGCGCGCGCGATGAGGGCGCCGTCGATTTCACGGCAGGCGTTTTCGCGGATGAAGCCGATGGCTTTGGAGACCTGGGCGTCCTTTACGGCGATGACGTCCGAGGATTGCCGCACGACGACTTCGCCGGGTTCGAAGAAGTAATTTGCCGCCGGAACCTTCCCGCCGCGCATCATCCGGTCCAGCAGCGCCGCAGCTTCATAGCCGAGTTTCTGGGCATTTTGGTCCAGGCTGGAGAGCGGCGGACTGGCAAGCTCGCAGAGCACCGGATCGTTGTCCACGCTGACCACCGCGACATCGTCAGGCACCCGGATGCCCGCACGGCGGCAGGCGTCGAGCACCTGCACGCCCTGGCTGTCGTAGGCGGTCATGACGCCTGCGGGTTTTGGCAGGGCACGGAGCCACTTGATGAGCGATGCCTGGGTGTGCTCCCAGTTCTGCGGCTGATCCCATCCGCCGGGCGGCACGTATTCGCAGCAGGTTCCGCCCTGGCGGGAGACGAGAGCGGAGAAAACGGCGAACCGCTCGCGCTCCCAGCGCTTCGATCCGGCGACCCCGCAATAGCCGAAGTGCCGGAAGCCGCGGGACGAAAAGTGATCCGCAATGCGCGTGGCAATGAGCCGCTGGTCGGGAAACACGGTCGGGAATCCCGGCTTTTCCAGCAAGTGGCGCAAACTGACCACAGGAATGCCGCGCCGCTGCGCCTTGCGGCACAGGGTGTGATCCAGTCCGCGGGTGATGATGCCGTCGCCCTTCCAGCGTGCGAGCCACGCAGGATCATCGTCATCCTGTCCGCGCTCCTGAGCGAAGATGCTCCATGGCCCGTGGAGCGAGAGATACCGGCTGATACCCAGCAGAATTTCCCGGCCATAGACCTTGGAAGTCTCGACGATCAGCGCGACATGCGGCGGACGATGCACCATGGGAAGCTTTTGCCATTCCTTCCCTGACATTGCAAGACTGAGGCTGGCCGGAAGCCGGTGCGCCGTTGTATAAGAACTTGCCCGCCTTTGTTCATCGCTCCGCCCGGGCGGCTCCGGTCACACTGAACCCCATGACCCGCAACCTTCGCCCCCTCATTCTGACAGCGGCGCTGCCGGCCCTCGCCGGTGCGGCCGCCACTCTCCGCGCGGAGATCAGTTCGCCGCTCGACATTCCCGGTCATGTGCTGTGGCTCGACGGCGACGATCTCGACGGAGATGGAAATGTGGACATCGCGGTCACGGGAACGCCGGTGACAGCGTGGGCCGACAAATCTTCCGGCATGGGCACGACTGCGGCGTCGGTGACGAACGGCAATCCTGCCCGCGCCGCTGCGGTCAGGGCGGGCCATCACGCGGTGAAGTTCACCGGCGGGTCGCAGGATAAGCTCGATATTCCGGCGCTCACGCTTTCCACCGGTTACACCGCGGTGGTGGTGGCGGAAAAGTCAGGCGGTTTCGGGGGAAGCGCGCACCTGATGTCGGGCCTCAATGCTTCGGGCACCGATCCGGTGCTTTATCGTCAGGGCGGGGGAAGCTGCCGGTTTTACAGCGGCGTGCCGACGGGCAACACCGACCTGCAGCTCGGAACCATGCCGGCGAATACGTGGATGATGTCCGGCGTGCAGATTTCTCCCGCGGGCCAGGATTTCGGGCTGCTGCAGTCGGCCCGCACGCAGCTGGAGTGGAATGGAACCGCCGCCCTTCAAGGGGTGCGGATAGGAAACCTCGATCGTGATACTCCGTCGAGCATCAATCGCGCGGAGGCATGGGACGGGCATATCGGTGAGGTGATACTCTACGACCGCCTGCTGACCGCCGCGGAGGTGACCGATCTGCGGCGCTGGCTGAACAGCAAATGGGCGCTTGGAATGACCGAACCCACCGGCGTGATGACGCAAACGGAGACAGGGCAGGTGAGCGGCGGGGTGCCGTCCACTCTGCTGAGCACGTCGGAGCCGCTGAGCAGCGGGCGGACGAATGTGGCGCTCGCTTCGCAGGGCGGCACGGCGTTCGCGCAGGACTTCATCGGTCCGTCCGATCCGCGGAATTTCCGTCCCTTTCGCGCCAATGACGGATTGTATTCCGATGTGCCGGAAGGCGCGCCGCCCGTGCAGGAGCCGTGGATCGGAGGGACCCTGAACACCTTTCTCGGCGCGCGCTTTCAAGCACCGGTGACGCTGGACCGCATCGGGCTGGAAACGCAGTTTGGAAACCGCCGCAGCGCTCAGATCGTTTTTGAATACACCCGCGACGACCTCTCGGCGGTGGCGGTGAATGCCAGTCTCGGACTCGATCCCGCGGAGATCAGCGCGAAGACGTGGCTGCTCCTCGACGTCATTTCACTGGCGGATGCGGTGGACACGCGGCACCTCTATTCGTTCGCACCGGTGACGGGAGTGACAGGCATCCGCCTGCGCCTCAACTCGACGGCGGCGGAGTTCTCCGTCGCGGAACTCGAGGCATGGAGCGCGGTGCCGCCCGCCATTTCCTATCCGAACAGTCCGGTGGAACTTACGGTGAATGTGCCCGCAGCGCCGCTGGATCCGGTCGTGCACGGAGGTGTGGCGGCTTCCTTCGGCATCACGCCGCCGCTGCCCGCCGGGCTGACATTTGATACCGGCACCGGACGAATCGCCGGAACACCCTCCGCCGTGAGTGCCGCCGCGGACTACACGGTCACGGCCGCTTACGCGGGTGGCGCCATGCCCTCCACCACGGTCTCGCTGGCTGTTCTCGCTCCGGCCCTGACAGGATACTCACGCAGCCCGGCGACCTTCACGCGCGGCCGTGCGGCCGTGCCCCTGCTTCCTGTTCTCCGCGGCAGCCCGCCCGCCGGATTCACCGTGACGCCGGCACTGCCTGCCGGTCTGATACTCGACCCGGGCTCCGGCGTCATCTCCGGTACGCCGCTGCTCACCGCTGCGGCGCAGACGTTCAGCATCACAGCCGCCTTTGCCGGTTTCCCCGACTCCACGCTGCCGCTGGAAATCGAAGTGCTGGAGCCGTCGTGGACGCTCGACATCACCGAGGTCATGTCGTCCAACGACACCGCTTTTGCCGATGGTCACGGCAGTTATCCTGACTGGATCGAACTGCACAATTACGGCGCCCTTGCGATCGATCTGAGCGACTGGTCGCTTACCGACTCCCCCGGCAATTTGAGAGAGTACGTCTTCCCCCCGCAACGCATGGAGCCAGGTTCGTATCTCGTCGTCTTTGCCAGTGGAATCGCGCACACTGATCCGGCGGGATTGCTGCACACCGGTTTCGCGCTCAGCGCTACCGGGGAATATCTGGCCCTCACGCGACCGGACGGTATTATTGCCAGGCAATTGACTTTGCCCGCGATGTCGCCTGACATTTCCTACGGCACGCCGGACCGGGTGCAGTACGGCTCCTACGGCACGCCCACACCCGGCGCGGCCAACGGGTTCTTCGATGCCGTCACCTCCGGCGTCGCCGCGTCGCCCCCGGGCGGGAATTTCACCGCTTCGGTAACGGTCGCGCTCACTGCCGGCGTGCCGGCGGGCGGTGCCATTCGCTATACCACGGACGGCACCGCTCCCGCCGCAGCCTCCACAGCCTACAGCGCGCCCCTCAATTTCTCCGTCTCCACCCGGCTGCGGGCGCGCGTCTTCGCTCCCGGTCTGGATCCGGGACCGGAACTGCGCACGGATTTCTGGAAGCTTGCCGCGGACCTCGCGTCGTTCAGTTCCAATCTCCCGCTCGTCTTCCTTAACGCCGACGGCGCCATCGCCGGCGCCTCCTCCACCACCCTGACCGGCGCGGGCAGCGCTTTCATTCCCGTGGACGCCGGCACCGGACGCGCCGCCGCCGGAGGATCCGTCAGTTACAGCGGGCGCACCGGTCTGCGCCTGCGCGGGCGCAGTTCGCTCTCCTTTCCGCAGAAGCAGTATAAGCTCGAAACATGGGACGCCGCCGGACGCGAAGTGAACGCGCCGCTGCTCGGCATGGCAGCCTCCTCCGACTGGGTGCTGCACGCGCCTTACACTGACAAATCGCTCATGCGGAATGCGCTGACCTATTTGATATGGGGCCGCATGGGCTGGCGCACCCTGAACTGGCGGTTTGTGGAGGTGTTTATCAATGACGACGGCGACGGCCAGTTTTCCTACGCCGACGACTACGCCGGGGTTTATCTGCTGGTGGAGCCGCCGGACCTCGACCGCGTCGGGGAGGACGGGCCGCAAAACACGACTAACTCTGCGGAAATCACCGGAGGTTTCATGGTGGAGTCCGGTCCGTCGGACGACATGGAGTTCAGCACCACCGGCAGCGGCCGCACGGTGGGCCACAAACACCGGGATCCCGGCGCCAACAAGCTCAACGGCACACAAGCGACATGGATTCGCAGTTACGCCGCCGACTTCGAGTCTGCACTCTATGGCAGCGGATTCGTCCATCCCGGCAATGGCCGAAGCTGGCGCAGTTATACCAATGTGGCCTCGCAGGTGGATTATCGCATCGCCCGGGAATGGACGCGCAATTTCGACGGCGGCAGCACTTACTGGTATGTGCCGCGCGGCGGCCAAATGACCATGGGGCCGCTGTGGGACTATAACTGGGCGCTCGGCAATGTGAACTACGCCGAGGGCGGCGATTTGCCGGGCTACCGCACCGACGGCTGGAACCGCAGCTTCACCAACTTCGGAACCTGGGCGCCGTGGTGGCTGCGCATGGAGCAGGAGGCCGACTACTGGCAGCAGTTCATCGACCGCTGGAGCGTGCTGCGCGAAACCGTGCTCGCCGACAGCGCGGTGGATGCGGAAATCGACGCCCTCGCCACGCTGCTCGGCGCGGAGGCGGCGGGGCGGAATTTCACCAAATGGCCGCAGCTCGGCCAGATGACGGTCATCAGTCCGCCGGGATTTGCCTCGCGCACCACCTATCAAAGCGAAGTGGATTATCTCAAGACATGGCTGCAGCAGCGCAGCGCATGGATCGAGCTGCAGTTCCCGAAACGGCCGGCCTTCAATCCTTCGCCGGGAACCATCGCCCCCGGCGGCAGCGTCACGCTGACAACACCCGTCGCGTCCACCATTTACTACACCACCGACGGCACCGACCCGCGGCTCTCCGGCGGCGGCATCGCGGCGGGCGCACTGAGTGTGGCCAGCGGCGGGTCGGTGACTGTGCCCGCGTCGCTCCTGCTGACTGCGCGCACCCTCACCGCGGGCGTCTGGAGCGCGCCAACCGCCGGCGCATACGTCACCGGCACGATGCCGGATCCGGCGACGCTCATCATTTCCGAAATCAATTATCATCCGGCTCCGCCCGCGGCTCCGGAACTGGCGGCCGACGCCACGCTGAGCGACGACGATTTCGAGTTCATCGAACTGCGCAACACCGGGAACGTGACGCTCGACCTGACCGGCGCGCACTTCACCGAAGGCGTCAGGTTCACGTTCCCCGCGGGCACCCTGCTGGCTGCTGGAGAACACCTGGTGATTGTGGAAAACGCCGCCGCCTTCGCGCTGCGTTACGGCAACGGCGCCGCCGTCGCCGGACAATTCACCGGCAATCTCGACAACGACGCCGACACTATCGTCCTCCTCTCGGCCACGGGCGCCGAACTGATCCGGATGCGTTATGACGACGACTGGACCTCCGCCGCCGACGGCGCGGGATACACGCTCGTGACCGGCGATCCCTCACGGGCGCCCGCCGATGACAGCGCTCCCGGCGCGTGGGCACTGAGCGGCGCGACCGGCGGCAGTCCCGGCGCGGCGAACGGCCCTGTTTTCACCGAGGATTTCGCGCTCTGGCGGAACTCGACATTTTCCCCCGGTGAACTGAGCGACCCGGAGCTCAGTGGCCCGCTCGCGGACCGCGATGGCGACGGGTGGGACAATCTCAGTGAATTTGCACTGAAGTCCGATGCGCTCAATGCCGCCAGCTTTCCCCAAATCACCGTCGCTGTCGGCGCAGCGAACGTCGCGTTTACCATCACCCGCCCGCGGCTCACCTATGGCCTGACGTGGACTGTGGCATCGTCTGTCAGCCTCGCTGACTGGTCGATCCAGCTTCCGGCCGTGCAGACAGTGTCTCAGACTGATGCCGCGGAGACTGTGACGTTCACTGTTCCGCACGGGAACGTCGCGCGAGGTTTCTGGAGGATTGCGCCCGAGCTTTCCGGCGCGCCATAGCCGCCGGCCTCCGCGGAACTCGCTGCCATTCATTCCCTTGCCCCCGGCGGGAGCCATGATTAGGGCGCTGTTTCATCCACTCCCATGCCCAAATCCGCCCTCACTCCCGACGACGTCAAAGCCATGCTCCTCGCGGTCGCTGACAAAGTGATCGCCAGCGAGCCGCTCCTCAGTGAAGCCGACCGCAATCTCGGCGACGGCGACCACGGCCTCGGCATGGCGCGCGGCTTCACCGCGGTGAAGGAGAAAATCAGCGCGACTGCGGCGAGCGACGGCATCGACAAGCTTTTCAGCGCCGCGGGCATGGCGATGATCTCCAGCATGGGCGGCGCGAGCGGCGCGATTTTCGGCACGCTGTTCCGCGACGGCGGCAAAGCTTTGGCCGGTCGCACGGAACTCGACGCCGCCGGCTACGCCGCTTTTCTCCGCGCCGCGTGCGATGGAGTGCAGGCCCGTGGCAAGGCTCAGCCCGGCGACAAGACGATGGTGGATGCACTGCATCCCGCGGCGGCCAAAGCCGGGGAAGTGACCGCGCTGCCGCTCGCCGAAGCGATGGCCGCCGTCGCCGATGCTGCAGAAGCCGGCCGCGATGCCAGCAAGGCCATGATCGCCACGCTGGGCCGCGCCAAAACGCTCGGCGAAGCGAGCATCGGACATCCCGACGCCGGAGCGTGCTCGGTGGCCATCATTCTGCGGACGATGAGCGACTGCGCTGCGGCTTAAGCGCGCAATTCCGCCTCCGTCAGCGCGATGCGCTGCGGCAGATTCAGCGTGGCGCGCACCTCGGCGAGGGCGAAGTCGTGGCGCTTGCGGGCGAGGAAGCAGCTGACTTTGGAATAACCGGCCGCCTCCAGACTATCGATCGCCTTGTCGAAATCCGCCGCCACCCGGCGCGGCGTGTGACTGTCGCTGCCGAGCACGACGGGAATGCCGCGCTCCTGCATGAGCCGCAGCACCGCCGGGCCGGGATTGAATTCCGGATAGGATTTGTTGATGCCGCTGGTGTTCAGTTCCATGGCCACGCCGGTCCGCGCGACGCGGTCGAGACACGAAGCGATGTGACTTTCCAGCTGCCGGAAATTCCCATCCCACAGGCCCGACTGAATATTCTTCACCAGGTCCGGATGCGCGAGGGTGTCGAACAGGCCCGTCTCCGCGCTCTCCGCAATGTGCGTGAAGTAGGTGCGCTGGAAGTCGAGCAGGTCGCCTTTGAAGAACCGCTCCTTGTAGGCGCGCCCGAAGAAATGCACCGAACCGAGCACGTGATGGAACTCGCAGCGCTCATTGAGCCGCTCCACCCACCATTCCATGCCGGGAAAGAAGTCCATCTCCATGCCCAGCCGCACGTCGAGCTTGCCGGCATAAAGTTCCGCCGCCCGCTGCACCATTTCGATGTAGCTGTCCAGTTGCTCCTGGTCCATGCGCACCTCCGGCCACCAGTGGTCCGGCATCGGGCTGTGACAGGTGATGACGATTCCTTTCAATCCGCGCTGCAGCGCCATCTCCGCGTACTCCTCGGGCTCGCCCTCCGCATGCTTGCAGAGCGGCGTGTGCATGTGGCTGTCGTAGTAGAGTGGACGGGAAGGGGTGGTCATTTCTGATTTCGCGGGTGTATGCCGGGTAAGATCTTACAGGACAGACAGGCCGGACGGAAGGGTGAGAATAGAGCCCGGGCGGGGCCTGTCGAATGGGAATTTGGCCGGGGGATTTCATTAATTAACCGCACGCAGTTCTCAGTGAATCGGTGTGACCACCATGTGATGTGCGAAGTACCGTGGACTGCGGCGACTTGTCGCCGCCTTCAGCAAGGGCACTTGTGCCCGCCGGGCTTCGGTGTATTTCCGCGCCCTCTGTGCCGCACCGGTTCGCCTCGGACAAGTCCGCGGCGGGGAAGGCGGCGACAAGTCGCCGCAGTCCAAAGCGGCTGCGCCGCCATTCCCGCCAGCGATCTCTACATCACGCGGCAGTCACCCCACAGTGAATCAGGATGGGCGTCAGAAGTCGAGAGGTGGATTAACAAGATAGTGCTCGGGCCCGAAACCGGTCACGCTCCCGCCGTAGTGGAATTCCATACCCCAGTCTTCCGTCTTCGCAGGCGGAGCGATTGGAGAGCCTGTGGTGCAGGCAACGGCTGCGCAGATTGTGAACAGCGAAAGCAACAGACGGAAGCAATTCATCCGCAAACGATGTCAGGACTCCGGCCGGTGCAGCAGCGCGGCCACATCCACCTGCGCGTCAGGGAAGGCCGCCGGCGAGACTTTATCGCCGGGTTTGAATACGGCGGTGCTGGAGTAGCCCGAGTAATGCGGCTCGCGATAGACCTGCACGCACTGGTCCTTGAGGTTGACCACCCAGTAATCTTCGATGCCGGCCTTTCCATAGGCGGCAAGCTTTTCGCCTTCGTCGTAGTCGAGGGAGGTGTCGGCGACTTCCACGAGCAGGAGGACATCCTCAGGTGTGGGGTGGCGGCCTTTGTAAAAATCAGCGGCGTAGCGGACGAGCACGACGTCCGGCTGAGGCTCCGAATAGCGGCCGAGGCGCACCGGATTCTGATTTGTGACCAGCCAGCGGCGGTTGGCGCAGAGAGTGAAGAAGTCGGCGAGTTGATTCACGACTCCCGAGTGGAATGGGCCGACGGGCATCATATCTTTGATTTCTCCTTCGAGGAGTTCGACGCGCTTGCCGGGCGGGAAGAGGCCGGCCTCTCCCATGCGGTAGTAATCATCCACGCTGAAGCGGTGCCGGGTTGATGTCATGCCCCGAAAATGCCGCGCCGGGCGCCGGCTTGCAAACTGAATTTCCCGCGTTGCCACGCGGCGGCGGCGGGGCCTTTTGTCGTGACATGAATCCCCCGCAGACAGACTGGGCCGCCGTGCGGTCGCAGTTTCCCATTCTCCGCCAGGTGCAGGCGAACGGGCAGCCGCTGATCTACTTTGACAGCGCGGCCAGTTCGCAAAAGCCGCGCGCGGTCATCGAGGCCCTGACGCATTACTACGAGCACGACAACGCCAACGTGCACCGCGGCCTCTACGAACTGAGCGCCCGGGCCACGGACCTGTATGAAGCCGCGCGGCGGCGCGTGGCGGCGTTCATCGGCGCGGAGGAGAATGAAATCGTCTTCACGCGCGGCACGACGGAGGCGGTCAATCTGGTGGCGTATGCATGGTGCCAGAAGCACCTGCGCGCGGGCGATGTCATCCTGCTCACGGAACTGGAGCACCACAGCAATCTCGTGCCCTGGCAGCTCGCGGCGGAGCGTCACGGGGCCACGCTGCGCTTTGTGCCGGTTCTGGATGAAAGCGGCGCCGTGGACGAAGCGGCGGTGCCGTCGCTGCTCACGGAGGAGGTGAAACTTTTCGCCTTTGCCCACATTTCGAACTCCCTCGGCACCATCACGCCGGCCGCGGAATGGTGTGCGCTCGCGCGCAGCCGCGGGATCACGACGCTGGTGGACGGCGCGCAGAGCGTGGGACACATCCCTGTGAACGTGAAGTCCCTCGGCTGTGATTTCCTCGCCTTTTCCGGCCACAAGATCTGCGCGCCCACCGGCATTGGCGCCCTCTACGGCACGGGCGCCGCGCTGGCGGACATGCCGCCCTTCCATGGCGGCGGCGAGATGATCGAGAGCGTGCGCTACGAGCGGAGCACGTTTCGTGCGGCGCCGGGAAAGTTCGAAGCCGGCACCCCGGACATCGCCGGTGCCATCGGTCTTGGCGCGGCGTGTGTTTATCTTGATTCCATCGGCATGGAAAACATCGCCGCCAGGGATGAAGCCCTGACCGCGCTTCTGGTGGAGACGCTCAACAGCATCGAAGGAGTGCGCGCCATTGGTCCGAAGGGAAAGCGCGGTGCGCTCAGCAGTTTTGTGATGGACGGCGTGCATCCGCACGACCTCGTAACCTTCGCCGGCGACCGCGGCCTGGCGCTGCGCGGCGGGCACCACTGCACGCAGCCGCTCATGAAGAAGCTGAAGCTGCCCGGCACCGCGCGCGCCAGCCTTTATTTCTACAACACGGAGGAGGAAATCAGGAGGGCGGGGGAGATTCTGGCGGAGACGAAGCGGTACTTCGGATGAGGCCCTGGCTTCGGGATTTTGAACAGGAGGACGCGGAGGAAGCAGAGGCTTGGGCTTTGGGTTTTGCACATAAGAGAACGAAGAAAACGAAGAGCGATCAGGAAGTGCGGAGCGGCATTCTCCTGCTTGCTCTCTGCTTCCTCTGCTGCCTCCTGTTCAAAACATGAACCCATTGGACGAACTCTATCAGCAGGTGATCCTCGACCACTCCCGCCGCCCGCGGAATCAGGGGCCGCAGCCGGTGCCGCCGGCCTTGCACGCCGAGGGCGTGAACCCCTCCTGCGGCGATGAAATCGAAGTCTGGGTCACGCTCGGCGACGACGGGAAAATCGAAAAAGTCACCTTCCAGGGCCAGGGCTGCGCCATCAGTCAGAGCGCGGCCAGCATCATGACCGTGAAGGCGAAAGGCAAAACCGTGGAGGAGGCCCGCGGGTTGATCTCCGGATTCCACGACATCGTGAGCACTGCGGCGGAGCCTGACATGGATAAATATGGCGAGATGGCCGTGTTCGCCGGCGTGCGACAGTTCCCGCAGCGCGTGAAGTGCGCCATGCTCGGCTGGCGCGCGCTGGAGGCCGCGCTCAATAAGCAGGAAGGCGCGGTGACGACGGAAGGTCCGGGGGACTGAACGCAGCGGATTCTCGCTTTCGCCAGCGGGTCCCCAGGCCCGTAGCAAGGCCGTCCCAGCCTTGGCGCTGCAAGTTCGATGCGCACGCCCAAGGCCGAGTAATTCTCTGTGTTTCAATATTCATTTTTGGAAAAGTTGTTCA